>NZ_OZ373019.1:0-1888154 GCF_977110965.1 Spiroplasma endosymbiont of Dactylopius coccus | reverse complement strand
TTAGTTATTGTAGAAAATTTCTTTTTAAGTTCAAAAGAATTATTAACTAATCCATTAGCAACTCCTAAAATTATTGGTGCTTTAATGGTCTTAGTACAAGATATTATGGATTGAGATTATCACGAAAGTGAACCAAAAAATAAAAATAAAATAACAAATTATAAAGGAAATATAAAATTTACAAAACATGAACAAGATGCTTATAAACATATTCAATATTATTTAAGGAATTATAAAAATGAAAGATAAAACAAATTATGTCAAATTAACAGTAAAACTAAGTAACACTATTGAAGCAAAATTGGATGGGTTACACTTTATTGGACACTAATTACGTAGACAAGTGAACAAATTAGTGAAAAGAAAGGAAGTATAATTATGGCCAATATTAACTCATATTCAGATGAATTTAAAAAACAAATAGTAGCTTTATATCAAAGCGGTAAGTCAGTGTCTTGTCTTGCTAAAGAGTACAATGTTACAAGAGCAGCTACTTATAATTGAATTAAGCAATTTACTAATTCAGGTAGTTTTAAAACTAAAGATAATCGTTCTGTTGAAGAAAATGAATTAATTAAATTAAGAAAAGAATTAAAACAATTAAGAATGGAAAATGATATTTTAAAGCAAGCAGCACTAATAATAGGCAGAAAATAAAAATTATTGTCAAAAATAAAGTTAAATATAAAATTCGCACAATGTGTCGTTTTTTGAAAATATCTAAATCAACATATTATTTTAACTTAAAGAAAAAAGAAAATAAAATCAAAAATAATATGTATGATGAAGCTATTATTAGTGCTTTTAAAGAAAATAAAGAAGTTTATGGTACTAGAAGATTAAAAAAAATTTTAGAAAACCAAGAAATTTATTTATCACGCAGAAAAATTAAAGAAATTATGAATAAGCATAATTTAATATCAAAATACACTAAATTATCATTCAAAAATCATCATAATAAAGTCAATAATAGTCAAATAACCAATCTTGTTAATAGAAACTTTAATAATAGGGTTAAAAATGAAGTTATTGTTAGTGATTTAACTTACGTTCAAGTTAATGGTAAATGAAACTATATTTGCCTATTAATAGACCTATTTAACCGCGAAATTATTGGACATAGTGTTGGAGTTAAAAAAGATGCATTACTAGTATATCAAGCATTTATGCAATCAAATCGCTGTTTAAAAGATATCCAAATATTTCATAGTGATCGAGGTAATGAATTTAACAATAAAATTATTAATAATCTTTTATTAGCATTCAATATTACTCGATCTTTAAGCAAAAAAGGTTGTCCTTATGATAATGCTGTTGCTGAAGCAACTTTTAAAACTTTCAAAACTGAATTTATTAATGATAAAAATTTTACATCATTAATCCAATTAAAATTAGAATTATTTGATTATATCAATTGATACAACAACATAAGAATCCACAGCACTTTAAACTACTTAACTCCTATCAAATATCAAGAACAAGTGTCTACCAAAAAATAGTCCTAAAAAGTGTTGCCATTCCAAATATTATGAAAAAGGTAATAAAGAATTATATTATAGTGTTCGTGGTCAATGAAATGGATTGAACTATGTTACTTTAATTTTTAATAACCCAAAATTTTATAGACGCTGTATTTTATTAAACAAAAATGATGAAATTTTAGTAACTGGTCAAATTTTTAATACTTTAAATATTCCTAAAAATCGTGCATTTTGTTCAATTAATGTTAAATGATTTAAAAAATGAAAAGAGTAAAAAATGATATTATGAAAAATTTTATTAATAGTACCAATATTAATAACAAGTATAAGAACCTGTTTAGGATCTTTTTTAACTTATTTTTGATTAAATTAATATCATAAATGTTATTTTATAGTTGAAAAATAAATTTTTAATCGATAAGTTGTCAAATGATAAAATCTTTTTAACAAAAAAATGACAAAGAAAATAAAATGTTAATTAACTGTCAGGTTAGAAATAATTATTCCCTTTTTTAGTTTAATTATGTTTAAAAGATTCCAAACAGGTTCTAACATTAATAATATTTTTAATTTATATAATTAAAGATTTAAAAAATGAATATAAAGTATTAAAAATATTAAGTAAAATTGCTAATCAAATTAAAAATAAGGAGAAATAATTAATGATAATATTACCTATTTTGTTTGAAAATAAAGATGAAATTGAAATATTATCACCATTTCCGAAAGCAATTCATACAAGTAATGATATTAGAGCAATTATTTTAAGACAATATCCAAATGTTAAATCAAAACATATAATTGTTTCTGACCCTGAAAGTAATGTTGCATTAATAGTTGGTGATAATGATGTTTATCAAGGTTGAATTAAAGTAACAATTAAAAAATTAGAAAATTAAAGGAGAATAAAATGCCAAACGAAAATACAGAATCAAATTATACTTTAACTAAATTAATTAGAATTAGAATAAGTCCTATTTGTGCAATGATTGGTACAAGTGCTTATTATGGTCAAGTAATTTCAAATCCAGTATTAGGTTCAATTAATAGTTTATTATTTGGTAAAAAATTAGGTTTAGATATATGAAATTTAAACCAAATGCCAAGTGTAAAAACTAAATTAATTAATAGTTCTAAAAAAATATTATTAGGATTAGGAACAATTGGATTAGTAAATTATGCAAAATTTATTAATACAGATATTATTCCTAATCCAACTGAAAGTCCAATAACAACTACAACATCTATTCCTATAACTACAACAACAGAAATTATAACAACAACTACACAAGGTCCACCATGATTACAATTATTAAATAAACAAGAAAATCAATCACTAATGGATTGAGATACTTATATTTCATTAAATGCTTATGGTATTTCAAATCTTATTAATGGAATTACAGAATTAATACCTAATAGATTTGAAACTATACGTAAAATAGCAAATATGGCAACTGGTGGATGTTTAATATCAAGTGGTGTTGCTATGGGTATAAATAATGATTTTAATAATGCTTATGCAATCCCTACTATTGTTGCTGGAGCAAGTGAAATTATTCATAATTTATTACCTATGGAAACTATAAATAATAATGAAGAATTACAAGAAACTTCATTTACAAATGAACATGCTAGATTAGTTAATAATAGTGAAATAAACAATTATGGTAGTAATTTTCATGAAGTATCATTACATGATGATAATAATTCATTAAATTGAGATTATAACCATATGAGTTTATAAAATAAAATAATTGAAAGGAAAATATTGATATGAAAGAACTTATACATGAATTAATAATTATCGGAACAAGTGTTGGAACATTAATTTGTAGAGAATTAATTGTTTTATTAAAAAGATTTATTACAACTCCAAAACATGTTAGAACCTGTTTGGAATCTTTTATAAAATAACGTAAAATGACTATATATTTTAAGATAAGGGGTATATATGCATAAAAATTATCCAAGTCATGTTACTAAAGAACAATTTGAGAACATAATATCAATTTTAGAAAATAGCAAAAAGAAAACAAAACCAAGAAATTTAGATTTATATGAAGTATTTTGTGCAGTTTTATATGTATTAAAAAGTGGATGTCAATGAAGAATGTTACCAAAAAATTTTCCAAAATGACAAACTGTATATTATTATTTTCAAATTTGAAGTAAAAATAGTGATAAAGAACCTAGCACTTGACAAGTAATTTTAAAAAAAATTAGTTAGAAAAGTTCGTATCAATAATGGTAGAAAAGAACAAACTAGTTTTTGTATAATTGATTCACAAAGTGTTAAGAACACAGATACTGCTAAAAATAAAGGTTATGATGCTGGTAAAAAAATTTCAGGAATAAAGCGTCATATTGCTGTTGATTCTCAAGGTTTACCGCATATAATTTACATAACCACAGCAGAAAAAACAGATCGTAACAGTGCTATAATAATGATTGAAAATGAAAAAGAAAATTTATCTAAAGTTCAAAAAATACTAGTAGATGCTGGTTATACTGGTGAAAAATTTGCTTTTAAAATCAAAACAATCATAAATGCAAATGTTGAAGTTATCAAACGTAATGAATTACATTCTTTTGTATTATTGCCAAAAAGATGAGTTGTAGAACGAAGTTTTGCATGATTAGAAAAATGCAGAAGATTATGAAAAAATTGTGAAAGAAAATTAAATACTAGCTTACAAATGGTTGTTCTTTCCTTTATTTCAATTTTATTAAAAAGATTTTAAACAGGTTCTTAGAGCAAATAAAAAAATTATAAAACACCAAAAAAAATTAGCAAAGTTAAATGAAAAAATTAATAAAGGAGAAAAATAATATGACAAAAATTGAATTTAATGAAAAATATAGAAAAAATAATATCAAAATTGATAGAGATTTTGATTTAGATATAGGAAATTGTTTTAAATTTTCTGATATTGATATATTAGAAAATGCTGTTAATGATTATAAAAAAACTAATAAGTGAAATGCCACAATTAGTTAAAGATTGATTATTGGGATAAGAACCTGTTTAGGATCTTTTTTAACTTATTTTTGATTAAATTAATATCATAAATGTTATTTTATAGTTGAAAAATAAATTTTTAATCGATAAGTTGTCAAATGATAAAATCTTTTTAACAAAAAAATGACAAAGAAAATAAAATGTTAATTAACTGTCAGGTTAGAAATAATTATTCCCTTTTTTAGTTTAATTATGTTTAAAAGATTCCAAACAGGTTCTAAGATTAGGAGAATGTTAAATGTTAGAAAATGAAAATAATGTTCAACAAACAACTGAACCTTTAACTGAAAATAATGCTTCTTCACAAGAAATAGAAAATAAAGTTAATGAAGCAGAAAATAAGTTAAATACTTAATCAAGAAATTAAAGAAAAAGAAATTATTAATATATTTAAAAAATATCAAGTTAAAACTGAATTTTATGATTTTTTAAAATTTAAAACTAATAATTTAGAAAATTCAAAAATTGAAGAAACTATTAAAAAAATGATTAAAGAACAACCAGTATTTAAAGAAATAATTAATACAGGTGGTAAACAAGAAACAATATTAACAAATCAACCAAGTTCAATAAAAAGTACTTTATTGGATTATAAAAAGAAAAATAACTTATAACGGAAAGGAATATAAAAAATGGCAATTAATATTCAAAAAAATTTAGATAATACACAAAAATTAGTAGAAGCACCTGAGTTTATAGAGTTTTATAAACAATCAAATTCACCATGAGCAAGTTTTTTTCCTATTGAAATGGTTAATTCTACAAAAATTGAATTTATAGTTAAAAAACCAAAAAATTCAGAAATTAAAGTACTAAAATGAAATGATAAAAGCAAAGGATTAGATGTTAGTTACGCTGAAACTATTAAAATTTTAAAAGAAATTAAACAAGAAGCAGTTGCAGGTGAAATAATTGCTAATGTTGATTTAAATGCAGAAAATGGACAAAATTTGTTAAATACAATGCAATATGAAGTTGCTAATGATTTAGCGGATTATTTAGCAAATAATGATAAAAATGTAATTGCAAAATATGCAACTAAATTAGATATTACTGATAAAACACCAGTAGGATATTTAAAATCAATGCTATCTGCTTGAAATACTTTATTTTAATTAAGAAATAGTAATAATTGTCAATTTTTTATTACTAATAATTTATATGATAGTTTAGTTTATTTAGCAGATAATAAAGGTTTAATTACTGATAACCAAATAACACAACAACTAAGATTAAATGGAACAAATTTATATATCAAAGGTGTACTATGCCAAATTGTTATGGATGATTATATGACTTTTACTGATAATAATATGATATTATTTTTATACAATCACTCAACCAATAAATTTAAAATAGAAAAGTTAGGAGTTTAAAATTATGAAAGATTTTAAAAATATTAAAATTAAACAAATTAAAAATAGTAATAATAATAAAATTGGTATCTTATTAGGTACTCTAATTTTATTGTTATTAATAACTTTTAGTTTATTAAGACTACTACCAATTGGTAAATTTTTAGACGACTTTATATTTTCTTTTTTATTTGGATGAAGCAAATATTTAATTTATATATTATTATATATATCTTTAATTCCACTTTGTTTTAATTATTATTTTAAATTTAAAGTTTCCTTTGTTTGAGCAATAATTACTACTATTATATGCTGCGCTTGAACAATTGAAACTTTTACTATTATTAGTCATTATGATAATATTTGATTTAATAATAAATTTCATATTAATTTAATTAATGATTATTATCAATCTTGATGAAATTCAACTATTTTTAATAATTATCACGGATTTTTCAAATCACCTATTTCCTTTAATAATTGAACTATTGATAGTTTCTTTCCCTCTTATCTTGTTGGCGGATTAATTGGTAATACTATATTAGAATTTTTAGGTTACACAACTTTTTTTGTTAATTTTATATTAAATATATTAATGATTATTATTTGTTTTAGTTGATTATTTTTTAACTGTCCCTTAATTTTATTTATCACTATTTCAAATCATATCAAAGAAACAATTTTAGATTTTAAAGTTAAGCGAAAAGATCAAAAAATTAATAAATTAGAAAAAGCAAAAGAAAAACAAAAAAACTTACTTTGGCACAAAATAATACTATCAAAATCAATAATCTAAAAAAAGAACTAAAAATAAACAAACAACAAGCAAAAAAACAATAATAAGCAATCTAAATTAGAAACTAAACAATTTACAAAAGAAAATCTAGCAAACAATAAAGTAAAAAATGAAAAAATAAACTTTGATATAGAAACCAATAAGGAATTATTACAAGAAAATAACAATATTAACAAAATTAATAATCAAAAATTAGAAAATAATAAAACAAAAGTTAAAGAACAAAACAAAATTATTAATCAAATTGAAAAACAAAATAATAATCAAGAAAAAACAAAAGCTTTTCTTCCTGAACAAACTATAATTAATCAAAAATATATTTTACCAACATTAAAATTAACTAAAAATCAGATAATCTAATAAAAAAGCAAGAAGAAAATGAAAAATATGCTTTAGAAAATAAAGAAAAAATTAATCAGTTATTTAAAGAATTTTCTGTTCAAGGAAAAGTAAATGATTTTACTATTGGTACAACAGTAACAAAATACGAGGTTTCAATCACTTCAGGAATGAAAATTAACAAAATTACTAACTTAGAAGAAGAACTAAAACTAGTTTTAGCAAATAATAATATTAGAACCTGTTTAGGATCTTTTTTAACTTATTTTTGATTAAATTAATATCATAAATGTTATTTTATAGTTGAAAAATAAATTTTTAATCGATAAGTTGTCAAATGATAAAATCTTTTTAACAAAAAAATGACAAAGAAAATAAAATGTTAATTAACTGTCAGGTTAGAAATAATTATTCCCTTTTTTAGTTTAATTATGTTTAAAAGATTCCAAACAGGTTCTTAGAATCGAAGCACCAATAGCTGGTAAATCAATGATTGGAATTGAAGTTAGTAATAAAAATATTGTTCCAACTAATATGCAAGAACAATTTGAAAATATAAGCGAAAAATATAAAAATAAAAAATTATTAATTAGTATTGGTAGAAATACTACTGGTGATTACATCTTTCATTCATTAAAAGAAATGCCGCACTTATTAATTGCTGGTAGTACTGGTTCAGGAAAATCAGTTTTTATTAATGATTTACTAATTTCTTTGCTCTTACAATACAAACCTCATGAAATAAAACTAATATTAATCGATCCTAAATGAGTAGAATTAGCAATTTATAATGATATCCCACATTTAATTATTCCAGTAATTAATGAAGCAAACAAAACACCAGCAGCATTACAAGTAGTAATTTTAGAAATGATGCGTCGATACCAACTATTTGCAAAAAATGGAAATCGTGATATTGAAAGTTATAATAAAAAAATAAGTCAGGAAATTGATAAATTACCTTATTATATTATTGTTATTGATGAATTAGCAGATTTAATGGTACAAGCAAGCAAACAAATTGAAGAAGGGATCATGCGAATTACACAAATGGGTCGAGCAGCAGGAATTCATTTAGTAATAGCAACACAAAGACCATCAGTAGATGTAATTACTGGCGTAATTAAAAATAATATTCCAGCAAGAATTGCTTTTAAAGTTGCATCTTGAATTGATTCAAAAACAATCCTTGATACTGCTGGAGCAGAAAAATTATTAGGTAAAGGCGATATGTTATTTTTAGCTCCAGGACAAAATAATATCAATCGTTTACAAGCACCATGAATTAGTGATGAAGATGTTTCAGAATTAATAAAGTTTATTAAAGAACAATCTTTGGTTAAATATGATAATAATTTTATTGAAAAAATGAAAGAAATTGAGGCTTTTTAGAAATCTGTGTATCTTTGTTTTACAAAGTACTAGTTAATATTAATTCTATCTTCAAATTTTATCATAAAATGAGCAATTGCTGTATTTCAATTTTGAATGGGCATTGTTCATTTTTTTGTTATATTTTCAATTGCTAAATAAAATATTTTCAATTCTTCCATATCATTAGGAAAAACTTTTTTATTTCTGATAACTTTTCGTAATTGACTATTAACAGATTCAATAGCATTTGTGGTATAAATTACTCTTTTAATTTCTGTTGGATAACTAATAAAAACTATCAAATTTTCTCAATTTTTATATCAAGATTTAGCAATTTGAGGATATTGTTTATTTCACTTATTTTCAAATGTTTCTAAAGCCTGCATTGCTTGTTCTTCACTACATGCAGTATAAATTGGTTTTAAATCTGCAACTAGAGATTTTCTATGCTTATATGAGACATATTTCAAACTATTTCTAATTTGATGAACGATGCATAATTGATGTTCTGTTTTAGGATAAACTGATTGTATTGCTTCTGACATTCCTGTTAAATTATCACTACAAGCAATAAGAATATCATTTAAGCCTCGATTTTTCATTTCTGTGAAATTGGCTAATCAAAATTTAGAACCTTCATTTTCACTAATTCATAAGTCTAAAACATCTTTTTTACCTTCTAAATCAACTCCTAAAGCTATATACACAGATTTGTTAATAATGCGTTTATCTTGTCGTATTTTAACTACTATGCAATCAAAATAAACAATCGGATAAATACTATCTAATGGTCGATTTTGCCATGCTTTTACATCATCAATAACATCATCAGTAATTTGACTAATAACACTTTCACTAATATCAGCACCATGATATAACTCTTGTAATTGCATTCTAATATCTGATAATGTCATACCTTTTGCATATAAAGAAAGAACTTGTTGATCAAAACCATCAAATCTTCTTTGTCTTTTTGCAATTATTACAGGATTAAAATTACTATTGCGATCTCGTGGTACATCAATCTCAATTTTACCTTGTTGAGTTATTAATTTTTTTGAACTTATACCATTACGAGCATTGTCACTATTACTATGTTGATTCTTATCATATCCTAAATAATTTTGCATCTCAGAATTCAACATTTTTTCTACTAATCTTTTTGTTAATTCTTTATACAAACCTCCCTCTTTAAAAACTGTTGTTAAATCTTCAGTATTTTCTAATAATAAATCTACTGCTTTTGATATTGGATCATTATTATTAATATTTTGCTTTTTAGCCATCTGTAATTCACTCTTTCTAGGTTTATTATAGAATTAATTAAACATAGTTATTTTTGTAAGTTACACAGATTACTAAACATTACCAAGAAATTAAAGATTCAAAAAAATAAAATAAGTTTTCTGTTAATTAACAGAAAACTTATTTTCATATTCCAAACATAAAATAATTATTTTATTATTGAGGTAATTTTATATCTTCATAAATGGGAAATTTATTTAAAAGCATATCAACTTTTTTTCTTAATTCATTTAAACCATCATCATTAATACCCTTAGGTAATTTTCAAGCACTAATAATAATCTTTCCTAATTCAATAAACTGCTCTTCTTTAAAACCTCTCGTTGTCATTGCTGGACTACCAAAACGAACACCACTAGTAATAACAGCTGGTAAAGGATCAAAGGGAACACCATTCTTATTAGCAACAATATTAATCTTTTCTAAAATATCAACAGCTTCTTTACCATTTAAACCGTTAATATTAGTAACATTAACAGTTAATAAATGATTATCAGTGCCACCCGCCACTACATGAAATTTTGCATCAAGAAAAGTTTTCGCTAATGCTTGAGCATTTTTAATTATTTGCATTTGATAAGTTTTAAATTCTGGCGTTAATGCTTCATAAAAAGCTTGTGCTTTTGCTGCAATAATATGTTCCAATGGCCCACCTTGATTACCGGGAAATACCGCACTATCAATTTTCTTTTTTAATTCTTCGGTGCAAAGAATAGCACCACCGCGTGGTCCTCTTAATGTTTTATGAGTTGTTGTTGTTGTAATATCAGCATAACAAATAGGATTTTGATGTAATCCAGCAGCAATTAATCCAGCAATATGCGCCATATCAACCATTAAATATGCTCCAACAGTATCGGCAATTTTACGAAACTTTGATCAATCAATAAGTCTTGAATAAGCACTAGCTCCTGCTACAATAATTTTTGGTTTACATTCTTTAGCAATTTTTAAAATTTCATCATAATCTAAATATTCATCCTTTTTACTTACACCATAATTAACACCGTGATAAATTTTACCAGAAAAATTAATTTTATAACCATGAGTTAAATGACCACCGGCATCAAGTTCCATACCAAGAATAGTATCACCTGGACGTAATATAGCAGCATATGCTTCAGCATTAGCTTGACTACCAGAATGAGGTTGTACATTAGCATGAAAATTACCTTTTTTACATTGACCTGATTTATGATTACAATTAAATAATTGTTTAAAACGCTCTATTGCCAAATTTTCAATTTTATCAACATTTTCGCAACCATTATAATATCTTCTGCCAGGATAACCTTCTGCATACTTATTAGTTAATATTGTTCCAGCAAGTGTAAGTACAGCTGGTGATACATAGTTTTCTGAAGCTATTAATTCAATATGATTTTGTTGACGTTGTCATTCATCTTTCACAATTTTTTTTAATTCTGGGTCAAGACCCTTATTAAAAGATTTATCCATTTTTAAACATCCTCTCTTTAATAATTTAATAGTAAAATTATTTTAGTTTTGCAACTCTTAATTGATGTCTTTTTTCATCACTTGTTTTAGTATTTAAAAATAATTTCACAAGTTCTACTGCTTTATAATCAGAAATAATTCTAGCACCTAGTGCTAAAACATTAGCGTCATTATGAAGCCTTGCCAATCTTACTGTTTCTTCTTCATAGCAAAGGGCACAACGAACACCATTAATACGATTGGTAGCAATGCTAATACCAATACCAGTACCACAAATTACAATACCAAAATCTGCTTTTTTACTAACAATAGCATTAGCAACATTAAAACCAAAATTAGGATAATCAACAGGCTCACTGCTATTTGTTCCTAAATCTAAAATTTGATAGCCTTCTGTATGTAAAAATTTAATAATTGGTTGTTTAAATTCATAAGCGGTATGATCATTACCAATAGCAATTACTAAACCATTAGTTTTCAACTTTATCACTTCCTTAGTTTAAATATTAGTTTTATTATACCTATTAATTTTAAAATTAATATATTTTTCTTTTTAAAATAATTTTTATTACAAAAAGAAAAATATTTTTTCCTATAATAATCAAATTTAATCATTATTGCTATTAATAAATATGTTAAAATACTGCTAAAAGAAAGGTGAGATTCTTATTATGAAAATTAAAAAAATGATCGGAAATAAGTATGCATTAATTATTGAAAAAGATGAAATGATTATTAAAACTTTAGAGCAATTTGCTATTAAAGAAAACATAGGAATGGCACAATTCCAAATGATTGGTGCTATTACTAATGTCACTTTAGGCTATATTCCTAAAAAAAGTACTGATTATGTAAAAAAAACTTTTCTTGAACAATATGAATTGTTATCAACAATTGGAACAATCATTTGAGATGAAAAAGATAGAAATAAACCAAGTAATGAAAAAATATCACAAGTTATTGATAATAAAAGTAATTTTCATATTTGAAATTTATCTTAATTTTAAGATTTTCCTAATGAACCAAATTCTGTTAATAATTCTTTAGCTTTAAGTTTAATTGCTTCCATTCCTGGCTTAAAAATTTTTCTAGGATCAAACCCTTTATCTTCATTAAGTTTTCCTTCCGTAACATATTTTTCAATAGCTGCGGCGAACACTTCTTGTAATTCAGTATTAACATTAATTTTACCAATTCCTAAATTAATAGCTTTTTTAACCTGATCTTTTGGAATTCCAGAACCACCATGTAATACCATTGGCTTATTTGAAGCTACTGATAATTTTTTTAACACATCAAAATTTAAACCATCTCAATTTTTAGGATACTTTCCATGAATATTATTTATTCCGGCTGCTAAAAAGTCAATTCCTAAAGCTGCTAATGATTTACAATCTTCCTCACTAGCAATCTCACCACTACCAATAACTCCATCTTCTTCACCACCAATAGTCCCTGCTTCTGCTTCAACAGATGCATTTCTTTTCTTAGCATAAGCAACTACTTCTTTGGTACCTTTTATATTTTCATTAAAATCTAAATGAGAACCATCAAACATAACAGAACTAAAACCAGCATCTAATGCTTTCTTACAAGAATCTACTGATTGACCATGATCTAAATGTAATGCCACTGGAATAGTAATATTTAAATCATTCAATAACGCTAAAGTCATACTAGCAACTGTGTTAAATCCACCCATGTATTTAATAGCACCTTCTGAAACACCTAAAATAACAGATGATTTAGTTTCTTGTGCAACTTCAAGAATAGATCTTGTTCATTCTAAATTATTAATATTAAAGTGAGCAACGGCATATTTACCTGCTTTTGCTTTATCAATCATATTTTTTGCACTAACAAATTTATTCATTTCTTTTCCTTCTTTCTTAAAATATTATAACCTTATATTATATATTTTCATAAAAAATCTAGTTGCATATATATTTTGAGAATATACAATTCATAAAAATTATAACAATTTTAAAATTAAATTTTCTTACTTTATCATTATTTTTTAATAATACTTTTAATTAATCCTAAAAATAAAGGATTTGGTTTATTAATTCTTGATGTGAACTCAGGATGAAACTGACTTGCAATAAAGAATGGATGTACTTCTTTTGGCAACTCAATCATTTCTACCAAATCTTCTTTATTATATATACCACTAAAAATTAATCCATTTTTTGCAAGTAATGTTTTATAACTATTATTAAATTCATAACGATGACGATGACGTTCAATAATAATCGTTTGTTTATAAAGAGATTTTGCTAATGAATCATTAATTAAAGTGGTTGGATAATTACCCAATCTTAAAGTTCCCCCGATTTGATCATTTTTATTTTTACCACGTAATAAATCAAAAATAGGATTTTTAGTTTTTTCATTAAATTCAGTAGAATTAGCATCTTGTAAATTACATACATTACGAGCATATTCAATACAAGCTAACTGCATACCTAAACATAATCCTAAGAAAGGAACTTTATTAACTCGAGTATAATTAATTGCATTGATTTTACCTTCAACGCCACGATTACCAAAGCCACCAGGAACAATTATTGCTTGGAAAGGAGAAAGCATAGAATTAATGTTTTTACTATCTAAACTTTCAGCGTTAATAATTCTATAATTAACTTTAGTATTAAGACTATAACCTGCAATTTTCAATGATTCAATTACTGATAAGTAAGCATCACTTAAATTCGAATATTTTGCCACAATACCAACAGTAACTTCTTGATTAATATTATCTAACTTTTTAACAATTGTATCTCATTCTGACATATCTGGTTTAGTTTTATTTAATTTTAATAATTCTGAAACTACTTCATCAATTTTTTGTTGTTCTAAAGATAATGGCACTTTATAAATATTATCACAATCAGGAATTGCTAAAACATGCCTGCGTTTAATATTACAAAATAAAGATAATTTATCAAAAATATGATCAGGTGGCATAGTTTCACTACGACAAACCAAAATATCAGGTTGAATACCTAATGATAATATTTCTTTTACTGAATGTTGACTGGGTTTCGTTTTAAATTCACCAACCGAATGTAAATAAGGAATTAATGTAGTATGAATAACAATAACATTTTCATGACCTTTTTCGTTTTTAACTTGTCTAATGGCTTCAATAAAAGCTAATGATTCAATATCACCAACTGTTCCACCAATTTCGGTAATAATAACATCAGCCTTACTATTAATTGCGGAATTAAAAATATGTTTTTTAATTTCATCAGTAACATGTGGTACAACTTGTACAGTTTTCCCTTCATAAAAACCATCGCGTTCCTTTTTTAAAACAGTTTGGTATACTTTTCCGGCAGTAATATTGGAGTCTCTAGTCAGATTTTCATCAATAAAACGTTCATAATGACCTAAATCTAAATCAGTTTCAGCACCATCACTAGTTACATATACTTCACCATGTTGATAAGGACTCATAGTACCTGGATCAACATTAATATAAGGGTCAAATTTTTGCATAAAAATCTTAATATTTTTTTGCTTTAATATACGACCAAGCGATGCTGCTGTAATTCCTTTACCTAAAGATGATACAACACCACCAGTAATAAATATATACTTTGAATTCATTAGTTTTCTCCTAAATATTAATTAATAATATCATTATTATTCATCATCATAACTATCTTCTAATGGTTGAATACTAATGGTATTTAAATCATCATCTTCATATTCTACGTCTTCATTTAAATCTATAGTTTCATCATTATCTGTAACTGTTTCAGTACTATCAATTTCTTCTTTTGTATTACTTGGAATTTCTACTCTTGTCATATGTTCTTTAATTTCCTCTAATGAGACTTCATTACGTGGATATCAAAGTTTATCATTTTTTAAGAAAAAATTGGTATTTAAAATAATTCCAGTATAAAGTTCACCAGCAATTTTTTCTTCATCTTCTTTAGAAATATTACATTGTTTTTTAACATGTGTTCAAATTTCATTAAAACTGCTTTTTTTCTTTTTGCATAAAAAACTATATGCTACTTCTACTAATGTTTGTTTGTTTTGCATTTCTTAATCACCTTCTAAATTGTATATTATAAATAATAAAAAATATATTTTTTACATCTTTTTAGGCGCATCCACACCAATTAAATTTAAAGCATTTGCCATTATTTGTTTTATTGCTAAAACTAATGTTAATCGTTGAATTGTTAATTGTTGATCTTCACTAATAACTTTATGTTTATTATAATAAGAATGAAATAACTTAGCTAATTTTTGAATATAATTTGTAAGCAAATGTGGCTGATGCTGTTTTTCAATTTTTTGCAAAATAATTATATATTCATCTAATGTAATCAATAATTCTTTTTCCTTTTGTTCTGTTAATAAATTAATACTATTTGCAATTTCAAATTTTGGATAATTCTCTATAATTTGATTTATACGCACATGAACATATTGAGCATAATAAACAGGATTTTCGTTAGATTGTTGTTTAGCAAGTGCTAAATCAATATCAAGATGTGATTCAACTGATCTTGATACTAAAAAATAACGTAAAGCATCCTTTCCAATTAAATCTATCATATGTCTTAAAGTTATTGATGTTCCTGCTCTTTTTGACATTTTTTGTTCTTTACCATTATCAATAACCTTTACCATTTGCATACATAAAATATCAAGTTTAGTGGCATCATTATTAAGCATATATAATCCCGCTTTAATTCTTGGAATATAGCCATAATGATCTGCTCCTCAAATATTAATTAACACATCACTACGTTGAAATTTAATATGATGATAAGCTAAGTCAGGAAGCATATATGTATAAGTTTTGTCTTTCTTAACAATTACACGATCTTTATCATCTTCAAATAAAGTAGTTTTTAAAAAAATAGCACCATCAAGTTGATAAGTATTGCCTTGCATTTCAAATTGTTTGATTAAATTAGAAATAATATTTTCTTTATATAAAAATGATTCAGAAAATCAAATATTAATTTTAACTTTAAATTTTTTTAAATCTTTTTTAATTTCTGAAAGCATATAATTAATACCAAATTCTTTAAAAATTAAAGAAGAAGTTTCATCAAAAGGTTTATTTGCAAATTTATTACCATTTAATTTCAAAAATGATTGTGCAGCAGCTAAAATTTCAGAACCACGATAACTTTCTTTTGGTAATTCAACAGCATTGCCACAAAGATTTTGATAATTTATGAAAATTGAATTGGCCAAAACATTAATTTGATTACCAGCATCATTAATATAGTATTCTCTAACTATATTATATCCTCTATGTTCTAATATATTAGCTAAACTATCACCAATAGCCGCATTTCGTGCATGTCCTAAATGTAAAAGTCCGGTTGGATTAGCACTAATAAATTCAATATTATAAGTAATATTTTTTTTATTAGATTGACCATATAATGATTTCTCATTAATAATTTTCATTAATAACAAACTAAATACTTCAACATTAATATTAATATTAATAAAACCAGGAGTAATATAATCAATTTTTTTAATTAATGGGTGTTTCTGATGAATATTTTTAACTATAATTTCAGCAATGTCTAATGGTTTTTGTTTATATTTTTTTGCTAATATCATTGCTATTGATGTAGAATAATCACCTAAGTCATTATTTTTATTAATTTCAATAACAACCTGATTCAATTCTATTTCATAATTTGCAAATGCTACTGCATCAAGAATAATAGTAGTGAGTTCATTAATAACATAACTGTCCACAGTTCAGACCCCTTTCAATATCTAAAATATTATACTCATAAATTTAATTTATATCATATAAAAAAGTAAAAATAAATACTTTTTTATAAAAGTTGTTCAATTGTATCATTAACATACTGTATAAATCCAATTCTGATTAAAAATTCCAAAATAGTAACATCATTGTAATTTAAATCAATTAATTCTTGATAGTTACCAAAAATTTGATTATCAAGCACATTTCTTAATTTATCATTAATTTTTTTTGGATCATCTTCGATTTTAATTCCTGAAACTTTAACTAATTCTAAATCAATTTTTTTTTGCATTTTAACTTTAGTATTATCATCTTTATATAATTCTATTAATTTTAAATATAATTCTTGTAATAAAATTAAAGCCTTGACAAAATTACTTAGTAATTCTTGTTCATTAATTATATACGAATTTAAATTATGAAAATAATTATGATTTATCTCAGCTTCATATCTTGCTGCTTGACCGCCAGGATTAATTTGTTCAAAATAACGCAAACGTTCTCTTAAGTTTAATAATATTTTACTCATTTCCTCACTTTCAACTCTTGTAGTACTAATTAATTTAATCAATCGTATTAAATTATGAAAATTAAATTTTTTCTTACTAGCTGAAGGTTCAACTTGAATATATTTTCTTAAACAATGCTTTAATTTTAATTCTAACGATTGATATACTGAAAAAAGAGTAATATGAAAATTATCATATCCAATCCCTTTTTTAATATTTAAAATAGCGTTAACTGCATACATATTAGCGCGATCATTATCATTACCCAAAACATTAGTTAAATGCAAAGTTCTTGGAAATTTATTAATCATTGTAAGTAATGTTTCTTTAAATTTAATTTTTAACGTATTATCTTTAAATTTAATTTGATTTATTTTAACTGATTTTAAATCATTATATTCATTACCTATTATAAGGTAGGCAAAAATAGAAAAATAAACAATTACTTTTTCTTTAAAATTTATTCAAGTAAAATTTAAAGTTTTAATAGCATTTTCAATTTTTTCTTTATTAATTAATACACCCAATATCACTATTACTTCTTGCGTTGCTAAATGATACTCATGTGAATTTAAGTAAAAATCTCCTGGCGTTAAATCTAAAATATTTGGATACTCAAAAACTTTATTAATTGATTTTAAAATTTTCATAATTACCTCATTTTATAATACTTTTAAATTTCTATTTCTTTTTTAAAAAATAAATTGTATTTGGTGCTTTAATTGGATCTTGCAAAATTTGTGAGATTTTTTCTAAAGTAATATATTCTTCGTTTTTTGTTTTAATAATAATTGGATCTTTTTTAAAATAATAAAGTACATTTTTTAAATCTTGTTTAACGCCAATAACATTAGTGTTATTTTTACTTGTTAATAACAACAATTCATTTTCTCAGTTAAAACAAAATAAAATTACTTTTGATATTTTTACTAACTCATTATCTTTTTCAAAATTAATAATATCTTGCATTAACTTAATTAAAGTAGCATCTGTTCAATTTAAATATGTTTGTATTTCAACGCTTTTTCCCTCAAAAATAGCAATAAAATCATGAATATTGACTTTAAATGAATAAGTTTTATCAAAATATAATTCAGTTATTCTTGAAAATAATTTTTGTAAATTAAGATCAAAAAGAATTCCACTTTTATGATAATAAACTTGAGAATACATATGGAACCTTGTGATTAAATAATTTTCAATAGCAGAAATTGCCTTGTATAAAAAAACTAAACCCTCTTTAATATCAATTATCATATTCGTAATAATTCAATCAATATCAATACTTCCATAACCAACTCCTGTAAAATATCCATCACGCATTAAATAATCAATACGATCACAATCTAATTGCGATGATACCAATTGAATTTGATATTTAGGATAATTTTTATAATCCTTCTTAAGGATACCAATAATAGCATTAATATTAATATTAAATTGTTTTAAAATCATGTTAATTTCAGTACTATTATCATTAATAATAGCACAAGTATAATCTTCATGAGTAAAATTTTCTTTTTTATTAACATTAAGGTTTATGATTTTTTCAAAAGTGTGTGAAAAAGGACCATGTCCTAAATCATGTAATAAACCAGCAATTTTAATGTTTGTTTTTTCCTCTTTAGTTAATAAAGAAGAGCCTTCAACTTCACTAAGAACACGATTTAATATATGGTAAACACCGATACTATGAACATATCTAGTATGAGTTGCATTAGGAAAAGCAATTTGCACACCACCAAGTTGATTAATTCATCTTAATCTTTGAAATTCTTTACAAGATATTAATGCCTGAATAACGGGTTCGCTGATATTAATATTTTTGTGTACAGCGTCACGAATAAAAGTTACTTTATAATTATTGCTTGACATAAATTTTAACCTCTCATTAATATCTTATAAATTTTAGGTATTATTAATTTTTTATTTTAATAGTAACATAATATAAAATTTTTCTTCTATTTTAGTAATTATTTTGAGTAAAAAGAACAATTTTATAATTTTTATTTATAACAAAAGCAAATATTATATTTTCTAGTATAAGTAAGTAATAATATTTATTTTTCTTTAATATTTAAAATTTAATTTCACATTATTAATAATGGTATCATAACCTAATAGTTTAATGGTGCTAACTAAATCAGGTCCATGCATTTGTCCTGTTGTAATAATTCTAATTGGCATAAATAATAATTTACCGTTAACATTAGTTTCTTTTTTAACTTCATTAATAATGTTTTTAATATTATCACTAGTTCAATTTTTACAATCAATAATCTTTTTAATAAATGCTGTACAAACTAAGTTACATTCATTATCATTCAAAAAAGTCTTTGCTTCTATATCTACCTTAAAATTATTTTTAAAAAATAAACTTACCAATTCATTAATTTGACTACCATATTCTAACTGTGATTGATAAATTAATAATACTTCTTTTCATCATTCAATAGTTTTGCTATTTCAATTATATTTTTCTTTAATAAAAGGTGTAACTAAATCTAAGTATTGTTCAACATTTAATCTTTTAATATAATAATTATTCATTCACACTAATTTTTCTGGATCAAACATACTTGGTGCTTTACTTAAATATTTTGGGGTAAATAATTTAATTAATTGTTCTTTAGTGTAAATTTCTTTTTCTTCATGCGAACTTCATCCTAATAAAGCAATAAAATTAAAAATTGCTTCTGGCAAATATCCTTCTTTACGATATTGATGAATAAATTGGATAATGCTACCATCACGTTTTGATAATTTTTTACGTTTATTATTAACAATTAATGTTAAGTGGGCAAAAATTGGAATTTTCCAATTAAAATATTCATAAATAACTAATTGTTTTGGTGTATTTGACAAATGTTCTTCACCACGAAAAACATGACTTATTTCCATTAAATGATCATCAATAGCAACAGCAAAATTATAAGTAGCCACTCCATTTGATTTAATAATAATATAATCTCCTAAGTCTACTGAATTAAATTCAACATTACCACGAACTAAATCTTTAATTTTATAACTTTTATTAATGGGGATTTTAACTCTAATAGCATATGAAATTTTATTTTGTAAATTTTCTTCAATTACAGACTGCTCTAATTTTGAACATGTTCCATCATACTGGAAAGCTAAAATATTTTTATCTGCTTGTTTCTTACGCATTTCTTCTAGATATTGAGGTGTACAAAAACAATAATGTGCTTTTTTTTCTTTTATTAGTATTAATGCATGTTGAATATATATATTTAAACGTTCAGTTTGTTTATAAGGACCATATTTACCTGGTAAATCAATAGTTTCATCAGGAATTATTCCCATTCAACGTAAATTATCTAATTGTGAACTAATTCCATCTTCAATATTACGTTCTAAATCAGTATCTTCAATCCTGACTATAAAATCTCCTTTGTTATTTTTTGCAAATAAATAATTAAATAATGCTGTTCTAGCACCACCAATATGTAAATACCCAGTAGGACTAGGTGCATATCGTACACGAATTTTCATATTTTCACCATCTTTATTTAATTTAAGATTTTTTAATCTTATTAACTTTTTTTTCTACTTTATTAGTCTTATTTTTAGAATTTAATTTTTTTTTATTATTTTTAGAGGATTTCAATGCTTTTTTACGATTAGTTTTTGATTGTAATTTTTCATTTACTTCTTCATCAAGAAAAATTGTAATAGTCTGTGTATCATTTGGATCAAATTCATTAGAACTTGGTAATGGTTGTTTTAATTCTGGTTCAAAATCAATTGCTGCTTCAATACGTTGACGATAAAAGTGATATGTTTGAACATTAATTAAATTTAATTTAAGTAATAAAATAACTGCTGCAACAAGTAATGCAAAATAAAAACCAAAAATTGATCAAACAATAGTTGAAGAAACTCAATTTCTATAATAAAAGCTTGGTACTTCAATCGTTCCTCCTCTATTAGGTATTATTTGTGCACTATCATTACTTCATTCACAATAAAGCAATTGACCAGAAAAACTTATCAAAAATCCAACAACAAAAATTATAAAGTTTACAACTAAAAATACAAATTTAAAACGAGGAGATTTTTCAAGAAAAACTCTTGCCGTAAAAATACAACTAATCAAACCGAAACTGCTTACAACTAAACCTATTACTGGTAAATAATAAATTGCAGTATAACTTGAAGGATTAAAACTTGGTGAAGGTTCTGCAATTTGAAAACCATAATAATATAAATCTTTTAAAGCTGTATTTTTTGACAAAGCAATTAAAAAAAATAATTCATAAATAATAAATGTGCTTAATAATAAATAAAAACTAATAAACCACCAATTACGAATTCTCATAAATCTGCCCCCCCTTTTATTTAATATTTAAAGTTTTTTTACTAAATTCCTTTTCTTGTTTTTTAATTTTTTTTAATTCTTGTTTTCTAATTCGTCTTTGTTTTTTTTCCATACTTCTAGTAGTATAAATTTCATAATCTGAGTTCATAAATGTAAACTTTCTACGCATAATTCAAAAAAATAGTTGTGTAATCAAAATTAAAAAAAGACTAAAAATAATAAATATTCTTGCAATAATTGGATTAATTCAATGATAATTTTCATTATACAATATTCCAGATTGTGAAATATAAGTTAATTGTACTTCTGAACTTAACATTACACTAAGAATTAATAATCAAAAAGCAGTATAAAACATTCTACTGCTATACTTTGAAGAGACAATACTTACTCTAGGAGCAAATATTAATAAAATCATACTTACAGTAATTGCAATTAAACAAACAATTGGAGCATAAAATAAATTCAAAATAGGATAATTAAAATCAGTAAGTTTTACATTATATAATTTATATTTTGATACATTAATAGTAGCAAATAAAGAAAAAATAAAAACTGATAAAAAAAGAACTATTGATATTGCCAAATAAACAAAATATGCATTTTTAGTCTTTTGTTCATATGGAATAAAATATGTTTCTTTGTTTTTAATGTTATCTAAATCTTTAATTTTCATTATTTTCACCTACTTTATTTTTCATTAGGCAATTCTTCAACTACTAAAATTAAAATAATCGCTGCTATTACTTCACATATTCATACAATTAATGATATTAATGAAAAAAATAGTAATACTGGTATTGATCAAAAAACTAGACTACCACTTAACATTAATGTTGATAATATTAATGTTGAAATAGCAGTAATTCTAAATGAAGATTTCTCTTTAAGTTTCTTTGCTGGTATCATAAAACAAATAATACTGACTAAAATTGCAATTCCAACATATGATAATGATAAAGCTAATTGCAGTTTACTAAATTCAAACCCCATTTTTTGCCCAACAAATGCATTAACTATTAATAGTATTAAAAAAGCAATACTACCAATAATTTGCACAATTGGTGATCAAAAAAGTAAAGCCCTTGAAACTTTTATTTTATTAAGAACATCAAACTTTTTAGTTTTTTTATTTGGAACATAATTGTTTTCTTGAATGTCAGAATCAGGATTTTGTAAATTACTTTTTAACATAATAATTTTTTCCTTTCTTGCTAGTATATTTTCAAATTAATTATAACAAAACTATAACCTTTTTATAATTAATATTATCTTAAAACTAAACATTAAAAAGGAAATGACAAATATCACCATCTTCAACTATATAATTTTTACCTTCAACTCTCATTTTTCCCTTTTCCTGAACATTTTTTTCACTACCCAATAATTCTATATCTTGATAATTATAAACTTTAAGTCTAATAAAACCTTTCATGAAATCTGTATGAATGATACCAGCACACTCTGGTGCTTTCATTCCTTTAATAAAAGTTCAAGCATGAACTTCTTTGGGTCCAACAGTAAAATAAGTACCTAAATTTAATAGTTTATAAGTTGCTAATACAATTTGATCAATTCCTGATTCAAAAATATTTAACTCTTTAAACATTTCTTTTTTTTCTTCTGCTTCTAATTCAGAAAGTTCACATTCTGTCTTAGCACAAACAACAATTACAGTAATATTTTTTTTGCTCATATATTGTTGTAATTGTTCAACATATTTATTGGTTTTAGTTATTAAATCTTTTTCATTAATATTAGCAATAACAATTATTGGTTTAGCAGTTAAAAAATTATAAGGTTTAATCATTAGTAATTCTTCTGAACTTAACTTTTGATTACGAATAGCAATACCATTGTTTAATTCATTATTAATTTTTTCTAATAAAGCTACCTCAGCAATACCTTGTTTATCTCTAGTTATTTGCGATTTTTTACGAACTTTTTCTTTTCGTTTACTTATTACTTCTTGATCAGCTAACATTAATTCCAATTCAATAATTTCAAAATCATTAATTGGATCAATTTTATTTTCAACATGACTAACATTAATATCATCAAAACAACGAATAACTTCGCATATTGCATCAACTGTTCTAATATTAGCAAGAAATTGATTACCTAATCCTTCACCTTTACTAGCACCTTTGACAAGTCCGGCAATATCATGTAATTCTAAAATTGTTGGTACAATTTTTTGTGGATTAAAGATTTTTATTAAATTTAAAATTCTTGAATCATTGACTGGAACGCTACCAATATTTGGTTTTATAGTAGCGAAAGGATAATTTTCAATTAATACTTGTGAATTGGTAATGGCTTTAAATAATGTTGATTTACCTACATTAGGTAAACCAACGATACCAGCAGTTAACATATAATATACACCTGTTTCTTTTACTTATATGATTACATCGTATCATATAAATTATAAAGAAAAATATAAAATTAATTATCAATTAAGAAAAATTTAATTTTGAAGTTGATTTGGATGGTAATGGTACAGTATTTACTAAATTATTAGATTCATTAATAGTATTACCAGCAAGTTCTTCATCATCGCTTTCATCATCAAAAGGATTTGTACTAACTGGTTTAGGAGTAATCTGACCAGAACAAATGCCACTATCACTAGATGCTGTTCTAGTAAGACAATGATTAAATTCTTGACGAGATGATTCAGTACTGCTTTCTAAATCACTATACTGTGGAAAACTATAACTATTAAGTTCTCTTAATATTTTATCGTTATCAATAATAGAATAATCATTTTCTTCAAATTCAGAAGAAAGTGAACTTATCGCACTATCAGTACTATTTGAACGTGATAATTTAGGTTTTTTTTCAATTATTAATTCATCTCAAGGCTCAGATGTTGGTAATAGTTCTGGTATACTTTGTCTTTGATAAGGTACGCTTATTTCATCTATTGATGTTTTATTATCATTTAAATTTGCAATTAAAGTTCCAAAATTTTTTGTATTATTTTCTTTAACTGTCTTAGTAGCTATTTTTGTTTTTTTTCATGTTCAAGATATTTTATTTATTATTTTCTGTCATCAACTAAGTTTTTTAAATTTTGTTTTTGATAATTCTACTAAAGATTTTTTACAATTTTCAATGTCAATATCTTTAATATTATTAATTTTATTTAAAGATACTGTTTCATAATGATCAAAATTATTATAACCACTATATATTTTTAACTTATTTTTAATAATTTGATAGTTTTTATCTCAATACAAATATTTTTTCATATCTGAAGGTGTATCTTCGGTAACTCGATCATAATATCTAATAAAAGTTATATAATCATTATAAAACAATGAATTTTCTACTTTTTGGGCACTTAATTTAAAAATTTTATCTTTAATATTAACTAATTGTTCATTAAGTTGTTCAATATCTAATTTTAATTTTGCTATTACTCGTTGATTTTGAAATTGAACATTTAAATTTGTATGATTACTTAATGTTTCCCATTCTTGTTTTTTAGTTTGTAAAAGATTAAGAATACTATTGTGTAAGTCATGTAAATCATTAGTTACGGTTCTGATCTTACTATTAACTACTACTACTGAATTTCTTATCTTGCTAACCTCTTCTTTTATGGCTGCTAATCTTTTTTTTGCAATTGAACTATCTCTATTAATTTTAAAATTAATTGCAGATGTTTGTTTCTTATAATTGCCTAAAAAATTTGAATGATAACTAATATCAAATATAACACTTATTTTATTTACATTTTCTTTTAAACTTTTAATTTTTTCTTTACTATTTTCAGTAAAATCAAACGTTAAAATATTATTACTAATAACATATCTTAAATCTTCATTATTTCTTAAACGTTCTAAATGTGTCAATTGACCTTCTTCTATTAACTGCTTATCATTCATTATTTCTTTATCAATAATCTCTAATAATTTTTCTTTAATTTTTTGCAAATTAATTTCTCATTCTCAATCATTAAAAGAATTTTGGTTATTAACTTTTACAAAACCTAAAATTGGATCATTAATTTTTTTAAGTTTTTCCAGTAATAATAATACATATTCTGGTATTGTTTTATCTTTTCAAGTTATATAATCATTTATTAATGTTTGTGAATCAATGATTTCTTCTTGACTTGGGAAGTTTAGATTTTCTTTAGAAAAAGTAAAATTAAATGATTTACAATTATTAATTGTAATATCTCTTATTTTATAGTCTCATGTTTTTTTTGAGTTTAAATATTGAATAATAACAGTAAAATTATCTCTATTTTTTTGTAAAACCTTAAAATAGACTAATTCATTTTCTTTAATACCATCAATATTAACCAAACTATTAACTGCAATAATATCATTAACTTCTCATTTACCTAAATTTATTTTTGCTCTTTCTTCTGAAATTTGAAATGCATCAGATAATTCTTTTTGAAAACCTTCTGATAGTTTCTGATTTGTTTTTAATATATTATTAGCTTTCATAAGTTTTAATTTTGCTATATTATGACTATCATTGTCTTTAAGAATATTAGTTTGTAATATTTGTTCTTCTAATAAAAAGTGTTCTTCTAAACTAAATTTAGGTAAAATTTCTTGTTTTTCACTAGGAAAATAAACATTTACTAATTCATTAATTAATGTAGTAAAATCATACGATTTTCAAAATTTAACCCTTAAGTCTTCTAATTCTTGTTTATATACTTTAAATTCTTTACTATTTTTTACAGACTTTGATAATTTTATTTCTAAATCATTGGTTAATCATACAAATTGTGAAAAAGATCCTTCATAATCTGAAAAGTTTAATAGAGAAAGATAAACTTTTGCCATATGTTCTTCATCAATAATAATTTCTTGTCCTAAAAGTTTACTCATTTCTATTTTTTTAAAGTTATCTAAAAGATTTAATAATTTAGAAACAATATAGACTGGTCTACTCTGAAATTCAATTGGTAATAACTTATATATTTCAACAAATTCAGAAAAATTATCATTTAATAAATTATCAATTTCAGCAATTGAACCAATAGGAGGAGAAATGTTATCTGGATTTTTACTTTTTACATATTTCTCAATATTTTGCATTGAAAGAAGTGAAAATGAATTATGTACCTGATAAAAAACATCACTTGCTATTAAATATTCTTTACTTTTTAAAAATAAACTCTTTTGTAAATAACTTAACATTTGTAAATTATTAACTAATTTCATATCTATAAGTAAACTATTAAGTGTTTTTTGTTTATGTTCTTCATTTTTAACTAAAATTTCTTCGATTTTTTTAGTTACATTTTCTAATTCTTTTTTATCTTTATTAATACCTGCTAAACGTTCTGTATCAGATAATTCTTTTTCATTTTTTCAATCAGCAATATTTTTTTCTCATTGTTGCTGTGTTTGTAATAAAGCATTAACTGTTCTTTTATCTTCATTACTTAATTTAATAAATTCTTCTATTACATTATCTATTTTTTTAATTTCAAAATCTAATTTAGAAAAAAAAGATGCTTCCTTTTCTTGTATAGACATTGATTTAACCGAAATCATTGAAAGTTTACCACAATGTAAATTAAATAATAAACTTACTTTATTTTTTCTTTTAGCTTTAATTTGGAATTCAGAAGAAGAAAAGTTTGCGCTTCAGGTATTATTATCAACTTTATATGCAAGATTTAATTGTACTTTCAAAATATTATCATCTTCATCTTCATTATTTTCAATAACTTCTAACTTAATTTTAAATTTTGTTAACTCTTCTTTAGTAAAATTTAACCCAGTTTTAATATTTAACTTATGTAATAATTCACTTTGTAAAATTACATCATTAATGTCTAAAATTTTCTTATCTTCTGATTCTTGATAATAAACAAAAAGATCTATAGCCTCAGGTATTTGATTGATTGCTTCAATAAATAAAGTTACTCTTTCTTTCATTGTTAATAATCTAGCGGTGTCTAATTGTGAATCTTCTCCAATTCTTGCTAATGCTTGTTGAATAAGTGAAACATTTTCATCTATTGGTAATTTTCCTCTATTATTTTTTAATAAAATATTTCTAACTCTTGCTTTTAAGAAAAATACTTTTATATCATTAAAGTTATAAGTGGCTTCTTCAGAAACATAAAATTGACTTTTTTCAAAACAAACTTTACCATCAAAAGCACCATCATATTTTCTTAAATTACCTTCTGAATTTAATAAATAAATTTCTTCTACATCAAGGAAGCGAGATGTTACTCCAAATCAACGTTTACTTATCCATTTAGTACAATTGTTAAGACGTGATCTGCTATCATTAACATTGCGATACTTAGTATCTAATTCTGCTCCAGTAAAAGCAGGAATTAATACTTTTTCTCCTTCCAATGTTTCACCAAATACGACAAATCTTGTACCTTGCGAAGCATTCTCTGTCTTAAAAATTAATGTTTTATTATTATTAAAAAAAATTATTAATTGTTGACCTTTTGTTATGTTGTTAAAATTAAATGTGTTTGGCATTATTTTCCTCCCTATTTTTTGTTTTTTATTAAATTTAATATTAATATAATAATTTCATTATTGTTATTTCAAATATTTAAAACAAAAAATACCAACTTGATCTGAAAATCAAGGTGGTATGTTATAACCTTTTAAAATTAAATAATATTAAAAGAAATTAACTTTTAATATTTAGGATTATACATATTTTTAAAAAAAATACAATTAAAAACTATTTCATGTCATTATTTAGTGATAATTTCCTATTAGTTATCGAGTAAAAATTTCCCAAAAGTGAAGTTAAATATACTTGGTGATAAATATGGAAAGAAGCATGACTATGAAAGAAAAATATAAATATAAGATTATAAACGACATTACTATTAAAAAATTATCTAAGCATCAAGCTAAAAGTAAACTTAACTTAACTATTAGAAGAATTAATCAATTAATTCAAATTTTTAATAGAGAAGGTAAAATTGGTTTTATTCATAAATCACGTAATAAAATTTCTAATAAAGCAACAAATATTAAAATTAAAAATGAAATTATAAACTTGTATAAAACCAAATATTATAATTTTCATTTTCAACATTTCCATGAGAAATTAATTAATGAAGAAAAAATTAAAATTTCATATAGCACACTTTATACTATATTAATTAAAGAAAAACTCACTTCACCAAAAAAACATAAAAATAAGAAAAATAACTTACATCCAACAAGAAATCGTAGAACAAATTTTGGTGAATTAATTCAAATGGATGCAAGTAATCATCATTGATTTGGTAATGATAAACCAAAAGCGTTTTTACATGCTGCAATTGATGATGCTACAAGCAATATTGTCGGGCTATGATTTGATCATCAAGAAACATTAGATGGTTATTATAATGTCTTTTATCAAATTTTAACTAAATATGGCATACCAAAAGCATTTTATACTGATAACAGAACAGTTTTTGGATATAAGAAAAAAATCGATGCGGGTAAAATAAACACAGAAAATGACACTTATACTCAATTTCAAAAATGCTGTAATGATTTGGGTGTTGAAATAATTAGAACTTCAATTCCACAAGCTAAAGGTCGAATTGAACGCTTATTTGGAACACTTCAAAGTCGATTAATTAGCGAACTAAGACTTAATAAAATTAAAACTTTAGAAGAAGCTAATCAATTTCTTAAAACGTACATAAACTTTTTTAATAAACAGTTTGCTTTTCCTATTGATGATAATAAATCTGCTATGATTAAAGCTCCTACACAAGAAGAAATAAATATTTATCTTTCAAGATTTTCTAAAAGAAAAACAGATAGTGGTTCAACTATAACATATTATAGTAAAAAATATTTTCCTTATAAAAATAACAAAGTTCAATATATACAACCTAGAACTGATGTAATTGTACTTAAATCATTTATTAATGACTTATATCTTAGTTACAATAATCAAATGTATGAACTAAAAGAAATAGCTTTAAAACCAATTATCAAAGAAAATTTAATAAAAACTAAAAAAGTTTATATACCCAATAAAAATCATCCTTGAAGATATGGATATTAATAATTCCTAATTAAAGTTATATAAGATTTACATTTTGTGAATACTAAACCATATAAATTTTTAAATCATTTGTATATGGGCAAATTTGGTGACCTAAAATTGATTTTAAATATAAAAGAAATTGTAATTGCAATCTATCGTTTTTACATTTGTGGTAAGTTTGATTTATTCGGATTTATTAATAAATTATTTAAAGTTGCATTATTAATTTTATTGGACGTATTTCAAATGTGGATATAATTTAATTTTCTTTAAATAAAAGATAAAATAAATTATTAATTTTTGTAATAATTACAACACATTAATTAAAAAAAATAAAGTATTTTGTGTCACATTTTTATTAATATAATTTAAAAATTCCTAACTATTTAGGTTTAGATTTATTAAATTTTATAAATTTAAACAAACACTTTTAATTTATTAATCCTTGCTTGTTTTAATTTTAATAAATTAAAAAATGCTTCTTTTGAATAAATTTTTGCATTATTATTAGATATAGATTTTATTAAATGATAAACATCACTTTCAGCACTACAACCTATATTTCAAATAGCATTTTGATTTCTAATACCTTCTTTATTATTTTTAAAATATTCATATATTTTTTCATCAGCATTATTTTCTTTTAAATAATCTAATAATTTATAATAACAACCATTTAAAAATAATTCATAATAAGCATAATTTAATTTTTTATTATTTTCTTTTGTTCTTTTACCTTTTCCTACAATAAATACTTGTTTTAATTTTTGTAATGGATGTCATTTATCTACAGCATAATCAATTTTTAAATAATTAGCAGTAGATTTAAGATAAGTTGCACCATCACCAGTTAATTTTAAATTTTCATTAGTATAACCAATAAAAATATTATCTAAATTAGTTATTATTGATTTACCAAATTCTTTTTTAGTAATTCTTTGACCTTTTCTAGTTGAAATAACAAAAATATATTTATTTTCTAAAACATGTCTATTATCAGTAGATTTATTTAAATCAAAACCTAAACTAATACTTACCGTTCTGTGTCTAAATTTTCTTTTTTGCTTATTATCAATTAAATTATTATATGATTCATCTGATTGTATATAAATATAATCAGTTGGTAATATTTGTCTTTTTTCTTTTGGTAATTCTTGAACAAATATAATAGTTTCTTTTAATCTTCTACAAATAGTTGATAAAGATATATTTATTTTTAAATTATGTTTAATTATAGGATATGTAATATTATTAAAATCAGCATTAATTATTATTAATTTATTAACTCAATTTGTATAATTTTTATATTTATCAATATCAATATATATTCTTGTTGGAGTTATAATTTCATTTGTTAATTTATTTTTATATGTTCTTAATGGTAAATAAGATATTCCAAATTCACTTTTTATTAAATGTTTTCTACGTTTTATTAATTTATATTTATTTCTATCATATTCATTTAAAAATCAATTATTATCATATTTTAATATTTTATTATCATAATCTAATAACATTTGTTTTTCATGATTAATTTTATGTTGATAGTTGTCAAGTTTTTCAGATAGTAAAATCATAATGCTTTTTCCTTTCTAAATACATGACTTTAAGTATAAGAACCTGTTTAGGATCTTTTTTAACTTATTTTTGATTAAATTAATATCATAAATGTTATTTTATAGTTGAAAAATAAATTTTTAATCGATAAGTTGTCAAATGATAAAATCTTTTTAACAAAAAAATGACAAAGAAAATAAAATGTTAATTAACTGTCAGGTTAGAAATAATTATTCCCTTTTTTAGTTTAATTATGTTTAAAAGATTCCAAACAGGTTCTAAGATTAAATTATGGTCAAATTGCAGCAGATACTGTAGCAAGTGGTCAATTATATAAACAATCAGTATTTGGTATGTTTTTATATAAACATATGTTTTTAAATAAAGATATGGTTAAAGATACTAAAACTGGTTTACATTTAGAAAAAACATTTGATTTAAAAAAAGTATTAGGAGTTTTTGTGTATAGAAATGCATTTGCACAACCTAATAGTTTTCAAAAAATAGTAAATTTAATTGATAATAATACATTAAATCAAAAAACATTAGGTAAAGCACTTTATGGTATAACAACAGCAATTCGTGGTTGATTATCATTTATTATTATGGAAAAAATGCCAACAGCTGATGAAATTAAAGAAGCTCAAAAACGTTGTTGGACTAATTGAATTAAATTAACTGAAGCAGAAAGAGAAAAAGTACCAGTAACATTTAAAATTGCTGATTTTGATGATTTTAGAATTAGTTTAAATGATTTAATTTATTTTAAAAATTTAGGAAAAATAACTATGGTTGGTAATACACCAACTAATGATGAATTAGAAACTGCAATAATAAATGCTGGTAATAATGGTTATGAAAAAGGTAAAGCAACATTTAGTAATATTACATCAAAAAGTGCTACTATGACTGGTAATGATAAAGATTATATTGAAGAAATAGAATTAAAATTTTCTAAAAAATAATTATGGAATATATTTATAAATATTTTGATGAAAAAGCAAATATTACTATTTATTCACCAAAGCCAGCAGATTTAACTACAAGTAATGATATTAGAGCAATTTTATTAGATGAATATCCTAAATTAAGAAATGATTATTTTATAGTAAGTGATGTACATGATACTTATGCTATATGTGTAGGAGATAATATTCATTGTGAAGGTAAAGTAATTATTAAAATAGAAAAACAACCTAATTTATTAAAAGGAGTAAATGAAAATGCCAATTTCTGAAACTATACAATCAAATAATTATACTTTATTAAAGATAATTCGTTCTTCAATTAGTCCATTAGCAGCAATGATTGGTACAAGTGCTTATTATGGTCAAGTAATTGCAAATCCAGTATTAGGTTCAATTAATAGTTTATTATTTGGTAAAAAATTAGGTTTAGATATTTGAAATTTAAATCAAAGACCAAATACTAAAACTAAATTAATTAATAGTAGTAAAAAAATCTTATTAGGTTTAGGAACAATTGGTTTAGTTAATTATGCTAAATTTACTAATATAAATATTAATCCTAATCCAACTCCTAATCCATTTCCAAGTACAACACCAATTAATCCTTTTCCAGATGATTTATTATTAATGAAAAATAATACTAATAATTTAATGGATTGAGATACATATTTTAGTTTAAATGCTTATGGTATTTCAAATCTTATTAATGGAATTACAGAATTAATTCCTAATAGATTTGAAACTATACGTAAAATAGCAAATATGGCTACTGGTGGTTGTTTAATATCAAGTGGTGTTGCTATGGGTATTAATAATGATTTTAATAATGCTTATGCAATACCTACTATAATTGCTGGTGCAAGTGAAATAATTCATAATTTATTACCTATGGAAACTACAAATCATATTGAAGAAATGCAAGAAACACCATTTAATAATGAAACTGCAAATCTTATTAATGATAGTATAAGTCAATATGGTGCTATTAGTGAAATTAGTGAATCAAATTTAAGATGAGATTATAGTCATATGAGTTTATAATGTTACCTTTAATTATTGAATGAATATATTATGCATTAGCAAGTAATGATATTAAATTAGCATTAATAAATGCTTTAAAAACTTATTATAAAAATCAATCATTAAAAGCAGTATTTGATAGCGAAAATATTAGTGAAAAAGAAATACATCAACCATATAGTGTTTTTAATCCAAATATACTTAAAAAATTAACAAGTATATTAAAACCAAGTGAATTATCTATATTAAAAAATGAAATTAATAAATTTAAAAATCCAATAAATAGTTTTAAAAATTCTATTATACCAACAGAAATTAGAACTGTTAAAAATTATGTAAATAAATTTAATAATTTATTTAAAGAAAATGAAGAAGAAATACCAGAAAATGCATGAGAAGTATTATCAAGTTCATGATTTAAAAAAGGAAGATTTTGGAATGGCAACACTTTTTAGGACTATTTTTTGGTAGACACTTGTTCTTGATATTTGATAGGAGTTAAGTAGTTTAAAGTGCTGTGGATTCTTATGTTGTTGTATCAATTGATATAATCAAATAATTCTAATTTTAATTGGATTAATGATGTAAAATTTTTATCATTAATAAATTCAGTTTTGAAAGTTTTAAAAGTTGCTTCAGCAACAGCATTATCATAAGGACAACCTTTTTTGCTTAAAGATCGAGTAATATTGAATGCTAATAAAAGATTATTAATAATTTTATTGTTAAATTCATTACCTCGATCACTATGAAATATTTGGATATCTTTTAAACAGCGATTTGATTGCATAAATGCTTGATATACTAGTAATGCATTTTTTTAACTCCAACACTATGTCCAATAATTTCGCGGTTAAATAGGTCTATTAATAGGCAAATATAGTTTCATTTACCATTAACTTGAACGTAAGTTAAATCACTAACAATAACTTCATTTTTAACCCTATTATTAAAGTTTCTATTAACAAGATTGGTTATTTGACTATTATTGACTTTATTATGATGATTTTTGAATGATAATTTAGTGTATTTTGATATTAAATTATGCTTATTCATAATTTCTGAGGCTTTTTAGAAATCTGTGTATCTTTGTTTTACAAAGTACTAGTTAAGATTAATTCTATCTTCAAATTTTATCATAAAATGAGCAATTGCTGTATTTCAATTTTGAATGGGCATTGTTCATTTTTTTGTTATATTTTCAATTGCTAAATAAAATATTTTCAATTTTTCCATATCATTAGGAAAAACTTTTTTATTTCTGATAACTTTTCGTAATTGACTATTAACAGATTCAATAGCATTTGTGGTATAAATTACTCTTTTAATTTCTGTTGGATAACTAATAAAAACTATCAAATTTTCTCAATTTTTATATCAAGATTTAGCAATTTGAGGATATTGTTTATTTCACTTATTTTCAAATGTTTCTAAAGCCTGCATTGCTTGTTCTTCACTACATGCAGTATAAATTGGTTTTAAATCTGCAACTAGAGATTTTCTATGCTTATATGAGACATATTTCAAACTATTTCTAATTTGATGAACGATGCATAATTGATGTTCTGTTTTAGGATAAACTGATTGTATTGCTTCTGACATTCCTGTTAAATTATCACTACAAGCAATAAGAATATCATTTAAGCCTCGATTTTTCATTTCTGTGAAATTGGCTAATCAAAATTTAGAACCTTCATTTTCACTAATTCATAAGCCTAAAACATCTTTTTTACCTTCTAAATCAACTCCTAAAGCTATATACACAGATTTGTTAATAATGCGTTTATCTTGTCGTATTTTAACTACTATGCAATCAAAATAAACAATCGGATAAATACTATCTAATGGTCGATTTTGCCATGCTTTTACATCATCAATAACATCATCAGTAATTTGACTAATAACACTTTCACTAATATCAGCACCATGATATAACTCTTGTAATTGCATTCTAATATCTGATAATGTCATACCTTTTGCATATAAAGAAAGAACTTGTTGATCAAAACCATCAAATCTTCTTTGTCTTTTTGCAATTATTACAGGATTAAAATTACTATTGCGATCTCGTGGTACATCAATCTCAATTTTACCTTGTTGAGTTATTAATTTTTTTGAACTTATACCATTACGAGCATTGTCACTATTACTATGTTGATTCTTATCATATCCTAAATAATTTTGCATCTCAGAATTCAACATTTTTTCTACTAATCTTTTTGTTAATTCTTTATACAAACCTCCCTCTTTAAAAACTGTTGTTAAATCTTCAGTATTTTCTAATAATAAATCTACTGCTTTTGATATTGGATCATTATTATTAATATTTTGCTTTTTAGCCATCTGTAATTCACTCTTTCTAGGTTTATTATAGAATTAATTAAACATAGTTATTTTTGTAAGTTACACAGATTACTAAACATTACCTAATTTCTTTAATTTTTCTGCGTGATAAATAAATTTCTTGGTTTTCTAAAATTTTTTTTAATCTTCTAGTACCATAAACTTCTTTATTTTCTTTAAAAGCACTAATAACAGCTTCATCATACATATTATTTTTGATTTTATTTTCTTTTTTCTTTAAGTTAAAATAATATGTTGATTTAGATATTTTCAAAAAACGACACATTGTGCGAATTTTATATTTAACTTTATTTTTAGCAATAATTTCTACTTTCTGCCTATTATTAGTGCTGCTTGCTTTAAAATATCATTTTCCATTCTTAATTGTTTTAATTCTTTTCTTAATTTAATTAATTCATTTTCTTCAACAGAACGATTATCTTTAGTTTTAAAACTACCTGAATTAGCAAATTGCTTAATTCAATTATAAGTAGCTGCTCTTGTAACATTGTACTCTTTAGCAAGACAAGACACTGACTTACCGCTTTGATATAAAGCTACTATTTGTTTTTTAAATTTATATGAATATGAGTTAATATTGGCCATAATTATACTTCCTTTCTTTTCACTAATTTGTTCACTTGTCTACGTAATTAGTGTCCAATAAAGTGTAACCCATCCAAAGTTAATAGGTCATAATTTTAATGGAATTATGTATATGATTGAGCAACACCCCGATAGAATACCAAAGCAAGCACGTGAAAAAGTGGAATATATTGTTCAAGTTAAAAGAATGCGTATTTTGTTATTTTTAGTTAAGTTTAAACTAAATATTTATACTAATGTTGATGATTATAATAAAGTTGTATTATCTAAAAGACAAACAAAGCGAATAATTAAACGTGGTGGATTACCACCTAGTTATAGTGGTGAAACTATGACTTTTAGTTTATGATTTCCTAGGTCTTATTTACAAAGATATAATAGTCGTGCTTTAAATTATATTCATTCGTTAAAGAGTGAATTAAGTATTGTTAAAGACTATGAACAATCACAAGCATTAGATTTTACTGTTGATGATATTAGAGCAGTAGGATTAGATAAGTTGGATAATATATTACAAACTGAAAATAAAGAAACTGAAAATACTGTATGCCGTACTTGTTATTATAGAAATAAATATTCTAAGAACCTGTTTAGGATCTTTTTTAACTTATTTTTGATTAAATTAATATCATAAATGTTATTTTATAGTTGAAAAATAAATTTTTAATCGATAAGTTGTCAAATGATAAAATCTTTTTAACAAAAAAATGACAAAGAAAATAAAATGTTAATTAACTGTCAGGTTAGAAATAATTATTCTCTTTTTTAGTTTAATTATGTTTAAAAGATTCCAAACAGGTTCTAAATAATTCTTCTGTTTGTTTTAAACTTAATTCATCTTGATTAAAATCATGTTTATCTCAATCAAAATGATTAGAGAATGGTAATATAAACATTTTTTAATGTTCCTTTTTAAATTTTGTTTGTTATAATTTAATTGTATTGCTTATAAAAATTAGGGAGTAAAATATGGCTTTTATTAGTAGTTATGCACAACTGAATAAAAAATATAATCTTAATTTTAGTGATAATAATTATGGTTTTAGTTGAGATATTTTTAAACAATTTGTTAGTGATGAATGAGCAGAATTTTTTACAACTAATTGTTTTTATCGTTTTGTACCAACTGCACGTGGAACAAGAAAAACTTGAAACTGTTTAGCATTTGATTTATTTATATGTTGTAATTTTAGTGATAGTAGTGTTCAAGAAGTAAGAAGATATGAAAATACTCATAGTGAAACGACAATTGGTGCATTAATGAATGTTTGTCAAGTTTTATTAGATACATATAATATTAATTTATTACCTAATAATCCACATGGTATTAAATGAAAAATAACCAAAGATGGTGGATGTATTATTTTTCCTAATAATCAACAAATTGATTTTATTGGTTATGCTAATGGTAATAAAATTTTTGGAAAAGAAGCGGGTGGGTCAAGTTTTTTGGGTTCACGTACTGATGAAATAATAATGGCAGAAGAAAAAGAAACACTAACAGAAAAGCAATTAACATATAGATATGAGCGTTTACAAAATTCTATGTTTAGAAGTAATCGTATTAAAGTTTCAAATGAACCAATTAAAGAATGAAGTTGAACTTTTATTGATAAAAATATATATAGTCCTACTTTTGGAAAATTAATTACTCGTTATTTTTATAAAAGTTTCTTTATTACTTTTACATGTAATCCTTATGATAAATATCATCATCGTCTTCATTAATATCAAATTCATTAGGATGAGATTTTAATCAATGTTGATAAATTAATTCTGGTTTTACTAATGCTTTTTCTAACATATGAGTTGAAATAATACTACGTGCTTTATCATAACTTTTTAAAAAATTACGTTGTCATGGACTGCTTCTGCGTCGGCAATCAAATATAAATTTTCTATCAATTCCAAGTGCATTATTTAATCCTTGTGGTGTTAATGTTTTATTTTTAGTTCTTAAATAATTACTAATTGTAACATCATAATTACCTAATTCTTTTCTTTTTGCTGGCATATTATATCACCTATATTCAATATTTATATACTAATTATAACATTTTAACTAAAGTATACTACAAAACTCACCAGTTAATTATTGTTATACTTAAAGTCATGTATTTAGAAAGGAAAAAGCATTATGATTTTACTATCTGAAAAACTTGACAACTATCAACATAAAATTAATCATGAAAAACAAATGTTATTAGATTATGATAATAAAATATTAAAATATGATAATAATTGATTTTTAAATGAATATGATAGAAATAAATATAAATTAATAAAACGTAGAAAACATTTAATAAAAAGCGAATTTGGAATATCTTATTTACCATTAAGAACATATAAAAATAAATTAACAAATGAAATTATAACTCCAACAAGAATATATATTGATATTGATAAATATAAAAATTATACAAATTGAGTTAATAAATTAATAATAATTAATGCTGATTTTAATAATATTACATATCCTATAATTAAACATAATTTAAAAATAAATATATCTTTATCAGCTATTTGTAGAAGATTAAAAGAAACTATTATATTTGTTCAAGAATTACCAAAAGAAAAAAGACAAATATTACCAACTGATTATATTTATATACAATCAGATGAATCATATAATAATTTAATTGATAATAAGCAAAAAAGAAAATTTAGACACAGAACGGTAAGTATTAGTTTAGGTTTTGATTTAGAAAAATCTACTGATAATAGACATGTTTTAGAAAATAAATATATTTTTGTTATTTCAACTAGAAAAGGTCAAAGAATTACTAAAAAAGAATTTGGTAAATCAATAATAACTAATTTAGATAATATTTTTATAGGTTATACTAATGAAAATTTAAAATTAACTGGTGATGGTGCAACTTATCTTAAATCTACTGCTAATTATTTAAAAATTGATTATGCTGTAGATAAATGATATCCATTACAAAAATTAAAACAAGTATTTATTGTAGGAAAAGGTAAAAGAACAAAAGAAAATAATAAAAAATTAAATTATGCTTATTATGAATTATTTTTAAATGGTTGTTATTATAAATTATTAGATTATTTAAAAGAAAATAATGCTGATGAAAAAATATATGAATATTTTAAAAATAATAAAGAAGGTATTAGAAATCAAAATGCTATTTGAAATATTGCTTGTAGTGCTGAAAGTGATGTTTATCATTTAATAAAATCTATATCTAATAATAATGCAAAAATTTATTCAAAAGAAGCATTTTTTAATTTATTAAAATTAAAGCAAGCAAGAATTAATAAATTAAAAGTGTTTGTTTAAATTTATAAAATTTAATAAATCTAAACCTAAATAGTTAGGAATTTTTAAATTATATTAATAAAAATGTGACACAAAATACTTTATTTTTTTTAATTAATGTGTTGTAATTATTACAAAAATTAATAATTTATTTTATCTTTTATTTAAAGAAAATTAAATTATATCCACATTTGAAATACGTCCTTTTCTAACTTCGAAGAGAAAGAAAAAAATATAATATAAATACAATTTTTTTTGGGTACTAAGTTTTCTAAGTTTTTTTATGTTAAAATAATAAAGATTTTATTACTTTACAAGTAATAATAAGTATAAGTAATAATAAAGAAAAAAATGGTGATTTACTTTATGTGAGATCGTAAAATTTTACGAAAAATTAATAAACAAGTTAAGGCAATAATTAGCCTTGATGAAACAATGAGAAAAATTAAAGATGAAGAATTAGCAAATAAAACAGTTGAATTCAGAACCAGATTGGCAGAAGGTGAGACTTTAGATGATATTTTAGTTGAAGCTTTTGCGACAATTAGAGAAGCAACAAGAAGAATTAGTGGATTACATCCATATCCTGTTCAATTAATTGGTGGTATTGTTCTTCATAATGGTGATGTTGCTGAAATGCGAACTGGTGAAGGAAAAACTTTAACTGCCGTGATGCCAATTTATCTAAATGCTTTAAGTAGTAAAGGTGTTCATGTTATTACTGTTAATGAATATTTAGCGGCAAGAGATGCTGAATTAAATCGACCAATTTTAGAATTTTTGGGAATTACTATTGGTGTTAGTCTTCGTGATCATTCTACTAATCAAAAACGTGAAGCGTATTTAAAAGATGTTACATATACAACTAATTCGGAATTAGGCTTTGATTATTTGCGTGATAATATGGTTAAGGTTTATCCAGAAAAAGTTCAACGTCAGCTTAATTATGCTATCATTGATGAGGCGGACTCTGTTTTAATTGATGAATCAAGAACACCTTTAATTATTTCTGGTGGTTCAAAAAATCGTACGCCTTTATATCAAGCATCAGATGTTTTTGCAAAAACTTTAATACCTGAAGATTATAAAATTGATTGAGAATCACGCCAAATTGCATTAACAGTAACGGGTGTTAATAAAGCTCAAAAACAGTTTAATTTAAAAAATTTATTTGATATTGATAACTCGGAATTATTTCATCATATTCAAAATGCACTTCGTGCTAATCATGTTTTCAAATTAGATGTAGAATATGTTGTTAAAGATGGTGAAATTGTGCTAGTTGATCAGTTTACTGGTAGATTAATGCCTGGTAGAGTATATAGTGATGGACTTCATCAAGCTTTACAGGCTAAAGAAAATGTTACAATTCAACAAGAAACAACAACAGTAGCTACTATTACTTATCAAAACTTTTTCCGTTTATATAATAAATTAAGTGGTATGACAGGAACTGCTAAAACCGAAGAAGAAGAATTTGTAAAAATTTATAATATGAGAGTAATTAAGATTCCTACTAATAAACCAATTATTCGAGAAGATAAACCCGATCATGTTTTTGCTTCATTAAATGCTAAATTTAAATCTTTAATTGCAGAAGTTAAAGAACGACATACTAAAGGACAACCAATTTTGATTGGTACTGCTAATGTTGATGTATCAGAACGAATTGCTAATATGTTAACTTTGGAAGGAATTAAGCACGAGATTTTAAATGCTAAAAATCATGCTCGTGAAGCTGATATTATTGCTAGAGCTGGTGAAAAAGGATCAATTACTTTAGCAACTAATATGGCAGGACGTGGAACTGATATTAAACTTGGTAAGGGTGTTATTGAACTTGGTGGCCTTGCTGTATTAGGTACTGAAAGAAACGAAGCACGAAGAATTGATAATCAATTACGTGGAAGAGCCGGAAGACAAGGTGATCCTGGATTTTCACGATTTTATGTTTCGATTGAAGATGATTTGATGTTACGTTTTGGTGGTGAAAAATTAAAAAAAGCTTTTGCAAGTTTAGGTGAAGACTATATTAGATCAAAAATGTTAACTAGATCAATTACTAGAGCACAACAAAAAATTGAAGGTATGAATTTTGATGCACGAAAAAACTTATTAGATTATGATAATGTTATTGCTCAGCATCGTGAAGCTACATATCATCAACGTGATAATATTTTACTTGCTGATGATTTATTAGATTTAATCAAAAATATGCACAGAACAGTAGCACGTGATTTACTAAATATTTTTAATAAAGTTGTTGGTAGAGAACAGTTTATTGATTATGATGAATTAGTTAAAGGTATTGAAAATAAATTAATTAAGCCTAATGATTTAATAGCAGAAAAGTTAAATCGATTAAGTACTGAAGAAAATATTGATTTAATTGTTGAAAAATCTTATAATTTTTATCTTGAAAAAAGAGAAAAATTAAATGATGTTATTATAAAAAAAATTGAAAATAGTGTTGTTTTACAAACTTTTGATCAATATTGAACTAATCACATTGATGCTTTAAGTAAACTGCGTGCAGGAATTCATTTGCGTGGTTATGCGCAGTTAAATCCCTTACAAGCTTATATTGAGGAAGCTTCAAAATTATTTAATCGTATGAAAATCAATGTTGCTCATCAAGTTATTATTATGTTACATAGCATTGATCCAGAACAACATCAGGTCCGTGATGGTCAAGATGTATTGGATACAGTATTAGCAAGTAATGTTGAAACTAAAACTAAAATTGGATAATTAATCTTTATTTAAAAAACTAAGTATTAAAATACTTAGTTTTTTAAATATGTTTTTTTTATTCTATTTGATTTTTTTCTTTATGTTTTCATGACTTCTTTTTAAATATGTTTTTATTTTTTTTACTGTCATAAGTGACTGAAGTTGTTCAATGGGGGAAATTATTACCTTTAGTAACAGCATTATTATTATTCATGGGTACTAAATTTTTAATATAATTAGTTCCATCTGCTGTGCTGGGGCGTTCATAAACAATAGTTCAATTTAAACTTTCAATTGGATCATTAAGCTTCGGTTGTGCAATAAAATTATGTCAAAACATTAAGGCACCCGCATAATCTCGACGGTATAATTGTGGATTAAAATTATTGATAATTTCTCCTTTATTTCATACTTCTTCAATTTGTTGTGGCGTTCATATTGTTTCTTCTTCATTATTTGTTGAAGAAGTTATATTTTGATTAATTTCATTTTGTGAATATAGTGCTTTTGCTTCTAGTGACATATATTTCTTTTTTCTATTCTTCTTAATAAAGCATATACAAGAAATTATTAAAACTATAAAATAAAAAAATTCTAATCCTCATGGAATAATGAAAAATAGTTTTTTCCGAATAGTTATCGTAGAAGCAAATTTATAAAAAGCAACATATCCACCAAAGGAAAAAAATAAAATTGATCCAATAATAAAAAATAATGATATTCATAACATAATTCTAGTTAATATTAAGGAAATAAAATCATTATTTTTTAAAAAAATAAAAGGAAAGGCAACAACACCTAAAATTATGAAACCAAAACCCAATACTGCAATTGTCAGAGTTGGAAAAGTTAAATTGAATTTAAAAAATTTCTTAGTGATTAAATTATCAATAAGGATTAATAAATCAGTAGTTTCTCCTTTAAAGAAAATAATTCATAAAACTCAACTAATTAGTAAAGTTACACTTGTTAATCATGAAAAAATTATAATCATTCAATTATTATAATAGTTAATACTTTTCTTTGTTGAATAATTATCATCAACAGTTTCTTTAAATATCTTTTTTTTCATTTTTAAAAACCTTATAATATTTTATTGTTAATCAATTCTATTAATTTTTCTTTTTTCATAATATCTCTCCAAAACTAACTTATTATTTTTGTGTATATTTTGTTACTGTATTATTGAATGCTTGTTGATAACATTTACCGCTGCAATATATAAATTTATCACGATATAAAGAGTCAAATGTATATTTTTTCTCACATGATGAAATATAGCATTTAGTTGTAATAATTGGCATAATCTAATTAACTCCCTTTAAATTTATACTATACATTTTACATGATTTCTGTTTTATCATTTTATTAATTATTTTTTTATATTTTAAGTGTTTTATATATTAAAATTTATATTATTTTAAATAGTGCAATAGATTTAGTTAATAAGTTATTAGTATACAATTTTATGAAAAAAGTGTTAAAAAATAATTAAAAGTATGTAAAATATATTTATCTTCTTAAACTTAAGAAGATATTGGTAAAAATTGAGGAGGATTAATTTATGAAAAAATATTTATCATTATTAATTGCAATATCATTAGTACCGGTATTTTATTTTATTTATTAATTTAATAATAAAAAATAGTTTCAATTTAAAAATAGTTTAGTTATCGGTGAACATTTTGCAAGTACATTGATAACTTTTTATTTAATTTAAATTTAAAGATAATTGTAATGCTTTGTTTTTTATAACTTATTGTTTATTTATTTTTTTAAAAAATACTAAAATATATTTATCTTCTTAAATTTTAAGAAGTTATTGGAGAAAACTTGGAGGGTGATTAATTATGAAATCATTATTAACAACATTAAGTATTTTAGCAATTACGGGTAATTTAACTAATGTTATCTTAAATACAAGTTCACAAAAAATTCAATTTTTAGATAATAAAATTCAGCAAGATACAATTTACATTGACAAAGATGGAAAACAAGTGAAAACGAGTGAAGTAGATTTATCAAATATAAATAGCAAAGAGGTTATTCAAATTGGATTTTTTCAAAATCGAGAAGGAATAATTCAAGTTGTTAAAATGCCAGTAACAATAGAAAAAGTATCTGATCATTTACCATCAGAAATTAGATCTTTGAAAAATATGTTTATGGATGCAAGAGCATTTAATCAAGATATTTCAAAATGAAATACATCAAATGTAGTAGATATGAGTTATATGTTTAGTAATGCTTCATCATTTAATCAAAATCTATCAAGTTGAAATATTGCACACGTAACAAATATGAGTTCAATGTTTGCTGGAGCAAAAAAATTTAATCAAGATATTTCAAACTGAGATGTAGTTAATGTAACAACTATGCATGCAATGTTTTATGATGCTTTATCATTTAATCAAAATTTTGGAATGGCAACACTTTTTAGGACTATTTTTTGGTAGACACTTGTTCTTGATATTTGATAGGAGTTAAGTAGTTTAAAGTGCTGTGGATTCTTATGTTGTTGTATCAATTGATATAATCAAATAATTCTAATTTTAATTGGATTAATGATGTAAAATTTTTATCATTAATAAATTCAGTTTTGAAAGTTTTAAAAGTTGCTTCAGCAACAGCATTATCATAAGGACAACCTTTTTTGCTTAAAGATCGAGTAATATTGAATGCTAATAAAAGATTATTAATAATTTTATTGTTAAATTCATTACCTCGATCACTATGAAATATTTGGATATCTTTTAAACAGCGATTTGATTGCATAAATGCTTGATATACTAGTAATGCATCTTTTTTAACTCCAACACTATGTCCAATAATTTCGCGGTTAAATAGGTCTATTAATAGGCAAATATAGTTTCATTTACCATTAACTTGAACGTAAGTTAAATCACTAACAATAACTTCATTTTTAACCCTATTATTAAAGTTTCTATTAACAAGATTGGTTATTTGACTATTATTGACTTTATTATGATGATTTTTGAATGATAATTTAGTGTATTTTGATATTAAATTATGCTTATTCATAATTTCTTTAATTTTTCTGCGTGATAAATAAATTTCTTGGTTTTCTAAAATTTTTTTTAATCTTCTAGTACCATAAACTTCTTTATTTTCTTTAAAAGCACTAATAACAGCTTCATCATACATATTATTTTTGATTTTATTTTCTTTTTTCTTTAAGTTAAAATAATATGTTGATTTAGATATTTTCAAAAAACGACACATTGTGCGAATTTTATATTTAACTTTATTTTTAGCAATAATTTCTACTTTCTGCCTATTATTAGTGCTGCTTGCTTTAAAATATCATTTTCCATTCTTAATTGTTTTAATTCTTTTCTTAATTTAATTAATTCATTTTCTTCAACAGAACGATTATCTTTAGTTTTAAAACTACCTGAATTAGTAAATTGCTTAATTCAATTATAAGTAGCTGCTCTTGTAACATTGTACTCTTTAGCAAGACAAGACACTGACTTACCGCTTTGATATAAAGCTACTATTTGTTTTTTAAATTCATCTGAATATGAGTTAATATTGGCCATAATTATACTTCCTTTCTTTTCACTAATTTGTTCACTTGTCTACGTAATTAGTGTCCAATAAAGTGTAACCCATCCAGTTGTTATTGCTCATCACGCTAACTTTAACATTAATATCTTAAGATCATTAATTAATCATTATGATTTAGAGTGCCCTAATTTTTTTTACATTTGTTCAGTTAAGTTATTTAGAAGAACATATGATTATCCTAATAACCGTTTAAGTGCTCTTGCTCATAGTAATCAAATTAAATTTGATCATCATGATCCATTGGCAGATGTTACCACTTTACATAAATTAATTAATATACATTTCAGTGAACATTACCATTTAAAAACTTTATGTAATAATCTTAATATTAAAATGGGGAGATTATTTGGTGATTCTTTATCTTAATTAATATAAGATGTATTTTTATATATAAAAATACTTTTTAAGTTTAAAGGTATAGTAAATAAAAATTTGCAAATTTAAAAATTAACATTATAATTATACTTATGTAGGGATATTAAGATAAATTATTTAAGTCAAATTGTATACAAAAGAGGTTACAGTTATGGAAAAAGAAATAGATGTTGCATATGTTTTATCACCATTGGATACAGTCACTAATGTTAATGACAAAAGTGTCTTTTCAATAAAAACACATCTTGTGCTAATAAATAAAATACTTAAAAGTAAGTAATTACTGGCTTTAAATTAGTATTAATGATTACTAGTTAAAACAGTTGCTATTTTTAAGTGCAGCACTAATTCTTTAAATAATATTTATATCTTGTATAAAATATAATCAATTATAATCGAGAAGATTATTAACTAAAATTCAATTTTTATTTAATAAAAGTCTAAAAAGTGCATGAATATTTTGCTTGTTTATGATAACATTACTAAAGAAATTAAAAATAAAATTTCTTATTTTTGATGTTATTAATTTTGAAATGTAATATTTTATGAAATGGAGGTGAAATCAATGAAATATGACTATGAAATTATTGTAATTGGTGCGGGTCATGCTGGTGTTGAAGCGGCATTATCTTCTGCACGAGCAGGTCATAAAACTGCTATTATTACTCTTGATAAAACTAAAATTGCATTAATGCCATGTAATCCTTCTATTGGTGGACCAGCCAAAGGAGTTGTGGTTCGTGAAATTGATGCACTTGGTGGCGAAATGGCTAAAGCAGCAGATGCTACTGCTTTGCAAATGAAACTATTAAATCATTCACGTGGTCCAGCAGTTTGAGCTATTCGTGCTCAATCTGATAAAATTGCTTATTCACAATATATGCAAAATGCAATAAATAAACAAGAAAATTTAACAATTTTAGAAGTTATGGTACAATCATTAATAATTGAAGAAAACACTGCTAAGGGTGTTATTTTAGAGAATGGTGAAAAAATTACAAGTGAAATTGTGATTTTAACTACTGGTACTTATATGACAGCTTTAACTTTACAAGGTCATAATAAGAAATCAGAAGGACCAGATGGTCAAAGAACAAGTAATGGTATTTCTGAGCAATTAAAAATTGTAGGTTTTAATATGATACGTTTAAAAACAGGAACACCACCTCGTATTAAAAAAAATAGTATTGATTTTGACAAAACTAATATTGAACTAGGTAGTGATTTACCTTTAGCATTTTCACATGAAACTAAAAATTTTTCACCATTAGCAAAACAGTTACCTTGTTATTTACTTTATACAAATGATAAAACTCATACCATTATTAATAATAATTTAGATAAATCACCAATGTATAATGGTGAAGCACAAGGTACTGGACCACGTTATTGTCCAAGTATTGAGGATAAAGTAGTACGTTTTGCTGATAAGCCTCGTCATCAAATTTTCTTAGAGCCAGAATCACTTGCTTTGGATTCAATTTATGTCCAAGGTTTTTCAACATCATTGCCAATTGATGTGCAAGATAAAATGTTGAGAACGTTATCTGGCTTAGAAAATTGTGAAGTATTAAAATGAGCATATGCTATTGAATATGATGCTTTTGAACCAACACAATTATGACCAACATTGGAAACTAAATTAATTAAAAACTTATTTAGTGCTGGTCAAATTAATGGTACTAGTGGTTATGAAGAAGCAGCGTGTCAAGGTTTAATAGCTGGAATTAATGCCCATTTAAAAATAAAAAAAGAAAAACCATTAATTTTAAAGCGTGATGAAGCATATATCGGAGTTTTAATTGATGATTTAGTAACAAAAGGAACAGTTGAACCTTATCGTTTATTAACTTCTTTAGCTGAACATCGTTTATTATTACGAAATGATAATGCTCAAACAAGATTAATTAAGTATGGTTATCAAGTTGGCTTAGTTAGTGAACAACGTTGATCGCAATTTAATATTCAACAAACATTAATGTCCAATATTGTTGAAAAATTAAAAACTATTAAAGTTAGTCCCAATTCAGAAGTTGCTAAGTATATTATTAATAATAATTTAGGTCCAATTCCCGATAATCATATTATTGCTTATGAATTATTAAAACGCCCAGGTGTCAAATTATCAATGTTTACTTCACAGTTACCTTTAATAAATGATTTACAATATCATGAATTAATGGAATTAGAAATTACAATTAAATATTCAGGGTATATTAATCAGCAACTAAAAATGGCGCAACAAACTAATAGTTTAGAAAAAAAACAAATTCCTAGTGATATTGATTATGATTTAGTAGAAAGTATTACTGGTGAAGCTAGAGAAAAATTAAAGCGCGTTAGACCATTAACAATTGGTCATGCTACAAGAATTTCTGGTGTTAGTCCTGCTGATATTCAAGTTTTATTATTTTTTTTAAAACGCAAATATCCAAATTTAAATATTTAATAAATTAGCGATCTTAATTAAAAGATCGCTAATTTTATATATTAAATATTTTACTTGTATTTTAAAGTTCAAAGAAGATTTTGATTTATGATGATCAAAAGAAATTAAACAGTAATAAAAATTGTAAATATGACACAAATTTAAGAGGTGATAAATTTATGAATAACGAAAAACAAAAAGAGTATAAGAAAAAATGATATCAACGCAATAAAGAAAAAATAAAAGAATATCAACAAAGACCTGAAGTGAAAGCAAAAAAGAAAGAATATGCTCAAAGACCTGAAGTGAAGGCAAGAAGGAGAAAATATGATCAAGAGTGATATCAAAAAAATAAAGAAAAAATGAAAGAATATGCTCAAAGGCCAGAAGTGAAGGCAAGAAAGCAAAAATATGAGCAAAAATCCGAGGTAAAAGCAAAAAGGAAAATATATAATCAAAAATGATATCAAAAAACTAAAAAAACAAAACAAGAATTAAAATTTAATAATAATTATCAAAAAGAAGTAATGGTAAATGCAATCAACAAATTAGCTGATCAATATCCTCCTGGAGGCTTTTTAGAAATCTGTGTTGGATGGGTTACACTTTATTGGACACTAATTACGTAGACAAGTGAACAAATTAGTGAAAAGAAAGGAAGTATAATTATGGCCAATATTAACTCATATTCAGATGAATTTAAAAAACAAATAGTAGCTTTATATCAAAGCGGTAAGTCAGTGTCTTGTCTTGCTAAAGAGTACAATGTTACAAGAGCAGCTACTTATAATTGAATTAAGCAATTTACTAATTCAGGTAGTTTTAAAACTAAAGATAATCGTTCTGTTGAAGAAAATGAATTAATTAAATTAAGAAAAGAATTAAAACAATTAAGAATGGAAAATGATATTTTAAAGCAAGCAGCACTAATAATAGGCAGAAAGTAGAAATTATTGCTAAAAATAAAGTTAAATATAAAATTCGCACAATGTGTCGTTTTTTGAAAATATCTAAATCAACATATTATTTTAACTTAAAGAAAAAAGAAAATAAAATCAAAAATAATATGTATGATGAAGCTGTTATTAGTGCTTTTAAAGAAAATAAAGAAGTTTATGGTACTAGAAGATTAAAAAAAATTTTAGAAAACCAAGAAATTTATTTATCACGCAGAAAAATTAAAGAAATTATGAATAAGCATAATTTAATATCAAAATACACTAAATTATCATTAAAAAATCATCATAATAAAGTCAATAATAGTCAAATAACCAATCTTGTTAATAGAAACTTTAATAATAGGGTTAAAAATGAAGTTATTGTTAGTGATTTAACTTACGTTCACGTTAATGATAAATGAAACTATATTTGCCTATTAATAGACCTATTTAACCGCGAAATTATTGGACATAGGTTGGTTAAAAAAGATGCATTACTAGTATATCAAGCATTTATGCAATCAAATCGCTGTTTAAAAGATATCCAAATATTTCATAGTGATCGAGGTAATGAATTTAACAATAAAATTATTAATAATCTTTTATTAGCATTCAATATTACTCGATCTTTAAGCAAAAAAGGTTGTCCTTATGATAATGCTGTTGCTGAAGCAACTTTTAAAACTTTCAAAACTGAATTTATTAATGATAAAAATTTTACATCATTAATCCAATTAAAATTAGAATTATTTGATTATATCAATTGATACAACAACATAAGAATCCACAGCACTTTAAACTACTTAACTCCTATCAAATATCAAGAACAAGTGTCTACCAAAAAATAGTCCTAAAAAGTGTTGCCATTCCACATTATAATTAAATATAATTTAATTATTTAAAACATTATATTTATAGTCTACTTTAAATAAAGTATTTTATTAAATGATTGATTTAGGAGTAAGCAATGAATAAAAATTGAGCTATAGGTTTAACTAATTTAACTTTAACCCCAATAATGGAACAACAATTAAGTCAGTATTATAAAATTTTAATTGCTGAAAATAAAAAATATAACTTAACAACGATCATTGAAGAAATGGAAGTTTATTATAAACATTTCTATGATTCTCTTTTAATTAGTAATAATATCATTTTGGAGGATCAAAATATTTGTGATGTTGGTAGTGGTGCTGGTATACCAGGAATAATTTTAAAAATTTGTTTTCCCAAATTACAATTAACTATTATTGAATCGAATACAAAGAAATGTCAATTTCTAAAAACAGTAATTACTGAACTAAACTTAGAAAACGTTTATATAATTAATCAAAGAGTAGAAACATTTGCTCATCAATATCGTGAAACATTTGATATTGTAACAGCAAGAGCATTAGCACCGTTAAATATTTTAAGTGAATTATGTTTAGGATTAGTTAAAGTTGAAGGATTATTTATTGCTTATAAGGGTCTTAAAGTTGAAGAAGAACTTGCGTTGGCACAAAATAGTATTAACACAATGGGTGCAAAGTTAATTAATCAATTTACTGTTCAATTACCAAACAACTATGGTCAAAGAACAATCCTTCATTTTCAAAAATATAAATTATGTGCTTTAAAATATCCAAGACCTTATCAACAAATTAAAAGTAAACCTTTGTAAATAATATTAATTAAAATTAGTGTTAAACTTAATTAGTAGGATAAAATATTAGTCTATTAATTTAGAAAGGTAATTATTATGGGCAAAATTATTGCAATTGCTAATCAAAAAGGTGGAGTCGGAAAAACAACTACTGCTACTAATCTTGCTGCAGGTTTAGGTATAAAAAATAAAAAAGTGTTACTTATTGATTTGGATCCACAAGGTAGTGCTACTATTTCAATGGGTTTTGCTTCTGATAAAGTTGAACAAGATATATATGATGTTTTAGTACATGATGTTCCATTGGAAAAAGTAATTAAAACTGAAGTTTGTCAAGGAGTAGATTTATTACCATCAACCATTTCTTTGGCGGGAGCCGAAATATTTTTATTAGAGCAATCTCGTAATAAAAGAAATATTTTATTAGAAAAATTAGAACCCGTAAAGGAAGTATATGATTTTATTATTATTGACTGTCCACCTAGTTTAGGATTAGTTAATCGTAATGCTTTAGCTTCAGCTAATTCAGTTATTATTCCATTGCAAGCTGAGTTTTATGCATTAGGTGGTTTGGTACAATTATTATCTACTATTCGTTTAGTACAACAATTATTTAATCCCAATTTAGAAATTGAAGGGATTTTATTAACTATGGTTAATATTAGAACAACTTCTTCTGTTGAAGTTATCAAAGAAATTCAAAAAAATTTTAGAGAAAAAGTTTATAAAAATTATATTCCAAGAAATGTAACTCTAAGTGAAGCACCAAGTCATGGTAAAAATATTTTTAGTTATCGGCCACGTTGCAGTGGTGCTATTGCTTATCAAAGTTTAGTGAATGAGGTGTTAAATAATGTCTAATGATAAAAAAAATCGTATTTCTGCTAAAGGCTTAGCATCAATTTTTGGTGAAGGTTTAAATGATTTGATAACTAACATTGAAAGTTCACCAGAAATTGCTAAAACTTTTTCACAAACTATTTCTCTTGCTAAAATTATTCCTAATCCATATCAACCGCGTGTAGTATTTAATGAACAAGAAATTCAAGAACTAAGTGATTCAATTAAAATTCATGGTTTAATTCAACCAATTATTGTTAAAAAAACGATAACAGATGGTGTTTTTCAATTAGTTGCTGGTGAACGTAGAACTAAAGCTGCAAAATTAGCAGGTCTAACAGAGATCTCTGCAGTAACTATTGAAGTAACAGATCAACAATTAATGGAATTTGCTTTGATTGAAAATATTCAACGTGTTGATTTGAATGCTTTTGAAGAAGCACAGGCATATCAAACTTTAATTAGTAAAATGAAATGAACTCAAGAACAACTCTCACAAAAAGTTAATAAATCACGTAGTCACATTGCTAATACTTTACGAATTTTACAATTGCCAGTAGAGATTTTACAAATGCTTCAACGCAATGAATTAACAATGGGTCATGTTAAACCGTTATTAAGTTTAGGCACTAATCTTAATTTAATGGTAACTATTGCTAAAAGGGCATATAGTGAACAATGGAGTGTTCGTAAGGTTGAAGATGTTATTAAGATGCAACAATTAAGTTTAAATCAAAAACAAAATGTTAATAAAAAGTCAGATCTTCATTTAGTAGCATTAGAAAATACTTTATCAAGAACTTTAGATACTAAAGTAAAAATCAATAAAAAACAACTAATCATCAATTATAGTAATCACAAAGAATTAAATCGAATTTTAGAATTTTTAAAATTAATATAAATTTAAAATGAGTATAAATGTTTTAAAACATTTATACTCATTTTTTATCTTGTAAATTTATTTTATGATATTTCTCTAAGAACCTGTTTGGAATCTTTTAAACATAATTAAACTAAAAAAGGGAATAATTATTTCTAACCTGACAGTTAATTAACATTTTATTTTCTTTGTCATTTTTTTGTTAAAAAGATTTTATCATTTGACAACTTATCGATTAAAAATTTATTTTTCAACTATAAAATAACATTTATGATATTAATTTAATCAAAAATAAGTTAAAAAAGATCCTAAACAGGTTCTAAAAGAAAATATTAATCCTGAATTAGTATAGATAATTAAGTTTGTAATAAAAACAAATAAGATAGACAAACCAATTGCAATTTTACTTATACCTAGTATGATTAATAACTTTTTTGATATATCATGAGGATAAGTTAAAAGTTTCTTTTCCATATTTTCCTCCTAAAAGTTATATTTATTTTTAAGCCTTACTTATTTATAATTATATACTATTGTAAAAGTTTTTATCATTATATTTGATGTTATAATGTTATTTAAAATAATTTATTTTAACATTGAAAGGAAAATTAAATATGCCAGAAAAAGATAAGAATACGTTATTTAAACGTATTATTTTTAGAAAATATAAAGATGAAATTGATTGAGTAAAAATGATTAATTGTTTGTTTAAAAAAAGAAAAATTTTTGAAGAAGATGTAGCAATTTTAACCGAGTTATTTAATGAAAAAAATAATGATTGATTAAAAAAGTTTAATATTTCTGAGGAAGATGCAGTAATTTTAACTAAATTATTTAATCAAAAAATTAATAATTGATTAGAAAAAGAACAAATTTCTGAAGACAATGTATTGGATTTAACTGATTTGTTTAATGAAAAAATGAATATAAATGATGAAACTACTAAAGTTATTGAAATTGCTAAGTTACTTAAAAAGGCAGAAGATTTAAATAGTATACATGAAATATTAGATGAACTTCCTCCACGTTATTTTCTTGTTGATAACTGAGAAGATACTGATGAAGAAGATATTGAAAATGAAAGTAAAATAATGACTTCAGAAAATAGCTGTTTAAATAAAGAAGAAACTGTATCTATTTCCAATAGTCAAAAAGCATTTTCTAAACAAGATATTATCGATAGTGGTATATGCTTAGATACTAGTTTATCTACTTCTGAATTAGTGAGATCATTTACTGCTATTTAATTGTAATAGCATTAATATAAATAAATTAAAAAAACTAATTATACTAAAATTAGTAATTAAATTAAATATTAAAGATATTGAAATAGTTTTTAATGTCAATATCGAATGAAAATTTCCTAAAAATATTTATCAAAAAATTAAATTATTTTGGAAAGTTACACTGTTAAATAAGCACAAATTCCAAATAACCTTTAAAATTTTAATTCCTGTTTTTAATATAGGATTTTTTTTGTATAATTTAATTAAACTTAATATAAGTTTTTAACTCATTGCTTTAATTTCAAAGTAAATGAGTTTTTATTTTGAAAGGATGAAAAAATGAATAAAAATTTACAAGAAGAATATGAATGAATTAATAAAGAATTGATAAAAATAATCATTGATAAAAATCAATTTACTTCAGAAATTATTAGTAATAGAGTTAATTTAGCTCAAACTACTATTGTTGATATTAATGAAAATTTAAAAAAACAAAAGATTAGCAAATTTAAAAAAATTAGTTATTTAATAGGGAGCGTACCGAAGATGTCGGTAACTAAAAAGTTTTAAAAATAGCTCCTTTCTTTTTTTACCCTTGAATTAAAAATAAATGACAAAAGACGAGAATAAAAATCTTGTCTTTTTTTTGTAATTGTAAAATTTTAAAATTTTTAAGAACCGTCTTTAACGCTATTATCAACACGTGTTAGAACCTGTTTAGGATCTTTTTTAACTTATTTTTGATTAAATTAATATCATAAATGTTATTTTATAGTTGAAAAATAAATTTTTAATCGATAAGTTGTCAAATGATAAAATCTTTTTAACAAAAAAATGACAAAGAAAATAAAATGTTAATTAACTGTCAGGTTAGAAATAATTATTCCCTTTTTTAGTTTAATTATGTTTAAAAGATTCCAAACAGGTTCTTAGGGAACTAAAAAAGTGAACTACAACACAGTTGTTAAAAATAGTAGCTAGCATGTGGACTTGCATGGATAAATAATAAGTGGAGTGATACCTAATAAATTATACTAACCATTAATGGTAATTCTTGGGGTGGGAGCGAATTGGAAACTAGTATATATAGACCTGTTGTAGGGACCTACTATATTAATTCTATTCTTTATTTAACCAACCTTGTTTAACCAACCTTGCCACTTTCCAGTGAGCAAGGGTTGGTTTTATTTTTTATTTTTTTTGAAAAATTTTTGGGCGAGAAAATAAATTTCAAACTTGTAAAAAAAATTGAGTGGTGCCGGTTCAATTAAAATATTAATTTGCTAAACGCAAATTAAATAAATATTGAATCGAATGCCTCGATTTCTTTTTAAAATTTCACAATTTATTTTTGAACCCAGAATTGATGGAATGAATAAAACGAATAGTAGTATTATTAATAATCTAAAAATCAAATTATATGTCCTTTATGCTAGGAAGCAACAGGACATATTTAGGAAAGGATTATTATGCAAATAGAATTTAAAAAAGAACAAATTGTTAAAGATAAACCACAATCTATTCTTATTGATTATGTTGAATATAGATTATCACTGCCAAAATGAATGATTAAAAATAATTCTTTTATTGTTGACAACAGTTACACGTATTGAGTTTTTAATTTAGAAAATATTAAAAGAGAATTAAGTGGTAATGAATTAATAAAATTATTAGAACCATATATTAAAGACCAAAAAATAATTGTTAATAAACCAATTGCTCCAAAAGAATATTATCTTAATGATATAAAACTTGAACCATTAACATTTTATGAACAGCATAATAGTTGATTTATGGGTGAAATAACTGATAACAAAACTAAAATTACTAATCCTTGTTTTAAATATAACCGTGAGAAGAAAACAGAAAAGGTTTTAAAATAAATAATCCATATAAATATGATGATTTACCAATTAATTATATAGTTACTTCTTATAAGGAACTTTCAACTCATAATGAAAAAGTATTTTTGTTGAACATGTAAACAACATAAATTTGATTATTTATTCTTTAATACTAATGATATAAAAACAAGAAAATATTTTTTAAGAGATAAAAATAGTAAAGCAATTTGTTATGACTGTATTTTAAATATTAGGTTAAGTAGGAGGTATAAATATGGATAAAGAAAAATTAATTAGTTGATTAAATTTAATTTTAGATAGTGATATAGAACAATATAATAAAGAAAAAGACATATATTATTTAAATAAATTAAAAGGTTCAATTGATATTATTAAAATTTTAATTAATAAAATACAATGCAGAGAATTTGATTAATAATGAAATATGACTTAATTATTGGAATTGACCCTGCTGGTATTGGTAATAATGGAATTGTTATATATTCAAATGAAACTAATAATATTATTTTTAATGAAACATTCAATACATTAACTGTTTTATGAACTAAAAATATTTATAAAGAAAAATTTCAATTAATTAAAGAAAAATTTATTAATAAAAAGGGAGATTGTCAAAAATCCGGAATAAATTACTTCACACACAGTCTTATTATATTTCAGACAAGAAATAATTTGGATTTTTATGAAATTGTATTTAAATAATATAATTTTTTTAAATTAAATGCAACTAAAATACTTATAATTAAATTTAGTAAGTGCTAAACTTATGGAATAAAATTAAGGAGAATTTAAAGATGACAATTAAAAAACTGAAAAAATTACAGTTAATAACTGTATCATTATTTATTTTAACTATTTTAACTTTAATTATAGGATTGTGATTAATAGGTTTATTTCATGGAAAAGAAGTAGTAATCTCGAAAGATATTTCTTTACATAAAATTTTAAAAAAAATATTTAAATATAATGGTTTTATATTATGAAGTAAATATAGTTTATATTATATTCTAAGTAATAATAATATTTCTCTTAAAAATTTTGGAAACTATTATACTGTTCATAATTATTATCATTATTCTTTATTACAATTTAAAATTGGAATTATTTTTTGCGAGATTTTAGTACCAATTTTAATATTTATAACTATATTATTAATTTTATGAATAATTTATTTAAAAATAAAAATTAAAAATAAAAATTTTTGAGACTTTATTGCAAATTGTGAAATAATCAATAATTACTATATTCATTAAAACTATGTTTCTAAATTTATCTTATTACATTTAAAAATAACCATTTTAATATAAATTAAAATATTATATGTTCTATTACCAAGCATTTCTTTTAAAACATGTCAAATATTAGTTTCTGTAAAGCAACCAATATTTCACTTTGCACTTTGATTTTCAATACCTTGTTTATTATTTTTAAAATATTTTTTCTTTAATTTTTTATGATTATCTAATTCTTTATATAAAAAATCAATTAATTGTTCATATTGTCCATTATTAATTAAATTTTTACAGTGATTATATTCTTTTAAATATTTTCCTTTATTGCCAGCCATTATTCCAAGATATAATGTTCTAATTAAATGAAATTTATCTAAGAACCTGTTTAGGATCTTTTTTAACTTATTTTTGATTAAATTAATATCATAAATGTTATTTTATACTTGAAAAATAAATTTTTAATCGATAAGTTGTCAAATGATAAAATCTTTTTAACAAAAAAATGACAAAGAAAATAAAATGTTAATTAACTGTCAGGTTAGAAATAATTATTCCCTTTTTTAGTTTAATTATGTTTAAAAGATTCCAAACAGGTTCTAAAACAAACTGGGCACCTAAATAATCAGCAATTTCTTTAATTCATCCTGCACTATCACCACAAATAATAATTTTTGCTTGTTCAATATTTTCATAAAATTTTTGACAATGCTCTTTAACAAATTCAGCAGTCTTTTTAACTCCAATTACTGTTCTTGTTGGTCTTATAATTGCCTTTACTCTTTTATTTTGTACTTTGTGATTAATATTATCTGTATATGTTACTATTAATCGCATAGAGTGTTTTATACCTTTACGTTTAAAATTTCAAAATTTTCGATGACCATCATCAATTGCTACAAAAATAGGTTGATTTTTTTCTAATTTTACTTTTACTGGATTTGCTTCAATTACTTCTAAATTTTTAAAAATTCTATGAACAGTACTAACACTAATACCTGCTTTTTTACAAATAGCACAAATATTATGATATCTTTTTCCATCAGCAAAATATTCAATAATAGTTTGTTCAACATCTTCACCAATTCTTTTATATTTAGGTAATTTTAATCATTCATCAACTAAACAAACACGAACTCATTTTTGTAATTTTTCATCAAAATATTCATAAATTCTTCTTTTATAAGTTACTAATCCATACATTATTTTTCTTGTTCGATATTGATAATCAACAATTTTATATTTCTTTTTATCTCTTGTTTTAAATATTCTTCAATCTCATTTTTATCATTTCTTTGTTATATGGTCTAAAACTAATTTATCAATTTTTGCATTTTGCTCTCTAAAATTTCATTTATAATTAAAATTCATATTTACTTCTCCTAACTATTTAAAAAAACTAAATTTATTGTAAATATATTTAAAAAATTAATTTACTTAATTATTATATAAATATATAAGTGTAATTTTAAATAAAATAAAAAATATTTAAAAAACCACTTTCATATTTAAAATATAATAAACAATTTCAATATAATTAATAGTGTAGTCTCATAAAATAAACGTCTTTAATTTAGGCGTTATTTTGCATTTAAAAGCATACTTGTAAAAATAATCAAAAATAGTACAATTTATAAGTAAAAGCAAGGAAAAAAGGAGAATTTATGAGTAAAAAAAGAAGCAAAGTTCGAAAAAAAGTAAAAAATAAGCAAAAACAATTTAAAATGATGAATGATAATTTTGATGAGGATGTAATTTGTCAAAGAAAAGGATGCAATATTGTATCAGATAATATTGTTCAATTAAGAGTTGACGAAAAAAAAGTAACCAATGTTTTTTTATGTAAAGAACATGCAGATGAACTTGAATATGAATTAGCACCTGAATGGTTAGAAGAAATTAGAAAAGAATTAAAAAATGATGATGAAATTGATAATATAGAACTGTTAGTAAATTATTTATAATAAAGGAGTAAGAAAAATATGAAAACATGAATAAAAGCAAATTTAAGTAAAATAACATTAGCATTAGCACTAACTGGTGCTACAACTGGAACAATAGGATTAATCATGGGGGGTGCTTACCCATAATATGGAAAATTCATTTTTAAAACCAAATGGTGAAAGAGTATACGGTGATACAACTATTTGATGAAATAAATGATATAGTCCTGATATAACTGATTTATATTTTTCAAAAGTTAAACAACATGATGAAGATGTCAAATGAGATTGTACTTACACATATGATTATTTTGATAATTAAATTTCTAAATTAATATAAGAAATATTTTCATTATATTTATCAAATAAATTAATATTTTTTAAATTTATTTCTTGTTTATCTGTTATTAAAATAAAATCATAATTACCAGCACCAAATATTCCACTAATTTCAATCCTATTTAAGTTATTTATAGGATTTTTAATTTGCAATTCAAATTCATTTTTATTATCAATTTGTAATATTTCTTCATAAAATTCTAATTTAGAAAATAATTGAGATTTATTTGCACCATATAAACTTAAAGCATTTTCAATTTTAGATTTTTCAATAATTGCTCTTGTAAAATATTTTCCATATTCACCATTTGCTAACGTTCAATCAGCAGGAATTAATGAAGGTATATTATTAGTTTCTAATTCATTTGTTATAGATAATCAGTTAAATTGATTATCATCAAGTTTAAACAATTCATTTTGACTAATATCATTATTTTTTAGTTTAATGTTATTCATATCTGTAAAATCAAAATATTCAGATTTTAATATAACCTTTATATCTTTATATTGCCAAAAATCATTTTTACTAGGTTTTATTGGACTTGATTTTAATTCAAAGTAATAAGGTAATAAAATTTTATTATCATCATTTAAACCTTTGTTTATTGATAAAAATGAATAAATATATTTTGATAACATAATAAATACTTTTTTAAATATTTTAACTTGTAATAAGTTAACATAATTTGGATAATCTAACTCTCATTGTTTAAATAAATTTGTAATTATTTCATCAGGTTTTTGTCCTGAAAATGTATCACGTAATTCTGCCATTTTATTTTTAGATTTACCTTTATCATCATATAAAGCACCTTCAAAATTTCTATTATAGTTATATGTATAACTTAGCATATCTAATAAAAGTTGCTGTAAACTATCATTAGTTGGTGCATCTTTAATTTCAATTTCAATATCATCAAATCTATTATTAGTTGCAACATATTGATAAAATTGACTTTCACCTACAAAATCTCAAACTTCTTTATATTTTAATTCTTTTTGACTTTTTAGTGGTCATTTACCACCTAAAACATTACTAAACTCATATCCTAATCAAGCATGTGTAACTCTTGCGTTTTTAATAACTTCTCTTCTTGTTTCAGTTCCAGTACTAATTTTAATCAAATCTAAAACTGATTTTTCTTGTCCTATAAATTGTTTTGCTAAATTTCAAGGTAAAATTTGTTCACTAAATCATTGTTGTAATATTCTAACTTTTGGTTGAGTTTCAATAGGCATTGATAATAGCGGAAATGCTATCTTATCTTTAACAAATAACTTTGGGTATACTTCCATATTATCAACTTCGCCAAGTACCTTTATATTGCCAAAAATCATGCTTCTAGGGGCTTTAATTTTTAAACCAATTACTTTTGTATCTTTATCTAATGGTTTTTGTAATTTAATAATGATTGGATAACCATCTCTTGTTTTAAAATCTTTAATTTTAATAATAGTAATACTTTTAGTACTTCTTGTTTTTGGATTTTGATAAGGTTGAGAATAGTTATTAATGATATATAAATTATCAATATTATTTTCAGTTAAGGGTTCATTAATAGATACAGCATATAACTTAAATTGATTTAATAAATTTATTTCTTGAAATATTAAATTTTTAATATCAGTCATACTATATTCAATTGTATTATCATTAATATTTGTACTTGCTCTTTGATTTAATTGCATAGTAAAATCAGATGTTTCAGCAGCAGTAGTTTTTAATACTTTATCAATATCAATAAAACCAATTTTAATAGTATTTGCTGAAAATCTTAAATTATTATTTTCATTATTTTTAAATAAACGTTCAATTTCATAAATATATAAAGTTCTTAGTTTAAATTCATCATATGCTCTTTTAAGCTCAGGGTCACCTTTGCTACTCATAAGATTAGTAAAGTCATAAGGAATATTGTCAATTAAATAATCATTTTCTACTTCTGCTTGATTAAGTTTAGTTTGTTTCTGTGGAAACTTCGTTTGTGGTTTGTTGTTTTGATTGTCCATTGTTTTCTCCTATTAATTGGTTATTTTCGGGATTAAATAATTTTAATCTCACTGTTAAATTATTAATTTCTTGTTCATCATTAATGTTAAATGTTTTACTATTTAATAAATCTTTATCTAAACGTACTAATATTTGAATAAATTTAAGAATATCAATATTAAATTGTCATAACTTTTGTTCAATATAATTAATAGTTGAAATATTTACAGCTGTACTTTCTGGTACTGATTGTTGTGCAGATTTCTTTTGACTTGGAATATGAATGCCACAACGTTTAAATATTTCATTAACATTTCAATCATATATATCTGTTAAATTCTTACCTTTAAAATTACTACTTGTCATATTGATATTTTCATTTTGTTCATTATTATCTCCGCCACTTTTAAAAATATAATTTTTAGTAACTAATATTCTTAGAACCTGTTTGGAATCTTTTAAACATAATTAAACTAAAAAAGGGAATAATTATTTCTAACCTGACAGTTAATTAACATTTTATTTTCTTTGTCATTTTTTTGTTAAAAAGATTTTATCATTTGACAACTTATCGATTAAAAATTTATTTTTCAACTATAAAATAACATTTATGATATTAATTTAATCAAAAATAAGTTAAAAAAGATCCTAAACAGGTTCTTACAGCATCTTCTAATAAATCTTTTACATTACCATAAGTTGAATTAAAAATAAACTTTGGTGAGTTTAAAATTGTATCTAAAACAATTTGTTCATAAATAACATCTAATGCTTTAATTTTATCCATTACTTTATTACAATCTGCTAATTCATTTGCTTTATTTCGCATAATTGCTATTGGTATATGTTAATATTTAGTATTTGTTCTTGTGCTAAATTAGGGTTATTAATGAACGATTTAAAATCTAGTGGAAATTGTTTTTTGCTATCATTAACACTATAAATTGCACGATTAATAGTTACTTGTTCATTATTTAATGTATAAACTTCAAATAATCTTACAATTTGTGCATTTTGTTCATAACTATCATAAAAAATAGTACATTGAATTAATTTACCAGTAATATCATAAACTTTTTGTTGTATATCAACTACTTGAAAATATAAGTCATCATTTGCAATAAAAATTAAATAACCACTAATTCCCAATTTACTTAATTTAAAAATAGAATTTCAATTTTTTTTATAAAATTCTTGTTGAATTAAATACTGCTTAATAGTTTCATTGTTAATATCTAGTGGAGCATTATATAAATTAGCATTATTTTCTGCTACAAAATCAGTAAAATATGTTTCATGATTAAAATCATTAAAACCAAAATAACTTAAAATAGAAGCATGTGTACTTTTACCTTTTAAAAAAGTTAATTTAGTTTTTTCTTCATTATTAGTGCTTTTATCTCTTCTTAAAAATCTACCTAACATAATATTCACCACCTTTTTTTAAAATATTTGATTAATTTTTAATACAATTTTTACTATAATAAATATAATTAAACCAGCAACAGCAGAAGATAATAAAACTCCTATTAAACCTAAAATAATTTTTATTATTTTAAAAAACATAATATTATTCCTGCAATTCTTGTAATTTTCATAAATTACCACCACTAATATTCATGTCTTCTCATTTAAAAACATCAATATTTTCATTTCTTGAACATAATAATTGTAATCTTCCACCCTCTTTTATATAAGTACTATATACTGTTACAGTTTGTGGAATACCAGAACCTAACGAATAAACAAATTCAGTAAATGTATAAATATCTGGTAATATTATTTTTTGTTGTCTTGGATTTAAATTAAATCATATACGATATAATTTATTTTCTTTACAATCATATCTAATTTCTTGATTTTTTATACCAGTAGTACTAATATTAAAGGCTACATCTTTTCATTGTGGAATACTTGGTGTTGGTGTTGGTGTATTTTTTAATTCAATATCAAAAGTATTTTCTGCTAATTCTTTAATATTTAAAGTTTTTGAATTAATTTTTAAAGGTTTAGTTATATCTATTTTTTCACTTTTTGTAATATTTAATGTATTTGAAGTAATTTCTTCTTCTAATTTTAACAATTGACCAACTTTTTTTGAAATTGGAATTGTATTCATAAATATAGAATTTATATTTAATTGTAAAAATGTATTTGAATTATCACTATATAAAAAATTTTCTAAAACTTGATTATTATTCCCATTATGTATAAATTCTTTACATATTCATGAAAAATTATTTATGTTACTATCAGTTAATTCAAAATTATAATAAATACGATATCTTTTATTTTTAATAAAATTATAATTAATAGTTTTATTATCTTGTTTAATACCAACTTCTTTTCATTTACCAATTTTTAAATCTTTTATTTTTTTAATTAATTCATTAATAGCACCAGCAATAGTTTTATCACTAGTTTCTAAATTAGCAATTTCAGTACCAAAAGTATTGAGAACAAAAGCATATTGAAATTGTGTTTTATCTATTTTATCTTCTAATTCTTTATCTACTTCTTCTTTTTTATAATAATCAGTTAAATCTGGGATATTTTTATTTAATGTTCTTAAATTAACAGCATCTTGTGGTTGTGTAGGGTCTGCTATATAAACAATTCTAGTATTATTTGAAGTAATAATTCTTTTTTCTTTAGGTTGAATAATATTAGGCGAATTAGGGTCTATTAATCATAATGATTCACCACTACCGCCAGTAGCACTAATAGTATTAGTTTTTTCATCAATCTTAATATTTTCACCAGCAATTAATTTATCTTGTTTTTTGTCAATATTTAATTTATTTTCATTAATTGCCGGAACTATTTGTTTTTCTATTGTTTGTAAATTATTGTCATCTATATTTTGTTTTTTATCTAATAATTCATTAGTTTCTTGTTTTGTATAATAATCACGTTCAGTATCTTCTTCTGCTATAAATTCAGTTGGTGTATCTATTCCTTGATATTGATATATTTCTTCTATACCACCAATTAAATTAATTTTTCCACGTTCAGGATAAGAATTACCGCCACCACTAAATTCTTTCTTTTTATTGTTATAGTAAATCGTTCCGGTATTTAAAATTCTTTTATTTTGGATTTGTTCACTATACGTCATGGAATCAACATTTAGCAATTCAAATTCATTAAAAACATTATTTAAATAAATTTTAATTACTTTATAAAATTTCATAAAGTTATTTTCTGTTGAATATTGATAACTGATTTTAATAAAATATCATTTAAATATTTCTATATTATTATTTTCAACTTTTTTTCATAAAGGACTAGTTTCAATATTAAATCAATTATTTTTAACATCATTAATATTTTCGTTTGCTTTAATTAATTCACTATTTAATTTGGTAATTTCATTTTCATTAGTAGTAATTCGTTTTTGTTGTTTAGCAGAAAAATCACAAGTTGGTGCATGAGTAAAATCACCAATTTGTGGATTATTTTGTAATGCTTCTGGTGGTAATGTACCAATTTCATCAGGTCAATCTAAAATCATTGTTTCAGTTTCTTTATCATAATCAGTTGCAACATAACCTTTATTAACAAATTTACTAACAGGACCTCTATATATTTCATTTTCATTATCATCAACTAAATCATCATATAATTTAATTTGTTTTGATAATGTAAATTCTTTTTGTTCATTAATTAATTCATCAACTTGATTTCTAGTATAAAATGCTTTTAAATCAATTTTTTCAATATCTATTTCATCATCATTATAATTTGATAATATTTGTTTTAATTCTGTTAGTCTTGCCAATATTTTCATTCTACTTGGTGCTAAATCTCAAACATTAATTGTAGGAATACTATTTGCACTAAATTGACTACCATTATTAAACTGAATAGTAGCATCAACATTAAATTCAATTGGTGTACGATTAAATACTCAATGTTCAGCGGTTACAAAAACCATATCTCTTAGAACCTGTTTAGGATCTTTTTTAACTTATTTTTGATTAAATTAATATCATAAATGTTATTTTATAGTTGAAAAATAAATTTTTAATCGATAAGTTGTCAAATGATAAAATCTTTTTAACAAAAAAATGACAAAGAAAATAAAATGTTAATTAACTGTCAGGTTAGAAATAATTATTCCCTTTTTTAGTTTAATTATGTTTAAAAGATTCCAAACAGGTTCTTAATGTTTCTTTAATTAATTCATCTTTAAAACTATCAAAAGGAAATTTAGATAAAATAAAACCAAGATAAGCATTAATATCATTTTGAGCACGAATAGCAAAAGTTTTAAATCAATCATTAACATTTGGTCATGTTTGTATATATTGCTGTGGTGTTTCTGTAATTTTTCCAGTTAATGGATATCAGTTATTATAATTTTCTAGACTGACACCAGTTCAAAGTTTATTAATCATATTTTATCATTCCTTAAAAAATGCTTTTTTATAATGTTTAGTTTTTGTTTTAGTTTTTCTATGTGATATATGTATAATTTCTTTTTGTAATTTCTTTTTACCTTTTTTTACAACTTGACTATATGCAAATTTTTCTAAATGATGTAATAATCCAGTACCAAATACAGTATTTACTGAAAATTTTAAACCAACACTTTTAAATGATTTATTAATATTTTCAATAGGATTATTAATAACATTTGCTACTTTATGATAAGTTCTTACGATTCTAAATATTTCTCTATATACTTTAAAACTATCTCTAATTATTTGTTGAACAACCGGTGGAGCAAATGCTATTGCTTTTAATCATTTATTTTGATTAACTCCATAACCAATGTATCAACCACTATATCAACGATATCAATGGAATGGATGTATTTGAGTAACAAAAGTTTCTGCTTTAAGAATACTATCAACAACTGTAATTGGTTTATATTTAGGATTACGATGATAAATAGTAATTGCACATTTATCTAATGATAAAGGTTGAATTTTACAACCCATAAATACTGAGGAATTTAATGGAATTAATTGTGCATGTTTAATTGCTTTTTTCTCTGCACTAGTAAATAAATCAGTTACTTTTTCTTTTAATTTATTAATTTTCTCAAATGCTTGTTTTTCTAATTTTTCAAATTTTTCTTGTAATTTATATATACTTTCTCGTAATTTTTCAAAATATGATGTATTTTTTCAAAATTTATTTAAACCTTTTTTTAAATAAAATCTAATATCCAAATATTTAAAAATTTTATTTGCATTTAAAACAATCTTATGAATTGAACTTTTTTTAAAATTAAATTTAATAGCATTAGCACGAATTTTTTGTAAATCTAAAATTAAAGTTTTTCCATATCTATTTTCTGTATGTATTGTATGAACTAAATTTAATCAATCATGTTGATTCATAGATAGTACTTTTTTTAAATCAGTATTATATTTTTTTAAAAAATTATTTGCTTTTTCAATATCTTTAATTTTAAACTTTGGAGTTAATTGAGGACTTAATTTTGTTAATGTATTTTGTAATAATAAGTAATCTTTTAACTCTTGTGCTTCTAATTTTTGAAAATTATTTTTATATTGTCTTTCAGCAACATAACCTAAATCTCGTAATACTGTTTCACGATTAGGAGTAAAACTATAATTCATTAAATAACGTTTATTACCAATAATTTTATCTGTTAAAATTTCTTTTCCACTTACTTGACTTATAATTTCTTGTAAGTTTTTTGCTTCTTTAATTCCAACTTGTTCTAATGTTTTAGTTTTTTCTGCTAATTTAATAAATTTAGTAGTACGATAACCACGACTAATTTTATTAAGTCCAGCAAATGCAGGAAGTATATTAAAGAAAGTATTTAATTTTGTTACATTTCCTTTTAAATAATCATAAACTTGATTAATAGTAAAATCAGTTAAAAACTCTACACCAACAGCACTAATACTAGCAATTAAATCACTTGCACCTAATCCAAGTGCTACGCTTTCACTTAATCCACCAGTAAAAGGAGCAAGTGCTACTGCTATAACTTGTACACCAATCATTTCTAAAATTTCTCATCAAAAACTTTTATTTTCTTGTTGGTTACTTGTTCTAGTATGTTTTGGTTTATTTATGTTTAAAAGTATTGCTGTACTAGTTGTACCGATTGGCATGGTATTAATTTCCTTTATTTAAGAGTTATTTTAATTGGATTTGTTGTTCCTTTATAATTTAAGTCATTAACATTTGCAGTAATAGTTATATATAAGTCACCTGCTTTTTGTTTTTGATTACTTACATTAGTTTTTCCTTGTGCGTCACTAAAATATTTAATAGTTGGATTTGTTAAATTTGGATTTAATGATTTAAGTTCATTAGTACTTTTTATTTGTGTATTTAATTCACTATTATTGTTATTAACATTTGCAGTAATATCAGTTGTTAAATTTGTAATTTTAGTTTTTAAATCAGTTTTATCAGTATTAATAATTCCACATGCCATTCAACGTGATGTTGTTTCATTATTAGAAATATTATGCATCATGTTCATGTTTTGTAAATTTTATATTTCCTTTATAATTTTCTATTTTAATTTTATTTTTTGGTTCGCTTTCTTGAAATTCTCAATTCATAACGTCTTCTACTAATACCATTAATGCACCAATAATTTTAGGCGTTGCTAATGGATTAGTTAATAATTGTTTTGAAGTTAAAAAGAAATTTTCTACAATAACTAATATTTTTTTATCAAAAAATTGTTCTTTAATTATTGATAGTATTCTTTTATAACAATTTTTACTTTCAAAAACATGTGTTGTGTTGAATGTTTCCATATAAATAATCATATTTGTTTCATTTGAATATATAACAATTCCATTATTACCAATACCAGCGGGGTCAATTCCAATAATTAAGTCATATTGCATTATTAATCAAAGTCTCCATTTTCAATTAATTCCTTTAAAATAAATAAAGTTACATCAGTTCTACGTTCTGGTTCTAATTTAATTAAATTATTAATATGATTAATTAATTTTTCTTTATTCATATTTATACCTCCTACTTAACCTAATATTTAAAATACAGTCATAACAAATTGCTTTACTATTTTTATCTCTTAAAAAATATTTTATTGTTTTTATATCATTAGTATTAAAGAATAAATAATCTAATTTATTTTGTTTACATGTTCAACAAAAATACTTTTTCATTATGAGTTGAAATTTCCTTATATGAAGTGACTATATAATTAATTGGTAAATCATCATGTTTATATGGATTATTTATTTTAAAACCTTTTCTGTTTTCTTCTCACGTAATGTTATATTTAAAACAAGGATTAGTAATTTTAGTTTTGTTATCTGTTATTTCACCCATAAATCAACTATTATGCTGTTCATAAAATGCTAATGGTTCAAGTTTTATATCATTAAGATAATATTCTTTTGGAGTAGTTGGTTTATTAACAGTTATTTTTTGGTCTTTAATATATGGTTCTAATAATTTTATTAATTCATTACCACTTAATTCTCTTTTAATATTTTCTAAATTAAAAACTCAATATGTATAACTGTTATCAACAATAAAAGAATTATTTTTAATCATTCATTTTGGAAGCGATAATTTATATTCAACATAATCAATAAGAATAGATTGTGGTTTATCTTTAACAATTTGTTCTTTTTTAAATTCTATTTGCATAATAATCCTTTCCTAATATGTTCTGTTGCTTCTAGCATAAAGAACATATATTTTGATTTTTAGATTATTAATAATACTACTATTCGTTTTATTCATTCCATGAAAACTGGGCTCAAAAATAAATTGTGAAATTTTAAAAAAACATTGAGGCATTCGATTCAATATTTATTTAATTTGCGTTTAGCAAATTAATATTTTAATTGAACCGGCACCGCTCAATTTTTTTTACAAGTTTGAAATTTATTTTCTCGCCCAAAAATTTTTTCAAAAAAAATAAAAAATAAAACCAACACTTGCTCACTTGAAAGTGGCAAGGTTGGTTAAATAAAGAATAGAATTAATATAGTAGGTTCCCTAAGCAGGTCTATATATACTAGTTTCCAATTCGCTCCCACCCCAAGAATTACCATTAAATGGTTAGTATATTTTATTAGGTATCACTCCACTTTTTATTTATCCATGCAAGTCCACATGCTAGCTACTATTTTTAACAACTGTGTTGTAGTTCACTTTTTTAGTTCCTTAACACGTGTTGATAATAGAGTTAAAGACGGTTATTAAAAATTTTAAAATTTTACAATTACAAAAAAAAGACAAGATTTTTATTCTCGTCTTTTGTCATTTATTTTTAATTTAAGGGTTTAAAAAAGAAAGGAGCTATTTTTAAAATTTTTTAGTTACCGACATCTTCGACACGCTCCCTATATTTAATTTAATATCATAATGAGTATTAATAGTTTGCATTGTAAAATTATGTAATTCTTCTTGTTTTGGAGCATTATTAGTTTTAAATAACATAAATGAAGTTATTTTCTTTTGTAATTGATTTCTACATGAATAAATTTCTTTTCTTCCTAAATTATAAGTTAAAAGTCTACAACAATATTGTTGTTTTAAACCATTTTCATCTCAACAAGTTATATAAGCATCATCTGCACATATATTTAATTTTTCATTATCTAATACTTTAAATTTTTGTTCTGGTATAAATTTTTCAATTTTTACATTTTTAAAAATTCTTGAAATAAGATTTTTAGAAAAAGAAGTATATTTAAATTCTGATTGAATATTAAAATAACCTTTTTTACTTATTAAATTTTCAATTAAATTATCTAATATATCAAAATATAAATCATTAGTAATTCTTGCTCTTTTTTTAATACCAAATTCTTCATAAATGGGATAATAAGTTTTTTATTAATTTTATCCCAATAAACTCTTTGTCTAAAAGTTCCTATTCCAATTGGAGTATTTACTGTTCTATTACATGTTTAAGCAACTTTATATTGATTTTTATCTCTATTTAGAAAAAAATATTCATCAAAATCATAGATTTTTTGAAAATATTTTGCTAAAATATTAGTGATTTCAGGTTTTAGAAATTCTTTAAAACTAAACATTATTTAACACCTTTCAACTGATAGTCTTAACTCCTAGCATTGTAACAAATTTATTAAAATATTGTTGAAAAATGTTTAGTTTTAGAGTATAATATTAAAGAGCGATAAAATAAACTGCAAATTCTATTTACGTTTAAAAGATAACTTTTATTAGTTATCTTTTCTTTTTTAATAAAATAATGTACAATAAAGAAAAACGTATATAGAAAAGGAAAATAAAAATGTTAGGACAGTACTTAACAAATATTGAGCATCAGGGTCAAGACCCTAAATGATTATTGATAGGTATGGGTGTCATTGGAATAAGTATTATATTATGCTTGATAGATTATTTAATAAAAAAAATAAAAAATAAAAAAAAGAGAAATTCTTCTAGTGTTTAAAAATATTATTAAAATAGATAAAAAAAGTGATATTAATAAATTTAAGTTTAAAAAAAGTAAAAATAATAAATATACATTAATATTAAAAAATAAAAATTATGATTTAACTTTTAAATATGGTGAATTAATTAGAATTAATGATAGAGAATTAAGTATTAATGAAATTCAAAATTATGGTGGTTGAAAATTAGCATTACGTGGAATAATAAGAGAGATATGATTAAAAGATATCGAAGACAAAGGAAGTGAAAAAATAATAAGAGATAAAAAGAAAACTTTTGAAAAAGTAATCACTAATGATTTAAAAATTAAGTTCATTCATGAGAGAACTAATTATATTATTAATGATTGTAATAAAAAGCACGGTTATAATATTTACAACCGTTTTTCTGATGATAGTATAATATGTGATATATGTTCATGTTTATTTAAAGAAAAACGTAAGTTATCATTAAAGGAATGAAAACAAAAAAATAAAAATTAATTATTTTTTTGTTATAATTATATTATAAAAATTAAAGAAATAAATATATGAAGTAATTAATAAAGTTCATAAGTTATTTTTGGTGAAACTTAACTTAAAGATTATATTAATTATATCATAAATTTTTGTGTTTTTAAAGCATATGAAAGGATATTTTTATGTGCAAGAAGAAAAAATAAGAATTAGATACAATATTAAATCTTTAAAAGAAGAAATAAAAAAATATTTTGAATATTGTACTAATAATGAAGAAATACCAACAAAAGAAGGTATGCAAATGTTCTTAAATATCACTCAAAATACTATAAATGAGTGAAAAAAGAAACAAAAAGATACTTTTTTACAACAAATTAATTGAGCATATGCAAAAATTAAACATTTAAATTTTCAAAGATTTTTAAAAGCAAGTCCTAATTCTTCTGCTTGATATTTAGAAAGAGCATATGTAAAAGACTATAATTTATCTACAAAAATAGATATTAATACTGATAACACACACCCTATAGTAATTCAACTTGAAAATAAGAGTAAGAATAAATGTTAGAACCTGTTTAGGATCTTTTTTAACTTATTTTTGATTAAATTAATATCATAAATGTTATTTTATAGTTGAAAAATAAATTTTTAATCGATAAGTTGTCAAATGATAAAATCTTTTTAACAAAAAAATGACAAAGAAAATAAAATGTTAATTAACTGTCAGGTTAGAAATAATTATTCCCTTTTTTAGTTTAATTATGTTTAAAAGATTCCAAACAGGTTCTTAGAACATTTTGGTTATCTTAATGATATTTTAAAACAAATGTATTATAAAAAACCTTTAACTGTTAAAAGAATTGACCAATTAGGTAGTCGTAAATCTGGTAAAACTATTCAAGATTTTGATTTTGAATGTAAAACAACTGTATTACCAAATACAAAAGTTAAAACTTATATTTTTAGAAATATGAGTGAACAATTATATGATACTTGAAAACAATTAAAAAATAGATGAGTATTATTTGCTATTGGTTTAGAATATACAATTTCTGAAACTCGTAAAACTATTAATTATAGAGATAGTGAAATTGAATGTCGTGCGTTATATAAACAAAATAATAGTGAAATTAAATTAACTGGTTTACCAGATAATTCAAAATATGATTATGTAATTAGACAGGTTGATGAAGCACATCAAATTGCTGAAAAAGATTGACAAGATATGGCAGATGCTATTCGTGGTTGTAGTCAATTATTAGAAATTAATAGTTGTAATCCTTGAAGTATTTTAAATTATTATATTAAAAATGTAGTTGGAATGGCAACACTTTTTAGGACTATTTTTGGTAGACACTTGTTCTTGATATTTGATAGGAGTTAAGTAGTTTAAAGTGCTGTGGATTCTTATGTTGTTGTATCAATTGATATAATCAAATAATTCTAATTTTAATTGGATTAATGATGTAAAATTTTTATCATTAATAAATTCAGTTTTGAAAGTTTTAAAAGTTGCTTCAGCAACAGCATTATCATAAGGACAACCTTTTTTGCTTAAAGATCGAGTAATATTGAATGCTAATAAAAGATTATTAATAATTTTATTGTTAAATTCATTACCTCGATCACTATGAAATATTTGGATATCTTTTAAACAGCGATTTGATTGCATAAATGCTTGATATACTAGTAATGCATCTTTTTTAACTCCAACACTATGTCCAATAATTTCGCGGTTAAATAGGTCTATTAATAGGCAAATATAGTTTCATTTATCATTAACTTGAACGTAAGTTAAATCACTAACAACAACTTCATTTTTAACCCTATTATTAAAGTTTCTATTAACAAGATTGGTTATTTGACTATTATTGACTTTATTATGATGATTTTTGAATGATAATTTAGTGTATTTTGATATTAAATTATGCTTATTCATAATTTCTTTAATTTTTCTGCGTGATAAATAAATTTCTTGGTTTTCTAAAATTTTTTTTAATCTTCTAGTACCATAAACTTCTTTATTTTCTTTAAAAGCACTAATAACAGCTTCATCATACATATTATTTTTGATTTTATTTTCTTTTTTCTTTAAGTTAAAATAATATGTTGATTTAGATATTTTCAAAAAACGACACATTGTGCGAATTTTATATTTAACTTTATTTTTAGCAATAATTTCTACTTTCTGCCTATTATTAGTGCTGCTTGCTTTAAAATATCATTTTCCATTCTTAATTGTTTTAATTCTTTTCTTAATTTAATTAATTCATTTTCTTCAACAGAACGATTATCTTTAGTTTTAAAACTACCTGAATTAGTAAATTGCTTAATTCAATTATAAGTAGCTGCTCTTGTAACATTGTACTCTTTAGCAAGACAAGACACTGACTTACCGCTTTGATATAAAGCTACTATTTGTTTTTTAAATTCATCTGAATATGAATTAATATTGGCCATAATTATACTTCCTTTCTTTTCACTAATTTGTTCACTTGTCTACGTAATTAGTGTCCAATAAAGTGTAACCCATCCAATTCCAAAAATTCTTTTATTAATGTTTCTAAATCCATATTTTTTGTTTTATTAAATTCATTAGCAATTTTTTCATTAGTCAAAAATGTAATAAATTTTTGATCTAGAAACCCATTGACTGTTGTATAAAAATATATAATTTTTTCTATTAAAGTTTTGAATATATATTCACAAAAAAATTTAGCATATTCAGTGGGATCTGGTAAATAATTAGTAGATATTTTTAACATATTATTGTTCCTTTCAAAATCATTAAATTTTATGTATATAAAATTTCAATACTTATTATAGTTAACACTTTTGAATGTTAACAATTAAATATTATTTTATATTATATAAAATTACAATTGTTAATAAGTGGTTGAACATTAAATTTAGTTATTAAGAAGTTAATATATTTTCATTATCATTAAATTAATTTTTATTTTAAAAAGTGATAATCTTTTTATATAAAATAGGAGGTAATTTATTGAAATATGTAATTGTTATTATGAAAATTGTAATTGAAATTTCTGCAAAAAATAAGATTACGATTAAAAACACAAAAATTCCTAAAATTTATATAGTAAATTTTTGAAGTATAGTTTAATTATTAATTATACTTTTGGTTAGTTAGTATTTTATATATTTTAAATTTTATTATTTTCTATTATATAATGTTTAAGTATAAAAATAAGACAGTTAAGAATAAGTAATTATTTAATTATTATTGTATTACTTTACTAAAAGTAATATTAATATTAATTTTTAAAATTATAGATAGTATTTTATATTTAATAATTAGGTAGTTTAGTTTTTCTTAATTATGTTTTTATATAGAAAAAACCATTATCAATATATAATATCTTTATCTTTAAGATTATTATTGTCTTGATATATTATATTAGGTATAATGTAAAAGACTATAAAAATTATAAGAGATTTTATTTTATATAAATTTAATTTATTATTAATATAATAGGGGTGATTATGTGGAGAAAGATAAAGATATTATGAACATTATTAAAAAAGCATTATCAGAAAGTATTTTATCTGTACCAGGTGTTGCCAATATTTATGAAAAAGATAATAATTATGGAATTAAAGTTAACAAGTCTGATTTAGGTTGAATTATTGATATTAATATAGTTTGTTTTTTTAATAATAATATTTGAAATATTATGAATCAAACTCAGAAAAATTTAAAATATATTGTTGAAAAGATTATTAAACATCAAGACTATATAGTACTTAACATTTTTGTTCATGATTTAATTGAAGAATAAAAGAAAATATAAGGTGAAATTAAATGAAAAAAATTGATATTAAAACCTTAAAAGTTATGCTTATTAGCGGTGCTAATAATCTTTATAATCATCATTTTGAAGTTGATAAATTAAATGTTTTCCCAGTACCTGATGGTGATACTGGAACAAATATGAATTTAACAATGATGAATGGTATAAAAGAATTAAATGGCAAAGAATATGATAGTTTAAAAACATTTGCTGCTACTTTTTCTCGTGGTTTAATGATGGGTGCGCGTGGTAATTCTGGAGTTATTTTATCTCAAATTTTTCGTGGTTTTTTTCAAACTATAAAAACAAAAGATTTAAAAAATGATTTCATTAGTAATGAGGATTTATTAAAATCTTGAAAAAGTGCGCAAGATTATGCATATCGTGCAGTTATGAAACCAGTAGAAGGTACTATTCTTACTATTATTAAAGATGGTGCTAATTATATTAATGAATTAGAAATAACAGGCAAAGATTCGCTTTATATTTTTGAAAAATTACTAGAAGGAATGAATGAATCATTAAAAAGAACACCTGATTTATTGTTAATTTTAAAAAAAGTAGGAGTTGTTGATTCGGGTGGTGCTGGTTTAGTTTATATTGTTGAAGGTATGGTGTATGGTTTAAAGCACGGTAAAGCTATTTCACCAAAGAAAAAATTAGAACAACAAGATACAGCAAAATTAGAAATGGTTTTAAATCAAGAAAACTTTGGTTATTGTTCAGAAGTTATTGTAAAACTAAATAAAGTTAGTAAGTTAGATTTTAATTTAAGCAAAACACGAACTGATTTAGAAACAATGGATGGTCAATCAATAGTTTTAGTAGATGATGAAGATTTAATCAAAGTTCATGTTCATACTTTAAAACCAGGTCAAATTTTAAATTATTTTCAGAAATTTGGTGAAATTTTAAAAGTAAAAATTGAAAATATGACCGAACAGGCAAAAGCACATACACAAACTATTAAACCAATTCGTAAATTAAATAATAAATTTGCTTTAATTGCTGCTGTTCCTGGTAGAGGAATTGAAACCTTTTTTAGAGATGAATTAAAGGTTAACAATATTATTATGTATTCAAAAAGAGTTAATCCATCAACAGATGACTTTTTAAAGTCAATTGAAATTGTCGATGCAAAAAATGTCTTTATTTTGCCAAATGATAGTAATTTATTTTTAGCAGCAGAACAAGCAAGAAAATTAGAAAAAAAATCAAAAGTTTTTGTATTACCTGCTAAAAATATTGCTCAAGGTATGCGTGCCGCTTTAAATTTCAATCCTGAATTAAGTGCAAAAGAAAATAATAAAAATATGTGAAATGAAATTAAATATGCTGCTTTTGGTTATGTAACAGTTGCTGATCGTGATGTTGAAATAGATGGTATTAAAATTGGAAAAAAACACTTTTTTTCTGCTGTTAGTTTTCGTAATAAAGATGGTAAAGAAAAAATTATTGCTTCAAACGAAAATTTATTTAATGTAATTAAAGTATTGTTTACTAAATTAATTTGAGATGGTGCAGAAATAATTACTATTTTTAAAGGTAAAGGTTATTCAAAAGATCAAATTAATTTTATGAAAAAAATTTTAGATGAAGATTATGATATTGAATATGAAATTGTTGATGGTGATCAAGAAGTTTATAACTTTCTTTTCGTAGTGGAATAATACTATGTTATAATATTGTAGACTCTATTCAAATAGTTAGAAAGGAGAAGATTATGACTAATTTATTATTATCCTCAGTTAATCCAAATGATCCAAAGACTTGATCAACTAGTTTAATTGTTTTAGCAAGCTTAGTAGCTATTGTTGGTGTAATTTTGTTTGTTGTTACTATGATTTGATTTTTCACTTGAATTAAGTATTCTTGATTCCATCGTGAAAATAGTGCTAATTTAACTGGTGGCGAGTTATCTCAAAAATATTTAAAAACATACGGTATTAATGCAAAAAGAATAAAATTTAAGGGATTTGGTAATATTAATAGTATTACTGTTGAACCTAGGTTTTTTTATTTAAGGCCATATTTATTTAATAATGGTAATTTTACTTTAAGACTATTACCATGAACTTATCACCGTCGTTCTATTTATACTTTAGCAATGGCAATGGAAAGTACTTGGGCAGTAAGTAGTTCAAATAGTAGTCGTTTTAATACTTTTTGATGAGATTTTTCTCGTAAAATAACATTATTTTTTGTTTTAATTCCTTTTGCACTTGCTATTCTATTTGCTCTTTCACCTGCTAATTCTTGAATTACTTTATCAGCAGCGAGCGCCAATATACTTTCAATTGTTTTATCAATTTTAGGTAGTATTTTATTAATTCTTTTTTCTTCAATGCAAATGATTTTTTATGCTAAATCAAGAAAAGAAATTTGTCAAAATCTTGTTGGTATTTTAAATGAAAAAGAAATACGTGCTATTAGTTGAATTTTCCAAATTAAGTTTATTTATTACTTGATTCGTATGATTTATGAAATATTACAACTTATTTTACGTATTGTGATGTACACACAGCAAAATGAGAAATAATAAAAATTTGTACCTATAATTTAGGTACAAATTTTAAATTTAAAATTATATTAAGTTTTATTGATAAAACATTATTTTCAAAACTTTTATAAAATATTCTATTTTAGTAAGTTTTAAAGTTTTGTTTTTTTAATTGTACATTTAATTACTAAACTAATATTTTTCATTTTCATTTATTATTGTATATTTAAAATTTTATTTTGATAGTTTTAAATTTTAAATATATAATAAAATACACTTATTAATTTAATATATACATATTCATTAGTAATTTTTTGGGAGCGTGTCGAAGATGTCGATAACTAAAAAGTTTTAAAAATAACTCCTTTCTTTTTTAAACCCTTGAATTAAAAATAAATGATAAAAGACGAGAATAAAAATCTTGTCTTTTTTTTGTAATTGTAAAATTTTAAAATTTTTAATAATCGTCTTTAACGCTATTATCAACACGTGTTAGGAAACTAAAAAAGTGAACTACAACACAGTTGTTAAAAATAGTAGCTAGAGCATGCGGACTTGCATGAATAAATAAAAAGTGGAGTGATACCTAATAAAATATACTAACCAGTAATGGTAATTCTTGGGGTGGGAGCGAATTGGAAACTAGTATATATAGACCTGTTGTAGGGACCTATTGTATTAATTCTATTCTTTATTTAACCAACCTTGCCACTCCCCAGTGAGCAAGTGTTGGTTTTATTTTTTATTTTTTTTTGAAAAAATTTTTGGGCGAGAAAATAAATTTCAAACTTGTAAAAAAAATTGAGCGGTGCCGGTTCAATTAAAATATTAATTTGCTAAACACAAATTAAATAAATATTGAATCGAATGCCTCAATGTTTTTTAAAATTTCACAATTTATTTTTGAGCCCAGAATTTCTGGAATGAATAAAACGAATAGTAGTTATGTTCTTTATGCTAGAAGCAACAGAACATATTAATAATGAAAGTAAGGTAATTCAATAATGATTAATGAACATGATTGAATATGATTTTGTGATATTTATGGTTGGATGGGTTACACTTTATTGGACACTAATTACGTAGACAAGTGAACAAATTAGTGAAAAGAAAGGAAGTATAATTATGGCCAATATTAACTCATATTCAGATGAATTTAAAAAACAAATAGTAGCTTTATATCAAAGCGGTAAGTCAGTGTCTTGTCTTGCTAAAGAGTACAATGTTACAAGAGCAGCTACTTATAATTGAATTAAGCAATTTACTAATTCAGGTAGTTTTAAAACTAAAGATAATCGTTCTGTTGAAGAAAATGAATTAATTAAATTAAGAAAAGAATTAAAACAATTAAGAATGGAAAATGATATTTTAAAGCAAGCAGCACTAATAATAGGCAGAAAGTAGAAATTATTGCTAAAAATAAAGTTAAATATAAAATTCGCACAATGTGTCGTTTTTTGAAAATATCTAAATCAACATATTATTTTAACTTAAAGAAAAAAGAAAATAAAATCAAAAATAATATGTATGATGAAGCTGTTATTAGTGCTTTTAAAGAAAATAAAGAAGTTTATGGTACTAGAAGATTAAAAAAAATTTTAGAAAACCAAGAAATTTATTTATCACGCAGAAAAATTAAAGAAATTATGAATAAGCATAATTTAATATCAAAATACACTAAATTATCATTCAAAAATCATCATAATAAAGTCAATAATAGTCAAATAACCAATCTTGTTAATAGAAACTTTAATAATAGGGTTAAAAATGAAGTTATTGTTAGTGATTTAACTTACGTTCAAGTTAATGGTAAATGAAACTATATTTGCCTATTAATAGACCTATTTAACCGAGAAATTATTGGACATAGTGTTGGAGTTAAAAAAGATGCATTACTAGTATATCAAGCATTTATGCAATCAAATCGCTGTTTAAAAGATATCCAAATATTTCATAGTGATCGAGGTAATGAATTTAACAATAAAATTATTAATAATCTTTTATTAGCATTCAATATTACTCGATCTTTAAGCAAAAAAGGTTGTCCTTATGATAATGCTGTTGCTGAAGCAACTTTTAAAACTTTCAAAACTGAATTTATTAATGATAAAAATTTTACATCATTAATCCAATTAAAATTAGAATTATTTGATTATATCAATTGATACAACAACATAAGAATCCACAGCACTTTAAACTACTTAACTCCTATCAAATATCAAGAACAAGTGTCTACCAAAAAATAGTCCTAAAAAGTGTTGCCATTCCAAACAAGAAAATATTTTTTAATAGATAAAAATAGTAAAGCGATTTGTTATGACTGTATTTTAAATATTAGGTTAAGTAGGAGGTATAAATATGGATAAAGAATATTTAACTAAAAGAAGAACGATTTGCATACCAGACAGTGATGATATTGAATTTAAAATAGGACTAATTAAACTGATTGATGATTTAAAAAAAGATAATTTAGTTTGTGGTCATAAAGAATTTATTGAAGAATGTAAATATTGTTGATGTAATTGTGATTTAGAAATTATTAAAACAGTTATTAGAGGTTAACTTAATTAATGAAATATGACTTAATTATCGGAATTGACCCCGCTGGAATTGGTAATAATGGAATTGTTATATATTCACATGAAACTAATAATATTATTTTTAATGAAACATTTAATACATTAACTGTTTTATGAACTAAAAATATGTATAAAGAAAAATTTCAATTAATTAAAGAAAAATTTATTGATAAAAAAATATTAGTTATTGTAGAAAATTTCTTTTTAAATTCAAAACAATTATTAACTAATCCATTAGCAACCCCTAAAATTATTGGTGCATTAATGGTATTAGTACAAGATGTTATGAATTGAGATTATCTAGAAAACCAACCAAAAAATAAAAATAAAATAACAAATTATAAAGGAAATATAAAATTAACAAAACATGAACAAGATGCTTATAAGCATATTCAATATTATTTAAAAAATCATAAAAAAATATTAATTTTTGATAATTATTTAAGGAAATTATAAACATGAAAGAAAAAGCAAATTATGTCAAATTAACAGTAAAACTAAGTAATACTATTGAAGCAAAATATTACGAAAAAGGTAATAAAGAATTATATTATAGTGTTAGAGGTCAATGAAATGGATTAAACTATGTTACTTTAATTTTTAATAACCCAAAATTTTATAAACGATGTATTTTATTAAACAAAAATGATGAAATTTTAGTAACTGGTCAAATTTTTAATACTTTAAATATTCCTAAAAATCGTGCATTTTGTTCAATTAATGTTAAATGATTTAAAAAATGAAAAGAGTAAAAAAATGATATTATGAAAAATTTTATTAATAGTACCAATATTAATAACAAGTATAACACTAATAATAATTTTAATATTTATTATTAAAGAATTAAAAAATGAATATAAAGTATTGAAAATATTAAATGAAATTGCTAATCAAATTGAAAATAAGGAAATAAAATAATGAAATGTTTTCTTTGTATGGATGGAGAAATATATTCCCCAAAAACCTTAGAACCTGTTTAGGATCTTTTTTAACTTATTTTTGATTAAATTAATATCATAAATGTTATTTTATAGTTGAAAAATAAATTTTTAATCGATAAGTTGTCAAATGATAAAATCTTTTTAACAAAAAAATGACAAAGAAAATAAAATGTTAATTAACTGTCAGGTTAGAAATAATTATTCCCTTTTTTAGTTTAATTATGTTTAAAAGATTCCAAACAGGTTCTTATATAAAATAAAAAAACTGAAAAATTTAATTTATAAAGATAGAGATATTGATAGTGAAGATTTTAAAAAAAGATATGAATATCTTTTAAAAAAATTAGGTGACATTGATAAACAAATAATTTTAATAAATTTATTAATACATCAAGAAAAAAAATATAGAAAGGAAAGTAAATAATGAATAAAGAAAATATACCATGTTGTTTTAGTGAAGTTAATGAAGTTGGTAAACATATATTGTACTAATTTACCAACAAAATTAGATAAAGATAATGTACAAGTAAGATATTTTTGTGAAGAACATATGATTAAAGTTGAAAATATAAGAAGAAAAATTGCTCAAAAATATATTAATGAATATAAAGAAAAATTAATTAATTTTCTTAAAGAACAAATACAAGATGAATTAGATAAAGGTGATGATGGAATACCATATATTGATGCTTTTGAATTAATTAAAGATTTAGAAAATGGAGACATTTGATAATGAATAAATTAAAATTAAATTCTTTTGAGAAGTGAATAGAAACAAATACCAAATTATATTGAGATGAAAAAGAAGAAACATTTAAAACTAATGATAATAAAAATTAAAAAGAATAATAAATGTGGTTATGGTAGAGTTTATGCCCATAAATGTAATAACTTATGTAAGCAAAAACAAAATAAAAGAGTTAGAAAAGAAAGGTTAAATTATGAATAAAGAAAAAATAATTAATTATCTTGACAATGAATTTATGGAATTACTTAAAGATGATATTAGTGATGAAATTAAAATTAATATTAGTAATTGGAAAATGAAATTAATAATGAAATTACAAGAAAAAATAGAAAATGGAGAATTTGACTAATGATAATATTACCTACTTTGTTTGAAAATAAAGATGAAATTGAAATATTATCACCATTTCCCAAAGCAATTCATACAAGTAATGATATTAGAGCAATTATTTTAAGACAATATCCAAATATTAAATCAAAACACATAATTGTTTCTGACCCCGAAAGTAATGTTGCATTAATAGTTGGTGATAATGATGTTTATCAAGGTTGAATTAAAGTAACAGTTAAAAAATTAGAAATTAAAGGAGAATAAAATGCCAAACGAAAATACACAATCAAATTATACTTTAACCAAATTAATTAGAACCGGTATAAGTCCTATTTGTGCAATGATTGGTACAAGTTCTTATTATGGTCAAGTAATTTCAAATCCAGTATTAGGTTCAATTAATAGTTTATTATTTGGTAAAAAATTAGGTTTAGATATTTGAAATTTAAATCAAAGACCAAATACTAAAACAAAATTAATTAATAGTTCTAAAAAAATATTACTAGGTTTAGGAACAATCGGTTTAGCAAATTATAGTAAATGAACAGAAAATAATATTAATCCTATTATTCCAACAACACCAACTCCAATAACTACTACAACTACAACTGAGGGTCCACCATGATTATTATTAGAACCTGTTTAGGATCTTTTTTAACTTATTTTTGATTAAATTAATATCATAAATGTTATTTTATAGTTGAAAAATAAATTTTTAATCGATAAGTTGTCAAATGATAAAATCTTTTTAACAAAAAAATGACAAAGAAAATAAAATGTTAATTAACTGTCAGGTTAGAAATAATTATTCCCTTTTTTAGTTTAATTATGTTTAAAAGATTCCAAACAGGTTCTTAGATAAACAAGATAATCAGTCATTAATGGATTGAGATACATATATTAGTTTAAATGCTTATGGTATTTCAAATCTTATTAGTGGATTAACTGAGTTAATACCTAATAAATTTGAAACAATAAGAAAAATTTGTAATATGGCAACTGGTGGATGTTTGATTAGTACTGGTGTTGCTATGGGTATAAATAATAATTTTAATAATGCTTATGCAGTACCTACCATTATTGCTGGGGCATCTGAAATTATTCATAATTTATTACCTATGGAAACAAATCATCATGTTGAAGAAATGCAAGAAACAACATTTAATAATGAAACTACAAGATTAATTAATGATAATAGATTTTCAATTAATAGTGAAACAACCAGTCAATACGGTAGTGATAATATGAGCGAAGTACCATTAAATACTGATAATGCTTCATTAAATTGAGATTACAATCACATGAGTTTATAAAGGGGGTGAAAAGCAATGAATAAAGAAAAAATAATTGAATATTATAATCAAGAAATACAATCATATAAAGAAAGAATGGAACAATTAAATAAAGAAATATCTGTATTAGTAAAAATTATAAGTAATTCACAATCAATGATTGAAAGAATTAATGGTGGTCAATTTGATGAATAATTAAAAAATAAATAATTGAAAGGAAAATATTGAGATGAAAGAATTTTTACATGAATTAATAATTATTGGAACAAGTGTTGGAACATTAATTTGCAGAGAAATTATTGTTTTATTAAAAAGATTTATTACAACTCCAAAACATGTTAGAGCAAATAACAAAATTATAAAACATCAAAAAAAATTAGCAAAATTAAATGAAAAAATTAATAAAGGAGAAAAATAATATGACAAAAATTGAATTTAATGAAAAATATAGAAAAAATAATATCAAAATTGATAGAGATTTTGATTTAGATATAGGAAATTGTTTTAAATTTTCTGATATTGATATATTAGAAAATGCTGTTAATGATTATAAAAAACTAATAAGTGAAATGCCACAATTAGTTAAAGATTGATTATTGGGATAAGATTAGGAGAATGTTAAATGTTAGAAAATGAAAATAATGTTCAACAAACAACTGAACCTTTAACTGAAAATAATGCTTCTTCACAAGAAATAGAAAATAAAGTTAATGAAGCAGAAAATAAGTTAAATAAACTTAATCAAGAAATTAAAGAAAAAGAAATTATTAATATATTTAAAAAATATCAAGTTAAAACTGAATTTTATGATTATTTAAAATTTAAAACAAGTAATATAGAAAATTCAAAAATTGAAGAAACTATTAAAAAAATGATTAAAGAACAACCAGTATTTAAAGAAACAATTAATACAGGTGGCAAACCACAAACAATAATAACAAATCAACCAAATTCAATAAAAAGTACATTATTGGATTATAAAAATAAAAATAAATTATAAGGAAGGAAAATAAAAAATGGCAGTACCATTCAAACAAAATTTAGATAATACCGAAAAATTAGTAGAAGCACCAGAATTTATAGAATTTTTTAAACAATCAAATAGTCCGTGGGCAAGTTTTTTTCCTATCGAAATGGTTAATTCAACAAGAATTGAATTTATAGTTAAAAAACCAAAAGACCCAAAAGTTAAAGCTCTTCAATGAAATGATAAAAGTAAAAGAATAGATGTTGGATATGCTGATACAGATAAAATTATTAAAGAAATTACAGAAGAAGCCGTTGCTGGCGAAACAATTGCAGCAAAAGATTTATTAGCAGAAAATGGTCAAAATTTATTACAAAGTATGCAATATGAAGTTGCTAATGATTTAGCAGATTATTTAGCTAATAACAATACTAATGTAATTGCAAAATATGCAATTAAATTTATGATTGAAAAATCAACAGAACCAAAAGCACAAGCAATTAAATATGTAGAAGCAATGTTGGGGGCATGAAATACATTATTTCAATATAGAAATATTGCAAATTGTAGATTCTTTATTACTAATTCTCTTTATGATAGTATAGTTTATTTGGCAGATAATAAAGGTTTAATTACTGATAATGAAATTGCACAACAATTAAGATTAAATGGTAATGATTTATATATTAAAGGTGTTTTATGTCAAATTGTAATGGATGACTATATGACTTTTAAAAATGATAAAAATGATGATGAAATTATGTCATTTGTTTTAGCAACACCAAGAGCAATGAAAAGATATATGTTGCAAGATACAATTATTTATGTTCAAGAAGTGGCAGATGGTAAAGTTGGAAGAATGTATTTAGTTGGTGGAGAAGTTACAGGTCAAGCCATACCTTATATTTCTAATAATGAAACAACATCACGTTGAATGGCATGTGGAATTATTAATACTGATAAAACTGATTTAAAAACTAAAATTACAAATTTAACAACTGATATTACTGCAAATGTTAATAACAATAATAGTGAATTAAATACACAAATAAAAAGTACTAATGAACTTAAATCATTAAATCCAAATTTAACAAATCCAACTATTAAATATTTTAGTGACGCACAAGGAAAAACTAATGTAAGTAATCAAAAACAAAAAGCAGGTGACTTATATATAACTATTACTGCAAATGTTAATGACTTAAATTATAAAGGAACAACAAATCCAATTAAAATAACTCTTAAATAAAGGAAATTAATACCATGCCAATCGGTACAACTAGTACAGCAATACTTTTAAACATAAATAAACCAAAACATACTAGAACAAGTAACCAACAAGAAAATAAAAGTTTTTGATGAGAAATTTTAGAAATGATTGGTGTACAAGTTATAGCAGTAGCACTTGCTCCTTTTACTGGTGGATTAAGTGAAAGTGTAGTCCTTGGATTAGGTGCAAGTGATTTAGTTGCTAGTATTAGTGCTATTGGTGTAGAGTTTTTAACTGATTTTACTATTAATCAAGTTTATGATTATTTAAAAGGAAATGTAAGAACCTGTTTGGAATCTTTTAAACATAATTAAACTAAAAAAGGGAATAATTATTTCTAACCTGACAGTTAATTAACATTTTATTTTCTTTGTCATTTTTTTGTTAAAAAGATTTTATCATTTGACAACTTATCGATTAAAAATTTATTTTTCAACTATAAAATAACATTTATGATATTAATTTAATCAAAAATAAGTTAAAAAAGATCCTAAACAGGTTCTAACAAAATTAAATACTTTCTTTAATATACTTCCTGCATTTGCTGGACTTAATAAAATTAGTCGTGGTTATCGTACTACTAAATTTATTAAATTAGCAGAAAAAACTAAAACATTAGAACAAGTTGGAATTAAAGAAGCAAAAAACTTACAAGAAATTATAAGTCAAGTAAGTGGAAAAGAAATTTTAACAGATAAAATTATTGGTAATAAACGTTATTTAATGAATTATAGTTTTACTCCTAATCGTGAAACAGTATTACGAGATTTAGGATATGTTGCTGAAAGACAATATAAAAATAATTTTCAAAAATTAGAAGCACAAGAATTAAAAGATTACTTATTATTACAAAATACATTAATAAAACTAAGTCCACAATTAACTCCTAAATTTAAAATTAAAGATATTGAAAAAGCAAATAACTTTTTAAAAAAATATAATACTGATTTAAAAAAAGTACTATCTATGAACCAACATGATTGATTAAATTTAGTTCATACAATACATTCAGAAAATAGATATGGAAAAACTTTAATTTTAGATTTACAAAAAATTCGTGCTAATGCTATTAAATTTAATTTTAAAAAAAGTTCAATTCATAAGATTGTTTTAAATGCAAATAAAATTTTTAAATATTTGGATATTAGATTTTATTTAAAAAAAGGTTTAAATAAATTTTGAAAAAATACATCATATTTTGAAAAATTACGAGAAAGTATATATAAATTACAAGAAAAATTTGAAAAATTAGAAAAACAAGCATTTGAGAAAATTAATAAATTAAAAGAAAAAGTAACTGATTGCAAGTGCTACTGCTATAACTTGTACACCAATCATTTCTAAAATTTCTCGGTAATGTTTAGTAATCTGTGTAACTTACAAAAATAACTATGTTTAATTAATTCTATAATAAACCTAGAAAGAGTGAATTACAGATGGCTAAAAAGCAAAATATTAATAATAATGATCCAATATCAAAAGCAGTAGATTTATTATTAGAAAATACTGAAGATTTAACAACAGTTTTTAAAGAGGGAGGTTTGTATAAAGAATTAACAAAAAGATTAGTAGAAAAAATGTTGAATTCTGAGATGCAAAATTATTTAGGATATGATAAGAATCAACATAGTAATAGTGACAATGCTCGTAATGGTATAAGTTCAAAAAAATTAATAACTCAACAAGGTAAAATTGAGATTGATGTACCACGAGATCGCAATAGTAATTTTAATCCTTTAATAATTGCAAAAAGACAAAGAAGATTTGATGGTTTTGATCAACAAGTTCTTTCTTTATATGCAAAAGGTATGACATTATCAGATATTAGAATGCAATTACAAGAGTTATATCATGGTGCTGATATTAGTGAAAGTGTTATTAGTCAAATTACTGATGATGTTATTGATGATGTAAAAGCATGGCAAAATCGACCATTAGATAGTATTTATCCGATTATTTATTTTGATTGCATAGTAGTTAAAATACGACAAGATAAACGCATTATTAACAAATCTGTGTATATAGCTTTAGGAGTTGATTTAGAAGGTAAAAAAGATGTTTTAGGCTTATGAATTAGTGAAAATGAAGGTTCTAAATTTTGATTAGCCAATTTCACAGAAATGAAAAATCGAAGCTTAAATGATATTCTTATTGCTTGTAGTGATAATTTAACAGGAATGTCAGAAGCAATACAATCAGTTTATCCTAAAACAGAACATCAATTATGCATCGTTCATCAAATTAGAAATAGTTTGAAATATGTCTCATATAAGCATAGAAAATCTCTAGTTGCAGATTTAAAACCAATTTATACTGCATGTAGTGAAGAACAAGCAATGCAGGCTTTAGAAACATTTGAAAATAAGTGAAATAAACAATATCCTCAAATTGCTAAATCTTGATATAAAAATTGAGAAAATTTGATAGTTTTTATTAGTTATCCAACAGAAATTAAAAGAGTAATTTATACCACAAATGCTATTGAATCTGTTAATAGTCAATTACGAAAAGTTATCAGAAATAAAAAAGTTTTTCCTAATGATATGGAAGAATTGAAAATATTTTATTTAGCAATTGAAAATATAACAAAAAAATGAACAATGCCCATTCAAAATTGAAATACAGCAATTGCTCATTTTATGATAAAATTTGAAGATAGAATTAATCTTAACTAGTACTTTGTAAAACAAAGATACACAGATTTCTAAAAAGCCTCTTATATTAATAAAAATGTGACACAAAATACTTTATTTTTTTTAATTAATGTGTTGTAATTATTACAAAAATTAATAATTTATTTTATCTTTTATTTAAAGAAAATTAAATTATATCCACATTTGAAATACGTCCATATTTTTTTGTCTTTCTGCATGTTTTTGTTTTTTAGTTTTAATGTTTTCAAATGAAATTTCTACAAAAATAGCAGGAGAAGGTATAAAAATAGATTCATCTTTTGTTTTTTCGTTATTGTTATTCTCTAACATTATATCCATATTTTATATTTCCTTTATAATTTTCTATTTTAGTTTTATTTTTTGGGTGATTTTCGAAATAATCTCAGTTGAAAACATCTTGTACTAATACCATTAATGAACCAATAATTTTAGGAGTTGCTAATGGATTAGTTAATAATTGTTTTGAATTTAAAAAGAAATTTTCTACAATAACTAATATTTTTTTATCAATAAATTTTTCTTTAATTAATTGAAATTTTTCTTTATAAATATTTTTAGTTCATAAAACAGTTAATGTATTGAATGTTTCATTAAAAACAATATTATTAGTTTCATTTGAATATATAACAATTCCATTATTACCAATACCAGCAGGGTCAATTCCAATAATTAATTCATTGTCAATATCGAATGAAAATTTCCTAAAAATATTTATCAAAAAATTAAATTATTTTGGAAAGTTACACTATTAAATAAACACAAATTCCAAATAACCTTTAAAATTTTAATTCCTGTTTTTAATATAGGATTTTTTTTGTATAATTTAATTAAACTTAATATAAGTTTTTAACTCATTGCTTTAATTTCAAAGTAAATGAGTTTTTATTTTGAAAGGATGAAAAAATGAATAAAAATTTACAAGAAGAATATGAATGAATTAATAAAGAATTGATAAAAATAATCATTGATAAAAATCAATTTACTCCAGAAATTATTAGTAATAGAGTTAATTTAGCTCAAACTACTATTGTTGATATTAATGAAAATTTAAAAAAACAAAAGATTAGCAAATTTAAAAAAATTAGTTATTTAATATTAAAAATATTTACTTTTGGAAAAATTGATAAAAATAAAATAATTAAAGAAAAAAATGATTTTTTTATAAAAATATCAAAAGAACTTTTTGGAAATATTAAAAAAGTAAAAGAATTATATATAAGAAAATCAAATAGTGAAATAAATATAGATGTTAATAAAATTAATAATGCAACTTTAAATAATTTATTAATAAATCCGAATAAATCAAACTTACCACAAATGTAAAAACGATAGATTGCAATTACAATTTCTTTTATATTTAAAATCAATTTTAGGTAACAAAATTTGCTCATATACAAATGATTTAAAAATTTATATGGTTTAGTATTCACAAAATGTAAATCTTATATAACTTTAATTAGGAATTATTAATATCCATATCTTCAAGGATGATTTTTATTGGGTATATAAACTTTTTTAGTTTTTATTAAATTTTCTTTGATAATTGGTTTTAAAGCTATTTCTTTTAGTTCATACATTTGATTATTGTAACTAAGATATAAGTCATTAATAAATGATTTAAGTACAATTACATCAGTTCTAGGTTGTATATATTGAACTTTGTTATTTTTATAAGGAAAATATTTTTTACTATAATATGTTATAGTTGAACCACTATCTGTTTTTCTTTTAGAAAATCTTGAAAGATAAATATTTATTTCTTCTTGTGTAGGAGCTTTAATCATAGCAGATTTATTATCATCAATAGGAAAAGCAAACTGTTTATTAAAAAAGTTTATGTACGTTTTAAGAAATTGATTAGCTTCTTCTAAAGTTTTAATTTTATTAAGTCTTAGTTCGCTAATTAATCGACTTTGAAGTGTTCCAAATAAGCGTTCAATTCGACCTTTAGCTTGTGGAATTGAAGTTCTAATTATTTCAACACCCAAATCATTACAGCATTTTTGAAATTGAGTATAAGTGTCATTTTCTGTGTTTATTTTACCCGCATCGATTTTTTTCTTAGAACCTGTTTAGGATCTTTTTTAACTTATTTTTGATTAAATTAATATCATAAATGTTATTTTATAGTTGAAAAATAAATTTTTAATCGATAAGTTGTCAAATGATAAAATCTTTTTAACAAAAAAATGACAAAGAAAATAAAATGTTAATTAACTGTCAGGTTAGAAATAATTATTCCCTTTTTTAGTTTAATTATGTTTAAAAGATTCCAAACAGGTTCTTATATCCAAAAACTGTTCTGTTATCAGTATAAAATGATTTTGGTATGCCATATTTAGTTAAAATTTGATAAAAGACATTATAATAACCATCTAATGTTTCTTGATGATCAAATCATAGCCCGACAATATTGCTTGTAGCATCATCAATTGCAGCATGTAAAATGCTTTTGGTTTATCATTACCAAATCAATGATGATTACTTGCATCCATTTGAATTAATTCACCAAAATTTGTTCTACGATTTCTTGTTGGATGTAAGTTATTTTTCTTATTTTTATGTTTTTTTTGGTGAAGTGAGTTTTTCTTTAATTAATATAGTATAAAGTGTGCTATATGAAATTTTAATTTTTTCTTCATTAATTAATTTCTCATGGAAATGTTGAAAATTAAAATTATAATATTTGGTTTTATACAAGTTTATAATTTCATTTTTAATTTTAATATTTGTTGCTTTATTAGAAATTTTATTACGTGATTTATGAATAAAACCAATTTTACCTTCTCTATTAAAAATTTGAATTAATTGATTAATTCTTCTAATAGTTAAGTTAAGTTTACTTTTAGTTTGATGCTTAGATAATTTTTTAATAGTAATGTCGTTTATAATCTTATATTTATATTTTTCTTTCATAGTCATGCTTCTTTCCATATTTATCACCAAGTATATTTAACTTCACTTTTGGGAAATTTTTACTCGATAACTAATAGGAAATTATCACTAAATAATGACACACATATTAAAAAAATCTTGTAATTTATTAAAAATCTAATATAATAATACTTGACATAAAGAAAGTAGTTTTTACGCTCACCTGATAGCTAAGTTGTTATAGGTTCAATGCTTTAAATTTTTATTTTTAAAATAAAGTTTTGTAGTGGTGAGTGTGCGTTTTAGCACACTTTTATTTATGCAAATTAAAGGAGGTATGTATGGCTTTTAAAAATAATGATAATTTATGAAATAGTAATATTCCCTTTTATGAATTTTTATTAATTGGTAATGATGGTACTAATTATGGTTTAATGAAAAAAAATGATGCTTTAAAAAAAGCAGAAGATTTAGGATATGACCTATTATGTATATCACCAAATGCTAAACCACCTGTTTGTAAAATGTTTAAATTTGATACATATCGTTTTGAACAACAAAAAAAGGAAAAAGAAGTTAAAAAAGCACAAAAATTAACAATTGTTGAAGAAAAAGAAATTCGACTAAGTGTTGTTATTGATAACAATGACATTAAAACAAAGGCAAATAAGGCTCGTAAATTTCTAAGTAATGGTAACAAAGTAAAAGTTACATTAAAATATCGTGGTCGTGAATTACATAATCCTGAAGCAGGATTTGAAGTAATTACAAAATTTTATAAAGAATTAGAAGATATTTGTATTTATGATAAAAACTTTGATAAAAAAGAAAAAAATATACAAACTATTTATCTTTTTCCAAAAAAGAAAAATCAAGAAAATTAACAATAGGAGGTAAAATATGCCAAAAATGAAAACAAAAAAAGCTTTAAAAAAAAGAATTAAAGTAACAGGAAGTGTTAAATGAATGCGTAGTGGTGCTTTTGTTTCTCACTTAGCTCAAAATAAAACAACAAAACAAAAACGTCAATTACGTGGGTGAAGTGAAGTATCTGCTTCTGACTATAAGCGTTTAAAAGATTTAATTTAGGAAGGTGACAAAATAAATGGCTAGAGTTAAAGGCGGTTATACAACTAATCATCGCCGTAAAAAAATACTAAAAGCAGCAAAAGGATATTATGGAGCAAAACATAGTTTATATCGTACAGCAAATGAACAAGTAATGAACTCATTAGCATATGCTTATCGTGATCGTAAAAATTGTAAACGTGAGTTTCGCAAGTTATGAATTCAAAGAATTAATGCAGCTGTTCGTAATTATGATTTATCATATTCACGTTTTATTGATGGCTTAAATAAAGCTAATATTAATCTTAATCGTAAAATATTGTCTGAGTTATCAATTAATCAACCAGAAGAATTTGAAAAATTAGTTTTGGCATCAAAATCTGCTTTAGCAAAATAATTAATTGCAAAATTTTATATAAATTAAAAACACTTATAATAAATTTAATTTATTTCAAGTGTTTTTAATTTATATAATTATGATAAGTTTTAGAAATGTATTTAATATAAATTTCAAAGAATATTTTTTTATCACAAACTTTGTTTTATAATATATTTAATGGTAAAATTAAAAAATAAATTCGCTTCTTAGTATAAAAATAAGAAAGAAATTTAAAAAAAGAGGGGGCCATTATGGAATTTGTTTTTCTTGGATTTTTTGATGGTAATCCACAAGCAGTTATTAATCCTTTATTTGGTATGTATTATTGAATTGGCTTATCTATATCATTATTCTTGATAATTAGTTTATTTATTTTTAAAAGGTTTTATGCTAATTTAAGTAAGTGCTATAGTTTTAAATGTAGTTTAGGTATTTTTCAAATACTTTTATATATTAGTTTTTATATTGTTCATGGATTGAATGGTGATAATTATCAATGGTATGATTATTTTCCTTTTCAATTATGTTCGGTATTAAATATTACTAGTGGTATACTATTAATTATTCCTAATAAAAGTTTATTTAATATTACTTTTCCTTTAATTGGTCCTGTTATTTTGGCATTTTTATTACCAGATGAAACAAAATGAGTTTTTGGTCCACAACATTTTCTTTATTGAAATTATTATTTTATTCATATTATTATTCTTTTTTCTTATTTACTTTTATATTTATATGGTCATATTGAATATGACAAAATATATATCAAAAAAAGTATATTATATTTAACTTTATTTGGTAGTGGTGTTTTTATTTTTAATACTTCTTTTGGTACTAATTACTTATTTATTGGTAATGCTGGTTATACAGCAAGTTTTGGTAAAAAAGTATTAGACACTTCAGTGTGGTTACCAATTTTACGTTTTACATTTATGTCTGTTGTTGGTATTTCATTACTAGTTTTAACATATATTTTTATTATAAAAACTTTATCTCCTTTTTATTTAGAAAAAGGAACAAAAATTAATCCTATTTACAAAGATAAAAAATCATTAATTACAAAATTTTATAAAAAATTAAATTTAAAAGATAAGAAAATAATGAAATCTTAATTAATAATTAAAAAAAAGAAAGTGAGTTAATTATGTTAAATTCAAAACAATTTTCAACAATTATCCAACTTCAAAATGAGTTAGATAAAAAAATAATTATTAATCGTGGTGTTAGCGATATTAAAACATTAAATTCTAGATTTTTAGCACTTTTAGTTGAATTAGGTGAATTTGCAAATGAACAAAGATGTTTTAAATATTGAAGTTCAAAACCAAGTAGTCAAAAATCAGTAATGCTTGAAGAATATATTGATAGTCTTCATTTTATTCTTAGTATCGGTAATAGCCTTAATATTGATTTTCAAAATTTTAGTTTTTCAGAAAAAACAAATTATCAAGATCTTAATCTTGCATTCATTGATTTATTTGCTTTTGTTACAACTCTTTTTAAATCAAAATCAAGTAATGATTTTTTTGAATTATTAAATATTTATTTTACAATTGGTAAAAAATGTAATTTTAATAGTGAAGACATTATTTCTTGTTATATTTATAAAAATGAAATAAATCATTTACGACAATCACAAAATTATTAATGGAAATAAGTGATCGTTTTATTTAGGAGATTAAAATGACTAATGTTAAAATTTTCAATTATAATAATACAAAATGAGAGTACATTATTACATATAAACAACAAAAACATATGTATTTAAAAGTGCTCAACGATCAAATTATTATTAGTGCTCCATTTTTTATGCAAGAAAAATTAATTGAAGATTTCATTTTAAAAAGTTTACCTAAAATTTTAAAAAAGAAAACTATATTAAAACCTAATATTGTTATTAATAATAATGACAGTTATCTTTATTTTTTAAGTAAAAAATATCAATTAATTACTAAGTATCATTCAAAAAAAACCATTATTTATTTTGAATTTAATAATTTGGTAGTATGCACAAATATTCAAGATGATAAGCAAATATTAATTAAAATTCAAAAATTTTTAAAAGAAGAGTCAAAAAATATTTTTATGAGTCGCTTACAATATTGATCAGAAATTATGAATATTGAGTTTTCAGTACTAAAAATTCGTTCGATGTTAAATAAATGAGGTGTTTGTCAACCAAATACTAAAATCATTACACTTAATTATAAATTAATTCATTTTGATTATGCTGTAATTGATTATGTTATAATTCATGAGTTAACGCATATAATTCATGCTCATCATAAAAAAACATTTTGAAATTTTGTTGCTCAATATTGTCCAGATTTTCAAGATTGTCAAAAAATATTAAAACAAGGAGTTATGGATGAAACAAATAACCTCACTTAAAAATCCAATAATTCAAGAATTAGTTTTATTACATGAAAGAAAACATCGCAATGTTAAAAAAATGTTTTTAATTGAAGGAGAACATTTAATTAGTATTGCATTATTAAAAAAAAGATTACTTGCAGTATATGTTGATGAGAAGTATTTAGACAAATATGCAAATTTATTAAAAGCTTGTAATAATATTGAAGTTATTGTTGTAAATAGTATGATTATTAAAAAAATTTCACAACAAAAAACACCACAACCAATAATTGGCGTTTGTAATATTGTTAAACCTTTAAATTATTTTTATTCTTCTCATATTATTCTAATTGATACAATTCAAGATCCAGGTAATTTAGGAAATATTTTACGCAGTGTTACTGCTTTTAATATTTCTGAAGTATATTTATCAAATGAAAGCGTTGATTTATATAATCACAAAGTAATTAGTGCAAGTCAAGGAGCTATTTTTTATACTAATGTGTATTATGAAAATTTTGATCAATTTTTATTAAAAGTAAAAAATGCAAATTATATGATTTATGGTACATTTCTACATAAAGATAATAGTACTAATTTATCTGAAATTACCTTTAAGCAAAAGAATGCTTTTTTATTTGGCAATGAAGGACAAGGTATTAATAAAAAGTATAAAGATAAAATTAATAGTAATATTTTTATTCCAACTTCTTTTAATGTTGAATCATTAAATTTAGCAACAAGTGTAGCAATAGTAACGTATTGCTTATTTACTAGTAATATATCTAGTAATATATTAAAATAAATTATACTTATTTTGAATTATAAAATTTAATTATACATATTAACAAATTAATGGAGGAATAGAATGTTAGTGGTTAACGATTTAAAAAAAAGATTAGAAATTATTAGACAGCAAGCATTTAATAATATTGATGAAGTTGCTGATTTACATAAATTGCAAGTTTTAAAATCACAATATTTAGGTAAAAATTCGGATATTAATAATATATTAAAATCTTTAGAAAAGTTTCCTCATAATTTTAGAATTGAAATTGGTCAAGCAGCTAATAAATTAAAAAAAGAAATTAATGAATATATAATAAAAAAATTTAATGAAATTGAAAAAGATAACATTAATGAGCGTCTTAAATCTTCAGAAATTGATTTAACACTACCGGGTATTGATTTTAATATTGGTCACACCAATCCTTTATTAAAAACTGTTACCGAAATATCTGAAATTTTTAAAAATTTGGGTTATCAAATCATTAGTGGTAATGAAGTAGAAAATGAAGAATATAATTTTAATCGCTTAAATTTACCATTTGATCATCCAGCAAGAGATATGCAAGATACTTTTTATCTTGAAAATAATAATGACAAACTTAATCGTTGATTATTAAGAACACACGCTACAAATATGACTGCACGCATTCTTAGCGAGCAAGATAAAAATTCAAAAGAAACCACAGCTATTATTAGTTTAGGAAATGTTTATCGAAAAGATGATGATGATGTTACTCATTCTCACCAATTTATGCAAGTTGATGGGTTTTTAGTTGGATCTAATATTACTTTTGCAAATTTAAAATGAACATTAAATTATTTTTGTCAGCAATTTTTTGGCATGGAAACTAAAACAAGATTACGTCCTAGTTATTTCCCATTTACGGAGCCTTCAGTTGAAGTAGATGTAAGTTGCCCAAAATGTAATACAGAAGGTTGTTCATTATGTAAGTATACTGGTTGAATTGAAGTTTTAGGTGCTGGTATGATTCATCCAAATGTTTTTATTGCTGCTGATTTAGATGAAACAACAGCAGGTTTTGCCTTTGGTGTAGGCATTGAAAGAATTACTATGATTAAATATGGCATTGACGATATCAGATTATTTTATAATAATGATTTTCGATTCTTAAAACAATTTTAAAAATTAAAAGGAGTATAAAATAAAATGATAATTTCACGTAAAATCATTTCGCAGTGATTGAATATTAATAGCATTAAAGATTATGAAATCGTTGATGCTTTAAATAGTTTAGGTTTTGAGGTTGATCAAGTAAAAAATTTAATGTTCAGTAATACAAACTTAGTTGTTGGTCAAATTACTAAAATTACTAAACATCCTAAATCAAATAAATTAAATATTTGTGAAGTAACAGTAGGCACTGAAATGTTAACTATAGTTTGTGGTGCAGCAAATGTAGTTATTGGTATTAAAGTTGTTGTAGCAAGGATAGGAAGTACTTTAGGTAATGGTCTTACTATTGTTGAAAGAACAATTCAAGACGTTGTTTCTTCAGGAATGCTTTGTTCATTAACAGAATTAGGATTAAGCGGTATTGTTCAGAATAAAGAAGAATTAAGTGGTATTATTCATTTACCAGATGATGCAATGGTTGGTAATATTAATCCATTACAATATTTAAATTTAGATGATACAATTTTTTTTATTGATTTAACAGTAAATCGTAGTGATTGTTTGGGGATTTATAGTATTGCTAGAGAATTAAGCGGTTATTTTAAAATTCCTTTAAAAAACATGGAAGTTAGTAGTATAGGAAAATTTGATAATAAAAGTCAAGTTAGTGTTCTTAATGGTAAAATTCAAGCTTTAGCAACATTAAAGATTGAATTTGATGATAAATCTGTAATAACACCAATTTGAATTAGAAGAACACTACAACTTGCAAATATTGTACCCAAAACTTTATCAGAAGATATTATTCATTTAGTAATGTTAGAATTGGGTCAACCCTTAATTACTTTTAGTGCCGATGTTTTAAAAAAACCATCTTTAAATATTTCACCTAAATCATACCCAGAAGGTAATTTGCAAATTAAAGAGGGTGATATTTTATTACACGATAAATATTTGGCTTTTAGTGTTTTAGGAGTTAGTCATAATATTGAATATGAAGTTAAACCAAGTTCCAAAGAAGTTTTTATATTTTCAATTAATCCTGATGTTACCTTAATGAGTAAACAAGCAAAGCGACATGGTGCTCTTATTAATACATTATTAGAACGTTTAACAAGACCAGTTGTTCCTGATTATTATTTAATTGCTTTACAACGTTATTTGTTTATTTTAGGACAATTACAAGTTAAATATGAAATTACTGGTTTTAGTAATGATGTTCCTTATCAAGTTAAAACAAAAGTGATCAATTTTAATTTTAATTTTATTAATAAAATTTTAGATACAAATTTTGGGGTTAATGAAATAATTAATTATTTGACTATTATTGGTTGTCAAATTGAAATTGATGCAAAAAATCAAGAAATTTTAAAAGTAACAGTTCCTAATCATCGTAGTGATTTAAATAATGCTAATGATTTTAGTGAAGAAGTTGCAAGAGTATTTGGATATGATAAATTACCAGTTATTAAACCACAATTTAATGTATCATTTAAGTCACCAACGGCAATGGAAAATTTAATGATGAAGTGAAGACAACATTTAACAAGTTATGGTTTTAATCAAATAAAAACATATAGCTTAACAAGTATGCAGAGATTAAATGATTTTAATTTTTTTAAATATAAAATACCTGTAAAATTAGAAGCACCTTTGACATTAACAAGAGAAGTTATGCGTTTTAGTTTGACAGATAGTTTATTAAGAATTTGTCAATATAATTATGCACGTAAAGAAACACAATTAAAAATTTTTACTGATGAAACTATTTATACAGGTGATGAAACTGATGATAATCATCATTTAGCTTTTATGATTATGGATAATTTTTGACCAAAAATTAATACTAATAAAATTACTAATAGTACGTATTATTTTATTAAAGGTTTTTTAGATGGTTTTTTAGCAAAAGTTATGCCAAATTTATTTAACTCTATTGTTTATAAAACAAATAATAATTCTTTAATGCATCCGTATTTAAGCGCAGATATTTTTTATGAGCAAGAACATATTGCTACTATTGGCGCACTGCATCCACAAACTGAAAAAATAATGAATGTTGAAAAAATATTCTTAGCAGAAATTAATTGTAGTAAGTTAGTTAAAATCATAGAAGAACAACAAAAAGTAGTTTCTAAATTTAAGCTTTGATCAAAATTTAATGCTTTAAGTCGTGATATATCAATTATTGTTAATAGCGGTATTCAATTTTCTGATGTAAAAAATGCTATAATATTTGCAAATATTGATTTTTTAGAACAAATATCTTTGGTAGATTTTTATAATGATGAAAAATTAAAATCACAACATCAACACTCATTAACTTTTAATTTGAAATTTAATAGTCAAGAAGAACAATTAGATGAAACAAAAGTAAGTGGACAAATAAGTATTATTCAAGAAATATTAAAGAAAAAATTTCAAGCAATTATTCGTTAAAAATATAACAAAATATTAAATAATAACATTAATATATTTTTTTATTATATTAAATTTTAAATTGGGTGAGATAATATGAAAACATTAAACAAAGATAATTTAAACTTTTATAAAATGGCGTTATTATTTATGATTCCAATTTGTACACAATCTTTAATTGAAACATTAATAAACTTAATGAATAATTTTGTGGTTGGTCAATTTGGAAATGATGATGCTATTGCTGGAGTTGCATCATCAAGTAATATTTATGATATGGTTTGATATATCTTTTTTGCTATCGTTGCTACCGGTAATATTTTTACTGCTCAATATTCAGGTATTAAAGATAAGAAGAAAATTCAAGAAACTACTAATATAAAATTATTTTATACTTTAATTTTTTCAATATTTTTTGTTGTAATATTAGAATTATTTAGCAAACAAATTATGGGAGTAATTCTTGGTGCTGAAGATAATTCTCATCAAAATGCTATTGGTATTGCTGAAGAATATAGTAAATTAATTGCTTGAAATTACCCATTGTTAGGTTTTGCTTTTATTATGTCAATTACTATGAATACATGTGGTAATGTTAAAACACCATTGATAACTTCTATTTGCTCATTACTCTTAAATACATTTTTAGTTTGTATTTTATCATTACCATATAGTGGGGGACCACAATTAGGTATTGAAGGATTAGCAATAAGTTTAATTATTTCAAGAGCAGTAGAATGTTTTATATTATTAGGTTATTTAATTTATAAAAAACCAATTTATGCTCCTAATTGAAATATTTTTAAATTTACAAAAGATTTACATAAAAAATATATTATTACTTTTATTCCTTTATTTGCTAGTCAAGTATTATTTGGTGTTTCAGTAGTAATGTTAACGGCTTTATATTCTCATTTTGGTGATACTGAAGTTGTTGCCGCTGTGCAAATTGTTGGTAGTGTTGTTGCTATTTTTTATTCTACTTTTAGGGGATATAATGCTTTAGTTGGATATGCTGTTGGTAGCAAGTTAGGTTCAGGAGAACTAGTACTGGCTAAAGAAAATGCTAACAAGATATTAAAATTGAGTTTTGCTATTTCAACTGTTATTGCTTTAATTATTTTGGGTAGTGCTTTTTGAGTTCCAAAAGTATTATTTCCAAATTTATCTAATAATGCTATGAAACTTGCAGTTTGATATATGGCTTTTTCAGCAGTAACTTATTTTTTCATTAATATGATGCAACCATTATTTAGTTTTCTTTATGCTGGTGGCTATACTTTAATTATTAGTATTGCTGATCTATTTTTAATTTGATTTATTGATATTTTTATTACTTTTGCTTTATTGCAGTGAACTGACTTAAGTATTAAAATGGTAATTATGATTTCGTGTTTAAGTAAATCAGCTGATTTTATTTGTGCTTATGTATTTTATAAAGTAATTCCTTGAAATAAAAATATTATTAATTCTAAAGTAGAAAATGTACCTCATCCGACATTTGAACCACATGGATAATATAAAAATCCCTTTTTAATAATAGATTTTATTTTAATAAATTTTGTTTAAAAAATGTTAAAAAAATTCTATTATATTTTAGCAAATAAATTCATATTTATCGTTTTATTTTTATTGTATTTAATATACAATTATTATAGTTACTGGTGTGATTTTAGAGGATGGTAGAAGTAATGCTTTTTTTATTTTTAGTTATAATTAAACTTTTATAATAATTAAATTTTAATTATAACTAAATAAATACGGACATTAAAAATTTTGACATACCTTTATTATAAGAAATTTTTATTTTTTGAAAGAATTTTAAAAATAAGTTTAAGTAAATATATAAAAATAGTAATAACACCAGAACTAATAAAATCATTTTGGAATTAAAAAATAGGGAGCGTGTCGAAGATGTCGATAACTAAAAAGTTTTAAAAATAGCTCCTTTCTTTTTTAAACCCTTGAATTAAAAATAAATGATAAAAGACGAGAATAAAAATCTTGTCTTTTTTTTGTAATTGTAAAATTTTAAAATTTTTAATAATCGTCTTTAACGCTATTATCAACACGTGTTAGGGAACTAAAAAAGTGAACTACAACACAGTTGTTAAAAATAGTAGCTAGAGCATGTGGACTTGCATGAATAAATAAAAAGTGGAGTGATACCTAAGAACCTGTTTGGAATCTTTTAAACATAATTAAACTAAAAAAGGGAATAATTATTTCTAACCTGACAGTTAATTAACATTTTATTTTCTTTGTCATTTTTTTGTTAAAAAGATTTTATCATTTGACAACTTATCGATTAAAAATTTATTTTTCAACTATAAAATAACATTTATGATATTAATTTAATCAAAAATAAGTTAAAAAAGATCCTAAACAGGTTCTAATAAAATATACTAACCAGTAATGGTAATTCTTGGGGTGGGAGCGAATTGGAAACTAGTATATATAGACCTGTTGTAGGGACCTATTGTATTAATTCTATTCTTTATTTAACCAACCTTGCCACTCCCCAGTGAGCAAGTGTTGGTTTTATTTTTTATTTTTTTTGAAAAAATTTTTGGGCGAGAAAATAAATTTCAAACTTGTAAAAAAAATTGAGCGGTGCCGGTTCAATTAAAATATTAATTTGCTAAACACAAATTAAATAAATATTGAATCGAATGCCTCAATGTTTTTTAAAATTTCACAATTTATTTTTGAGCCCAGAATTTCTGGAATGAATAAAACGAATAGTAGTTATGTTCTTTATGCTAGAAGCAACAGAACATATTAATAATGAAAGTAAGGTAATTCAATAATGATTAATGAACATGATTGAATATGATTTTGTGATATTTATGGTTGTAAAAATAATAATAGTAAACAAGAAATATATGTTTGTTCAATTAAAAAAGATACAAAATTAGGATTATGTAAAACTCACTTAAATAATTATAAAAATATAACAATTGATTATGTTATTGATAAAAAACAAGAAAATGTAGATAAATAAAATGAAAAAGTATTTTTGTTGAACATGTAAACAACATAAATTTGATTATTTATTCTTTAATACTAATGATATAAAAACAAGAAAATATTTTTTAATAGATAAAAATAGTAAAGCGATTTGTTATGACTGTATTTTAAATATTAGGTTAAGTAGGAGGTATAAATATGGATAAAGAATATTTAACTAAAAGAGGAACGATTTGCATACCAGACAGTGATGATATTGAATTTAAAATAGGACTAATTAAACTGATTGATGATTTAAAAAAAGATAATTTAGTTTGTGGTCATAAAGAATTTATTGAAGAATGTAAATATTGTTGATGTAATTGTGATTTAGAAATTATTAAAACAGTTATTAGAGGTTAACTTAATTAATGCAATATGACTTAATTATCGGAATTGACCCCGCTGGAATTGGTAATAATGGACTTGTTATATATTCACATGAAACTAATAATATTGTTTTTAATGAAACATTTAATACATTAACTGTTTTATGAACTAAAAATATGTATAAAGAAAAATTTCAATTAATTAAAGAAAAATTTATTGATAAAAAAATATTAGTTATTGTAGAAAATTTCTTTTTAAATTCAAAACAATTATTAACTAATCCATTAGCAACCCCTAAAATTATTGGTGCATTAATGGTATTAGTACAAGATGTTATGAATTGAGATTATCTAGAAAACCAACCAAAAAATAAAAATAAAATAACAAATTATAAAGGAAATATAAAATTAACAAAACATGAACAAGATGCTTATAAGCATATTCAATATTATTTAAAAAATCATAAAAAAATATTAATTTTTGATAATTATTTAAGGAAATTATAAACATGAAAGAAAAAGCAAATTATGTCAAATTAACAGTAAAACTAAGTAATACTATTGAAGCAAAATATTACGAAAAAGGTAATAAAGAATTATATTATAGTGTTAGAGGTCAATGAAATGGATTAAACTATGTTACTTTAATTTTTAATAACCCAAAATTTTATAAACGATGTATTTTATTAAACAAAAATGATGAAATTTTAGTAACTGGTCAAATTTTTAATACTTTAAATATTCCTAAAAATCGTGCATTTTGTTCAATTAATGTTAAATGATTTAAAAAATGAAAAGAGTAAAAAAATGATATTATGAAAAATTTTATTAATAGTACCAATATTAATAACAAGTATAACACTAATAATAATTTTAATATTTATTATTAAAGAATTAAAAAATGAATATAAAGTATTGAAAATATTAAATGAAATTGCGGGAGATTGTCAAAAATCCGGAATAAATTAAATCGTTGTAGTCTTATTATATTTTAGACAAGAAATAATTTGGATTTTTATGAAATTGTACATTTATCTTACTATTTTTTAAAAGATAATACAACTAAAATACTTATAATTAAGTTTAGTAAGTGTTAAACTTATGAAGTAATATTTAAGGAGAATTTAAAGATGAAAATTAAAACACTGAAAAAATTACAGTTAATAACTGTATCACTATTTATTTTAACTATTTTAATTATAATTAATGGACTATTATTACTTGGTTTATTTCACGGAAAAGAAGTAGTAACTGTTAAAAATAATTATTTATTTAAAAATACAAAACGTTTAATATATGAATATAATGGTTTTACTTTGTGAAGTAAATATAGTTGATATTACATATTAACCAATAATAATATTTCTTTTAAAGATTTTGGAAATGAATATATTATTGATAATTATTATAGTTATCCTTTATTATGGTTAAAAATTGCAGTTATTTTTTCTACAATTGTAGTTCCGATTTTTGTCTCTATAATTTTGTCATTAACATTCTTAATTATTGGTTTAAAAAGAAAAATAAAAAATAATAATTTTTGAGATGCTATTGCAAATTGTTAAATAATAAGTAATTATTACATTCATTAAATTATGTTTCTAAATTTATTTTATTACATTTAAAAATAACCATTTTAATGTAAATACTAATATTATATGGAGGCTTTTTAGAAATCTGTGTATCTTTGTTTTACAAAGTACTAGTTAAGATTAATTCTATCTTCAAATTTTATCATAAAATGAGCAATTGCTGTATTTCAATTTTGAATGGGCATTGTTCATTTTTTTGTTATATTTTCAATTGCTAAATAAAATATTTTCAATTCTTCCATATCATTAGGAAAAACTTTTTTATTTCTGATAACTTTTCGTAATTGACTATTAACAGATTCAATAGCATTTGTGGTATAAATTACTCTTTTAATTTCTGTTGGATAACTAATAAAAACTATCAAATTTTCTCAATTTTTATATCAAGATTTAGCAATTTGAGGATATTGTTTATTTCACTTATTTTCAAATGTTTCTAAAGCCTGCATTGCTTGTTCTTCACTACATGCAGTATAAATTGGTTTTAAATCTGCAACTAGAGATTTTCTATGCTTATATGAGACATATTTCAAACTATTTCTAATTTGATGAACGATGCATAATTGATGTTCTGTTTTAGGATAAACTGATTGTATTGTTTCTGACATTCCTGTTAAATTATCACTACAAGCAATAATAATATCATTTAAGCCTCGATTTTTCATTTCTGTGAAATTGGCTAATCAAAATTTAGAACCTTCATTTTCACTAATTCATAAGCCTAAAACATCTTTTTTACCTTCTAAATCAACTCCTAAAGCTATATACACAGATTTGTTAATAATGCGTTTATCTTGTCGTATTTTAACTACTATGCAATCAAAATAAACAATCGGATAAATACTATCTAATGGTCGATTTTGCCATGCTTTTACATCATCAATAACATCATCAGTAATTTGACTAATAACACTTTCACTAATATCAGCACCATGATATAACTCTTGTAATTGCATTCTAATATCTGATAATGTCATACCTTTTGCATATAAAGAAAGAACTTGTTGATCAAAACCATCAAATCTTCTTTGTCTTTTTGCAATTATTACAGGATTAAAATTACTATTGCGATCTCGTGGTACATCAATCTCAATTTTACCTTGTTGAGTTATTAATTTTTTTTGAACTTATACCATTACGAGCATTGTCACTATTACTATGTTGATTCTTATCATATCCTAAATAATTTTGCATCTCAGAATTCAACATTTTTTCTACTAATCTTTTTGTTAATTCTTTATACAAACCTCCCTCTTTAAAAACTGTTGTTAAATCTTCAGTATTTTCTAATAATAAATCTACTGCTTTTGATATTGGATCATTATTATTAATATTTTGCTTTTTAGCCATCTGTAATTCACTCTTTCTAGGTTTATTATAGAATTAATTAAACATAGTTATTTTTGTAAGTTACACAGATTACTAAACATTACCATTATATGTTCTATTACCAAGCATTTCTTTTAAAACGTGTCAAATATTAGTTTCAGTAAAACAACCAATATTTCACTTTGCACTTTGATTTTCAATACCTTGTTTATTATTTTTAAAATATTTTTTCTTTAATTTTTTATGATTATCTAATTCTTTATATAAATAATCAATTAATTGTTTATAATTACCATTATTAATTAAATTTTTACAATGATTATATTCTTTTAAATATTTTCCTTTATTTCCCACCATTATTCCAAGATATAATGTTCTAATTAAATGAAATTTATCTAAAACAAACTGTGCACCTAAATAATCAGCAACTTCTTTAATTCATCCTGCACTATCACCACAAATAATAATTTTTGCTTGTTCAATATTTTCATAAAATTTTTGACAATGCTCTTTAACAAATTCAGCAGTCTTTTTAACTCCAATTACTGTTCTTGTTGGTCTTATAATTGCCTTTACTCTTTTATTTTGTACTTTGTGATTAATATTATCTGTATATGTTACTATTAATCGCATAGAGTGTTTTATACCTTTACGTTTAAAATTTCAAAATTTTCGATGTCCATCATCAATCGCTACAAAAATAGGTTGATTTTTTTCTAATTTTACTTTTACTGGATTTGCTTCAATTATTTCTAAATTTTTAAAAACTCTATGAACAGTATTAACACTAATACCTGATTTTTTACAAATAGCACAAATATCATGATATCTTTTTCCATCAGCAAAATATTCAATAATAGTTTGTTCAACATCTTCACCAATTCTTTTATATTTAGGTAATTTTAGTCATTCATCAACTAAACAAACACGAACTCATTTTTGTAATTTTTCATCAAAATATTCATAAATTCTTCTTTTATAAGTTACCATTCCATATAATGTTTTTCTTGTTCGATATTGATAATCAACAATTTTATATTTCTTTTTATCTCTTGTATTTTTTATTCTTCAATCTCATTTTTCTCATTTTTTGTTATATGTTCTAAAACTAATTTATCAATTTTTGCATTTTGTTCTCTAAAATTTAATTTATAATTAAAATTCACATTTACTTCTCCTAACTTTTTTTAAATTTTAAATTTATTGTAAATATTTTTAAAATATTAATTTACTTGTTTATTATATACATTTATAAGTGTAATTTAAAATTAAATCAAAAATATTTAAAAAACAACTTTCATATTTAGTAAATAATCAACAAGTAACATGTAGTTAATAGTATAGGTATCACAAAATAAACGCCTTGTATTTAGGCGTTATTTTAAATTTAAAAGCATACTTGTAAAAATAATGAAAAATAGTACAATTTAGAAGTAAAATTAAATAAAAAGGAAAATGTTAAATGTTAGAAGATGAAATAAATAAAATTTTAGAAGAATATTTTTGTGATTTGAAAAATCTAATAAAAAATAAAGTCAAATTAGATATCAAAGAATATGGTAAAAATATTTTTAATCATGAAAAAAAAATAGACACAAAAATCAATGATTTATTTAATAAATATGAAGAGCTTATATTTTCATCAAGAAAAGAATATAACAAAATTGCAAATTTTATTGCTGAACAACATGAAAAAAAGATTCTTGAAATGTCTGAAAGTAATATAGAACGAGTATTCTTAAAATTTATTAAAGTTGAATTTATGCACGGTGTTGAAGAGCCTTGATGTAATAACCAAGGTGTTGCTATTTTACCTTATGTTATTAAAGACAATGAATATTATTTTTTATTGGTTAAAGAATTAAATACATTATATAGTGAAGAGCCTACTTGGGCTACTATTACAGGTGGTTTAGAAAAATATGAACTTATCCAAACTGTTATTAATGAAATGTGAGAAGAAACTAGTATTGATATTACAAACTGAATACACAAAATTAATTATAATTCTACATATTATGCCAATAAATCAAGTACCAAATTATGACATCTTTTTTATATAGATTTAACAGAATTAAATTTAGATTTAAATAAAACTTATAAAGGTACTGGTGATGGTACAGAAGCAGAAAAAAATACTTTTGCTAAATTTTTTAATCATGAAGAAATGAACTCTGAGTCTCGTGATTTATTTTGTTTAGCTATTTGTCAAAAAATATTTAAACATATTGAAAATCAAAATAAACTATCAGTTCAAGATAACATAGAGCAAATTAATAATCAATCAATAAATACAAACTTAATAAATCAACCATCAACAAGTACAAAAAAATATCATTTATAATTAAAATTTAATAAAATGATTATTAAAAAGGAGTAATTTAATATGAAAACATGAATAAAAACAAATTTAAATAAAATAACATTAGCATTAGCACTAACTGGTGCAACAACTGGAACAATAGGATTAATCATGGGGGGTGCTTACCCATGAAAGTAAAAAATTTAATTATTATTTAAAACCCAATCATGAAGTGGTTTTTGGAGATACTACAATTTGAGAACATAAAAATAGTTATGATATATATTTATATTTTGCTAATAAACCAGATATTGGAAGTAGTGATTTCAAATGAGGTGGTACTTATCCCGATGGATATTTTAAAAATTAGATTTCTAAATTTATATAAGAAATATTTTCATTGTATTTATCAAATAAATTAATATTACCAAAATTTATCTCTTGTTTATCAGTTATTAAAATTAAATCATAATTACCAGCACCAAATATTCCACTAATTTCAATCCGATTTAAGTTATTAATCGGATTTTCAATTTGTAATTCAAACTCACTATTATTATCGATTTTTGATATTTCTTTATAAAATTCTAATTTGGAAAATAATTGTGATTTATTAGAACCATATAAATTTAAAATATTTTCAATTTTATTAGCACTAATAATTGCTCTTGTAAAGTATTTTCCATATTCACCATTTCCCAGTGTTCAATCAGCAGTAATTAATGACGGAATATTATTACTTTCTAGTTCATTAGTTATAGATAGTCAGTTAAATTGGTTATCATCTAATTTGAATAATTCATTTTGACTAATGTCATTGTTTTTTAGTTTAATATTATTTATATCTGTAAAATCAAAATATACAGATTTTAATAATACTTTTGTATCTTTAAATTCTCAAACTTTATCGGGCGTAGAATGTATAGGATTTGATTTTAATTCAAAATAATAGGGTAATAATAATTTATAGTCATCGTTTAAACCATTATTAATAGACATTGTTGAGTAAATATTTTTTGATAGCATTGTAACTATTTGTTTTAATATTTTAACTTGTGATAAATTTGTATAATTAGGATAATCTAATTCTCATTGTTTAAATAAATTAGTAATAACTTCACTCGGTTTTTGTCCTTCAAATTTACTGCGTAATCTATCTAAATCATTTAATTGATTTGGGTTTAAACTTGCACCATCAAAATTTCTATTATAACTATATGTATAGGTTAACATATCTAATAATACTTTTTGCAAACTATCAATTGGTGGTCTATCTTTTATTTCTAGTTCAACATCATGAAATTTATCCGTTGTAGAAATAAATAAATTATTGTTACCTACTAAAATCATGACTCTAATTTTTTATCTTTTAATTCTAGTTCATCAGATAATGGTCATACTTTTGAATTTTTAGTAACATCATAACCAATTTTAGCATTTGTTACTCTTGCATTATTAATAATTTCTTTTCTTGTTTCAGTTCCACCACCAATAGCAATTAAATCTAAAACTGATTTTTCTTGTCCAATAAATTGTTTTGCAAGATTTCATGGTAATATTTGTTCACTAAATCATTGTTGTAATATTCTAACTTTTGGTTGGGTTTCAATAGGCATTGATAATAATGGAAATGCTATCTTATCCTTGACAAATAATTTTGGGTATACTTCCATATTGTCAACTTCACCAAGTACTTTTATATTGCCGAAAATCATGCTTCTAGGGGCTTTAATTTTTAAACCAATTACTTTGGTATCTTTATTTAATGGTTTTTGTAATTTAATAATGATTGGATAACCATCTCTTGTTTTAAAATCTTTAATTTTGATAATAGTTATACTTTTAGTACTTCTTGTTTTTGGATTTTGATAAGGTTGAGAATAGTTATTAATGATATATAAATTATCAATATTATTTTCAGTTAATGGTTCATTAATAGATACTGCATATAATTTAAATTGATTTAATAAATTTATTTCTTGAAATATTAAATTTTTAATATCAGTCATACTATATTCAATAGTATTATCATTAATATTAGTACTTGCTCTTTGATTTAATTGCATAGTAAAGTCTGATGTTTCAGCAGCAGTAGTTTTTAATACTTTATCAATATCAATAAAACCAATTTTAATAGTATTTGCTGAAAATCTTAAATTATTATTTTCATTATTTTTAAATAAACGTTCAATTTCATAAATATATAAAGTTCTTAGTTTAAATTCATCATATGCTCTTTTAAGCTCAGGGTCACCTTTGCTACTCATAAGATTAGTAAAGTCATAAGGAATATTGTCAATTAAATAATCATTTTCTACTTCTGCTTGATTAAGTTTAGTTTGTTTCTGTGGAAACTTCGTTTGTGGTTTGTTGTTTTGATTGTCCATTGTTTTCTCCTATTAATTGGTTATTTTCGGGATTAAATAATTTTAATCTCACTGTTAAATTATTAATTTCTTGTTCATCATTAATGTTAAATGTTTTACTATTTAATAAATCTTTATCTAAACGTACTAATATTTGAATAAATTTAAGAATATCAATATTAAATTGTCATAACTTTTGTTCAATATAATTAATAGTTGAAATATTTACAGCTGTACTTTCTGGTACTGATTGTTGTGCAGATTTCTTTTGACTTGGAATATGAATGCCACAACGTTTAAATATTTCATTAACATTTCAATCATATATATCTGTTAAATTCTTACCTTTAAAATTACTACTTGTCATATTGATATTTTCATTTTGTTCATTATTATCTCCGCCACTTTTAAAAATATAATTTTTAGTAACTAATATTCTTACAGCATCTTCTAATAAATCTTTTACATTACCATAAGTTGAATTAAAAATAAACTTTGGTGAGTTTAAAATTGTATCTAAAACAATTTGTTCATAAATAACATCTAATGCTTTAATTTTATCCATTACTTTATTACAATCTGCTAATTCATTTGCTTTATTTCGCATAATTGCTATTGGTATATAGTTAATATTTAGTATTTGTTCTTGTGCTAAATTAGGGTTATTAATGAACGATTTAAAATCTAGTGGAAATTGTTTTTTGCTATCATTAACACTATAAATTGCACGATTAATAGTTACTTGTTCATTATTTAATGTATAAACTTCAAATAATCTTACAATTTGTGCATTTTGTTCATAACTATCATAAAAAATAGTACATTGAATTAATTTACCAGTAATATCATAAACTCTTTGTTGTATATCAACTACTTGAAAATATAAGTCATCATTTGCAATAAAAATTAAATAACCACTAATTCCCAATTTACTTAATTTAAAAATAGAATTTCAATTTTTTCTATAAAATTCTTGTTGAATTAAATACTGCTTAATAGTTTCATTGTTAATATCTAGTGGAGCATTATATAAATTAGCATTATTTTCTGCTACAAAATCAGTAAAATATGTTTCATGATTAAAATCATTAAAACCAAAATAACTTAAAATAGAAGCATGTGTACTTTTACCTTTTAAAAAAGTTAATTTAGTTTTTTCTTCATTATTAGTACTTTTATCTCTTCTTAAAAATTTACCTAACATAATATTCACCACCTTTTTTAAAATATTTGATTAATTTTTAATATTATTTTTACAATGATAAATATAATTAAACCCGCTGTTGCTGATGATAGAATTACTCCTATTAAACCTAAGAACCTGTTTGGAATCTTTTAAACATAATTAAACTAAAAAAGGGAATAATTATTTCTAACCTGACAGTTAATTAACATTTTATTTTCTTTGTCATTTTTTTGTTAAAAAGATTTTATCATTTGACAACTTATCGATTAAAAATTTATTTTTCAACTATAAAATAACATTTATGATATTAATTTAATCAAAAATAAGTTAAAAAAGATCCTAAACAGGTTCTAAAATAATTTTTATTATTTTAAAAAACATAATATTATTCCTGTAATTCTTCTAATTTTCATACATTACCTTTTAAATTACCTTTTCCAGTATAAATAGTAATCAATTTTGCATGTTGAACTGATAAAATTACTATATTAGCACTATCATTAAAGGTTTGTATTTGTACACCAGCAATTTTTTTATCAGTTATAATAAATTCTTGAATAGTATAAACTGGATTATATATACTTCAAGAATAATAAACTCTATAATGTTTATTTTCTTGAAAATCATAAGTAATTTGTCAATTATCTCATTTATTTTTTTCTCTTGTTCCTACTTCTTTTCATTGTGGAATACTTGGTGTTGGATTATTTTTTAATTCAATATCTCATTCATTTTCTCTAATTTCATTAGTTTCTAAACTATATGAATTAATTTTTAAAGGTTTTTCTATATCAATTTTTTCAGGAGCAATAATATCTAATGTTTTACTATTAATTTGATAAGTATTTTCTTCTTGATATTCTTCTAATTTACTAACAAAACCGTAATTAATACGACTTTTTTGTTTAATAAAAATTTTATTATCTTGCAATCAAAGAATACTTATTATATTATTTTCTTCAATAAAACTTTCTAAATAATTATTATTTGAAGCGTCAAATATAAATTCTTTAATAACGTTTGGGCTACTAGATTGACCCCAATTATAATAAACTTTATATCTTTTATCTCTTATAAAATTATAAGTAATATTTGTTTTATCACTACTAACTGTTCCTACTTCTTTTCATTTACCAATCTTTAAATCTTTTATTTTATCATCAATTAATTTTTTAACAAATTTAACAGGTGGAATATCATTATCTGCTGTAAAAGGTATACTACCTAAATTAATATATTCAAATGCACCCCATTTATTTTCTTGAACATAAATTAATTTATCTTGTTTTTTATCAATCTTTTCTTTATTTTCATTAATACCACCAACAATAGTTTTATTTTTAGTTTCTAAACCAGAAATTTCAGTACCAATAGCATTTAATTGAAAAGCATATTTAATAGCGTCATCCATATATTTCTTATTTGGAATATCTAAATCATCAGTTATAACTGGTTCATTTCTATAAATTAAAGTTTTACCACCAACATTAGTTTTAATAATTTCATTAACTAATCTTGTAGTACTATCTTTATCATCTTTATTATTAAATATTCTATTTTCATCAACTGAACTACCACCAGTAGCACTAATAGTATTAGTTTTTTCATCAATCTTAATATTTTCACCAGCAATTAATTTATCTTGTTTTTTGTCAATATTTAATTTATTTTCATTAATTGCCGGAACTATTTGTTTTTCTATTGTTTGTAAATTATTGTCATCTATATTTTGTTTTTTATCTAATAATTCATTAGTTTCTTGTTTTGTATAATAATCATGCTCAGTACTTTCTTCTGCTATAAATTCAGTTGGTGTATCTATTCCTTGATATTGATATATTTCTTCTATATCACCAATTAAATTAATTTTTCCAGGTTCAGGATAAGAATTACCGCCACCACTAAATTCTTTCTTTTTATTGTTAGAACCTGTTTAGGATCTTTTTTAACTTATTTTTGATTAAATTAATATCATAAATGTTATTTTATAGTTGAAAAATAAATTTTTAATCGATAAGTTGTCAAATGATAAAATCTTTTTAACAAAAAAATGACAAAGAAAATAAAATGTTAATTAACTGTCAGGTTAGAAATAATTATTCCCTTTTTTAGTTTAATTATGTTTAAAAGATTCCAAACAGGTTCTTATAGTAAATCGTTCCGGTATTTAAAATTTTTTTATTTTGGATTTGTTCACTATACGTCATGGAATCAACATTTAGCAATTCAAATTCATTAAAAACATTATTTAAATAAATTTTAATTACTTTATAAAATTTCATAAAGTTATTTTCTGTTGAATATTGATAACTGATTTTAATAAAATATCATTTAAATATTTCTATATTATTATTTTCAACTTTTTTTCATAAAGGACTAGTTTCAATATTAAATCAATTATTTTTAACATCATTAATATTTTCATTTGCTTTAATTAATTCAGTATTTAATTTGGTAATTTCATTTTCATTAGTAGTAATTCGTTTTTGTTGTTTAGCAGAAAAATCACAAGTTGGTGCATGCGTATAATCACCAATTTGTGGATTATTTTGTAATGCTTCGGGTGGTAATGTACCAATTTCATCAGGTCAATCTAAAATCATTGTTTCAGTTTCTTTATCATAATCAGTTGCAACATAACCTTTATTAACAAATTTACTAACAGGACCTCTATATATTTCATTTTCATTATCATCAACTAAATCATCATATAATTTAATTTGTTTTGATAATGTAAATTCTTTTTGCTGTTCAATTAATTCATCAACTTGATTTCTAGTATAAAATGCTTTTAAATCAATTTTTTCAACATCTATTTCATCATCATTATAATTTGATAATATTTGTTTTAATTCTGTTAGTCTTGCCAATATTTTCATTCTACTTGGTGCTAAATCTCAAACATTAATTGTAGGAATACTATTTGCACTAAATTGACTACCATTATTAAACTGAATAGTAGCATCAACATTAAATTCAATTGGTGTACGATTAAATACTCAATGTTCAGCGGTTACAAAAACCATATCTCTTAATGTTTCTTTAATTAATTCATCTTTAAAACTATCAAAAGGAAATTTAGATAAAATAAAACCAAGATAAGCATTAATATCATTTTGAGCACGAATAGCAAAAGTTTTAAATCAATCATTAACATTTGGTCATGTTTGTATATATTGCTGTGGTGTTTCTGTAATTTTTCCAGTTAATGGATATCAGTTATTATAATTTTCTAGACTGACACCAGTTCAAAGTTTATTAATCATATTTTATCATTCCTTAAAAAATGCTTTTTTATAATGTTTAGTTTTTGTTTTAGTTTTTCTATGTGATATATGTATAATTTCTTTTTGTAATTTCTTTTTACCTTTTTTTACAACTTGACTATATGCAAATTTTTCTAAATGATGTAATAATCCAGTACCAAATACAGTATTTACTGAAAATTTTAAACAAACACTTTTAAATGATTTATTAATATTTTGGGAGCGTACCGAAGATGTCGGTAACTAAAAAGTTTTAAAAATAGCTCCTTTCTTTTTTTACCCTTGAATTAAAAATAAATGACAAAAGACGAGAATAAAAATCTTGTCTTTTTTTTGTAATTGTAAAATTTTAAAATTTTTATTATTAACACTCTTTAAATATCTACTACACGCAGTGACCAAGTAGGAGAAAGTTAATAATTAATAACCCTCTTTAACGCTATTATCAACACGTGTTAGGGAACTAAAAAAGTGAACTACAACACAGTTGTTAAAAATAGTAGCTAGAGCATGTGGACTTGCATGAATAAATAAAAAGTGGAGTGATACCTAATAAAATATATTAACCAGTAATGGTAATTCTTGGGGTGGGAGCGAATTGGAAACTAGTATATATAGACCTGTTGTAGGGACCTATTGTATTAATTCTATTCTTTATTTAACCAACCTTGCCACTCCCCAGTGAGCAAGTGTTGGTTTTATTTTTTATTTTTTTTGAAAAAATTTTTGGGCGAGAAAATAAATTTCAAACTTGTAAAAAAAATTGAGCGGTGCCGGTTCAATTAAAATATTAATTTGTTTAACACAAATTAAATAAATATTGAATCGAATGCCTCAATGTTTTTTAAAATTTCACAATTTATTTTTGAGCCCAGAATTTCTGGAATGAATAAAACTAATAGTATTAATAATATAAAAATCAAAATATATATTCTTTATGCTAGAAGCAACAGAATATATTAGAAAGAATTATTATGAAAAAGTATTTTTGTTGAACATGTAAACAACATAAATTAGATTATTTATTCTTTAATACTAATGATATAAAAACAAGAAAATATTTTTTAAGAGATAAAAATAGTAAAGCAATTTGTTATGACTGTATTTTAAATATTAGGTTAAGTAGGAGGTATAAATATGGATAAACAAAAATTAATTAGTTGATTAAATTTAATTTTAGATAGTGATATAGAACAATATAATAAAGAAAAAGACATATATTATTTAAATAAATTAAAAGGTTCAATTGATATTATTAAAATTTTAATTAATAAAATACAATGCAGAGAATTTGATTAATAATGAAATATGAATTAATTATTGGAATTGACCCTGCTGGTATTGGTAATAATGGAATTGTTATATATTCAAATGAAACTAATAATATTGTTTTTAATGAAACATTCAATACATTAACTGTTTTATGAACTAAAAATATTTATAAAGAAAAATTTCAATTAATTAAAGAAAAATTTATTGATAAAAAAATATTAGTTATTGTAGAAAATTTCTTTTTAAATTCAAAACAATTATTAACTAATCCATTAGCAACTCCTAAAATTATTGGTTCATTAATGGTATTAGTACAAGATGTTATGAATTGAGATTATCTAGAAAACCAACCAAAAAATAAAAATAAAATAACAAATTATAAAGGAAATATAAAATTAACAAAACATGAACAAGATGCATATAAGCATATTCAATATTATTTAAAAAATCATAAAAAAATATTAATTTTTGACAATTATTTAAGGAAATTATAAAAATGAAAGATAAAACAAATTATGTCAAATTAACAGTAAAACTTAGTAACACTATTGAAGCAAAATATTACGAAAAAGGTAATAAAGAATTATATTATAGTGTTCGTGGTCAATGAAATGGATTAAACTATGTTACTTTAATTTTTAATAAACCAAAACTTTATAGACGCTGTATTTTATTAAACAAAAACGATGAAATTATAGTAACTGGTGAAATCTTTAATACTTTAAATATTCCTAAAAATCGTGCATTTTGTTCAATTAATGTTAAATGATTTAAAAAATGATATTATGAAAAATTTTATTAATAGTACCGATATTAATAACAAGTATAACACTAATAATATTTTTAATATTTATTATTAAAGAATTAAAAAATGAATATAAAGTATTGAAAATATTAAATGAAATTGCTAATCAAATTGAAAATAAGGAGAAAAAATAATGAATAGATGTACATTTAGTCAAACTACTAAATTTACTAGTTTAATACCACCACATGATGAAAATTTTGAACAAATACAATGTGAAAATATAACAGAAGAGCAATTTGATGAATATGGTAGAGCATACTGTAAAGAACATAGAATTAAAGTTGATGAAATTAATAAATCAAGACATAAAAATTGTATTAATAAAGAAAAATTACTTGAACATATTAAAAATATAAATTTTAAAGGAATTTTTGGTTTATTAATTAAAAAAATAGAAAACGGAGAAATTAACTAATGACTAATTGTAAACATGAAGATGTAAGCATTGAATTAATATTTCGTTGTAATGATTGTTTAGCTGTTCAATTTCAACATCCAAAAAATAATAAGGAGAAATAACTAAATGAAAATGTGTAATGATTGTAAAGAAAATTATAATTGACCAAATTGTCAAAATTGTTTTAAAAATAATGATAATAAAAACTAATAATTGAAATATAACAATATCAAATCATGATGAAGCAGATAGTTTATTAATTGGTTGATATTATTTAAATAAGGAGAATAAATAATGAATAAAGAACAATTAATTAAATATTTAAATCAATATTATAAAAATATGGAAACTGATAATGAATATCACTTTATGGAATTTAAAAATGAACAAGATAAATATACACATTACGGGATATTATTAGCAATTAATACTATAAAAGAAAAAATAGAAAATGGAGAATTTGACTAATGATAATATTACCTACTTTGTTTGAAAATAAAGATGAAATTGAAATATTATCACCATTTCCAAAAGCAATTCATACAAGTAATGATATTAGAGCAATTATTTTAAGACAATACCCAAATGTTAAATCAAAACACATAATTGTTTCTGACCCCGAAAGTAATGTTGCATTAATAGTTGGTGATAATGATGTATATCAAGGTTGAATTAAAGTAACAATTAAAAAATTAGAAAATTAAAGGAGAACAAATAAATGCAAAAAGAAAAAATTAAAATTAGAAATTATGAATTTGAATTAAATTCTTATGTAGTAGATTCCTTATTAGATGTTATAAGAGAACTGATAAAAACAAATAAAGGAGATTAAATTATGTTAGATGAAATTTTACAAGTCATTTTTGATAAAGCAGATAAAAAAGAGTTAATCGATACGATAGAAAAGTTAATTAATGTTACTAACAATCGTTCAGAAACAAAAAAATGACTTATTATAAATTTTGATAAAACTAATTATGTTTTAGAAAAATTATTGAATATGAACGGAGAAATTAAATAATGCCAAATATAGAAAATCAATCAAATTATACATTAACTAAATTAATTAGAACTGGTATAAGTCCTATTTGTGCAATGATTGGTACAAGTGCTTATTATGGTCAAGTAATTGCAAATCCAGTATTAGGTTCAATTAATAGTTTATTATTTGGTAAAAAATTAGGTTTAGATATTTGAAATTTAAATCAAAGACCAAATACTAAAACAAAATTAATTAATAGTTCTAAAAAAATATTACTAGGTTTAGGAACAATCGGTTTAGCAAATTATAGTAAATGAACAGAAAATAATATTAATCCTATTATTCCAACAACACCAACTCCAATAACTACTACAACTACAACTGAGGGTCCACCATGATTATTGTTAGATAAACAAGATAATCAGTCATTAATGGATTGAGATACATATATTAGTTTAAATGCTTATGGTATTTCAAATCTTATTAGTGGATTAACTGAGTTAATACCTAATAAATTTGAAACAATAAGAAAAATTTGTAATATGGCAACTGGTGGATGTTTGATTAGTACTGGTGTTGCTATGGGTATAAATAATAATTTTAATAATGCTTATGCAGTACCTACCATTATTGCTGGGGCATCTGAAATTATTCATAATTTATTACCTATGGAAACAAATCATCATGTTGAAGAAATGCAAGAAACAACATTTAATAATGAAACTACAAGATTAATTAATGATAATAGATTTTCAATTAATAGTGAAACAACCAGTCAATACGGTAGTGATAATATGAGCGAAGTACCATTAAATACTGATAATGCTTCATTAAATTGAGATTACAATCACATGAGTTTATAAAGGGGGTGAAAAGCAATGAATAAAGAAAAAATAATTGAATATTATAATCAAGAAATACAATCATATAAAGAAAGAATGGAACAATTAAATAAAGAAATATCTGTATTAGTAAAAATTATAAGTAATTCACAATCAATGATTGAAAGAATTAATGGTGGTCAATTTGATGAATAATTAAAAAATAAATAATTGAAAGGAAAATATTGAGATGAAAGAATTTTTACATGAATTAATAATTATTGGAACAAGTGTTGGAACATTAATTTGCAGAGAAATTATTGTTTTATTAAAAAGATTTATTACAACTCCAAAACATGTTAGAGCAAATAACAAAATTATAAAACATCAAAAAAAATTAGCAAAATTAAATGAAAAAATTAATAAAGGAGAAAAATAATATGACAAAAATTGAATTTAATGAAAAATATAGAAAAAATAATATCAAAATTGATAGAGATTTTGATTTAGATATAGGAAATTGTTTTAAATTTTCTGATATTGATATATTAGAAAATGCTGTTAATGATTATAAAAAACTAATAAGTGAAATGCCACAATTAGTTAAAGATTGATTATTGGGATAAGATTAGGAGAATGTTAAATGTTAGAAAATGAAAATAATGTTCAACAAACAACTGAACCTTTAACTGAAAATAATGCTTCTTCACAAGAAATAGAAAATAAAGTTAATGAAGCAGAAAATAAGTTAAATAAACTTAATCAAGAAATTAAAGAAAAAGAAATTATTAATATATTTAAAAAATATCAAGTTAAAACTGAATTTTATGATTATTTAAAATTTAAAACAAGTAATATAGAAAATTCAAAAATTGAAGAAACTATTAAAAAAATGATTAAAGAACAACCAGTATTTAAAGAAACAATTAATACAGGTGGCAAACCACAAACAATAATAACAAATCAACCAAATTCAATAAAAAGTACATTATTGGATTATAAAAATAAAAATAAATTATAAGGAAGGAAAATAAAAAATGGCAGTACCATTCAAACAAAATTTAGATAATACCGAAAAATTAGTAGAAGCACCAGAATTTATAGAATTTTTTAAACAATCAAATAGTCCGTGGGCAAGTTTTTTTCCTATCGAAATGGTTAATTCAACAAGAATTGAATTTATAGTTAAAAAACCAAAAGACCCAAAAGTTAAAGTTCTTCAATGAAATGATAAAAGTAAAAGAATAGATGTTGGATATGCTGATACAGATAAAATTATTAAAGAAATTACAGAAGAAGCCGTTGCTGGCGAAACAATTGCAGCAAAAGATTTATTAGCAGAAAATGGTCAAAATTTATTACAAAGTATGCAATATGAAGTTGCTAATGATTTAGCAGATTATTTAGCTAATAACAATACTAATGTAATTGCAAAATATGCAATTAAATTTATGATTGAAAAATCAACAGAACCAAAAGCACAAGCAATTAAATATGTAGAAGCAATGTTGGGGGCATGAAATACATTATTTCAATATAGAAATATTGCAAATTGTAGATTCTTTATTACTAATTCTCTTTATGATAGTATAGTTTATTTGGCAGATAATAAAGGTTTAATTACTGATAATGAAATTGCACAACAATTAAGATTAAATGGTAATGATTTATATATTAAAGGTGTTTTATGTCAAATTGTAATGGATGACTATATGACTTTTAAAAATGATAAAAATGATGATGAAATTATGTCATTTGTTTTAGCAACACCAAGAGCAATGAAAAGATATATGTTGCAAGATACAATTATTTATGTTCAAGAAGTGGCAGATGGTAAAGTTGGAAGAATGTATTTAGTTGGTGGAGAAGTTACAGGTCAAGCCATACCTTATATTTCTAATAATGAAACAACATCACGTTGAATGGCATGTGGAATTATTAATACTGATAAAACTGATTTAAAAACTAAAATTACAAATTTAACAACTGATATTACTGCAAATGTTAATAACAATAATAGTGAATTAAATACACAAATAAAAAGTACTAATGAACTTAAATCATTAAATCCAAATTTAACAAATCCAACTATTAAATATTTTAGTGACGCACAAGGAAAAACTAATGTAAGTAATCAAAAACAAAAAGCAGGTGACTTATATATAACTATTACTGCAAATGTTAATGACTTAAATTATAAAGGAACAACAAATCCAATTAAAATAACTCTTAAATAAAGGAAATTAATACCATGCCAATCGGTACAACTAGTACAGCAATACTTTTAAACATAAATAAACCAAAACATACTAGAACAAGTAACCAACAAGAAAATAAAAGTTTTTGATGAGAAATTTTAGAAATGATTGGTGTACAAGTTATAGTAGTAGCACTTGCTCCTTTTACTGGTGGATTAAGTGAAAGCGTAGCACTTGGATTAGGTGCAAGTGATTTAATTGCTAGTATTAGTGCTGTTGGTGTAGAGTTTTTAACTGATTTTACTATTAATCAAGTTTATGATTATTTAAAAGGAAATGTAACAAAATTAAATACTTTCTTTAATATACTTCCTGCATTTGCTGGACTTAATAAAATTAGTCGTGGTTATCGTACTACTAAATTTATTAAATTAGCAGAAAAAACTAAAACATTAGAACAAGTTGGAATTAAAGAAGCAAAAAACTTACAAGAAATTATAAGTCAAGTAAGTGGAAAAGAAATTTTAACAGATAAAATTATTGGTAATAAACGTTATTTAATGAATTATAGTTTTACTCCTAATCGTGAAACAGTATTACGAGATTTAGGTTATGTTGCTGAAAGACAATATAAAAATAATTTTCAAAAATTAGAAGCACAAGAGTTAAAAGATTACTTATTATTACAAAATACATTAACAAAATTAAGTCCTCAATTAACTCCAAAGTTTAAAATTAAAGATATTGAAAAAGCAAATAATTTTTTAAAAAAATATAATACTGATTTAAAAAAAGTACTATCTATGAACCAACATGATTGATTAAATTTAGTTCATACAATACATTCAGAAAATAGATATGGAAAAACTTTAATTTTAGATTTACAAAAAATTCGTGCTAATGCTATTAAATTTAATTTTAAAAAAAGTTCAATTCATAAGATTGTTTTAAATGCAAATAAAATTTTTAAATATTTGGATATTAGATTTTATTTAAAAAAAGGTTTAAATAAATTTTGAAAAAATACATCATATTTTGAAAAATTACGAGAAAGTATATATAAATTACAAGAAAAATTTGAAAAATTAGAAAAACAAGCATTTGAGAAAATTAATAAATTAAAAGAAAAAGTAACTGATTTATTTACTAGTGCAGAGAAAAAAGCAATTAAACATGCACAATTAATTCCATTAAATTCCCCAGTATTTATGGGTTGTAAAATTCAACCTTTATCATTAGATAAATGTGCAATTACTATTTATCATCGTAATCCTAAATATAAACCAATTACAGTTGTTGATAGTATTCTTAAAGCAGAAACTTTTGTTACTCAAATACATCCATTCCATTGATATCGTTGATATAGTGGTTGATACATTGGTTATGGAGTTAATCAAAATAAATGATTAAAAGCAATAGCATTTGCTCCACCGGTTGTTCAACAAATAATTAGAGATAGTTTTAAAGTATATAGAGAAATATTTAGAATCGTAAGAACTTATCATAAAGTAGCAAATGTTATTAATAATCCTATTGAAAATATTAATAAATCATTTAAAAGTGTTGGTTTAAAATTTTCAGTAAATACTGTATTTGGTACTGGATTATTACATCATTTAGAAAAATTTGCATATAGTCAAGTTGTAAAAAAAGGTAAAAAGAAATTACAAAAAGAAATTATACATATATCACATAGAAAAACTAAAACAAAAACTAAACATTATAAAAAAGCATTTTTTAAGGAATGATAAAATATGATTAATAAACTTTGAACTGGTGTCAGTCTAGAAAATTATAATAACTGATATCCATTAACTGGAAAAATTACAGAAACACCACAGCAATATATACAAACATGACCAAATGTTAATGATTGATTTAAAACATTTGCTATTCGTGCTCAAAATGATATTAATGCTTATCTTGGTTTTATTTTATCTAAATTTCCTTTTGATAGTTTTAAAGATGAATTAATTAAAGAAACATTAAGAGATATGGTTTATGTAACCGCTGAACATTGAGTATTTAATCGTACACCAATTGAATTTAATGTTGATACTACTATTCAATTTAATAATGGTAGTCAATTTAGTGCAAATAGTATTCCTACAATTAATGTTTGAGATTTAGCACCAAGTAGAATGAAAATATTGGCAAGACTAACAGAATTAAAACAAATATTATCAAATTATAATGATGATGAAATAGATGTTGAAAAAATTGATTTAAAAGCATTTTATACTAGAAATCAAGTTGATGAATTAATTAATGAACAAAAAGAATTTACATTATCAAAACAAATTAAATTATATGATGATTTAGTTGATGATAATGAAAATGAAATATATAGAGGTCCTGTTAGTAAATTTGTTAATAAAGGTTATGTTGCAACTGATTATGATAAAGAAACTGAAACAATGATTTTAGATTGACCTGATGAAATTGGTACATTACCACCCGAAGCATTACAAAATAATCCACAAATTGGTGATTATACGCATGCACCAACTTGTGATTTTTCTGCTAAACAACAAAAACGAATTACTACTAATGAAAATGAAATTACCAAATTAAATACTGAATTAATTAAAGCAAATGAAAATATTAATGATGTTAAAAATAATTGATTTAATATTGAAACTAGTCCTTTATGAAAAAAAGTTAAAAATGAAAATATTAAAATAGATACATGATATATTATTGATTGAACATATTATTTTGTCGATAGTAATCAACTTATTATAAGTAATAATAAATTAACTAAATCTAATATAAGAATTACTAATATTCAAATAGAACAAAAACAAATAATAATTGAAAATATTGATGTAAATATTGACAAAGTAACATTATTATATGATGTTGATTTAATAAAGTTTATTGCTACTAATAGTAAAAAAAAGTATACACCAATAATTCATAATATATATCAATATCAAGGAACTGGTACACCAACTGAATTTATAGCAGAAGAAAGTACTGAACGTGATTATTATACAAAACTAGAAACTAATAATTTATTAAATAAAAAACAAAATAAATTAATTGCTGGTGAAAATATTAAAATTGATGAAAAAACTAATACTATTAGTGCTACGGGTGGTAGTGGTGAATCATTATGAGAAGTAAACCCTAATTCATCTAATATTATTCAACCTAAAGAAAAAAGAATTATTACTTCAAATAATACTAGAATTGTTTATATAGCAGACCCTACACAACCACAAGATGCTGTTAATTTAAGAACATTAAATAAAAATATCCCAGATTTAACTGATTATTATAAAAAAGAAGAAGTAGATAAAGAATTAGAAGATAAAATAGATAAAACACAATTTCAATATGCTTTTGTTCTCAATACTTTTGGTACTGAAATTGCTAATTTAGAAACTAGTGATAAAACTATTGCTGGTGCTATTAATGAATTAATTAAAAAAATAAAAGATTTAAAAATTGGTAAATGAAAAGATGTAGCCTTTAATATTAGTACTACTGGTATAAAAAATCAAGAAATTAGATATGATTGTAAAGAAAATAAATTATATCGTATAATTTAAATCCAAGACAACAAAAAATAATATTACCAGATATTTATACATTTACTGATTTTGTTTATTCGTTAGGTTCTGGTATTCCACAAACTGTAACAGTATATAGTACTTATATAAAAGAGGGTGGAAGATTACAATTATTATGTTCAAGAAATGAAAATATTGATGTTTTTAAATGAGAAGACATGAATATTAGTGGTGGTAATTTATGAAAATTACAAGAATTGCAGGAATAATATTATGTTTTTTAAAATAATAAAAATTATTTTAGAACCTGTTTAGGATCTTTTTTAACTTATTTTTGATTAAATTAATATCATAAATGTTATTTTATAGTTGAAAAATAAATTTTTAATCGATAAGTTGTCAAATGATAAAATCTTTTTAACAAAAAAATGACAAAGAAAATAAAATGTTAATTAACTGTCAGGTTAGAAATAATTATTCCCTTTTTTAGTTTAATTATGTTTAAAAGATTCCAAACAGGTTCTTAGGTTTAATAGGAGTTTTATTATCTTCTGCTGTTGCTGGTTTAATTATATTTATTATAGTAAAAATTGTATTAAAAATTAATCAAATATTTTAAAAAAAGGTGGTGAATATTATGTTAGGTAGATTTTTAAGAAGAGATAAAAGCACTAATAATGAAGAAAAAACTAAATTAACTTTTTTAAAAGGTAAAAGTACACATGCTTCTATTTTAAGTTATTTTGGTTTTAATGATTTTAATCATGAAACATATTTTACTGATTTTGTAGCAGAAAATAATGCTAATTTATATAATGCTCCACTAGATATTAACAATGAAACTATTAAGCAGTATTTAATTCAACAAGAATTTTATAGAAAAAATTGAAATTCTATTTTTAAATTAAGTAAATTGGGAATTAGTGGTTATTTAATTTTTATTGCAAATGATGACTTATATTTTCAAGTAGTTGATATACAACAAAGAGTTTATGATATTACTGGTAAATTAATTCAATGTACTATTTTTTATGATAGTTATCAACAAAATGCACAAACTGTAAGATTATTTGAAGTTTATACATTAAATAATGAACAAGTAACTATTAATCGTGCAATTTATAGTGTTAATGATAGCAAAAAACAATTTCCACTAGATTTTAAATCGTTCATTAATAACCCTAATTTAGCACAAGAACAAATACTAAATATTAACTATATACCAATAGCAATTATGCGAAATAAAGCAAATGAATTAGCAGATTGTAATAAAGTAATGGATAAAATTAAAGCATTAGATGTTATTTATGAACAAATTGTTTTAGATACAATTTTAAACTCACCAAAGTTTATTTTTAATTCAACTTATGGTAATGTAAAAGATTTATTAGAAGATGCTGTAAGAATATTAGTTACTAAAAATTATATTTTTAAAAGTGGCGGAGATAATAACGAACAAAACGAAAATATCAATATGACAAGTAGTAATTTTAAAGGTAAAAATTTGACTGATATATACGATTGAAATGTTAATGAAATATTTAAACGTTGTGGCATTCATATTCCAAGTCAAAAGAAGTCAGCACAACAATCAGTTCCCGAAAGTACAGCTGTAAATATTTCAACTATTAATTATATTGAACAAAAGTTATGACAATTTAATATTGATATTCTTAAATTTATTCAAATATTAGTACGTTTAGATAAAGATTTATTAAATAGTAAAACATTTAACATTAATGATGAACAAGAAATTAATAATTTAACAGTTAAATTAAAATTATTTAATCCCGAAAATAACCAATTAATAGGAGAAAACAATGGAAAACAACAACAAACCACAAACGAAGTTTCCACAGAAACAAACTAAACTTAATCAAGCAGAAATAGAAAATGATTATTTAATTGATAATATTCCTTATGATTTTACAAATATGATGGGTGCTACTAGTGACCCCGATATTAATAGAGCATACGATGAATTTAAAAAAAGAACAATTTATATTTATGAAATTGAACGTTTATTTAAAAATAATGAAAATAATAGTTTAAAATTTTCAGCAAATACTATTAAAATTGGTTTTATTGATATTAAAAAAGTATTAAAAACTACTGCTGTTGAAACATCAGACTTTACTATGCAATTAAATCAAAGAGCAAGTACAAATATTAATGATAATACTATTGAATATAGTATGACTGATATTAAAAATTTAATATTTCAAGAAATAAATTTATTAAATCAATTTAAATTATATGCAGTTTCAATTAATGAACCTTTAAGTGAAAATAATATTGATAATTTATATATCATTAATAATTATTCACAACCTTATCAAAATCCAAAAACAAGAAGCACTAAAAGTATTACTATTATTAAAATTAAAGATTTTAAAACAAGAGATGGTTATCCAATCATTATTAAATTACAAAAACCATTAGATAAAGATACAAAAGTTATTGGTTTAAAAATTAAAGCACCTAGAAGCATGATTTTCGGCAATATAAAAGTACTTGGTGAAGTTGACAATATGGAAGTATACCCAAAGTTATTTGTTAAAGATAAGATAGCATTTCCGCTATTATCAATGCCTATTGAAACTCAACCAAAAGTTAGAATATTACAACAATGATTTAGTGAACAAATATTACCTTGAAATTTAGCAAAACAATTTATAGGACAAGAAAAATCAGTATTAGATTTGATTAAAATTAGTACTGGTACTGTAACAAGAAAAGAAGTTATTAATAATGCAAGAGTAACTGATACTTGACTAGGTTGAGAAATGGGTGCTGTTTGAGATGGTAATTGACCATTAAAACACGAAATACATTTAGAAGATAAAAAAGTTTTATCTTATAGTAATGAAGGATGATATGTTTATCTTGCAACTAATAATAGATTTAAAAGTATAGCAATTGAAATACAAGACGCACCAACTATTGATAGTTTACAACAACTTTTATTAGATATGCTAAGTTATACATATAACTATAATAGAAATTTTAATGGTGCTTTATACAATGACAAAGGAAAAGCAATAAATAAGATGGCAGAATTACGTGATACATTTTCAGGACAAAAACCCGATGAAATAATTACTAACTTATTTAAACAATGAGAGTTTGAATATCCAAATTATATAAATTTACCACAAATACAAATATTTAAACAAGTATTTATTATGTTATCAAAATATATCTATTCATCATTATCAATTAATAAAGGTTTAAATGATGATAATAAAATATTATTACCTTATTATTTTGAATTAAAATCAAGCCCAATAAAACCTACTAAAGATGATATTTGAAGATTTACAGATGTAAAAGTAATATTAAAATCTGAATATTTTGATTTTACCGATATTAATAACATTAAATTGAAAAACAATGATATTAGTCAAAATGAATTATTTAAGTTAGATGATAATCAATTTAACTGATTATCTATTACAAATGAATTAGAAAGTAATAACATTCCATCATTAATTCCTGCTGATTGAACATTAGGTAATGGTGAGTATGGAAAATATTTTACAAGAGTAATTATAGATAAAATTAAAATTAAAAATGCTTTAAATTTATATGGTTCTAATAAATCGCAATTATTTTCAAAACTGGAATTTTATAAAGAAATTTTAAAAGTTGATAATAATAGTGACTTTGAATTACAAATAGAAAATCCGATTAATAATTTAAATCGGATTGAAATTAGTGGAATATTTGGTGCTGGTAATTATGAATTAATTTTAATAACTGATAAACAAGAAATAAGTTTAAATAATATTAATTTATTTGATAAATATAATGAAAATATTTCTTATATAAATTTAGAAATTTAATTATCAAAATATCCATCTGGATAAATGCCATCTCATTTTATGTCATAATCAAGAATTTGTTTAACACTAAAATATAAACGTATTTTATGTTCATCATTTGTTTCATGTGACCATATTGTTGTTCCAGCCCCCCCCAGTAGACTGTATAGTCATGTCCTAAATATGACTTATAATTATAAGTTTTATAATATGACATTATACTTAATAATAATGCGGTTATAACAGCACTTCATAATATTATTTTTTTATAATTTGTTTTAATTCATTTTTTAAAATTTTTTATTTCTTTTCTTTTTTCTTCTTTTTTATTTTCTACATTTTTTATTATTTCTTTGCTATCTTGCATTTTAATTCTCCTTTTTTCCTTAATTTTACTTATAAATTGTACTATTTTTCATTATTTTTACAAGTATGCTTTTAAATGCAAAATAACACCTAAATGCAAGGAGTTTATTTTGTGATACCTATACTATTAATGATATTCAACTTGTTTATTATATAGCAAATGTGAAGATACTTTTTTTCACACTAGCATTATTTTTACCCCTAATTACATTTTTATATGGATACAAGGCATAAAATAATGCATCATAAGGGTCTTGATACATATTTCTGTCAGGAATGTTAGTTTTTGTTTCATCATAACGTAATTCTTCTAAACATTGAGTAGTTTTTGGTAAATCATATTTATTAGCATAAAAGTTTCCATAACTCATAATATTTCTCATTCAAACTACTCTATTAGTTAATCCTGCTTCTTGATTTAGATTTGAAGCATGTTTAATTGCAGTTTGTGTTATTAAAATAGTATTATGTTCATCAATTAATTTTTGATTTAATCAATCAATTGCTGTTTTTGCTTTATCATCATAAAAATAAATTGCTTGTTCAAAATTATCAAAATTATCCATTAATCCTAAAATTTCATTAACATAACCATTAATTTTTTCATTTTCATTAACAAAATCATTTGGAGTAACTACTAATTCACAAATAATATAAGCATCATAATACCCAGTATTATTATATTCTTTAAATCCGACCACCATAAATACAGTATGGTCTTTGTGACCAGTTGCTCAATCAACACCAACTGAATAAAAATCAAATTTATACATATCTTTTTCTTGATTATAAAACTGTTTTAAATCATATGATTGTCAATATTTTACTGTTTTTTGAAAAGGAAAAATTGTTGCATCACTATCTAAAAATTCAAAACCATAATAAACAGTATTGAATTCATCAGGATTACTTTTTTTCATTTCTAATAATGTTCTTTTTTGAATGTCAGGTAATTTATTTCAAAAAGGTTGAATAGTAAATCTTAAAACAAATAAACCTAAACCACTAAATATGTCTTTATTTTCATAGTAAACTTTACCAACTTTTTTAAGATTTTCAATTATTTCATCATTTAATGGTAAAAATGGCGTACAGTATTTTAAATAAAATGGGTGATATTTATCATAAGGATTACATGTAAAAGTAATAAAGAAACTTTTATAAAAATAACGAGTAATTAATTTTCCAAAAGTAGGACTATATATATTTTTATCAATAAAAGTTCAACTTCATTCTTTAATTGGTTCATTTGAAACTTTAATACGATTACTTCTAAACATAGAATTTTGTAAACGCTCATATCTATATGTTAATTGCTTTTCTGTTAGTGTTTCTTTTTCTTCTGCCATTATTATTTCATCAGTACGTGAACCCAAAAAACTTGACCCACCCGCTTCTTTTCCAAAAATTTTATTACCATTAGCATAACCAATAAAATCAATTTGTTGATTATTAGGAAAAATAATACATCCACCATCTTTGGTTATTTTTCATTTAATACCATGTGGATTATTAGGTAATAAATTAATATTATATGTATCTAATAAAACTTGACAAACATTCATTAATGCACCAATTGTCGTTTCACTATGAGTATTTTCATATCTTCTTACTTCTTGAACACTACTATCACTAAAATTACAACATATAAATAAATCAAATGCTAAACAGTTTCAAGTTTTTCTTGTTCCACGTGCAGTTGGTACAAAACGATAAAAACAATTAGTTGTAAAAAATTCTGCTCATTCATCACTAACAAATTGTTTAAAAATATCTCAACTAAAACCATAATTATTATCACTAAAATTAAGATTATATTTTTTATTCAGTTGTGCATAACTACTAATAAAAGGCATATTTTACTCCCTAATTTTTATAAGCAATACAATTAAATTATAACAAACAAAATTTAGAAAGGAACATTAAAAAATGTTTATATTACCATTCTCTAATCATTTTGATTGAGATAAACATGATTTTAATCAAGATGAATTAAGTTTAAAACAAACAGAAGAATTATTTACAAAAATAGATGATTATTTATGAAGTACCTGTGATAAATCTGAATATAAATCATATAGATTTAGAAAACGAAAATTAAAAGCAAAAAAAGGTTTATTAAATTATAAACGACGTATTTGTACAAAATATAACCAAAAAACACAAAAAAATGAATTTGTTTCATTGCTAGATAATTATCTTGGTGTTAAAAAATATAGTAAACTTGCACCTAATGTTATTAAACAAATTGGGAGCATACCGATGTTGTCAATAATATTCAAATTTGTCTTAAAATTATAAAGTTAGACGAGAATAATTTTGACTTCAATATGCAATTGTATGTTAATCTTAACACTTGTAAAATATTAGTCAATAATAATACTTACTTTTATAATTCAAAAATTCTTATTAATAGTTACTTTAATAAGTTTTATTTTATTTTTGGTTTTTTAAAATCTTTAATTTTAATTTATAATAACTGGATGGTAGTATTTATTTGATAGCATTTAAAATTAACCATTTTTGTATACATATCAATATTATAGGTTCTATCACCAATCATATGCTTTAAAATTTGTTTAATATTAGTTTCAGTAAAGCAACCAATATTTTCAACTAGTGCTTGGTTTAATACACCATCTTTTGCATTAATAAAATAACCAACTTTTAATTTTTTATATTGTAAAGCTAATGATTGTAAAAAATCAATTAATTCATAATATTGGCCTTTTTCAAATAAAGTTATTGCATTTTGATAGTGTAATTTAGCAATTTTATTTTTTCTTCTTCCAGCCATTATACCAAGAAATAAAACATGAAAAGCATGGAATTTATCTAAAATAAATTTAGCATTTAAAATTGTAGCAGTTTTTCTAATTCATTTTGCACTATCTCCACAAACTACTAAATTTGCTTGTTCAAAATTTTCAAAAAATAAATTACCATGTTTTTTAATTAATTGTGCTGTTTTTTCAGCACCAATTTCTGTTTTTGATACTCTTATTTTACAAACTGCTTTTTTATTAATTAATTTTCCATTTTTCTTTTTACCAGTACAAAATACTAATAATCTCATAGAACATTTTTTACAATTTTTAGTATTGTGTTTTTCATTAAACTTAAATTTTCTATGTCCATCATCAATATTTATATATAAAGTTTGATTTTTTTCTAATACTATTTTAGGAATATTAGCTTTTGGTAATTGAAATTTTTGATAGGTTCTACAAACTGTACTAGTACTTATTAAATCATCAATAAAAGTATCACAAACATCACGATACTTTTTTCCATCAGCAAAATACTTTAAAATTTGTTTAATAACATTAGGTGCAAGTTTACTATATTTTTTAACACCAAGATAATTATCTAGCAATGAAACAAATTCATTTTTTTGTGTTTTTTGGTTATATTTTGTACAAATACGTCGTTTATAATTTAATAAACCTTTTTTTGCTTTTAATTTTCGTTTTCTAAATCTATATGATTTATATTCAGATTTATCACAGGTACTTCATAAATAATCATCTATTTTTGTAAATAATTCTTCTGTTTGTTTTAAACTTAATTCATCTTGATTAAAATCATGTTTATCTCAATCAAAATGATTAGAGAATGGTAATATAAACATTTTTTAATGTTCCTTTCTAAATTTTGTTTGTTATAATTTAATTGTATTGCTTATAAAAATTAGGGAGTAAAATATGCCTTTTATTAGTAGTTATGCACAACTGAATAAAAAATATAATCTTAATTTTAGTGATAATAATTATGGTTTTAGTTGAGATATTTTTAAACAATTTGTTAGTGATGAATGAGCAGAATTTTTTACAACTAATTGTTTTTATCGTTTTGTACCAACTGCACGTGGAACAAGAAAAACTTGAAACTGTTTAGCATTTGATTTATTTATATGTTGTAATTTTAGTGATAGTAGTGTTCAAGAAGTAAGAAGATATGAAAATACTCATAGTGAAACGACAATTGGTGCATTAATGAATGTTTGTCAAGTTTTATTAGATACATATAATATTAATTTATTACCTAATAATCCACATGGTATTAAATGAAAAATAACCAAAGATGGTGGATGTATTATTTTTCCTAATAATCAACAAATTGATTTTATTGGTTATGCTAATGGTAATAAAATTTTTGGAAAAGAAGCGGGTGGGTCAAGTTTTTTGGGTTCACGTACTGATGAAATAATAATGGCAGAAGAAAAAGAAACACTAACAGAAAAGCAATTAACATATAGATATGAGCGTTTACAAAATTCTATGTTTAGAAGTAATCGTATTAAAGTTTCAAATGAACCAATTAAAGAATGAAGTTGAACTTTTATTGATAAAAATATATATAGTCCTACTTTTGGAAAATTAATTACTCGTTATTTTTATAAAAGTTTCTTTATTACTTTTACATGTAATCCTTATGATAAATATCACCCATTTTATTTAAAATACTGTACGCCATTTTTACCATTAAATGATGAAATAATTGAAAATCTTAAAAAAGTTGGTAAAGTTTACTATGAAAATAAAGACATATTTAGTGGTTTAGGTTTATTTGTTTTAAGATTTACTATTCAACCTTTTTGAAATAAATTACCTGACATTCAAAAAAGAACATTATTAGAAATGAAAAAAAGTAATCCTGATGAATTCAATACTGTTTATTATGGTTTTGAATTTTTAGATAGTGATGCAACAATTTTTCCTTTTCAAAAAACAGTAAAATATTGACAATCATATGATTTAAAACAGTTTTATAATCAAGAAAAAGATATGTATAAATTTGATTTTTATTCAGTTGGTGTTGATTGAGCAACTGGTCACAAAGACCATACTGTATTTATGGTGGTCGGATTTAAAGAATATAATAATACTGGGTATTATGATGCTTATATTATTTGTGAATTAGTAGTTACTCCAAATGATTTTGTTAATGAAAATGAAAAAATTAATGGTTATGTTAATGAAATTTTAGGATTAATGGATAATTTTGAAAATTTTGAACAAGCAATTTATTTTTATGATGATAAAGCAAGAACAGCAATAGATTGATTAAATCAAAAATTAATAGATGAACATAATACTATTTTAATAACACAAACTGCTATTAAACATACTTCAAATTTAAATCAAGAAGCCGGATTAACTAATAGAGTAGTATGAATGAGAAATATTATGAGTTATGGAAACTTTTATGCTAATAAAAATGATTTACCAAAAACTACTCAATGTTTAGAAGAATTACGTTATGACCAAACCAAAACTAACATTCCTGATAAAAATATGTACCAAGACCCTTACGATGCATTATTTTATGCCTTGTATCCATATAAAAATGTAATTAGGGGTAAAAATAATGCTAGTGTGAAAAAAAGTATCTTCACATTTGCTATATAGTAAACAATTTACATATAATTAATAGTATAGGTATCACAAAATAAACGCCTTTAATTTAGGCGTTATTTTGCATTTAAAAGCATACTTGTAAAAATAATCAAAAACAGTACAATTTATAAGTAAAATCAAGGAAAAAAGGAGAAATTTATTATGAAAACATGAATAAAAACAAATTTAAGTAAAATAACATTAGCATTAGCACTAACTGGTGCAACAACTGGAACAATAGGATTAATCATGGGGGGTGCTTACCCATAATATAGGTACTAATGTTAAACATTATTTAGAACCCAATGGAGAAGTAGTATTAGGAACAACAACTATTTGATGAAATAAATGAGATAGTCCAAATAAAACTGAATTATATTTTTCTAAAATTAAACATCATGATGAAGATATAAAATGAGATGGTACTTATACAGATAATTATTTTCAATAATTAAATTTCAATATTTATATAAGAAATATTTTCATTATATTTATCAAATAAATTAATATTAGTTAAATTTATTTCTTGTTTATCTGTTATTAAAGTTAAATCATAATTTCCAGAACCAAATATGCCACTAATTTCTATCCGATTTAAGTTATTAATCGGGTTTTCAATTTGTAATTCCAAATTACCATTATTATCAATTTGTGAAATTTGTTTATAAAATTCTAATTTAGAAAATAGTTGTGATTTATTAGAACCATATAAATTTAAAATATTTTCAATTTTATTATTACTAATAATTGCTCTTGTAAAATACTTACCATATTCACCATTACCTAATGTTCAATCTGCTGGAATTAATGATGGTATGTTATTACTTTCTAATTCGTTTGTAATAGATAATCAGTTGAATTGATTATCATCTAACTTAAATAATTCATTTTGACTAATATCATTGTTTTTTAATTTAATATTATTTATATCTGTAAAATCAAAATATGAAGACTTTAATATAACTTTTATATCTTTATATTCTCAAATTTTATTTTCATTTGGATGTATTGGCTTTGATTTTAATTCAAAATAATAAGGCAATAAAATTTTATTATCATCATTTAAACCTTTATTAATAGACATACTTGAATAAATATATTTTGATAACATCACAAATATTTGTTTAAATATTTTTACTTGTTCTAAATTTATATAATTTGGATAATCTAATTCTCATTGTTTAAATAAATTAGTAATTACATCTTCTGGTTTTTGTCCTTCAAATTTTGCTCTTAGTTTTGCAATATCATTATTGGGTTTACCAGTTTTATCATCATATGTAGCACCTTCAAAATTTCTATTATAGTTATATGTGTAACTTAGCATATCTAATAATAGTTGTTGTAAACTATCAATTGGTGGTTTATCATTTATTTCAATTTCAATTGAATTAAAGTTCTGTGATAATTCAATAGCAATATATTTACTAGGATATGGTGGGGTTGGTTCTCTATGACTATATAATATATATTGTTCATTCTTTTTCATTTCAAAATCAGCTAATTTTTTAGGTACTGGTGCTGGTCCATCATATTTACCAATTTTAGCATATGTTATTTTTGCATTATTAATAATTTCTTTTCTTGTTTCAGTTCCGCCACCAATAGCAATTAAATCTAAAACTGATTTTTCTTGTCCTATAAATTGCTTTGCTAAATTTCAAGGTAATATTTGTTCGCTAAATCATTGTTGTAAAATTCTAACTTTTGGTTGAGTTTCAATAGGCATTGATAATAATGGAAATGCTATCTTATCCTTGACAAATAATTTTGGGTATACTTCCATATTGTCAACTTCACCAAGTACCTTTATATTGCCAAAAATCATGCTTCTAGGGGCTTTAATTTTTAAACCAGTTACTTTGGTATCTTTATCTAATGGTTTTTGTAATTTAATAATAATTGGATAACCATCTCTTGTTTTAAAATCTTTAATTTTAATAATAGTAATACTTTTAGTACTTCTAGTTTTTGGATTTTGATAAGGTTGTGAATAATTATTAATGATATATAAATTATCAATATTATTTTCAGTTAATGGTTCATTTATACTAACTGCATATAACTTAAATTGATTTAATAAATTTATTTCTTGAAATATTAAATTTTTAATATCAGTCATACTATATTCAATAGTATTATCATTAATATTTGTACTTGCTCTTTGATTTAATTGCATAGTAAAGTCTGATGTTTCAGCAGCAGTAGTTTTTAATACTTTTTCAATATCAATAAAACCAATTTTAATAGTATTTGCTGAAAATCTTAAACTATTATTTTCATTATTTTTAAATAAACGTTCAATTTCATAAATATAAATTGTTCTTTTTTTAAATTCATCGTATGCTCTATTAATATCTGGGTCACTAGTTGCTCTCATCATATTAGTAAAGTCATAAGGAATATTATCAATTAAATAATCATTTTCTACTTCTGCTTGATTAAGTTTAGTTTGTTTCTGTGGAAACTTCGTTTGTGGTTTGTTGTTGTTTTCCATTGTTCTCTCCTATTAATTGGTTATTTTCGGGATTAAATAATTTTAATTTAACTGTTAAATTATTAATTTCTTGTTCATCATTAATATTAAATGTTTTACTATTTAATAAATCTTTATCTAAATGTACTAATATTTGAATAAATTTAAGAATATCAATATTAAATTGTCATAATTTTTGTTCAATATAATTAATAGTTGAAATATTTACAGCTGTACTTTCGGGAACTGATTGTTGTGCAGATTTTTTTTGACTTGGAATATGAATACCACAACGTTTAAATATTTCATTAACATTTCAGTCATATATATCAGTTAAATTTTTACCTTTAAAATTACTACTTGTCATATTGATATTTTCATTTTGTTCATTATTATCTCCACCACTTTTAAAAATATAATTTTTAGTAACTAATATTCTTACAGCATCTTCTAATAAATCTTTTACATTACCATAAGTTGAATTAAAAATAAACTTTGGTGAGTTTAAAATTGTATCTAAAACAATTTGTTCATAAATAACATCTAATGCTTTAATTTTATCCATTACTTTATTACAATCTGCTAGTTCATTTGCTTTATTTCGCATAATTGCTATTGGTATATAGTTAATATTTAGTGTTTGTTCTTGTTCTAAATTTGGATTATTAATGAATGATTTAAAATCTAGTGGAAATTGTTTTTTATTATCACTAATACTATAAATTGCACGATTAATAGTTACTTGTTCATTATTTAATGTATAAATTTCAAATAATCTTACAATTTGTGCATTTTGTTCATAACTATCATAAAAAATAGTACATTGAATTAATTTACCAGTAATATCATAAACTCTTTGTTGTATATCAACTACTTGAAAATATAAATCATCATTAGCAATAAAAATTAAATAACCACTAATTCCTAATTTACTTAATTTAAAAATAGAATTTCAATTTTTTCTATAAAATTCTTGTTGAATTAAATACTGCTTAATAGTTTCGTTGTTAATATCTAGTGGAGCATTATATAAATTAGCATTATTTTCTGCTACAAAATCAGTAAAATATGTTTCATGATTAAAATCATTAAAACCAAAATAACTTAAAATAGAAGCATGTGTACTTTTACCTTTTAAAAAAGTTAATTTAGTTTTTTCTTCATTATTAGTGCTTTTATCTCTTCTTAAAAATCTACCTAACATAATATTCACCACCTTTTTTTAAAATATTTGATTAATTTTTAATACAATTTTTACTATAATAAATATAATTAAACCAGCAACAGCAGAAGATAATAAAACTCCTATTAAACCTAAAATAATTTTTATTATTTTAAAAAACATAATATTATTCCTGCAATTCTTGTAATTTTCATAAATTACCACCACTAATATTCATGTCTTCTCATTTAAAAACATCAATATTTTCATTTCTTGAACATAATAATTGTAATCTTCCACCCTCTTTTATATAAGTACTATATACTGTTACAGTTTGTGGAATACCAGAACCTAACGAATAAACAAAATCAGTAAATGTATAAATATCTGGTAATATTATTTTTTGTTGTCTTGGATTTAAATTAAATCATATACGATATAATTTATTTTCTTTACAATCATATCTAATTTCTTGATTTTTTATACCAGTAGTACTAATATTAAAGGCTACATCTTTTCATTTACCAATTTTTAAATCTTTTATTTTTTTAATTAATTCATTAATAGCACCAGCAATAGTTTTATCACTAGTTTCTAAATTAGCAATTTCAGTACCAAAAGTATTGAGAACAAAAGCATATTGAAATTGTGTTTTATCTATTTTATCTTCTAATTCTTTATCTACTTCTTCTTTTTTATAATAATCAGTTAAATCTGGGATATTTTTATTTAATGTTCTTAAATTAACAGCATCTTGTGGTTGTGTAGGGTCTGCTATATAAACAATTCTAGTATTATTTGAAGTAATAATTCTTTTTTCTTTAGGTTGAATAATATTAGGCGAATTAGGGTCTATTAATCATAATGATTCACCACTTCCACCAGTAGCACTAATAGTATTAGTTTTTTCATCAATTTTAATATTTTCACCAGCAATTAATTTATCTTGTTTTTTATCTAATAAATTATTAGTTTCTAGTTTTGTATAATAATCACGTTCAGTATTTTCTTCTGCTATAAATTCAGTTGGTGTATCTATTCCTTGATATTGATATATTTCTTCTATATCACCAATTAAATTAATTTTTCCACGTTCAGGATAAGAATTACCGCCACCACTAAATTCTTTCTTTTTATTGTTATAGTAAATCGTTCCGGTATTTAAAATTGTTTTATTTTGGATTTGTTCACTATACGTCATGGAATCAACATTTAGCAATTCAAATTTATTAAAAACATTATTTAAATAAATTTTAATTACTTTATAAAATTTCATAAAGTTATTTTCTGTTGAATATTGATAACTGATTTTAATAAAATATCATTTAAATATTTCTATATTATTATTTTCAACTTTTTTTCATAAAGGACTAGTTTCAATATTAAATCAATTATTTTTAACATCATTAATATTTTCATTTGCTTTAATTAATTCAGTATTTAATTTGGTAATTTCATTTTCATTAGTAGTAATTCGTTTTTGTTGTTTAGCCGAAAAATCACAAGTTGGTGCATGAGTAAAATCACCAATTTGTGGATTATTTTGTAATGCTTCGGGTGGTAATGTACCAATTTCATCAGGTCAATCTAAAATCATTGTTTCAGTTTCTTTATCATAATCAGTTGCAACATAACCTTTATTAACAAATTTACTAACAGGACCTCTATATATTTCATTTTCATTATCATCAACTAAATCATCATATAATTTAATTTGTTTTGATAATGTAAATTCTTTTTGCTGTTCAATTAATTCATCAACTTGATTTCTAGTATAAAATGATTTTAAATCAATTTTTTCAACATCTATTTCATCATCATTATAATTTGATAATATTTGTTTTAATTCTGTTAGTCTTGCCAATATTTTCATTCTACTTGGTGCTAAATCTCAAACATTAATTGTAGGAATACTATTTGCACTAAATTGACTACCATTATTAAACTGAATAGTAGCATCAACATTAAATTCAATTGGTGTACGATTAAATACTCAATGTTCAGCGGTTACAAAAACCATATCTCTTAATGTTTCTTTAATTAATTCATCTTTAAAACTATCAAAAGGAAATTTAGATAAAATAAAACCAAGATAAGCATTAATATCATTTTGAGCACGAATAGCAAAAGTTTTAAATCAATCATTAACATTTGGTCATGTTTGTATATATTGCTGTGGTGTTTCTGTAATTTTTCCAGTTAATGGATATCAGTTATTATAATTTTCTAGACTGACACCAGTTCAAAGTTTATTAATCATATTTTATCATTCCTTAAAAAATGCTTTTTTATAATGTTTAGTTTTTGTTTTAGTTTTTCTATGTGATATATGTATAATTTCTTTTTGTAATTTCTTTTTACCTTTTTTTACAACTTGACTATATGCAAATTTTTCTAAATGATGTAATAATCCAGTACCAAATACAGTATTTACTGAAAATTTTAAACCAACACTTTTAAATGATTTATTAATATTTTCAATAGGATTATTAATAACATTTGCTACTTTATGATAAGTTCTTACGATTCTAAATATTTCTCTATATACTTTAAAACTATCTCTAATTATTTGTTGAACAACCGGCGGAGCAAATGCTATTGCTTTTAATCATTTATTTTGATTAACTCCATAACCAATGTATCAACCACTATATCAACGATATCAATGGAATGGATGTATTTGAGCAACAAAAGTTTCTGCTTTAAGAATACTATCAACAACTGTAATTGGTTTATATTTAGGATTACGATAATAAATAGTAATTGCACATTTATCTAATGATAAAGGTTGAATTTTACAACCCATAAATACTGGTGAATTTAATGGAATTAATTGTGCATGTTTAATTGCTCTTTTTTCTGCACTAGTAAATAAATCAGTTGCTTTTTCTTTTAATTTTTTAATTTTCTCAAATGCTTGCTTTTCTAACTTTTCAAATTTTTCTTGTAATTTATATATACTTTCTCGTAATTTTTCAAAATATGATGTATTTTTTCAAAATTTATTTAAACCTTTTTTTAAATAAAATCTAATATCCAAATATTTAAAAATTTTATTTGCATTTAAAACAATCTTATGAATTGAACTTTTTTTAAAATTAAATTTAATAGCATTAGCACGAATTTTTTGTAAATCTAAAATTAAAGTTTTTCCATATCTATTTTCTGTATGTATTGTATGAACTAAATTTAATCAATCATGTTGATTCATAGATAGTACTTTTTTTAAATCAGTATTATATTTTTTTAAAAAATTATTTGCTTTTTCAATATCTTTAATTTTAAACTTTGGAGTTAATTGAGGACTTAATTTTGTTAATGTATTTTGTAATAATAAGTAATCTTTTAACTCTTGTGCTTCTAATTTTTGAAAATTATTTTTATATTGTCTTTCAGCAACATAACCTAAATCTCGTAATACTGTTTCACGATTAGGAGTAAAACTATAATTCATTAAATAACGTTTATTACCAATAATTTTATCTGTTAAAATTTCTTTTCCACTTACTTGACTTATAATTTCTTGTAAGTTTTTTGCTTCTTTAATTCCAACTTGTTCTAATGTTTTAGTTTTTTCTGCTAATTTAATAAATTTAGTAGTACGATAACCACGACTAATTTTATTAAGTCCAGCAAATGCAGGAAGTATATTAAAGAAAGTATTTAATTTTGTTACATTTCCTTTTAAATAATCATAAACTTGATTAATAGTAAAATCAGTTAAAAACTCTACACCAACAGCACTAATACTAGCAATTAAATCACTTGCACCTAATCCAAGTGCTACGCTTTCACTTAATCCACCAGTAAAAGGAGCAAGTGCTACTGCTATAACTTGTACACCAATCATTTCTAAAATTTCTCATCAAAAACTTTTATTTTCTTGTTGGTTACTTGTTCTAGTATGTTTTGGTTTATTTATGTTTAAAAGTATTGCTGTACTAGTTGTACCGATTGGCATGGTATTAATTTCCTTTATTTAAGAGTTATTTTAATTGGATTTGTTGTTCCTTTATAATTTAAGTCATTAACATTTGCAGTAATAGTTATATATAAGTCACCTGCTTTTTGTTTTTGATTACTTACATTAGTTTTTCCTTGTGCGTCACTAAAATATTTAATAGTTGGATTTGTTAAATTTGGATTTAATGATTTAAGTTCATTAGTACTTTTTATTTGTGTATTTAATTCACTATTATTGTTATTAACATTTGCAGTAATATCAGTTGTTAAATTTGTAATTTTAGTTTTTAAATCAGTTTTATCAGTATTAATAATTCCACATGCCATTCAACGTGATGTTGTTTCATTATTAGAAATATAAGGTATGGCTTGACCTGTAACTTCTCCACCAACTAAATACATTCTTCCAACTTTACCATCTGCCACTTCTTGAACATAAATAATTGTATCTTGCAACATATATCTTTTCATTGCTCTTGGTGTTGCTAAAACAAATGACATAATTTCATCATCATTTTTATCATTTTTAAAAGTCATATAGTCATCCATTACAATTTGACATAAAACACCTTTAATATATAAATCATTACCATTTAATCTTAATTGTTGTGCAATTTCATTATCAGTAATTAAACCTTTATTATCTGCCAAATAAACTATACTATCATAAAGAGAATTAGTAATAAAGAATCTACAATTTGCAATATTTCTATATTGAAATAATGTATTTCATGCCCCCAACATTGCTTCTACATATTTAATTGCTTGTGCTTTTGGTTCTGTTGATTTTTCAATCATAAATTTAATTGCATATTTTGCAATTACATTAGTATTGTTATTAGCTAAATAATCTGCTAAATCATTAGCAACTTCATATTGCATACTTTGTAATAAATTTTGACCATTTTCTGCTAATAAATCTTTTGCTGCAATTGTTTCGCCAGCAACGGCTTCTTCTGTAATTTCTTTAATAATTTTATCTGTATCAGCATATCCAACATCTATTCTTTTACTTTTATCATTTCATTGAAGAACTTTAACTTTTGGGTCTTTTGGTTTTTTAACTATAAATTCAATTCTTGTTGAATTAACCATTTCGATAGGAAAAAAACTTGCCCACGGACTATTTGATTGTTTAAAAAATTCTATAAATTCTGGTGCTTCTACTAATTTTTCGGTATTATCTAAATTTTGTTTGAATGGTACTGCCATTTTTTATTTTCCTTCCTTATAATTTATTTTTATTTTTATAATCCAATAATGTACTTTTTATTGAATTTGGTTGATTTGTTATTATTGTTTGTGGTTTGCCACCTGTATTAATTGTTTCTTTAAATACTGGTTGTTCTTTAATCATTTTTTTAATAGTTTCTTCAATTTTTGAATTTTCTATATTACTTGTTTTAAATTTTAAATAATCATAAAATTCAGTTTTAACTTGATATTTTTTAAATATATTAATAATTTCTTTTTCTTTAATTTCTTGATTAAGTTTATTTAACTTATTTTCTGCTTCATTAACTTTATTTTCTATTTCTTGTGAAGAAGCATTATTTTCAGTTAAAGGTTCAGTTGTTTGTTGAACATTATTTTCATTTTCTAACATTTAACATTCTCCTAATCTTATCCCAATAATCAATCTTTAACTAATTGTGGCATTTCACTTATTAGTTTTTTATAATCATTAACAGCATTTTCTAATATATCAATATCAGAAAATTTAAAACAATTTCCTATATCTAAATCAAAATCTCTATCAATTTTGATATTATTTTTTCTATATTTTTCATTAAATTCAATTTTTGTCATATTATTTTTCTCCTTTATTAATTTTTTCATTTAATTTTGCTAATTTTTTTTGATGTTTTATAATTTTGTTATTTGCTCTAACATGTTTTGGAGTTGTAATAAATCTTTTTAATAAAACAATAATTTCTCTGCAAATTAATGTTCCAACACTTGTTCCAATAATTATTAATTCATGTAAAAATTCTTTCATCTCAATATTTTCCTTTCAATTATTTATTTTTTAATTATTCATCAAATTGACCACCATTAATTCTTTCAATCATTGATTGTGAATTACTTATAATTTTTACTAATACAGATATTTCTTTATTTAATTGTTCCATTCTTTCTTTATATGATTGTATTTCTTGATTATAATATTCAATTATTTTTTCTTTATTCATTGCTTTTCACCCCCTTTATAAACTCATGTGATTGTAATCTCAATTTAATGAAGCATTATCAGTATTTAATGGTACTTCGCTCATATTATCACTACCGTATTGACTGGTTGTTTCACTATTAATTGAAAATCTATTATCATTAATTAATCTTGTAGTTTCATTATTAAATGTTGTTTCTTGCATTTCTTCAACATGATGATTTGTTTCCATAGGTAATAAATTATGAATAATTTCAGATGCCCCAGCAATAATGGTAGGTACTGCATAAGCATTATTAAAATTATTATTTATACCCATAGCAACACCAGTACTAATCAAACATCCACCAGTTGCCATATTACAAATTTTTCTTATTGTTTCAAATTTATTAGGTATTAACTCAGTTAATCCACTAATAAGATTTGAAATACCATAAGCATTTAAACTAATATATGTATCTCAATCCATTAATGACTGATTATCTTGTTTATCTAACAATAATCATGGTGGACCCTCAGTTGTAGTTGTAGTAGTTATTGGAGTTGGTGTTGTTGGAATAATAGGATTAATATTATTTTCTGTTCATTTACTATAATTTGCTAAACCGATTGTTCCTAAACCTAGTAATATTTTTTTAGAACTATTAATTAATTTTGTTTTAGTATTTGGTCTTTGATTTAAATTTCAAATATCTAAACCTAATTTTTTACCAAATAATAAACTATTAATTGAACCTAATACTGGATTTGCAATTACTTGACCATAATAAGCACTTGTACCAATCATTGCACAAATAGGACTTATACCAGTTCTAATTAATTTAGTTAATGTATAATTTGATTGATTTTCTATATTTGGCATTATTTAATTTCTCCGTTCATATTCAATAATTTTTCTAAAACATAATTAGTTTTATCAAAATTTATAATAAGTCATTTTTTTGTTTCTGAATGATTGTTAGTAACATTAATTAACTTTTCTATCGTATCGATTAACTCTTTTTTATCTGCTTTATCAAAAATGACTTGTAAAATTTCATCTAACATAATTTAATCTCCTTTATTTGTTTTTATCAGTTCTCTTATAACATCTAATAAGGAATCTACTACATAAGAATTTAATTCAAATTCATAATTTCTAATTTTAATTTTTTCTTTTTGCATTTATTTGTTCTCCTTTAATTTTCTAATTTTTTAATTGTTACTTTAATTCAACCTTGATATACATCATTATCACCAACTATTAATGCAACATTACTTTCGGGGTCAGAAACAATTATGTGTTTTGATTTAACATTTGGGTATTGTCTTAAAATAATTGCTCTAATATCATTACTTGTATGAATTGCTTTTGGAAATGGTGATAATATTTCAATTTCATCTTTATTTTCAAACAAAGTAGGTAATATTATCATTAGTCAAATTCTCCATTTTCTATTTTTTCTTTTATAGTATTAATTGCTAATAATATCCCGTAATGTGTATATTTATCTTGTTCATTTTTAAATTCCATAAAGTGATATTCATTATCAGTTTCCATATTTTTATAATATTGATTTAAATATTTAATTAATTGTTCTTTATTCATTATTTATTCTCCTTATTTAAATAATATCAACCAATTAATAAACTATCTGCTTCATCATGATTTGATATTGTTATATTTCAATTATTAGTTTTTATTATCATTATTTTTAAAACAATTTTGACAATTTGGTCAATTATAATTTTCTTTACAATCATTACACATTTTCATTTAGTTATTTCTCCTTATTATTTTTTGGATGTTGAAATTGAACAGCTAAACAATCATTACAACGAAATATTAATTCAATGCTTACATCTTCATGTTTACAATTAGTCATTAGTTAATTTCTCCGTTTTCTATTTTTTTAATTAATAAACCAAAAATTCCTTTAAAATTTATATTTTTAATATGTTCAAGTAATTTTTCTTTATTAATACAATTTTTATGTCTTGATTTATTAATTTCATCAACTTTAATTCTATGTTCTTTACAGTATGCTCTACCATATTCATCAAATTGCTCTTCTGTTATATTTTCACATTGTATTTGTTCAAAATTTTCATCATGTGGTGGTATTAAACTAGTAAATTTAGTAGTTTGACTAAATGTACATCTATTCATTATTTTTTCTCCTTATTTTCAATTTGATTAGCAATTTCATTTAATATTTTCAATACTTTATATTCATTTTTTAATTCTTTAATAATAAATATTAAAAATATTATTAGTGTTATACTTGTTATTAATATCGGTACTATTAATAAAATTTTTCATAATATCATTTTTTACTCTTTTCATTTTTTAAATCATTTAACATTAATTGAACAAAATGCACGATTTTTAGGAATATTTAAAGTATTAAAGATTTCACCAGTTACTATAATTTCATCGTTTTTGTTTAATAAAATACAGCGTCTATAAAGTTTTGGTTTATTAAAAATTAAAGTAACATAGTTTAATCCATTTCATTGACCACGAACACTATAATATAATTCTTTATTACCTTTTTCGTAATATTTTGCTTCAATAGTGTTACTAAGTTTTACTGTTAATTTGACATAATTTGTTTTATCTTTCATTTTTATAATTTCCTTAAATAATTGTCAAAAATTAATATTTTTTTATGATTTTTTAAATAATATTGAATATGCTTATATGCATCTTGTTCATGTTTTGTTAATTTTATATTTCCTTTATAATTTGTTATTTTATTTTTATTTTTTGGTTGGTTTTCTAGATAATCTCAATTCATAACATCTTGTACTAATACCATTAATGAACCAATAATTTTAGGAGTTGCTAATGGATTAGTTAATAATTGTTTTGAATTTAAAAAGAAATTTTCTACAATAACTAATATTTTTTTATCAATAAATTTTTCTTTAATTAATTGAAATTTTTCTTTATAAATATTTTTAGTTCATAAAACAGTTAATGTATTGAATGTTTCATTAAAAACAATATTATTAGTTTCATTTGAATATATAACAATTCCATTATTACCAATACCAGCAGGGTCAATTCCAATAATTAATTCATATTTCATTATTAATCAAATTCTCTGCATTGTATTTTATTAATTAAAATTTTAATAATATCAATTGAACCTTTTAATTTATTTAAATAATATATGTCTTTTTCTTTATTATATTGTTCTATATCACTATCTAAAATTAAATTTAATCAACTAATTAATTTTTGTTTATCCATATTTATACCTCCTACTTAACCTAATATTTAAAATACAGTCATAACAAATTGCTTTACTATTTTTATCTCTTAAAAAATATTTTCTTGTTTTTATATCATTAGTATTAAAGAATAAATAATCTAATTTATGTTGTTTACATGTTCAACAAAAATACTTTTTCATAATAATTCTTTCTAATATATTCTGTTGCTTCTAGCATAAAGAATATATATTTTGATTTTTATATTATTAATACTATTAGTTTTATTCATTCCAGAAATTCTGGGCTCAAAAATAAATTGTGAAATTTTAAAAAACATTGAGGCATTCGATTCAATATTTATTTAATTTGTGTTAAACAAATTAATATTTTAATTGAACCGGCACCGCTCAATTTTTTTTACAAGTTTGAAATTTATTTTCTCGCCCAAAAATTTTTTCAAAAAAAATAAAAAATAAAACCAACACTTGCTCACTGGGGAGTGGCAAGGTTGGTTAAATAAAGAATAGAATTAATACAATAGGTCCCTACAACAGGTCTATATATACTAGTTTCCAATTCGCTCCCACCCCAAGAATTACCATTACTGGTTAATATATTTTATTAGGTATCACTCCACTTTTTATTTATTCATGCAAGTCCACATGCTCTAGCTACTATTTTTAACAACTGTGTTGTAGTTCACTTTTTTAGTTCCCTAACACGTGTTGATAATAGCGTTAAAGAGGGTTATTAATTATTAACTTTCTCCTACTTGGTCACTGCGTGTAGTAGATATTTAAAGAGTGTTAATAATAAAAATTTTAAAATTTTACAATTACAAAAAAAAGACAAGATTTTTATTCTCGTCTTTTGTCATTTATTTTTAATTCAAGGGTAAAAAAAGAAAGGAGCTATTTTTAAAACTTTTTAGTTACCGACATCTTCGGTACGCTCCCAACAAATTTTAAAGTATTTTGCTGATGGAAAAAAGTATCGTGATGTTTGTGATACTTTTATTGATGATTTAATAAGTACTAGTACAGTTTGTAGAACCTATCAAAAATTTCAATTACCAAAAGCTAATATTCCTAAAATAGTATTAGAAAAAAATCAAACTTTATATATAAATATTGATGATGGACATAGAAAATTTAAGTTTAATGAAAAACACAATACTAAAAATTGTAAAAAATGTTCTATGAGATTATTAGTATTTTGTACTGGTAAAAAGAAAAATGGAAAATTAATTAATAAAAGAGCAGTTTGTAAAATAAGAGTATCAAAAACAGAAATTGGTGCTGAAAAAACAGCACAATTAATTAAAAAACATGGTAATTTATTTTTTGAAAATTTTGAACAAGCAAATTTAGTAGTTTGTGGAGATAGTGCAAAATGAATTAGAAAAACTGCTACAATTTTAAATGCTAAATTTATTTTAGATAAATTCCATGCTTTTCATGTTTTATTTCTTGGTATAATGGCTGGAAGAAGAAAAAATAAAATTGCTAAATTACACTATCAAAATGCAATAACTTTATTTGAAAAAGGCCAATATTATGAATTAATTGATTTTTTACAATCATTAGCTTTACAATATAAAAAATTAAAAGTTGGTTATTTTATTAATGCAAAAGATGGTGTATTAAACCAAGCACTAGTTGAAAATATTGGTTGCTTTACTGAAACTAATATTAAACAAATTTTAAAGCATATGATTGGTGATAGAACCTATAATATTGATATGTATACAAAAATGGTTAATTTTAAATGCTATCAAATAAATACTACCATCCAGTTATTATAAATTAAAATTAAAGATTTTAAAAAACCAAAAATAAAATAAAACTTATTAAAGTAACTATTAATAAGAATTTTTGAATTATAAAAGTAAGTATTATTATTGACTAATATTTTACAAGTGTTAAGATTAACATACAATTGCATATTGAAGTCAAAATTATTCTCGTCTAACTTTATAATTTTAAGACAAATTTGAATATTATTGACAACATCGGTATGCTCCCAAATTTTTACTAACAATAAACACTCCATTAATGCACCAATATTTTTTATAAAACTAAGATAAGTAGGGTAAAATTATTGCAATTTTTCCAAAAATATTTATCAAAAAAATAAAAAACTTATATAGAGTATGAATATATTTTTCAAAAAAAATGAAAATATAAATTATTTCTAAAAATAATAACAAATTTCCTTGCAATTTAAATATTATTTGTTATTATTCTTATAAGGATTTAGATAGGCTAGGTCCTTTAAAATTAAGGTAATATGTCAAAACATTATTCAATTATAATATTTTTAAATATAAAAAATTTAAAATTAATCTAAAACCCCTAATTTAAACTCTATAACCCCAATAACCTTAATTTTTATTTATAAATAACCCCCCTTTTTTATAAATGACATATTACCTTAGCAATAATTCTTGTGTAGACAAGAGCTGAAAAGCTCTTGTTTTTTATATATAAAAAAGAAAAAATGAATTTAAAAATTAAAAATTGAATGTTATAATAAAAGTTAAGGATTTATTTATAAATATCCTTAATATTTAAATAATTAAGTTACAGAACTCTAATCACTATAAATATAATAATTCTCTTAAAATTAACCCTAAAACCTTATATTTATAATGTTTTCTACACAATTAAATCTGTAACTTAATTATTGTTCGATAGCAAGAAAAAAATCTTGTTTTTTTTATATGCTAATTTTTTAATTTTATATGAAGTTATACTTACTTATTGTTATAATAATTTTATGAAATTAGGTGAATAAATGAAAAAAGCATTAATTATTGATGGTAACAATTTATTATTTAAAGCATATTATGCTACTGCATACCAAGGAGTTAATCTACATTCGCTACAGGGTATTCCAACTAATGCCGTCTATGCTTTTATTAGAATGTTGACTAAGTACTTAAAATCTAACAACTATGCTAGTGTTTTTGTTGCATTTGATGCTGGTCGTAAAACATTTCGTCATGAAACTTTAGCAACATATAAAGGAAAAAGAAGTGAAACTCCGGTTGAGTTAATTGAACAATTTAATTTAGTTAAAATTTTTTTAGACTTAGCACAAATTCCTTGGGGACAAATAAATAATTATGAAGCTGATGATATTATTGGCAGCATTGTTAAAAATAAAATTGCTAGTAATTATCAAATTGATATTATGAGTAGTGATAAAGATTTATTACAACTATTAGATAACAATATTAAAATTCTTAATCCACAAAAAGGGATGAGTGATTTAAAGGTTATTACTATTTCTACATTTCAATCAGAATATGAATTATTACCTTATCAAGTTACCGATTTAAAGGGATTAATGGGTGATAGTTCTGATAATTTACCTGGCATTAAAGGAATTGGTCAAAAAACTGCTATTAGTTTATTAAAAGAATATGACACATTAGAAAACATTATTGAAAATGTAGAACAATTAAAACCAAATGTTAGTAAACTAATTAAACTTAACTTTAATAATGGTATTATTTGTAAACAACTAGCACAACTTAATTTAAATACACCAATTACTGGTAATTTAGAAACGTTTAATTATAATGTTGAAAATTTAAATAATGAAAAGTTACAAGACTTTTACAAACAATATAATATGAACTCTTTATTAACACAAGACACTAATCCTAAAACTAATAAAAATAGTACATCTCACGTTCAAATTATAAATAAGTGAAGTCAAGAATGAAATTGTGATTCAAATTACTTATGATTAGAAATTTTTGGTGATAATTATAATCGCGATAATATTATTGGTTTTGGTATTAAAAATGAAAAAGGAACATTTTATATTAATAAAATTAATGCAATTAATTGTTCTAATTTTCAACATTTCTTACAAAATAAAAAACTACAAAAAATAACTTGAGATTTAAAAAAGGTTATTATCGCAGGACTACGTTTAAAATTAATAATAAATAATATTATTTTTGACCATATGTTAGCTGCTTACCTTCTTTATGCTAATGAAAAAATATTACCAGAAAACATTGCTGTTATGCTCAATGTCAATGTTAAAGATAATTTAAGCGCTGATGATTTCTATGGCAAAGGTATTAAAAAAAATATTCCCAATGATGAAAAAGAAATAGCTATTTTTTTAGAAAAAAAATTAAATTTTTTAACAGATTCTCATCTCATTCTTATAAAAAAATTAAAAGATACTAATAACTGAAATTTATATAAAGAGATTGAACTACCTGCTGCTTTTGTATTAGTAAATATGGAGTGTAATGGTGTTAACATTGATCAAAAAAAATTAAAACTACTAACTAATAAAACTTTACTAAAAATCCAAGATTTAGAATTACAAATTAAAAAAGAAAGTAATAGTAATTTAAATCCAAATTCACCAAAACAAATTAGTGAATACTTATTTAAAGAATTAAAATTACCTAATTATAAAAAAGGTAGTACTGCTTTTGAAGTTTTAATTAGTTTAAAAAATCAACATCCAATCATCGATATTCTTTTAGAATATCGTAAATTACAAAAATTATATTCCACTTACTTACTTGGTTTACAAAAATATATTTTTGATGATGGTAAAATTCATAGCATTTATAATCAAGTACAAACCAGTACTGGCAGGTTATCTTCATTAGATCCTAATATGCAAAATATTAGTATTCGCGATAAAGAACAAAGAGAAGTTCGCAAAATCTTTATTCCAAGCAAACCACATACTAAAATACTATCCTGTGATTATTCGCAAATTGAATTAAGAATATTAGCTCATATTAGTGAAGATGAAAATTTAATTAAAGCTTTTCAACAAAAGCATGATATTCATCGCGAAACTGCAAGTAAAATATTAAATATACCTTTAGCAGAAGTTACTAACGAACAAAGACAAAATGCAAAAGCTATTAATTTTGGCATTGTTTATGGCATTTCTAGTTTTGGTTTATCACAACAAATAGGAATTAAAGTTGAAGATGCTAAAATATTTATTAATAAATATTTTTCGGTTTTTCCAAAAATTAAAAGTTATATTAATAATATAATTGATTTTTGTGAAAAAAATGGATACGTTCAAACAATTTTTAATCGTAGAAGAGAAGTAATGGAAATTACAAATAAAAATAAGGTGATTCAAAATTTTGGTAAACGAATAGCAATGAACATGCCAATTCAAGGTAGTGCTGCTGATATTTTAAAATTAGCAATGAATAAAATTTATGAAGAAATAAAAAAACAAAATATTGATGCAATATTAATTGCACAAATTCATGATGAATTAATTTTTGAAGTTGAAGATAATAAAGTTAATGATGTTATTACTAAAATTACTAAAATTATGTCTAATTTTACTAAATTAAAAGTTCCCTTATTAATTAATACTAGTATTGGTGATAACTGATTTGAATTAAAATAAATTTTTAAAAATTTATTAATATTTAAAATAAATTAGTTTATTATATTTTATTGGAAGGAAAATAAAAATGCCAGAATTACCCGAAGTTGAAACTGTTCGCAAAACTTTACAACCACTTTTAACTAATCATAAAATTATTGGTGTTAGAATTCTTTTAAATAAAATTATCAAAACACCAAGTATTGAACAATTCAAAAAACAAATTATTGGACAAACAATAAATGATGTTCAAAGAGTTGGTAAATTATTAATATTTATATTAGATGATTATGTATTATTAAGTCATTTACGAATGGAAGGAAAATATTATTTTCAACAAAATAATCAATCAATAAATTGAAAACATGTCTTATTAATATTAGAATTAGACAATAAATACGAATTAAGATATCATGACACAAGACAGTTTGGAACCTTTCATTTGCAAACTAAAAATGAATATCAAAACATAAAACCTTATATTAATATTGGTCCAGAACCTTTTAATAAAAATGTTACTGCTGAATATTTAAAAAATAAATGAAAAAATAAAAGTCAAAGTATTAAAGCAACATTATTAGAACAAAATGTTATGAGTGGTTTAGGAAATATTTATGCAGATGAAGTATTATTTTATGCTAGTATTCATCCACAAAGTATTACTAAAAATTTAACACTTAAACAATTACAAGAAATCATTAATAAAGCAAGATTTGTGCTTGATAAATCAATAAAACTTGGTGGATCAACAATTAGTAGTTATACTTCAAGCCTTGGTGTAACAGGTTACTATCAACAAGAATTACAAGTTCATACTAGAGCAAAAATGCCTTGTTTTAAATGCCATACTATTATCAAAAAAATAAAAATAAACCTTCGCGGAACTTACTTTTGTAATCACTGTCAAATTAAATATTAACTGTGGAAAACTCAAAAGTATATATTAATAAAGAATATTTTTAATAAAAAAAAGTGGAATAAATGTTGATAAGTATGTGTTTTAATCATTTCACTTTATTTATATTCTTTATGTGCATATAATTATCATACCATGAAAGAAATGGATAGTAAAAAGAAAGTTAGGGAATGAATATGAACAGAACAATAAATGATATTGATATTTTTAAGTTGAACCAATCAGAATATATTAGTAACGAAGATTACCAAATTTTATTTATGTTATATCAACCAATAATTGGTATTGAAGCAATAAATTTATATTTAACTTTAGTTCAAGAAAAGTTATTAACAAAACGTATTAATCTTGATTTCAATCATGGACGAATTAAATCTTTATTAAAAATAACTTCCACTCAATTACTTGTTGCTTTCCAACAACTTGAATCTGTTAACCTTATTAATACTTACTACTATTCTTTAAAATCTACTTACATTTATCAATTGTGTTCTCCCTTATCTGCTGATGATTTTTTTGCTAATACCCATTTAAACTCAGAACTACTTAAGCAATTAGGAACTTTAAATTACGAAAGACAAAAATTTTATTTTTTGAAAAATGATATTGAAATTACAGAAAATTATGTTAATATTACTCAACAGGAAAATACTATCCCTCAATCTTTAAAATTAAAAACAGCACTTAATAATATTTATGCTAAACAAGAACAAACATCAATTTCTAGAGCAATTTATTCATTTCAAAATAAAAACCAAATTAACACTATGAAAGTTAATTTAAATTCTAATGGTAATACAATTATATCTAAAGATAATTCTGATGTTATTAATACCACATTAAATTTAATGCAACAAAAATTACCTGAAGAATATTTAAAAAATTTAACTGGTAAAATACCAACTGATAAATTAAAAACAACACTAGAAATATTAACTAATAACTTTCAATTAAATAATGCTGTAATTAACTGCTTAATTGAATACGTTTGATTTAAAAATAATAAACGTTTAGAACCAAACTATATTATTAAAATTGCTGAAACATTTCAAGAAAATCAAATTAATAGTATTGATGATGCTTTATCTCATTTAAAACTTGCTTATGCTCGTAGCAAAAAAAATCCACAGCAACAATTTCAACAAGAATCATTATGATCTACTACAGAACAATCAACAACAAATAATTTCAATAAAAAATTAATTAAAAAATATAAGGTTGATAATATTAATAAAAAAGATATAACATTAACTCAAGAAGAAATAAATAATATTTTAAAGGAATTTGATGCTCATTAATTTAATTATTAAAAAACAATATTATTAAGTAAGGAAATGATTATCATGAAACTTAAAGCGACAACTATCTTAAAAGAAAACATTAACAATGCTGAACTTCATGACTTTATTAAAAAAAGCAACTTAACTAACAGCAAACTAGAACAATATGTTGATTTATTAAAAACTTATATTGATAGCTACAATTTATGTAAAAAACGAGAGAATCTTAGCAAATGTCTACAAAATGTTAAAGGATATCGTTATAAACTAGTAATGTTACCTAATCAAAAAATAAGTTTAGTACTAACGGATTGTCTTCATTCTATTAATAGATCTGTCCAACAACAAGTACATAATAATTTTTTAATTAAATACTATGATGATAAACTTTTATCACTTTCATGAAGTAAAAATTTTAATGCCTCAACTAATGCAAGAAAAGAAATCATCCAGTATTTACATCAATCTTTAAAACACAAAAGTTATCAAGGTTTATACTTATATGGTGACACAGGTAGTGGCAAAACTTTTATTTTTATCTTATTTGCAAATAAATTAATTCAAAAAAATCAAACTGTTTGTTTTATTGTATGACCTGAATTTGTTATGGACATTAAAAAAAGTTTTAAAAATGATACTGATACTAATCAGCAAATTGAACAATTAAAATCATGTGACTTATTATTTATTGATGATTTAGGCGGTGAAACTGTTAGCGCTTGAGAGCGTGATGAATTATTATTTAGTATTCTTAATGCACGAATTTTACCATTAAAAACTACATTTATTAATTCTAACTATAGTATTAGTGAACTATATCAACATTATTATTTAAAAAATAGTAAATCAGAAGAAATTAAAGTTAAACGTTTATTAGAGCGTATTCAAACTTTAACTATACCAATTGAATTAACTATTGAAGAATCACAAACTACCATTGAAAATAATAATATTGACAATATTAATAATGAAATAGAATATATACCAATATAAATTTCATAAAAAAATAAAATAATGAAAACTATAATTAAAATAAAGGAAATAATTTACTAATAAAATAAATGTTTTATAAATAAATCCATATTTTATGACAAATATTAACAATATTTGTTTATAATATACCTAGTCATTAATCAATATAAAAAACAAACACATAAAAGGAGTGACTTAATAATGGCAATTAAAATTGCAATTAATGGATTTGGGCGCATTGGCCGCCTTGCCTTTCGTCAATTATTTGACAAAAAAGAAATTGATATTGTTGCTATCAATGATTTAGGAAATGTAGAAGCTCTAGCATATCTATTACAATATGATTCAGCACATAGAACTTGAAAACATGGAAAAATCAAAGCAGACAAATCAAAAAATACTATTAATGTTGATGGTAAAATAATTAAAGTTTGTCAAGAAAAAGACCCAAAAGCATTACCATGAAAAGCCAATGATGTTGATATCGTAATTGAAGCAACTGGACGTTTTACAACAAAAGAATTAGCACAAGCACATATTGATGCTGGAGCTAAAAAAGTCGTGATTTCAGCACCCGCTAAAGGAGACTTAAAAACTATTGTTTATAATGTTAACCATGATATTTTAAAAAATACTGATAATATTATTTCTGGTGCTTCATGTACTACTAATTGTCTTGCTCCTGTTGTTCATGCTCTAGAATCAGAATTTGGAATTATTAAGGGATGAATGACAACAGTTCATGCTGCAACTAATGACCAACGTTTACTAGACTTAGAACATTCAGATTTTAGAAGAGGACGTAGTGCTATGTCTAATATTGTTCCTGCAGCTACAGGTGCTGCTGCAGCTATTGGTTTAGTTATCCCTTCTGTTAAAGGAAAACTAGATGGTTCAGCAATGCGTGTTCCAATTATTACTGGTTCAATTGTTGATTTAACAATTGAATTAAAGAAAAATGTTACTGTTGAACAAGTTAATGCAGCAATGAAAAAACATAGTAGCGAATCATTTGCTTATAATGAAGATCCAATTGTTTCAACTGATATTATTGGTTCAAGTTTTGGTTCAAGTTTTGATGCAACATTAACAAAAGTTATTGAAGTTGAAGGCAAACAAATTGTTAAAGTTTTTGCTTGATATGATAATGAAATGTCATATGTATCGCAATTAGTAAGAACAGTAATACACTTAGCAAAGCTAAAATAATTTTTAAATAGTTTAATTAAAATATTAAACTACAAAAATGCATCTTACCAATTACAAGATGCATTTTTATTAATAGCTTTAAAATATATTAAAATTATAATATGAAAAAAGGAGATGAAAATTATATGAATAAAAAAACATTAAAGGATCTTGATTTTAAAAATAAAAAAGTTATTGTTCGTTTTGACTTCAATGTACCATTAGAAAATGGTAAAATTACCGATGATACAAGAATAAAAGCAAGCATCGAAACTATTAAGTATTTACAAAATCAAGATGCAAAAATAATCATGTTATCACATCTTGGAAGAATTAAATCTGAGGCTGATAAAGCGAAGAATACTTTAGCACCTGTTGCAAAAAGACTAAGTGAAATCTTAAAAGAAAATGTAATATTCATTAATGAAACTCGTGGTACAAATCTTGAAACAGCTATTAATAATCTTAAAAACAAAGAATTACTTTTAATAGAAAATACTCGTTTTGAAGATTTAAATGGTAATAAAGAATCTACTAATAATCCCGAATTAGGTAAATATTGAGCACATTTAGGTGATGTATTTGTTAATGATGCTTTTGGTACTGCACACCGTGCTCATGCATCTAACGTTGGTATTGCTACTAATATCAAAAATAGTTGTGTTGGTTTATTAATCGAAAAAGAATTAACAATGCTTAATAAAATCACTGTTAATCCAGAACATCCTTTCATAGCAGTACTTGGTGGTGCTAAAGTATCAGATAAAATTGATGTTATCAAACAATTATTAACAAAAGCTGATAAAGTTCTTGTTGGTGGTGGTATGGCTTATACTTTTATGAAAGCATTGAATTATAAAATTGGTGATTCATTATTAGAAAAAGATAAAATTGATATTGCTAAAGAAATTATTGAATTAGGAAAAGAAAAATTAATACTACCTATTGACTTTGTAATTGCTCCGGAATTTAAGGATATCAAAGGTAAAATTACTAATAATGAAAACATTGATGATGGATATGAAGGAATGGATATTGGTCCAAAAACAATTAAATTATTTGAAAATACTTTAATTAATGCTAAAACTGTTTTTTGAAATGGACCATTAGGAGTTTTTGAAATGAGTAACTTTGTTAATGGAACAAAAAATATTTGTAAAACTATTTCACAATTAAAAGGTGCATTTACACTAATTGGTGGTGGTGATAGTGCAGCAGCAGCAGTTAAATTTGGATATGAAAATAAATTTAGCCATATTTCAACTGGTGGAGGTGCTTCATTAGAATATCTAGAAGGTAAGGATTTACCTGGTATTAATGCTATAGAAAATAAATAGTGAAAATATATGATTACTCAAGATCAAACAACAAGTGTTTTTATTCTTATTAGTTTATTTTTAATTACGATGGTTTTAATATTTCAATTATTCCAATTTATTTTTTGATTAATTATTATTTTAAAAACTAAAAAAAATGATACTAAATTAAAACCTAGCTATCAACAAGCATTATCCAATGAAAATATTAATTGTCAAATATTTAAAAGTAAATTTACTTTTAAATATCTTAACTATAATTTTAAAAAAAATATTTTAAAATTAAAAAGTCGTGATTTTAATGAAATTACTACTTGAAATAAATATCAAACTTTAAGTAGTGTACTTGTTATTAAGTGAAAAAATAATTCTCAAAAATGAAGTAATTTAACTCTACCAATTATTAATTTATTTTTTATAAATGGTGTTATTATTACTATTATTTGTGCTTTATTATATTACATTCCAGTTCAAAATAATAATATTAACAAGGAAATCTTAGCAATTTTTAGTTTCCTTAGCTTACTTATTATTACTATGAGTTGATTATTTTGAACAATGTTTTATGAAAAATTTCGTAAACAATTAATGACATTAAATACAGAATTAAATTATAGTGAACAAAAAACTATTAAATATATTACCCTATTTAAATCTTGTTTTCCATTTTCTGATTTAATGTTTTAAATAAAATAAAATTATTTTAATTAAGTATCAAATTTACACTTGTGGTAAAAATTGATACTTTTTTTATTATTTTTAATTAAATTTAAACTTAATATTTATTAATAAATGATTATTAAATAAATTTCTATTATCTAAAATACAAACCAAAAATAAACCTAGTAATTATAGCGATAAAACTATAATATACATTTAAATTTCATTTACAAAAGTATAGTAATCTTGCTTTAAATTATATACCATGTTTATTATTATAAAAGCATTATAAAAGCAAATATCCTAAGAAAAATAAAAAAATGTTAAAATAAATACATAATTTTAGATATATTTTTATTAATTATTATTTTGAAAGGGGTGTTAAAATGAAATATTTTAATCCAAGTTTTTTATTTAAATTATGAATATTAATTATTCCATTATTTCATAATGAAAAACAAAAAGTACAATCTATGCCAATAAAATCATTAACTAACCCAACAACCTTACAAGAATCATTAACCAATTTACAAGAACTACCAATTAATTTAAAACAAGCCGAAATTTTTAATCATAAACATCGTCATAAAAAACATGTAAACATTATTATTCAAACAAAATAAGTACCAAAGAATGACATTTGTATGGAATTGATTTAACAAATATGAATTTAGATTTAAATAAGCCCTACAAAGGTGGTGGAGATGGTTCTATTGCTGAAAAAACAATTACTGCCAAATTTGTAAATAAAACTATTTTAGGCATGTGCAATGATGTTTTAAGTTTAGCTATTTATGGAAAATTAAATTTAGATAAAAAAATCGAATCAAATTTAAATATTGATAAAATTAATTCAATGGAATTAGGAGATTTTTCAAATCAATATTTAACAAGTATAAATAACAACTCTTCATTATAAAAATAAGTTATTTATATTATTGATAGATATCAACTAAAAATTCATTTGTTGACTATGAACCAAAACTTAACTGCAATAAGAAACAAAGTTTCTATTATCTATTAGTAGTTATGATACGAAGCATATTTTTAATAAAATAAATTGAAAGGGAAAAAAAGATAATGTTAAAAAAATTATTTATGGAAATTAAACAAAGAAAAACTAAGAAAAAAATAAATAAAATAAAAGAAAATTTAGTTTTTATTGAAAGAATAAATTTACTTATAGAAAAAATTGAAAATTTTAAAATTAAGTTTATTGAAATTACAATATATGCACAAGATATAGACTTAACTTCTTACTATCTCTCACAACATAATCTTGAAAATAACTCTAATAAATATTATTTTAAAACAAAAAATGAAGCAATAATATTTTTGAAAAAATACAAGAAAATCTATGAGCAACGAATAACAAAAACTAAAGAAAAATATGGAAAATCAATACCATTATTAAATGGTTTGCAACTTAATCAAGAACAAGCACTATTAAAAGAAACAAACTTAATAAGCACAATATCATTAAAAAATAACAATAATGTTTTAATAAAAATTAAATTAACTGAACAAATTGAAAATATATATACAAGTCTTTTCATAACAAATAATCAAAAAAGTGATACTACAAGTCTTTTAGAATTTGAAAATCAACAAGCAGACACGTTAACGCTACTTTCTGATATTTACTATGATAGCACACCAACCCAATCACAACAAAATTTAAGTTCTTTTATTATTGATACTAGTACAAACATTAAAGAACAAAGTCCTGAAGAAATAGAAGAAATAAAAGATGAAAAAAAATATGAGTTTCTTAATTCTGAAAACTCACAAATAGTAAAAAATAAGAGGCTTTTTAGAAATCTGTGTATCTTTGTTTTACAAAGTACTAGTTAAGATTAATTCTATCTTCAAATTTTATCATAAAATGAGCAATTGCTGTATTTCAATTTTGAATGGGCATTGTTCATTTTTTTGTTATATTTTCAATTGCTAAATAAAATATTTTCAATTCTTCCATATCATTAGGAAAAACTTTTTTATTTCTGATAACTTTTCGTAATTGACTATTAACAGATTCAATAGCATTTGTGGTATAAATTACTCTTTTAATTTCTGTTGGATAACTAATAAAAACTATCAAATTTTCTCAATTTTTATATCAAGATTTAGCAATTTGAGGATATTGTTTATTTCACTTATTTTCAAATGTTTCTAAAGCCTGCATTGCTTGTTCTTCACTACATGCAGTATAAATTGGTTTTAAATCTGCAACTAGAGATTTTCTATGCTTATATGAGACATATTTCAAACTATTTCTAATTTGATGAACGATGCATAATTGATGTTCTGTTTTAGGATAAACTGATTGTATTGCTTCTGACATTCCTGTTAAATTATGGAATGGCAACACTTTTTAGGACTATTTTTTGGTAGACACTTGTTCTTGATATTTGATAGGAGTTAAGTAGTTTAAAGTGCTGTGGATTCTTATGTTGTTGTATCAATTGATATAATCAAATAATTCTAATTTTAATTGGATTAATGATGTAAAATTTTTATCATTAATAAATTCTGTTTTGAAAGTTTTAAAAGTTGCTTCAGCAACAGCATTATCATAAGGACAACCTTTTTTGCTTAAAGATCGAGTAATATTGAATGCTAATAAAAGATTATTAATAATTTTATTGTTAAATTCATTACCTCGATCACTATGAAATATTTGGATATCTTTTAAACAACGATTTGATTGCATAAATGCTTGATATACTAGTAATGCATCTTTTTTAACTCCAACACTATGTCCAATAATTTCGCGGTTAAATAGGTCTATTAATAGGCAAATATAGTTTCATTTACCATTAACTTGAACGTAAGTTAAATCACTAACAATAACTTCATTTTTAACCCTATTATTAAAGTTTCTATTAACAAGATTGGTTATTTGACTATTATTGACTTTATTATGATGATTTTTGAATGATAATTTAGTGTATTTTGATATTAAATTATGCTTATTCATAATTTCTTTAATTTTTCTGCGTGATAAATAAATTTCTTGGTTTTCTAAAATTTTTTTTAATCTTCTAGTACCATAAACTTCTTTATTTTCTTTAAAAGCACTAATAACAGCTTCATCATACATATTATTTTTGATTTTATTTTCTTTTTTCTTTAAGTTAAAATAATATGTTGATTTAGATATTTTCAAAAAACGACACATTGTGCGAATTTTATATTTAACTTTATTTTTAGCAATAATTTCTACTTTCTGCCTATTATTAGTGCTGCTTGCTTTAAAATATCATTTTCCATTCTTAATTGTTTTAATTCTTTTCTTAATTTAATTAATTCATTTTCTTCAAAAAAACGATTATCTTTAGTTTTAAAACTACCTGAATTAGTAAATTGCTTAATTCAATTATAAGTAGCTGCTCTTGTAACATTGTACTCTTTAGCAAGACAAGACACTGACTTACTGCTTTGATATAAAGCTACTATTTGTTTTTTAAATTCATCTGAATATGAGTTAATATTGGCCATAATTATACTTCCTTTCTTTTCACTAATTTGTTCACTTGTCTACGTAATTAGTGTCCAATAAAGTGTAACCCATCCATAAATTATCACTACAAGCAATAAGAATATCATTTAAGCCTCGATTTTTCATTTCTGTGAAATTGGCTAATCAAAATTTAGAACCTTCATTTTCACTAATTCATAAGCCTAAAACATCTTTTTTACCTTCTAAATCAACTCCTAAAGCTATATACACAGATTTGTTAATAATGCGTTTATCTTGTCGTATTTTAACTACTATGCAATCAAAATAAACAATCGGATAAATACTATCTAATGGTCGATTTTGCCATGCTTTTACATCATCAATAACATCATCAGTAATTTGACTAATAACACTTTCACTAATATCAGCACCATGATATAACTCTTGTAATTGCATTCTAATATCTGATAATGTCATACCTTTTGCATATAAAGAAAGAACTTGTTGATCAAAACCATCAAATTTTCTTTGTCTTTTTGCAATTATTACAGGATTAAAATTACTATTGCGATCTCGTGGTACATCAATCTCAATTTTACCTTGTTGAGTTATTAATTTTTTTGAACTTATACCATTACGAGCATTGTCACTATTACTATGTTGATTCTTATCATATCCTAAATAATTTTGCATCTCAGAATTCAACATTTTTTCTACTAATCTTTTTGTTAATTCTTTATACAAACCTCCCTCTTTAAAAACTGTTGTTAAATCTTCAGTATTTTCTAAGAACCTGTTTGGAATCTTTTAAACATAATTAAACTAAAAAAGGGAATAATTATTTCTAACCTGACAGTTAATTAACATTTTATTTTCTTTGTCATTTTTTTGTTAAAAAGATTTTATCATTTGACAACTTATCGATTAAAAATTTATTTTTCAACTATAAAATAACATTTATGATATTAATTTAATCAAAAATAAGTTAAAAAAGATCCTAAACAGGTTCTAATAATAAATCTACTGCTTTTGATATTGGATCATTATTATTAATATTTTGCTTTTTAGCCATCTGTAATTCACTCTTTCTAGGTTTATTATAGAATTAATTAAACATAGTTATTTTTGTAAGTTACACAGATTACTAAACATTACTCAACTAATTATAATAATAAACCATCAATAAAGGTTACTGTTCTTTTGTATTAAAAGAACAGTAACCTTGTTAAATGTTTAATCTTATCTATTATAAAACTTTTTATTATTTATGCCATATTTTTAATATTATTAATTAATTGATAATTAATAGGATTATTAAAATTATTATCTTCGTGCACACATTTTCCAACGTGAATATCATTAATACCATTTTTTAATAAAACATTAATATTTTCTAAATTAACTCCACCACCAGCAAGAATTTTTATTGGTAAATTTAATTTCTTTAATTCTTTAAATTTATTAATATTATTTACAATATTATCTTGACCACCAGAAGTTAAAACTGTAGTAACACCTAATTTTACTAACTGTTCTAAAGCTTGTTTTTTATTAAAAATTTCATCAAAAGCACGATGAAAAGTTATTTTTAAAGGCTTTGCTAATTTAATAATTTCACTCATTCTTTCAACATCAATATTATTATCTTTAGTTAAAATACCACAAACAATACCTGATGCATGAGTTGTTTTAATAAATTCAATATCTCTTTTAAAGATTTTAAAATCATTATCAGCAATATTAAAACCATTATTATTATTTCTAACCATAACCATTACTGGTTTCAATGAAATTTTACATGCTTCAGCAATCAATTCATAATTTGGAGTATAACCACCAAATTCCATAGCAGTACAAAGCTCAACTTGATTAGCTAAAGAATTATTAATTTTTTCTATATCTTTTAAAGATGTAGCTATTACTTCTAAAAACATAAAATATCTCTCCCCATCTTATTTTTTTGATAAATAAGTTTTCAATAAACTAACTTTATCTAATTTCTCTCAAGGTAATTGTAAATCATTTCTACCAAAATGACCATAAGTTGATAATTGTTGATAATTTTGTTTAAATAACTCTAATTTATCAATCATAGCACTAGCAGAACAATCAAAGACTTGATAAATTATTTCTGTTAATTTTGCCTCTGTTAAACCGGAAATAATAGTTTGATGAGTATTAACAAATATTGCAATTGGTTCAGGAGTTCCAATTGCATAAGCTAATTGTACTTCACAAATCTTTGCTAAGTTAGCAGCAACAATATTTTTAGCAATATACCTAGCATAATAAGCACCCGTTCTATCAACTTTAGTGGGATCTTTTCCTGAAAAAGCTCCCCCACCATGACAAGCAGCTCCACCATAAGTATCAACCATTAATTTTCTTCCTGTTAAACCAGTATCACCAGCAGGTCCACCAATTACAAATTTACCAGTTGGATTAATTAAATATTTAAAATCAATATTTAAATGATATTTATTAGCAATATATTGCATAATTTCTTTATGAATAAATGTTTTAAATTGTTTTTCATCATAATTTGCTTGATGTTGAATGCTCATTAAAATAGTATGTATTTTTAAATTTTTAGGGTCTTCTTGATCAATAGTAACTTGCGCTTTCATATCAAGAAGTGCATACTTAAATTTTTTTTCCTTTCGTAATTTTGTAGCTCGTTTAATTAATTCATGTGCTAAAACAATTGCTAATGGCATATATTCTGTTGTTTGTTGACATGCATAACCAAACATTATTCCTTGATCACCAGCACCAATTTGATGATTTTTTAATTCAACACCTTGTAAAATATCAGGTGATTGTTCATGAATTAACACTTTAATTTCACAAGTAAAACCATTAAATCCAATTTCATCATTTATATAACCAATTTCAGTAATAACTTTTCGCGCAATTGCTTGATAATCAACTTGAGCATGACTATGAACTTCACCACCAATTAAAACAAAATTTGTAGTAATAAAAACCTCACATGCTACTTTGGCATGTGGATCTTGTTTTAAAAAACCATCTAAAATTGCATCAGCAATTTGATCGCAAATCTTATCAGGATGACCAGGAGCAACAGACTCACTAGTAAAAAGAGGATGGGTAATATTAGGTATTAATTTCATATTTTTTAACCTTTCTCAAGTAAAATTTTTTTTGTAATTCATGGCATAATTTCATTATCAAATATATCTTTAATATTAGGTTCATTAATTAAAGCATGTTTACCATCAAAAATAAAAACATAACTATGATGTTTCTTCCAATATTTTTTATTAATTTTAAGTTGATGAAAATCACTAAATACATCATCAGCACTTTGCAAGATTAACGTTGGAAGTTTTGAATTACTAATTTCCATTATACTTTTTTTATTAATTTTTTTAAATTGTAGTAAAAAACGTAATGATCAATTTTGACGATTACTATATCTTTGATTTATATTAGTAATATGAGCATTATTACTAGAAATATCTTGATTTTCAACATAGATTGGCATTTGAATATTAGAATTAAAAATAAAAGCAAAACAAAAACAAATAATAAAACTTAATGAAAATTGATAAAGATTTTTTTTAGTTACTAAATTACTAGTAATTAATGCTGATACTTGTGAATTATTTTTAACAGCATGACTGGCAATAGCTGCGCCTAATGATTCACCAAAAACAATAATTTTTTGATTAGGATATTTAGATTTTACTGCACTTATTATATCTTTTAAATCATTAATATCAGTACCTAATGATTTAAATTTTCAATCTTGTCCATTTTTACCATTACCTCTTCGATCATAAGTAATTAAAGATAGTTGTGATTTTTTACAAAAAGAACTTAATAATTTAAAATCATCTTTTTGACCTTGCAAGCCATGAGCACCAATAATAATGACTGTACTTTTATCAACCATTTGCTTAAATAATTTTACTTCATAACCATCACGTAAAATAATTACCTTTTCTCGTATTTCAGCAGCTTGTTGTACATGAACATTATCTTTAATTTTTGCCATTAATAAAATTCTTAAAATTATTAAAATAATTAATATACTAATCACAATTAAAATCGAATATAAACCATTTTTATCAGTAAAAAAATTAGCATTGTTTCATATCATGTTAAAGTTAGTCCCTTCCTATATTTGTAATTATTCGTAAATTTTAAAATTAGGTGCTTGTGGATGAATAAAAATACGTTCAATTTTTTGTGCTTTATTTGTCTCATCATTAATAGTTAATAAAACAGCTGAAAATTGACCTTCACCATCAGCTGAACTAAATTTTGCCGGCATACTTTTTTTATCACGAATAATAACTTCTTCAGCTTTAGCACCAATAATAGAATAAAACGGACCTGTCATTCCAACATCGCTAATAAAAGCAGTACCTTTTGGTAATAAACGATTATCTGCTGTTTGAACATGAGTATGAGTCCCTACTACACAAGTAACTTGACCATCAAAATTTCAAGCAAAAGATAACTTTTCCGCTGTTGCTTCAGCATGAAAATCAATAATATGAATGTCACTTTTTTCTTCACTATTTTGTTTATCAATCGTAATAAGTTGTTCAAGAGCAAAATAAGGATTATCAGATTTATCCATGAAAGTACGACCAATTAAGTTTGTTACACGTACTTTTTTATTACCAACTTTAACTAAAATTGTACCATTACCTGGATGATAAGGATTATAATTTAAAGGACGCAATAAATCGGGAGTTGTATTAATATACTTAGCAACATCAGGATGATCAAAAATATGATTACCGGTAGTAATAATATCAATACCAGCATTTTTTAATTCATCATAGTGTTTTTTACATAATGATTTACCATGAGTAGTATTTTCACCATTCGCAACTACTAAATCAATCTTAAATTGATTTTCATATTCCTTTTTTATTTTAGGAATTCAATATTTAACCATTTGTCTACCAACAATACTGTAAATATCACCAATTATTAAAATTTTCATTAATTTCCACCTGCTTTATTCTATTTTATCAATTTCTTGTAAAACTTTAATAAAATTATACTTTTCCGTATATTTTTCATATATTACTTGTCGTTGTTTATATTTTTCATAAAGATGCAACTTACTTTCATATTTATTTAATAAAATAATAACTTTTTGTAGACTATCATGAACAGCCGTTCGTGATACTTTTTGTAAATCAGCGATTTCTTGTAAAGATAAATTCTCAATAAAGTAATTGGTAAAATATTGTTTTTGTTTTGCTGTTAATAATGTATTATAAAAAGCAAATAAACTATAATATAAAACTTGTTTTTCTAAACTATTCATTTTCATACTCCACAAACAAATCACTTGTTAAACTAAAAATATACTTATCTAAATCAAACTCTTCCAAGTCATTAATACCTTCACCAAAACCCATTAATTTAACAGGAATATCTAATTCTTCCTTAATAGCAAGAATAATGCCACCTTTAGCAGTGCCATCCATTTTTGTTAAAATAATGCCAGTCAAAGAAACAATTTTCATAAATTCTTGCGCTTGATTAATACCATTTTGTCCAGTTGTACAATCAATTACTAACAATGTTTCATTGGCTTCATGTCCTAATTTCTGAGTAATAATTTTATTAATCTTTTTTAACTCCTGCATCAAATTAATTTTATTTTCTAATCTCCCTGCTGTATCAACAATAATAACATCACAACCTTCAGATTTAGCTGCTTCAATTCCAGCATAAACAACACTAGCTGGATCTTGTTTTGGTGTTCCTAAATAACAAGGAATACCAATTCTTTCTGCTCAAATTTGCAATTGTTCAACTGCACCAGCACGAAAAGTATCAGCAGCAACTAGAATTGTTTTTTTACCTTGTGTTTTTAATTTAGCTGCTAATTTAGCTGCTGATGTTGTCTTACCATTACCATTAACACCAACAACTAAAAATAACGAAATATTATTACTACTAAAATTTAATCTTGTAGAAACCAACTGACCATCAGTATAAATAACAAACATTTTATCAATAATAATATCATTAATATCTTTTGGTTTTGTTAATTTTTGAATTTTAGCTTCATGACGAATTTCATCAGTAATAGTTTCTGCCATTTTGTATCCAACATCTGCTAAAATTAATACTTCAGTTAATTCTTCAAAATATTGTTCATCAAGTTGATGATAACGCGCTGCTAATGCTTTAATTTTAGATGCAAATAATGTTCTTGACTTTTTAAGGCCCTGATCATATTTAGTTGTCTTTTGACCAAATAATTTTGTCTTTAAATTTTTAAAAAATGCCATATTTTCACCTACATTGTTTATTATACCAATAAATAACTAGTTATTTATGACATTAATACTTTAATTTTATTAAAATATTAATAGTACGATTTAAAAGTTTTATTTAATAAGTAATTTATTATATTTTAATTTAATAATAAATCCAAAAAATATCAATCATTTTTTCTTGATTTTAGCTAAAAATAAAAGATTGCTTTTGCAATCTTTTAACTTGTTTTATTAAATACATGATGAATTTGATGGGTTATATCCACTTGTTGAAGGTTGATTTTGTAAATCCATTGCATTTATTTTTTTAGTTTTATTAAAACTTAATCGCTTTATTTTTTCTTCAAATACATGTTTCTCATTATTAGCAATTTCTTTTTCAAATAATAAATTTTTAAGTTGATCAGTCTTAATTAAAATATCCTTATTTATATCTTTGTTCTTATTAACACAACCAAAAGTAAAAATAATAATAATATAATTTAATACTGAATTTGTTTTTTTCTGTTCAAAATGTGCAATATCTCTTTCAATATTGATAATTTCTCTTTCAATATTAGTAATTCTTTTAGTTATATTTAATAAGATTTGTTGATTTTGTTTTATTCTTAATTTTTGCATTTTTTTTAAAAAAAATTTAGAAACTTTCTTATCTTTTGAAAAATCTTTGGCAAAAGATAAACTATCATTACCCATTTTATCTTTCTCAATAAAATTAGCACCTTTATTAATTAATAAATTAATAAATTTTAAATCAGCATTACCCATTATAGCATAATGTAAAGGAGTATTATCACTATTATTTTTGGCATTTATATTAGCACCATATTTAATTAATAGATCTGCAGTTTCTAAAAAATTATGAAAACATGCATAATGTAAAGGAGTATTACCAGAATTATCTTTTTCATTTATATTTAAATTATTTATTTTATTAGTAAGAAAATAAATAACTACCTTATTATTACCATTTTGTAAAAAGTAAATAAAAAGTTTTTGATCAAAAACTTTTCTTAAGTTTTCATCCGTTAATATTCTTTTTGCTTCATTCAATTCTTGCATTTTAATTTTTGATTGATGATTATTATTTTTATCTGGGTGAGTTTTTAGAGCAGTCTGTTTGAATTTTTTTTTAATTTCTGCTACTGATGCTGTTGGTAATACATTTAATATATCATAATAATTAGAAATTAATGATTCATCTTTCAAATTTCTTTTTTTCTCCTTTCAAAATAAAAACCCATTTACTTTAAAATAAAGTAATGAGTTAAAAACTATATTTAGTTTTCAAATAAAGTATACATATTTGACTATTAATTTGGTAAATTTAAATATTTAAATTTACCAAACATTCTTTAGTGAACTTTATTTTATTCATCAGATTTTAATAATTCAATTAAATTCATTTTATTTAATTCATGATTATTGATAATAAATGTTGATATATATATACCACCAATTATGGTAAAACTTACTGGTAATATTCATCATGTTATTGTAAATGGTAAAGCCACACCAACAAAACTAGTAAGAATAGAAATTAAACCATAAATAGCAAGGAAACCTAGGGCAAATCCTACAATATAACCAAGTAATGCTCAAGGTGTAAAAATACCTAAAGTAAAAGAATTAATTTCTCAATTAGTATATCCTTCTGCTTTCATATGAGCCATAAAACGACGAAATTGATCGGTAAATAAATCAGTAATCATAATAACAATTAATATTGAACAAATAATCGTTGTCACAATAAATAAAGCACTAGCACTGAAAGCAATATCTGACATTTTAGTAAACATTGCTTGTTGTCTTGATAATAAATAATTTTTTTTGACCATTGGTATATTTTGATTACCACTTAAACTAGTGGTTGCATAAATAGTATAATCATCTAAATTTGATTTAAAACTCATTCTTCCAATTAAATCAAAAACATTAGCATTAGCACTTAACTTACCATTAAATCATTGAAATACATCCGTTCCTGAATAATAAGGATTATCATCAATATAACTATAACCCATAATTTTATTAGCTCATTTTTGATCAACATAGGCTTTAGGAGTATCATAAGAATCTTGAATTCCCACAACTTGATATGTATGAAGTGGATTATCATTACCCGTAATATTTTTTCATCATGTTGGCATGTTATTTTTAATATCTGCTTGTAAACTATCAGCATTAATATTATTTTCTTTAGTTAAAATATTATTATTAACCATTCCCATAAATCATTCTGCTGGGCGGTTTAATAAAATACTTAATGGATCTTTAGGATCAAATCCATTATATGGCTTTACCAAATCATATGAAAAAGGTCTAATTCATTCACCTGTTGAATCGGAAATACGTGATAAATCAAAATCAATTGTTTTAGCATTATCAGCTGTTGGAATTTTACCACTTTTAGCACTATCACTAATATCAGAAGGCAATTTTAATCAAATATCATTAACATTATTTCAAGTACTAGGTTCATTATTTATAATTGGTTGTCCTTTTTCATCATACATACCATTATACCTAGTGCCGTGGATATCACTATATTCTTTACTATTATCAGATAATTTTATTTTTTGATCACCACGATAATTTCATTTTGTTCCACTTTTTGATCAAATGCCACCATTTGTAGTATAAGAATCTGTTGGTGGTGTTTCACCGTAATATCAATTTTCTTTTGGTAAAGGAATACTTTTACCATCAATATTTTTATAACATAGAGTATTAACTTGTGGTACACCACTAAATTGTGAACCAACATCTAATCCAAATTTAGATTGAAAAGCACGATTGATAACCATTGGAATAGCATTAGCATTAGCATTATATTTTAAAGCTTTAACTTCATCATTTTTTAATACCAACATCGCAGTATTGGGATTAATACCAATAACATCCATTAGTTCTTTTTTAGCAATTTTTGTACTTTCATCAACACCAACTTTAAACTGTGTTACTAATTCTTCATCTGGTCCATTAATATCACCATTATTAGTAGTTTTTGGATTAAAAGCAATAGTATTATGACCAATACTAAAATAATCATAAGGATCTTCTTTAATATTAGGTCTTGGCAAACTATCAATACTCTGACGAACAAAGCCTGGTAATACTTGCTTTAAAATTTCTTTAATTGCCTCTGGACCAGGTGGCACTCCAGGATTGGGAACTTGCAAAATATTAGGTAATTGGCCACTTGCAAAATTAACAATATTATATGAAAGTATTTTTGATGGTGTATTATCTTCTTTACTTAAATCAGTTATTAACTGATTACTAAAGGCTTTGCCACCTAATCAACTATATGATCAAACTAAATCATTAAGATCTAATGTCCCTGTTGATTGTTCTTGATAATAAGAGGACATTTTTTTTATAAACTCTGCTCTTTCAGATTCAGGAAAAGATGAATCAAAAGTAAAAATATCAGCAAAATTATTAGTTAATTTTTCTTTTTTAAACAATAATGGATTATATCATCCAACACGTGCCTTTTTCTCATCATAAACAATTTTATCTTCAGGTCAAGGCATAGCACCATAAGTTGGATAATATTTCTCACCGCTTGGTCGATTAAAAAAATCTCATGAATATAATCCATATTTACTCATTGGCATATTCGGCATTGGTGTTTGATACTCATAATAATTTTTATATTCTTGAGTTTTGAAATAATTAACTTTTAAACTATTAATAGTGGCAGGAACTAGTGTTGTTGCTACAATTGAAAGTGAAGCTAAAGTAATAACTCCCGAAGTAACTAAAATTTTTTTTCAACTAGTTTTTGATAACGATAATAAAAAACGAAGACGAAAATTATTTTGTAAAAACTTGCTAGGTCTACTTTTAGGAACACCTAAAGCTAAATCACTATCTTTTTTAATTAAAAATAAAGGATCACGTTTTAAAAGACGAAAGGCAGTTAATAAAGTAACAATTGTAATAAAACCAATAATTAAAACAATTGAAATAAATAATGGAACAACATCAAAGTTAAAAACATTATATGGTAAAACAAATAAAGTATTAAAAATCTCAGTTAAATATACCTGAATTACAAGACCAACAATTCAGCCAATTGGAATTGCAATTAATAGTGTTAATAATGGATATGCCAAATAAGAAATCGTAATTTGTCATGTTTTATAACCTATTGATTTTAAAATACCCATTGAAACTTGTCCATGTTGGATTGCTTTTTTAACAATTAAAGTAGTAATAAAAATAACAACCGTTAGTAAAAATAATACTCCTGCTATTGCTGCAAATAAAAATCCAATTATTGCTGAATTAAATATCTTTTCTTTACTATTATAAAGCGAAAACTGACTATTACTACTTGTAACTACAGGATTTGGATTAATAAGGTATGTATAAGAAGATTGTGGTGTTGGAACTGTATTACCATATTTCTCAACTAAATACTTATTATAATCATATTGATTTAAATCACTAACACCATTATCACTAAATATTGTTTTTTGAAAAAAATCATTAAATAAATCAACATCAAATTCATGAATACTATTTTTAGGAACATTATTTCATTTTGTAAAATACATTAAAGTATTATCAGTTTTATCTGCTGTCTTATATCAATTTCCATCATTTCATGCTGAAGGTGTAACATAAGCAATAAATTCAGTTCTTGTATTGGGAATTGGATCTAAGTCACTAATCGTTGGATAAATATCATAAGCATCACCACCAATACCACTAACAATAAAGTCAGTACCATTAATATTAATATGATCGCCTGGTTTATACGCTTTATTACTTTTATTTTTTCTTGCATATTGTGGCGTAATAACTATTTCATTTTTACTTGTTGGTGCAACACCTTCAAATACTTTTAGATTAGTATGATTTAAAGCATTAGGTAAACCAATATCAATAATTTTAGTATTAATTTGAGTATTATTAATTACTCCAACACTGGCAGTAAATTGATTACGAACATATAAATCACGCATTTGTAATGCTGCAACCGCACGAATTAAATATGAAGAAAAAGCGTCTCTTTCAGTGCCATCACTAATCATATTATAGTTAAAAGGCGAATGATAACCAATAGAAGTATTAGTAAAATTAGTATAAATGTTACTATCTGATTCTGTTGCAGAAAAATTACGATAAATTCTCATTCATTGACCATTCATACCATACTCATTATCTAATCTTGGATCAATTTCAGTTTCCTTAACTACTTTAATAAAAAGTTCATTTCTTTCTGTTTGATCTTGTAAATTAACACTATCAGGAATAGTAGCATCATTAGAAGAAGATCTAAAATTTATTTTATTTTCTAAAATTCAAGTGGTAACTTTATCATTATCAGTCTCCTTTAATATCGGTTCTGTTGAATGTTTTGTAATCCATTCCTTAATAAAAGTATTAATAGATTGAAGAATATTGGGTGCTGTTTTTTTTAAAAAAACAGCACGATATAAATCATCTGCTGCTGTTTTAAAATGGTTTTTTAAATTCTCATTAGCAGCATTTTTTGACTTTAATAATAATTGACCATAGATGCTTGCTTTAACATTATTATTATTCAAATTAAAAATTAAAGGATTATCTGGGGTTGTTCATCTTATATCATTAAACCCAGTAATATTACCTGTATTATCACGAGTATAATCAATAGTTAAGTTATCTTTAGTAATTGGTAGGATTTCTTGATCTGTGCCTATTTTTGTATCATCAAAATAAAGCGCTTTAGTACTTTTACTATCAGTTCCGTTTTGAACATAAAATCGACCTAACTTTAAACTAAAAGCTTGATTAGCAATTTGTTTAATACCTTGCGACACTGGTGAATAAGGTAAAACAGCATCAAACTTAAGATCATTTAATCCTAATTGATTGCTTCCTTCAATCATTCTAACGTACGAAATTCAACTTCCAGTAACCAACGAAGTTGCAAAAGCAGTAAGTAATAATAAAATAACTAATTGTAATTTACTTTTTCATGTAGCAACTAAAGTCTGCTTTAATAGTAACGAATTCTTAAATAAACTTTTTTTTGCTTTCTTATTAGTAGACACCATTTTTTTATCATTCGCTTTTTCGCGTTTATTTAACCTTGCCATTACAGTTCTCCCTAATTCCTGAAATTAAAATTTTGCATTTAATTTTAATTATTAAGTTCACATATGGATTAATAATATCACACTTATACAAAATTAATATATAGGATAATTTTAAAATAAATAATAGATAATTTTTATAATGTTTAATTTTTCTCTGTTTGATATATTACCATATTTAAATTGTTTATTTAAATAAATTTTAAAATTAAAATAACTAATGATACAATTTGTAAGAAATGAATTTAATTATTTTCAGAGTTAAATGTATTAAATTTTAGTAAAATAAAATTGACAAAAATAACACTTTATTTAAGGAGAACTGCTATGAAAAAAGTATTTACCAAGTTAGGAATTATCTTAATAGCAAGTGCCACTATTTTACCTCTATCAGCTTGTACCTTTAATTTTTATGTTAACCGTGTAACTAATAGTATCGCTAAAAGTTTTGCTGACCAAACTTCTGCTTTAATTAAAAGTATGGTTATGTCAAAAGAGTTAGGTGCTGATACTAGTAGTACTAATGATGATATTATGGGAAAAATTAAAAATAATAGTATTAATAATTTAACTAAAAATACTAGTTTAGATAATTGAGGTGATTTACAAACACGTTGAGGGGAAAATGGAAAAATTGATGTAAATAATTTTGATCCTGATATTTTTTTTAAAGCTTCTGGAACAGGTGAATTAACTAAAACCATCAATAGTAAAAAACAAGTTAATGATATTTTTTCATCACTTGATTATATTAGAACTATATCAATTATGGCTAACCCACAATTAGAAAATATAGTTGTAGGTGCTGGTATGGACCCCATTTCTAGTTTTTTAAAATCATTACAAGGTGACTTAAGCACTTTACCAGCTGGATTACAATTAGTTGCCAATTTAATTAATAACTATGGTTCTAATTTTTTAAATCCGCTAACTAGAATATTTGGTAATTTAGTCAATGGCAGTTGATCTGATCAACAAACTTCGACACCCACTGATGAAGAAACATTAACTAAGTTTATTAATAATTGAAAAGATGATAGTGGTCAACCTTATAGCGCTTGAAATGATGATGGAGAATGAAAAATAAGTCCAAGTTTTGGTCAATTTCCTGGTCATAAAGTTGAAAATTGAAAATCAAAACAAGATTATGATTTATATCATGGTGGCACTTTAATTAATTACTTGTTTTGAAAAATGAGTGAAGACAATAAAATTTTTGGTAAAGATGGTAAAACTCCAAGGTATTTAGGTAATATTCTTTCAGAATACATAACTGTTAATCGTATAAATCCACCGGATGTTCAATTTGATGATAAAGGATTTTTTGCTGATATTGAAAAATACTTTCCCTATCTTTTAACTAACCCACTTTATATCTTAACAATTATTGAAGCAATTATTCCGGTTATTAAAAAATGAATATTAGATATGCCCGATATTACTGAAGGTGTTAAAAATTTAACAATTGGTAATGGTTATCCATCAAAGCCAAGTGCTGGTAGCTATAATTTACTTGATATTATCAATACTATAAAATCTTTAATTAGCCAACCAGAAAAATTAAAGCAAATACTTCTAACCGTATTTGGTAAAACTACAGCAGAAACTCGTGGTTTCGATACATTTCTTTATGATGTTAAACTTAATTTAAAAGTTAAAATTGGTCCTTTACCTATATCAGCAAATTTAACCTTAGGCGGGCTTATTGGTGATAGTACATATGATCCTAGTCCATTAATTGATACCATTATCAAAGCAATTAATACAGATAGTGTTAAAAACATTATTACTAGTATTACTGATCTAATTACCAAAATTTCAGAACAATATCCAGGTAATGAAGGTATTAATATTGATTTACAAGATTTAGAGAATTTTTTATTTAATAATACTACTGGTCTCTTAATAATTTTTAAAAATGATACTATTGTTACTCTAAAAAACATAATTAATAAAAGTGATGTAACAGCAACCGATGTCGAAGAATTATATAAATCATTAGGTGGACACATTAATAAAGATGATCCAGAATATCCAACTTTTACTCAAGGTTCAATACTGGATATTTTACAAAAAACTATGCTTGAACCACACAGTCAACTAAATAATATCTTAAATTTATTACTTGGTACTACTGACGAAAGTCATAAATTAGGAATTAAAAATATTATTACTACTAATAATAATCAATGAATTAAAGATAACTATGAAGTTTATTTTGATGCTGATAACACAACCGGCATTAATAAAAAAATAGGTAATACTTCTAATATTACTATGACTAAAACTACCATCAATAATATTGAAACAATTAATTTAAAATATGATTTTACATATAAAATTAAAAACACTACATATCATTTTATTATCACTGCTATTGATATTGAAAATTTAATTGATTTTCAAGGTATACGTACTTTTAAATTTAAAAGTATTACTTTAGTAAAATAAAAAACTAATTTTATAATAATATTATTTACTAGATATTTAATAAAAAATAATAGTTATCATAATAATAATTATTTTTAACTATAAAATATATGACTATATACTATACAATTTTAATTTTAATGCTATACTTAATTAAGTGCTTATTAATCTCATTATATCAGATATTATTATCAGATTTATCAATTAGGCGCCAGAAAGAAGAGGCATTGTTAATGGAAAACAATCAAACAATCGAAGCATTATTAGAAGAAATTAAAGTTTTAAAAGAAACAGTAATTACTATTAATGCAAGTTTAACAACACTTGTAAAAATCACAGAAGAACGTGAAAAACGTTTTGCTGAACGTGGAGCAAGAACACAAGGGGATAGAAATTCTTCTGATCGTGGAAACTTTAGACCACGTTCTGACCGTGGTGATTCTAGTTGAGGAAACAGTGGTGGATTTAGCAGACGAGACCGTGACGACCGTAATCGTAAAGGATAATTTAAACAAATAAAAAAACTTATAACTAAGATTTAGTTATAAGTTTTTTTATTTGTTTAAATGTATAAATTAAATATTAAAAATAACTATTTTAATTTCACTAATTTGTTAATTTTTCAAAATCTAAAACACCATCAACTCAACTATTATTAAAATTAGTATCATGAGTTGTCAATAATACAGTGCCTTCAAATTCTTGCAATGCTTTTAATAAAGACTCTTTAGCTAAAACATCAATATGATTAGTTGGTTCATCTAAAATTAATAAGTTGTAAGGTTTTAATGCCAATGCTGCTAATCTAACCTTAGTTTGTTCACCACCAGAAAGTAAGTTCATTGGTTTCATTACTAAATTACTACGCAAGCCAAAACTTGCTAAAATTCTTCTAATCTCAACATCATTTAATTTAATATCTAACTCTTTTAAATAATTAAATGGAGTAGTACTAGTCATTACTTCAGTCTGATGAAAATATGCTACTTGCATTCGATCATCTAAATTAATATTTCCAGCAAGTGCTGGAATATTACCGGCTAATGTTTGCAAGAAAGTAGTTTTACCAATTCCATTATACCCTTTAACAACTCACTTACTACCAGTCTTAATAACAAAAGTAAGTGGCTTAATTAATGGTTTATGATAACCTATTTCAAGGTTTTTAGCTTGCACAGCAATTGAACTCGTTGTTTTATAATACTTAAAATAAAACTTTGGAGGAGACTGGATTTGCTGTTTTTCTAAAACATTAATTTTAGATAATTGTTTTCTTCTTGATTCAGCACTTTTAGCAGTTGAAGCACGTGCTGCATTTTTACTAATATAAGTTTCTAATTTTTCAATTAATTTCTTTTGATTTGAATATGCTGATTCATATTGACGATGATGTAAACTTTTTTGTTCTAAAAAACTTTCAAAATTACCAACATAACGAGTAATCATATAATTATCAATATCGAAAATAATATTACATGTTGTATTAATAAAATTACGATCATGTGACACCAATAAAAATGCACTAGGGTAATTTTGTAAAAACTTAGCTAATCAATTAATTTGTTCAATATCCAAAAAATTAGTTGGTTCATCAAGTAATAAAAAATCATCTTCATTTAATAATAATTTTGCTAATAACACTTTTGCTCTTTGACCACCACTTAAACTACCTAAAGTTTGTTCTAAAAGCTGTAAATTAATACCCAATCCATCAACTAAACGACCAATTTTTTTACTAATAGTATCAAATCCTTGGTGTGTCAATTCATCTTGAATTTTCATTGCTTTCGTTAATAACTCTTCACTATAATTATTAGCCATTTCTGCATATAAGTTTTCCATTTGTTGTTCACGTTCAAAAAGTTTTTGATAACTTTCACGCAAATATTGTAAAACTGTTAATTCTAAATTAACCTCTTGATGTTGATCCAAATAGCCAATTTTAATTTTAGGATGAATATTTAAATTAATATGATCTGCAGATACTGTTCCATTAATAATATTTAATAATGTTGTTTTACCAACACCATTCATACCAATTAATGCCACATGTTCACCTTTATTAATTTGTAAAGTGGCGTTTTTATACAAAACTTTTCCACCATTAGCATGTGTTAAATTCTCAATTGTGACAATACTCATCTTATACCTCATTAATATTTTTTTAATTACTTAGTAATAATAACATGAATATTAGCCATAAAATAAGAGAAAAGAGAAAATAGTATTAATTTTGGAATGGCAACACTTTTTAGGACTATTTTTTGGTAGACACTTGTTCTTGATATTTGATAGGAGTTAAGTAGTTTAAAGTGCTGTGGATTCTTATGTTGTTGTATCAATTGATATAATCAAATAATTCTAATTTTAATTGGATTAATGATGTAAAATTTTTATCATTAATAAATTCAGTTTTGAAAGTTTTAAAAGTTGCTTCAGCAACAGCATTATCATAAGGACAACCTTTTTTGCTTAAAGATCGAGTAATATTGAATGCTAATAAAAGATTATTAATAATTTTATTGTTAAATTCATTACCTCGATCACTATGAAATATTTGGATATCTTTTAAACAGCGATTTGATTGCATAAATGCTTGATATACTAGTAATGCATCTTTTTTAACTCCAACACTATGTCCAATAATTTCGCGGTTAAATAGGTCTATTAATAGGCAAATATAGTTTCATTTACCATTAACTTGAACGTAAGTTAAATCACTAACAATAACTTCATTTTTAACCCTATTATTAAAGTTTCTATTAACAAGATTGGTTATTTGACTATTATTGACTTTATTATGATGATTTTTGAATGATAATTTAGTGTATTTTGATATTAAATTATGCTTATTCATAATTTCTTTAATTTTTCTGCGTGATAAATAAATTTCTTGGTTTTCTAAAATTTTTTTTAATCTTCTAGTACCATAAACTTCTTTATTTTCTTTAAAAGCACTAATAACAGCTTCATCATACATATTATTTTTGATTTTATTTTCTTTTTTCTTTAAGTTAAAATAATATGTTGATTTAGATATTTTCAAAAAACGACACATTGTGCGAATTTTATATTTAACTTTATTTTTAGCAATAATTTCTACTTTCTGCCTATTATTAGTGCTGCTTGCTTTAAAATATCATTTTCCATTCTTAATTGTTTTAATTCTTTTCTTAATTTAATTAATTCATTTTCTTCAACAGAACGATTATCTTTAGTTTTAAAACTACCTGAATTAGTAAATTGCTTAATTCAATTATAAGTAGCTGCTCTTGTAACATTGTACTCTTTAGCAATACAAGACACTGACTTACCGCTTTGATATAAAGCTACTATTTGTTTTTTAACTTCATCTGAATATGAGTTAATATTGGCCATAATTATACTTCCTTTCTTTTCACTAATTTGTTCACTTGTCTACGTAATTAGTGTCCAATAAAGTGTAACCCATCCATAACTGTCAGGTTAGAAATAATTATTCCCTTTTTTAGTTTAATTATGTTTAAAAGATTCCAAACAGGTTCTAATGAAAGTATTTATGATAATAATGATTGACAATATATTCAATTTGGAGGATTAAATAGTCATATTGATATTTCAAATCAAGTAGGTGCTGATAAAGTTGAACATAGTAATAATCTAAATGAAACATTAGGTTTATATTATATTGTTAAAGCAGTACACGAAAATAAAATTACTAAAGGTGTAGCTGATAGTTTAGGAAAGGATTTTATTAGTAAAATTAGTATTAAAAATAGTTTTAATAAAAGTTTAACTAATGAGATTATTAATTTAATTGTTGATAAAGAAAAAGTTTATAAACTAATTAATGAATTGCCCTTTTCTAATGATGCAAGAGATTATTCAATTAATTATATTTTTGATAAAGATAATAATGTAATTGAAATTTATTATCATAAATTTAATAATACGAATTTAAGTAAAAATATTAATATATTTAATTCTCAATCATTTGATGGAACTAATAGTTGAGAAGATTTTAAATCAGAAAACTACACTTTAATTAATTGAACAAAATATGCAAAAAGATGAGAAGAGTTTTGTCTATTATGACCTAGCCTTTCATTTAATAATTCTTATATTAAATTAACTAATTCTAATGGTCCTGTTATTAACAATAATCTAAGTTTAATGACTAATAAAATTAATAAATCTATTCCTGAGTATATTGCTCCTCCATTTAATGATCCTGTAGTATTAAATAATGATACTTTTAATTTTAAGTTTGAAAATAATTTTTGAATTTTTATGGCTCAAAATCGAATTCATATATATTTATGTATATGGCACGATGATAATAATATTTATTGTCAATATGCAGGTCATAATTCTTCTCAGTTTTGTGCTAGTGGTAGTTCTTATGATATAAAATTAGATTCTATTACATTTCATAATTTATCTGATTCATCTGTTTTATTAAATAAAAAAATAGCAAATGAAAAAATTTATGCTTTGGTTGTTGATTCACAAAGTAATATTTTTAGAACACAAGAAGATAGAATTTATAAACTTAGTACTACAGGAGTAGAAACTTTAATAGAAGGATTAGATGCTGGTAAAACTGCCAGAAATATAGTAATTGATAATGAAGATAATGTTTATGTTGGAACTGATTCTGGTTCTGTTTATAAAAGTGATGGAATACATAAATTTGAAAAAATTTTATTGCCAGATTCAACAAATTGAATATGAGCTTTAGCGGTTAATAAAAAAACCGGTATTGTTTATGTTGGGAATGATGATGGTGTGTATAGCATTGATAAAAATAGTAACGTTAATCATATGTTAGAACCTGTTTGGAATCTTTTAAACATAATTAAACTAAAAAAGGGAATAATTATTTCTAACCTGACAGTTAATTAACATTTTATTTTCTTTGTCATTTTTTTGTTAAAAAGATTTTATCATTTGACAACTTATCGATTAAAAATTTATTTTTCAACTATAAAATAACATTTATGATATTAATTTAATCAAAAATAAGTTAAAAAAGATCCTAAACAGGTTCTTAGGAACACATGATTATATTAATAGTTTAGCAATAGGTGAAGATGGTTCTGTTTTTGCTGGAGCTAATAATCATGGTAAAATTTATAAAAGTAATGGTGTAAATGATTTTCAATTAATTAAAGAACAAAATGATGCTGGGTCAATAAAAAGTTTAGTCGTAGATACTATTGGAACTATTTTTGCTGGTTCTGATAATGGTAATATTTATCAAATTAATAGTGGAAGTATGTATTCTAAAATTTTAAATACAGGTCATGAAATTAAACGATTAATTATTGATAGAGATGGTGTTTTGTTCGCTGGTGTTGATTCAAATCAAATATATAAAAAAGTAAAAAAAATCATCTATTTTTTGCAATATGTTAGGAATAGATAATGATAATGAACATATTCTTGCCTTAACAATTAATTCAGAAAATACTTTATATGCTGCAGGAACTGAAGGAATTTTGTATTCAAATAAAAATTTTAAGTAACATTTTAAATGTTACTTAAAATTAAATATATTAAAAAAAATTTAATTAAAAAAAATGTTGGTTCTTATGATATAAAATTAGATTTTTTTAATGCTATACTTATTTATAAAGTTTAAAATAATATGAAAGGAAGCAATTATGAAAGTAATTAAGGTTAAAAATATTACGAAGTCGTATAATGGTAATGTTGTACTCGGACCTATTAATTTAGAAATTGAGAGTGGTAGTTCTGTTGCTATTTTTGGTGCTAATGGTGCTGGTAAAACCACATTATGTGAGATTATTAGTAATACTAAAAATGCAAGTACAGGAGAAATTGAATATAACTTTAATAAAAAAGATATTCCATATGTTGTTGGAATAAATTTTCAAGATCAAGTTTATCCTAACTTTATAACAGTTAAAGAATTAATAAATTTTTATCATAAGATTTATTTAGATAAAATAAAACCCGAAATTTTTAATAGTATGTTAGATAAGTTTCAATTAAAAGAATTATACAAACGTAAAGTAAATAGTTTATCGGGTGGTCAAAGACAAAGAGTTAATTTATTTTTATCATTATTTCATCAACCAAAAATTTATATTGGTGATGAGATTTCAACTGGTTTAGATGTTAAAACAAGAATTGATATTATTAATTTTTTACAAGAACAAATTAGTTTGAATAACATTACTTTAATTTTAGTTAGTCATAATTTAGATGAAATCCAAGCTTTATGTAAACGTATTATTTTTTTAAAGGATGGTCAAATTATTGATGATACTACTGTTGTTGAAGTTACTAAAAAATATGGTTCATTATTAAAATATTATTTAGAAAAAACAGAAACACCATTAGAAATAACTACGAGAAAGGAAAAAAAATAATGCTAGCAATGTTTCAATTATTATTTGGTTATTTTAAGAAATCTTTCCATAGTATTTTCTTTGGCTTTATTTTCCCTATTATTATGTTAACAATTTTAGTTGCTGTATTAACACCCGGTAACCCAAATGTTGCACAAACAGTATTACCGGGGTTAGTGATGTCAGCTTCACCAGTATTAGGAATTGTTACTTTATCAATGACATATTCTGATTTTAAACAATCAATAATTATTAAAAGAATTGGTGCAACACCATTAAAACCATGACAATTTATTAGTAGTATTTTAATATTTCATGTTATTTTAATTTTTATTGGTAGTTTTTGAACATTAGGAATTGGTGCAGCTTTATATCATAATCAGATTAATTGAGAACTAATTAATTGAGGTTATATATTACTAGCAATTCTGCTTTCATCAATTATGTGTTCAGCAGTAGGAATAATGGTTGGTATTCTTGCTTCTGATTTTAAAATTGCTAATGCTTTTGCTTTATTATTATATTTGCCAACATCATTTTTATCGGGTCAATATATTCCGTATGTAGCCATTAAAGGACAACCAGTTTTAGTTATTATTGCTAAAATTATTCCTTTTTCTTATCCTGTTTCTATTATGAATAGAGGATGAAATAATTATGGTACTCCAAATGATTTAATCAATGCAGCACTTTTTGATAATTACTGAATACCAATTTTAGTTAGTTTACTTTGAATTGGAGCATTAATATTTGGAGCAATTATGGCTTATAAATATCGACGAAAATAAATTAATCTATAATAATAAAAATAGTTACCATTTTGATAACTATTTTTATTTCAATCAACAACTAGCAAACTTAAATCTACTGTAAGAACCTGTTTAGGATCTTTTTTAACTTATTTTTGATTAAATTAATATCATAAATGTTATTTTATAGTTGAAAAATAAATTTTTAATCGATAAGTTGTCAAATGATAAAATCTTTTTAACAAAAAAATGACAAAGAAAATAAAATGTTAATTAACTGTCAGGTTAGAAATAATTATTCCCTTTTTTAGTTTAATTATGTTTAAAAGATTCCAAACAGGTTCTTAAAATATATAGTCATTTTACGTTATTTTATAAAAGATTCCAAACAGGTTCTAAAAAATAAATTAGACTGCATGCAGTCTATGAAAACATCAACTCCTGTTTTTAAAAAAGATAATTTTAATATTTAGATTTTTTCTTTTCTCAAATGTCTGTCAATATCGAGTGAAAATTTCCCAAAAATATTTATCAAAAATTAAATTATTTTGGAAAGTTACACTGTTAAATAAACACAAATTCCAAATAACCCCTAAAACTTTAGTTTCTTACTTTCATATAGGAACTTTTTTTGTATAATTTAATTAAACTTAATATAAGTTTTTAACTCATTATTTTATTTTAAAATAAATGAGTTTTTATTTTGAAAGGAAGAAAAAAATGCAAGAAATTTTAGAACAATTAAAAATAAAAAAACAAATATAGAAAAAAATATTAATTTTTTTAAACAAAAAATAAATGAAATTGATCAGCAAGAGATTGAAGAAAAAAATAAACTAACCTTACCATTTGAAAATCAAATTAAAGAATCTGAATATAAGTTGCAAAATATAAATGAAGAAATAATCAAAATTGAAAATCAAATTAAAAATAATATGCAAGTAAAAGAAAACGAAACAACACCTTTATTGCAAGAACATGTAAGCAATATAAATAATGAATCAACATCAATTGAACAAAGTAACTGTTTTAAATGTTGTGTACTTATGTAAAATCAATTTTAAGGAACCAAATTTGTTTATATACAAACGATTTAAAATTTTATATGGTTCAGTATTCAAAAAATAAACAAGCCTAATGAGGCTTGTTTTAAATCTAGTTATTATCAATAATAAGTTTTTATAATAACTTCATTTTTGGGAAATTTTTACTCGATAATTAATAGGAAATTATCACTAAATAATGACACTTTTCTCAAATGTCTTGTTTTTTAAAATTAACAATGTAAAATAAAATACATAATTAGTTTAAAATATAAAAGAGTAAAATTAAATGGTAATTTAGAGACTTAGTGGTTGCTGTAAACTAAGCAACTTTAATTTGAAGGTAACTTATATTATTAGCAATTTAAATAATAATTAAGTGCATTTACTTTGTAAATGAATTAGGATGGTACCGCGTTAAAAAACGTTCCTATTTGTGGAATGTTTTTTTATTTTAAAAAGGAGTATAACAAATGAATAGAAATTTAAACAAAAAATATAATCATATTGAAATTGAAAAGGATCGTTATGAACAATGAGTAAAATCTGGATTATTTAAGGCAAATGTTAGTTCTATTAATCCTACATTTTCTATTATCTTACCACCACCTAATGTAACCGGACTTTTACATTTAGGTCATGCTTGAGATAGTACTATCCAAGATTTATTAATTCGTTATAAACGTTTACAAGGATTTAATACTTTATTTATACCTGGTATGGATCATGCTGGCATTGCCACGCAAGTTAAAGTTGCACAACGTATTAAAGAAGAACAAAAACTTAATTTGCAAGAATTAGGTAAAGATAAATTTTTACAACAAGCATGAAAATGAAAAACAGAATATGCACAAAACATAAGAAAACAGTGAGCAAAACTTGGTTTAGCATTAGATTATTCGCATGAAGTATTTACTTTAGATGAAAATGTTAAGCAAGCAGTTAATGAAGTATTTGTAAAGTTATATAAAGAAGGTTTAGTTTATCGAGGAAAAAAGATAGTAAATTGAGATCCAGAATTAAAAACCGCTATTTCTAATATTGAAGTAAAATATCATGAAACAAAAGGAAAAATGTATTATTTAAAATATTTTATAGAAAATAGTAATGAATTTATTACTATTGCTACTACCAGACCAGAAACAATTTTTGTTGATCAGTGTATAGTTGTAAATAGTAAAGATAAACGTTATTTACAATTTATTGGTAAAATGGTTGTTAATCCGGCTAATAAAATGTTAATTAAAATCATTGCTGATGATTATGTTGATATGAATTTTGGAACAGGTGCTATGAAATGTACACCAGCTCATGATGCTAATGACTATGAAATTGCATTACGTCACAATTTAGCAATGCCTATTTGTATGAATGTTGATGGAACTATGAATGAATTAGCACAATCATATATTAATCAAGATCGAATGGTATGTCGTAAACAATTAGTTGAACAATTAAGAAAAGAAAATTTAGTTGTAAAGGTTGAATACCATCTTCATCAAGTTGGTTATTCAGAAAGAAGTAACGCTATTATTGAACCATATTTATCACAACAATGATTCATAAAAATGAAACCATTAGTTGAAATGATTATTGATAAACAAAAAAATAAGAAAACAAAGATTGATTTTCATCCAATATTATTTGAACAACAACTTTTGCAGTGATTAAATAATATTCAAGATTGATGTATTTCTCGTCAATTGTGATGAGGTCATTCGCTTCCAGTTTGATATCATAAAAAAACTAAGAAAATTTATGTTGATACTAATCCACCATCACCAATTAACGATTATATTCAAGAATCAGACGTATTAGATACATGATTTTCTAGTGGTTTATGACCTTTTGTAACCTTGGATTGACCACAAAAAAATGTTGATTTGCAAAAATATTATCCAATATCAGTATTAGTTACTGCTTATGATATTTTATTTTTTTGAGTTGCACGAATGATGTTTATGGGTTGAAAATTTACTAATCAAAAACCATTTACTAATGTTTTAATTCATGGTTTAATTCGTGATGAACAAGGTAGAAAAATGTCAAAATCATTAAATAATGGAATTGATCCAATGGAAGTTATTAAAAAGTATGGTGCGGATGCTTTACGTTACTTTTTAGTTAGCAATTGTGCTCCGGGTCAAGATTTAAGATTTAGTATTACTAAAGTTGAGTCAGCTTGAAATTTCAATAATAAGTTATGAAACGCTGCACGTTATGTACTAATGAATATTGATGATAATTTTCAATTGGATGAAAATATTGTTTATAATAATTCATTATCATTTATTGATCAATGAATTTTACAAGAACTTAATCAATTGATTATTTATGTAGAGCAATATATGGAAAAATATGAATTTGTTTTAGTAGTTAAAGCACTATCAAATTTTATATGAAATAAATATTGTTCTTGATATATTGAATTAAATAAAGTTAATTTACAAAATCAAGAGCAACAAAGTAACTCATTACAAACATTATATTATGTTTTACAACAAATTATTATTATGGTTCATCCCTTTATTCCCTTTATCACAGAAGCAATTTATGAAGAAATGGGGTATAAAAATAGCATTTTAACAAATAAGTTTCCTAAAGTTAAAGTTATGAAAAAAACAAAAGATGTAACACAATTTGTTGAAATATTAATTGAAATTATTGGTAATATTCGAGAAATTCGTAAAGAACTTAATTTATTTTTAAAATTACCGTTAACTATTCATATCAATACGACTAATTCTTTTTTTGAATTAGAAAAAAATACTTTAAATCCTTATTTATTACAATTAACTAATAGTCAAATTGTTACTATTAGTGATAGTCCGTTGTCTGTTAATAATAAAATAATTAAAATTATTAATTCAGCAGTAATAGAAATTAATGTTTCAAATTTATTTAATAAAGAAGAACAATTAGCAAAATTAAAAGAGGAATTAGTTTATATTGAAAATGAAATAAAACGTAGTAAAGATATTTTAAGTAACCAACAATTTTTAGCAAAGGCACCACCAACAAAAGTTGAAATAGAAAAGCAAAAATTAGAAAAGTATCAAAATCAAAAAAATTTAATCAATGCCAAGATTAAAGAATTATAAAAAACTTTTATTTTAATTCAAGTTGAAAAATTTCATTATTTTCCAATTTAATATCATCGATACCTACTGAAAAATCAATAAATTCTTTACAATTTCAGTGTTCAATGTATCAAAATTTTTTATTTTCTTGAGTACCTTTTTTACCTTTTACAGCAACCAAAAATCTTCCAATTTGACTTTTTTCAACAGTAAAATCATTAGAACCTGTTTGGAATCTTTTAAACATAATTAAACTAAAAAAGGGAATAATTATTTCTAACCTGACAGTTAATTAACATTTTATTTTCTTTGTCATTTTTTTGTTAAAAAGATTTTATCATTTGACAACTTATCCATTAAAAATTTATTTTTCAACTATAAAATAACATTTATGATATTAATTTAATCAAAAATAAGTTAAAAAAGATCCTAAACAGGTTCTTAGAGAATTTAGAAAAATTATTAATAACTACAAAAAGAAAATATATACAATTGATGCATATTAAGGTAATGTTTAGTAATCTGTGTAACTTACAAAAATAACTATGTTTAATTAATTCTATAATAAACCTAGAAAGAGTGAATTACAGATGGCTAAAAAGCAAAATATTAATAATAATGTTCCAATATCAAAAGCAGTAGATTTATTATTAGAAAATACTGAAGATTTAACAACAGTTTTTAAAGAGGGAGGTTTGTATAAATAATTAACAAAAATATTAGTAGAAAAAATGTTGAATTCTGAGATGCAAAATTATTTAGGATATGATAAGAATCAACATAGTAATAGTGACAATGCTCGTAATGGTATAAGTTCAAAAAAATTAATAACTCAACAAGGTAAAATTGAGATTGATGTACCACGAGATCGCAATAGTAATTTTAATCCTGTAATAATTGCAAAAAGACAAAGAAGATTTGATGGTTTTGATCAACAAGTTCTTTCTTTATATGCAAAAGGTATGACATTATCAGATATTAGAATGCAATTACAAGAGTTATATCATGGTGCTGATATTAGTGAAAGTGTTATTAGTCAAATTACTGATGATGTTATTGATGATGTAAAAGCATGGCAAAATCGACCATTAGATAGTATTTATCCGATTGTTTATTTTGATTGCATAGTAGTTAAAATACGACAAGATAAACGCATTATTAACAAATCTGTGTATATAGCTTTAGGAGTTGATTTAGAAGGTAAAAAAGATGTTTTAGGCTTATGAATTAGTGAAAATGAAGGTTCTAAATTTTGATTAGCCAATTTCACAGAAATGAAAAATCGAGGCTTAAATGATATTCTTATTGCTTGTAGTGATAATTTAACAGGAATGTCAGAAGCAATACAATCAGTTTATCCTAAAACAGAACATCAATTATGCATCATTCATCAAATTAGAAATAGTTTGAAATATGTCTCATATAAGCATAGAAAATCTCTAGTTGCAGATTTAAAACCAATTTATACTGCATGTAGTGAAGAACAAGCAATGCAGGCTTTAGAACCTGTTTAGGATCTTTTTTAACTTATTTTTGATTAAATTAATATCATAAATGTTATTTTATAGTTGAAAAATAAATTTTTAATCGATAAGTTGTCAAATGATAAAATCTTTTTAACAAAAAAATGACAAAGAAAATAAAATGTTAATTAACTGTCAGGTTAGAAATAATTATTCCCTTTTTTAGTTTAATTATGTTTAAAAGATTCCAAACAGGTTCTTAGAAACATTTGAAAATAAGTGAAATAAACAATATCCTCAAATTGCTAAATCTTGATATAAAAATTGAGGCTTTTTAGAAATCTGTGTATCTTTGTTTTACAAAGTACTAGTTAAGATTAATTCTATCTTCAAATTTTATCATAAAATGAGCAATTGCTGTATTTCAATTTTGAATGGGCATTGTTCATTTTTTTGTTATATTTTCAATTGCTAAATAAAATATTTTCAATTCTTCCATATCATTAGGAAAAACTTTTTTATTTCTGATAACTTTTCGTAATTGACTATTAACAGATTCAATAGCATTTGTGGTATAAATTACTCTTTTAATTTCTGTTGGATAACTAATAAAAACTATCAAATTTTCTCAATTTTTATATCAAGATTTAGCAATTTGAGGATATTGTTTATTTCACTTATTTTCAAATGTTTCTAAAGCCTGCATTGCTTGTTCTTCACTACATGCAGTATAAATTGGTTTTAAATCTGCAACTAGAGATTTTCTATGCTTATATGAGACATATTTCAAACTATTTCTAATTTGATGAATGATGCATAATTGATGTTCTGTTTTAGGATAAACTGATTGTATTGCTTCTGACATTCCTGTTAAATTATCACTACAAGCAATAAGAATATCATTTAAGCCTCGATTTTTCATTTCTGTGAAATTGGCTAATCAAAATTTAGAACCTTCATTTTCACTAATTCATAAGCCTAAAACATCTTTTTTACCTTCTAAATCAACTCCTAAAGCTATATACACAGATTTGTTAATAATGCGTTTATCTTGTCGTATTTTAACTACTATGCAATCAAAATAAACAATCGGATAAATACTATCTAATGGTCGATTTTGCCATGCTTTTACATCATCAATAACATCATCAGTAATTTGACTAATAACACTTTCACTAATATCAGCACCATGATATAACTCTTGTAATTGCATTCTAATATCTGATAATGTCATACCTTTTGCATATAAAGAAAGAACTTGTTGATCAAAACCATCAAATCTTCTTTGTCTTTTTGCAATTATTACAGGATTAAAATTACTATTGCGATCTCGTGGTACATCAATCTCAATTTTACCTTGTTGAGTTATTAATTTTTTTGAACTTATACCATTACGAGCATTGTCACTATTACTATGTTGATTCTTATCATATCCTAAATAATTTTGCATCTCAGAATTCAACATTTTTTCTACTAATCTTTTTGTTAATTATTTATACAAACCTCCCTCTTTAAAAACTGTTGTTAAATCTTCAGTATTTTCTAATAATAAATCTACTGCTTTTGATATTGGAACATTATTATTAATATTTTGCTTTTTAGCCATCTGTAATTCACTCTTTCTAGGTTTATTATAGAATTAATTAAACATAGTTATTTTTGTAAGTTACACAGATTACTAAACATTACCCAAAAATTCATCAATGCTTTTTAATTAAATGACGAAATATTCAAATTATTATGACCAATATTGGTCATATACTAAAATACAAAAATATTCAACTATTACCACCGTAAAGTATAATTTCTAATGAAGCAAAAATTAAAGGAATAGTAATTGACATATATAGTGGAAAAACTAATGCTGAAAATGCTAATAGAAAAATTACAACTTCAATATTTGGTAATATTGTTAGTACTTCTTTTAAAGCAAAAACTAGTGCTGCATATGAAGGAATAATCAAGATACGAATTAATTTTTGGACATGGTTACTCATATTTGTTCTCGGCTTTCTTTATTTTTTAAATTTAAAACCACCTCATAAAGGTGGTTTAGTTATACTAATCGGAGATAAAACATCAATTAAAATTATATAACTGTTATCTGCACCCAGAGATTAGTTTAATAGTGTTAAATAGATAGGTCTACTGGCTTAACTTCATTTTACTTGTTACCCTTCTCAAAATCTTTGATTTCAATGGATTATGTAACTTTTATCAGTATCACAGTTGCTGGGGGGCAGCTTAAGATTACTTAATTCCCTTTTATGAACAGTTGTTCATCTATTTAATTTTATTCAGTTGTATTTAAGGATAAATGATTTAATATATTAAAAATATATTACACTTTTTGTTTATTTTTTGTTTAATAATGACACTAATTGTGCTTTTGGTAAATTATTCATTTCATTTTGATATTCTTTAAACATATTTTTACATGTTGTAAGTTCAGTTAATGCTTCTTTTAAGTTACCTCAACCTTCAATTATGACTTTCTTTTTTTGTAATTCTTTATATTGTAAAAAGAAATTAACAATTTCATCACGTAAATGTTGTGGTACATCTTTTAGATCTTGATAATCATTAAAGCGTGGATCAGAATTAACAACACCAAATAATTTAGTATCAACTTCACCACCGTCAATCATTTTAATCATTCCTAAAACTCTAACTTCTACTAAGCAACCAGGGAAAGTTGGATAAGTAATTAAACTAATAATATCTAAAGGATCACCATCATAATCTAAAGTTTCAGGAATATATCCATATTCACCGGGATAAAAATTAGCACCATAAAGAACACGATCTAATATCATAGTTTTAGATTTTCAATCATATTCATATTTATTACTTGATCCTTTGGGAATTTCAACTACCATTTGCACAATGTTATTTTCACTTTTATTCATTAATACTTCATCTCCTTTTAACAAGTATATAGGGGCTTTGCCCCTAGTTGCTTCGCAACTCACCCCAGTGGCGTAAACGCCACGGCCAACCAACCAAGGTTCTGGTTGGCTCCGACCAATAATATAGGTTTACTCTATTTTAACATCTTTCTTATTTTTCTTAGAATATTTATTTCTATAATAACAAGTACGGCATACAGTATTTTCAGTTTCTTTCTTTTCAGTTTGTAATATATTATCCAACTTATCTAATCCTACTGCTCTAATATCATCAACAGTAAAATCTAATGCTTGTGATTGTTCATAGTCTTTAACAATACTTAATTCACTCTTTAACGAATGAATATAATTTAAAGCACGACTATTATATCTTTGTAAATAAGACCTAGGAAATCATAAACTAAAAGTCATAGTTTCACCACTATAACTAGGTGGTAATCCACCACGTTTAATTATTCGCTTTGTTTGTCTTTTAGATAATACAACTTTATTATAATCATCAACATTAGTATAAATATTTAGTTTAAACTTAACTAAAAATAACAAAATACGCATTCTTTTAACTTGAACAATATATTCGACTTTTTCACGTGCTTGCTTTGGTATTCTATCGGGGTGTTGCTCAATCATATACATAATTCCATTAAAATTATGACCTATTAACTTACAAAACATTCCTAAACTTTCTTGTGTTTCTTTAAATTCGGGTGATAAATCATTACTATTAATTTTCAAACCTAACTCATCTAAAACAACCATATCACACTCTTTAAAAGCATAATTACTATTTAATTGATTAAATTTAAAAACATCATCATAAGAACAACGATAACTATATTCATTACGAACTTTAATAGGAATAGGACTTACTACTCTACCTTTATGTTTTTGTGCTAAACAACAAGCAAGAGCGGATTTACCAGTACGTGGTGGTGCTGAAATAATATAACTACCTACACGTTGTAATATCTTTATATTTTTTCTAGTTATTAAAAATGGATAAAGTATTATTAATAATATAACTCCTAAAAGTAAATAACCATATCAAGGCATTATTTCAACTCCTAACCAACTAAAAATCCTACTGCTTTTAAAAACACTCATAAAGTTAAAACTTGCTCTAAACCACTAGTAAAATCAACATTTAAAACAGAACTAATAGTATCATCAAAAATACGTCTTAATAATCCGTCAAGTTTAGTAAAAAATTCTCTTAAAGGTTCAACTGGTAAAACTTTACCAACAACTCCATAAAGTACTCATCTAAAAGCATTACGTAAATGACCAAAAACATCATATCAACTTGGTCTTTCATATTCAGGATTAAAAGGACTATTTGGTGGCACTGGAGTTATATTTTCACTTGAAAAAATATTAACTTGACCAAAAAAAACATCTGGTGAAAAAGTTGGTCTAATTGATTGACCATGAATATCAAAAAATACTGTTAAATGTCTTAAATTTGGAACACGAATAGGCATAGTAACAAAATTATATAAATCTTGCTGATAAATATCATTATCAACTTTACCTTTAAAAACATATTTTGTATCACCAACATTATCTAAAAAACTAAAAGTAAAATGAGCAGAGAAAGTTTTAAAATCATGATAAGAAAAATAAAACATAAAACCTTGAATATAAAAACTTAAAGGTTTATCAATTTCAAAATTTAACTGTGTTTGAAAATTTATAATACTTTTACCAGTATTAAGAAAACCTAAATAATTAACATTATCATTTGAAACATAATTATGATTAAACATAATACGTGAAAAGTCATCTAATTGTTTTCTATTAAAAGTATAAACACCAGTTCCCATCCTTACCACTTGTGGTAAAACACCAACTGTATCACTAAAATAACGACATGTATAAATACCCTCACCATTTCCAATAAATTCACCACTTACTAATTTTAAATCTGGTTGGTCAATGTCAAAATAAGCAGAATTTCATGGTATTGTTGCTCAATCATCAAAATTATGATATTTAACATGTTTAACCATTTCTTTTGTAATATCATAATTAACAACATTAGGGTCATTTGAAGCAATTAAACTAGTTGGTGCTTGAACAGAAGTATTTACAACAAAAAATAATTTAGCAAACTTAAATCACATAATTATTTACCAAATAAACATTTTAAAATTCACCATGAACCATAAAACAAAATAAATCCAATAAAAAACTGTGTACCATAAACTACTAAATTTCATAAAATAGTAGTAAATTGGTCAACTGGACTACCTATAAACATAGTTCAATAATCAACTATACATTGATGTATTTTATTGTAAATTTCTAAAACACTCATAATTAACACCTACCCAAACAATGACCTAAAAACAAATTTAATACTACGATAAATAAAATTAAAAAATACACCTAATACCAACCAAAAAGTCAAATTAAACAAAATATAAACTTCATCAGTAATATTTGGTTGATTTAAAAATATTTGAATATCTTTACTAGAAAATATAAAAATAAAATGCAATATACTAAAAACAAAATTAGACATAATAACACCTACTTAATATACTTAGGATTATAATAATGTTGTTCATATCCACTAGTACGAGCAACAGCAGTACCTTTTTGTTTATAAGAATAAGTACCACCTTTATAACGTTGAACTGGTTTTACACCAGATTCTCCATTACGATAAGCATTTGCAATATCTTTACCAACACCACCACCAATAGCAACAGCAGATTTACCAATAAATTTAACACCATAACCTAAACCTAATGTTGGTAACATTAATTCGGGTAAAATAACCCTAAATGCAAATCTAAGCAAAATCAAAAATATCATTAACGTACCTAAATTAAAACCTAAATCACCAAGTGGAAAACTAAAAAACTTCATAAAAATTGAAGCAAATAATTGCATAACAGTTGTAATAAAAGGTATAAACATAATTTCACATCCTAATGTCTTGTAAATCTAAATAATCCTAAAATTAAATAAAATACAAAACTAACATTTATTAAAGCAAGAATAGGCAAAGGTAAAGTGTATAAACTATCATAAAAGAACGACTTAATAAAAAGTGTCACAGTATGTAATCCAGCAAAAGAACTTAAATACTGCATATAAATAGTTTGCACCAAAGTATTAACAACTGGTAAAAGTCTACCCAATAAAGGTAAAACAAAAACCAAACTAAAAAATAACTTTACCATTTGCTTACTTCCTTTCTAATTACTAATGTGTTCCATGGATAATATGACCAACAAACTGCTTAATAAATACAAGAACCATAAATACAATTGAAATTAACACTGGTCAATTTGTAAGTGTTCCACCATCGCCAGTAGTAAATACTCAACCAAAAATATAAGTAAAAGCATTTAATAATTGTTGGCCAACACCACCAATCATATTTAATAATGCTGATAATCCAGCAGGCATATTAATCACCCCCTTTCTCTAATTCTTTTTGTTGTTTTTCCATTTCTAATTTACGTTTCTTCTTTTCAAAATCTTTACGACAAAAAATACAATCTGGGTCATTTTCTTTTTCCTTTACATGTTTTTTATGTTTGAATTTCTGTATACACTCATGTATTCAATTACGACAAAATCAAAGTATAAGGCAAAACCCACCAATATATAAAGCATATTTAACAATCTCCTTAAAATCCATTTTAAACACCACCTAACGTATAAGCATAAGAATAATCCCAATTTAAACTTGCTCTATCTAAATTAATCTCCGACATATTATCATCATTTAAATCAACATCAACCATACTGTCATTTGTACTTTGATAATCATTAACACTAGCATTAATTAATCTTGCTCTTTCATCAGTAAATACTTCTTGTAATTCTGTATTATTATGTGTATTTCTTAACGGTAACAATAAAATATTTATAATCTCACTTGCACCGGCAATAATCGTAGGAATAGCAAAATAATTATTAAAATTATTATTAATACCCATAGCAACACCACTACTAATCAAACAACCACCAGTACCCGTATTCGCTATTTTACGTATAATTTCAAATCTATTAGGTATTAATTCAGTTAAACCACTAATAACATTTGCTATACCAAAACTATTTAAAGATATATAAGTATCTCAGTCTACAAAAGGTTTATTAACTATTGGACTAGGTGTTGGTATTGGGGTAGGAATTGGTGGTGGTGTAGGACAAGGTGGTCAAAAACATGGTTCATCTCTTAATAAAAAAACCGACTTATCTACATAATTAACAAACTTAGCATAATTAACTAAACCAATTGTTCCTAATCCTAAAAATATCTTTTTATAACTATTAATAACTTTATTTTTAGTAGTTGGTCTTTGATTAATATTTCATATATCAATTGCCAACTTCTTACTAAATAACAAAGAATTAATAGAACCTAAAATTGGGTCTTTTAAATATTGACCATAATAAGCACTAACTCCTACCATAGCACTTAATGGACTTAATCCAGTTCTTAAAATTTTAGTTAAAGTATAATTACTAGTTTGTTCTAACTCATTAGGCATGTTTACTGTCTCCTCTATTTTTCACTTAATCTTTTTAAAATCTCTTGCAAATGCTTATCTTCCCTAGCATCTCTAAACGCTTTATCAATTAACATATAGTCATATTTAAACTGTTTCCTTTTTTCCATAAATAAAACTCCTTACTTTATATACTAATAAGGAGCATATTTATACTAATTAGAGTAAGGGGCAAAAATACACTAAAAAGTATATATATGCCCCTTATTTAGTTTTTATTTTTTTCTTTTATTTTCTTTTCTTATTCGTTCCATTTCATTAGCAACTCTGTAACACATTTCACAACCATATACTCTTTCATAAGTTCAATCACTACACTTATGTCTCATAATTTAACTTACTTTCTTGTTGTCTCATTGCTTTATTTAAAGCAATATCTAATATACAATTTGGACAATAATAATTTTTAGTATATAAGTTTTGTAAAACTCTTTTGGGACAAATAACTTGGTCACAAAGTTTACACATATAAATTGCTAAATGAAATGCTTGTTCACATGAACAATTATCATTTTTAGCCATAATTTAAAATTAACTCCTAACATATTAATAATTATTTAAAATTACCCTTTTAATAAATAACTATTTTCAATTAGAAAGTCTTTTAATATTACCGCTTAAATCAAGTTCAAGTGAATAAAAATTACCAACTTTTAAATCAACAGTAGATAAACAATTATTAAAATCACTAGCAAATTCTGGATTATATCATTTATCACGTGTTTGACCAGTTGGTACACTCGTTTGTTTGTTTATTTCTACAAATTTCAAAACATCAAACTTCAATGTTTGACCTTTATTATTTTTATCGGGAATAATACGCCCTTTTTCAATATTAACTAATTGAACTTTAAACATAAAAAAACTTAACCTCTCGTATCATTAAATTAAATTTAATAAGTTAAGCATAGTAGGGTAAACCTACGCTTAATAATAATATATCATAAAAAAATAAAAATACAATTAAAAATAAAAAAATGAACACTAGTAAAGATACGAGTAATTACTAATGTTCATTAACCATTATATATATATATATATATATATACAAGTAAAATTATAGAAAAAATTAAGTTTTTTTTCTAATGTAAAACTTTTTTCTTAAAATCTATTTTTTCAACTTTATTACCAAAAACTTTATCTACCCAAGTCAAAACATCTTTATCTCTTTGAATTAAATAACCAATCTCACTGGTTCGTAAATAATCTCTATACGATAAAGCACTTAAATATACATATTTTTCATAATCTTCATAATCTTTAAAATAATCATTTACAACAGTACTTTCAATAATACCACCAATCATAACAGTATCACCATTACTATCTCTTTGAGTTTTAAAATAAAACACATTTGTTGCATTAAAACTTGCTTTAATTATATCTCCAATTGTCAATTTCTTAATACCACGAACTACAATAGGATTTTTACAATTACGACTAAAAGCATAAGCCTTTACACCTACATCTGTTTGATTTAAAGACTTAACATCATCTATTACTTTTGTAACATACTTTCCTAAATATTTAATAACAAATTCATTAGTACCTTTTTTAACTACTCTTAAATCATTAAAACCATGAGTTCATCATTCTGCTAACATACTTTTATGTATCTTTCTATTAAAAATTATATGAAAATGAATAGCACCACGTGACTGATACTCATAAACATAAAAATATTTTAATTCTCCTAAATGCGAAAAACGTTTAGGGTCATTTCACCACTTTTGTAATTTAATAAAAAATAAACCAATATCTTTTTTTGCTTTTTTAACATCTTGCATATTATCTTTATAGGTTAAAGTAACAAAACTTAACATTTTACTATTATAAAAATTATGTAATGCTTTTTGAATTAAATTAGTTTTAGTACGAACAGTACTATTTCTCAATTTTTGCTTATTACCAACATAACATTTACCTTTTTTATTTCCAATATTAGTTAAAAATGAAATAGGTAATACTATATTTTTCACATAACAAGCATAAAAAACCTTTTTAATATAAAAATCTTGTTGAATATCCATATAAAATTCTCGTATCTAGGTTTTTAAAACCAAATTTTATATATTTTAATAACAAACAAATCTTAACATAAAAAATTATAAAAACAAACAATAAAAGAAAAACGTTACTTAATAAATTAATTTTATTATATAATAAATAAACGTTTTTTTATATATAATTAAAATAATAAATGTATTTTAAGGAGTAAAAGATGAGTTTAAAATATGAGAAAAAGTGACAACAATTTAAAAGTAATATTAATAATTCTTTAAAATTAACTACTCATAGGATAGCATTAATTAGTAGTTTATTGGCAGTTACGACATTAATGACCTTATTAGAAACACTACCTATTTTTTTACCTTTTTTAAAAATTGATTTTGGTAATACTATTAATTTAATTGCATTGTTAATTATTAAACTTCCTTATAGTTTGTTAATTGCCATTATTGTGCCTTGACTAAGTTTAATCTTACCTCATTTTCCTTCTGGTAATGCTGAACCAATTGGTGAATTTGCTTATATGTTAAGTACCATTACTTTATTGTTATTATATAGTAGTTTTAAATTATTATTTAAGCAATTACCATTTTGAAAAACGCAATCTAATAATTCTTGAAAACGATTAATGATTATTGAAATACCAACAGTTGTTATTACTTGTATTTTAGTATCATTAATTAGTGCTTTTTATAATTGAGCTTTTATTTTAGACATGTATGGTGCTGGTGATCTTAAAGATAAGATTTGAATTGTATTTGTACCATTTAATTTAATTAAATTTACTTCAGTTTTGCTTTTATATTTATTATTAGTTAGGCCAGTACAAATTTTAGTACAACATTTTAATATTTAAATAATATATTTTAATTGATCTTTTTTTAATTCTATTACTAAAGATTCTTCACTATTTTGTTTTATTTCTGACTCTTCTCAAGGTCTTCAAATATTTACTTCTTCTTTATAATCTTCATCAATTACTAATCGTTCTGAATCACTATCTTCTTCTGAATTATCAAAATAGTTGTTTTCTATTTGTTTGTTAATATTTACTGATAATAAATTTATTGCTTGCTGTTGATTTAAAAATTCTTCTTTATAATTTTGATTTTCATTATTATCACAATTTATTTCTGCAATATTGATGGTTGCTTCTAATATATCTCTTGGAGCTGAGTTGACTGAATGTTTTGCTTTAAGTTCATTCTTTCTTGCTTTTTGCTTTCAAATTCAAATTGTTGTTTTTGAAATGCCAGTTTCTTTTTTGATTTCACCATAACTTTTACCATCTTGTAAATATTGTAATACTTTTTCTTTTATTTCCGGTGTATATTTTTTTGCCATCTTTTAATCTTCCTTTTCTTTTAGCAATTTTATTAAATAAAAATCCTAATACAGAAAAATATCTATATAAGGATTTAACATTATTTAAATTAATGATTAATATTATAATTTATTTTTTTAGTTTTTTATTTGGGAGATTGTCAAAAATCCGGAATAAATTACTTCATACACAGTCTTATTATAAATTTAGACAAGAAATAATTTGGATTTTTATGAAATTATATATTTATCTTACTATTTTTTAAAAGATAATACAACTAAAATACTTATTTTTAAAAATTACTAAAAAATTAAAAAATAAATCTAATATTTATACACAACAAAAATTCTTATTAAAACACATTTAATAAGTTTTATTTTATTTTATTTTATTTTGATTTTTTAAAAAAAGTAAAATTTTAACTTATAATAATTGTATCTCTGTATTTATTTTATTACATTTAAAAATAACCATTTTAATATAAATTGAAATATTATAAGTTCTATCACCAAGCATTTCTTTTAAAACGTGTCAAATATTAGTTTCAGTAAAGCAACCAATATTTCATTTTGCACCTTGATTTTCAATACCTTGTTTATTATTTTTAAAATATTTTTTCTTTAATTTTTTATGATTATCTAATTCTTTATATAAATAATCAATTAATTGTTTATAATCACCATTATTAATTAAATTTTTACAATGATTATATTCTTTTAAATATTTTCCTTTATTTCCCGACATTATTCCAAGATATAATGTTCTAATTAAATGAAATTTATCTAAAACAAACTGTGCACCTAAATAATCAGCAACTTCTTTAATTCATCCTGCACTATCACCACAAATAATAATTTTTGCTTGTTCAATATTTTCATAAAATTTTTGACTGGATGGGTTACACTTTATTGGACACTAATTACGTAGACAAGTGAACAAATTAGTGAAAAGAAAGGAAGTATAATTATGGCCAATATTAACTCATATTCAGATGAATTTAAAAAACAAATAGTAGCTTTATATCAAAGCGGTAAGTCAGTGTCTTGTCTTGCTAAAGAGTACAATGTTACAAGAGCAGCTACTTATAATTGAATTAAGCAATTTACTAATTCAGGTAGTTTTAAAACTAAAGATAATCGTTCTGTTGAAGAAAATGAATTAATTAAATTAAGAAAAGAATTAAAACAATTAAGAATGGAAAATGATATTTTAAAGCAAGCAGCACTAATAATAGGCAGAAAGTAGAAATTATTGCTAAAAATAAAGTTAAATATAAAATTCGCACAATGTGTCGTTTTTTGAAAATATCTAAATCAACATATTATTTTAACTTAAAGAAAAAAGAAAATAAAATCAAAAATAATATGTATGATGAAGCTGTTATTAGTGCTTTTAAAGAAAATAAAGAAGTTTATGGTACTAGAAGATTAAAAAAAATTTTAGAAAACCAAGAAATTTATTTATCACGCAGAAAAATTAAAGAAATTATGAATAAGCATAATTTAATATCAAAATACACTAAATTATCATTCAAAAATCATCATAATAAAGTCAATAATAGTCAAATAACCAATCTTGTTAATAGAAACTTTAATAATAGGGTTAAAAACGAAGTTATTGTTAGTGATTTAACTTACGTTCAAGTTAATGGTAAATGAAACTATATTTGCCTATTAATAGACCTATTTAACCGCGAAATTATTGGACATAGTGTTGGAGTTAAAAAAGATGCATTACTAGTATATCAAGCATTTATGCAATCAAATCGCTGTTTAAAAGATATCCAAATATTTCATAGTGATCGAGGTAATGAATTTAACAATAAAATTATTAATAATCTTTTATTAGCATTCAATATTACTCGATCTTTAAGCAAAAAAGGTTGTCCTTATGATAATGCTGTTGCTGAAGCAACTTTTAAAACTTTCAAAACTGAATTTATTAATGATAAAAATTTTACATCATTAATCCAATTAAAATTAGAATTATTTGATTATATCAATTGATACAACAACATAAGAATCCACAGCACTTTAAACTACTTAACTCCTATCAAATATCAAGAACAAGTGTCTACCAAAAAATAGTCCTAAAAAGTGTTGCCATTCCACATTTTTGTAAAATCATTATTATTAAATTTTTTATCATTAAACCATTAATGAATGATTTTCCAATCTTTAATTAGTAATTTTAAGGTTTATTTTAAATTACAAATATCATTTATAAGTTTTTTATTCATTATTTTGAAACAACTATTATATTTAAAATAATAGGTGTATAATTTAGTTAAAATTTATAGTGGTGTTTTCATGATAACTTTACAGCAAAATCAAATTAAAGAAATTAGTCAAATCATTGCTAATGGCGAAGTGGTTGCTTTACCAACAGATACAATTTATGGTCTTGTTTGTAAATTTAATGATGACAAAGCTATTAATAAAATTTATCAAATAAAAAAACGTGATTATACTAAAGAACTGCCAATTTTAGTTGCTAGTTGAGAACAAGCTAAAAGCATTGGTATAATTAGCGATCAATTACAGTCATTTTTAATAAATAATTTTAGTGCTGGTAAAGTTACTGTTATAGTTTTAAAACAACCTAGTTTAAACACATCATATTGAATAAATAAAAAGACAATAGCAATTAGAGTTAGTGCTTCACATTTTATTCAAAAATTAATTAAATTAACAGGGCCTTTAGTAGCTACAAGTTGTAATTTAAGTAATGAACAACCAATTAACGATTATCATAATATAAACTTGCCTAACTTAAGGTATAGAGTAGCAGGTGAGATTTTAACAAATAAACCATCAACTATTTTTAATAGTTTTAATGATAAAATTATTAGATAATAATTAGATAACAGTATTAAAAAAGGAGATAATACTATGAATTGATGAATAATTTTAATTATTATTGCATGCACAACAATATTGATTTTATTAATTGCACTAATTTTATTAATTAAAAAAAATAAACAAAAGAAAATATTAAAAATTACTAAAGATATAAATACTTTATATAAATATTTAAAATTAAAAAAAATAAATACTAAAGAATTACCAGTTTCAATAGAAAAAATTAAAGAAGATATTTATTATAGTGACAAAGTCATTTTGGGAAAGTATGAAGATCTTAATAAGATTTCTGGCCAAAATATTCTTTTAAAAACTGAATATAGTGATGCCAAAAAATTATTTTTACGTTATAAAATTAAAGACATTAATCTTATCAAATCATCAGATTTTATACCTTTAAATCAAATAGACTTGTTAATTTCACGAAATAATCTTTATTTTATTGATTCTTTTGAACTACAAATAATACCATTAGTTAATGTTAAAAGTATTACATTTTTTTGAGAAAAAAATAATTATATAAAAAATAAACAAAAATATATTGGTATTGAAATTAATTTTCAAAATAAACGTTTATTTTTTCTTTTTAATAAATATGAAGAAGCAATTAGTTTTGCTGTTCATGTTATTAGTTTATAACAATTATTATTTAATAATTAAAAATTTTGCTTTTTTTGTGAAAATGATATAATTATACAAAATATATTAAGTAACACAATTCAATTAAGTAACACAATTCACCCCCGAGTTTTTATTTTTAAATAATTTTTATTTTTTTGTGATAATATATTAAGTGATAATAATATGTAAGATTAATAATAAATATGCGGAGTTTTATATATGGAAGAAAATTTTTATATTAAAAAAAACATTTTATGGTTGTTATGTTAAAAATGTAGTTTTACCTATGGAAGCAATTTTAAGTAATAAACGTAATGTACAAGGTATTAAAAATTTAGGAATTAATGGTAAGAAATTAAAAAATAGTACTATTCGTACTAAGACTAATCTTATTCATCGTGCTTATCATAATTTTTATGATAGTAAAGTTTTAAGTTTTGTTACTTTAACTTATGCTGAAAATATGAAAGATGTTAAACTGGCAAAATATCATATTGCTTTATTTTTTAAACGTTTGAAAAAGTGATGAAATAATCCTAAGCGTGCAAAATATTTAGGTGAGTTAAAATATCTTTATGTTTATGAGTATCAAAAACGTGGTGCAGTTCATTTCCATATACTTTTTAATAGAATACATAAAAGTATGTTGCCACAATGATGACCATTTGGTATTAATGATGTAAGAGTTGTTCAAAAAGGTACTAATGAAAATGTAGTTAAGTATTTAGCAAAATATGTTGTTAAAGTTCAAAATAATATGAAATCTCAAAATATGTTTGATTTAGGTGTTCGTGCTTATGCTTTTTCACGTAATTGTACTTGACCTAAGGTTATTAAAGGTCAAAAAGTAATGTTGTATCAACGTTTAATTGACGCTTCAATTAAGGCAATAAATTCAATGTTTTTTAAGAAAAAGATTGATACTTTTGGTCGTACTATGCTTTTTGGTGGTAGTTTTGATACTACTATTAAAAATGATAGTTTTACTGATTATAATAATTATATTTCAATTGATAGTGTACGTTGTAGAAATGCGGTTAAGCAGTTTGACCCATGGACATTTAAAAAAGAAAAATTGTTGAATTTTTTAGATAAAGTTTTTGGTAATAAAGTTGAAAAAATATTTATTGAAAGCAAGAAAAGAATTTTACATTAATTTTATATAAAACACTTGTATATATATATGTATATATATATATAATGGTTAATGGATATTAGTAATTACCGCATATTTTTACTAATATCTATTTTGTCATATTTATTGACATTTTTTTGTTTTATGTATATTTATAATTAAGATACTTTTGTTATCTTAACTTAGTTACATATTAGTAATGGATGGGTTACACTTTATTGGACACTAATTACGTAGACAAGTGAACAAATTAGTGAAAAGAAAGGAAGTATAATTATGGCCAATATTAACTCATATTCAGATGAATTTAAAAAACAAATAGTAGCTTTATATCAAAGCGGTAAGTCAGTGTCTTGTCTTGCTAAAGAGTACAATGTTACAAGAGCAGCTACTTATAATTGAATTAAGCAATTTACTAATTCAGGTAGTTTTAAAACTAAAGATAATCGTTCTGTTGAAGAAAATGAATTAATTAAATTAAGAAAAGAATTAAAACAATTAAGAATGGAAAATGATATTTTAAAGCAAGCAGCACTAATAATAGGCAGAAAGTAGAAATTATTGCTAAAAATAAAGTTAAATATAAAATTCGCACAATGTGTCGTTTTTTGAAAATATCTAAATCAACATATTATTTTAACTTAAAGAAAAAAGAAAATAAAATCAAAAATAATATGTATGATGAAGCTGTTATTAGTGCTTTTAAAGAAAATAAAGAAGTTTATGGTACTAGAAGATTAAAAAAAATTTTAGAAAACCAAGAAATTTATTTATCACGCAGAAAAATTAAAGAAATTATGAATAAGCATAATTTAATATCAAAATACACTAAATTATCATTCAAAAATCATCATAATAAAGTCAATAATAGTCAAATAACCAATCTTGTTAATAGAAACTTTAATAATAGGGTTAAAAATGAAGTTATTGTTAGTGATTTAACTTACGTTCAAGTTAATGGTAAATGAAACTATATTTGCCTATTAATAGACCTATTTAACCGCGAAATTATTGGACATAGTGTTGGAGTTAAAAAAGATGCATTACTAGTATATCAAGCATTTATGCAATCAAATCGCTGTTTAAAAGATATCCAAATATTTCATAGTGATCGAGGTAATGAATTTAACAATAAAATTATTAATAATCTTTTATTAGCATTCAATATTACTCGATCTTTAAGCAAAAAAGGTTGTCCTTATGATAATGCTGTTGCTGAAGCAACTTTTAAAACTTTCAAAACTGAATTTATTAATGATAAAAATTTTACATCATTAATCCAATTAAAATTAGAATTATTTGATTATATCAATTGATACAACAACATAAGAATCCACAGCACTTTAAACTACTTAACTCCTATCAAATATCAAGAACAAGTGTCTACCAAAAAATAGTCCTAAAAAGTGTTGCCATTCCAGTATGATGAAGCTGTTATTAGTGCTTTTAAAGAAAATAAAGAAGTTTATGGTACTAGAAGATTAAAAAAAATTTTAGAAAACCAAGAAATTTATTTATCACGCAGAAAAATTAAAGAAATTATGAATAAGCATAATTTAATATCAAAATACACTAAATTATCATTCAAAAATCATCATAATAAAGTCAATAATAGTCAAATAACCAATCTTGTTAATAGAAACTTTAATAATAGGGTTAAAAATGAAGTTATTGTTAGTGATTTAACTTACGTTCAAGTTAATGGTAAATGAAACTATATTTGCCTATTAATAGACCTATTTAACCGCGAAATTATTGGACATAGTGTTGGAGTTAAAAAAGATGCATTACTAGTATATCAAGCATTTATGCAATCAAATCGCTGTTTAAAAGATATCCAAATATTTCATAGTGATCGAGGTAATGAATTTAACAATAAAATTATTAATAATCTTTTATTAGCATTCAATATTACTCGATCTTTAAGCAAAAAAGGTTGTCCTTATGATAATGCTGTTGCTGAAGCAACTTTTAAAACTTTCAAAACTGAATTTATTAATGATAAAAATTTTACATCATTAATCCAATTAAAATTAGAATTATTTGATTATATCAATTGATACAACAACATAAGAATCCACAGCACTTTAAACTACTTAACTCCTATCAAATATCAAGAACAAGTGTCTACCAAAAAATAGTCCTAAAAAGTGTTGCCATTCCACCATTCCATATAATGTTTTTCTTGTTCGATATTGATAATCAACAATTTTATATTTCTTTTTATCTCTTGTTTTAAATATTCTTCAATCTCATTTTTCTAATTTATTTGTTATATGTTCTAAAACTAGTTTATCAATTTTGGCATATTGTTCTCTAAAATTTCATTTATAATTAAAATTCAAATTTACTTCTCCTAACTATTTTAAAAAATCTAAATTTATTGTAAATATATTTAAAAAATTAATTTACTTAATTATTATATAAATATATAAGTGTAATTTTAAATAAAATAAAAATTATTTAAAAAACCACTTTCATATTTAAAATATAATAAACAATTTCAATATAATTAATAGTATAGGTATCACAAAATAAACGCCTTTAATTTAGGCGTTATTTTGCATTTAAAAGCATACTTGTAAAAATAATGAAAAATAGTACAATTTATAAGTAAAATTAAGGAAAAAAGGAGAAATTTAATATGAAAACATGAATAAAAACAAATTTAAGTAAAATAACATTAGCATTAGCACTAACTGGTGCTATAAGTGGAGTAACTGGTTTAATAATTGGTTCACTAGCACATAATCAAACTAATGGTTATAAATCATATTTAGGACATGACTATACAGTCTACTGGGGGGGACTAAATCAACAATATGGTCATATAAAACAAAAGACAAATATAAAATAAGTTTATATTTTGGTATTAAACCGCTTGATAGTACTGATATAAAATGAGATGGTATTTATCCTGATGGATATTTTGATAATTAAATTTCTAAATTTATATAAGAAACATTTTCATTATATTTATCAAATAAATTAATATTTTGTAAGTTTATTTCTTGTTTATTAGTTATTAAAAGTAAATCATAATTACCAGCACCAAAAATACCACTAATCTCAACTCGATTTAAGTTAGTAATTGGATTTTCAATTTGTAATTCAAATTCATTATTATTATCAATTTTTGAAATTTCTTTATAAAATTCTAATTTAGAAAATAATTGGGATTTATTTGAACCATATAAATTTAATAAATTTTCAAGTTTAATTTTTTCAATAATTACTCTTGTAAAATATTTTCCATATTCACCATTACCTAATGTTCAATCAGCAGGAATTAATGAAGGTATGTTATTTGTTTCTAATTCATTTGTAATAGATAATCAATTAAATTGATTATCATCTAATTTAAATAATTCATTTTGACTAATATCATTATTTGTTAATTTAATATTATTGATATCTGTAAAATCAAAATATGCAAATTTTAATATTACTTTTACATCTTTAAATTGTCAAATATCATCAGGTGTAGGATGTATTGGACTTGATTTTAATTCGAAATAATAAGGTAATAAAATTTTATTATCATCATTCAAACCTTTATTTATTGATAATATTGAATAAATATATTCTGATAACATGATAAATATTTGCTTGAAAATTTTTATTTGTTTTAAATTAATATAATTTGGATAATCTAATTTTCATTGTTTAAATAAATTAGTAATAACATCTTCGGGCTTTTGTCCTTCAAATTTTGCTCGTAATTTTGCTATTTCATTTTTTGGTTTACCATTTTTGTCTTCATATGTAGCACCTTCAAAATTTCTATTATAGTTATATGTATAAACTTAGCATATCTAATAAAAGTTGCTGTAAACTATCATTAGTTGGTGCATCTTTAATTTCAATTTCAATATCATCAAATCTATTATTAGTTGCAACATATTGATAAAATTGACTTTCACCTACAAAATCTCAAACTTCTTTATCTTTTAATTCTTTTTGACTTTTTAGTGGTCATTTACCACCTAAAACATTACTAAACTCATATCCTAATCAAGCATGTGTAACTCTTGCGTTTTTAATAACTTCTCTTCTTGTTTCAGTTCCAGTACTAATTTTAATCAAATCTAAAACTGATTTTTCTTGTCCTATAAATTGTTTTGCTAAATTTCATGGTAATATTTGTTCACTAAATCATTGTTGTAATATTCTAACTTTTGGTTGAATTTCAATAGGCATTGATAATAGCGGAAATGCTATCTTATCTTTAACAAATAACTTTGGGTATACTTCCATATTGTCAACTTCACCAAGTACCTTTATATTGCCGAAAATCATGCTTCTAGGGGCTTTAATTTTTAAACCAATTACTTTTGTATCTTTGTCTAATGGTTTTTGTAATTTAATAATAATTGGATAACCATCTCTTGTTTTAAAATCTTTAATTTTAATAATAGTAATACTTTTAGTACTTCTTGTTTTTGGATTTTGATAAGGTTGAGAATAGTTATTAATGATATATAAATTATCAATATTATTTTCAGTTAATGGTTCATTAATAGATACAGCATATAACTTAAATTGATTTAATAAATTTATTTCTTGAAATATTAAATTTTTAATATCAGTCATACTATATTCAATAGTATTATCATTAATATTTGTACTTGCTCTTTGATTTAATTGCATAGTAAAGTCTGATGTTTCAGCAGCAGTAGTTTTTAATACTTTATCAATATCAATAAAACCAATTTTAATAGTATTTGCTGAAAATCTTAAATTATTATTTTCATTATTTTTAAATAAACGTTCAATTTCATAAATATATAAAGTTCTTAGTTTAAATTCATCATATGCTCTTTTAAGCTCAGGGTCACCTTTGCTACTCATAAGATTAGTAAAGTCATAAGGAATATTGTCAATTAAATAATCATTTTCTACTTCTGCTTGATTAAGTTTAGTTTGTTTCTGTGGAAACTTCGTTTGTGGTTTGTTGTTTTGATTGTCCATTGTTTTCTCCTATTAATTGGTTATTTTCGGGATTAAATAATTTTAATCTCACTGTTAAATTATTAATTTCTTGTTCATCATTAATGTTAAATGTTTTACTATTTAATAAATCTTTATCTAAACGTACTAATATTTGAATAAATTTAAGAATATCAATATTAAATTGTCATAACTTTTGTTCAATATAATTAATAGTTGAAATATTTACAGCTGTACTTTCTGGTACTGATTGTTGTGCAGATTTCTTTTGACTTGGAATATGAATGCCACAACGTTTAAATATTTCATTAACATTTCAATCATATATATCTGTTAAATTCTTACCTTTAAAATTACTACTTGTCATATTGATATTTTCATTTTGTTCATTATTATCTCCGCCACTTTTAAAAATATAATTTTTAGTAACTAATATTCTTACAGCATCTTCTAATAAATCTTTTACATTACCATAAGTTGAATTAAAAATAAACTTTGGTGAGTTTAAAATTGTATCTAAAACAATTTGTTCATAAATAACATCTAATGCTTTAATTTTATCCATTACTTTATTACAATCTGCTAATTCATTTGCTTTATTTCGCATAATTGCTATTGGTATATAGTTAATATTTAGTATTTGTTCTTGTGCTAAATTAGGGTTATTAATGAACGATTTAAAATCTAGTGGAAATTGTTTTTTGCTATCATTAACACTATAAATTGCACGATTAATAGTTACTTGTTCATTATTTAATGTATAAACTTCAAATAATCTTAGAACCTGTTTGGAATCTTTTAAACATAATTAAACTAAAAAAGGGAATAATTATTTCTAACCTGACAGTTAATTAACATTTTATTTTCTTTGTCATTTTTTTGTTAAAAAGATTTTATCATTTGACAACTTATCGATTAAAAATTTATTTTTCAACTATAAAATAACATTTATGATATTAATTTAATCAAAAATAAGTTAAAAAAGATCCTAAACAGGTTCTTACAATTTGTGCATTTTGTTCATAACTATCATAAAAAATAGTACATTGAATTAATTTACCAGTAATATCATAAACTCTTTGTTGTATATCAACTACTTGAAAATATAAGTCATCATTTGCAATAAAAATTAAATAACCACTAATTCCCAATTTACTTAATTTAAAAATAGAATTTCAATTTTTTCTATAAAATTCTTGTTGAATTAAATACTGCTTAATAGTTTCATTGTTAATATCTAGTGGAGCATTATATAAATTAGCATTATTTTCTGCTACAAAATCAGTAAAATATGTTTCATGATTAAAATCATTAAAACCAAAATAACTTAAAATAGAAGCATGTGTACTTTTACCTTTTAAAAAAGTTAATTTAGTTTTTTCTTCATTATTAGTGCTTTTATCTCTTCTTAAAAATCTACCTAACATAATATTCACCACCTTTTTTTAAAATATTTGATTAATTTTTAATACAATTTTTACTATAATAAATATAATTAAACCAGCAACAGCAGAAGATAATAAAACTCCTATTAAACCTAAAATAATTTTTATTATTTTAAAAAACATAATATTATTCCTGCAATTCTTGTAATTTTCATAAATTTAAAATATATGTTAAATTTTTTTATAAAATTTAAGGAATAAAAGTATCTATTTTTCAAAAAATAATATGATATAATATGTGGGTGAAGGATATAGTGGAAAAAGTCTTTCATGTACTTATTTTCTAAGTTTGGTCAAAGATAGTGTGGAAATATATATTATTATAGTAATGTAGAGTTTATTAACTTTTATTTTTTAAAGATAAAAAAATATTAATTTTAAAAAAGAGTATTTAAATCAAATGTAGTCTAAAAGCAAAGAGGGGTATTGTCATGATTAAAATATATGTTTCGCCAAGTTGTTTGTCTTCAAAAAAAGTTATTCAATTTTTTGATAAACATAAAATTCCATATATTAAACGTAATATTATCCATAATCCATTGACCGATACTGAAATTAAATTATTATTAAGATTTGTACCAAATGGTGTTGGTGATATTATTTCAACAAGAGCAAAGTTTATTAAAACACATGCTATTAATATTGAAAAGTTAACAATGTTACAAGTTTTTGATTTAATTAAAACTTCACCAACTGTTTTAAAACGTCCAATTATTGTTCAAGAAAATAAACAACGTATTCAAATTGGTTATAATGAAGATGAGATTGAATTATTTTTACGTGGTTCTATTGAAAACGAATTTGAAGATTCTTGTGAAATATTTTAATTGAAATATGATTGGAGTACATGATGAAAAATTATAAATTTACAATTATTGCTAATAAATATGAGAATTCTCAATCATTAGCTAAGGAATTAAGGGCCAAGTTATTGGCCCTTAAAGCACTTGAAGATACTTCTTTTCCAGATATTGTTTTTATTATTGGCGGTGATGGAACATTTTTAAAAGCTGTTCATGATTATAATAATATACTCAATACTATTAAGTTTGTTAGTTTTAAATGTGGTAATCTTGGTTTTTATGAAAACTTTTTAAACACAGAAGTTGACAAAGTATTAATGTGAATTGATAAAAATGATAATAATTTAATAGTAAATAAATTTTCATTATTAGAAGTAAATATTAATAATAAGATTTTATATGCTATTAATGAAGTTAAATTTGTTAATTTAACAACAACTCTTTCATGTCAAGTGTTAATTAATAATCAATTATTTGAAAACTTTCGTGGTTCTGGTTTAGTTATTGCAACAAGAACTGGTTCGACGGGTTTAATGAAATCACTTGGTGGTGCTGTTTTAATTTCAAATCATAACTTAATGCAATTTCATGAAATTGCTCCAGTAGCTAATAATAGTTATCGCAGTTTAAATTCACCACTAATTTTGGATGAAAATCATGAAATTACTTTGAAAAATATTCAAAAAGATAGTAAATTGAGCGATTTTGGAAAATTAATTGTTGATACTTTTGATTTTAATGATAAACTAAATGATAAGGTAACAATTAAATTATCAGAATTAACGTTACAAGTTTTAGAATATCGACTTAATCATTATTCTTTACTTGCTAAAGTAAAAAAAGCTTTTATTCAAGAAGATTAAGAAAATATTTAAAAATATATTAATTAAGGAAGGTAATCATGCCAATTTGACAAATAGTATTATTAGTTATTGCATTGTTATTTGCTGTGGCTAGTATTGGGATTTGAATATGAAATGTTAGTAGAGCTAAAAAATTACGCAATCAACAAGAAAGTAATTCAAAACCTATTAATAAACCACAAAAATTCCCATTTAAATTACAAAATTTTATTGTTGATTTAGGGGGAATTGATAATATTAAAGAGACAACAGCAACAGCAAATAAAATTAAGGTAGAGATTATTGATCATTCAAAAATTAATTTTAATAATCTTAAAAAAATTAAAAATCGTGGTATTTTAGACCAAGACGATAGTGTTAGTTTAGTCTTAGGAACTTATTGTAATAATTTAAGTATTGTTATTAATGATCTTATTAAATTAAATAATGAGAAATAAGTTATTTTTTGTAATATCCATAAATACCATTAATTAAAACATAAGTGTTAGTATAGCCCAATTCTCTGAGTGTTAGTGCAGCAGCAGTTGAACGATTTCCTACATTACAAATAGTTATAATCACTTGATTTTTGTTTTCAATATATTTACTAGGATTTTTAATCAAATCATAGTAAGGAATATTAACAATATTAAGTTCACCATTATCATTTGTTATTTTTTTTAAAATTTGATATTCAGCAACATCACGAACATCAATAATTAAAGCTTTATTTTTAATTTTATCAAAGTCTTTATTTGAAATTAAAATTTCATTTTGTATTTTATGTTTAAACATAAGTTATGACCTCCTAAAATAAAATTGTTCTATAACTTATTTTAACATTTTATTATGCTATAATTCTCATAGTTGCGACAAAAAATGGAAGCTAAGGAGTAAATAATGTTAAAAGAAAAATTCCTTTTTAAAGAAGGAAAATATGAATTAATTGTTGAATTAGGTACAATGGCTAATTTAGCAGAAAAATCAGTAAAAATTACTTATGGAAATACAGTTGTATTAACAACTGTATCATATAATGAAGTTATTAATAATCAAGATTTTTTTCCATTACAAATAGTTTTTCAAGAAAAGTTATATTCAGTTGGTAAGATTCCAGGTGGTTTTTTAAAGCGTGAAGGTCGACCTAGTGAATATGCAACACTATGTGCTAGATTAATTGATCGTTCAATCCGTCCATTATTTCCAAAAGGTTTTGTTAATGAAGTGCAAGTTGTAAATAATGTTTTTGCGTTAGATGATGCTTGTGATGTTAGAGTAAATGCAGCTTTTGGTACTTCACTTGCTTTAGGATTAAGTAGTTTGCCATTTCAGGGTCCTAGTGCTACTGTTGTTGTTGGTAAAATAAATGATGAACTTGTCCTTAATCCAACACAAGAGCAGTTATTAAATTCAAAAATGGAATTGATTGTTGGTGGAACAAAAGATGCCATCAATATGGTTGAAGCTGGATGTCATGATATTTTAGAAAAAGATATGATTAAAGCATTAAAATTTGCACATGAACATATTATTAAATTAATAATTTTTCAAGAAAGTATCATTGAAAAATTAAAACCAAATAAATTTAAACCACAGTTAGCATTAATTCCTGTTAATATTGAACAATTTGTAGAAACAAATTGTCAATCACAAATTAGTAAAATTAGTACTACTGTTGATAAAAAAAGTCGAAGTAACTTGATTAAAAATTTAGTTGAAGAAACATTTCAAAGTTTTAAAAATAAATTTAATCAAGAAGTTTTAAATGCTGGTGAAGAAACAACTATTCATAATTTACGCAAAAGTATTGATCAATTATTACAAAAAGCAATGCGTACTATGATTTTAAAAAATAATGTACGAGTTGATGGACGAAAAGCAGATGATATTAGAAAATTAACAAGTATGATTGATGTTTTACCTATTGTTCATGGTAGTGCAATGTTTACTCGTGGTGAAACACAAGTTTTATCAGTTTTAACTTTGGGTGCACTTGCGGAACATCAAATTATTGATGGATTAGGTAAAGAAGAGTATAAACGTTTTATTCATCATTATAATTTTCCTCCATTTTCTGTTGGTGAAACCGGAAGAATGGGTGTTCCTTCACGACGTGAGATTGGTCATGGCGCCCTTGGTGAAAAAGCATTATTACAAATTATTCCTCTTGAAAAAGATTTTCCTTATACAATTAGATTAGTATCAGAAGTATTAGCATCAAATGGTTCAACTTCACAAGCAGCAATTTGTGCTTCATCAATGGCATTAATGGCTGGTGGTGTACCGATTAGAGCTGCAATTGCTGGTATTGCCATGGGTTTAATTAAAGAAGAAAAAGATTTTACAATTTTAACTGACATTCAAGGATTAGAAGATCACTTAGGTGATATGGATTTTAAAGTGGCGGGAATAGCTAATGGTATTTGTGCTTTACAAATGGATATTAAAATTACTGGTATTGATTTTAATATTATTACACAAGCTTTAGAAAAAGCCAGAATTGCGAGATTACAAGTATTAGCAAACATGAATGAAGTAATTAAAAAACCTAGAACTACATTGGCACCTAATGCTCCAAAAATTATTCAAAAGTTAATTCCAATTGATAAAATTCGTGATATTATTGGTGTTGGCGGGAAAGTTATTAATAAAATTATTACCGACTGTGATAATGTTAAAATTGATATTGAAGATGATGGACGATTGATGATTTATCATAATGAACAATCAGCCATTGATAAAGCTTGACAAATTATTGAAAGTATTGTTAATCCTGTTCAAATTAAAATCGGTTCTGAATTTGATAGTAAAGTTGTAAAAATTGTTAATTTTGGTGTTTTTGTTAATTTACAAGATAAGATTGATGGTTTAATTCATATTTCAGAATTTTCAAAAAAATTTAATAAACGTATTGATAATTTAAATAATGTCGTTAAAATCAATGATATAATTAAAGTTCGAGTAATTAAAGTTGAAGATAATAGTAAGCTTAGCTTAGAAATTATTGATAAATAATTTGAAACTATTTTTAATGAAAATTAATTACAGTTTTATTATTAAATTAGTGTTAAAATACTAATAACATAATATAGCAGCATCTTGGGAATTTAAGTTAAAGTTTTAATTTTTATGTTCTTCTAAGATATTAAATTTTATAAAATAAAAATAAAGAAAGTAGAAAACTGGTGAAAACATGGCAAAGATAAAAGTATTTGCTCTGGGTGGATTAGATGAACGTGGTAAAAACTTATATGTTGTTGAAGTAAATGATAAGATATTTGTATTTGATGCCGGCATTAGACTCCCAGAAAGAGAAATTTTAGGAATTGATATTATTATTCCAGATTATACATATTTAAAAGAAAATAAACATCGTATTCAAGGTATATTTATTTCAAAACCATCTGATGATGCTTTTGGAGCACTACCTTATATTTTAAAAGATTTTAATAAAATAAAACCCGAGTATAAAGTTCCAATCTTTACTAGTAAACTAACTGATTTTATGATTAAGCAGAAATTAGAACGTTTTCGTTTTATTAATCAAAATGAAATTATAATTAAAACTATTGAACCTGAACAAAAAGTATCATTTGGTAATGTTGTTGTTAAAACATTTAAAACAACTACTTCAATTCCAGGTAGTTTAGGTTTTGTTCTAACTGTAAATAATGGTGAAAATATTAAATTAAATGAAACAATTGTTTATACGGGTGATTATATTTTTGATGGTGAACATCGTAGTGATTTTACTACTGATATTCAACATTTAGCTAGTGTTTCTAAAAATGATGTTTTATTATTAATTAGTGAAGCAACATGCGCCAATAGAAAAGCTTTTACGGCTCCTAAGCATAAAATTCAAACTATTATTGAACCAGTATTAAAAGAAGCACCAGGAAGAGTTATTCTTGCATGTTATGATCAAGATTTATATCGTGTTAGTGAAATTCTTAATGCTATTAAAGAAACTGACTCTAAACGTAAAATTGCAGTTTATGGTGCAACTTTATATGATATTTTATTAAAAGTTAATGATTTAAACGCTTTCAATATTGATAAATCACAAATTATTAATTTAGCACAAACAATTGGTACTAAAGATACAGTAATTATTGTTACTGGTAGTGGTGAGCGTTTATTTACTAGAATGAATAAAATTGCTATTGGTAATGATGATTATTTAAAACTTGAATCCCAAGATACAATAATTTTAGCAACTCCACCAATTCCAGGAAATGAATTGGCTCATGCAGCCTTATTAGATGACTTAGCACGTACTGATGTTAAAGTTATTAATATATCAGAAAAACAAGCTTGAAGTTTAAATGCTTCTTATGAAGATATTAAGTTAGTGGTTAATATTATTGAACCAAAATATTTTTTACCAGTTAAAGGTTTATATAAAGATTTTGTAGCAGCACAAGCAGCAGCCATTGATGCTGGTGTATTACATAACAATGCTTTAATTCATGATAATGGTGAAGTTATTACTTTTGAAAATGGTAAATTAATTGATAATTTTGTTAAACAGTATGTTGCACGTCCTTCTCGTTTTAATGATAAAAATGCTACTAATAAAACAACAGATAACTTAATAAAAACTGGTGATGTATATGTAGATGGTATTGGTGTTGGTGATATTGGTTCCATTGTTATTAGTGAAAGAAAACAATTACAACGTGATGGTATTTTAATTACAGGAGTGACAATAAATCGTAAAACTAAAGAAATTATTTCTTTAATTGATGCACAAATGCGTGGTGTTGTTTATTTAACTAATAATGAAGAAATGTTGAAAAAATTGCAAAACATTATTATTAATGTTATTGAAAAATATAAAACTAATAATGCTTTTAGTCTTAGTGAAGTTAAGACTAAAATGAAAAATGACTTACAAGATTATATTAAAAAAGAAACTGGTAAGTTACCTATGATTTTAACAGTTGTTAATGAAATTTAAGGTTAATGATATTATCATTAACCTTAACTTATATAATTTTTCATATTTAAACTAATTTTAAAATGAGGCTTTTAGAAATCTGTGTATCTTTGTTTTACAAAGTACTAGTTAAGATTAATTCTATCTTCAAATTTGGGAGCGTACCGAAGATGTCGGTAACTAAAAAGTTTTAAAAATAGCTCCTTTCTTTTTTTACCCTTGAATTAAAAATAAATGACAAAAGACGAGAATAAAAATCTTGTCTTTTTTTTGTAATTGTAAAATTTTAAAATTTTTATTATTAACACTCTTTAAATATCTACTACACGCAGTGACCAAGTAGGAGAAAGTTAATAATTAATAACCCTCTTTAACGCTATTATCAACACGTGTTAGGGAACTAAAAAAGTGAACTACAACACAGTTGTTAAAAATAGTAGCTAGAGCATGTGGACTTGCATGAATAAATAAAAAGTGGAGTGATACCTAATAAAATATATTAACCAGTAATGGTAATTCTTGGGGTGGGAGCGAATTGGAAACTAGTATATATAGACCTGTTGTAGGGACCTATTGTATTAATTCTATTCTTTATTTAACCAACCTTGCCACTCCCCAGTGAGCAAGTGTTGGTTTTATTTTTTATTTTTTTTGAAAAAATTTTTGGGCGAGAAAATAAATTTCAAACTTGTAAAAAAAATTGAGCGGTGCCGGTTCAATTAAAATATTAATTTGTTTAACACAAATTAAATAAATATTGAATCGAATGCCTCAATGTTTTTTAAAATTTCACAATTTATTTTTGAGCCCAGAATTTCTGGAATGAATAAAACTAATAGTATTAATAATATAAAAATCAAAATATATATTCTTTATGCTAGAAGGAACAGAATATATTAGAAAGAATTATTATGAAAAAGTATTTTTGTTGAACATGTAAACAACATAAATTAGATTATTTATTCTTTAATACTAATGATATAAAAACAAGAAAATATTTTTTAAGAGATAAAAATAGTAAAGCAATTTGTTATGACTGTATTTTAAATATTAGGTTAAGTAGGAGGTATAAATATGGATAAACAAAAATTAATTAGTTGATTAAATTTAATTTTAGATAGTGATATAGAACAATATAATAAAGAAAAAGACATATATTATTTAAATAAATTAAAAGGTTCAATTGATATTATTAAAATTTTAATTAATAAAATACAATGCAGAGAATTTGATTAATAATGAAATATGAATTAATTATTGGAATTGACCCTGCTGGTATTGGTAATAATGGAATTGTTATATATTCAAATGAAACTAATAATATTGTTTTTAATGAAACATTCAATACATTAACTGTTTTATGAACTAAAAATATTTATAAAGAAAAATTTCAATTAATTAAAGAAAAATTTATTGATAAAAAAATATTAGTTATTGTAGAAAATTTCTTTTTAAATTCAAAACAATTATTAACTAATCCATTAGCAACTCCTAAAATTATTGGTTCATTAATGGTATTAGTACAAGATGTTATGAATTGAGATTATCTAGAAAACCAACCAAAAAATAAAAATAAAATAACAAATTATAAAGGAAATATAAAATTAACAAAACATGAACAAGATGCATATAAGCATATTCAATATTATTTAAAAAATCATAAAAAAATATTAATTTTTGACAATTATTTAAGGAAATTATAAAAATGAAAGATAAAACAAATTATGTCAAATTAACAGTAAAACTTAGTAACACTATTGAAGCAAAATATTACGAAAAAGGTAATAAAGAATTATATTATAGTGTTCGTGGTCAATGAAATGGATTAAACTATGTTACTTTAATTTTTAATAAACCAAAACTTTATAGACGCTGTATTTTATTAAACAAAAACGATGAAATTATAGTAACTGGTGAAATCTTTAATACTTTAAATATTCCTAAAAATCGTGCATTTTGTTCAATTAATGTTAAATGATTTAAAAAATGAAAAGAGTAAAAAATGATATTATGAAAAATTTTATTAATAGTACCGATATTAATAACAAGTATAACACTAATAATATTTTTAATATTTATTATTAAAGAATTAAAAAATGAATATAAAGTATTGAAAATATTAAATGAAATTGCTAATCAAATTGAAAATAAGGAGAAAAAATAATGAATAGATGTACATTTAGTCAAACTACTAAATTTACTAGTTTAATACCACCACATGATGAAAATTTTGAACAAATACAATGTGAAAATATAACAGAAGAGCAATTTGATGAATATGGTAGAGCATACTGTAAAGAACATAGAATTAAAGTTGATGAAATTAATAAATCAAGACATAAAAATTGTATTAATAAAGAAAAATTACTTGAACATATTAAAAATATAAATTTTAAAGGAATTTTTGGTTTATTAATTAAAAAAATAGAAAACGGAGAAATTAACTAATGACTAATTGTAAACATGAAGATGTAAGCATTGAATTAATATTTCGTTGTAATGATTGTTTAGCTGTTCAATTTCAACATCCAAAAAATAATAAGGAGAAATAACTAAATGAAAATGTGTAATGATTGTAAAGAAAATTATAATTGACCAAATTGTCAAAATTGTTTTAAAAATAATGATAATAAAAACTAATAATTGAAATATAACAATATCAAATCATGATGAAGCAGATAGTTTATTAATTGGTTGATATTATTTAAATAAGGAGAATAAATAATGAATAAAGAACAATTAATTAAATATTTAAATCAATATTATAAAAATATGGAAACTGATAATGAATATCACTTTATGGAATTTAAAAATGAACAAGATAAATATACACATTACGGGATATTATTAGCAATTAATACTATAAAAGAAAAAATAGAAAATGGAGAATTTGACTAATGATAATATTACCTACTTTGTTTGAAAATAAAGATGAAATTGAAATATTATCACCATTTCCAAAAGCAATTCATACAAGTAATGATATTAGAGCAATTATTTTAAGACAATACCCAAATGTTAAATCAAAACACATAATTGTTTCTGACCCCGAAAGTAATGTTGCATTAATAGTTGGTGATAATGATGTATATCAAGGTTGAATTAAAGTAACAATTAAAAAATTAGAAAATTAAAGGAGAACAAATAAATGCAAAAAGAAAAAATTAAAATTAGAAATTATGAATTTGAATTAAATTCTTATGTAGTAGATTCCTTATTAGATGTTATAAGAGAACTGATAAAAACAAATAAAGGAGATTAAATTATGTTAGATGAAATTTTACAAGTCATTTTTGATAAAGCAGATAAAAAAGAGTTAATCGATACGATAGAAAAGTTAATTAATGTTACTAACAATCATTCAGAAACAAAAAAATGACTTATTATAAATTTTGATAAAACTAATTATGTTTTAGAAAAATTATTGAATATGAACGGAGAAATTAAATAATGCCAAATATAGAAAATCAATCAAATTATACATTAACTAAATTAATTAGAACTGGTATAAGTCCTATTTGTGCAATGATTGGTACAAGTGCTTATTATGGTCAAGTAATTGCAAATCCAGTATTAGGTTCAATTAATAGTTTATTATTTGGTAAAAAATTAGGTTTAGATATTTGAAATTTAAATCAAAGACCAAATACTAAAACAAAATTAATTAATAGTTCTAAAAAAATATTACTAGGTTTAGGAACAATCGGTTTAGCAAATTATAGTAAATGAACAGAAAATAATATTAATCCTATTATTCCAACAACACCAACTCCAATAACTACTACAACTACAACTGAGGGTCCACCATGATTATTGTTAGATAAACAAGATAATCAGTCATTAATGGATTGAGATACATATATTAGTTTAAATGCTTATGGTATTTCAAATCTTATTAGTGGATTAACTGAGTTAATACCTAATAAATTTGAAACAATAAGAAAAATTTGTAATATGGCAACTGGTGGATGTTTGATTAGTACTGGTGTTGCTATGGGTATAAATAATAATTTTAATAATGCTTATGCAGTACCTACCATTATTGCTGGGGCATCTGAAATTATTCATAATTTATTACCTATGGAAACAAATCATCATGTTGAAGAAATGCAAGAAACAACATTTAATAATGAAACTACAAGATTAATTAATGATAATAGATTTTCAATTAATAGTGAAACAACCAGTCAATACGGTAGTGATAATATGAGCGAAGTACCATTAAATACTGATAATGCTTCATTAAATTGAGATTACAATCACATGAGTTTATAAAGGGGGTGAAAAGCAATGAATAAAGAAAAAATAATTGAATATTATAATCAAGAAATACAATCATATAAAGAAAGAATGGAACAATTAAATAAAGAAATATCTGTATTAGTAAAAATTATAAGTAATTCACAATCAATGATTGAAAGAATTAATGGTGGTCAATTTGATGAATAATTAAAAAATAAATAATTGAAAGGAAAATATTGAGATGAAAGAATTTTTACATGAATTAATAATTATTGGAACAAGTGTTGGAACATTAATTTGCAGAGAAATTATTGTTTTATTAAAAAGATTTATTACAACTCCAAAACATGTTAGAGCAAATAACAAAATTATAAAACATCAAAAAAAATTAGCAAAATTAAATGAAAAAATTAATAAAGGAGAAAAATAATATGACAAAAATTGAATTTAATGAAAAATATAGAAAAAATAATATCAAAATTGATAGAGATTTTGATTTAGATATAGGAAATTGTTTTAAATTTTCTGATATTGATATATTAGAAAATGCTGTTAATGATTATAAAAAACTAATAAGTGAAATGCCACAATTAGTTAAAGATTGATTATTGGGATAAGATTAGGAGAATGTTAAATGTTAGAAAATGAAAATAATGTTCAACAAACAACTGAACCTTTAACTGAAAATAATGCTTCTTCACAAGAAATAGAAAATAAAGTTAATGAAGCAGAAAATAAGTTAAATAAACTTAATCAAGAAATTAAAGAAAAAGAAATTATTAATATATTTAAAAAATATCAAGTTAAAACTGAATTTTATGATTATTTAAAATTTAAAACAAGTAATATAGAAAATTCAAAAATTGAAGAAACTATTAAAAAAATGATTAAAGAACAACCAGTATTTAAAGAAACAATTAATACAGGTGGCAAACCACAAACAATAATAACAAATCAACCAAATTCAATAAAAAGTACATTATTGGATTATAAAAATAAAAATAAATTATAAGGAAGGAAAATAAAAAATGGCAGTACCATTCAAACAAAATTTAGATAATACCGAAAAATTAGTAGAAGCACCAGAATTTATAGAATTTTTTAAACAATCAAATAGTCCGTGGGCAAGTTTTTTTCCTATCGAAATGGTTAATTCAACAAGAATTGAATTTATAGTTAAAAAACCAAAAGACCCAAAAGTTAAAGTTCTTCAATGAAATGATAAAAGTAAAAGAATAGATGTTGGATATGCTGATACAGATAAAATTATTAAAGAAATTACAGAAGAAGCCGTTGCTGGCGAAACAATTGCAGCAAAAGATTTATTAGCAGAAAATGGTCAAAATTTATTACAAAGTATGCAATATGAAGTTGCTAATGATTTAGCAGATTATTTAGCTAATAACAATACTAATGTAATTGCAAAATATGCAATTAAATTTATGATTGAAAAATCAACAGAACCAAAAGCACAAGCAATTAAATATGTAGAAGCAATGTTGGGGGCATGAAATACATTATTTCAATATAGAAATATTGCAAATTGTAGATTCTTTATTACTAATTCTCTTTATGATAGTATAGTTTATTTGGCAGATAATAAAGGTTTAATTACTGATAATGAAATTGCACAACAATTAAGATTAAATGGTAATGATTTATATATTAAAGGTGTTTTATGTCAAATTGTAATGGATGACTATATGACTTTTAAAAATGATAAAAATGATGATGAAATTATGTCATTTGTTTTAGCAACACCAAGAGCAATGAAAAGATATATGTTGCAAGATACAATTATTTATGTTCAAGAAGTGGCAGATGGTAAAGTTGGAAGAATGTATTTAGTTGGTGGAGAAGTTACAGGTCAAGCCATACCTTATATTTCTAATAATGAAACAACATCACGTTGAATGGCATGTGGAATTATTAATACTGATAAAACTGATTTAAAAACTAAAATTACAAATTTAACAACTGATATTACTGCAAATGTTAATAACAATAATAGTGAATTAAATACACAAATAAAAAGTACTAATGAACTTAAATCATTAAATCCAAATTTAACAAATCCAACTATTAAATATTTTAGTGACGCACAAGGAAAAACTAATGTAAGTAATCAAAAACAAAAAGCAGGTGACTTATATATAACTATTACTGCAAATGTTAATGACTTAAATTATAAAGGAACAACAAATCCAATTAAAATAACTCTTAAATAAAGGAAATTAATACCATGCCAATCGGTACAACTAGTACAGCAATACTTTTAAACATAAATAAACCAAAACATACTAGAACAAGTAACCAACAAGAAAATAAAAGTTTTTGATGAGAAATTTTAGAAATGATTGGTGTACAAGTTATAGCAGTAGCACTTGCTCCTTTTACTGGTGGATTAAGTGAAAGCGTAGCACTTGGATTAGGTGCAAGTGATTTAATTGCTAGTATTAGTGCTGTTGGTGTAGAGTTTTTAACTGATTTTACTATTAATCAAGTTTATGATTATTTAAAAGGAAATGTAACAAAATTAAATACTTTCTTTAATATACTTCCTGCATTTGCTGGACTTAATAAAATTAGTCGTGGTTATCGTACTACTAAATTTATTAAATTAGCAGAAAAAACTAAAACATTAGAACAAGTTGGAATTAAAGAAGCAAAAAACTTACAAGAAATTATAAGTCAAGTAAGTGGAAAAGAAATTTTAACAGATAAAATTATTGGTAATAAACGTTATTTAATGAATTATAGTTTTACTCCTAATCGTGAAACAGTATTACGAGATTTAGGTTATGTTGCTGAAAGACAATATAAAAATAATTTTCAAAAATTAGAAGCACAAGAGTTAAAAGATTACTTATTATTACAAAATACATTAACAAAATTAAGTCCTCAATTAACTCCAAAGTTTAAAATTAAAGATATTGAAAAAGCAAATAATTTTTTAAAAAAATATAATACTGATTTAAAAAAAGTACTATCTATGAATCAACATGATTGATTAAATTTAGTTCATACAATACATACAGAAAATAGATATGGAAAAACTTTAATTTTAGATTTACAAAAAATTCGTGCTAATGCTATTAAATTTAATTTTAAAAAAAGTTCAATTCATAAGATTGTTTTAAATGCAAATAAAATTTTTAAATATTTGGATATTAGATTTTATTTAAAAAAAGGTTTAAATAAATTTTGAAAAAATACATCATATTTTGAAAAATTACGAGAAAGTATATATAAATTACAAGAAAAATTTGAAAAGTTAGAAAAGCAAGCATTTGAGAAAATTAAAAAATTAAAAGAAAAAGCAACTGATTTATTTACTAGTGCAGAAAAAAGAGCAATTAAACATGCACAATTAATTCCATTAAATTCACCAGTATTTATGGGTTGTAAAATTCAACCTTTATCATTAGATAAATGTGCAATTACTATTTATTATCGTAATCCTAAATATAAACCAATTACAGTTGTTGATAGTATTCTTAAAGCAGAAACTTTTGTTGCTCAAATACATCCATTCCATTGATATCGTTGATATAGTGGTTGATACATTGGTTATGGAGTTAATCAAAATAAATGATTAAAAGCAATAGCATTTGCTCCGCCGGTTGTTCAACAAATAATTAGAGATAGTTTTAAAGTATATAGAGAAATATTTAGAATCGTAAGAACTTATCATAAAGTAGCAAATGTTATTAATAATCCTATTGAAAATATTAATAAATCATTTAAAAGTGTTGGTTTAAAATTTTCAGTAAATACTGTATTTGGTACTGGATTATTACATCATTTAGAAAAATTTGCATATAGTCAAGTTGTAAAAAAAGGTAAAAAGAAATTACAAAAAGAAATTATACATATATCACATAGAAAAACTAAAACAAAAACTAAACATTATAAAAAAGCATTTTTTAAGGAATGATAAAATATGATTAATAAACTTTGAACTGGTGTCAGTCTAGAAAATTATAATAACTGATATCCATTAACTGGAAAAATTACAGAAACACCACAGCAATATATACAAACATGACCAAATGTTAATGATTGATTTAAAACTTTTGCTATTCGTGCTCAAAATGATATTAATGCTTATCTTGGTTTTATTTTATCTAAATTTCCTTTTGATAGTTTTAAAGATGAATTAATTAAAGAAACATTAAGAGATATGGTTTTTGTAACCGCTGAACATTGAGTATTTAATCGTACACCAATTGAATTTAATGTTGATGCTACTATTCAGTTTAATAATGGTAGTCAATTTAGTGCAAATAGTATTCCTACAATTAATGTTTGAGATTTAGCACCAAGTAGAATGAAAATATTGGCAAGACTAACAGAATTAAAACAAATATTATCAAATTATAATGATGATGAAATAGATGTTGAAAAAATTGATTTAAAATCATTTTATACTAGAAATCAAGTTGATGAATTAATTGAACAGCAAAAAGAATTTACATTATCAAAACAAATTAAATTATATGATGATTTAGTTGATGATAATGAAAATGAAATATATAGAGGTCCTGTTAGTAAATTTGTTAATAAAGGTTATGTTGCAACTGATTATGATAAAGAAACTGAAACAATGATTTTAGATTGACCTGATGAAATTGGTACATTACCACCCGAAGCATTACAAAATAATCCACAAATTGGTGATTTTACTCATGCACCAACTTGTGATTTTTCGGCTAAACAACAAAAACGAATTACTACTAATGAAAATGAAATTACCAAATTAAATACTGAATTAATTAAAGCAAATGAAAATATTAATGATGTTAAAAATAATTGATTTAATATTGAAACTAGTCCTTTATGAAAAAAAGTTGAAAATAATAATATAGAAATATTTAAATGATATTTTATTAAAATCAGTTATCAATATTCAACAGAAAATAACTTTATGAAATTTTATAAAGTAATTAAAATTTATTTAAATAATGTTTTTAATAAATTTGAATTGCTAAATGTTGATTCCATGACGTATAGTGAACAAATCCAAAATAAAACAATTTTAAATACCGGAACGATTTACTATAACAATAAAAAGAAAGAATTTAGTGGTGGCGGTAATTCTTATCCTGAACGTGGAAAAATTAATTTAATTGGTGATATAGAAGAAATATATCAATATCAAGGAATAGATACACCAACTGAATTTATAGCAGAAGAAAATACTGAACGTGATTATTATACAAAACTAGAAACTAATAATTTATTAGATAAAAAACAAGATAAATTAATTGCTGGTGAAAATATTAAAATTGATGAAAAAACTAATACTATTAGTGCTACTGGTGGAAGTGGTGAATCATTATGATTAATAGACCCTAATTCGCCTAATATTATTCAACCTAAAGAAAAAAGAATTATTACTTCAAATAATACTAGAATTGTTTATATAGCAGACCCTACACAACCACAAGATGCTGTTAATTTAAGAACATTAAATAAAAATATCCCAGATTTAACTGATTATTATAAAAAAGAAGAAGTAGATAAAGAATTAGAAGATAAAATAGATAAAACACAATTTCAATATGCTTTTGTTCTCAATACTTTTGGTACTGAAATTGCTAATTTAGAAACTAGTGATAAAACTATTGCTGGTGCTATTAATGAATTAATTAAAAAAATAAAAGATTTAAAAATTGGTAAATGAAAAGATGTAGCCTTTAATATTAGTACTACTGGTATAAAAAATCAAGAAATTAGATATGATTGTAAAGAAAATAAATTATATCGTATATGATTTAATTTAAATCCAAGACAACAAAAAATAATATTACCAGATATTTATACATTTACTGATTTTGTTTATTCGTTAGGTTCTGGTATTCCACAAACTGTAACAGTATATAGTACTTATATAAAAGAGGGTGGAAGATTACAATTATTATGTTCAAGAAATGAAAATATTGATGTTTTTAAATGAGAAGACATGAATATTAGTGGTGGTAATTTATGAAAATTACAAGAATTGCAGGAATAATATTATGTTTTTTAAAATAATAAAAATTATTTTAGGTTTAATAGGAGTTTTATTATCTTCTGCTGTTGCTGGTTTAATTATATTTATTATAGTAAAAATTGTATTAAAAATTAATCAAATATTTTAAAAAAAGGTGGTGAATATTATGTTAGGTAGATTTTTAAGAAGAGATAAAAGCACTAATAATGAAGAAAAAACTAAATTAACTTTTTTAAAAGGTAAAAGTACACATGCTTCTATTTTAAGTTATTTTGGTTTTAATGATTTTAATCATGAAACATATTTTACTGATTTTGTAGCAGAAAATAATGCTAATTTATATAATGCTCCACTAGATATTAACAACGAAACTATTAAGCAGTATTTAATTCAACAAGAATTTTATAGAAAAAATTGAAATTCTATTTTTAAATTAAGTAAATTAGGAATTAGTGGTTATTTAATTTTTATTGCTAATGATGATTTATATTTTCAAGTAGTTGATATACAACAAAGAGTTTATGATATTACTGGTAAATTAATTCAATGTACTATTTTTTATGATAGTTATGAACAAAATGCACAAATTGTAAGATTATTTGAAATTTATACATTAAATAATGAACAAGTAACTATTAATCGTGCAATTTATAGTATTAGTGATAATAAAAAACAATTTCCACTAGATTTTAAATCATTCATTAATAATCCAAATTTAGAACAAGAACAAACACTAAATATTAACTATATACCAATAGCAATTATGCGAAATAAAGCAAATGAACTAGCAGATTGTAATAAAGTAATGGATAAAATTAAAGCATTAGATGTTATTTATGAACAAATTGTTTTAGATACAATTTTAAACTCACCAAAGTTTATTTTTAATTCAACTTATGGTAATGTAAAAGATTTATTAGAAGATGCTGTAAGAATATTAGTTACTAAAAATTATATTTTTAAAAGTGGTGGAGATAATAATGAACAAAATGAAAATATCAATATGACAAGTAGTAATTTTAAAGGTAAAAATTTAACTGATATATATGACTGAAATGTTAATGAAATATTTAAACGTTGTGGTATTCATATTCCAAGTCAAAAAAAATCTGCACAACAATCAGTTCCCGAAAGTACAGCTGTAAATATTTCAACTATTAATTATATTGAACAAAAATTATGACAATTTAATATTGATATTCTTAAATTTATTCAAATATTAGTACATTTAGATAAAGATTTATTAAATAGTAAAACATTTAATATTAATGATGAACAAGAAATTAATAATTTAACAGTTAAATTAAAATTATTTAATCCCGAAAATAACCAATTAATAGGAGAGAACAATGGAAAACAACAACAAACCACAAACGAAGTTTCCACAGAAACAAACTAAACTTAATCAAGCAGAAGTAGAAAATGATTATTTAATTGATAATATTCCTTATGACTTTACTAATATGATGAGAGCAACTAGTGACCCAGATATTAATAGAGCATACGATGAATTTAAAAAAAGAACAATTTATATTTATGAAATTGAACGTTTATTTAAAAATAATGAAAATAATAGTTTAAGATTTTCAGCAAATACTATTAAAATTGGTTTTATTGATATTGAAAAAGTATTAAAAACTACTGCTGCTGAAACATCAGACTTTACTATGCAATTAAATCAAAGAGCAAGTACAAATATTAATGATAATACTATTGAATATAGTATGACTGATATTAAAAATTTAATATTTCAAGAAATAAATTTATTAAATCAATTTAAGTTATATGCAGTTAGTATAAATGAACCATTAACTGAAAATAATATTGATAATTTATATATCATTAATAATTATTCACAACCTTATCAAAATCCAAAAACTAGAAGTACTAAAAGTATTACTATTATTAAAATTAAAGATTTTAAAACAAGAGATGGTTATCCAATTATTATTAAATTACAAAAACCATTAGATAAAGATACCAAAGTAACTGGTTTAAAAATTAAAGCCCCTAGAAGCATGATTTTTGGCAATATAAAGGTACTTGGTGAAGTTGACAATATGGAAGTATACCCAAAATTATTTGTCAAGGATAAGATAGCATTTCCATTATTATCAATGCCTATTGAAACTCAACCAAAAGTTAGAATTTTACAACAATGATTTAGCGAACAAATATTACCTTGAAATTTAGCAAAGCAATTTATAGGACAAGAAAAATCAGTTTTAGATTTAATTGCTATTGGTGGCGGAACTGAAACAAGAAAAGAAATTATTAATAATGCAAAAATAACATATGCTAAAATTGGTAAATATGATGGACCAGCACCAGTACCTAAAAAATTAGCTGATTTTGAAATGAAAAAGAATGAACAATATATATTATATAGTCATAGAGAACCAACCCCACCATATCCTAGTAAATATATTGCTATTGAATTATCACAGAACTTTAATTCAATTGAAATTGAAATAAATGATAAACCACCAATTGATAGTTTACAACAACTATTATTAGATATGCTAAGTTACACATATAACTATAATAGAAATTTTGAAGGTGCTACATATGATGATAAAACTGGTAAACCCAATAATGATATTGCAAAACTAAGAGCAAAATTTGAAGGACAAAAACCAGAAGATGTAATTACTAATTTATTTAAACAATGAGAATTAGATTATCCAAATTATATAAATTTAGAACAAGTAAAAATATTTAAACAAATATTTGTGATGTTATCAAAATATATTTATTCAAGTATGTCTATTAATAAAGGTTTAAATGATGATAATAAAATTTTATTGCCTTATTATTTTGAATTAAAATCAAAGCCAATACATCCAAATGAAAATAAAATTTGAGAATATAAAGATATAAAAGTTATATTAAAGTCTTCATATTTTGATTTTACAGATATAAATAATATTAAATTAAAAAACAATGATATTAGTCAAAATGAATTATTTAAGTTAGATGATAATCAATTCAACTGATTATCTATTACAAACGAATTAGAAAGTAATAACATACCATCATTAATTCCAGCAGATTGAACATTAGGTAATGGTGAATATGGTAAGTATTTTACAAGAGCAATTATTAGTAATAATAAAATTGAAAATATTTTAAATTTATATGGTTCTAATAAATCACAACTATTTTCTAAATTAGAATTTTATAAACAAATTTCACAAATTGATAATAATGGTAATTTGGAATTACAAATTGAAAACCCGATTAATAACTTAAATCGGATAGAAATTAGTGGCATATTTGGTTCTGGAAATTATGATTTAACTTTAATAACAGATAAACAAGAAATAAATTTAACTAATATTAATTTATTTGATAAATATAATGAAAATATTTCTTATATAAATATTGAAATTTAATTATTGAAAATAATTATCTGTATAAGTACCATCTCATTTTATATCTTCATCATGATGTTTAATTTTAGAAAAATATAATTCAGTTTTATTTGGACTATCTCATTTATTTCATCAAATAGTTGTTGTTCCTAATACTACTTCTCCATTGGGTTCTAAATAATGTTTAACATTAGTACCTATATTATGGGTAAGCACCCCCCATGATTAATCCTATTGTTCCAGTTGTTGCACCAGTTAGTGCTAATGCTAATGTTATTTTACTTAAATTTGTTTTTATTCATGTTTTCATAATAAATTTCTCCTTTTTTCCTTGATTTTACTTATAAATTGTACTGTTTTTGATTATTTTTACAAGTATGCTTTTAAATGCAAAATAACGCCTAAATTAAAGGCGTTTATTTTGTGATACCTATACTATTAATTATATGTAAATTGTTTACTATATAGCAAATGTGAAGATACTTTTTTTCACACTAGCATTATTTTTACCCCTAATTACATTTTTATATGGATACAAGGCATAAAATAATGCATCGTAAGGGTCTTGGTACATATTTTTATCAGGAATGTTAGTTTTGGTTTGGTCATAACGTAATTCTTCTAAACATTGAGTAGTTTTTGGTAAATCATTTTTATTAGCATAAAAGTTTCCATAACTCATAATATTTCTCATTCATACTACTCTATTAGTTAATCCGGCTTCTTGATTTAAATTTGAAGTATGTTTAATAGCAGTTTGTGTTATTAAAATAGTATTATGTTCATCTATTAATTTTTGATTTAATCAATCTATTGCTGTTCTTGCTTTATCATCATAAAAATAAATTGCTTGTTCAAAATTTTCAAAATTATCCATTAATCCTAAAATTTCATTAACATAACCATTAATTTTTTCATTTTCATTAACAAAATCATTTGGAGTAACTACTAATTCACAAATAATATAAGCATCATAATACCCAGTATTATTATATTCTTTAAATCCGACCACCATAAATACAGTATGGTCTTTGTGACCAGTTGCTCAATCAACACCAACTGAATAAAAATCAAATTTATACATATCTTTTTCTTGATTATAAAACTGTTTTAAATCATATGATTGTCAATATTTTACTGTTTTTTGAAAAGGAAAAATTGTTGCATCACTATCTAAAAATTCAAAACCATAATAAACAGTATTGAATTCATCAGGATTACTTTTTTTTCATTTCTAATAATGTTCTTTTTTGAATGTCAGGTAATTTATTTCAAAAAGGTTGAATAGTAAATCTTAAAACAAATAAACCTAAACCACTAAATATGTCTTTATTTTCATAGTAAACTTTACCAACTTTTTTAAGATTTTCAATTATTTCATCATTTAATGGTAAAAATGGCGTACAGTATTTTAAATAAAATGGGTGATATTTATCATAAGGATTACATGTAAAAGTAATAAAGAAACTTTTATAAAAATAACGAGTAATTAATTTTCCAAAAGTAGGACTATATATATTTTTATCAATAAAAGTTCAACTTCATTCTTTAATTGGTTCATTTGAAACTTTAATACGATTACTTCTAAACATAGAATTTTGTAAACGCTCATATCTATATGTTAATTGCTTTTCTGTTAGTGTTTCTTTTTCTTCTGCCATTATTATTTCATCAGTACGTGAACCCAAAAAACTTGACCCACCCGCTTCTTTTCCAAAAATTTTATTACCATTAGCATAACCAATAAAATCAATTTGTTGATTATTAGGAAAAATAATACATCCACCATCTTTGGTTATTTTTCATTTAATACCATGTGGATTATTAGGTAATAAATTAATATTATATGTATCTAATAAAACTTGACAAACATTCATTAATGCACCAATTGTCGTTTCACTATGAGTATTTTCATATCTTCTTACTTCTTGAACACTACTATCACTAAAATTACAACATATAAATAAATCAAATGCTAAACAGTTTCAAGTTTTTCTTGTTCCACGTGCAGTTGGTACAAAACGATAAAAACAATTAGTTGTAAAAAATTCTGCTCATTCATCACTAACAAATTGTTTAAAAATATCTCAACTAAAACCATAATTATTATCACTAAAATTAAGATTATATTTTTTATTCAGTTGTGCATAACTACTAATAAAAGGCATATTTTACTCCCTAATTTTTATAAGCAATACAATTAAATTATAACAAACAAAATTTAGAAAGGAACATTAAAAAATGTTTATATTACCATTCTCTAATCATTTTGATTGAGATAAACATGATTTTAATCAAGATGAATTAAGTTTAAAACAAACAGAAGAATTATTTACAAAAATAGATGATTATTTATGAAGTACCTGTGATAAATCTGAATATAAATCATATAGATTTAGAAAACGAAAATTAAAAGCAAAAAAAGGTTTATTAAATTATAAACGACGTATTTGTACAAAATATAACCAAAAAACACAAAAAAATGAATTTGTTTCATTGCTAGATAATTATCTTGGTGTTAAAAAATATAGTAAACTTGCACCTAATGTTATTAAACAAATTTTAAAGTATTTTGCTGATGGAAAAAAGTATCGTGATGTTTGTGATACTTTTATTGATGATTTAATAAGTACTAGTACAGTTTGTAGAACCTATCAAAAATTTCAATTACCAAAAGCTAATATTCCTAAAATAGTATTAGAAAAAAATCAAACTTTATATATAAATATTGATGATGGACATAGAAAATTTAAGTTTAATGAAAAACACAATACTAAAAATTGTAAAAAATGTTCTATGAGATTATTAGTATTTTGTACTGGTAAAAAGAAAAATGGAAAATTAATTAATAAAAAAGCAGTTTGTAAAATAAGAGTATCAAAAACAGAAATTGGTGCTGAAAAAACAGCACAATTAATTAAAAAACATGGTAATTTATTTTTTGAAAATTTTGAACAAGCAAATTTAGTAGTTTGTGGAGATAGTGCAAAATGAATTAGAAAAACTGCTACAATTTTAAATGCTAAATTTATTTTAGATAAATTCCATGCTTTTCATGTTTTATTTCTTGGTATAATGGCTGGAAGAAGAAAAAATAAAATTGCTAAATTACACTATCAAAATGCAATAACTTTATTTGAAAAAGGCCAATATTATGAATTAATTGATTTTTTACAATCATTAGCTTTACAATATAAAAAATTAAAAGTTGGTTATTTTATTAATGCAAAAGATGGTGTATTAAACCAAGCACTAGTTGAAAATATTGGTTGCTTTACTGAAACTAATATTAAACAAATTTTAAAGCATATGATTGGTGATAGAACCTATAATATTGATATGTATACAAAAATGGTTAATTTTAAATGCTATCAAATAAATACTACCATCCAGTTATTATAAATTAAAATTAAAGATTTTAAAAAACCAAAAATAAAATAAAACTTATTAAAGTAACTATTAATAAGAATTTTTGAATTATAAAAGTAAGTATTATTATTGACTAATATTTTACAAGTGTTAAGATTAACATACAATTGCATATTGAAGTCAAAATTATTCTCGTCTAACTTTATAATTTTAAGACAAATTTGAATATTATTGACAACATCGGTATGCTCCCTCAAATTTTATCATAAAATGAGCAATTGCTGTATTTCAATTTTGAATGGGCATTGTTCATTTTTTTGTTATATTTTCAATTGCTAAATAAAATATTTTCAATTCTTCCATATCATTAGGAAAAACTTTTTATTTCTGATAACTTTTCGTAATTGACTATTAACAGATTCAATAGCATTTGTGGTATAAATTACTCTTTTAATTTCTGTTGGATAACTAATAAAAACTATCAAATTTTCTCAATTTTTATATCAAGATTTAGCAATTTGAGGATATTGTTTATTTCACTTATTTTCAAATGTTTCTAAAGTCTGCATTGCTTGTTCTTCACTACATGCAGTATAAATTGGTTTTAAATCTGCAACTAGAGATTTTCTATGCTTATATGAGACATATTTCAAACTATTTCTAATTTGATGAACGATGCATAATTGATGTTCTGTTTTAGGATAAACTGATTGTATTGCTTCTGACATTCCTGTTAAATTATCACTACAAGCAATAAGAATATCATTTAAGCCTCGATTTTTCATTTCTGTGAAATTGGCTAATCAAAATTTAGAACCTTCATTTTCACTAATTCATAAGCCTAAAACATCTTTTTTACCTTCTAAATCAACTCCTAAAGCTATATACACAGATTTGTTAATAATGCGTTTATCTTGTCGTATTTTAACTACTATGCAATCAAAATAAACAATCGGATAAATACTATTTAATGGTCGATTTTGCCATGCTTTTACATCATCAATAACATCATCAGTAATTTGACTAATAACACTTTCACTAATATCAGCACCATGATATAACTCTTGTAATTGCATTCTAATATCTGATAATGTCATACCTTTTGCATATAAAGAAAGAACTTGTTGATCAAAACCATCAAATCTTCTTTGTCTTTTTGCAATTATTACAGGATTAAAATTACTATTGCGATCTCGTGGTACATCAATCTCAATTTTACCTTGTTGAGTTATTAATTTTTTTGAACTTATACCATTACGAGCATTGTCACTATTACTATGTTGATTCTTATCATATCCTAAATAATTTTGCATCTCAGAATTCAACATTTTTCTACTAATCTTTTTGTTAATTCTTTATACAAACCTCCCTCTTTAAAAACTGTTGTTAAATCTTCAGTATTTTCTAATAATAAATCTACTGCTTTTGATATTGGATCATTATTATTAATATTTTGCTTTTTAGCCATCTGTAATTCACTCTTTCTAGGTTTATTATAGAATTAATTAAACATAGTTATTTTTGTAAGTTACACAGATTACTAAACATTACCTTATTAATTAAAAAAATGTATTTTTTCTAAAATTATTATCACTACTATTTTTCTATATTTCATCAATAAGAAATTATAAAAAATTATGCAATTACTGTAATAATGTTATATATGATTGTAAAACATTATTGATGTTGAACATATATTATTGTATATCATATAATATTTATATAAATTAATACATATAAGCATTAAGTTTAATATATAATTTTATTAATTTCTTTTTCTGTAATAAACTTATCAATCTTCCCTTGCGCTAAGATTGGGCTACCGCCACCCTTACCATTATATGTTTTTAATATTTTTTGTAAAATATTATTACTTTGATACTGTTTATTATTATGCAATTCTTTACTTGAAGCAACTAATACTAAATATTCTTGATTATTAATTTTATTAATAAAAATAATAATAATATTTTGATATTGATTACGATAATGTTCAATTATTTCTCTTAATGTTTTAATATCTAAATTTTCAAAATTTGCAATTAATAGTTTATAATTATTTTCATTTTTTGGAACTAAAGTTAAATATTTTTTCACTATCTTCTGACGATTTAATTCTTCAAAATTAATTTGTCATTTTTTAAATAAACTATGTAATTCTAGTAATAACATTTTTCCTTTTCTTCAATCAGCAGCTACCACTTTTAAATTATTAATAGCATCATATATTTTTTCAATTTCTTCTTGCATACGGTTATCTTTATTTTTTTGATATTGAATAAATAAACTATTGCTTTGTTCTTTAATCATCATTATTTGTTGTGTTAAGTATTCATTAATAGTTTTTAATGATGTTAAAGCATGAATTCGATAAGAACCAGATCCTTTTGATTCAACATTAGTTATTAATAACTGTTCTACTTCTTGTGAATTATAACAATGAGTACCCCCACAAAGTTCAATTGAAAAATCACCAAACTTAATTACTCGAACTTTTTCTTCATATTTTTCACCAAAAAAAGCTAAAGCTCCAATTTTGATTGCTTCTTCATATGTACAATAAATAATTTCACAAGGATATTTACCTTTAATTCATTTACTTACTTGTTGTTCTATACTTATAATTTGTTCTAAAGTTAACATTTCATAATGACTAAAATCTAATCGTAAATATTGATAATTATTAAAACTTCCAGATTGCATAACATGTAAACCTAATAATTTTCTTAAAGCAGCATGTAATAAATGAGTTCCTGAATGATTTTTTCTTGTATAAAAACGATGTGAACTATTAATTTGTGCTTCAACAATTTCTGTTTGTGTTAATTCACCTTTTACTTCCACTTGATGAATATGCTGTTTTTGTGGTCCTTGTTGTACATCAATAACAGAGGCCGTTCCATTTTCTCCTTTGATAATACCATCATCAGATGCTTGCCCCCCCTTTTCTGCATAAAAAGGTGTTTCATTTAAAATTAAATAACCTTTTTCATTTTTTAAAAATTTTACCTCATGCTCTGATTTAAACATAAAAACAATATTTGTATTTATTTGTTCTTTATCATAACCAACAAAGGTTGAAGGAACTTTTAAATTAGTTAGTAATGAAGATTGAATTGTTAATGCTTGATGATTAATTCTTACTTTTCTTGTATTATCTTTACTGTTATCCAATAACTTTTGAAAACCTTTTAAATCAACAGTCGCATTTTCTTCATTTGCAATCTCTAATGTTAATTCAATAGGATAACCATAGGTATCAAATAATTTAAAAGCCGCAGTTGCATCTACTTTTTTATTATCTTTAATAACTTGTAATAATAATTGTTTTCCTGTTATCAATGTTGTTCAAAATTTTAATTCTTCGCTTTTAATAATATTAGTTACTAAATCGACTTTTTTATGTAATTCTTGATAATGTTGACCCATAACTTTGATAATAATTGAAACTAACTTAAACAAAAATGGTTCATTAATATTAAGTTTTTGTCCATATACAACAGCTCTTCTAATCAATCTTCTTAATACATAACCACGATCTTTATTACTAGGAAAAACACCATCACTAATTGCAAAAACTAAGCAACGAATATGATCAGCAATAATTTTAAATGCAGTATTAATAGTTTTTTGCTTAATCTCTTGTGTAAAATAATTATTGATATCATAACGAAAATTTGTCAATTTTTCACATTCATGAATAATATTTTGAAATAAATCAGTATCAAAGTTAGTTGGCACATCTTGTAAAATTGCTACTAGTCTTTCTAATCCTGCACCAGTATCAATATTTTTTCTTGGTAAATCAGTATAATTATTTTTGCCATCATTATTAAATTGTGAAAAAACAATATTTCAAATTTCAATATAACGATCATTTTCAATATCATCTTTTAATAATTTAATACCAATATTTTTAGGATCATATTTAATACCACGATCATAATAAATTTCAGTATTAGGACCACAAGGACCTTGACCCATATCTCAAAAGTTAGTAGATCTTGTACCTTTAATAATACGTTCTTTTGGTAATTTAATAATATTTAATCATAAATTATATGTTTCTTCATCTTCATTAAAAACTGTTACATATAATAAATTAGCATCTAAATTTAATCACTTTTTACTAGTTAAAAATTCTCATCCTCAAACAATAGCTTCTTTTTTAAAATAATCACCAATTGAAAAATTACCTAACATTTCAAAAAAAGTTTGATGTCTTGCTGTAATACCAATATTTTCAATATCATTAGTTCTAATTGCTTTTTGTGAATTTGCTAATCTTTTAGCAATTGGGGTTTGTCGTCCATCAAAATATGGTTTTAATGTAGCAACTCCAGAATTAATCCACAATAGTGAAGGATCATCATTTGGAACAAGTGATGCACTTTCTAAAATGTGATGATCATAACTTTTAAAAAAATTTAATCAAGTTGTTCTAACTTTATCTGTTGTTCATTTTATTGACATAATAATTTCTCCTCAAAATAATAAAAATTCCTATCAAAATAGGAACGTTTTTTAACGCGGTACCATCCTAATTCACTTACAAAGTAAATGTACTTAATTAATGATTAAAATTGTTAAATTAGGAGCTTCTAATTAATAATGGTTAAGTGCTTACACTATTCACTCTCGCTGAAAACTAATTATTATTAATTATACTTATCTAATTTAGATTAATATAAATATTAATTTCAATTTTAATATTAACCATAAATATTAGTTATTACAAGCAAAAAGATAAAATTATGAAATATTTTTATAAATTAAAAAGAAAAAAAATATTAATTATTAATTTAATAGAATAAAAATTACAAGAAAGATTTTTTCTATTTAATCAAAAATATAATTTAACTGGTATTTTTTTTATTGTATATTCATTTTTTCAGATATAAACTTTAGTTAAGATTTGCTTAGAGTAATTTTTAAAAAATAAAATTTAATAATAAATTTTATAAAATTAATTCATTTAATTCAATATTATTTACTATTTAATATAGTAACTAATTTAATATATTAATGCATTTTTTATATTTTTAAATCTATAATTTTGAACAAAAAAATATTTTAAGTAAATCTTGAATATAAAAAATAAAAATGATAATTAATTGAAATTTTACAATTAAATCTAGCATTAAAAATTTTATTAATTTATTAAAATTAATCTTTGTAAGAACAATAACTATTAAATTACTATTCATTTTTTAAAAATGAAATTTTAAACAACTGAATTTATTTATTATTTCAAAAAACAAAAAAATAATTTAATTTCTACTCTAAATTTGTGTTCTATTAACATATTACTATAAAAGGAGTCCAAAAATAAATCAAATTAATAAATAAAAAGGAGACAAATTTTATGTCAAGTAAACTAAATAATAATGAAATAGATAATACAATAAATGAATTTGAAGAAACTGAAGAGGAAGAAAAAGAAGAAGAAACTGAAGAGGAAGAAAAAGAGGAAGAAAATGTTGACACAGAATTAGAAAAAATTAAACAAGAAAAAGAAGAAATTCAATCTAAATTAAATGAAACACAAATTAAATTAGAAGAAGCTAACAAAGAAATCGAACAACTATTAGAAGAAATTGAAAACAGTAAAGATAGTGAACAACTACAAGAACTAAAAAATAAAATAGAAGAAACTAACAAAGCAAAAGAAGAAATGCAAACTAAGTTGAATGAAGCCAATAAAGAAATTCAAGCATTATTAAACGAAATTGAAAAAATACAAGAACTAAAAAATAAGTTAGAAGAAGCTAACAAAGAAATCGAACAACTAAAAGAACAGATTAATGGTAAAAAAAGTGATGAAGAACTAAAAAATATTAAAAAGAGAGAAGAATTAGAAAAAAAATTATCAAAAAAAGAACTAGAAATTGAAGAAATAAAAACTAATTCAGACACAATAGAAAATATTGAAGATCATATTGAAAAAAAAGAAGCAATTGAAAAACAAATACAAAATATTAAAGATCAAATAAATAAATTAATTGAAGAAGAAAAAAATAGAGTTCATTTAATCAATTGTCAAGATCTATTAAAACAATTAAATGATATAAAAGATTCAATAAAAAATAATTATGAAATGATAGAAAAACTTAATCAAAAAAATAATAATGATAAATCAAAACAAGAGTTTGATGAAACAATACAACAAGAAATTAAACAATTATTACAAATATTAGTGGAAAATGAAAATACTATTAATGAATACCAAAAGAAAATTGAAAATCTTAAAAATAATAAAAATAATTGTGATAAAGAAAATAAAGGAATTGAATTTTATCAAAATTTAATAAATGATAAAAATAATGAAATATTAAAAATTCACGAAAGAATTAATCTATTAAAAAATACTAAAAATTGTAATAATAATGAAAATGACATTAATTGTTGCAAAGAAATTAAAGAAAAACTAGCACAATTGGTTGATATAGAAGATGAAAAAATGAAAAAAATTGATCAAATTTATCAATGACAAAAAAATGAAAATGAAAAAGAAATTTGAAAAGAAATTGATGAACTAAAAAAACAAAAAGAAAATATTATTCCTGAAGAAATTAAAGAAAAAATATCAAAAATTGAAAATATAAATAATGAAATTCTTGATAATAATCACCAAATTTGTCTATTAGAAAAAGAACTAAATCAAGATCCAAATAATTGGAATGGCAACACTTTTTAGGACTATTTTTTGGTAGACACTTGTTCTTGATATTTGATAGGAGTTAAGTAGTTTAAAGTGCTGTGGATTCTTATGTTGTTGTATCAATTGATATAATCAAATAATTCTAATTTTAATTGGCCGAATAAAAAATTGGTATATTTTATAAAAATGACATGAGAGATAAAACTCTCATTTTTAATTGTTGAACAATTATAATTAATTATTTTGATAAATCTGTACTTTATTAAAGTAATTAATTATTACATAACTAAATAAAAATTATTAAAGGCTATAGTGCAGATATAACTAATAGTAATTTTTGTGTTGCTCTTTTAAAACTTGATATTTTTGGTTCCCTTCCCCTAGAACCCCTACCCTCCAAGGCTTTGCTACTTACAGTAGCATAAGCCTTACGTATAGTAGTAGAAGTATTTAGTTAGTAGTATATAAGCCTTTTATCACTGTAGGTGATAAGGCTTATACGTAGAAAGGATTCGTAATGATTAATGTTAATTTAGATATTAAAAATAAAGTAAGAGAAACAACTAAAGGTATGTTATTAGAAATTGGTGAATATGAAACATGATTTCCTATTAAAGATACTATTATTAATCAAAATAATAAAAAAATAACATTAAAAATAATTGAAGATTTTAATTATAAATTAGGTAAAAAATCAATTACAAAAGATATTGAAAGTATTAAAGGTAGTGAAATTTTAAAATATATAAAAAATATTTCAGATATTACTACAAATGAAAATAAATTAATATCTTGTACATTTTATGAACAATATAATGGTTATTATATTTTTACAAATGATAAAAATCAAGAATGTTTTGAATATAACATTACATGAGAAAAAGATATGAAAAGTTTTAAAATAAATAATCCATATAAAGATAATGATTTAGTAATAAATTATATTGTTACACCAATGAAAGATATAAATACTCATAATGAAAAAATATTTTATTTAAAGTATTAAAGGAAATTAATATGTTATTAAATGTTGAAAAAATAGAATTAATTAAAAATTTATGTAATGAAAAATTACTTAAAAATAAAAAATATATTGAAATACAAGAAATATTAAAAATTATAGAAAGGGATTAAAAATTATGGAATGTAGAGAATATAGAATTAAAGGTTCATGTGATATATGTAATAAAAATTCATCATTTGCAAATAGAACTTGTAATAAATGTTTTTATAAATTAATTGGTGAAAAAAATGATTAAAAATCCACCTTTAGAATATATTAATGACAGAATTAATCAACATAAAGAAAATATTAAAGAATATAAAGAAGAAATTGAAAAATTACAAAATTTTATTAAAGCAAATGAAATTAGAATGACTGAATTAGAAATAATAAAAGATAAATTGGAATTAAAAAATGAAATGTAATATTCATAATGAAAAATATATATGAATTAGTGAATTAGATAATAGTTATTATTGTAATAAATGTATTAATGACATGATTGAAGAAGATATGTTTTTAACATCAAATAATTGAGATTCTTTATATGAATATTATATTAATGAATTACAATTAGAAAATTTTAAAGGAGTGTAAATATGAATAGATTAGAATTAGAAAATGCAAGAAAATTAATAGAAAAATTTGAAGAATTACAAGAAGAATTTAATAGTAAATATGAATATTTTGAAGTTGAAATTGATAATGATGGTGATTTAAAAATTCATAATGATTATTTTATATATGAAGATGTAAAAAAATTAGAACAAGTAATTATTGATTATAAAAGAATTTTTAAAGGTTAAAGGAGATGAATAAATATGACACCTAGAAATAAAATTTCAAAAAATAAAATATTATTAAATAATTATATAAAAATTCGTGTTTCTGATATTGAAAAACAAGAAATTAAAGATTTTTGTCAAAGTAAAAATATTACAATTACAAAATTTATAAGAGGTTTAATTAAAAATGCAATAAGAAAGAGTGATAAATAATGAATAATTTATATAAAAAAATACTTAAATTACAATTAAAAATTGGTAGTACACCTAAAAATGGTTTTAATAAATTTGGTAATTATAAATATTGATTATTAAGTGATATTTTTAATAAATTTAAATTATTATGTGAAGAATTAAATATTGTTATTACACATGAAGATATATTAACAACTGATAGAAAAATTAGTTATTTAGATAAAAATGAAGTAGAAATAACTTATTTTAAAAGATATACAATTATTGATTTAGATAATGATAAAGAAATTAAATATTTTGATATATTAGCATGTGCTAAAAATACAGATATAGCAAAAGCAAAAGGTAGTGCAGAAACTTATGCTTATAGATATTTTTAATGAATTTATTGTTATTAAGTGAAGATGAACTTGACCCAGATAATGATAATGTTAATTTAATACAAAATAATAATAAATCACAAAATAATTATATTAATAATAATGTAAAAATACAAAATGAAAAATGAGAACCAAGTGAAAAACAATTAGATTATTTTGAAAAATATATGATTACAAATACAGTTTTATTTGATGAATGTATCAGAGAAGATATGGAAAGATTAAATCCAAATAATAGTAAAGATTTTTTAATATTAATGGGTGAAAATTATTTAAAAAATTTATTTAATAAATTTAAAGAAATTCGTGAAAGATTTAAAAATATAAAATCTAATAATAAAAATGAGTATAGAAATTATGAATAAATGTAAATATTGTAATAAAAGAATTTGATTAACTAATTATTGATGTATGAATTGTTTAGAAATATTAATTATGAATTTAAATAAAAATAAGGAGAATAAATAATGGGATATTGAACAAAGTATAAATGTGTTTTTTGTGGAGAAATAATGATTGGTGATGAAGAAAATATTGAACATGTAAGAGAACATAGAAAGGGTATTAGATAATGAAAAAAGAAAATAGAGTTAATAAAAGTGTATTACGTAAATATATAACAGATTTAATGTTTAAGTATAAAGATAAAGCAGATTCAATATTAGTTTTACATGAAATATTTTTATGATTAAATGAAAGTTGAGTTGATAATAATGAATAAACCCTTTGATAGTATTATATGTTCACTGGAAATACATAAAGATATACAAAAAAGAACAATTAATGAATATAAAGAAAAATTAATTATTTTTCTTAAAGAACAAATACAAGATGAATTAGATAAAGGTGATGATGGAATACTATATATTGATGCTTTTGAGTTAATTAAAGATTTAGAAAATGGAGACATTTGATAATGAATAAATTAAAATTAAATTCTTTTGAGAAGTGAATAGAAACAAATACCAAATTATATTGAGATGAAAAAGAAGAAACATTTAAAACTAATGATAATAAAAATTAAAAAGAATAATAAATGTGGTTATGGTAGAGTTTATGCCCATAAATGTAATAACTTATGTAAGCAAAAACAAAATAAAAGAGTTAGAAAAGAAAGGTTAAATTATGAATAAAGAAAAAATAATTAATTATCTTGACAATGAATTTATGGAATTACTTAAAGATGATATTAGTGATGAAATTAAAATTAATATTAGTAATTGGAAAATGAAATTAATAATGAAATTACAAGAAAAAATAGAAAATGGAGAATTTGATAATGAATAAAGAAAAATTAATTAAATATTTAAATAAATATTATAAAAATATGGAAACTGATTATGGTTATCATTTTATGGAATTTAAAAATGAACAAGATAAATATACACATTACGGGATATTATTAGCAATTAATACTATAAAAGAAAAAATTGAAAATGGAGACTTTGATAATGAATAAAGAAAAATTAATTGAAAATATGAAAAAAAGAATAGATTTTATTACTGAAAAAATAGAAGACTCAAAAAGTAAATTTGAAATAAATAAACTTTTTAATAGACTTTATGAATTAGAAAAGTGATATGAAGCTATTATAAATGGAGAATTTGATAATGAATAATTATTTACTTTCAATTGACCCAAGTATTAAAAATACTGGATTTACTTTTTGAGAAAATAGAAGACCAATATTAGTGAAAAGTTGTAGTTTTAAAAAAAATAGTAACAATTTTATAAATATAACTAATGTTTTATATGAATATTATTATTTACGAAATTTACGAATTAATATTTTTTATGAACATTTAAATTTAATTATTGAACGTGGTACTTTTCATTCAAAAAATGGTATTGGTTATGAAACTCAAGAACATTTAAGAGGTTTTATTGCTGGACAATTTAATAAATTATTAACAAAAAATATGTTAATAAGTCCTTCTTCATGAAAAAAATGATATAAAAGTCAATCATTTATAAATATTTTAATTAATGATGAATGAGATAAAGAAAGTTCAATAAGACTAGCAACAGTATTAATTGAACAAAATAACTGAAATATAACTATATCAAATCATGATGAAGCAGATAGTTTATTAATTGGTTGATATTATTTAAATAAGAAGAATAAAAATGACTAAACAAGATATTTTAGAAATAATAGATAAATTAAAAGAATTAAAAAATTTAAATGGATTAACTATTAATATAAATATTGAAGATATTAATATAGAAAATAATTAAGGAGTATTTGATTAATGCAAAAACAAAAACAAGAAAAAGTATTACTTAAATGTATTGTTAAAGATTGTAATAGTAAAGTATTAGTTACTTTAAAAACTTTAAATATAGAAGATAGTGCTGTTCAATTTTTTAATATGTGTTTTTTTCATAAAAAACAATTTAAAAATAAAATAAAAGAAATTAAAAATAAGGAGTAAATAATGGTTTGATGAGAAATATTAACTATAGTATCAGTATCAGTAATATTATTTTTAATGATAATTTCAGTGCTAACAGATGTTATAACTAAAATTATTAATTATTGATAATTAAAGGAGTAAATAATGAATAAAGAAATTGAACAAAAAATTATAGAATTTACTAATGAAATAAGTAATAAATTAAATAAAACTGAACAACAAGTATTAAATAAAATTATAAATAATTATATAAATTTAAGTAAAACTTTAAATAAAATGGCAGATAAACATAAAAAAGAACATAAATAATATTAATTATTATCCTTAATTTTTTTAAGGATTATTTTTTATTAATAAACTTATTGCTTCTCTTAAATATTTCATTTTAATAAATAAATCAAATAAAAAAATATTTAGATTAGAATGTTTTTCACATTTATCAAAATTTAATCCTTGAATTAAAAAAATTTTATCAATTTTTATTTTTTTTCAATTATTACAAATGTGAAAATTATTAGAATTTTCTATATTTTTTTCAGTGAATTTTAAACATTTATTTTGTAATTCGCTTAATTTTAGTCATTTTTTATTAAAAGAATTGGAACAATAAGTGCAACCTTGTAAAATTTTAATTGTTTTATATTGTTTAACTTGTAAATTACCTAATTCTTCTATAAGATTTTTAACTTCTGTTTTATTTTTAAAATTTACTATTGAATTATTTATTTTTTTAAAATTTATACTATTATTTACATTGTCAACATTTCCTATTTTGTTATTATTTATATCATTATCTATTGTTTTATCTTTTCTTCACTTAAATTTAAACATTATATACACCTAAAACCTTATAATTAATTATTTTATAAAATAATTATATAAATTAATTTAATTTTTATCAATATAAAAAAGTTACCAATAAGGTAACTTTTTAATTAGGTGCCAACCTAATTATAGAATAGAAATGAAATAAATTGATATATACAACTTACCTTTTCTAACCCCTTAGGTAAGTATTTTTATATTATACATAAATATTTAAGATTGTGGGGAAATATTATTTTGATTAGAACTTCTTTTGAAAATATCTAAAAATTTAAAATTTGGATTTTCTTTTTTAAATATTTTATTTGCTCAAAATAAACCAAAAAAGCTTAAAGATATGAACATAAGAAATATACCCATTTTTTTGTCTATGACATAAATCATGACCTTTACATGTAATTAATAATAAAAATACTAATCCAAACATTACTGAAAGTATTATTAAATCTGCTAATCATAGTTCAATCATATTTAAACTTCTCCAAATCATAATATTTAAAATTATTATAATTATATACTATTTTTATCTTGCATTTAAAATTATTTTATAAATACTTGCTATTTCTTGATTTGTATATATTTTGGCATAAGAATTTTCACCAAAATCTATAATAGTTTCTACATGACCTTTACAAGGTGTAACAAAAATATTAATTTTTCAATTTAAATTATCGTTTGAATTACTTAATATATCAAATCCAATTGGATTGTTATTATTAAATCTTGATTCAATACCAGCAATTACTGTGAATTCATAAGTTACTAAATTATATTGTGATTTATTACCTTGATAATAAGCATAAGCATATCCAGAAGAATGGTTACCAATTTTACCTTTTTCAAAATGCTTTTTTTTCTCAATATTAGGTATTGATTTTGAAAATATTAAATCTTTTAAATTAATTTCAATTGAACTAGTTAATTCTTTTGCTGGATTAAAACTTTCTTTAGTGTCATAACCACCACCATGTTTATTACTTATAGAATTTATATTATAATTATAATAAATAGTTATTGATTTATAATATCTTTTTAAATCATTAAAATTGTTAATTAATAATGTTGGGTCTAGTTTTGATTTAATATCAATATTTATGTTTTTAGAAATTGGACTATTAGTATTAAATCATTCATCAGTATTATCAGTAATAGAATTGTTAGGAGTGGTTACTAATGGTATATCTTTATAATTTAATTCTATTTTTAAATCTGGATTAATAATTATTGATTTTGCTATATTTTGAGGACTTGGTGGTAATATTTTTGCTGGATAACTAAATGTAGTTTCTTCACTTTCTTCATATTCATCATGATTTAATTTATATAAAGTTGTTCAATTAAAAGCATTACCAGTCAAATAACCCATATTATTATAACGAAATTGAGCAACTGATATTTCATTATAATCACCTTGATAAGTAAAAGGATTATCACTATAAAATGTATGTCTTTCTTCACCTTGATGTAATGATTGAGTTACAATTGTTAAGCATAATTTGAACCATCAATTACTCCATTACTTGTTGGATTTCATTGACATTCAGTATCTTCATTTGTAAAAGGACTTGCTATATCTAAAAACTCTGTATCTTCTGCTAAAATATAAACTTTATTATTTTTCTTTTGTGATAAATCAACTGTTGATATTTGTTCTTTTACAGTTAATTTCTTACCAGTAGTAGGGTCTCATGGATATACTGATACTCTATCACTTAATTTCATTGTCATAGCAGTTGTTGAAACATTTGCACCTAATAATTTACCAATAGTAAAATCATTATCATTTGTAAATGCATTTAAAGGAATTAAACCACCATTACCAATAATACTTTCTAAATTACTTGTAAAAAATGCACTCATAAAACCATTAAAATATAACATTTTTTTATATTGTTGAACATTTTGAGTAATAACTCAACTACTTCAAATACCTAATGTTAAAGCATTTAATAATTTACCAATTAAAGGAATATCACTTAAAGCAAAAGGTAATCATTGATTTGAATCATAAGGCATTTGTATTAAAGGACTAAATACTACACTATTAAAATTTAATATTGCTGACATATATTTTTGACTTATTTTTGAATAATCAACAGTTGGACTTCCTATAATTAATCCAGATTCTGGGTCTTTATATTTAAAATTACTACTCATATCTACATTATAATTACCCGTTAAATTATTTATATTTCATTCACTATCTCAAAAGAATTTTGCTTCTCCAATTGCTGTACCATTACTTTTTGTTGCTTTATCTTTATCAAATGCTAACATACCTTTAAAATCTTTTGTTACAAATAAATTATCTTGAAAATTTAATGAAGTTTTTAATCATTCTGTAAAATTTTTAAAATTAGTAAATCCAGTAGGTTTTGCATCCATAATATTATAAAATGTAGTTTCTGGATGACTACTTGTTGTTATTTTATCATTTATTCCAGCAAGTAAACCACCATTAGTTTTAATATTAGTTGTAGATTTTTCATTATTACCAGCAATAAATAATCTTCTTGAAGCAAATACTTTACTTTCAAATATTTCTTCATTATTTTGTTGAATAGGTTCTTGACCTTGAATTATTGGTCTTCCATAATAATAACAACTTGATAATAATTCTAATCCATAACTTTGTCTATGACTATATCTTACTCCTATATCACGCATTAAAGTACGATTTAATGTTACTTTTCCTTGTTGAATAGTAGGGAAAGCATAACCACTACCCGGGCTTGCATATTGTACAAAATCAAGTGTATTTTGACCACTTACAACTACTCTATCATTTAAACTACTAAAAGTTAATACTTGCATACTAAATGCACCATTATAAGGACTATAATAATTTGTTACATTTGAAATATATAATAATTGTCTATCTTGATTTTTACCACTATTACCACCAATATTTTCATTTTCATCATTAAATACAACAAAAAATTGTAAATAATCATCAATTGTAATATGTTCTTCAAACATTACTAAAGTATATTGTCTTTTTGTTTGTACTGTTTTAAATATTTGATTATTTGGTAAATTACTAAAATCAACACCACTTGTATCATCAATTAAATAAGCATTTCAATAATCACCTATTTTATATTGTTTTGTATAAAATTCATCTTGACCATTAACTTTATGTGTTTCTTCATTAATTTTACCTTTATTTTTTTGATATATTTTTGTACTATTTTTCCAAATACATACAACTGGAGTAGTACCAGTTAATATTAATTCATATTGACCAAAATCACTTATTTTACTATTAATTGGTTTATAACTATTTTCAGTTAAAGGTATTGCACCATTATTTATAACAAATGGAAATATTTTTCAATAACTACATCTTTTAATTAGCAATTGTTGTCTTTTTAATTGAAGATGTAGATGTTTCATTAATTGAATTTGTTGATGTATCATTTTCTTTTTCTCCTAATAATTTAATTTCTTCTTTATCTTCTTCCATTATTTCTTTATAATGTTTTTTTGCTTGTTGTTTTGTTACTTCATCTAATTCAGCAATAGCTTGTGTATATGATAATGTTCTATCTGCTAATCTTTGACTAATCATTTCTTGTTTTAATAATTGGTCAGTCATAGCAATAGGTAAAAATTTAAAACTATAAGGTCTATCACCTTTACCATTTCATAATTTTTCATAAATTAATAACATATCAAAAAATCTATAAAAATAATATGAATAATGACTTATTTTAGTTTCAGTAGTTTCCATATCATTTTTATTATTAAATAATGATTTAGTTTTATTTTCATAATTTACACCACTAAATTCACTATAATCATAACCTGCACCATTTCATATATCTTTTCCTAAATCATCTTTATCTAAAATATAATTACTAGCTTTAAAATCACCTTGTATAACTTCCATACCACCAGCACCAGATTTATTATAGCCAGCAGTACCAACATTAACTACAATATTTTTTTAGGATTATCAATAATTTTTCCATGTTCAATCATATCTTTAACAGTTTTATTATCAAATGCACCAAATAAAGTTGTAACATTTAATTCTCTATCAACATTTCTTTGAGTATATGATTTATGATAATATTCAATTAAATTTCAAACTGGATAAGTATCTGGATATGCATTTAAAGTTGTTGAATTACCATAAAAATTAACCATTGGTAAATTTGTTATTTCTAATATTGGTAAATAATTTCAAGGATTTTTAATTTCATAACTATATTTTGGAGTTAAATTAGGTTTTAATTTTGTATGTGCTGTTCCTAAAATAATTTCTTTTTCATTTTTATTATCATTTTTATAAGTTTCAAATCTTATTTTTCCATTTTCAGCAATTACTCAAGTTAAAGTTGCACTATCTGCTTGTTCATTTATAAAAAAGAATTCTGCACATTGTTCTTCTTCATTATATTTAGCAACTCTACCAGCAAATGAATTAGGTAATACTTTTAAACTTGTACTGTTATCTTTATAAATAATAGGCATTATATATACTTTTCCAAGTAAACTTTCTTGAATTCCAAATTTATATAATTTTTCAAATCATTTATCACTAATAATTTTATTAGTAAAATATTTTAAAATATTATCTTTTTCACTATCAAATAATAAACCTTTACCTAATCATAATTTAGTTGATTTTTGAGCAATTCTCATAGGAATATTACTATATCATTCTCTTTTATTACAAGAAAGATATTCTAATGGATTATTCATTTTTATCACTCTCCAAATTTATTTTTATTAATTAATAATTCATTATCAATATTATTAATTAATCATTTCATTTTATGCATTGAAGCATACATTCTTGCATCTCAACAATTATCATATAAATCAAGCATTTGTGGTTCATTATTTGAATTTTCTAATTTAGATTTTGCTAATCATTGCATTTTTGATAATTCTTCATGTGTATTAGGACATTTTTTTCAATTAATACTTAATATACCTTTAATCATACAAATAGTATCTCAATCAATTCTATCTCTTAAATACATTGTAGTTTTATCTACTGGAGTAAAATGTAATCAATTAATTCTTCTTTTTTTCTACTTCTTTTTTTAAAATATCAATAACTGCTAATCCACCACTACCATAATCAACATAACAAGTAAAACCAAATTTCATTGCTTGAAATTTAATACTTTCATCTAAATAATAATCAATAATATTATTTGCTAATTCATAAGTATCTTTAAATTTCATAATAGCATTACTATGATAAAATTCACTTTCTTGATGTATTCTTCTAGTTTTTTCATTTTCACCAATAAAACATAAAACAGCAACAGTAGGATGAGCTTGTGAACTTGTAGCAAAACCTAAATCTAAACCACCAACTATTTCATTAACATTAAAATCTAATTCAGTTTTAAGTTTATCAATATATCTTGCAAATATAGAACCAGTTAAAACACTAGGTATACCATAATATCAACTTTGTGCTTTAATAGGGTCAAGTATTTTTAATTCTTCTAAATCATTAATTTTATCTTGTTTTAAATTATGTTCATTTAATTTTCAATTTGAATAATGAAATAATTTAAAAATATTATTATCAAATACTGATTTAATTTGTTCATTATTTTCTTTCATTAAATCTAAATTAAAAGGTACTATTTTATTCATATATTCAATAAAATATTGATAAATATTATCTGGATTACAACTTCTAATTTTAATATGTTTTTTAGCATTACCTAATGCAAATGTAATTGCTTGAAATTCTGCTTGACTAAATTCATTTGCTTCTTCTTCTCATTCTATTGATAAATCAAAACCTTTTATTTCACTTCTAGATAGCCCTTTTAAAGGTATTCTATCATTACTATTTGAATATACACCCATTACTCTAATAAAAGATTTAGTTCCTTTAAATCTAAAATATGCTTGTTTATTTGGATATTTTAAATTAAAGTCTACATAATCATTAAATCCAGAAGAAATAAATGCTTCATATATTTCTTTTGTTAATTCATTAATATCTTTATTTAATTTTCTAAATCCATAAATAGCAATTGATTTATTAACTTTAATTGAAATTGCAATTAATATTGCTAATTCTTCTGCAATACTATATGTTTTACTTGAATATCTACTACCACTTAAATTATATTCACTATGAGTAAAATCACTTTTATTTAATAATCAATAACTAATTTCATGCAAATAAGTAAATTCTTTATTCATAATATTATTCCTGCAATTCTTCTAATTTTCATACATTACCTTTTAAATTACCTTTTACAGTATAAATAGTAATCAATTTTGCATGTTGAACTGATAAAATTACTATATTAGCACTATCATTAAAGATTTGTATTTGTACACCAGCAATTTTTTTATCAGTTATAATAAATTCTTGAATAGTATAAACTGGATTATATATACTTCAAGAATAATAAACTCTATAATGTTTATTCTCTTGAAAATCATAAGTAATTTGTCAATTATCTCATTTATTTTTTTCTCTTGTTCCTACTTCTTTTCAATTTGAACCACTTGGACTTGGTTGTGGTTGTTTTTCTAATATTTCATTAATTGCTTGTAATAATTTTTTATTTTGAGTTTTTAATAATTTATATTCATTATTTTCTAATAAATCTCTACAAAGTAATGAATTTTCTTCATCATTTAGTAAAATTTCATTTGTTTCAGTATTATATTTAAAATAATCATTTGAAAATTTTTTATCTTTTATTTTTTCTTTTAACTCATTAATAGCACCAACAATAGTTTTATCTTTAGTTTCTAAATTAGGAATTTCAGTACCAAAAGTATTGAGAACAAAAGCATATTGAAATTGTTTTTTATCTATTTTATCTTCTAATTCTTTATCTACTTCTTCTTTTTTATAATAATCAGTTAAATCTGGGATATTTTTATTTAATGTTCTTAAATTAACAGCATCTTGTGGTTGTGTAGGGTCTGCTATATAAACAATTCTAGTATTATTTGAAGTAATAATTCTTTTTTCTTTAGGTTGAATAATATTAGGCGAATTAGGGTCTATTAATCATAATGATTCACCACTACCGCCAGTAGCACTAATAGTATTAGTTTCTTTATCAATCTTAATATTTTCACCAGCAATTAATTTATCTTGTTTTTTATCAACATATTCTTTATTGGTTGCATCAGTTAAAAATGTAGGTGTACCAACATCAATTATTCTTTTATCATTAGCACTAATACCTTTATCATCTTTGGATTTAATAAAATTAGTATTATCTTTATCAACTTCTCATAATGAATTACCACTAGTAGCACTAATAACTTTCTTTTCTTGACCTTCTTTACCATCTACTAATTTCATAGTATCATTACTAAAATATTTAGTAAATAATTCAATTGTTGTTAAATTATCAAATGATTTAATACCAGTAGTATCAATTCATAATTCAGTTCCAATTAAATGTTTAGGATGTTTAAGATATATTTTTACTCTTGTATCATTTGTTTTTAAATTTATTAATTCTAAATATCTGGTTAAAGGACTATCTTCAGCAAAATTACTAAAAAAATTACTAAAAAAATCATATCTTTTAGGTAAAACATCTAAATTAAAACCAGTAATATTTGGATATTCTTTAATTTTTCTTAAACAATTAAATACTTCTGAAACAATATAATAAGGTTCATTAGGATTATTTTCACTATAAGTCATACCACCTTGACTAATACTTGATTGACCACGAATATAATTACTATCTTTTGTTAATAAAAATCTAACATAATATGCAGTAGCAGTTTGTATTTCATCAGTAAATTCTGTTAATGTAGTTTCTGGTCATTTTTTTGAAATAGAATGTCCACTTAAATAATCAATATTATTACTTGCAACTGAAATAGCAAATCAAATTTCATTATCTGGTGTTGTTGTATCATCAAATTCTAATTTATTAAAACCTTTTCAATTTTTAAATTCTTCAATTGTAATAAACATTAATGGGTCTTTAATAGCCATAATAATTTACTCCTTAATGTAAAATAAAGGGTATTTAAACCCTTTAAATTTTAAATTTAGTTACTTTTTTCTTATCTTTTTCACTTAATTCTTTCTTTTTAGATTTTTGTGCTATTACAAAATTATCTATTTGTTCTTGTTCTACATTAAAACTATCAAGTAATTTAGCAGTTGATGTAGTTTCTAATTGTAATTGAGAATTTATTTGTTTAATATTTGCTTTAATAAATTCTAATTCTTTATTATTTTTTAATTCTTTTGCTACATTAGATTGTTTTGATTTTTTAATAATTTTTGATAAAAATAATAAAACAATAGTAACAATTACTCCACTAGCAACTGCTCCACTTAATACTGCTGATATTACTGTTGTAGATAACTTCATTTTTTATTCCTCCAATTGTATTTTATTTGAATGTTGTTTACATAAATGACATTCTTTTTTATGTTTTCTAATATTTTTATATTGATATATTAAATAAGGACTTGTAATAATAATTGGGATTGTTATTAATATATATTTAATTAATTTTCCATAATTACCTAATTTAGTTATAATATTTAATCCAATATGACCAAACATAGGAAATAACGTTAATATTAAATGGTCAGGTCAAGTAAAATTATATTGATTAGTATAATTGCCTATTCCCATTTCTATTGGTATTTTAGGTATTAATCAAGGTGTTATTGTAAAAAATAATGTTATAAACATACCAAGACTATGACTAGTTATTTTTAAAATATTTGATATTAAAATTTTAATTTTATCAATATGAGTACTATTTTTATTAAATCAAATCTTATTTAATCTTTTATATTCTTTATTATCTTTACTTAATGGATTAATAGTATTTCATATACCAATTGGTTTAATTGGTTTATCTAATTCAATAATAATTACCACCTACTTTCATGTTTTATAAAAATTAGAATTTTGTTTAATTTTTATATATTTTCTTGTATGTAAAGAATTTTTTAATAATTGTTTTCTTTCATATCTTCATTGTGTACTTCCAATTTCATTTTTAGATAAAGTTTTATATTCTTTTAATTTAAAAAAACCTTTTTCTAATCTATTAATAAAATGCATAGTTTTTTTAACATTAATATTATTTGGATAAATTACATTTGTATCTTGAGACCCGTAATACTTACCTTTTTTAGCTAATTCACTTTTAACATATTTTCTTAATTGACTTGGTAATCATTTTCTATTTCAAAATTTTCAAAATATAGTTCCAGCACCAGTACCATTTTTTCCTTTTGCTTGTGTCATTAATATTCATATTTCTTGTGGAAATGCTGGATAAGTATAAGGACCATATCATATTTGTCTTTTATCATTATCACTTTGAAATAATGTTGTTAAAGTTCCAATTTTTAAATTTTTATTATCAACAATAAATCTTCCTTTTTTAAATAATGAACTTGATAATACTTCTCATGCATTTTCTGGTATTTCTTCTTCATTTTCTTTAAATAAATTATTAAATTTATTTACATAATTTTTAACAGTTCTAATTTCTGTTGGTATAATAGAATTTTTAAAACTATTTATTGGATTTTTAAATTTATTAATTTCATTTTTTAATATAGATAATTCACTTGGTTTTAATATACTTGTTAATTTTTTAAGTATATTTGGATTAAAAACACTATATGGTTGATGTATTTCTTTTTCACTAATATTTTCACTATCAAATACTGCTTTTAATGATTGATTTTTATAATAAGTTTTTAAAGCATTTATTAATGCTAATTTAATATCATTTGAAGCAAGTGCATAATATATTCATTCAATAATTAAAGGTAACATTATAATCTATATAATGATGGTCTTTCATATAAAACATCACTACTTCCACTATTATTACTAATAACATCACTATTAATTAATCTTGCTCTTTCATCTGTAAATGATGTTTCTTGCATTTCTTGATTATGATTTGTAGTTTCCATAGGTAATAAATTATGAATAATTTCACTTGCACCAGCAACTATTGTTGGCACTGCATAAGCATTATTAAAATCATTATTAATACCCATTGCTACACCACTACTAATCAAACATCCACCAGTAGCCATATTACATATCTTTCTTATTACTCTCGCTAAGGAAGGACAATTTGAAACAGCATTAAAAATTATTGATGAAGCAAATGATAATATTACTAAAGCTTTGCAATCACATATGAGCGTCATTGTTGAAGAAGGTAAAGGTTATCAATTATTTTTTTCAGTGTTGTTTATGAATTCTGAAGATCATTTGTTAACAACACAAATGATGATTGAAATTAGTAAAGAATTTATTAATTTATATCAATTTATAAACAGAAAAAAATAAAAATAGGCAAATGCCTATTTTTATTTAAAGTATAAAATTAATCTTTTGGTTTTTTTCAAAATCTTCTCCATCTTTTTCTAATCCTTTAATTGGACAAAGTAGAGGATAATTTTCTTTACAATAATCACAATGTCATTTTTTCTTTTTGAAAATTTCTTTAAATTTTTTAAACATTATATTTTTTCTCTCTTTCTTATTATTTTTTTGTAAGTATATTTTATTCTTGTTCAAGTTCTGTTCATGAGCCAGTAGTGTTAGTTACTACTTTTCATCCTGTATTACTATTTTCGAATTTAGTTTTTAATTGATTAAAATTCTCAATAATTTTTTCAGATAAAGTATATAAATCTTCGTTTGAAATATAACCTTTTCAACCACTTGCATTTCATTCGGGAAATCTAGAAATAATATTAAAAATTTCAGTTATATTTTTATTAGTATTTAAAATTTTTTGTCATTCATATCGACTTAATGCAATTTTTAAAGTATCATGTCATAAAAATTTATAATATTTTTCTATTATATTTTTATCGTGAGTATTTGGTGAAAATTGTGGTGCTAGAAAAAATAATTCCTTAGGTGCTTCATGATAAGTTACTATAATTCCATAATAGGTATTATATCCACGTACATTAATTAAAGATGAAAAATTATTTATTAATTTTTCAGTTAATTCATATATGCTAATCTTTTCTCATCCATTACCTTGATAAGGAAAAGATGAAGTATTATAGTATATTTTTTCTCTTAATTTTTCAAGGTCATTTAAAGAAAAAAGTTTAAATCAACTATCTAAAGTACTACTTTTTATATACACTAATGTTGCAGGACTTTTTTAATTTTCTTTTCAGACAGTACAAATTTCATCTTTTCCATCATATTTTATTGGTTCATTTTTTGAAATATTTGTAGTTTTAATTTCGGTGTTTAAAATAGAATTTAAGTTTCCAATTGATGATGAAAATGTTAAAAGACTTACTGCTGTTAATAGTGTTTTCATAATCATTCCTCCTTTTTAGTTTTTTTTACTTTATATAAAAATTATTTTAATTATCTGTTTAAAATTTTACTATATTCTAAGTAAAATAAAATATAAACGATAATAAGTCAATTTTAAACATTGGATTTATTTGATAACTAAACTTTAAATTTTTTAAGAAATTTATTATAATTTTTTATACTTATAAAAATCAAAAAATAAGTATAGTATTTATATTGTTTTATAATAATTTTAATTATATAAAAGTTTTATTATTATTTTATTTAAAATAATATGGTATTGTATATAGAATGTTTTAAAGGAATATAAAGTTATGTTTAAATTAAAAGCGCCTTATAAACCAACAGGTGATCAACCTGAAGCAATTAGAAAATTAGTAGTAGCTATTAAAAATAATATTAAATACCAAGTATTATTAGGAGCCACTGGTACGGGTAAAACTTTTACAATGGCCAATGTTATTGTGCAAGTGCAAAAACCAACTTTAATTTTAGTACATAATAAAACATTAGCTATGCAATTATATGGAGAATTGAAAACTTTTTTTCCTGAAAATCGCGTTGAATATTTTGTCTCATATTTTGATTTTTATCAACCCGAGGCATATTTACCAAAAACCGATACTTATATTGATAAAAATTCTAAACAAAATCAAGAAATTGAAATGTTAAGATTAAGTGCTTTAAATGGTTTATCTATTAGTAAAGATGTTATTGTTGTAGCATCAGTAGCAGCAATTTATGGTGAACAAGAACCAACAGCATATAAAGATAACTTTTTTGAATTGAGAAAAGAACAAAAAATTAATAGAAAAGATTTATTATTAAGACTAATTAAAAATGGATATGTACGTAATGATATTACATTAGAACCGGGTAGTTTTAGTGCAAAAGGTGATTTAATAAAGTTAGCTCCATCTTGAAATGATCAATTTTATTTAAGAATTAGTTTATTTGGTGATGAAATTGAAGAAATAGCACGTATTGATACATTAGGCGCTAATGTTTTAGAACGTTTTCCCTTTATTACAATTTTTCCTGCGCAAAATTATATTACTAGTAAAAGTCGTGTTGATCAGGCAGTTATTAAAATTACTGAAGAGTTAAAAATAACATTAGCACAACTAAGAAAAAATAATATGTTAGTAGAAGCGCAAAGATTAGAACAAAGAACAGAACACGATCTAGAGTCCTTAAAAGAATTTGGTATTTGTAGTGGTATTGAAAACTATTCTCGTCATTTAGAAAATAGAGAAGTGGGTTCAGCACCATATACTTTAATTGATTTTTTTCCAGATGATTTTTTAACAATTATTGATGAATCTCATATGACATTACCGCAAATTAGAGGAATGTATAATACTGATCGTAGCAGAAAAGAAACATTAGTAAAATATGGCTTTCGTTTACCTAGTGCTTTGGATAATCGTCCTTTAAATTTTAATGAATTTTCTAATAAGTTAAAGCAAGTTATTTATACTTCAGCAACTCCTGCTGATTATGAATTATCTTTAATTAAAAATGAAGTTGAACCCTTTAATGTACCAGTTCAACAAATTATTCGTCCCACGGGTTTATTAGATCCAACAATTGAAATTAAACCAACTAAAAATCAAATGGAAGATATTATTAATCAAATAAAATTACGAACAAAAAATAATGAAAGAGTATTTATTACTACTTTAACAATTAGAATGGCAGAAGAATTATCAAATTTTTTACAAGAACAAAAAATTAAAGTTGCTTATATTCATAATGAATTAAAAACATTAGAACGTACTAAAGTTTTGCTAGATTTAAGAAAAGGTGTTTTTGATGTTATTGTTGGTATTAATTTATTACGCGAAGGATTAGACGTACCAGAAGTGTCATTAATCTGTATTTTGGATGCTGATAAATCTGGTTTTTTACGTAATACTAAATCATTAATCCAAACTATTGGTCGTGCAGCACGAAATGTTAATGGTCATGTTATACTATATGGAGATATTAAGACAGAGGCAATGACACAAGCAATTGAAGAAACGCAAAGAAGAAGAGAAATTCAACTTGCTTATAATAAAAAACATAATATAGTACCAGTTACTGTTAAAAAACCGTTGAGTGAAATCGTAAGTACTAGAGAATTAGATGTTGATTTAAAAATTTTAAATTCAAGTAAAGGTAAAACAAAAATAGCTGCTAAAACAAAGATAATTGCTGATTTAAGAGTTGAAATGTTACAAGCAGCTAAAGATTTAAATTTTGAAAAGGCAGCTTCACTTCGTGATTTAATTTTGAATATTGAAAGTGAAAAATAAAGGAGTAAAATAAGTTGATCGATAAAATACAAAAAGGTATTTTGATAAGTCCAAATACTAAAATTAATCCTCATATACCAACAATATTTTTAATAAAAAATTATATTACTAAACCTAAAATTTTTATTGGTGATTATACTTATTATCATGATTTTAATGGTGAGCAAGCAGCTATTGATTTTGAAAATAAAAATATAATTTATCATTTTCCAAATATGATAGATGATGAATTAATTATTGGTAAATTTTGTTCAATTGCACAAGGTGTTTTATTTATAATGAATGGTGGCAATCATAATTATTGTGCAGTTTCAACATTTCCTTTACCATTATTTTATAAATCATTAAATTTATCAGAAGTTACAGAAAAAGATAAATTAGATAAATTTCCGATTAAATCACCAACAGTGATAGAAAATGATGTTTGAATTGGTCATGATGTGCTTAAGAGGGGTAACTATTGGTAATGGGGCAGTAATTGCAGCTAAAAGTGTAGTTACAAAAAGTGTGCCTCCTTATGCTATTGTTGGTGGTAATCCCGCTAAAATTATAAAATATCGTTTTTCTAAAAAAATAGTTCAAAAATTACAAAATATAAAATGGTGAGATTGATCTATTGAAAAGATTGTTGAAAATTCAGATTTGTTAAAACAAAATTTTGATAATAAAATATTACAAGAACTTGTAAAAGAAAGTAATAGTTTAAATAAAATAAAGGGGTAATAAAAAATATGAAAAAATATGGTTATTTAACTACTAAAATAGGTTTAATTGAAATCATAGTAGTTGCAGAACAAGTAGTAAAAGTTAGTTTTGTTAATACTCGTCAAGTTGCTAAGGATAGTAGTAATATAGTGGTAGTTAATTGCTTAAAACAACTAGCAATGTATTTTGATAAAAAATTAAGTGATTTTAACTTACCAATAGCTTTAAAAGGAACTCCTTTTCAAGAATTAGCACAAAAGATAGTGGAATGGCAACACTTTTTAGGACTATTTTTTGGTAGACACTTGTTCTTGATATTTGATAGGAGTTAAGTAGTTTAAAGTGCTGTGGATTCTTATATTGTTGTATCAATTGATATAATCAAATAATTCTAATTTTAATTGGATTAATGATGTAAAATTTTTATCATTAATAAATTCAGTTTTGAAAGTTTTAAAAGTTGCTTCAGCAACAGCATTATCATAAGGACAACCTTTTTTGCTTAAAGATCGAGTAATATTGAATGCTAATAAAAGATTATTAATAATTTTATTGTTAAATTCATTACCTCGATCACTATGAAATATTTGGATATCTTTTAAACAGCGATTTGATTGCATAAATGCTTGATATACTAGTAATGCATCTTTTTTAACTCCAACACTATGTCCAATAATTTCGCGGTTAAATAGGTCTATTAATAGGCAAATATAGTTTCATTTATCATTAACTTGAACGTAAGTTAAATCACTAACAATAACTTCATTTTTAACCCTATTATTAAAGTTTCTATTAACAAGATTGGTTATTTGACTATTATTGACTTTATTATGATGATTTTTGAATGATAATTTAGTGTATTTTGATATTAAATTATGCTTATTCATAATTTCTTTAATTTTTCTGCGTGATAAATAAATTTCTTGGTTTTCTAAATTTTTTTTTAATCTTCTAGTACCATAAACTTCTTTATTTTCTTTAAAAGCACTAATAACAGCTTCATCATACATATTATTTTTGATTTTATTTTCTTTTTTCTTTAAGTTAAAATAATATGTTGATTTAGATATTTTCAAAAAACGACACATTGTGCGAATTTTATATTTAACTTTATTTTTAGCAATAATTTCTACTTTCTGCCTATTATTAGTGCTGCTTGCTTTAAAATATCATTTTCCATTCTTAATTGTTTTAATTCTTTTCTTAATTTAATTAATTCATTTTCTTCAACAGAACGATTATCTTTAGTTTTAAAACTACCTGAATTAGTAAATTGCTTAATTCAATTATAAGTAGCTGCTCTTGTAACATTGTACTCTTTAGCAATACAAGACACTGACTTACCGCTTTGATATAAAGCTACTATTTGTTTTTTAAATTCATCTGAATATGAGTTAATATTGGCCATAATTATACTTCCTTTCTTTTCACTAATTTGTTCACTTGTCTACGTAATTAGTGTCCAATAAAGTGTAACCCATCCATTTTTAAATAATGGTCAGGTATGAACCACTCCTGCTTTAGCAAAAATAGTTTTTATTAATGAAAGAACTTCAGGATCATTAGGTTCTGAATATGTACCATTCTTAGGTAGTTATACTCATCTTTGAGGAAGTAAAACAACTGCTGATACCGGAAAAGGTATCTCTAATACCGAGAATAATTTAGCTGCTGGAATATTTGCTGAACTTTGACAATATCAAGGAGAAAATAGTAGTAGTTAAAGTTAATAAAAAAGAAAGAAAAAAATAAGATAAATAAAGTTAATGGATAAATTTATATAATTTAAGTAAATAAAATTATTCCAATTATTTTTTATTAGAAAAAAATATTGGAATATAACATTTTTTAGTAATAATTAATTCTATTTTTTAAATTTTATTGGTAATGTTTAGTAATCTGTTTAACTTACAAAAATAACTATGTTTAATTAGTTCTATAATAAACCTAGAAAGAGTGAGTTACAAATGGCTAAAAAGCAAAATATTAATAATAATGATCCAATATCAAAAGCAGTAGATTTATTATTAGAAAATACTGAAGATTTAACAACAGTTTTTAAAGAGGGAGGTTTGTATAAAGAATTAACAAAAAGATTAGTAGAAAAGATGTTGAATTCTGAAATGCAAAATTATTTAGGACATGAAAGAAATCAACGTGGTAATAGTGATAATATTCGTAATGGTACAACTTCAAAAAAATTAATAACTCAACAAGGTAAAATTGAGATTGATGTACCACGAGATCGCAATAGTAATTTTAATCCTGTAATAGTTGCAAAAAGACAAAGAAGATTTGATGGCTTTGATCAACAAGTTCTTTCTTTATATGCAAAAGGTATGACATTATCAGATATTAGAATGCAATTACAAGAGTTATATCATGGTGCTGATATTAGTGAAAGTGTTATTAGTCAAATTACTGATGATGTTATTGATGATGTAAAAGCATGGCAAAATCGACCATTAGATAGTATTTATCTGATTGTTTATTTTGATTGCATAGTAGTTAAAATACGACAAGATAAACGCATTATTAACAAATCTGTGTATATAGCTTTAGGAGTTGATTTAGAAGGTAAAAAAGATGTTTTAGGCTTATGAATTAGTGAAAATGAAGGTTCTAAATTTTGATTAGCCAATTTCACAGAAATGAAAAATCGAGGCTTAAATGATATTCTTATTGCTTGTAGTGATAATTTAACAGGAATGTCAGAAGCAATACAATCAGTTTATCCTAAAACAGAACATCAATTATGCATCGTTCATCAAATTAGAAATAGTTTGAAATATGTCTCATATAAGCATAGAAAATCTCTAGTTGCAGATTTAAAACCAATTTTACTGCATGTAGTGAAGAACAAGCAATGCAGGCTTTAGAAACATTTGAAAATAAGTGAAATAAAGGTAATGTTTAGTAATCTGTGTAACTTACAAAAATAACTATGTTTAATTAATTCTATAATAAACCTAGAAAGAGTGAATTACAGATGGCTAAAAAGCAAAATATTAATAATAATGATCCAATATCAAAAGCAGTAGATTTATTATTAGAAAATACTGAAGATTTAACAACAGTTTTTAAAGAGGGAGGTTTGTATAAAGAATTAACAAAAAGATTAGTAGAAAAAATGTTGAATTCTGAGATGCAAAATTATTTAGGATATGATAAGAATCAACATAGTAATAGTGACAATGCTCGTAATGGTATAAGTTCAAAAAAATTAATAACTCAACAAGGTAAAATTGAGATTGATGTACCACGAGATCGCAATAGTAATTTTAATCCTGTAATAATTGCAAAAAGACAAAGAAGATTTGATGGTTTTAATCAACAAGTTCTTTCTTTATATGCAAAAGGTATGACATTATCAGATATTAGAATGCAATTACAAGAGTTATATCATGGTGCTGATATTAGTGAAAGTGTTATTAGTCAAATTACTGATGATGTTATTGATGATGTAAAAGCATGGCAAAATCGACCATTAGATAGTATTTATCCGATTGTTTATTTTGATTGCATAGTAGTTAAAATACGACAAGATAAACGCATTATTAACAAATCTGTGTATATAGCTTTAGGAGTTGATTTAGAAGGTAAAAAAGATGTTTTAGGCTTATGAATTAGTGAAAATGAAGGTTCTAAATTTTGATTAGCCAATTTCACAGAAATGAAAAATCGAGGCTTAAATGATATTCTTATTGCTTGTAGTGATAATTTAACAGGAATGTCAGAAGCAATACAATCAGTTTATCCTAAAACAGAACATCAATTATGCATCGTTCATCAAATTAGAAATAGTTTGAAATATGTCTCATATAAGCATAGAAAATCTCTAGTTGCAGATTTAAAACCAATTTTACTGCATGTAGTGAAGAACAAGCAATGCAGGCTTTAGAAACATTTGAAAATAAGTGAAATAAAGGTAATGTTTAGTAATCTGTGTAACTTACAAAAATAACTATGTTTAATTAATTCTATAATAAACCTAGAAAGAGTGAATTACAGATGGCTAAAAAGCAAAATATTAATAATAATGATCCAATATCAAAAGCAGTAGATTTATTATTAGAAAATACTGAAGATTTAACAACAGTTTTTAAAGAGGGAGGTTTGTATAAAGAATTAACAAAAAGATTAGTAGAAAAAATGTTGAATTCTGAGATGCAAAATTATTTAGGATATGATAAGAATCAACATAGTAATAGTGACAATGCTCGTAATGGTATAAGTTCAAAAAAATTAATAACTCAACAAGGTAAAATTGAGATTGATGTACCACGAGATCGCAATAGTAATTTTAATCCTGTAATAATTGCAAAAAGACAAAGAAGATTTGATGGTTTTAATCAACAAGTTCTTTCTTTATATGCAAAAGGTATGACATTATCAGATATTAGAATGCAATTACAAGAGTTATATCATGGTGCTGATATTAGTGAAAGTGTTATTAGTCAAATTACTGATGATGTTATTGATGATGTAAAAGCATGGCAAAATCGACCATTAGATAGTATTTATCCGATTGTTTATTTTGATTGCATAGTAGTTAAAATACGACAAGATAAACGCATTATTAACAAATCTGTGTATATAGCTTTAGGAGTTGATTTAGAAGGTAAAAAAGATGTTTTAGGCTTATGAATTAGTGAAAATGAAGGTTCTAAATTTTGATTAGCCAATTTCACAGAAATGAAAAATCGAGGCTTAAATGATATTCTTATTGCTTGTAGTGATAATTTAACAGGAATGTCAGAAGCAATACAATCAGTTTATCCTAAAACAGAACATCAATTATGCATCGTTCATCAAATTAGAAATAGTTTGAAATATGTCTCATATAAGCATAGAAAATCTCTAGTTGCAGATTTAAAACCAATTTATACTGCATGTAGTGAAGAACAAGAAATGCAGGCTTTAGAAACATTTGAAAATAAGTGAAATAAACAATATCCTCAAATTGCTAAATCTTGATATAAAAATTGAGAAAATTTGATAGTTTTTATTAGTTATCCAACAGAAATTAAAAGAGTAATTTATACCACAAATGCTATTGAATCTGTTAATAGTCAATTACGAAAAGTTATCAGAAATAAAAAAGTTTTTCCTAATGATATGGAAGAATTGAAAATATTTTATTTAGCAATTGAAAATATAACAAAAAAATGAACAATGCCCATTCAAAATTGAAATACAGCAATTGCTCATCTTATGATAAAATTTGAAGATAGAATTAATCTTAACTAATACTTTGTAAAACAAAGATACACAGATTTCTAAAAAGCCTCGAAATAAACAATATCCTCAAATTGCTAAATCTTGATATAAAAATTGAGAAAATTTGATAGTTTTTATTAGTTATCAAGCAGAAATTAAAAGAGTAATTTATACCACAAATGCTATTGAATTTGTTAATAGTCAATTACGAAAAGTTATCAGAAATAAAAAAGTTTTTCCTAATGATATGTCAGTTTTTATATACTTTTTTTGCACTAAATAATTTTAAAATTTTAAATATTGATTTAGATAATATTTTAAAATAATTATAATTGATATTCTTTAGTATTAATTAGCAATAATGCTATTAAAGTTAACTATATATAGTATATAATTAATTAGAAAGAGCATATAAGTGGAGGAATAAATGACAGATAATCAAAAATATATTACTGTTAAAGGTGCACGTGAACATAATTTAAAAAATGTCAATATTAAAATTCCAAAGTATAAGTTAGTAGTTATTACTGGTGTCTCAGGAAGTGGTAAATCATCATTAGCTTTTAATACAATTTATGCAGAAGGAAGGCGAAGATATGTTGAATCGCTTTCAGCCTATGCTCGTCAATTTTTAGGAAACAGTGAAAAACCTGATGTTGATACTATTGATGGTTTAGCACCAGCAATTTCTATTGATCAAAAAACTACAAGTAATAATCCTCGCAGTACTGTTGGTACTGTTACTGAAATTTATGATTATTTGCGTTTACTTTATGCACGGATTGGAACTCCTTATTGTAATAAGAGTCATGGTCCAATTAGCACGCAAACTTTAAAAGAAATGGTTAATAAAATTAAAACGTTAGAAGATAATACTAATATTGAAATTTTAGCACCAGTTATTAATGCTAAAAAAGGTAGTCATCAAGATTTATTAGCAAAATTAAAACAAGAAAATTTTTTGCGAGTTAAAATTAATAATAAAATATATAGTTTAGATGAACCAATTGAATTGAATAAATCATTACGTCATGATATTGATATTGTTATTGATCGTATTAAATTTACCAATGATGATAATACTATTTCACGAATTCATGATGCTTTAGAAGTTGCTTTAAATCATAGTAATGGTTTAGCAAAGGTTATTTTATCGCAAACAAATGAAACGTGATTATTTTCTCAAAAGTATGCTTGTAAAATTTGTGGATTTTCAATTCCCAGTTTAGAACCGCGTTTATTTTCTTTTAATGCACCCAGTGGAGCGTGTTTTGATTGTAAAGGTTTGGGAGTAAAATTAGAAGTTGACGAAGAATTATTAATGCCAGATTTAAAATTATCAATTAATGATGGTGGCATTGAGTATTATAAAAACTTAGTTGGTACTAGTAATTTAGAATGACAAAAATTAAAAGTTCTTTGTTATCATTATTTAATTGATTTGAATCAGCCATTAAAAAATTTAACAAAAGCACAACTTAATTATATTATGTGTGGTAGTGATGAAGCCATTACTTTCAGTATTACTTCGGCAAATGGTCGTAAATATCCTAATCATGATTATATTGAAGGTATTGCCACTTTAATTGAAAGACGTTTTTTAGAAACAACTAGTGATTTTGCCCGTGATTATTATCGTAAATTTATGAGTGAACGTACTTGTTTAACTTGTCAAGGAACAAGATTAAATGAATTTGCACTAGCAGTTAAAATTAAAGATGAAAATAATAAAGAAATGAATATTAGTCAATATACTAATTTAGACATCGAAGAAAGTTTAACATTTATGTTAAATATTAAATTATTACCTTATCAACAAGAAATTGCTAAATTAATATTAGTAGAAATCATTAATCGTTTAAGTTTTTTAACTAATGTTGGTTTAGGATATTTAAACTTATCACGAATGGCACAAACTTTATCTGGTGGTGAATCACAACGAATTCGATTAGCAACTCAAATTGGTTCACAATTAACGGGAGTATTGTATGTTCTTGATGAACCTTCAATTGGTTTACATCAACGTGATAATGTTAAGTTAATTGAAACTTTAAAACAAATGCGAGATCTTGATAATACATTATTAGTAGTAGAACACGATGAAGATACAATGTGAGCAGCAGATTGATTAATTGATATTGGTCCAAAAGCTGGAATTTATGGTGGTGAAGTAATTGCTGAAGGTACACCACAGCAAGTTGCTAATAATCCTAATTCAATTACTGGACAATATTTAAATGGTGAAAAATTTATTGCATTACCTAAATCAAGAAGAAGTGGTAATGGCAAAGTTATTGAAATTCAAGAAGCACAAGATAATAATTTACGTAAAATAAATGTTAAATTACCTTTAGGTAAATTTATTTGTGTTACTGGTGTTTCAGGAAGTGGTAAATCAACGCTTGTTAATGATATTTTATATACTAGTATTCAAAAGTATTTAGGTTTAAAGGGACAACGACCAGGAAAACATAAAGCAATAAAAGGGATTGAATTTATTGATAAAATTGTTGCTATTTCGCAAGAACCGATTGGCAGAACACCAAGGAGTAATCCTGCTACTTATACTTCAGTTTTTGATGATATTCGTGATTTATTTACACAAACACCAGAAGCAAAAATTAGAGGATATGCTAAAGGTAGATTTTCATTTAATGTACCAGGAGGAAGATGTGAACGTTGTTCTGGTGATGGTGTTATTAAAATTGCGATGCATTTTTTACCTGATGTTTATGTAACTTGCGAAATTTGTGAAGGAAAACGTTATAATAGTGAAACATTACAAGTTAAATATAAAGGTAAAAATATTTATGATGTACTAGAACTGCCTGTTGATTTAGCATTAACTTTTTTTGCTAATCATCCAAAAATCCATAAAAAGTTAGCAATGATACAAGAAGTGGGATTAGGATATGTAAAATTAGGACAACCCGCTACTGAATTATCTGGTGGTGAAGCACAAAGAGTGAAACTAGCTAAAGAATTACAAAAACGTGCTACTGGCAAAACTATGTATATTTTAGATGAACCAACTACTGGTTTACACGTTGATGATATTAAAAGGTTAATTGAAGTTTTAAATAAAATTGTTAATCATGGTGATACTGTTGTTGTAATTGAACATAACTTAGAAGTTATTAAAGTTGCTGATTACATTATTGATCTAGGACCTGAGGGTGGTAAATTTGGTGGTGAAATCATTGCTATAGGAACACCAGAACAAGTAATAACAAATCCTAAGTCTTATACTGGACAATATTTAAAAGCAGTTATTAATCGCGATTTGAATAGAGAATAATTAAAATATTTTCTGTAGTATTCTTGAATTTTAACAAAAGAAGTGGAGAAATAAAATGTCTTTAGAAGTAGTACCAAATTTAAAAGAAATACTTATAAATTCAACTATACAAAATGTTAAAAGTAATATAATAAAGTTAAAAGAAGTTTTTAGCACTTCTTCTAATATACAATACTTAGAATATTGATTTATTTTTTTTGAAAAAGATTTTTTAAAAAAAATTTAAAAATAATGGAAAAACAGTATCAATGAATGCAAAAATTTTTAGTGAAAGTAAAAGATGAAGTATTTAATGATGAAAGAAAAGAACTTGAATTTCTTTCTTTTAAGTTTGAAAAAGAAAATTTTTTTCCATGAGATAAAGAATTAGAGTTTGAATTACTTGAATTTACTTTAATGTGAGAGGAACAAAAACAGAAGGAAAAGGGTACTTATTGATAAAATTACAGCATTAAAAATAGAATTAAATTGTAAATTAAGTAGTAAAAAATGAGAATTAAAAGAAAAATTATATAAAATTAATAATCAACAAGAAATTATTTTAAATTTTCATAATAATAGTCTTAAAAAATTAGAAGTTTTTCAAAAACAGAAAACAAGTAAGATTTTTAAATTTAAAAGTAAATTAGTTAAGTTTTTCACTTTTGGTTATTATAATTTTGAAATAAGATTAGTTAATAGAATAGAATGTTAAAAAGTTGTTTTAAATAATCAAAAAGAGCAACTTTATAAAATTGGATTAAAAATTTATAATATCAAAAAAAGTTTGAATAAAGTTGAAATAAAAATTAGAAAAAAAGACAAAGACTTAATTTATTTAAAGAAAATATTGTCTCTCTTGTTAAGGAAATAAATTCAATTAATGTACAAAATACTGAAATTTCAACAAACAATAGATTAATAACACAACTATAGTTATTCTTTTTATTTGTAATCTAAAATTGGAGAAAATTATTTCCATTTATATGATAAAATTTTACTTATATATAGACATGAAAGGATTTGTCACTTTGGAAAAAAGAGTATATTTTTTAAAGTTTAATAAAAAAATTCTTAAAATGGATTTAATAAGTTTTGGAACTGGTTTAATAGGTATTTTTTTGGGAATTCTAAGTATTTTAGCATTACAACCTTTTTGAGATAATGATAAAGCATCACTTTGAATAACTGTTGTTGCAATTTTTTTTGATATTACTAGTTTTACTTTAGCTTTTCTACCTTTTTTCTTAATGTTCCGTTTAATTAGATTAAAGAAAACTTTGATAAAACAAAATATGAAATTATATCGAAAAGATCAATTTAGTATTTCGCTTGATTTTCTTAGTTTTTGTTTAGGTATTATTGGAACAAGTTGCGAAATTATTAGTGTTATTGTGCTTTTACCTCAATTTAATGATAATAAAGTTTTTTCATATCAAATTACTATTGTTGCTGTTGTTTTAAATATTATTAGTTGTATTACTTGTTTAATGGCAACATTAATTACTATTAATATTATTAAAAATTATAAACAAAGAGAAAATTCTATTATTTAAATATGATAATATCCACTTTTAGCATAATTATTTTTTGTACTATGACAAGCTAAATCAATTATGTTAAGATATTTTCATTTTAAGTTTATTGTTAGAAGGAGAAGTCATGAATGATAATCAAAAAATAAAAGGTAATTTTTATGTTCTAGGAGATAGTTTATCAGACACAGGAGCATTAGTAAGTGGTTTTACAGCTCTTTTTAAGCATTTAAAAATACCTAAAATAGTTAAAATGTTACCACCATTTTATAAAAATTCTTTTTCTAATGGTCCTGTGGCAGCACAAATTATTGCCGATTATTTGCATATAAATTTAACTTCTGCTTGAAGATTTGACCTTTTTTTATTTGCTGATGAGCAAATTGGTAATAATTATGCAGTTAGTGGAGCTTTAGCTAGTAGAAAAAAAGAATTAACAGTAGAAAGTTTTGTTATTAATCATTTTGATATTACTCATCAAGTAGATGCTTTAATTAGTCAGCATCATATTAATAGTAATGATATAATTTTAGTAGAGTTTGGTGGTAATGATATTTTATATGCTTTTAAACAATCATTATTAAACGACCAAGAAGAAATTATTAATAAAGCAGTTGAGTTAATAAAAAATGCTTTAACTAAATTGATAAATAAGGGTGCTCAACGTATTTTATTATGTAATGTTCCTAATATGAGTATTATCCCTTTATTTAAAAATAAAGAAAAAGATAAGGAACGTATTTTAAATTTAACTACTAATTTTAATAAAATGTTAGATAGTGTTATTGAAGAATTAAATAAAAATAAAAAAAATATTATTAAATATGATATGTTTGCAGCGATAACAAATGCTATTAATAAGTTTAAAAGCTTGAATATTAATAACAATATTATTGATGCAGCAGTTACTACTGATTTTAGTGAAATAATTAATAATGGTATTATTGTTCCTCATTTCAATGAAGGTGTTAATGAAGAAAATATTAATAATTATTTCTTTTTTGATAGCATTCACCCTAATAAATGAGCACATAATATTATGGCTCAAGAATTAATTAAATTAATAAATGATAATAAGAATTAATTAGAAATATTTATTTATAAGAGTTATAATTTTGTTATAAAGTAAAAAAATAAATATGAAAAAAGAATGAGTTAAATTAATTAAAGTAGGCTTTATGCATGGTGTTGAAGAACCTTGATGTAATAACAAAGGTGTTGCAATATTACCATTTATAATTAAAGATGATGGTAGTCGTTATTTTATGCAAACATGTGAGAGTAATCCTTTATTTAATAAAAATAAGTTGGGTAAATATAGTTCAATTACTGGTGGATTGGAAAATAATAATCCTTTGGAAACAGTTTATAATGAAATGAGAGAAGAAACTGGTATTTTTTTAACAAAAGATACACCTATTTACTTTTTGGGTACTCATTATGCTTCAAAAATAAGCACTAAAGTATGATATTATTATGCAATTGATTTAACTGCACTTAATTTGGATATTAATGATAAATATTAGGTAATGTTTAGTAATCTGTGTAACTTACAAAAATAACTATGTTTAATTAATTCTATAATAAACCTAGAAAGAGTGAATTACAGATGGCTAAAAAGCAAAATATTAATAATAATGATCCAATATCAAAAGCAGTAGATTTATTATTAGAAAATACTGAAGATTTAACAACAGTTTTTAAAGAGGGAGGTTTGTATAAAGAATTAACAAAAAGATTAGTAGAAAAAATGTTGAATTCTGAGATGCAAAATTATTTAGGATATGATAAGAATCAACATAGTAATAGTGACAATGCTCGTAATGGTATAAGTTCAAAAAAATTAATAACTCAACAAGGTAAAATTGAGATTGATGTACCACGAGATCGCAATAGTAATTTTAATCCTGTAATAGTTGCAAAAAGACAAAGAAGATTTGATGGTTTTGATCAACAAGTTCTTTCTTTATATTCAAAAGGTATGACATTATCAGATATTAGAATGCAATTACAAGAGTTATATCATGGTGCTGATATTAGTGAAAGTGTTATTAGTCAAATTACTGATGATGTTATTGATGATGTAAAAGCATGGCAAAATCGACCATTAGATAGTATTTATCCGATTGTTTATTTTGATTGCATAGTAGTTAAAATACGACAAGATAAACGCATTATTAACAAATCTGTTTATATAGCTTTAGGAGTTGATTTAGAAGGTAAAAAAGATATTTTAGGCTTATGAATTAGTGAAAATGAAGGTTCTAAATTTTGATTAGCCAATTTCACAGAAATGAAAAATCGAGGCTTAAATGATATTCTTATTGTTTGTAGTGATAATTTAACAGGAATGTCAGAAGCAATACAATCAGTTTATCCTAAAACAGAACATCAATTATGCATCGTTCATCAAATTAGAAATAGTTTGAAATATGTCTCATATAAGCATAGAAAATCTCTAGTTGCAGATTTAAAACCAATTTATACTGCATGTAGTGAAGAACAAGCAATGCAGGCTTTAGAAACATTTGAAAATAAGTGAAATAAACAATATCCTCAAATTGCTAAATCTTGATATAAAAATTGAGAAAATTTGATAGTTTTTATTAGTTATCCAACAGAAATTAAAAGAGTAATTTATACCACAAATGCTATTGAATCTGTTAATAGTCAATTACGAAAAGTTATCAGAAATAAAAAAGTTTTTCCTAATGATATGGAAGAATTGAAAATATTTTATTTAGCAATTGAAAATATAACAAAAAAATGAACAATGCCCATTCAAAATTGAAATACAGCAATTGCTCATTTTATGATAAAATTTGAAGATAGAATTAATCTTAACTAGTACTTTGTAAAACAAAGATACACAGATTTCTAAAAAGCCTCAAATATTATGGTGTTGGTGATGGAACAATAGGAGAAAATAGTTTATATAGTAAATTTATTCCTGAAACAGAATTACGGTTTTCAAACGATTCTTTTTCTCTGACAATTTATGGTAAGTTATTCAATTCTATAAGTCACAATTGTTTTAAAAACATTAATTTTAAAACATTATTATTAAACAATTATTGCGATTCAAAAGCAGAAATATTTAATTCTGCAACTAATAATAATTTGAAGAGAAATATTTTTATTTCGGTTATAGCTAATAATTATGAAGAATTTGGTACTATAAAGAAAAGTAAAAAATTTGTATTTGATTTATCAAATTTTTTATGTAAAGAAAATAAGAAAATAATAAATGCATTTGGAATCGGCCTTGGTGATGAAATAGTAAGTGGTGCTGTTAAGTATGCCAAAGAAAATAGTATTGGAATGGCAACACTTTTTAGGACTATTTTTTGGTAGACACTTGTTCTTGATATTTGATAGGAGTTAAGTAGTTTAAAGTGCTGTGGATTCTTATGTTGTTGTATCAATTGATATAATCAAATAATTCTAATTTTAATTGGATTAATGATGTAAAATTTTTATCATTAATAAATTCAGTTTTGAAAGTTTTAAAAGTTGCTTCAGCAACAGCATTATCATAAGGACAACCTTTTTTGCTTAAAGATCGAGTAATATTGAATGCTAATAAAAGATTATTAATAATTTTATTGTTAGAACCTGTTTAGGATCTTTTTTAACTTATTTTTGATTAAATTAATATCATAAATGTTATTTTATAGTTGAAAAATAAATTTTTAATCGATAAGTTGTCAAATGATAAAATCTTTTTAACAAAAAAATGACAAAGAAAATAAAATGTTAATTAACTGTCAGGTTAGAAATAATTATTCCCTTTTTTAGTTTAATTATGTTTAAAAGATTCCAAACAGGTTCTTAAATTCATTACCTCGATCACTATGAAATATTTGGATATCTTTTAAACAGCGATTTGATTGCATAAATGCTTGATATACTAGTAATGCATCTTTTTTAACTCCAACACTATGTCCAATAATTTCGCGGTTAAATAGGTCTATTAATAGGCAAATATAGTTTCATTTACCATTAACTTGAACGTAAGTTAAATCACTAACAATAACTTCATTTTTAACCCTATTATTAAAGTTTCTATTAACAAGATTGGTTATTTGACTATTATTGACTTTATTATGATGATTTTTGAATGATAATTTAGTGTATTTTGATATTAAATTATGCTTATTCATAATTTCTTTAATTTTTCTGCGTGATAAATAAATTTCTTGGTTTTCTAAAATTTTTTTTAATCTTCTAGTACCATAAACTTCTTTATTTTCTTTAAAAGCACTAATAACAGCTTCATCATACATATTATTTTTGATTTTATTTTCTTTTTTCTTTAAGTTAAAATAATATGTTGATTTAGATATTTTCAAAAAACGACACATTGTGCGAATTTTACATTTAACTTTATTTTTAGCAATAATTTCTACTTTCTGCCTATTATTAGTGCTGCTTGCTTTAAAATATCATTTTCCATTCTTAATTGTTTTAATTCTTTTCTTAATTTAATTAATTCATTTTCTTCAACAGAACGATTATCTTTAGTTTTAAAACTACCTGAATTAGTAAATTGCTTAATTCAATTATAAGTAGCTGCTCTTGTAACATTGTAATCTTTAGCAATACAAGACACTGACTTATCGCTTTGATATAAAGCTACTATTTGTTTTTTAAATTCATCTGAATATGAGTTAATATTGGCCATAATTATACTTCCTTTCTTTTCACTAATTTGTTCACTTGTCTACGTAATTAGTGTCCAATAAAGTGTAACCCATCCAAATTTTTTATTATATTATTCAATAGTTTTTTTAATGTTTTTAGAAACTTATGTATATTTTTTGTTAATAATAAACTTTCTGTTGATATATTATATATAATTATATTATGTTTAAAATTAATCAAAAATTTTAATTATAAAAGGCAGGAAATTAAGTATGGAAAACCTTAGTGTTGGCGAAATAATAACAAAATTTAATTTAACAATTTTATATATTAATCCCAAAATTCCAATTGAAAAAAGAATTATTACTAATATTGGTACTAATCGTGGTGGTTTAGAGTTAACAGGATTTAAAACTAAACAAATCTCACGTAGTCGTCGTATAATTTTATTAAGCAGTAAAGAAAGCGAATATATTTCCTCTTTACCAAAAACAGAATTTAAGAACCATTTTAGTAATATTTTAGAAGATCATATTCCTGCTATTTTTGTAACACCTAATTTTAAATTTAAAAAAGAATTATGTGACTGTGCTAAAGCGATTAATTCAACAGTTCCAATTATTGAAGTATTATTTTTTACTTCTGAATTTGCAGCAACAGTTTCTACGTATATTGTTGAACGTTTATCTGAATCTAAACGTTTACATGGTACTCTAGTAAATATTTTTGGTTATGGTGTCCTAATTACAGGTGAAAGTGGTATTGGTAAATCAGAAACAACATTAGATTTATTACGTAATGGGCACTTATTTGTTGGTGATGATAGTATTGATATTTTAAAAGTCAATAATAAAATTGTAGGAAAAGTTAATCCGATTATTAAAAATTTAATTGAAATTAGAGGAATAGGTATCCTAGATATTACCAAAATGTATGGATATCATGTTATAATGCATGAGAGTCAAGTAAATTTAATTATTAATTTAATTAGAATTGAAAATGATGGTTGAACTAAAGTTGATCGACTTGGTGATCATAATAACTTTGATGTTTTTTTTGAAATTAAAGTGCCTAAAATAATTATTCCTGTTAGTCCAGGAAGAAATTTAGCTGATTTAATTGAAGCAGCAGTTATTAGTTTAAAGTTAAAAGATGAAGGTCAAGACGCTACTGCTAGTTTTCAAAAACAAATAGTTAGAAATTTAACAAAAAAGAAATAATTTAATTATTAAATTATCAAAAAGGAAAAAATATGATTAATGATGATGGATACAATAGTTTAATTACCGATATTCCGGGAACGGGAATTCATATTTATTCAGTATTAATGGCAATAGGTTTTTTAACTGCTGTCATTGCTTCATGAATAAAATTATATCGTCGTAATATTCCAACTAAAACTTTAGAATGAGGAACATTAGTTATTGCATTAGCAGGATTAATAGGAGCAAGAGCATGATATGTTCTTAATAATACTAGCACAATTGAAAATGCACTTGATGTAGTTGCCGTTTGAAGAGGCGGTATGGCAATTGAAGGAGGCGTTACAGTTGGAATGATAGTGGGGTTCTTTATTTTTTATCGTACTTCAAAACAGTTACAAATTTCAATGTGAGTTTTTATTGATTGTATTGTTCCAAATATTTTATTAGGTCAAGCAATTGGTAGATGAGGTAATTTTTTTAATCAAGAATTACTAGGAACTGATGTTGGTCATCCTTTCAGTTGATTACCAACATGAATAAATAATCATTTACATTATGGTTTTAATAGCGATAAACCAGATCCTGTTGCTGTTTATCGTCAACCTTTATTTTTATATGAGTCATTATCTTCATTATTTGGTTGATTCTTTTTAACGTTTTTTGTACCAAAAACAGGACAAATATTTAGTAAAAAACCATGAAAATTAGATTCTTCGCAATTTATTTCGCCTTTAAAGACTAATCCAATTGTTGGAAAAGATTTTTTAAAACCTTGAACGGTTATTAAAAAAATTCATGGATATCGTAAATTTAAATATGAAAGTTGAAAACAAGCATATTTTGATTTTACACCCAATAAGAATAGTGTTAAAAGTTTTGAAAAAATACCTTGAAAAGATGTTAAAACACATTCAAAAGTTAAATCAAAGATAAAAAAATGATATTTAAAGATTAAATATAATATGCAACCACATTCTAAATCTTTAAATACTATGTATAATCCTAATAATTATCGAGTAACGTATGCAGGAGTATCAGGTAGTTTATACTTTGTCTTTTATGGTATTATTAGAATGATTTTAGAACCACTTCGTGATAATAGAGACATTATGAAAATAGCCAATGTTTCAACTTCAATGATAGTTTCTGGAATGTGAATTATTTTAGGTGTTATTTTAGTAATATTTGCACAAATTATTGCACCATCAAGATTTCGTAAAGGAGAATGATTATATGAAAAATCATACTAATAAAGAAAATAAATATGATTATGATTTAGTAGTTATTGGTGGTGGTCCAGCAGGAATGACAGCTGCTATTTATGCACAAAGAGCAAATCTTAAAACTGTGATTATTGAAAAATATATTGTTGGTGGAAAAATGATTAAAACTTCTGAAATTGAAAATTATCCAGGTTATGATTATATTTTAGGGCCTGAATTATCAGAAAAAATGCAAAAGCAAGTTGAGAAACTACAAGTTGAATTTGTTACTGATGAGGTTATTAAAATTACAGATAGTGAAAATCATAAAATTAAAACAGTCCTTTTAAGTAGTGGTGATGTTCTTATTGCTAAAGGAGTAATTATAGCTACTGGTTCATTAGAACGTAAAATTGGTGTTCCTGGTGAAGAAGAATATGATAATCGTGGTGTTTCTTATTGTGCTGTTTGTGATGGTGCTTTATTTAAGAATAAAATTATTAGTGTAGTTGGCGGTGGTTATGCTGCTTGTGAAGAATCTTTATATTTAACAAGATTTACTAATAAAGTTAATCTTATTCATCGTCGTGATCAATTTCGTGCTGATGATAAAACTGTTAATAAAGTTAAAAATAATGAAAATATTAATTTAATAACTGATCATGTTGTATTAAAAGTATTAGGTACTGAGGATAAGAAAAAAGTAGGTAAATTAGAAATTCAAAATATTAAAACTAAGGAAATTAGTGAAATTACTACTGATGCCTTATTTCCTTATATTGGTTCTGATCCTGTTACAAAATTTGTTAAAGATTTAGATATTTGTGATAGCAATGGTTATATTATAGTTAATGATAAGTGTCAAACTAAAATCCCAGGATTATATGCAGCTGGTGATGTAATTGCTAAAAATTTAAGACAAATAGTAACTGCTGTTAACGATGGAGCGATTGCAGCACAATATTTAATAAATTTTATTGATAATTTTAATGAATAAAGTGTACAATTGAGGTGATAGTAATGATATCATTTACAACAAGTGTAAAAGATGAAATCTGTCAAAAAAGTTTTAAAAATTGTTGTCAGAAATCTTTGCTATCAGCATATTCGCTTATTAATGGTAAGATTACAAATTCAGATAAAATAAATAATGAGATTATTATTCATAGTTTTCATAACAAAACCACTAGGTTAATATATAAATTTTTAAAAAATCAATATAAAGACGTAAAATTGATAGTTATGGTCGATGTTTTAAATAAATTTGAGCGTCCAAAGGTGTATAATATTCGTATTAATAATAAAATTGATTTTATTATTAATGATTTAATGCTTCAAGATAAATATCTTTTTATTGAGAAAGAAGCTATGCACCAGCATATAATAAAAGAGCATTGTATAAGAGCGTATATCGCAGGAATCTTCCTTGTAGTTGGCAGTATCAATTCTCCTTCAACACCTAACTACCATTTGGAATTACAATTTCATAATGATATGTTGGCTAAAAAAATTAAAAATATTTTATTACAAATTTTTAAATTAAACTTTAAAACAATAAAACGTCGTAATAAAAGGGTGCTTTATCTAAAAAAATCTAATGTAATTTCTGACTTTTTAAAAATAATTGATTGTCCACAAGCAGTTTTCGCTTTTGAAGATAAACGCATTTCACGAGAATTATTTAATAATATTAATCGTTTTAATAATATTGATATTTCTAATCAACAAAAAATTTTAAATGCTGGAGACCAGCAAGTTATAATGATTTCTGTTTTAAAGAATAAAAAACTTTTCAAAGCGTTGTCATTAAAAGCTCAAATTATTTCAAATTTAAGATTAAAAAATCCTGAAGCATCACTTTCAGAATTGGGTGAACTTTACTATCAAGAAACTGGTTTTGTCATTACTAAGTCTGGGGTTAATCATTTAATTCGCGAAATTAAGAAAAAGTATCAAGAAACATTGTAAGTTAATAATAAAAAGTATAAGAGGAGGCCATACAATGAAAAAGAAAGAAATTTTAAGCAAAGGTCGTCAAGATTTATTGAATGCTTTTGGAAAACGAATGAAAACTTTACGTAATCAAAAAGGTAGAAAATTTTCACAAGAGAAACTTGGAGAAGCAAGCGGCCTACATCGTAATTATATTTCTGATGCTGAAAGAGGAACAAGAAACGTATCTTTAGTTGCAATCTTAAAAATAATTAATGGGTTGGATTCATCTATTAGTGAGTTTTTTGCTGTAGGGTTTGATAATATTGATACTTCAAATTTATATGACACATTTAGTGTTGAATAAAATCAATTTAATACACTTTTAGTAGTACTTTATAAATAAGTACTACTTTTTTATTATTTTATTTTTTATTAAAAATAAATTTGAGAAAAGTATTAGTACTTTTTATAAAATTAATTGATATTCACTAGTAATTTTTTATCTTAATGAAGATTATGAAAATTATTCACCTTATATTAGGAATAATTAATCATTAAAATGTTATAATTTAATTATTGATTATCATTAAGGAGTTATTATGACAATAGAAAATACAGAAGTTGAAATTGAAAATGTTACTACTAATGTTGATAATGCTAAAAAAGAGCCTTATCAATTAAGTAGTATTATTTCACCTATATTTGGTCTTAATCATCAAAAAATAACTACGATTCCAATCAATATTAAAAAAGCCGATAGTAGTTCTAGCGCTATTGAGCAATATGTTGATAAAAAAACTAAAGAAAATATTTTTCGTGAAAAAGAAGTAGCGTATAATAATTCTAGTAATCTTGATAATACTAGAATTGCACAAATTAAAAAAAATAGAGAACAACAACAAATATATGATAGTTTACCATCGCGCTATCTAGAATTTCGCGATAAAATATTTAAAGAAACTACATCTATTAATTACAATAATGCAAGTAATAATAACGATACAGTTATTACAACTATTGATTTGTTAGTTGATGATATTTTAGATGAAAATAAATAGGAGATGCTATGAATAATATAATAAAATCCAATATTATTGACGAATTAAAATGACGTAATATTTTAAAAGATATTAGTAGCATAGATAAAGTAATTAATGCAGGAAAATTAGGAAAAGGAATATATTGTGGTTTTGATCCAAGTAATGATTCATTACATTTAGGTAATTTACTACAAATTATTTTATTGCATCGTTTTGCTATATTTGGTTTTCAACCAATTGCTGTTATTGGTGGTACAACAGCAATGATTGGTGATCCAAGTGGTAAAAATAAAGAACGTAATTTATTAGATGAAAATGTGTTACAAACTAATGTTAGAAAAATAAAAGAGCAGTTAGTGACATTATTAAGTTATGAAAATATTGATAGTTTAACATCATTAGAATTAATTAAAACATGTAATTTATTAAATGATAAAGAATATGAAACATTAGAGATGATTATTAAAAGTATTAATCCAAATAATCAATATCAACAAACTTTAAGTAGTATTTTAAAAACATTGCCCTTACCTTGAGAAGAATTAGGATTATCAGCATCATTACTAAAAACTTTATATGAAATTTGTAATTTTGATCAAAAGTGAATTACTATGAAAAGTGATTTAAATAATCTTCCCTTTAAACAATTGTTAAATTATTGTGATAGTTATGTAGAAACTTGAATTACATTTTTAAAATTACTATTGGGAACATTAAACAATAAAATTAAGCCAATTAAAATTATTAATAATCAAACATGATTAGGTCCACTAACAATTACAACTTTTTTGCGTGATATTGGTAAGCATTTTAATGTTAATCAAATGTTAGGCAAAGAAATGATTGCTAATCGTTTAAATTCTGGAATTTCTTATACTGAATTTTCTTATATGGTATTACAAGCGTATGATTTTTATCATTTATATGAAAAAGAGCAATGTTATATTCAATCTGGTGGTAGTGATCAATGAGGAAATATTACTTCCGGTTTAGATTTAATTAGAAAACAAAAAGGTGATGAACATTATGCTGCTGGTATTACTATTAATTTATTAACTAAATCTAATGGTGAAAAATTTGGTAAAAGCGAAAAAGGTGCTATATTTTTAAATAGTGAAAAAACTTCACCTTATGAGTTATATCAATTTTTATTTAATCAAGAAGATAAAGATTTGCCTACTTTTTTTAATTCTTTAACTTTATTTAGTGAAGAACAAATAGCAAAAATTTTAGTAATTCATAACAGTGATGTTAAGCAACATTATGGACAAAAGATTTTAGCAGCTTTATTAACAGTATTTATTCATAAATTAAATGGATATTTTAGTGCTATTAATATTACTAATGCTTTTTTCCACGACCGGATTCATCAAATGAAATCATCTGAGATTTTACAGGTTTTAAAAGATGTACCACATTTTAATCTTAATCATAATGAACAAATAATTGATTTTTTAGTTAATAATCAAATTTGTAATTCAAAAAGAATAGCAAGAGAACTAATTATGCAAGGTTCAATTGTTGTTAATGGTGAAAAAATTACCAATATAAATTTTCTTATTAGTAAAAAAAATGCAATTAATAATCAAGTAACAGTTATTAAAAAAGGTAAGCGTCATTATTTTATAGTTGTTCATAAATAAGGAAGGGTATTTAAATATGATATTTATTAATGTTTCTCCATTATTATGGGATATTATTATTTTTGCTATTATTATTTTTGGTATTGTTATTGGTTTTTTATTGGGGGAAGAGCATTAACATTTATTAGCGCTGGTAATTTACTTAGTATTGGTTTAATGTTGGCATTTAAACCAATGTTAATAAATTCTTTTAAAAATATGGTATCACCATGGTTTAGTGACCTTAGCGGTAGTTTTGCTTCATTTAAGAATTTATTAACTGATAATATTGGATTTTTGATATATGCTATTGTTTGAATTATTGGTATTAATATTTTATTTTGAATAATCTATATTATTTTATATTTTGTACTTTTTAATAAAAATAAAATTGAACACAAAGCAATAAATGCTACAGCGGGAATTTTAATTAATTTTATTAGAATGAGTATTTTAGGTAGTATCATAATAATTATGATGGGTACTAGTGTTTTCGGTAATAAAATATTAAGTTATGGTGTTATTAAAAATGAAATACCAACAACTTCTGTTACTCATAAAATATTTAGCAGTATTGATAATAATCTTCATTTTTTAAATGTTAATGTAACAGACATTAACACCGTTATTGATTTATATCAAAATAGTGAAACATTAAAACAGAGTATAAATGAATTAAAAAATAATACAACTTATGAGGAATGTTACAGTACTGTTGAAAAGTTAAAAATGATAGGTATATTAAGAGTAGATGAAACTGATAAAATTGCTAATGCTCTAAAAGAAATGGAATCAACAGGTGATATCAATGCTAATAAAAAAATAATTATAGAACTCTTGCAACAACACGGAGTTGATAATTTTTTAGATGTTAATTATATGGTATTAGTTTTTAATGCTTATGCTAATATACTTAATTTATATTCGGAAGTAGTACAAGTATTTGATAATAATTTAAAAGATATGCCAAGAATAGATACTACACTTCCAAAAAATATGGGTCGTTATAATCTTTTAAAGCCTAAAATTTCTGCTTTTACTAATTCAATTAAAGATGTAATAGTAAGAGAACATATTATTCAAAATTTAAAAAATATTTATAATCCGTTTTAATAAAAATAAAAAAATAGTTGAGGCATTTAATTTTTACTTATAACTGGAGTAGTAATTTTTCTTTGTGTTTTAAAAAAAATATGATATTATTACCTAGTAATTTATAAATGTTCTTTCCTAGTATAGATATTTTCTATATTAGGATTTTTATTAAGTTAATTTTAATAAGCAAAGGAAGATAAAGAATATGTTAGATGATTTATTAAGAAAAACATTAGAAAACACACCTAAAGAATATAAGAAAAATATGATTGACAGTTTCAGAATAAATATAGGTAAATTAATTAATAATACTAATGACTATATAGACGTTGAAGAGAAAATTTATAATGCAGAAAGTAAAGCAGGATATTCTGTTTCTTATAATCTTTTTTATATGTCACTTCAACATCGAATTAATATCCAACTATTAAAAGAAATAGTAAATGCTCTTAATAATGTTGATGAATTAGAAAAGTTTAAAAAATTAGAAGAAATATATAAAGAATTAGTTACTAGAAAAGAAGAAATTGAAGCACCAAATTCAAGATGAAAGAATGCTAATAAATATAAAGAACCTAATAATCCTGACTTACAAACAAGAATTAATCAAATTTTAGAAAATGGTCCAAATGCAAAAGAAGAAAGTATCAACGAAAATATTAATACTATCATTAATTATTTAAAAGTTGAAGAGAAAATTTATAATGCAGAAAAAAATGCAGGTTATATTATTGCTGGTACTCCTTTTTATATGTCAACTTACAGTGATATTACTAAGTTAATTTCTGCAGCATCAACGGCTATTAAAGATGAAGATGAAATTAGAAAAATTAAGAAATATTGAAAAAAGTATATTAGAAATAAGAAATAGAATTGAAGAAAATAATTCTGGCATTTGAAAAAACGCTAATAAATATAAAGAACCTAATAATCCTGACTTACAAACAAGAATTAATCAAATTTTAGAAAATGGTCCATTAATAAAAACCTGTTTAGGATCTTTTTTAACTTATTTTTGATTAAATTAATATCATAAATGTTATTTTATAGTTGAAAAATAAATTTTTAATCGATAAGTTGTCAAATGATAAAATCTTTTTAACAAAAAAATGACAAAGAAAATAAAATGTTAATTAACTGTCAGGTTAGAAATAATTATTCCCTTTTTTAGTTTAATTATGTTTAAAAGATTCCAAACAGGTTCTAAGACAACAAAATTTTATTGATGCAGCAAATCAAGAACATATTCTTAATAATAGTAATGGTTCAAATAGTTTTCATAATGTTATATAGTATGAACTTATATTAAGATCATTATTTATAGAGAACATGTAAAAGTTACCCTTTGGGGTAACTTTTACAATATTTTATTTTTTATTAAATCAATAGTATTTTCTACTTGTTTATTATTACTTTCTTTTTTGTCTTTTGTCTTAATAAATCGATAAGTACTAATGATTAAAAAACCTATATAAATTAAATAAGATATCGTTAATACTGATATTAGTAAAATATTGTCATAATAATTTTTAGTAAAAAATGAAAATATGTTACTAAAAATTAAAGGAATTATAGCTATTCATAAAATTAAATATTTCTTTTTGTTTTTACTAATTCCTAATCAGCCAATAGCTGTTATCATAACAGCTATCACAAAAGTAATACTAACTATTTTTTCAGAAATTTCATTTTTAATCATTTTTATTCTTCCTTTACTCATCTATAATTAACATTATATCATTTAATTTAATTAACATAGTGGTTGTAGAAAATTAATTGTTACTTTTGTTTTAAGAAAATTAATTAATAGATAATTAATTTATATTTTATTTTTGAAAAAATAAAAAAAATGATAAATGCTTTTATTGATATTTACCATCTAAAAAAATAAATCTGTTATCAATTGATAACAGATTTTAAATTAATTATTAATTTTAAGCACGTCCATATGATTCAACAACTAATGCTTCATTAATATCAGTATTTAGTTCGTCACGTAGTGGATGACGTACATATGTACCAATAAATGTTTTTTTATTGAATTCAATAAATGGTAATGTTGAAGCATTAGCGCTTAATGCTTCAATAATTTTTGCATTTTTTTGTGCTTTTTCAGTAATAGTAATTTTATCTCCTATTTTAACACGATATGAAGGAATATTAACTTTTTTACCATTAACTAAAACATGACCATGATTTACTAATTGACGAGCACCTTTTCTTGTTAAAGATAAACCTAAACGAAAAACAATATTATCTAATCTTGATTCTAAGAATACCAACAAGTTAGTACCAGTAACACCATGAGTTTTTTTTGATTCATCAAATAAATTTTTCATTTGACGAGCATTTAAACCATAAGTGAAACGAATTTTTTGTTTTTCTTGTAATTGTAATCCATAGTTAGAAAGTTTAATTCTTTTTTGACCGTGTTGTCCAGGAGCGAATATTCGCTTTTTTCCTTTTGCAAATTCTTTACCAGATTCAAGAATTGAGAAGTTTAATCTTCTTGATTTTCTAAAAACCGGACCAGTATATCTTGACATAATAAAAACCTCCTTGGAATGTATACAAACACAAAGAGACTTTAATAAGTTCTCATTAAGATAGTTTACAATTCGCCAGAACAGCACTGGTTACTATTAAGATTAATAGAAAATTCTACTAATAAAAAGAATAATCTTTGAGGGTAAACTATTTGCAACTTAATAATACTTATTTGCTGCTTTCGTGAATGCTTGTTAATTATAGGATAAGTAATGTTATTTGTCAAATATTATTTTTCATTTTTGCAATTAAATATCATTAAATTTTAGTTATTATTATTTTTAAAAAATAATTTAAATTTATATAATAAAATTTAGTATTTAATTTAAAAAAGTTAGTTATTGAATTTTGGTATTTTTTTGTCATCAGTTATTCCTGAATTCCAGAAAAAGTCAATATATTTCTATGACTTTTTTTACATTTCATTTTGAAATATCTTGATTAAATTTTTTTGCATCATAGAACATAAAATTCATATCTTTTACATTAGAAGTATCTCAATTTGAAAGATCTTGATTAAATTTTTCAGCACCAGCAAACATACTACGCATGTCTGTTACTTTAGAAGTATTTCATTTTGAAAGCTCTTTATCAAATTCAAGAGCATTACAAAACATGTAACTCATATCTGTTACTTTAGAAGTATTTCAGTTTAAAATATTTCCATTAAAGTATTTTGCATAGTAAAACATGTAACTAATATTTGTTACATTAGAAGTTGGAATGGCAACACTTTTTAGGACTATTTTTTGGTAGACACTTGTTCTTGATATTTGATAGGAGTTAAGTAGTTTAAAGTGCTGTGGATTCTTATGTTGTTGTATCAATTGATATAATCAAATAATTCTAATTTTAATTGGATTAATGATGTAAAATTTTTATCATTAATAAATTCAGTTTTGAAAGTTTTAAAAGTTGCTTCAGCAACAGCATTATCATAAGGACAACCTTTTTTGCTTAAAGATCTAGTAATATTGAATGCTAATAAAAGATTATTAATAATTTTATTGTTAAATTCATTACCTCGATCACTATGAAATATTTGGATATCTTTTAAACAGCGATTTGATTGCATAAATGCTTGATATACTAGTAATGCATCTTTTTTAACTCCAACACTATGTCCAATAATTTCGCGGTTAAATAGGTCTATTAATAGGCAAATATAGTTTCATTTATCATTAACTTGAACGTAAGTTAAATCACTAACAATAACTTCATTTTTAACCCTATTATTAAAGTTTCTATTAACAATATTGGTTATTTGACTATTATTGACTTTATTATGATGATTTTTGAATGATAATTTAGTGTATTTTGATATTAAATTATGCTTATTCATAATTTCTTTAATTTTTCTGCGTTATAAATAAATTTCTTGGTTTTCTAAAATTTTTTTTAATCTTCTAGTACCATAAACTTCTTTATTTTCTTTAAAAGCACTAATAACAGCTTCATCATACATATTATTTTTGATTTTATTTTCTTTTTTCTTTAAGTTAAAATAATATGTTGATTTAGATATTTTCAAAAAACGACACATTGTGCGAATTTTATATTTAACTTTATTTTTAGCAATAATTTCTACTTTCTGCCTATTATTAGTGCTGCTTGCTTTAAAATATCATTTTCCATTCTTAATTGTTTTAATTCTTTTCTTAATTTAATTAATTCATTTTCTTCAACAGAACGATTATCTTTAGTTTTAAAACTACCTGAATTAGTAAATTGCTTAATTCAATTATAAGTAGCTGCTCTTGTAACATTGTACTCTTTAGCAAGACAAGACACTGACTTACCGCTTTGATATAAAGCTACTATTTGTTTTTTAAATTCATCTGAATATGAGTTAATATTGGCCATAATTATACTTCCTTTCTTTTAACTAAAATTTGTTCACTTGTCTACGTAATTAGTGTCCAATAAAGTGTAACCCATCCATTTTAATGCTATAAAGTCTCATCCAGCTGTAACTTTTTGTTTTAATTTTTTACTAATTAATTCGGTTACAACAGGGCCATTACATCAAGATCGATTTTGATAATAAGGAAGTTTTAATTGTACATCATGAGATTTCATAAGTTCCTCTGGGAGGGGAATATTTTGAAAAAATTGACTTCCTGCACCAACCAATGCTCCTACATCTGATAAACTGTCTCCTAAAGTATAAAAATTATTTTGAAAATTACTTGTATTATGATTTGCATTACTTAATGTTGAGATTATGTTTGCCATTAATAAAGAACATGTTGTCATTAGTTTTATTAAATTTTTCATGGTTATTTATTCTCCTTTTAATTTATTTTTAGTTTTTAATTTATTGTTTTCATTTTCTTCATATTCTTCAATAGTTTGTAATTATTTTTTAGAAAATAATACTATATTTTTAAAAAATAAATATTTTTATAAGAGTTAGTTATAACTTTTAATTATTTATTTTGTAATCCATAATTTTGTGTAAAAATAATTATTAAATCTTTGATAATACTTGTTTTTTTAAATAAGTTTCTATATAATTATTAATGCTTTAAGCAATGTAGTCCCGGTAAAAATTACACTGTAAGGAGAAAAAAATGCGTCAAACAACAATGAATTTCAGTAACATTGAAAAAAAGTGATATGTTATTGATGCCAGTGGTTTAATTTTAGGACGTCTTGCAACTAAAGTTGCAATCATATTGCGTGGTAAAAATAAACCTTCATTTACACCACATTTAGATTGTGGAGATTATATCATTATTATTAATGCAAACAAAATTAAATTAACAGGTAATAAATTACAAGATAAGAAGTATTATAACCATTCACAATATCCTGGTGGATTACGTGTACGTAATGCACAAAGTATGATTGCTAAAGATGCTTCTGAATTAGTAGAGATAGCGATTAAAGGTATGCTACCAAATACTACCTTAGGTCGTAAGCAATTTACACATCTTCATGTTTATAACCATGATCAACATCAACATCAAGCCCAAAACCCCGAAGTTTTAATATTGGGCCAAAAGGAGTAGACTTTTATGACAACATCTAATAAACCCGTAACTTATTCAAGTTCAGGCGGACGTAAAACGTCAACTGCCCGTGTTCATTTAAAAAATACTGGTCAATCAAAAATATTAATTAATGGTTTTGAGCCTTTAAAATATTTAGAACAAGAAATCTTAGTTCAAGATATGTTATTACCTTTAAAAGTAACTAATACGTTAGAAAACTTTAAAATTAATATCAAAGTTGAAGGTGGCGGAAGAACTGGTCAAGCTGGTGCAGCACGTTTAGCTTTATCTAATGTTTTAGTTAAGGTGTCAGAAGATTATCGAGTATTATTAAGACAATTTGGATTATTAACTCGTGATGCACGTAAAAAAGAACGTAAAAAATATGGTTTAAAAGCAGCCAGAAAAGCACCGCAGTTTTCAAAACGTTAATATAATAAAAAAAGAGTCTGAGACTCTTTTTTTATTACTATTATCTAATATTTTTTTATTATTATAGTATTACTAGAATTTTATATATTATTTTTGTTTATAATTTACTTTTTTATTTATATAACTTTCTTTTTTTTAAAATTTGTATTTCTTTAAATAAATTAGAGGTGTTTTTATTATAAACACTATATATGTTTAAAATAAGAATATCAATAATTTGTTTTAATAATAATGTAAAATTAATTTACAAAAAATTTAATAAAATTAAGGAAAGATTTTAATTTCTGCAAAAGAAATTAAAAGAAAAAGAAAAGTTATTGTAGGAATGGTTGGTGGGGCAGTTTTGGCTGGTGGATTAATCGGGGGTATTATAGCAATTTCTGAAATATTAGTTCAAAATGAGGGGGTATATCAAGAAAAATTAAATATTTTTAATTGACCTGAATCTTATGGTGCAATATCAACTTTATTAAATATAAATAATGATTTATATGTCGGAACTAGTAATGGTGTATATAAAATTAAAGATAATGCAAGTAATACAAAAGATAAAATAATAACACTAATTAATGGTATTAATGGTTATATTTCTAGTTTAGTTGTTACTAATGATGGAACTGTTTATGTAGCAACTTTTGCTAATGGACTTTTTAGATATTCTCCTGAACAAAATATTTTGACACAAATATCAGAAATAACAGGAGAAGTTTATAGTTTAGTAGCTATGGGTAATTGGAATGGCAACCTTTTTTAGGACTATTTTTTGGTAGACATTTGTTGTTGGTATTTAACTGGAGTTAAGTAGTTTAAAGTGCTGTGAATTCTTATGTTGTTGTATCAATTGATGTAATCAAATAATTCTAATTTTAATTGGATTAATGATGTAAAATTTTTATCATTAATAAATTCAGTTTTGAAAGTTTTAAAAGTTGCTTCAGCAACAGCATTGTCATAAGGACAGCCTTTTTTGCTTAAAGATCTAGTTATGTTGAATGCTAATAAAAGTTTATCAATCATTTTATTGTTAAATTCATTACCTCGATCACTATGAAATATTTGGATATCTTTTAAACAGCGATTTGATTGCATAAATGCTTGATATACTAGTAATGCATCTTTTTTAACTCCAACACTATGTCCAATAATTTCGCGGTTAAATAGGTCTATTAATAGGCAAATATAGTTTCATTTATCATTAACTTGAACGTAAGTTAAATCACTAAGAACCTGTTTGGAATCTTTTAAACATAATTAAACTAAAAAAGGGAATAATTATTTCTAACCTGACAGTTAATTAACATTTTATTTTCTTTGTCATTTTTTTGTTAAAAAGATTTTATCATTTGACAACTTATCGATTAAAAATTTATTTTTCAACTATAAAATAACATTTATGATATTAATTTAATCAAAAATAAGTTAAAAAAGATCCTAAACAGGTTCTAACAATAACTTCATTTTTAAGCCTATTATTAAAGTTTCTATTAACAAGATTGGTTATTTGACTATCATTGACTTTATTATGATGATTTTTGAATGATAATTTAGTGTATTTTGATATTAAATTATGCTTATTCATAATTTCTTTAATTTTTCTTCTTGATAAATAAATTCCTTTATTTTCTAGAACAACTTTTATTCTTCTTGTTCCATAAACTTCTTTATTTTCTTTAAAAGCACTAATAACAGCTTCATCATGAATATTATTTTGAATTTTATTTTCTTTTTTCTTGAAATTAAAATAATATGTTGATTTAGAGATTTTTAAAAAACGACACATTGTACGAATTTTATATTTAACTTTATTTTTAGTAATAATTTCTATTTTCTGCCTATTATTAGTGCTGCTTGCTTTAAAATATCATTTTCCATTCTTAATTGTTTTAATTCTTTTCTTAATTTAATTAATTCATTTTCTTCAAAAAAACGATTATCTTTAGTTTTAAACCTGTCTGAATTAGTAAATTGCTTAATTCAATTATAAGTAGTTGCTCTTGTAACATTGTACTCTTTAGCAAGACAAGACACTGACTTACCGCTTTGATATAAAGCTACTATTTGTTTTTTAAATTCATCTGAATATGAGTTAATATTGGCCATAATTATACTTCCTTTCTTTTAACTAAAATTTGTTCACTTGTCTACGTAATTAGTGTCCAATAAAGTGTAACCCATCCAAATAATGTATATGTTGGAACAAGAACTTTTGATTGTTATGGTAAGTTATTTATGATTGAATCTAATAAAAAAGTATCAGAAATTAAGGATTGAATTGAAACATATGGTGAAGTTAGAAGTTTAGCGGTTATTGATAATGATTTGTATATTGGTACTAAAACTGGTACATATACTGGAAATTTATTAATATTTAAGCCTAATGGAATATTAGAATTATTAAAAAAATGAAATCAAAATAATGGTGAAGTTTGGAGTTTAATAGTTTTTGGTAATGATTTATATATTGGAAGTAGAAATCAACTATATGAAAGTAGACTATTTAAACTTTCTCTTAAAGGAGAAAAAAATAACAGAAACTATTGGTTGAAGAAATAATAAAAATTATGGTGAAATTTGAAGTTTAGCTGTTGTTAATAATGATTTATATGTTGGAAGTAGAGTTCAAGTTATTGATAATAAATTTTTTAAAGGTGGATTATATAAGTCATCTGATGGTGGTATTACTTTTACTGAAGTATTTGGTTGAAATAAAGATTATGGTGCGGTAGTAAGTTTATTACCTGCAGATAATAATTTATATATTGGAAGCAAAAACTATAGTGATAAAACTAATCAAAATTATCAAGGGAAGTTATTTTTTAAAAGAATAAAATAAAATTATTAAAAAAATAAAAAACATTATAATAAAAATATTATAATATTTAGAAAATATTTAGTTTTTAAAATATTAATAAGATAAAGTATATTAATAAAAATTAATGAAGATAGTAATTATTAATAATTTCACAATTTTCGATTGCATCTCAAAAATTATTATTTTTTTCTTTTATTTTAAAAATAAAAATAATTACTATGAATAGAAATACTGTATATAATAAAATTGGAACGATAATTATACAAAAGATAACTCCAATCTGTAATTGAATTCAAGGATAGTAATTGTCAGGAAAATGATTTAAGTTACAGAAAGAACTTGCCGAAGTGCTAATAGTATAACTTAAACCAAAATGTTTTAATATTGTATATCCATCTTTAAAATTTGAATGACATTGTTCCTTATTATCGAATTTAAAATAAAAGTTACTAAATCAAATTAAGTATAAACCAGTAATTGTAATTAAAACCGTGATTGCAAATAATATTAGGGAGATTGTCAAAAATCCGGAATAAATTAATTTATATCGTCTTATTATAAATTTAGACAAGAAATAATTTGGATTTTTATGAAATTGTATTTAAATAATATAATTTTTTTAAATTTATTGCAACTAAAATACTTATAATTAAATTTGTTAAATGCTAAACTTGTAAAGTAAAATTAAGGAGATTTTAAAAATGAAACTTAAAAATTACAGTTAATAACTGTATTGTTATTTATTTTAACTATTTTAATTATGATTATTGGACTATTATTACTTAGTTTATTTCCTGGAAAAGAAGTAGTAACTGTTAAAATAATTATTTATTTAAAAATTCAGAAACTTTAACATTTGAATATAATGGTTTTACTTTATGAAGTAAATATAGTTGATATTACATATTAACCAATAATAATATTTCTTTTAAAAATTTTGGAAGTTGTTATATTATTGATAATTATTATAATTATCCTTTATTATGGTTAAAAATTGCAGTTATTTTTTCTACAATTGTAGTTCCAATTTTTGTGTCTATAATTTTGTCATTAACATTCTTAATTATTGGTTTAAAAAGAAAAATAAAAAATAATAATTTTTGAGATGCTATTGCAAATTGTGAAATAATCAGTAATTACTACATTCATTAAATTATGTTTCTAAATTTATCTTATTACATTTAAAAATAACCATTTTAATGTAAATACTAATATTATATGTTCTATTACCAAGCATTTCTTTTAAAATATGTCAAATATTACCTTCTGTAAAACAACCTTTATTCCAAGAAGCGCCTTGATTTTCAATACCTTGTTTATTATTTTTAAAATATTGTTTTTTTAATTTTTTATGATTATCTAATTGGTTATATAAGTAATCAATTAATTGTTCATATTGACCATTATTAATTAAATTTTTACAGTGATTATATTCTTTTAAATATTTTTCTTTATTTCCAGCCATTACTCCAAGATATAATGTTCTAATTAAATGAAATTTATCTAAAACAAATTGTGCACCTAAATAATTAGCAAGTTCTTTAATTCATCCTGCACTATCACCACAAATAATAATTTTTGCTTTTGCAATATTTTCATAAAATTTTTGACAATGTTCTTTAACAAATTCAGCAGTTTTTTTAACTCCAATTGGTGTTCTTGTTTTTCTTATAATGGCTTTTACTCTTTTATTTTGTACTTTATGATTAATATTATCTGTATATGTTACTATTAATCGGATAGAATGTTTTGTACCTTTACGTTTAAAGTCTCAAAACTTGCGGTGTCCATCATCGATTGCTACAAAAATAGGTTGATTTTTTTCTAATTTTACTTTTACTGGGTTTGCTTCAAATATTTCTAAATTTTTAAAAACTCTATGAACACTACTAACACTAATACCTGCTTTTTTACAAATCACACAAATATCACGATATCTTTTTCCATCTGCAAAATTTTCAATAATAGTATCTTCAATATCTTCACCAATTCTTTTGTATTTTGGCAGTTCTAGTATTTCATCAACTAAACAAACACGAACTCATTTTTGTAATTTTTCATCAAAATATTCATAAATTCTTCTTTTATAAGTTATTAATCCATACATTGTTTTTCTTGTTCGATATTGATAATCAACAATTTTATATTTCTTTTTATCTCTTGTATTTTTTATTCTTCAATCTCACTTTTCTCATTTCTTTGTTATATGTTCTAAAATTAATTTATCAATTTTAGGATATTGTTCTTTATAAGTTCATCGATAATTAAAATCCATGTTTTTCTCCTAACCATTTTTTAAATTTCTAAATTTATTGTAAATATTTTTAAAATAGTAATTTACTTGTTTATTATATAGATATATAAGTGTAATTTTAAATAAAATAAAAAATATTTAAAAAATTGCTTTCATATTTAAAATATAATAAATAATTGCAATAGAATTAATAGTATAGGTCTCACAAAATAAATGGCTTTGGTTTAGGCCTTATTTTATATTTAAAAACATATTTGCAAAAATATCAAAAAATAAGTACAATTTAAAAGTAAAATTAAGAAATAATAAGTATTATTTTTTAATATTTATAAAAAAACTCATAACTAGGAAAAATTGAACAATGAATGATAAAGAAACTGATTTGCTAAATGAAATTAAAAAGCAAATAGAAAGACTTGATATAAAAGCTAGTATATTAACGGCTATTTCTGGTGTCCTTTTGGGAATGCCTTTTGGTTGAATACCCATATTTAAAGATATTGAATATTCATCAATTAAAATTACTACATTTTTTTTATTTCTTTTCACAATTTTATATATATTGTTTTTATTTTTATCAATAATTATTTTTATTTGATCAATTTCTCCAAGAAGTAGACCAAAAACACTTAATAAAAATAAAACAAATAATTTTAGTTTATATTATAAAGATTTACAAAAAATGAAAATAAGTAATATTAAAAAAGAAGTTTTAAAAAATAAAGAAACTTGTTTGCGTTTATCAGAACAAATTAAAATTAATTCTATTATAGCTACCAAAAAACATAAACTATTAAATTGAGGTATTTTATTTCTAATTTTATCAATATTTTCAATAATTATTTCTGTTTTATTTTATATGTTTATTTAAAATTAAAAAATAAGGAGTCATTTAAAATGAAAACATGAATAAAAACAAATTTAAATAAAATAACATTAGCATTAGCACTAACTGGTGCGACAACCGGAACAATAGGATTAATAATTGGTTCAATAGCACATCATAAAACAAATGATTTGACTTATTTTAGACCATGATTACAATGCGCACTGGGGGGCTTCTATTTGAGAAAGTCCAAGAAGCGACCATTATAAAATAGATTTATATTTTGCAGTTAAACCAACTAATAATAATGATAAAAAATGAAATGGCAATTATCCTGATGGATATTTTGATAATTAAAATAAATTTTTAAGGATTTTGAACGATGATTGATGAAAAATTTTTAATTAAAAAAAATACAAGAAAAAATTAGAAACAATAGTAAATTTTTTAAATTTTTAGAAACGGAACTTGAAAAAGAAGAATGTAAAAAAATTTTTTAATTATGTAGAAAAGTAGTGGTAAATTATTTTTTACTATTAATTTAAACATATAGTATTATTTTTATAAGTTTTTTTAACAATTATTAAAACTTTTAAATGTAAATAATGTAAATAAATAACACTTTATCATGTACCACGATTTTTAGTATAAATTAAAAAAAATCCTGATGAAAACTTTATTTTTAATACAATGCAAATGATGGCACGTGCTGAAGTGACAATTGCTGTCTATAAAGATGTCATTAAAATAATTAAAAACAGAGAATTTGATAATAATGAATTGGTTAATTAGAAATATTTTATATATAATTTAAATTATATTTCAATATTGATATAAGAAATGCTTTCAATATATTTATCAAATAAATTTATATTAGTTAATTTTATTTCTTTCTTATTAGTTATTAAAATTAAATCATAATTGCCAGCACCAAATATGCCACTTATTTCAATTCGATTTAAGTTATGAATCGGATTTTTAATTTGTAATTCAAATTCACTATTATTATCAATTTGCGAAATTTCTTTATAAAATTCTAATTTAGAAAATAATTGAGATTTATTTGAACCATATAAATTTAAAGCATTTTCAATTTTATTACTACTAATAATCGCTTTTGTAAAGTATTTTCCATATTCACCATTACCTAATGTTCAATCAGCAGGAATTAATGATGGTATATTATTACTTTCTAATTCATTTGTAATAGATAATCAGTTAAATTGATTGTCATTTAGTTTAAATAATTCATTTTTACTAATGTCATTATTTTTTAACTTAATATTATTTATATCTGTAAAATCAAAATATGCAGATTTTAATATTACTTTCGCATCTTTAAATTCTCAAATTTCATCAGGATTACTATGTATAGGATTTGATTTTAATTCAAAATAATAAGGTAATAAAATTTTATAATCATCATTTAAACCTTTATTGATAGACATGGTTGAATAAATATTATTTGATAACATAATAATTAATTGTTTAAATATCTGAATTTGTGATAAATTTATATAATTTGGATAATCTAATTTTCATTGTTTAAATAAATTAGTAATAACTTCTTCTGGTTTTTGACCTTCAAATTTTGCTCTTAATTTATCTAATTCATTTGGTTTTTTTGTTGGGTCTAAACTAGCACCATCAAAGTTTCTGTTATAACTTTATCTGCTAAATAAACTAAACTATCATATAAATTATTAGTAATAAAAAGTTGACAATTATTACTATTTCTTAATTGAAATAAAGTATTTCAAGCAGATAGCATTGATTTTAAATATCCTACTGGTGTTTTATCAGTAATATCTAATTTAGTTGCATATTTTGCAATTACATTTGTATCATTATTTGCTAAATAATCCGCTAAATCATTAGCAACTTCATATTGCATTGTATTTAACAAATTTTGTCCATTTTCTGCATTTAAATCAACATTAGCAATTATTTCACCTGCAACTGCTTCTTGTTTAATTTCTTTTAAAATTTTAATAGTTTCAGCGTAACTAACATCTAATCCTTTGCTTTTATCATTTCATTTTAGTACTTTAATTTCTGAATTTTTTGGTTTTTTTAACTATAAATTCAATTTTTGTAGAATTAACCATTTCAATAGGAAAAAAACTTGCTCATGGTGAATTTGATTGTTTATAAAACTCTATAAACTCAGGTGCTTCTACTAATTTTTCGGTATTATCTAAATTTTGGTTGAATGGTACTGACATTTTTTTATTTCCTTTCTGTTATAAATTATTTTTCTTCTTATAATCCAATAAAGTACTTTTTATTGAATTTTGTTGATTTGTTATTATTGTTTGTTGTTTACCACCTGTATTAATTATTTCTTTAAATACTGGTTGCTCTTTAATCATTTTTTTAATAGTTTCTTCAATTTTTGAATTTTCTATATTACTTGTTTTAAATTTTAAATAATCATAAAATTCAGTTTTAACTTGATATTTTTTAAATATATTAATAATTTCTTTTTCTTTAATTTCTTGATTAAGTTTATTTAACTTATTTTCTGCTTCATTAACTTTATTTTCTATTTCTTGTGAAGAAGCATTATTTTCAGTTAAAGGTTCAGTTGTTTGTTGAACATTATTTTCATTTTCTAACATTTAACATTCTCCTAATCTTATCCCAATAATCAATCTTTAACTAATTGTGGCATTTCACTTATTAGTTTTTTATAATCATTAACAGCATTTTCTAATATATCAATATCAGAAAATTTAAAACAATTTCCTATATCTAAATCAAAATCTCTATCAATTTTGATATTATTTTTTCTATATTTTTCATTAAATTCAATTTTTGTCATATTATTTTTCTCCTTTATTAATTTTTTCATTTAACTTTGCTAATTTTTTTTGATGTTTTATAATTTTTTTATTTGCTCTAACATGTTTTGGAGTTGTAATAAATCTTTTTAATAAAACAATTAATTCTCTACAAATTAATGTTCCAACACTTGTTCCGATAATTATTAATTCATGTATAAGTTTTTTCATATCAATATTTTCCTTTCAATTATTTTATTTTATAAACTCATATGGTTATAATCTCAATTTAATGAATTATTATCATCATGTAATGATACTTCATGAAAATTACTACCATAATTGTTTATTTCACTATTATTAACTAATCTAGCATGTTCATTTGTAAATGAAGTTTCTTGTAATTCTTCATTATTATTTATAATTTCCATAGGTAATAAATTATGAATAATTTCACTTGCTCCAGCAACAATAGTAGGGATTGCATAAGCATTATTAAAATCATTATTTATACCCATAGCAACACCACTTGATATTAAACATCCACCAGTTGCCATATTTGCTATTTTACGTATAGTTTCAAATCTATTAGGTATTAATTCTGTAATTCCATTAATAAGATTTGAAATACCATAAGCATTTAATGAAATATAAGTATCTCAATCCATTAGTGATTGATTTTCTTGTTTATTTAATAATTGTAATCATGCTGGACCTTGTGTAGTTGTTGTTGTAATTTCTGTTGTTGTAGTTATAGGAATAGATGTTGTAGTTGTTATTGGACTTTCAGTTGGATTAGGAATAATATCTGTATTAATAAATTTTGCATAATTTACTAATCCAATTGTTCCTAATCCTAATAATATTTTTTTAGAACTATTAATTAATTTAGTTTTTACACTTGGCATTTGGTTTAAATTTCATATATCTAAACCTAATTTTTTACCAAATAATAAACTATTAATTGAACCTAATACTGGATTGAAATTACTTGACCATAATAAGCACTTGTACCAATCATTGCACAAATAGGACTTATTCCAATTCTAATTAATTTAGTTAAAGTATAATTTGATTCTGTATTTTCGTTTGGCATTTTATTCTCCTTTAATTTTCTAATTTTTTAATTGTTACTTTAATTCAACCTTGATAAACATCATTATCACCAACTATTAATGCAACATTACTTTCAGGGTCAGAAACAATTATATGTTTTGATTTAACATTTGGATATTGTCTTAAAATAATTGCTCTAATATCATTACTTGTATGAATTGCTTTCGGAAATGGTGATAATATTTCAATTTCATCTTTATTTTCAAACAAAATAGGTAATATTATCATTATTTATTCTCCTTATTTTTAATTTGATTAGCAATTTCACTTAATATTTTTAATACTTTATATTCATTTTTTAAATCTTTAATTATATAAATTAAAAATATTATTAATGTTATACTTGTTATTAATATTGGTACTATTAATAAAATTTTTCATAATATCATTTTTTACTCTTTTCATTTTTTAAATCATTTAACATTAATTGAACAAAATGCACGATTTTTAGGAATATTTAAAGTATTAAAAATTTGACCAGTTACTAAAATTTCATCATTTTTGTTTAATAAAATACAGCGTCTATAAAATTTTGGGTTATTAAAAATTAAAGTAACATAGTTCAATCCATTTCATTGACCACGAACACTATAATATAATTCTTTATTACCTTTTTCATAATATTTTGCTTCAATAGTGTTACTTAGTTTTACTGTTAATTTGACATAATTTGCTTTATCTTTCATTTTTATAATTCCTTAAATAATATTGAATATGTTTATAAGCATCTTGTTCATGTTTTGTAAATTTTATATTTCCTTTATAATTTGCTATTTTATTTTTATTTTTTGTGGATGGGTTACACTTTATTGGACACTAATTACGTAGACAAGTGAACAAATTAGTGAAAAGAAAGGAAGTATAATTATGGCCAATATTAACTCATATTCAGATGAATTTAAAAAACAAATAGTAGCTTTATATCAAAGCGGTAAGTCAGTGTCTTGTCTTGCTAAAGAGTACAATGTTACAAGAGCAGCTACTTATAATTGAATTAAGCAATTTACTAATTCAGGTAGTTTTAAAACTAAAGATAATCGTTCTGTTGAAGAAAATGAATTAATTAAATTAAGAAAAGAATTAAAACAATTAAGAATGGAAAATGATATTTTAAAGCAAGCAGCACTAATAATAGGCAGAAAGTAGAAATTATTGCTAAAAATAAAGTTAAATATAAAATTCGCACAATGTGTCGTTTTTTGAAAATATCTAAATCAACATATTATTTTAACTTAAAGAAAAAAGAAAATAAAATCAAAAATAATATGTATGATGAAGCTGTTATTAGTGCTTTTAAAGAAAATAAAGAAGTTTATGGTACTAGAAGATTAAAAAAAATTTTAGAAAACCAAGAAATTTATTTATCACGCAGAAAAATTAAAGAAATTATGAATAAGCATAATTTAATATCAAAATACACTAAATTATCATTCAAAAATCATCATAATAAAGTCAATAATAGTCAAATAACCAATCTTGTTAATAGAAACTTTAATAATAGGGTTAAAAATGAAGTTATTGTTAGTGATTTAACTTACGTTCAAGTTAATGGTAAATGAAACTATATTTGCCTATTAATAGACCTATTTAACCGAGAAATTATTGGACATAGTGTTGGAGTTAAAAAAGATGCATTACTAGTATATCAAGCATTTATGCAATCAAATCGCTGTTTAAGAACCTGTTTGGAATCTTTTAAACATAATTAAACTAAAAAAGGGAATAATTATTTCTAACCTGACAGTTAATTAACATTTTATTTTCTTTGTCATTTTTTTGTTAAAAAGATTTTATCATTTGACAACTTATCGATTAAAAATTTATTTTTCAACTATAAAATAACATTTATGATATTAATTTAATCAAAAATAAGTTAAAAAAGATCCTAAACAGGTTCTAAAAGATATCCAAATATTTCATAGTGATCGAGGTAATGAATTTAACAATAAAATTATTAATAATCTTTTATTAGCATTCAATATTACTCGATCTTTAAGCAAAAAAGGTTGTCCTTATGATAATGCTGTTGCTGAAGCAACTTTTAAAACTTTCAAAACTGAATTTATTAATGATAAAAATTTTACATCATTAATCCAATTAAAATTAGAATTATTTGATTATATCAATTGATACAACAACATAAGAATCCACAGCACTTTAAACTACTTAACTCCTATCAAATATCAAGAACAAGTGTCTACCAAAAAATAGTCCTAAAAAGTGTTGCCATTCCAAAGTTAAGAACTATATTATTTTATGTAAAAATGATAACAAATTTATATTGTTTTTACAATTATTGATTGTATAAGCAAAGTTTTAATTAATTATATAAATGAATAATATTAAGAAAATATTTGAATATTTTCTTAATATTATTTTGATTTATTAATTTGATTCAATATTCTACTTGCATCTAAATTAAATGGTATTACAATAATTTCATAGTGAATAATTTCGCGATTAGGATATCCAAATTTTGTCACTATTTCTTTAAAACTTAAATGAAATAGTGTTGCTAATTCTAATGTTTCAAATGCTTTATATTTTATGTCATCACTTTGATTTGTTTTATATTTTAATAAATAAATTTCTTTGAGTTTTATTTTCATTTCATTTTTATTGCCATTCATTTTTTTACCTCTCAAACTTATATAATTTAACAAGTAAATTATATATAAATTATATCATTTTACTTAATTCATATTTAGTATTTTTTATTAAAAAATTTTAATAAATATACAATAAAAATATGATTATGAAAACGTAGGTGATTTTGCAATAATATCATCATTAATTTTCTCTATATTCTCATTCTCATTTATATCTTTTATATCATCATCATTTAGTGTTGCTTCTTTTCCTAAATTTTGATTTCATTTTTCAATTTTTAAGATATGTATTTTAATCTTTGTCATTCTGAATCCCCTCTTAATAAAAACCTTGTATGAATAAATTATACAAAAATTTTTTTTACTTTTAAAAATATAAATTTTTATTATAAGAATATTAAATAAAAATTAAATAAAATATTGTTATTATATATTGCAATCGTGCTTGAACAAATATATAATATCTCTGTTGCTCTTTTTTGCTCTTTTTGGGACTATAGCTCAGCTGGTTAGAGCGCACGCTTGATAAGCGTGAGGTCGATGGTTCAAGTCCATTTAGTCCCACCATTATATGTGAAATTATGAAATAAACAGTTTTGTTTATTTTTTTTATTTAAATCAAATTAAAAATTATAATAAAGATGTAAATCAATTGATTTATTAAGAATATAAAAAGTTATATTAAAAACCTATGATTAATCAGATATTTTAATTAGTGATAGGTTTTTAGTAATTGTTATTTTTTTAGTATGTTTTATATTATTAATTTTTTTTATTTTTGAATTATAAATTAATATATAATATATCAGTATATTAGTATTAAGTATATTAACCATATAGTAATTATTATATTTAAGTAGTTAGGAGAATGAGTATGAAAAAACAAGAAATATTAAAACCAGTTATTAATAGTTCTTTAGTTGAAGATGATGTTAATGCTAAATCAAAAGAAAAACATAAATTTCTAAATTTTATTAAATCATATTTTAAAAACTGACGTAATCATTATAACCGTAATGTAATAGTTAATCCCGAAGATGCTCAATATGCAGTTTTAATTCGTGATTTTACTAAACAGTTTAAAAAATTTAAAGCTGTTGATAATGCTATTATTAAAGTTAAAAAAGGTACTATTCATGGTTTTATTGGTCCAAATGGATCAGGTAAAACTACTACTATTAAGTGTTTAATTAGCGCTATGGTTGAAACACACGGTGATTTAATTATTCATGGTAAGCGTTCATGAACAGTTGAAGCAAAAAAACAAGTAGGTTATATTCCAGAAGCTGCAAGATTTCCTAAACGAATTACTACTTATGATTATTTAATTTCAACGGGACAAATTAGTGGTTTGAAATATAAAATTGCCAAGGAAAAGACAGAAATGATTTTAAAGGAATTAGATTTATGGAAATTTAAAAAACGCAACCCTAATGCTTATTCTTCGGGTATGAAGAAAAAGGTGTTATTAGCACAATCACTATTAAATAATCCAGATGTCTTAATTTTAGATGAACCAGCCGCTAATCTTGATCCAACAGCAAGAACAGAATTGTTTAATGATTTAAGAAAGCTTCGTGAACAAGGTAAAACTGTTTTTATTTCATCACATATTTTATCTGAATTACAAAATTTAGCCGATGAAGTTACTGTTTTAAATTATAGTAAAGTTGTTTATACAGGATTGGTTAATAAAACTGATTCATTATATGAAATAAGTTCTAATAATAACAATAATAAATTAATGAAGTTATTAATAGATAAAAAATTTTCAGTAGATGTTAATGAAAATCGTTTATTGGTAAATATTAAAACTGAAGCACAAGTTGCAGAAGTATTAGCAATTGCTTTAAGTGCTAATATCATCATTACTTATTTAAAACCATATACTGTTGATTTGCAAGCAATGTATGAACGAATTGTTATGGAAGCTAATGATAAAAATAAGAAGGGAGAAAAATAATGCCAATATTTCGTTATACTTTTAAAAAGATGATTGCTACTCCTTCAACTTGAATTATTTTTATTATAACTTTAATTTTTCTTGCTTTATCTTGGTCTTTAATTTCGTTATTTGTGGGTTCTGAAGCAATAAAACAATTAACTTATGATCAAGCATTAAACTTTTATGTACCACAATGAAAAGTATTATCGTTCTCGGTACTTTTATCAATTATGATTTTTGTATTTATTTCAGTTAAAGCAACACAAGTTTTTCGTGATGAAATTGATGATGGTACTTTATTGATTTTAGTATCAAAGCCAGTTAGTAGAATTAGAATTTGAACTGAAAAGTTATTATCTTTACAAGTGATAATTATTTTATATTTATTTTTATCTATTTTTATTGCTAGTTTTGTTATTACTATTCCTGGCATTGGTAGCTCAACTATTTATAATGCGGTATTTCCTTATTTATGAATTTTATTTGGTGTTGCTATTATTTTTGATTTAATTATTTCTTCAATTGCTATTTTATTTTCATTAATTTTAAATGCTAAGACTTTAGTTGCAATTATGATTGGAATGGCTGCCTTATTCAATATTTTTGCGACATTAATTAATGGTTTAGTAACATTTGATCCTACATATTATGTTGTTTCACAGTCATTAGCAGTTTATAATAATGTAAAAGCTAAATTAGATAAAACTGATATTGATTGAATTAATGACGTATATAGAAAAGACCCAACAACTACTATTGAATCTATTCAAAAGGCTATGTTTAGTATTTACAATACATATATTAAAGAAGTTAAGTATCCTAATAATTATGATTATCAAAAAGAACAAACAATAGTATTAGCAATTAAGAATGGTAGTACTAATACTCCACCAACTGCTGATGCTCCTAAGGACTTAGTTACTCATATTTACAATATTAGTAATGCTTTTCGTCAATGAAAAGAACAAAGTTTTGAAGAATTAATGACAGGTAAAAAAGTTGGACTAGATAACCTTGGTCCCAAAAGATCAAATGGTGTTGGTAGCAATAATGTTGATTATTCAGTAAATCTTATGATTACGGGTTTAAATACATCTCTTTCTCAATCACAATATGATGCTCTTAATACTAAGACATCACAAGTTAAAGCAATGCGTTATTTAAATATTTTTTATCAATTAAAATATATTTGAGATGGAATATCGACTGAACAAAGTTCAATCTTTGCTTATCCAAGTGAGTATGCTATGACAGCAGATCCTTATTTAGTTAGTTTTAATAAAGTTAACACAAATTATCAAGTTGATACCAATAAAGCAACTAATAGTAAAATTCTTAATTTTCCAGTTTTATTGACTGTGTATGTTTTGCTTGGTATTGGTTTATTTTGTTCTTCATTATTAGTATTTAATCGTAGAGATTTTACTTAGCAGTTTAGTATCTTTTATAAAAAATCAACATCTTTGATGTTGATTTTTTATATATTAAATTTCAAACCTCATTATTTAAATGATGTAAAATTATTATTATAATATAGAGCAAATTAATGATAAGGGTGAAATTATGAAAATTAGTGGATTTAAAATTAATAATAGAGCAAATCCACATAAAATTAGTAATTTTTTTGCTACTAAAAAATGGTATTTATTAGCATTAATGATTATTATTCCGGCAGTATTGCAACAAATATTATCAGCATCAATGAATTTACTAGATAATATTATGGTTGGAGAATTAAAGGATAGTTTTATTAGTGATTTAAAGCCAATGAATGAACATATTAGGGATATTTTTACTTCATTAGGACTTTGAGATAATTGAAGTTGATGAAAAGATAATGGTTTAGAACATTTTTATCATTTGCAATATTCATCAGGACAAATTGCTGTTTCGGGAGTTACTGCTTCTAATCAAATTTTTGTTATTATTTATGCCGTTATGGGAGGTTTTATCAACGGTGTTAGTATTTTTGGTGCTCAATTTTATGGAGCTGGAAGATATGGTTCTTTAAGACAAACAGTAAGAATGAGAATTATTTTTGGATTTTTAATTGGAGTGATAGTTATTATTTTATCTTATACAGTGGGTGAATATTTAATTTCTTATACTACTAGTCCTAGTAGTGCATTGGATAAATTTAATCAATTATGTGCTGCTAAAGGATTAACTCTTAATGATATTAATGAGCTAAAGGACATTTTAAATTATAATCATGCTTTTGATGAAAATTCACTTATTGATTTTATGAATGTTCATAATATTGATAAAAACGATCCCCAATTTGTACAAATTATTTTACGTTATTATGAATTTCATTCAGCATCTTTAGCAACAGCACAAGGTATTGATTATAATCAATGAATTGTTTTTTCTTATCCATTGTTAGGAATAAACTTTGCTTTTGTTTCAGTATTTCGTGAAACAAAACGTGGTTATATTCCATTAATATTAACTTTTGTTTCAGTATTTATTAACTTTTTATTAAATTTATTATTAATTAATGGTATTGGTGCAGTTGCAGGAATTGGAGCACGAGGTTCAGCAGTTGCTACTTTAACAGCGAGAATTGCTCAGTTGGTATTAATTAGTAGTTTTATTATATGAAAGAAATATGAATTTCAACCAAAAGTTTTGAAAATGTTTAAGATTAGGGGTGATTTATTTAAAAAAATTATAATTAAAACATGGCCATTAATGTTAAATGATTTATTATTTGCAGTTGCTACAACAATGATTATTAGATTAATTTCGCAATGAAGCTTTGAAGCATTAAGTGGTTCGGCAATTGCTTCCACGATTAATACCATGTTCTATACTTTATATATTGGATTTGGTATTGCTTCTTCGGTGTTAATTGCCAATCGTTTAGGTGCCGATGATTTGATTGGTGCTAAATATAATGCTAAACATTTAATTAGGTTAGGCTTTTTTGTTTCATTATTTTTTGCTGGTTTATTAGTTTTATCTTCATTTTTTTTACCACAATTATTATTTAATGCAACAACAGAAGCCTTACGAATTTCTAGTTGAATGATGCGTGTTGATGCTATAGTTTTTAGTGCTTATACTATTTTGTATACTTGTATTTATGCATTTCGTGCTGGTGGTTTAGCAATTACTGTTTTACTTGTTGATAGTTGTTTTACTTGATGTTTTTCAATATTAATTTTATTTATTGAGGTACATTATAGTCCTTTAGATATTGTTTATATTTATGCTATTATGCGTTCTTGTGATGTTATTAAAATGATTATTTCTTTATTTATTTATCATCGTGGTAAATGAGTAAGAAATTTAGCAAGTAGTATGAATAAAGTATATCCAGAATCTCCACCAGTAATTGATATACCAAAAGCAAAAGATAAAGTTGATATTGCTAATTTCTAAAGATTGAAAATTTCTTTAATATATAATTTAAATAAACGCCATAAAAGGCGTTTATTTAAATATGTTTAATTTTTAAAATTTATTATTCTTGAATTAGTTGGCTTTATTCTTTGCTTATAATTTTTTGTTGGAATATCATTTTCATATTTACGTAGTGTTTGTTCTCAAGGGATGTCTTTTTCTTTTTGTTTATTAATAGAGTTAGATATTTGTGGTTTTGGTTGTATTTTAGAGGTACTGAAATATCTGAATTTAAAGAATCTGTTGATGTAGATTTTGAATTAAAGCCTTCATCACTACTGTTAGATAATAATTGTTTTTCCAAATCACAAATTTTTTCAATAAGTTGAAATATTTTTGATTCAAATTGTTCAACTATTTGCTCATTGACTTCGACAATTGTTTCTTTTTCTTGCTGTTCTTTTTGATTTATTAAATCAATTAATAAATTATTATTATTTAACAAATTATTTTTATCTTCTAATAATTTGTTTTCATATTCAGTTATTTGATTAATATTAGTTATTAAATTTGCGTATTTTGTTTGTTTTTCAATATAATTTGAATTTAAAATATTAATTTTTTGTTGATTATTTAATTTTGTTTTTTTAAATAATTCACAATTTATTTCTTCTGTTTCAATTAAATTATTAATACTTTTATTTTTATTTATTTTTCCAAATGAAAAAAAGATTAATAAAAAAATTTTTAATTTTGTTAATTTTTTGTTCCTTTAATTTATAGATTTGAATATTAAATTGAAATACTTTATCTTCTATTTCTTTATTTTGTTTAATTCAAAATTGAATAGTTTTTTGATAATTATTAATTTCTTTTTCAATTTTCTCACTTTTTTCAATAAGTTTTATTTTTTCTCCTTTTAAATTTAGTAATTGTTTTTTAATTTTTTCTACAGTTTCATAATTTATTAAATATGCTTTGTTAGTAAATATTTGTTCTTTTTTAATTGTTTTCATTTTGTCCCTCTTTTAAAATAAAAACCTATTTGTTAAAAAATAAAACAATAGGTCAAAAACTATATCTTTAGTTTACAAGTATTATATCTAATATTTTTTTGTAAACGAGAAATTACTTTATTTGTAATATTTATTATAAGAAATTATTTTAGTAATAAAATGAAATATTAAATTTTATTAAAATCAATATTTGTGATAGTATTATTAATAATTTAATATATGTTCATTACTAATATAAGTATTTTTTATTTATATTAGTTTTTTATTAAATTATATTAATCAGAAGGATATTTTTCATAGATTAGAAAGAGAGAAATAAAAATGGATATTAGTAAATCTTCATTTGCTTCTTCAATGCAAGATGAAAATAATTACGTAGCTTTGTTTTACAAAGTACTAGTTAAGATTAATTCTATCTTCAAATTTTATCATAAAATGAGCAATTGCTGTATTTCAATTTTGAATGGGCATTGTTCATTTTTTTGTTATATTTTCAATTGCTAAATAAAATATTTTCAATTATTCCATATCATTAGGAAAAACTTTTTTATTTCTGATAACTTTTCGTAATTGACTATTAACAGATTCAATAGCATTTGTGGTATAAATTACTCTTTTAATTTCTGTTGGATAACTAATAAAAACTATTAAATTTTCTCAATTTTTATATCAAGATTTAGCAATTTGAGGATATTGTTTATTTCACTTATTTTCAAATGTTTCTAAAGCCTGCATTGCTTGTTCTTCACTACATGCAGTATAAATTGGTTTTAAATCTGCAACTAGAGATTTTCTATGCTTATATGAGACATATTTCAAACTATTTCTAATTTGATGAACGATGCATAATTGATGTTCTGTTTTAGGATAAACTGATTGTATTGCTTCTGACATTCCTGTTAAATTATCACTACAAGCAATAAGAATATCATTTAAGCCTCGATTTTTCATTTCTGTGAAATTGGCTAATCAAAATTTAGAACCTTCATTTTCACTAATTCATAAGCCTAAAACATCTTTTTTACCTTCTAAATCAACTCCTAAAGCTATATACACAGATTTGTTAATAATGCGTTTATCTTGTCGTATTTTAACTACTATGCAATCAAAATAAACAATCGGATAAATACTATCTAATGGTCGATTTTGCCATGCTTTTACATCATCAATAACATCATCTTAAGTAGTTTAAAGTGCTGTGGATTCTTATGTTGTTGTATCAATTGATATAATCAAATAATTCTAATTTTAATTGGATTAATGATGTAAAATTTTATCATTAATAAATTCAGTTTTGAAAGTTTTAAAAGTTGCTTCAGCAACAGCATTATCATAAGGACAACCTTTTTTGCTTAAAGATCGAGTAATATTGAATGCTAATAAAAGATTATTAATAATTTTATTGTTAAATTCATTACCTCGATCACTATGAAATATTTGGATATCTTTTAAACAGAGATTTGATTGCATAAATGCTTGATATACTAGTAATGCATCTTTTTTAACTCCAACACTATGTCCAATAATTTCGCGGTTAAATAGGTCTATTAATAGGCAAATATAGTTTCATTTACCATTAACTTGAACGTAAGTTAAATCACTAACAATAACTTCATTTTTAACCCTATTATTAAAGTTTCTATTAACAAGATTGGTTATTTGACTATTATTGACTTTATTATGATGATTTTTGAATGATAATTTAGTGTATTTTGATATTAAATTATGCTTATTCATAATTTCTTTAATTTTTCTGCGTGATAAATAAATTTCTTGGTTTTCTAAAATTTTTTTTAATCTTCTAGTACCATAAACTTCTTTATTTTCTTTAAAAGCACTAATAACAGCTTCATCATACATATTATTTTTGATTTTATTTTCTTTTTTCTTTAAGTTAAAATAATATGTTGATTTAGATATTTTCAAAAAACGACACATTGTGCGAATTTTATATTTAACTTTATTTTTAGCAATAATTTCTACTTTCTGCCTATTATTAGTGCTGCTTGCTTTAAAATATCATTTTCCATTCTTAATTGTTTTAATTCTTTTCTTAATTTAATTAATTCATTTTCTTCAACAGAACGATTATCTTTAGTTTTAAAACTACCTGAATTAGTAAATTGCTTAATTCAATTATAAGTAGCTGCTCTTGTAACATTGTACTCTTTAGCAAGACAAGACACTGACTTACCGCTTTGATATAAAGCTACTATTTGTTTTTTAAATTCATCTGAATATGAGTTAATATTGGCCATAATTATACTTCCTTTCTTTTCACTAATTTGTTCACTTGTCTACGTAATTAGTGTCCAATAAAGTGTAACCCATCCAAAAATTAGAAACTCAATTTAAAGATGCAGAAATAGATTATATTAAATTTAATTCTCATTTACCAAAAATATAATGAAAGTTAAGATTTATCTTTCCGGTGATGTTAAATAATCATTATTAAATTTATTAAAAATAAATGATTTTATATTTGTTTTTTTATACTATTAATTGGGAGCGTACCGAAGATGTCGGTAACTAAAAAGTTTTAAAAATAGCTCCTTTCTTTTTTTACCCTTGAATTAAAAATAAATGACAAAAGACGAGAATAAAAATCTTGTCTTTTTTTTGTAATTGTAAAATTTTAAAATTTTTAAGAACCGTCTTTAACGCTATTATCAACACGTGTTAGGGAATTAAAACAGTGAACTACAACACAGTTGTTAAAAATAGTAGCTAGCATGTGGACTTGCATGGATAAATAATAAGTGGAGTGATACCTAATAAATTATACTAACCATTAATGGTAATTCTTGGGGTGGGAGCGAATTGGAAACTAGTATATATAGACCTGTTGTAGGGACCTACTATATTAATTCTATTCTTTATTTAACCAACCTTGTTTAACCAACCTTGCCACTTTCCAGTGAGCAAGGGTTGGTTTTATTTTTTATTTTTTTTGAAAAATTTTTGGGCGAGAAAATAAATTTCAAACTTGTAAAAAAAATTGAGCGGTGCCGGTTCAATTAAAATATTAATTTGCTAAACGCAAATTAAATAAATATTGAATCGAATGCCTCGATTTCTTTTTAAAATTTCACAATTTATTTTTGAGCCCAGAATTGATGGAATGAATAAAACGAATAGTAGTATTATTAATAATCTAAAAATCAAATTATATGTCCTTTATGCTAGGAAGCAACAGGACATATTTAGGAAAGGATTATTATGCAAATAGAATTTAAAAAAGAACAAATTGTTAAAGATAAACCACAATCTATTCTTATTGATTATGTTGAATATAGATTATCACTGCCAAAATGAATGATTAAAAATAATTCTTTTATTGTTGACAACAGTTACACGTATTGAGTTTTTAATTTAGAAAATATTAAAAGAGAATTAAGTGGTAATGAATTAATAAAATTATTAGAACCATATATTAAAGACCAAAAAATAATTGTTAATAAACCAATTGCTCCAAAAGAATATTATCTTAATGATATAAAACTTGAACCATTAACATTTTATGAACAGCATAATAGTTGATTTATGGGTGAAATAACTGATAACAAAACTAAAATTACTAATCCTTGTTTTAAATATAACATTACGTGAGAAGAAAACAGAAAAGGTTTTAAAATAAATAATCCATATAAATATGATGATTTACCAATTAATTATATAGTTACTTCTTAGAACCTGTTTAGGATCTTTTTTAACTTATTTTTGATTAAATTAATATCATAAATGTTATTTTATAGTTGAAAAATAAATTTTTAATCGATAAGTTGTCAAATGATAAAATCTTTTTAACAAAAAAATGACAAAGAAAATAAAATGTTAATTAACTGTCAGGTTAGAAATAATTATTCCCTTTTTTAGTTTAATTATGTTTAAAAGATTCCAAACAGGTTCTTAGAAATTAATGATGAAATGCCAAAAATTAACGAACAAAATAAAATGATAAAAACATTTATTTTATAAGGAGCGAATTAATTTTATGAAAAAAGATAAATGAAAAAATATGCCAATACAAAAGTTACAAAAGAAAAAAGCAAAGAGAAATTTTGAACAAAGATTAAGTGAAAATATGAGTTTTGATAATTTTTTAGGAGGTAAAAAATAATGGTTAAATGGATAGTTGTTATAATTGCTGTTCTTGGTACTTCATGATTTTTTAAAGATTCTATTAAAAAGTTAGTTTGAAAATTTAAACATAAAAAACATAAAGTAATTGAACCGGATTGTTGATATTGTAAAGAACAAAAACGTAAAGAAAGAGCAAGAAAAGAGTTAGAGGAGGGAGGTGATTAGTATGTCAAAAGGACTTAGTGCTTTAATTGATATGATTGGAGGCATTGGTGAGAAATTATTAGAATCTTTTAGTTATGTATTTAATTGAGTATTTGCTGGTGATTCTATAATGACAAATTGACCGGTTTTAATTCCAATATTTATGATGGTATTAGTGTTTATTAAAGAATTTATTGGACATATTATTAGGGGGTTTAGATAGAAAAAAAATGAAACTTATTTTTAGGAGGTAATGGTTATGATTAAATTATTTTTTGCAATAATTTTTGTTTTTCCTTTATTAGGTAAACTTTTACCTTCTTTAAATAATATTGTGCAAAATATTTTGCAAAGTTATATTACTGATTTTTCTGGTTTGCATAATTTATCTTTGGTTATTAAAAGTTTTATTTTTGGTGATAATTCACAACATATAATTTCAATGCCAGCACCATTATTAGCAATTGTTTTAGTACTTTTTACTTTTTCTTTAATTTTAAAATTATTAAAAATAATATAGGAGTAGTTTATTATGGGTGTTGCTTTTATTTCAAAAGTTTTAGAAATATTTGGAGAAATTTTTATGAAATTTTGAAATTTGCCAATGGCAGATTTAGGTTTTAATTTAGGTACTTTTGTTGTTTTCATTCTTTTAATAAAGTTTGCTATGTCAGTTTTTTTAAATATTGATATTCAACCAGTTTCTACATCGGGGACTGTAAAGCAAAGTTATAAAAATATTAAAGGTAGTTCAAAATTTGTTGGTAAAAAAATTGCTAAGGTTCATAGTAAACGTATTGATAAATTAAAAGAAAAAAATAAAAAACAAGGTAAGTTTAAAGGTGGTGCTGGTGGTAATAAATTTACTGGAACATTTAGTGGTTGAGGAGTTGGCAATTAATTATGAGTGATTTTGTGAATAGTATATTGCATTTAATTTTTATATTTTCTAGTAGAGATATTCAAATATTTTTTAATCAACCAAATATTACTAATGAAGTTTATATTTTGTTTAATTTGACTTTTTGGTTGATATTAGGTGTATTTTTTAATTTTATTTATCGTGGTATTAAATTTATTTTTAGGCTATTGTTTGGGTAGGTGTTAGTTATGAGTGTTTTAGAGATATACAATCAGATTCATAAATGTATAGTTGATTATTGAACTATGTTTATAGGTAGTCCAGTTGACCAATTTACTACTATTTTATGAAATTTAGTAGTTTATGGAACTCAGTTTTTTATTGGATTTATTATGTTTTATGGTTTTTTGATAGTTTTAAAAATTTTTTTTGGTAAATAATTATGTGATTTAAGTTTGCTAAATTATTTTTTGTTGTAAATACTTTTATTCAAGCACCTACTAGTTTGATTGTTTCAAATGACCCTAATGTTGTTAATTATGATATTACAAAAGAAATGGTTAAACATGTTAAATATCATAATTTTGATGACTGAGCAACTATTCCTTGAAATTCTGCTTATTTTGATGTTGACCAACCGGATTTAAAATTAGTTAGTGGTGAAATTATTGGTGGTTTTAATAATTTACTTAGTGTTGAGTTGCAAAGTGATGTTGTTGGTGTAGAACATGTTACCGTTCTTTCCGGTACTGGTGTTTATGATTTTAAGAGACGTGAATTAGATTGAATTTCTCGTATTATGTTTAATCATAATTTTGTTTCTAGTGATAAAAAAAATTTGTTTCAAGTTAAAAATGGTAGGGGTGGTAATTTTGGTTTGCAATTTGAGTTAAATTTTGAAATTGATAAACCTTTAAGTTTTTATATTCAAGGATTTATGTTTTATTTTAATTGATTAAATTTTGATACATTTACTGGTGATTTTACTTTTAGTTTTTTAGATTATGTTGGTGATACTAAATATGCTTTTAAAGGTGCAATTGATAATAATAATTTTAGTCAAAATTTATATAATTTTGTTACTATTCCGGTTCGTGTTCCTAATTTAAGACATTTAACTGTATTTTTTGATATTCATGGTACTAATACGCATAGTGTTAGACCTAGTGTTAATTTTGGTCAAATTAATATTTTTTCAAGTGAAAATATAACACCAGTGCCACCAAATAGTCCTTTTAATCCAGAATATGAAAGACCAAGTTGATATGATGTTTTTGCTCATTTGCGTAATGCTTTTAGATGAGTGCTTTATGGTGTTATTGGTAAGGTTTTACCAGTTGAGCCATTAAGACAGTTTCTTTTTACAACAGATAGTTTATTACGGCATATTTTTTCAGATACTATTAGTACTGCTTTAAATGTTGATATTGTTAGAGGTTAGGAGTTGAAATAATGCCTTGATATGGTTATGTGTTATTAGTTATAGGTTTGATTATAATTATTTATCCAATTTGTATAACTATTCGTAATGTTAAAATTTTAAAACGTGTAGGTAGTTATATTATTTCAGCACCACCACGTACTGGTAAATCTGCTCTTGCTTGTTGTTTAGCACAAACTCATAAGAAACGAGTAGTTAGTCCTTTTCCTATTAAATTAAAGACTGGTTATTCTTATTTGGTTAATTATAATGATGTTTTTACTTTTAATCAGTTAGCAAGTAATTATGCTTTTGAAGAACAAGATTTAATAATTTTAGATGAATTAGCATTAAAGATAAATTCTAATGATTTAGGAATGCAGTTTAAAAATCAACAAGAAAGTTTAGGACAATTTTGTAAGTTAATAGGTCATATGTTTAATGGTACAATGTATTTGATTGAACAACATCCTAATAGAATACCAGTACAAGCAAGAGAAAAAGTAGAGTATGTTGTTCAAGTCAAAAGAATGCGTGTTTTTTTATTTTTTGTTGTGTTTAATATTAATTTATATACGAATATTGAGGATTATAATAAAGTAGTGTTTTCACGTCGTAGAACAAAGAAAATGATTAAAAGAGGTATTATGCCTCCAAGTTATAGTGGTGAAGCAATGGCTATGACTTTATTTTTTCCTAGACATTGGTTAAAGAGGTACAATTCTAGGGCTTTACATTATGTACATGAACTTAAAAGTGAATTGTCACCTAAGAAATACCTTAAAGAGGCAAGTAGCATTGATATGACTTATAGTGATATTAAATCTGCTGGTTTAGATAAATTGGATAATATTTTAAAAAAGAAAGATAAACCTAAAAATAAAGATAAATAAAAATGATTATAGTCCCAGTGAACCTACTGGGACTATAATTTGGGTGAGCCACGTAGTGGCGAGGGACGTAGTCCCTATATACTTGATTTAAAAAAAATTAAATTATATCCACATTTGAAATACGTCCGACATTATCAACGTGTTGATGTTGCAATTTTAAAAGCAAATAAAAGATTTGGCTTGTTTAATGAAATGCGTACTGGGAAAACACCAACTATTTTAACGGCATTATCAGAAATGAAAACTAATAAAATATTATTTGTTGTTCCTAAGTCAACTATTTTATTAACATGGGTTCCTGAAATTAAAAAATGAACTACCTATAATTGTATTACTATTAAAGATGATATTACTAAAGTGCGAACAGAAAAATATAATCAATTTAAAAATAGTAATAATTGTATTTTAGTAGTTTCTAAAAACACTTTTAAAAATGATATAAAAAATAAATTATTAACTAAATTTGATTTTACATTAGTTATTGATGAAGCACATTTTTTAAGAAACTATAAAACTGCACAAAGTTCAACAATTTTGGAAGTTGCAAATAAAGTATCATCAGTTTATTGTTTAACTGGTACCCCGCCAATAATCATCCTAGTGATATTTTTGGTATATTAAAAATTATTGATAATAAACTATATAAAAATATTGATTATTGAGATTTTGTTGCTCGTTATTTTGGAATAATTAGAAAACGTATTACCGATTTTGTAACTATTAATATACCAAAACCAAATGTTAAACCACAACTAGCAGCAGAGTTTGATTATTTAGTTAAAAAAATATCAATTATGCGCAAACAAATTGATGTACGTAATGAAATGCCAAAAATTATTAAAAATGATTTAATTTTAACTATGCCCAAAGCACAAACCGCAATTTATTATGATACTCTTGAAACTATGAAACAAGAATTATTTTATAATAAAAAATCTAAAATAACTTTTTTACAAATATTTACGAAATTAAGAACTATTTGTTCAACACCTATTAATGAGGGAATGAAAGAATTAGGAGCAAAATTTAATTGACTACTAGACTACTTACATGATAATGAAAATGATTCAATTATTATTTATAGTAGTTTTAGTGATAAAGGAATTAACATTTTAAGTAACATTTTAGATAAACATAAATTAAATCATCAATTAATTACTGGTAAAGTAAATCATGAACAAAGGCTTAAAGCTATTAGTGATTTTCAAAGTAAAAAAGTTAAAATTATTTTATGTAATATTAAATCTACTAATGTTGGTATCACATTAGATGAAGGTGATGTTATGATTTTTCTAGATCGTGAATTAAACCCAACCGAAAATGAGCAAGCTGAAAGTCGCTTTTTTCCAACTCAATTAAACGATAATAAAACTAGAGAAATTATTAATTTATATTATGCTAATACTATCGATTTAAAAATTAGAGACATCCTTAATAATAAAATTGATATTAATAAAATAATTAATGATCAAGGTATTAAATTTTTTGAATAATTTTATTATATTTAATAAATTAAACGAGGATTAAAAACAAGATCTGCATTATTATTAGGAATGAATTGTTCATCATTAATTTCAAGAATATATTCTTGCAATAAAGGCGCAAATTCGTTTGAAGATTGAAAAGAATGAGTGTTATCAATGATTTGTTGACTTTCAAAAAATTCTCTATAATCACCATTATCTTCTTCATCATTTAAACAACAAAAAAGACCTGAAATAAAACCAAAAAGAGCACCAGTAAAACATCCTGAAAGCACTGTTATAGCTGAAGTAATATCAAATTCAAGAATATTTTGTTCTCTTTTTTGATATAGATCAGAAAGAGTAAACAAACTACCTCCAATAATATTTCCTAAACAAGTTGATAATATTATTTTTTTATTAATCATGTTATTTACCACCTTTTTAACATTTAAATTATTGGTTTAGACATTTTTTTTAAATTAAATGCTTTTCAAGCAAGAGCATCTGCTTCATCATTATATATATTACCACTATGACCTTTAACTCATTTAAAATAAACATTAACATCTTTTGCTATTTTATCATAAAATGCTTTATATGCCTTTGTTTCTACTTTAGTAGTTTTTCATTCACCAGTACATCATTTACTAATTCCAACATAATCATGACAAATTAAAATTGATTTTATATTATTTTCCAAAGCTAACTGCATTGCCTTTTGTGCACCCATTATTTCTCCAGCAACATTTCTTAATTTTGCTCAATTTTCATCATCAAATTTTTCACAAAATATATCTTTTTTGCCATTATTTAAGAAAACAAGTCCATAAGAAAATTGATTAATTTCTTCTTTAAAACTACCATCAGTATATGCTATTACTTCATATTTATACTGATTTTCAGATTTTATTTGAATTTTATCATCTAAATAATCTTGAGCTTCTTTTTTAGTTGCAAATTTTTTATACTGAGCACCAGCATAACCTCTAATTTGTGTTTCACATTCATTCCAGTTTTCAAATATTCCAATGACTCTACCTTTTTTTACTGCATAAAATTTACTTGCCATAATTGTGACTCCTCTATTGTTTATTTTAATTTTACAATAATATTAAATTTTATCTAATTAAAATTACAACTAAAAGCAAAAATATTGCTAATGCTAATTAGCAAGTGACTTTACTAATTAAATAAAATGGCACAAAAAAATATTTATTATTTTAAAATTGGATGGGTTACACTTTATTGGACACTAATTACGTAGACAAGTGAACAAATTAGTGAAAAGAAAGGAAGTATAATTATGGCCAATATTAACTCATATTCAGATGAATTTAAAAAACAAATAGTAGCTTTATATCAAAGCGATAAGTCAGTGTCTTGTATTGCTAAAGATTACAATGTTACAAGAGCAGCTACTTATAATTGAATTAAGCAATTTACTAATTCAGGTAGTTTTAAAACTAAAGATAATCGTTCTGTTGAAGAAAATGAATTAATTAAATTAAGAAAAGAATTAAAACAATTAAGAATGGAAAATGATATTTTAAAGCAAGCAGCACTAATAATAGGCAGAAAGTAGAAATTATTGCTAAAAATAAAGTTAAATGTAAAATTCGCACAATGTGTCGTTTTTTGAAAATATCTAAATCAACATATTATTTTAACTTAAAGAAAAAAGAAAATAAAATCAAAAATAATATGTATGATGAAGCTGTTATTAGTGCTTTTAAAGAAAATAAAGAAGTTTATGGTACTAGAAGATTAAAAAAAATTTTAGAAAACCAAGAAATTTATTTATCACGCAGAAAAATTAAAGAAATTATGAATAAGCATAATTTAATATCAAAATACACTAAATTATCATTCAAAAATCATCATAATAAAGTCAATAATAGTCAAATAACCAATCTTGTTAATAGAAACTTTAATAATAGGGTTAAAAATGAAGTTATTGTTAGTGATTTAATTTACGTTCAAGTTAATGATAAATGAAACTATATTTGCCTATTAATAGACCTATTTAACCGCGAAATTATTGGACATAGTGTTGGAGTTAAAAAAGATGCATTACTAGTATATCAAGCATTTATGCAATCAAATCGCTGTTTAAAAGATATCCAAATATTTCATAGTGATCGAGGTAATGAATTTAACAATAAAATTATTAATAATCTTTTATTAGCATTCAATATTACTCGATCTTTAAGCAAAAAAGGTTGTCCTTATGATAATGCTGTTGCTGAAGCAACTTTTAAAACTTTCAAAACTGAATTTATTAATGATAAAAATTTTACATCATTAATCCAATTAAAATTAGAATTATTTGATTATATCAATTGATACAACAACATAAGAATCCACAGCACTTTAAACTACTTAACTCCTATCAAATATCAAGAACAAGTGTCTACCAAAAAATAGTCCTAAAAAGTGTTGCCATTCCAGTTAATTAACTGTCAGGTTAGAAATAATTATTCCCTTTTTTAGTTTAATTATGTTTAAAAGATTCCAAACAGGTTCTAAAAGATTCTAATAATTTTTGGCCAATACCTCCAATCATTTCTATTAAAGCACTTAAACCTTTTGGCATACTAATCACCTCCCTCCTCTAACTCTTTTCTTGCTCTTTCTTTTCGCTTTTGTTCTTTACAATATCAACAATCTGGGTCAACTACATTGTGTTTTCTATGTTTAAATTTTCAAACTAACTTTTTAATAGTACCTTTAAAAGCCCAAGAAGTACCAAGCACAGCAATTATCACAACTATTCATTTAACCATTATTTTTTACCTCCTAAAAAATTATCAAAACTCATATTTTCATATAATCTCTGTTCAAAATTTCTTTTTGCCTTTTTCTTATGCAACTTTTGTCTTGGCATATTTTTTCATTTATCTTTTTTCATAAATTAATTCACTCCTTAGAACCTGTTTGGAATCTTTTAAACATAATTAAACTAAAAAAGGGAATAATTATTTCTAACCTGACAGTTAATTAACATTTTATTTTCTTTGTCATTTTTTTGTTAAAAAGATTTTATCATTTGACAACTTATCGATTAAAAATTTATTTTTCAACTATAAAATAACATTTATGATATTAATTTAATCAAAAATAAGTTAAAAAAGATCCTAAACAGGTTCTTATAAAATAAATGTTTTTATCATTTTATTTTGTTCGCTAATTTTTGGCATTTCATTATTAATTTCTAATAATTTATTTTGAAATTCTAATGTTTGTTTTAATTCTTTTATTTGATTGTTTAAATTTTCAAATTTTCTTTCTAATTTTTGTTTTTCATATCTTTTTCTTTCTACTTTTAAATCATTTTTCTTAATCAATTTATTTTCTTTTCTTTTAAAAACCCAATTTGTTATTTTATTTTTAATATTATTTCATGGAATACCAACATAACCTATAACAATACTAATTAAAATAGATACTGGTTTAATTGCAACAATTCCTAAAACTATAATGCTAGGGATTAATCCTAAAAATATACTAAATGTAATACATCCAGTTAATGCCATAAATTTTAAAATTCATCACATATATATTTTCACTTTAAACACCACCTAATGTATAAGCATAAGAACCTGTTTGGAATCTTTTAAACATAATTAAACTAAAAAAGGGAATAATTATTTCTAACCTGACAGTTAATTAACATTTTATTTTCTTTGTCATTTTTTTGTTAAAAAGATTTTATCATTTGACAACTTATCGATTAAAAATTTATTTTTCAACTATAAAATAACATTTATGATATTAATTTAATCAAAAATAAGTTAAAAAAGATCCTAAACAGGTTCTAAGAATAATCCCAATTTAAACTTGCTCTATCTAAATTAATCTCCGACATACTATCACCATTTAAATCAACATTAACCATACCATCATCACTTATACTTTGATAATCATTAACACTACCATTAATTAACCTTGCTCTTTCATCAGTAAATACTTCTTGTAATTCTGTATTATTATGTGTATTTCCCAAAGGTAACAATAAAGTATTTATAATCTCACTTGCACCAGCAATAATTGTAGGAATAGCAAAATAATTACTAAAATCATTATTAATACCCATAGCAACACCACTACTAATCAAACAACCACCAGTTCCCATATTTGCTATCTTTCTTATATTTTGAAACCTATTAGGTATTAACTCAGTTAAACCACTAATAACATTTGCTATACCAAAACTATTTAAAGATATATAAGTATCTCAATCTACAAAAGGATTATCAACTACTGGCTTAGGTGTTGGTATTGGAGTAGGAATTGGGGGTTCAGTAGGGCAAGGTGGTCAAAAACAAGGTTCATCTCTTAATAAAGAAACTGACTTATCTACATAATTAACAAACTTAGCATAATTAATTAAACCAATTGTTCCTAAACCTAAAAATATCTTTTTATAACTATTAATCACTTTATTTCTAGTAATAGGTCTTTGATTAATATTCCATATATCAATTCCTAACTTTTTACTAAATAACAAAGAATTAATAGAACCTAATATTGGGTCTTTTAAATATTGACCATAATAAGCACTAACTCCTACCATAGCACTTAATGGACTTATTCCAGTTCTTAAAATTTTAGTTAAAGTATAATTACTAGTTTGTTCTAACTCATTAGGCATAAATAAAACTCCTTACTTTATTAATAAGGAGCATATTTATACTAATTTGTATAACATGGGAGCAAAGTACACAAAAAAGTATATATATGCTCCCTATTTAGTTTTTTTTAATACTATTTTAAACGTTTAATATTAGTTTTAAATTTCTCTTCATCTTTACCAAGATAATTAAAAGAATGTAAAAGCAAAGTTTGAAATTTAACTAAATCATTAACAATAATTTCTAATTCTTCAATACGTTTTTCTAAATCTTGCATTTTTATTTACCACCTTGATTTTTTTTATTTTCTTTTCTTATTCGTTCCATTTCATTAGCAACTCTATAACACATTTCACAACCAAATACTCTTTCATAAGTTCAATCACTACACTTATGTCTCATAATTAAACTTACTTTCTTGTTGTCTCATTGATTTATTTAAAGCAATATCTAATATACAATTTGGACAATAATATTTTCTAGTATATAAGTTTTGCAAAACTCTTTTAGGACAAATAACTTGGTCACAAAGTTTACATATATAAATTGCTAAATGAAATGCTTGTTCACATAAACAATTATCATTTTTAGCCATAATTTAAAATTAACTCCTAACATAAAATAATTATTTAAAATTACCCTTTTAGTAAATAACTATTTTCAATTAGAAAGTTTTTTAATATTACCGCTTAAATCAAGTTCAAGTGAATAAAAATTACCAACTTTTAAATCAACAGCAGATAAATAATTATTAAAATCACTAGCAAATTCCGGATTATATCATTTATCACGTGTTTGACCAGTTGGCACGCTTGTTTGTTTATTTATTTCTACAAACTTCAAAACATCAAAATTCAATGTTTGACCTTTATTATTTTTATCGGGAATAATACGCCCTTTTTCAATATTAACTAACTGTACTTTAAACATAAAAAATACTTAACCTCCTGAATTCATTAAATTAAAAATTTAATAAGTTAAGCATAGTAGGGTAAACCTATACTTACAAATTAAGTATAAGAACCTGTTTGGAATCTTTTAAACATAATTAAACTAAAAAAGGGAATAATTATTTCTAACCTGACAGTTAATTAACATTTTATTTTCTTTGTCATTTTTTTGTTAAAAAGATTTTATCATTTGACAACTTATCGATTAAAAATTTATTTTTCAACTATAAAATAACATTTATGATATTAATTTAATCAAAAATAAGTTAAAAAAGATCCTAAACAGGTTCTAAGAACCTGTTTGGAATCTTTTAAACATAATTAAACTAAAAAAGGGAATAATTATTTCTAACCTGACAGTTAATTAACATTTTATTTTCTTTGTCATTTTTTTGTTAAAAAGATTTTATCATTTGACAACTTATCGATTAAAAATTTATTTTTCAACTATAAAATAACATTTATGATATTAATTTAATCAAAAATAAGTTAAAAAAGATCCTAAACAGGTTCTAACACAAAAAAATAAAAATCAAATAAAAAAGCACTAATAAGAATTCAGGTAATTATTAGTGCCATTAACCATTATATATATATATATATATATATATATATATATATATATATATATATATATATATATACAAGTAAAATTATAGAAAAATAATAAATTATTGTTTAACTACATTAGTAACTAAAAAATCTGCTTGATTAAAACCTATTTCAATTTTTATACCTCTAATAGATTGTTTATTTACCATATAAATTTTTGAAAAATTATTATAAATAACAGTTGATAATTTTTCATAATCCGCTTCTTTAAATAACAAATCTTTTTCTTTATAAAAAGTTTTAAATAAATTATTAAATTGTTTAATTGCTTTCAAAGGTAAATTTTGTAAATAAATATCTTCAATCTTTAAAAAAGTATTATGATTAATATAATCATAAAATTTAATATCATATATTTTATCACCAATATAATCTTTGCCGTCAATATTTATAGTATTTACTTTAGAATTATTTAATTGAAATAAATTTACTCCCGAGACATTTGCCATTGTTGTAGTTGTTAAAATGGTTAGTAATAGTTTCATATTTATATTTGTCTCCTTAATAAATTTTAATTCTCATTAACCCTAATAAAATTATAATATACAACATAAAATAAATAAAATAATATTTTAATGTAAAACTCTTTTCTTAAAATCTATTTTTTCAACTTTATTACCAAAAACTTTATCTATCCAACTCAAAACATCTTTATCTCTTTGAATTAAATAACCTATTTCACTAGTCCGTAAATAATGCTTATGCGATAAAGCACTTAAATATACATATCGTTCATAATCTTCATACTCTTTAAAATAATCATTTACAACAGTACTTTCAATAATACCGCCAATCATAACAGTATCACCATTACTATCTTTTTGAGTTTTAAAATAAAATACATTTGTTGCATTAAAACTTGCTTTAATTATATCTCCAATTGTCAATTTCTTAATACCACGAACTATAATAGGATTTTTACAATTACGACTAAATGCATATGCTTTTATACCAACATCTTCTTGATTTAAAGACTTAACATCATCTAGTGATTTTGTAAGAACCTGTTTGGAATCTTTTAAACATAATTAAACTAAAAAAGGGAATAATTATTTCTAACCTGACAGTTAATTAACATTTTATTTTCTTTGTCATTTTTTTGTTAAAAAGATTTTATCATTTGACAACTTATCGATTAAAAATTTATTTTTCAACTATAAAATAACATTTATGATATTAATTTAATCAAAAATAAGTTAAAAAAGATCCTAAACAGGTTCTAACATATTTACCTAAATATTTAATAACAAACTCATTTGTACCTTTACGAACAACTCTCAAATCTACGTAGTTTTGAAAAAATTATAATACCAGGACCAAAAAACTGAATTTGAGCTTTAACATTTGATAAAAATACTGAAACCGTTTATGTTGGTAGTGATACTGGTGTATGCAAAATCAGTAAAAATGGAAGCACTAGTTTAATGCAAGGAACAAATGGTGATCATATTAGAAGTTTAGCAGTTGGTCCAGATGGTTCAATTTATGCTGGTGATGATGATCGTGTAATAATTTATAAAACTGATAAAATAAGTCAAACTTTTGGAATATTTCAACAAATACACGATGGACATCAAATTGATAGTTTAGTAGTTGACAAGGATAATACTGTTTTTGCTGGTTCTTGAAATGGTCGTCTTTATAAGATAAAGAATGGAATATATGAGGTAATCTTAGAACCTGTTTAGGATCTTTTTTAACTTATTTTTGATTAAATTAATATCATAAATGTTATTTTATAGTTGAAAAATAAATTTTTAATCGATAAGTTTGTCAAATGATAAAATCTTTTTAACAAAAAAATGACAAAGAAAATAAAATGTTAATTAACTGTCAGGTTAGAAATAGAGGCTTTTTAGAAATCTGTGTATCTTTGTTTTACAAAGTACTAGTTAAGATTAATTCTATCTTCAAATTTTATCATAAAATGAGCAATTGCTGTATTTCAATTTTGAATGGGCATTGTTCATTTTTTTGTTATATTTTCAATTGCTAAATAAAATATTTTCAATTCTTCCATATCATTAGGAAAAACTTTTTTATTTCTGATAATTTTTCGTAATTGACTATTAACAGATTCAATAGCATTTGTGGTATAAATTACTCTTTTAATTTCTGTTGGATAACTAATAAAAACTATCAAATTTTCTCAATTTTTATATCAAGATTTAGCAATTTGAGGATATTGTTTATTTCACTTATTTTCAAATGTTTCTAAAGCCTGCATTGCTTGTTCTTCACTACATGCAGTATAAATTGGTTTTAAATCTGCAACTAGAGATTTTCTATGCTTATATGAGACATATTTCAAACTATTTCTAATTTGATGAACGATGCATAATTGATGTTCTGTTTTAGGATAAACTGATTGTATTGCTTCTGACATTCCTGTTAAATTATCACTACAAGCAATAAGAATATCATTTAAGCCTCGATTTTTCATTTCTGTGAAATTGGCTAATCAAAATTTAGAACCTTCATTTTCACTAATTCATAAGCCTAAAACATCTTTTTTACCTTCTAAATCAACTCCTAAAGCTATATACACAGATTTGTTAATAATGCGTTTATCTTGTCGTATTTTAACTACTATGCAATCAAAATAAACAATCGGATAAACACTATCTAATGGTCGATTTTGCCATGCTTTTAAATCATCAATAACATCATCAGTAATTTGACTAATAACACTTTCACTAATATCAGCACCATGATATAACTCTTGTAATTGCATTCTAATATCTGATAATGTCATACCTTTTGCATATAAAGAAAGAACTTGTTGATCAAAACCATCAAATCTTCTTTGTCTTTTTGCAATTATTACAGGATTAAAATTACTATTGCGATCTCGTGGTACATCAATCTCAATTTTACCTTGTTGAGTTATTAATTTTTTTGAACTTATACCATTACGAGCATTGTCACTATTACTATGTTGATTCTTATCATATCCTAAATAATTTTGCATCTCAGAATTCAACATTTTTTCTACTAATCTTTTTGTTAATTCTTTATACAAACCTCCCTCTTTAAAAACTGTTGTTAAATCTTCAGTATTTTCTAATAATAAATCTACTGCTTTTGATATTGGATCATTATTATTAATATTTTGTTTTTTAGCCATCTGTAATTCACTCTTTCTAGGTTTATTATAGAATTAATTAAACATAGTTATTTTTGTAAGTTACACAGATTACTAAACATTACCTAGAAATAATTATTCCCTTTTTTAGTTTAATTATGTTTAAAAGATTCCAAACAGGTTCTTAGAAACAAATCCAAACCACGAGGTTAAACGTTTAGTCATTGATAGAGATAATAATTTATTTGTTGGTATTGACTCCAATAAAGTATATAAAAAAATAGAAGGTACAGATTTATGTTCTGAATTATCTGGAATAAAAAATACTGATGATCATATTTTTGCTTTAGCAGTTGGTCCAGATGATTCAATTTATGCTGCTGGATCGCAAGGAATCTTTGGAATGGCAACACTTTTTAGGACTATTTTTTGGTAGACACTTGTTCTTGATATTTGATAGGAGTTAAGTAGTTTAAAGTGCTGTGGATTCTTATGTTGTTGTATCAATTGATATAATCAAATAATTCTAATTTTAATTGGATTAATGATGTAAAATTTTTATCATTAATAAATTCAGTTTTGAAAGTTTTAAAAGTTGCTTCAGCAACAGCATTATCATAAGGACAACCTTTTTTGCTTAAAGATCGAGTAATATTGAATGCTAATAAAAGATTATTAATAATTTTATTGTTAAATTCATTACCTCGATCACTATGAAATATTTGGATATCTTTTAGAACCTGTTTAGGATCTTTTTTAACTTATTTTTGATTAAATTAATATCATAAATGTTATTTTATAGTTGAAAAATAAATTTTTAATCGATAAGTTGTCAAATGATAAAATCTTTTTAACAAAAAAATGACAAAGAAAATAAAATGTTAATTAACTGTCAGGTTAGAAATAATTATTCCCTTTTTTAGTTTAATTATGTTTAAAAGATTCCAAACAGGTTCTTAAACAGCGATTTGATTGCATAAATGTTTGATATACTAGTAATGCATCTTTTTAGTACCTACACTATGTCCAATAATTTCGCGGTTAAATAGATCTATTAATAGGCAAATATAGTTTCATTTACCATTAACTTGAACGTAAGTTAAATCACTAACAATAACTTCATTTTTAACCCTATTATTAAAGTTTCTATTAACAAGATTGGTTATTTGACTATTATTGACTTTATTATGATGATTTTTGAATGATAATTTAGTGTATTTTGATATTAAATTATGCTTATTCATAATTTCTTTAATTTTTCTGCGTGACAAATAAATTTCTTGGTTTTCTAAAATTTTTTTTAATCTTCTAGTACCATAAACTTCTTTATTTTCTTTAAAAGCACTAATAACAGCTTCATCATACATATTATTTTTGATTTTATTTTCTTTTTTCTTTAAGTTAAAATAATATGTTGATTTAGATATTTTCAAAAAACGACATATTGTACGAATTTTATATTTAACTTTATTTTTAGCAATAATTTCTACTTTCTGCCTATTATTAGTGCTGCTTGCTTTAAAATATCATTTTCCATTCTTAATTGTTTTAATTCTTTTCTTAATTTAATTAATTCATTTTCTTCAACAGAACGATTATCTTTAGTTTTAAAACTACCTGAATTAGTAAATTGCTTAATTCAATTATAAGTAGCTGCTCTTGTAACATTGTACTCTTTAGCAAGACAAGACACTGACTTACCGCTTTGATATAAAGCTACTATTTGTTTTTTAAATTCATCTGAATATGAGTTAATATTGGCCATAATTATACTTCCTTTCTTTTCACTAATTTGTTCACTTGTCTACGTAATTAGTGTCCAATAAAGTGTAACCCATCCAATTTTCATTTTTAACTTTTTTTCATAAAGGACTAGTTTCAATATTAAATCAATTATTTTTAACATCATCAATATTTTCGTTTGCTTTAATTAATTCACTATTTAATTTGGTAATTTCATTTTCATTAGTAGTAATTCGTTTTTTGTTGTTTAGCAGAAAAATCACAAGTTGGTGCATGTGTATAATCACCAATTTGTGGATTATTTTGTAATGCTTCTGGTGGTAATGTACCAATTTCATCAGGTCAATCTAAAGTCATTGTTTCAGTTTCTTTATCGTAATCTGTTGCAACATAACCTTTATTAATAAATTTACTAACAGGACCTCTATATATTTCATTTTCATTATCATCAACTAAATCATCATATAATTTAATTTGTTTTGATAATGTAAATTCTTTTTGTTCATTAATTAATTCATCAACTTGATTTCTAGTATAAAATGCTTTTAAATCAATTTTTTCAACATCTATTTCATCATCATTATAATTTGATAATATTTGTTTTAATTCTGTTAGTCTTGCCAATATTTTCATTCTACTTGGTGCTAAATCTCAAACATTAATTGTAGGAATACTATTTGCACTAAATTGACTACCATTATTAAACTGAATAGTAGCATCAACATTAAATTCAATTGGTGTACGATTAAATACTCAATGTTCAGCGGTTACAAAAACCATATCTCTTAATGTTTCTTTAATTAATTCATCTTTAAAACTATCAAAAGGAAATTTAGATAAAATAAAACCAAGATAAGCATTAATATCATTTTGAGCACGAATAGCAAAAGTTTTAAATCAATCATTAACATTTGGTCATGTTTGTATATATTGCTGTGGTGTTTCTGTAATTTTTCCAGTTAATGGATATCAGTTATTATAATTTTCTAGACTGACACCAGTTCAAAGTTTATTAATCATATTTTATCATTCCTTAAAAAATGCTTTTTTATAATGTTTAGTTTTTGTTTTAGTTTTTCTATGTGATATATGTATAATTTCTTTTTGTAATTTCTTTTTACCTTTTTTTACAACTTGACTATATGCAAATTTTTCTAAATGATGTAATAATCCAGTACCAAATACAGTATTTACTGAAAATTTTAAACCAACACTTTTAAATGATTTATTAATATTTTCAATAGGATTATTAATAACATTTGCTACTTTATGATAAGTTCTTACGATTCTAAATATTTCTCTATATACTTTAAAACTATCTCTAATTATTTGTTGAACAACCGGTGGAGCAAATGCTATTGCTTTTAATCATTTATTTTGATTAACTCCATAACCAATGTATCAACCACTATATCAACGATATCAATGGAATGGATGTATTTGAGTAACAAAAGTTTCTGCTTTAAGAATACTATCAACAACTGTAATTGGTTTATATTTAGGATTACGATGATAAATAGTAATTGCACATTTATCTAATGACAAAGGTTGAATTTTACAACCCATAAATACTGGTGAATTTAATGGAATTAATTGTGCATGTTTAATGGCTCTTTTTCGGTAATGTTTAGTAATCTGTGTAACTTACAAAAATAACTATGTTTAATTAATTCTATAATAAACCTAGAAAGAGTGAATTACAGATGGCTAAAAAGCAAAATATTAATAATAATGATCCAATATCAAAAGCAGTAGATTTATTATTAGAACCTGTTTGGAATCTTTTAAACATAATTAAACTAAAAAAGGGAATAATTATTTCTAACCTGACAGTTAATTAACATTTTATTTTCTTTGTCATTTTTTTGTTAAAAAGATTTTATCATTTGACAACTTATCGATTAAAAATTTATTTTTCAACTATAAAATAACATTTATGATATTAATTTAATCAAAAATAAGTTAAAAAAGATCCTAAACAGGTTCTTAGAAAATACTGAAGATTTAACAACAGTTTTTAAAGAGGGAGGTTTGTATAAAGAATTAACAAAAAGATTAGTAGAAAAAATGTTGAATTCTGAGATGCAAAATTATTTAGGATATGATAAGAATCAACATAGTAATAGTGACAATGCTCGTAATGGTATAAGTTCAAAAAAATTAATAACTCAACAAGGTAAAATTGAGATTGATGTACCACGAGATCGCAATAGTAATTTTAATCCTGTAATAATTGCAAAAAGACAAAGAAGATTTGATGGTTTTGATCAACAAGTTCTTTCTTTATATGCAAAAGGTATGACATTATCAGATATTAGAATGCAATTACAAGAGTTATATCATGGTGCTGATATTAGTGAAAGTGTTATTAGTCAAATTACTGATGATGTTATTGATGATGTAAAAGCATGGCAAAATCGACCATTAGATAGTATTTATCCGATTGTTTATTTTTATTGCATAGTAGTTAAAATACGACAAGATAAACGCATTATTAACAAATCTGTGTATATAGCTTTAGGAGTTGATTTAGAAGGTAAAAAAGATGTTTTAGGCTTATGAATTAGTGAAAATGAAGGTTCTAAATTTTGATTAGCCAATTTCACAGAAATGAAAAATCGAGGCTTAAATGATATTCTTATTGCTTGTAGTGATAATTTAACAGGAATGTCAGAAGCAATACAATCAGTTTATCCTAAAACAGAACATCAATTATGCATCGTTCATCAAATTAGAAATAGTTTGAAATATGTCTCATATAAGCATAGAAAATCTCTAGTTGCAGATTTAAAACCAATTTATACTGCATGTAGTGAAGAACAAGCAATGCAGGCTTTAGAAACATTTGAAAATAAGTGAAATAAACAATATCCTCAAATTGCTAAATCTTGATATAAAAATTGAGAAAATTTGATAGTTTTTATTAGTTATCCAACAGAAATTAAAAGAGTAATTTATACCACAAATGCTATTGAATCTGTTAATAGTCAATTACGAAAAGTTATCAGAAATAAAAAAGTTTTTCCTAATGATATGGAAGAATTGAAAATATTTTATTTAGCAATTGAAAATATAACAAAAAAATGAACAATGCCCATTCAAAATTGAAATACAGCAATTGCTCATTTTATGATAAAATTTGAAGATAGAATTAATCTTAACTAGTACTTTGTAAAACAAAGATACACAGATTTCTAAAAAGCCTCCAACTATTACAGGATTAAAATTACTATTGCGATCTCGTGGTACATCAATCTCAATTTTACCTTGTTGAGTTATTAATTTTTTTGAACTTATACCATTACGAGCATTGTCACTATTACTATGTTGATTCTTATCATATCCTAAATAATTTTGCATCTCAGAATTCAACATTTTTTCTACTAATCTTTTTGTTAATTCTTTATACAAACCTCCCTCTTTAAAAACTGTTGTTAAATCTTCAGTATTTTCTAAGAACCTGTTTGGAATCTTTTAAACATAATTAAACTAAAAAAGGGAATAATTATTTCTAACCTGACAGTTAATTAACATTTTATTTTCTTTGTCATTTTTTTGTTAAAAAGATTTTATCATTTGACAACTTATCGATTAAAAATTTATTTTTCAACTATAAAATAACATTTATGATATTAATTTAATCAAAAATAAGTTAAAAAAGATCCTAAACAGGTTCTAATAATAAATCTACTGCTTTTGATATTGGATCATTATTATTAATATTTTGCTTTTTAGCCATTTGTAACTCACTCTTTCTAGGTTTATTATAGAACTAATTAAACATAGTTATTTTTGTAAGTTACACAGATTACTAAACATTACCCTATTTTTATTTATTAATAATTTAAAATATTCTTACTTATAATATCAACTATCTGTTTAGCAACTTCCACTTTTGAACCAATCAAATTATAATTATTATTTTTAAAATAAAAATTAATTTCTGTTTCATTTTTACCCATAACACTAATATTATTAATACAAATACCATCACAATTTTTAATTTTCATTTTTTCGATACCAAGATTTTTATCATTAAATTCTTGAGCAGCAAAACCAATTAAAACTTGTTGTGTTTTCTGCTTACCTAAAAATGCCAATACATCAATATTAGCAATCAGTGATAAAGATAAATTTTCATTTTTATTTTTAATTATTTTATTAGGAATATATTTACTTACTTTATAATCATTTAAAGCAGCAGCACATATTACAATATCAGCATTATCAAAGTTTTCTTTCATTGCTAAGAACATTTTTTCATTAGTATTTGCTTCAATAATAGTTAGGTTTTTTTGTGATTTAATTTCAAAATCACAATCACCTGCAACTAATACTACTTTAGCCTTAGTTTTAAGAAAAGCATCTACTAATGCTTTACCCATTTTTCCTGAAGAATTATTAGTAATATAACGAATTGGATCAATATAAGTTCTAGTACGACCAATATTAATTAAAATTTTTTTATTAGATAAATCAATACTTTTTTTAAAAAAATCTTTAATTATTGTTAATGCATTATTTGGACTTTTAACCCGTCCATCACCAATCATCTTACAGGCTAACATTCCTGAATCTGGAGGAATAATAGTAATATTTTCAAAATTAGATAATTCTAATAAATTTTTTTGAAAACTTTGATTGTGATACATATTATGATTCATTGCTGGAAATAATATCTTTTCTGCTTTGGAAGCTAAAAATACTGATAATGCTAAACTATCAGCAATTGCTAAATTTGCTTTACTAATAAAACTCATAGTAGCAGGATAAACAACAATTAAATTTGTTTTAATTGCTAAATTAGTGTGAGTAATTAAATCTCCTTTAACATACGATTCTTGTTCAAACATTTCAGAATAATAAGAAAATGTTTTATCTTCTAGAAAATGTAAAGAACTTTTAGTACAAATAATATCAACTAAAAATTCTTTTTTTAATTGTTTTAATAAAATTAAGGCTTTGTTTGCTGCAATACTACCAGTAATTATTAAAGTAATATGTTTCATTATTTTCTCCTATCATATCATTAAACATAAAATAAACAAACAAAACCTATCTTCAAAATATGATAGCATTGAAAATAGGTTTTTATTATTAAAAATTTATTTTTACTTTTTATCAAGTATAACTGAAACTCGTGTTTTATTTTTTTTAAAAATAGTATACTTAACAATTCCTGATTTTAAAGCAAATAAGGTATCATCACCACCACGCCCTACATTTTCACCAGGGTGAATTTTAGTTCCACGTTGACGATAAATAATTGTTCCCTCTTTTAAACTTTGTCCATCACCAATTTTAGCACCTAAACGTTTAGAATGTGAATCACGACCATTACGAGTTGAACCTACTCCTTTTTTTGAAGCAAATAATTGTAAATTTAATTTATAAAACATAATTACACCTCCTTTATGTTAATATATTTTGGATATTGTTCTTTAATAGTTTTTAATTGTCAAAGCATTGTTTTTAAAATGATTTGACTATTATTAGTGAAACTAGCAACTTTAAGTTTAACTAATCCAGCAGTATTATTAATTACTTGAACTTGATCATTATCAAGTTCATGAAGTGCATTTAATGTACCAATAACAATGGCTGAAATCCCCGCACAAACAATATCATTTCCAATTTTTGAAAAATTAGCATGACCAGTAATTATAACTTCTACAATGTTACTATTTTGGTAATTATAAGTAACTTTAACCATAATTTGATATTACCTTAAATTATTTTTTATTATTTTCATCATCTTCTTTAACAACTTTAACAGTCATATTTTTATGATCAAAAATAGTTTTTAAATTACCTTCACTAACAACAGTTTTAATGTTATCTGGTTCTGTAATATTATCCTTAACAACTGATTTAGTTTTAACAACTTTTTCTTTTGTAAGTTCTTTTTTTACTTTACTAACTACTGATTTTGGCTCTTTAATAATAGGAGTTACTACTTTAGAAATTACTTCTTTTTTTACTTCATCTTTAATTACTTGTTTTGATTGTTCTGCCTTCTTATCAACAAGACTTTTACCAGCAAGTAAAATATCAGTAATTAATACCTTTGTATATGGCTGACGGTGTCCATACATTGTTTTTGAATTTTTCTTAGGTTTATATTTAAACACTCGAATCTTTTTTGATTTATCTTGTTTAATAATCTCACCATGAACTTCAGCACCTTTTAGGAAAGGTTTACCGAATTGTTGATCAATCATCAATATTTTGTCAAAAATAATCTTATCTTTAGCTTTGCCAACAAGTTTTTCAACAAAAATTTCTTGACCATAGGAAACATTAATTTGTTTTCCTCCTGTTTGAATAACTACAAACATTTTTCTTATTACCTCCAGTTTAGACTCGCCTTATAGGTGAAATAAATCACTTGTTAACCTAAAGTAGAGCGGTTGAAACTGCATAAACAGTCTTAAATATTATAAAGTATTTTTTATTAAAAGCAATACAAAATTTAGTAATTATACACATAATTTAAATATAAAAATTACTAAAAAAAGAAAAATAAAAAAATATATCTTTAATACTTAATATTTAATATAACTATAATTATATCTACACTAAATTATGTAATTAATATTTTTTTATAATTATTATTAAAATTATGATATTATTTTTCTAAACTTAATATAAGTTTTAAACTCATTACTTATTCAAAAGTAAATGAGTTTTTTTTATTTTTAGAAAGGAAGATTAAAAGAAATGGCTAAAGATAAAAATATCGTTAATGAAACAATTGATTATTTACCATTGATTGGTGCTGGATTAGGTGCTGGATTAGGAGCAATTGATGGTCTTTCATGAACAAATTCCACTACCTGTTACCGACATTGCAATTGGTGCTGTATCCGGAGGAATAACAGGTTATCAAATTAAAAAATCCATAAAACATAAAGATAAAAATAAAACCAAAGTTGGAACATCATTAATTTGTGGTGCTGGTGTATTAAATGCAATATTAAATCCAGAAGCATCATTAATGAATACATTAGAAGCAACTGCTGGTGGTATTATAATTGCTAAAGGTGGCAAATATATTGTTGATAAAGGTAGTAATTATGTAAAATCTAGACCAGAATATCAAATATTGAAACAAGGATATAAAATCAAGAAAAAAGTAAATAAGATTCAAGATTTTTCTTCAATAAAAAAAGAAGCAAATTCACTAAATTCACAAAAAAATCTTCAACAAATCAATATAAATTAAAACTAATGTAAACTAATCAATAGTAAATTAAAACATTAAAAAATTATTTAGGAATGAAAATATAATTGATATTCAATTTAACTCATTCCTTTTTAAGTATTGAAATTAAAACAGAAAGGAAATATAATAACACTTTGGAGTGGTGAAAAATGAAAAGAAAATTAAGTTACAAAAAAATGCTAGCAACAGTTGGTGCATTAACTGTTGTATTACCAATGTCTTTAAGTATTGCATCATGTGTGGAATGGCAACACTTTTTAGGACTATTTTTTGGTAGACACTTGTTCTTGATATTTGATAGGAGTTAAGTAGTTTAAAGTGCTGTGGATTCTTATGTTGTTGTATCAATTGATATAATCAAATAATTCTAATTTTAATTGGATTAATGATGTAAAATTTTTATCATTAATAAATTCAGTTTTGAAAGTTTTAAAAGTTGCTTCAGCAACAGCATTATCATAAGGACAACCTTTTTTGCTTAAAGATCGAGTAATATTGAATGCTAATAAAAGATTATTAATAATTTTATTGTTAAATTCATTACCTCGATCACTATGAAATATTTGGATATCTTTTAAACAACGATTTGATTGCATAAATGCTTGATATACTAGTAATGCATCTTTTTTAACTCCAACACTATGTCCAATAATTTCTCGGTTAAATAGGTCTATTAATAGGCAAATATAGTTTCATTTACCATTAACTTGAACGTAAGTTAAATCACTAACAATAACTTCATTTTTAACCCTATTATTAAAGTTTCTATTAACAAGATTGGTTATTTGACTATTATTGACTTTATTATGATGATTTTTGAATGATAATTTAGTGTATTTTGATATTAAATTATGCTTATTCATAATTTCTTTAATTTTTCTGCGTGATAAATAAATTTCTTGGTTTTCTAAAATTTTTTTTAATCTTCTAGTACCATAAACTTCTTTATTTTCTTTAAAAGCGCTAATAACAGCTTCATCATACATATTATTTTTGATTTTATTTTCTTTTTTCTTTAAGTTAAAATAATATGTTGATTTAGATATTTTCAAAAAACGACACATTGTGCGAATTTTATATTTAACTTTATTTTTAGCAATAATTTCTACTTTCTGCCTATTATTAGTGCTGCTTGCTTTAAAATATCATTTTCCATTCTTAATTGTTTTAATTCTTTTCTTAATTTAATTAATTCATTTTCTTCAACAGAACGATTATCTTTAGTTTTAAAACTACCTGAATTAGTAAATTGCTTAATTCAATTATAAGTAGCTGCTCTTGTAACATTGTACTCTTTAGCAAGACAAGACACTGACTTACCGCTTTGATATAAAGCTACTATTTGTTTTTTAAATTCATCTGAATATGAGTTAATATTAGCCATAATTATACTTCCTTTCTTTTCACTAATTTGTTCACTTGTATACGTAATTAGTGTCCAATAAAGTGTAACCCATCCAGATTTATTTTCATTAAATAAAATTATAAATGAAAAAAATGAAGAAATTAATAATAATGATTTTAAAAAAATAGGACTTATTAATGCAAAAATTAATTATAATTATGGAAAAATTAAAAATCAATTTGTTGATTTAAAAATCAGTGTAAAATATTCAGATAAACAAATTGTTGATGCTATTAGTGAAACAAAATATACAAAAAAAGTTAATTTTCAAAGTTCAGTAATGGAATTAAATGATTCAATTAATGTTGAATTTATTAAAAATTCATTAATTTCTGAAATTAAAAATTCTTTTAAAAATAATTTATTTTCATTAAACAAAATTACTAATAATAAAGAAATTGATTTAAAAGATGAAGACTTCACAGTTAGTGGTGTCAATATCGAGTGAAAATTTCCCAAAAATATTTATCAAAAATTAAATTATTTTGGAAAGTTACACTGTTAAATAAACACAAATTCTAAATAACCCCTAGTTCCTTGTTTTCATATAGGAACTTTTTTATTTACAAACCAATTTTTAATGAATATAATAAATATGAATTAAAAATAGTTTTAGAAACCTAATTGTTTAAAAATAAAACAATTAGGTTTCTAATTTTGAAAGGATTTTTAATATATGGATAAACAATTACAAGAAAGTCAAAATCAAATTTCTAAGTTAAGTAATGAATTTAGAAGTTTGGAGAAAAAGCTAGATAATGAAAAAAGAAAAGAAAAAGAAATAAATAAAAAAATATCTTGTTTAAGAACCTGTTTAGGATCTTTTTTAACTTATTTTTGATTAAATTAATATCATAAATGTTATTTTATAGTTGAAAAATAAATTTTTAATCGATAAGTTGTCAAATGATAAAATCTTTTTAACAAAAAAATGACAAAGAAAATAAAATGTTAATTAACTGTCAGGTTAGAAATAATTATTCCCTTTTTTAGTTTAATTATGTTTAAAAGATTCCAAACAGGTTCTAACAAATCAAGATATTAACAATAAAAATGAATTAAAAATAAGAAATGAAATAAGAAAATATGAAAATGAACATAGAATTATTTCTCAAAAAGTAAATTATTTTGAAATTAAATTTAATTCAATAAAAGAAGAATTAAAAAAAATATCAAATTTAAAAATGGAAATTTATAACAAAAATTTAGAAAAGTTAAAAATAAAAAAGTTTGATGAAGTTGAAATTAATAGCTTTGAAAATAAAAATTATAAGGGTTTTAAAATAAACTCACTAAAATTATAAAAAAGATATTGCAATTGCAATATCTTTATATATTTAAAATTAATTTTAAGGCACCAAATTTGCTCATATTCAAAAGATTTAAAAAATTATATGTTTATAGTATTCAAAAAATAAACAGCCCTTTTTAGGGCTGTTTTAAATCGAATTATTATTAATTATAAGTTATATAAATAACTTCACTTTTGGGAAATTATTACTCGATAACTAATAGGAAATTTTTACTAAATAATGACACTTCACAGTTAGTGGTTCTATTGATGCAAAAATTAATTATAATTATGATTTATTTAAAAATTTAACTACTAATCTAACAATTATCATAGGTGAAGGTCAAATTTCTAATAAATATGAATTAAATGATGGAAAAATAAATAAATTTCTTCAAATCTCAGAACCTGTTTAGGATCTTTTTTAACTTATTTTTGATTAAATTAATATCATAAATGTTATTTTATAGTTGAAAAATAAATTTTTAATCGATAAGTTGTCAAATGATAAAATCTTTTTAACAAAAAATGACAAAGAAAATAAAATGTTAATTAACTGTCAGGTTAGAAATAATTATTACCTTTTTTAGTTTAATTATGTTTAAAAGATTCCAAACAGGTTCTCAGATAGTATAATATTTGCTGCAACAGAGAACGGAAATATTTGAGAGATTGATTTTACTAATAATACAAAAATCAATAAATATCAATTAAATGAAGAACGTATAAATAGTTTAATTAAAGCATCAAATGGTAAAGTAATGCTGGTACAATAACAAATACAATTTGAGAAATTGATTTAGAAACTGAAACTGCAGAAAAGAAATTCACTGGATTTGGTGATAAGTATGATTCTAAAACTTTAATTGAAGGTTCAAAAGATAAGTTATATGTTGGTACTGGTATTGGTAATGTTTATGAATTAGATATTAATACTGGTAATACTAAAAAATATCGTTTTGACGATTGAGGTGATGTAAATACCCTAGTTAAAATTACAGAAAATAAAATATATGCTGGCACTAGTGAAGGAAAATTATGAGAAATTGATTTAGAAACTAAAACCCATAAATTAAAATATGATTTTAAAAATAAAAGTAATATTATTTTTGATATTAAAGCACTATCTGATACTGAATTAATATTAGCAACAGAAGACAAAATTTATCAGTACGATTTAATCAAAAATGAAATAACAGAAAAAATTAATTTGAAAGATGGTAAAATTTTTTCTTTATCAATAGAAGATTTAAATAACAAAATATATGCTACTACTGATAATAATAATGTTTATGAACTTGATTTAAGCTTTAGTCAAGTAAAAAACAAATATGAATTAAATGCTTCAGTATATTCATCATTAATAGTTGATAAAAACTATTTGCTGGAACAATTACAAATGTATGAGAATTAGATATTGAATAATTTTTATACAGTAATAAAAAACATATATTTAAAAAGGTGCGTAACATATATTACGCGCCTTTTTTTCGTTTTATTTTTTTAGATTTATATCACTTATTATAACTTAATATATGATTTTTTTGTTTTTTTTCTTAATACTAATAATAAAATAATACTCGTTAAAAAAATACCAATAACAGCACCAGCGATTGAAATAATAAAACGTATTAAAATTTGTTGAGGAGTTAAAAAGTATCCTGACAAATAAAATAATGATAAAACAAAAGCAAATGGAATACTATATGTAAATTGATCTAATTGATGTAATTTTAACTTATATGTAATAAAGGTTATAATAAAAGTAAATATGATTAAACTTAAACTAGAAAGTACCATTATTCAAAAAGGTAATTTAAAAGTAAAAGTAAAATCAGTACTAGTAGTAAAAAAAAGAATAATCCCTGGAATTAATACTTGTATTATTAAATAGCCAACACTTATCAAAAACTTAGTTCTTGGAAATGTATTTTCACTATTATTTTCAAAATTAACTTCTTGGTTTTTATTTTCCATACTTATCCTCTTCTATAATATAATTCTTTACAATTTTAACATGCTTTTATCAATAATTAAATAAGATTTATATTTATTAAATAACACTTATTTTAATACAAAAATTTAAAATAAAAGTAAAAATAGTTTTCCACAATTTAATGAAATTAAAAATTACCTATCCTATAGAGGCTTTTTAGAAATCTGTGTATCTTTGTTTTACAAAGTACTAGTTAAGATTAATTCTATCTTCAAATTTTATCATAAAATGAGCAATTGCTGTATTTCAATTTTGAATGGGCATTGTTCATTTTTTTGTTATATTTTCAATTGCTAAATAAAATATTTTCAATTCTTCCATATCATTAGGTGTAGTACTAAAAAAGATGCATCATTAGTATATCAAGCATTTATGCAATCAAATCGCTGTTTAAAAAATATCCAAATATTTCATAGCGATCGCGGTAATGAATTTAACAATAAAATTATTAATAATCTTTTATTAGCATTCAATATTACTCGATCTTTAAGAAAAAAAGGTTGTCCTTATGATAATGCTGTTGCTGAAGCAACTTTTAAAACTTTCAAAACTGAATTTATTAATTATAAAAATTTTACATCATTAATCCAATTAAAATTAGAATTATTTGATTATATCAATTGATACAACAACATAAGAATCCACAGCACTTTAAACTACTTAACTCCTATCAAATATCAAGAACAAGTGTCTACCAAAAAATAGTCCTAAAAAGTGTTGCCATTCCATATTAATTTTTTTGAACTTATACCATTACGAGCATTGTCACTATTACTATGTTGATTCTTATCATATCCTAAATAATTTTGCATCTCAGAATTCAACATTTTTTCTACTAATCTTTTTGTTAATTCTTTATACAAACCTCCCTCTTTAAAAATTGTTGTTAAATCTTCAGTATTTTCTAAGAACCTGTTTGGAATCTTTTAAACATAATTAAACTAAAAAAGGGAATAATTATTTCTAACCTGACAGTTAATTAACATTTTATTTTCTTTGTCATTTTTTTGTTAAAAAGATTTTATCATTTGACAACTTATCGATTAAAAATTTATTTTTCAACTATAAAATAACATTTATGATATTAATTTAATCAAAAATAAGTTAAAAAAGATCCTAAACAGGTTCTAATAATAAATCTACTGCTTTTGATATTGGATCATTATTATTAATATTTTGCTTTTTAGCCATCTGTAATTCACTCTTTCTAGGTTTATTATAGAATTAATTAAACATAGTTATTTTTGTAAGTTACACAGATTACTAAACATTACCATCCTATAAATTAATTGATTTTTTTGATTTAGTTTTTGTTTTATTTTGTAAATCTGTATTAAAATTTATTGCGTGTTTTTGTGCTTCTTCTAAATCTTGTTTTTGTACTTTTTTCTTTTCATGCTGCTACTTTTCCTTTTATAATAGCTACATGACTACCTTTAACAACTGCATAAGTAACACCACCAGCAACAGCAGCTCCTGCAACAATAATACCGGCAGGTGGAGATACAAAAAAAGTTGTAACCAAAACACCAGCAGCACCAATAATAGTACCTCTAACAGCACCTTCAGGAATCCCTTCATAAGCCGCCTTAACAAATCCTTTAGTAGACGCACAAATAATTTTTAACGTTTTTGCTGTTGTTGAATGCTTTGTTTTAAATTTTTTTCAGTATTTGTATTTTTTCTTAGTCATTTCTGGATGATAATTACTATCAACTAATATAAAATTAGTTTCATCTTTTTGTCTTTCATCTAAATCTGCAATTGCCTTTTCTACTTCTAATCAAGTCATTATTAACTTCTCCTTTTTTAAAAAAAAATAAAAAAAACTCATTTACTTTTGAATAAGTAATGAGTTTAAAACTTATATTAAGTTTTAAAAAAATAATATCATATTTTCTATATTTAGTATAGAAAATTTAATTATTTTTATCAATATTACATAAATTTTTATACTATCTATATGATTAAAATTTAGTAAACTATATCTATAATGATTAGACTTACCCCAAACTGCTTACTTTTTAATTTTCTTTCTTCTTAATATTGCTATAACTACTGGAATAGCAATAATAACTAATAAAAAAGTACTACCAATAATTATAATATTTCAATTATTAATTAAAGTTGTTGTTTTTGGTTTTATTTCTGGTAAGGCAAAAGGGTTATTTTTATTTTTTTCATCATGTTTAACATTAGCATATAAATGAGTAATTAAATCGTGCTCATAAAACAATAATCAATAACGTAATTGACCTGGATTTAGTACATCAATTGCACAGTCTATATTAGTGGTTTCTTGTAAATACTGATTAAAATCAATACCAGATTGACTATTAGCAAAATTAGTAAAACCAGAAAACTTACTTGATAAAGGATTAATATTATAAATATTTAAATATTGTCTTGAAGAACTATCAACTTTATCATTTACTATTCTTTGTAATAAATAAATAGTATGATCTTCAGATTGATATGTTTTTAATGGTTGATTTGAAATAGGTGTTATCTTTTCTTCTTGTGGAACAAGATTATCATCAACACGCTGATATATTCATTTATCTTCACTAACATTAGCAGTAATAACAGCTTCTGATTTAATTTGACTAAAAGCAATCATTTGTAAATTACTATTTTTTTCTTCATTAATAAAATATTGATGAATTAATGAAGATTTATCTTCTTTTTCATTAATAACTTGAATGTCTGGCATAGAACTATTAATAGTAAGTGTTTCTTGTCTTAAAACGGTACTACCATCACTATCATTTCATTTAACATTATATATAGTGGGTTTATTTTTACTATAATCTTGGTTTAAAATAGCATAGTCAAAAGTTTTATTACTATTAGTTTTAACAATTTTTTTTATTTCTCTGTTTTCATTATTAATAGAAATTTCTAATCCTGATTTTTTAAAAGGAGGATGCACATAAAAAACAAATATTTCATTACTAAAACTATCCTTAGTATTTGCAAATGGTCCAATTGGAAATATTTTAGCACGCGTTTCAAAATTAGATTTTTGAAAATTAGTACTTGGTTGTAAATTATATGGAACTTCCATTAAAGTATTAATGTCACTTGCTTCATATATTGTTGCAAAAAGTCCTGCATCAATACTTTCTTTAATTGTTTGATGATATTGTAAAATTAAATTATTACTTTTTTCATTAAAAGTATGACCAAAAGCACCCGCAGTAAGAAAACCTTGTGCATTTTTAAAATAACTACTATTATCATTAATAATACTTTTTAATTGACTATAACCTTGATCATTAATAATATCATTGGTTTCAATATTACTATGTGTTCAATCATTATTAATAATTTGATCATAACTATCAAAATTAACATTTAATGGTGTACTTTTAACATTATTATATAAATATTGTGAATCATTATTTCAAGATTTAATACTATTAACTAAGTTACGATTTGATGACTTAACAGTAATATGAAAGCCGCTAACTTTACTATTACTAGTTTGATGATTTTTATTATTAAAACTAATACTTAATACTGAGGTTACTAATAAACTGCTAGCACTAAGTAATAAAATTAATTTTTGTTTAAATTGTTTCATAATATTTCCTTATAAATTTAATATTTAAAAGTTATTAAATTACTATTTTTTATTTTTATCTAGCAATTATGTAATTAGTATATCAATTCTTTTAAAAATATGATATATATTATTTACACGAGAAATATATATTTAAGATCTAAAATACCTACAAGTTCTATCACAAATATTAATATTATATTAAGTTTCTTTAATTGAAAATACTTATCCCTAAGTCAATTAAATATAAAATTAGCAGTTACTACTTGAAACTGCTAATTTTATTTGTTAGTATATTAATATGATTAGCAATCAAGTAATTATAGTACTAAAAAGAGGAGTGACATTATGCAATTAAATGAAATCCCTAACTATAGTAATGATCCTAAAATTCTTGATAAATTTGCTCGTAATCTAATTGTACAAGCTAAAACAGGAAAAATGGATCCTATTATTGGACGTGATGAAGATATTCGTAAAGTAGAAGAAATACTCTCACGAAAAACTAAAAACAACCCCGTCTTAATCGGTTTACCTGGTATTGGTAAGACTGCTATTATTGAAGGTTTAGCCCAACGTATTGTTCGTGGTGATGTTCCCAGTAACTTAAAAGATAAAATTATTTATGAACTAGATATGGGAGCACTAATTGCTGGCGCTAAATTCCAAGGTGAGTTTGAAGAACGATTAAAAGCGGTTATTAACCAAATTAAAAATTCTAATGGAAAAATTATTTTATTTATTGATGAACTACATTTAATTGTTGGTGCTGGTAGAACACAAGGTTCAATGGATGCTTCTAATTTACTAAAACCAATGTTAGCACGCGGTGAACTACGTTGTATTGGTGCCACAACACTTGACGAATATCGTCAATACATTGAAAAAGATGCAGCCCTTGAACGAAGATTTCGTAAGATGATTATTAAAGAACCAACAACAGAAGATACAACTGCTATCTTACGTGGTTTAAAAGAACGTTTTGAAGCTTATCATGGTGTCAAAATTCATGATAGTGCATTAAGAGAAGCTGTTTACCTATCTAATAAATATATTAATGATCGTTACTTACCTGATAAAGCAATTGACTTAATTGATGAAGCTTGTGCTAGTATTAAAACTGAAATTGCTTCGGTTCCTAGTGATTTAGATGATATAAGAAGAAAAGTCTTACAATTAAAAATTGAACAAGCAGCCTTAAGCAAAGAAAAAGATGAAAACTCGCAAACAAGACTAATTGAAGTCGATAAACAATTAAAAACTAAAAAAAATACTTTACAACAATTAGAAGATAAATGAATCAAAGAAAAGTCAGCATTAGACCATATTACTAGTTTAAAAAATAAATTAGAAAATGCTAAATCAGAATTAGAATTGTATCAATTATCAGGTAATTTTACAAAAGCTGGTGAACTACAATATAGTATTATTCCCAACTTAGAAAAAGAACTTAAAGATAGTGAAAATATAAAAAAAGATAATCCTTTACTACGCGAAGATGTTACTAGTGAAGATATTGCAAAAGTTGTTGCAAAATGAACTGGCATTCCTGTTACTCGTTTATTAGCAACCGAAAAAGAAAAATTATTAAAATTACCCTTAACTTTAAATACGAGAATTAAAGGTCAAAGTAATGCCCTACAGTTGGTAAGTGATGCTTTAATTAGAGCTCGTGCTGGCATTAAAGATCCCAATCGCCCAATTGGTTCATTTATTTTCTTGGGTCCAACCGGTGTTGGAAAAACTGAAGTTGCTAGAACCTTAGCTGATATTTTATTTGATAGCGAAAAAAATATGGTTCGTATTGATATGTCAGAATTTATGGAAAAACACGCAGTTAGCAAATTACTAGGTTCACCTCCTGGCTATGTTGGTTATGAAAACGGTGGACAATTAACCGAAAAAGTAAGAAGAAATCCTTATAGTATCATTCTTTTTGATGAAATCGAAAAAGCCCATCCTGAAGTATTAAATATTTTATTACAAATTCTTGATGAAGGTAGAATTACAGACAGTCATGGTCTCTTAATTGACTTTAAAAACACAATAATTATTATGACTTCAAATCTTGGTTCACAAGAACTATTAAGTGGTAAAGATAACAGCAAAGAGCAAGCATTAAATATCTTAAAAAAATCATTTCGACCAGAATTTATTAATCGAATTGATGAAATTGTTATCTTCAATCCATTAAGTAAAAAAGTTATAACAGAAATTATTATTAAAGAATTAGATACTTTATTATTGCGATTAAGACAAGAAAAAAATTTACAATTATCTTATGAATCAGAAGTAGTTAATAAAATACTAAAAGATGCTTATGATGAAGAATATGGCGCACGACCGATTAAACGCTATATTCAACACTATATTGAAACTATTATCGCACAAGCTATTATTAAAGAAGAACTAATACCCCACAAATGAATGGTAATTACTATCAATAAAGACAATATGTTTATTCTCAGTAAAAAAATAAAATTCAATTAAGTCTTGATATTATTACACTCTCAGTTATAATTATATAAGTATTGGCATTCAATTTTAATGAATGCTAAAAAAGGTGGTGAACAATGTTAAGTAACAGACAATCACAAATTTTAAAAATCATTGTTGAAAAATATATTAAAACAGGATTACCAATTGGTAGCAAAACTATTTTAGAAAATAATAACAATATTAATTTTTCTAGTGCTACTATTCGTAATGAATGTGTTGAATTAGAAACATTAGGATTATTAGAAAAAGCACATAGCTCTAGTGGTCGTATTCCTTCAACAAAAGGTTATCGCTATTATGTTGATAATTTAATGAATATGGGTGAACATCAAGAACTAGAAATCTTGAAGAAAAAAATAGCAGAAGTATTTAATAACCGTAACTTAGTAATTACCGAAGTATTAAATAAAACTAGTAGTATTTTAAGTGAAATGACTAATTTGATTAGTATTGTTACTGGTCCTAATATTAATGAAGATACTTTAAAAAAAATTGAATTAATACCGATTAGTAATGATAATGCTTTAACAATTTGTATTACTAGTAATGGTCATGTTCAAAACAAAATGTTTAATATTCAAGAAACATCATTAACCGATTTATCAATTGCCATTGATATTTTTAACACCAGATTAATTGGTACTAAAATTAGTGAAATTAGTGAGAAAGTAAATTTATTAAAACCAATCCTTGAACAACAAGTACAAAAATCAGAATATATTATTCAAGGATTTGTTAACACTTTAATTAATTTCTCACGACCACTATCAACAACACACGGTGTTCAATATATGTTAGAAAATCCTGAATTTAATGATATTAATAAGGTTAAAACAATTATTAAATTCATTGAATCACAATCACCATGAATGTATTTTGATGAATTAAATAATAATCAACTACAAATTAAAATTGGTGAAGAACTGGGTAATGAAAATAACGATATGGCAATGATTACTACTACTTTTAAAGTTCATGATGGTGAACAAGGACAAATTGCAATTGTTGGACCTAAACGTTTAGAATATGAAAAACTAACTGAAATTCTAAATTGGATTAATCAAACATTGATTAAAAACTTTAAATAGAAATGAGATGATAAAATGACAAAAGCTAAAAAAGATAACATTGATAAAGTATCAGCAACAGAAACTAAAGATACAACTATTTCAACTCCTGTTACTGAAACACCAGTAAGTGTCGAAGAAGAAAAAATATCATTAAATAAAGAAATCGAATTAGAAACAAAAATTAAAGAATTAACAACAGAACTTAATAAAATTAATTCACAACAAAAGCAATTAATGCTAGCTACTAGATTAAATACCATTAAAGAATTAGAAATTCAAAATAAAGAACACATTAAATATGCTAACCAAAAAATTATTAAAGATTTAGTTCATACTTTATTAAATTTCCAACGAGCACTAAACTTTAAAACTGATAATGCAGCTGTTCAAAATTTCCTAGTTGGTTTTAAATTTATCTATGAAGAATTAATTAAAGCACTTGGTAAAGAAGGTTTAAAAGAAATTACTGCTAAAGTTGGAGATCAATTTAATTCTCACCAACATGAGGCAGTAGAAATTATTAATGATAATACAAACAATGCTTATCAAAATGTAAAAAATAATACTATTGTTGAAGTTATAGCTAATGGTTATGAATTGCATAATCGTGTCATTAGCACCACTAAAGTTAAAGTTTTTCAAACTAAAGAAGAAAAAACAGAAACAAAGAAAAATTAAGGAGTGAAAATATTATGTCTACAAATAAAACAACAAATAAAGAAATCATTTTAGGAATCGATCTAGGAACAACTAATTCATGTGTTGCCGTAATGGAAGGTGATAAGCCAAAAGTTATTGAAAATGCCGAAGGCGGAAGAACAACACCATCAGTTGTTGCTTACAAAGATGGTCAAATTATGGTTGGTGAAGTTGCTAAACGTCAAGCTATTACTGATCCAGATAATACTGTTAGTTCAATTAAAAGAATTATGGGAACTAAAGAAACAGTTAAAGCCGCTACTAAAACACGTAAACCAGAAGAAGTATCTGCAGAAATTTTACGCACTATTAAAACTTTTGCTGAATCAAAATTAGGTAAAAAAATATCAAAAGCAGTTATTACTGTTCCTGCTTACTTTAACAATGAACAACGTGAAGCTACTAAAAATGCAGGAATTATTGCAGGATTAAAAGTAGAAAGAATTATTAACGAACCAACTGCTGCTGCCATCGCTTATGGTTTAGACAAACAAGATAAAGATCACAAAATTTTAGTATTTGACTTAGGTGGTGGAACATTTGACGTTTCAGTTCTAGAATTAGCAGGTGGAACATTTGAAGTATTATCAACTAGTGGTGATAACAAACTTGGTGGTGACGACTTTGATGCCTTAATTGTTCAACATTTAGTTAGTGAATTCAAAAAAAGTAATGGTGTTGACTTATCAAAAGATAAAATGGCAATGCAACGTTTAAAAGATGCTGCTGAAAAAGCAAAAAAAGACTTATCAGGAGTAGTACAAGCTGATATTTCATTACCATTTATTTCAATGAATGCCTCAGGTCCATTACATTTAAATGAAAAATTAACACGTGCCAAATTTAATGAACTAACAAAATCACTAGTTGAAAGAACTATTGCTCCTGTTCGTGATGCTTTAAAAGAAGCTAAATTAAGCAAAAATGAAATTGATGAAGTTATTTTAGTTGGTGGTTCAACAAGAATCCCAGCTGTGCAAGAAGTTATTAAAAACGAAATTGGTAAAGAACCACATCGTGGTGTTAACCCTGATGAAGTAGTAGCTTTGGGTGCTGCTATTCAAGGAGGAGTATTATCGGGTGATGTTACTGACGTTTTACTATTAGATGTAACTCCTTTATCATTAGGTATTGAAACTTTAGGAGGAGTAATGACGCCATTAATCTCTCGTAATACTACTGTTCCTACTAAAAAGTCACAAGTTTTTTCAACTGCTGAAGACAATCAACCCGCTGTTGATATTAGTGTTTTACAAGGAGAACGTCCACTAGCTAAAGATAATCATTCACTGGGTCGTTTCCAATTAAGTGGTATCGAACCAGCACCAAGAGGTGTTCCACAAATTGAAGTTACTTTTGATATCGATGTTAATGGTATTGTATCTGTTAGTGCTAAAGATCTAAAAACTAATAAAGAACAAAAAATTACTATTAGCAATAGTGGTACTTTAAGTAAAGACGAAATTGAAAAAATGGTACAAGATGCTGAAAAGAATCGTGAAAACGATGAAAAACATAAAGAAGAAATTGAATTATCTAATCAAGCACAAGCCTATATTTATGATATTGATAAAATGACTGCTGAAGTTACTAAATCAGCAAAAGAAGGCGAAGCAGAAAATCCACAAATTGCTGAAATGAAAAAACTACGTGATGACTTACAAAAATCACTAGATGAAAAAAAATATGATGATTTAAAAGAAAAACTAGAACAATTAAAACAAGCATTTGCTGCTGCACAACAATTTATGAACCAACAAAAACAAGAACCAACAGATCATATTAAAAAAGATGATAATAAAAGTGATGATGTTATTGATGTTGACGCAACAACTAAATAAAATAATTAGAGGTGGACAAAATGGCAAGTAAAAAACGTGATTATTATGAAATTCTAGGAGTTTCGCGTAATGCTACTCCAGATGAAATTAAGAAAGCGTTTCGTACGCTTGCAAAAAAATATCATCCCGATTCACCAAGTGGTGGTGATGAAGCTCGATTTAAAGAAATAAGTGAAGCTTATCAAGTTTTATCTGATACTAATGAAAGAGCAAAATATGATCAATTTGGTCATGATATGCCCGGAGTTGGTAGTTCTTCTGGCTTCGGTGGCTTTGGTGGTTTCGGTGACTTTAGTTCGGCATTTGGTGACTTATTTGGTGACTTATTTGGTGGTAATAGAAGACAACAACAACAACGCTATAATGGTAAAACACCAGGTGATAATATCCTAACAAAAGTTGAAATTAGTTATCGTGATGTATTCTTTGGCAAAAAAATGACCATTAGTATTAACATTGATGTTGCTTGTAAGGATTGTAAAGAAACTGGTGCTAGAACTCCTAATGATATTAGTACATGTGATAAATGTAAAGGTAAAGGAGTTCTTGAATATGTTCAACAATCACCATTAGGTATGTTTAGACATCAAGGTGTTTGCAACCAATGTCAAGGACTTGGTAAAATTATTCGTCAAAAATGTTTAAAATGCAAAGGACATCGCTATTATATTGAAAATCAAAAATTAGAATTTGATATTCCTCGCAGTATTTTTGATGGTCAACAAATTAGAATTAAAGGTAAAGGTAAAATTGGTCATAATGGTGGCACTCAAGGCGATTTATTTGTTGGTATTAATATTAAGCGACATGCTTTCTTAGATCGTCAAGGTAGTGATATGTATATTAAATTACCAGTATCTTACTTAGATATTATTTTGGGAAATATTATTATGATTCCTACCTTTGAAGGAATAATTAAACATAAATTACCATTAGGACTACAATACGGTGACAAAATTACTTTAAAAAATCAGGGATTCTATTACCCTAATAGTAGTAAACGTGGTGATTTACATGTTATTCTTGATATACAAATGCCTAATAAAGTTACTAAAACAGAGCAAGAAAAATTATGAAATATTAATAACGAAACTAAATTTGATCCAAATGAAGATTTTGTTAATAGTGCAATAAAAAGAATTTAATAAATTAATATATAAAAAATAAGAACATATGTTCTTATTTTTTATATATTAATTTTTTCACTTTATTAATTGGACCTTTTTTACCAATATAACACATTACACAACTAGTTTCATTTAAATATTTGTAATAATCTTCATTAGAGTGGAACCTTTGTCATTGTTTTACTTCTCATATTGGTATGTAGGTAATATTAATTACTACAACATTAAAATACAACGGACTTAATAATCATAATAAATGAAATAAATAATTTATATCACTATTAATATTTTTAAATAATAAATCACAAATAAACAATGTTGTCATCATATATCAAAACCCAATTTCTGCTAAATAATTAGGGTGACGACAATCTTTTCATAAACCATAATTAATAAAAAATAAATCATGTTTTTTCTTTAAGGAAAATCTAAACTTTTGTCAATCTGCAATTGTCTCAATAACTAAAAATAAAATAGCGAGTATAATAAAAATAAGTAAGTAATTATTAAATGTACTATTAAAATAACCAATATCAAGACTTAATGCAAAAACCGTAGGAATACTAATCATAAAAACTGAAATTCCTTGTAAAATTGAAAAAATACTAAATTTTCAAAAATTAATAATAATTTTATCAAAACGATGTTCAACCTTATGTTTAATAATTTTTAATAATAAAAAACTACCTAATCTTAGAGCTCAAATATTATAAAGAACAAACAACGAAATTTGGACAGGACTAAAATTTTGCTTTCACGCAACGATGATCACACTTAAATAAATAAAACTTAAACAATAAATAATATCAGTTAAAATAGCAGTTTTAAAAATAAAAGCTATCATAAAGAAAATAAAATTAATAGTTAATGATATTAAAAATATTCAAAGTATAATATAAAAATCCATAATAAATACCTCTCTAAATTATATTAAATATATTTCAATTATAACAACTAATGAAATAAGTTTAATAACTTAGATTTAAATTTTAATTTTGTACAAAAATATATTTAAATTATATATTTTAAATATATAATTCAATTATAAACTTACATAATATAAGTTTATAATTAACTTTAGTTTTAAAGTAATTGAATTTTTAATTTTAAAATAAAGGGGAATTAAAATTATGCCATCAATAACTGAAATAGTTAATATATATTACACACAAGATTTATTAAAAGAAAGAGAAAAAAATAAAAATATTAAAAAAGAAAAAGTAAATGACAAATTAGGTGTTAATAAAATAAATGCTAATGATACACAAAATAAACAAAATTCAACAAACAAAGATAATAGTTATTGTAGTATTTCATAATTTGTTATTAATACAAATATACAAAAATAGTTAATTGCATTTATTTTTAAAAACACTAAAATGTAGTTAACTTCTTAAATTTAAGAAGTTATTGGAAAAAATAAAAAGGGGTTTTTCATAATGAAAACATTATTAACAGCAGTAAGTCTTTTAACACTTGCAACAACCACAGGAAATTTAACAAGTTTCTTAAACTCAACTATACAAAAAAATGATATTACAACTAACTATATTCAAAATAAAACTCAACAAGACACAATTTATATTGACAAAGATGGCAAACAAATAACAACTAGTGAAAGAGACCTATCAAAGATAAATAGTAAAGAAATTATTCAAATTGGATTTTTTAAAAATACATTAGAAGAAATTCAAGTTATTAGAATGCCAAGAACAATTGAAAAAGTACCTGACAAATTACCACCAGAAATCACATCTTTAAAAAATATGTTTACAGGTGCAACCTTATTCAATCAAGACCTTTCAACATGAGATACTTCCAATATAACAAATATGAATTTTACATTTAATGGAGCCGCTTCATTTAATAGTAATATTACTAATGAAATGTTTCTAAGAACCTGTTTGGAATCTTTTAAACATAATTAAACTAAAAAAGGGAATAATTATTTCTAACCTGACAGTTAATTAACATTTTATTTTCTTTGTCATTTTTTTGTTAAAAAGATTTTATCATTTGACAACTTATCAATTAAAAATTTATTTTTCAACTATAAAATAACATTTATGATATTAATTTAATCAAAAATAAGTTAAAAAAGATCCTAAACAGGTTCTAAGAGGCTTTTTAGAAATCTGTGTATCTTTGTTTTACAAAGTACTAGTTAAGATTAATTCTATCTTCAAATTTTATCATAAAATGAGCAATTGCTGTATTTCAATTTTGAATGGGCATTGTTCATTTTTTTGCTATATTTTCAATTGCTAAATAAAATATTTTCAATTCTTCCATATCATTAGGAAAAACTTTTTTATTTCTGATAACTTTTCGTAATTGACTATTAACAGATTCAATAGCATTTGTGGTATAAATTACTCTTTTAATTTCTGTTGGATAACTAATAAAAACTATCAAATTTTCTCAATTTTTATATCAAGATTTAGCAATTTGAGGATATTGTTTATTTCACTTATTTTCAAATGTTTCTAAAGCCTGCATTGCTTGTTCTTCACTACATGCAGTATAAATTGGTTTTAAATCTGCAACTAGAGATTTTCTATGCTTATATGAGAGACATATTTCAAACTATTTCTAATTTGATGAACGATGCATAATTGATGTTCTGTTTTAGGATAAACTGATTGTATTGCTTCTGACATTCCTGTTAAATTATCACTACAAGCAATAAGAATATCATTTAAGCTTCGATTTTTCATTTCTGTGAAATTGGCTAATCAAAATTTAGAACCTTCATTTTCACTAATTCATAAGCCTAAAACATCTTTTTTACCTTCTAAATCAACTCCTAAAGCTATATACACAGATTTGTTAATAATGCGTTTATCTTGTCGTATTTTAACTACTATGCAATCAAAATAAACAATCGGATAAATACTATCTAATGGTCGATTTTGCCATGCTTTTACATCATCAATAACATCATCAGTAATTTGACTAATAACACTTTCACTAATATCAGCACCATGATATAACTCTTGTAATTGCGTTCTAATATCTGATAATGTCATACCTTTTGCATATAAAGAAAGAACTTGTTGATCAAAACCATCAAATCTTCTTTGTCTTTTTGCAATTATTACAGGATTAAAATTACTATTGCGATCTCGTGGTACATCAATCTCAATTTTACCTTGTTGAGTTATTAATTTTTTTGAACTTATACCATTACGAGCATTGTCACTATTACTATGTTGATTCTTATCATATCCTAAATAATTTTGCATCTCAGAATTCAACATTTTTTCTACTAATCTTTTTGTTAATTCTTTATACAAACCTCCCTCTTTAAAAACTGTTGTTAAATCTTCAGTATTTTCTAATAATAAATCTACTGCTTTTGATATTGGATCATTATTATTAATATTTTGCTTTTTAGCCATCTGTAATTCACTCTTTTTAGGTTTATTATAGAATTAATTAAACATAGTTATTTTTGTAAGTTACACAGATTACTAAACATTACCAAAAAATCAGAAAAAAAGTTTTAGACAAAGTAGTTTAAATATTAAAAATAATTTAATTATTAGATTCTTTAATATCATTAAACAATTATCACAGTGAATTCAATTATCATCATAGGCATTTGATTTGCTTGTATTTTAATAAAAAACAATTCTGGGTACCCAGAATTGTTTTTAAAGAAAAATTAAAAATTATTAACGATCATCACCATTATTAATAGTACCTTTAACAATAACATAATCACATTTTGTTAATGCAGATAAATCTTTACCACCAGCATAAGAAATAGCAGATTGTAAATCTTCTTCCATTTCTTTATAAGTATCAGCAATTGAACCTTTATATGGAACAAGTATTTTTTTACCTTCAATATTTTTCGCTTCCGCTTTGTTAAAAATACTTGCTGATCCAAAATATTCTTTGTAAGATTGACCATTTATTGTAACAATTTTGCCAGGTGATTCATCATAACCCGCTAAAATACTTCCTGCCATAATCATAGTGGCACCAAAAGCTATTGCTTTAGCAATATCACCATTACATCTAATACCACCATCTGCAATTAATGGTTTAGTGGTACTATTGGCAACATCTTGTAAAGCATTTAATTGTCAACCACCTGTACCAAATCCAGTTTTTAGTTTAGTAATACAAGCTTTTCCTGGGCCAACACCAAATTTAATTGCATCAGCGCCTCATTTTTCTAAATCTTTAACAGCGGTTTTTGTCATAACGTTACCAGCAATAATAAAAGGTTTAGTATTTGTTTTAGCAAAAGTAGTTTTTATAAATTTAATCATTTCTTCCATAGCATTACTATGACCATGTGCAATATCAATAGTAATAAATTCTGGAATTAGATTCAGTTTGATTAATTGTTCAAGTAACTCTTTATCCTCTTTTTTAACACCAATGCTAATTGAAGCATATAACTTTTGTTCATGCATACTTTTAATAAATTTAATTTGATCGATATTAAAACGGTGCATTACATAAAAGTAATTATTTTTAGCCAATCAAATACATAATTCTTGGTTAATGACAGCACTCATATTTGCCGGAATAATTGGAATTTTAAAAGTAAAACCATTTAGTTTAACACTGGTATCACATTCTTTTCGTGATTTAACTATTCCTTTATTTGCAATTAGATTTATATCTTCAAAATCAAATTTCACATTCATTTTTTATTTATTCTCCTTAGTCTTTACTAATTGTAATAGTCAAAATATGTACATATTATTTTATAACGTTTTAAATAAAATGCTAAAGGACTAAAACACCATTAGTATTATATATTATTTTTTTGCAATTTAATTATCTTTATTATTAATTAAGTCTGATAATTGGTTAATCATTTTCTTTAAATTAGTAATTAATGGGTTATAAACATCAATTTGTGTTAAATCAACACCCGCATCTTTTAAAATATCTAATGGATATTTGCTGCCACCGGCTTTTAAAAAGTTAAGTAAATTTTCTTTTTTGCCATTTTTAACATCTTCATAAAGTTTATAAGAAACGGTAATTGAAGTAGCATATTTATAAACATAATAAGGTGAGTGGAAAAAATGAAGAATTCGTGGTCATGAGTATCCTTTTGCTTTTTCTTCGTATTTATCTAATGCTTTTTGTCCATATTTATTAGCTGTATTTTCAAATAAATCAGCCAAAATATCGGCGTTTAATGGCACTTCTTTTTCTACTAATTTATGTGCTTCTCATTCAAATTCAGCAAATTGAATTTGACGAAAAAAAGTACCAATTACAGTTTCAATATGAGTTTGTAGTAAGTAAATGCGTTCTTGATTATTTGACGCTTTATTATATAAATAATCAAAGGCTAGATGTTCATTAACTGTTGAAGCAACTTCAGCTAAAATAATTGGATAGTCAGCATTTGGATATTTTTGATATTTTTCTGAAAATAGGGTGTGAACAGAATGACCTAATTCATGAGCTAGTGTATTAAGTGAATTAATAGTATCATCTCAATTCATTAAAATAATGGGTTCTACGCCATTACCACCTGTTGAATAAGCACCAGTTCGTTTATTTGTGTCTTCATAATAGTCAATTCTACCTGGTAATAATGCTAAGTTTAACTGCTCTAAATATTCATCACCTAAGATACTTAAAATTTCTTTAACTGAATTAATACCTTCTTCAACACTGAATTTTTTAGTTGGTATTGTTGTCATTTTTAAACTAGTATCGGTACTATAAAATTTTTTAAATTTAAAAAATTTACGTTTTAAATTATAAAATTCTTCTACTAAAATAGCGTGTTTCTGTCCTGTTTTTATTAAATTTTCATATAGTATTAATGGTACATCATCACTTAATAAACTATATTCTAAAGTAGTTAAATGTTTTTTATTATCTTTTTCTTTATCGTTGTTACGAATTTTTATTTCTTCAACAACTACTTCTAAAATGCTTTCATAAACTTGTGCTAATGAATGTTTTTTATTTTTAATATCTTCATAAAATTTTTTTGAAATATCAATTCTTAATTGTTGATCTTTTACTGGATTACTATTTTCTAAAATGTCTAAATATAAAGTTTGTGTTAATTCTTGTTCTTTATTTTGATAATTAAACATTGTTTTTTGTTTATCAGCATAAACCAAACTATCATATAAACCACCAGCAGCACTTCTTGATTTGCTAACTTTGCTTAGTAAAGTTTCATCGTGCTCACTTAAAATAAATTTTTCAAATTTAAAAAAAACTTCCATATCATGTTTATATATCATTAATGAGGGGTCATTATTAATTCAGTTTTTAATAGTTTGTAAACCAATAGTTTTGATTTCTGGTTCAATTCATGCTAACTTTTCCGATAACTTACTTTGTTGAGTCGCAAATAAACTAGATAATTGTTGCAATTCTAAGTTAGTTTGATCTAAATCTCCATAATGTAAATATTGCACAACTTTAGAGCCTAACATTGATATTTCTTTGCTAATTGCTAAATATTTTTTAAAGTTATCAATATTATTTAATTTTCCTTTAAAAGTTAAAAGTTGATTGGCAAATTTATCAAACTCAGGTAAAGCTTTTTTTCAAGATTCATTATTAATAAATAAATGCTTAAAATCTCAGCAGTACTTTTTTTTATCTTTTTCATTTAATTCAGAACGCTTCATAGTTTTTGCTCCATTCTATGGTAATATTACAATACAATAATAATACAATAATATTGTTTAACTTATCTATTTTTGTTGTAATTTTCGAAAATATTAATTCAGATATATTGTAATTATTTTAATATTACCATTTAGGAGTGAAAATATGGATAAAAATATTCTACTTAATGTTAGTAGTAAACTTGAATTAAAATTAAAATTAACAGCGGTATTTGCTGATAAAGTTCCTCATGAATTGATTGCTAAAGAAAAAAATAAATTAACATTAATTTCTGAAGATAAAACTTATTACCTATATTTAGGTGATAGTAAAGGCTTAACTCGTAATGATGTTTATAATTTTTTTGTAAATTTTAGTAGTAATAATAGTCAAGATTTGGATATTGATGTCAAATCTTTTGTTACGAGTAATTTAGATGAAAGTATACTTTTACAAACTATATATGAAGCATTATGATTCGGTACTTTTAAAGAATATACTTTAAAAAGTAAAAACAATGAAGAAAAAAAAGTTAAATATAATGTTGTTTCAACAGCAAAATTCCCTAACTATACTTCACAACAACAAATCGAAATTCAAGGAGAAAGTATTAATTTAGCACGTAATTTGCAAGATATGCCACCTAATTTGTTATATCCCGAAGTTTTTGCAAAAAAAATTCAAGATGCAGCAAAAGGTATTAAAAATTTATCAATAAAAGTTTTAGGGCAAAAAGAAATAACAGAACTAAATATGAATTTATTATTAGCAGTTAATGCTGGAAGTAATTTTGATGCTCGTGTTGTTGTTTTAGAATATAAAGGTGATCCACAGCATGCCGATGATATTTTAGGATTAGTTGGTAAAGGAATTACTTTTGATAGTGGTGGTTATTCACTAAAACCTTCTTCAGCAATGAAAGGTATGAAATTTGATATGTCGGGTGCAGCTAGTGTATGTAATGCTGCCATTGCTGCTGCTAAATTACAATTAAAAATAAACTTTGTAGCTGTTGCTTGTTTAACAGAAAATAAGATTGGTAGTCATGCTACTTTAGTAGAAACAGTCTTTACTTCAATGAATGGTAAAACTGTAGAAATTAATAATACCGATGCCGAAGGAAGGTTGGTATTAGCAGATGGTATGACATATGCTTTATGTAAAGGAAAAGCAAATCATATTATTGAATTATCAACTTTAACTGGTGCAATGCTAGTTGCATTAGGTAGTTATATGACTGGTGCTTTTGCTACTGATGATAAATTATTTAATGATTTTGATTTATCATCACAACAAACTAATGAAGAAATTTGAAGAATGCCAATTCATCAACAAAATATTTTAAATATGCGTTCATCTAAAATAGCTGATTTAAGTAATCTTTCTAAAGATCCATATGGTGGTTCATCAAATGCTGCTGCATTTTTAAAAGAATTTAGCGAAGATAAACCATTTTTACATTTAGATATTGCGGGAACTGCTTATAAAAATGATCGTGGTATGGGTGTATTAGTTAAAACATTAGTTCAATATATGAAAAATTATAGTACAAGTAAATAAAGTTATAAAAAAGTTATTTAACAATATTTTTAGTTAATTGGTATTGAAATAATATTTGATTCTATTTTTTGTAGTGTTTTTAATAATGGTGGTAGTTGAGAATTATTAATTTTATTAATATTTAATCGATTACTTGTATCAATAGTATCATTTAATTTAATATTTATTTTTTCTAAGATTTTAATATTTTTATCAAATTTTTCATAATAATTTTTGACTAATTTTTCTAAATTTTCTTCAGTAATATTTGAATTTAATTGGAAAATTGAATTGTGGAATGGCAACACTTTTTAGGACTATTTTTTGGTAGACACTTGTTCTTGATATTTGATAGGAGTTAAGTAGTTTAAAGTGCTGTGGATTCTTATGTTGTTGTATCAATTGATATAATCAAATAATTCTAATTTTAATTGGATTAATGATGTAAAATTTTTATCATTAATAAATTCAGTTTTGAAAGTTTTAAAAGTTGCTTCAGCAACAGCATTATCATAAGGACAACCTTTTTTGCTTAAAGATCGAGTAATATTGAATGCTAATAAAAGATTATTAATAATTTTATTGTTAAATTCATTACCTCGATCACTATGAAATATTTGGATATCTTTTAAACAGCGATTTGATTGCATAAATGCTTGATATACTAGTAATGCATCTTTTTTAACTCCAACACTATGTCCAATAATTTCTCGGTTAAATAGGTCTATTAATAGGCAAATATAGTTTCATTTACCATTAACTTGAACGTAAGTTAAATCACTAACAATAACTTCATTTTTAACCCTATTATTAAAGTTTATATTAACAAGATTGGTTATTTGACTATTATTGACTTTATTATGATGATTTTTGAATGATAATTTAGTGTATTTTGATATTAAATTATGCTTATTCATAATTTCTTTAATTTTTCTGCGTGATAAATAAATTTCTTGGTTTTCTAAAATTTTTTTTAATCTTCTAGTACCATAAACTTCTTTATTTTCTTTAAAAGCACTAATAACAGCTTCATCATACATATTATTTTTGATTTTATTTTCTTTTTTCTTTAAGTTAAAATAATATGTTGATTTAGATATTTTCAAAAAACGACACATTGTGCGAATTTTATATTTAACTTTATTTTTAGCAATAATTTCTACTTTCTGCCTATTATTAGTGCTGCTTGCTTTAAAATATCATTTTCCATTCTTAATTGTTTTAATTCTTTTCTTAATTTAATTAATTCATTTTCTTCAACAGAACGATTATCTTTAGTTTTAAAACTACCTGAATTAGTAAATTGCTTAATTCAATTATAAGTAGCTGCTCTTGTAACATTGTACTCTTTAGCAAGACAAGACACTGACTTACCGCTTTGATATAAAGCTACTATTTGTTTTTTAAATTCATCTGAATATGAGTTAATATTGGCCATAATTATACTTCCTTTCTTTTCACTAATTTGTTCACTTGTCTACGTAATTAGTGTCCAATAAAGTGTAACCCATCCAAATCTGCTGGTTTAGATAAATTGGATAATATTTTAAAAAAGAAAGATAAACCTAAAAATAAAGATAAATAAAAATGATTATAGTCCCAGTGAACCTACTGGGACTATAATTTGGGTGAGTCACGTAGTGGCGAGGGACGTAGTCCCTATATACTTGACTTTAAATCATTATTTGTCCTGCTAATTAAGATGGTCACACAAAACATGTGTGTATAAATATTTAGGAGGAAAATAATATATGATCAAAAATATGAGGAAATTATTATCATTAATGTCTATTTTAGGATTTTCAACAGTAACAGTAACAAATGTAGTTGCTTGTACTTCTGCTGATACTTCTATAAAACATGAAACAAAAAAGAATGGACTTACTTGATATCCACCAGATAATATGGAAAATATTATTAAAGATATTAGAACCTGTTTAGGATCTTTTTTAACTTATTTTTGATTAAATTAATATCATAAATGTTATTTTATAGTTGAAAAATAAATTTTTAATCAATAAGTTGTCAAATGATAAAATCTTTTTAACAAAAAAATGACAAAGAAAATAAAATGTTAATTAACTGTCAGGTTAGAAATAATTATTCCCTTTTTTAGTTTAATTATGTTTAAAAGATTCCAAACAGGTTCTTAATAATACAATTATTCCAAAAAATGGATGAGTAGCAGATGGTAATTATGAAATACCAATTTCCATGAAGGATTTGATTCAAAAAGAATATGATAAATATTTTACTGGCAAAGAAGGTACTTTAAAACCAATAAAGACTGTTGCTAAAGATGAAAATATAGTAGATTCTTTTCAAGACATTTATACTAATAGTTCTAATACCGAACAAATTTATCAAACTCAATCACAATCTAAAACTATTACTAATACTAAGAACCTGTTTAGGATCTTTTTTAACTTATTTTTGATTAAATTAATATCATAAATGTTATTTTATAGTTGAAAAATAAATTTTTAATCGATAAGTTGTCAAATGATAAAATCTTTTTAACAAAAAAATGACAAAGAAAATAAAATGTTAATTAACTGTCAGGTTAGAAATAATTATTCCCTTTTTTAGTTTAATTATGTTTAAAAGATTCCAAACAGGTTCTAATACTTTTTCTTGAAAAACATTAGAAAAAATTGGAGTTAAAGTTAAAGCTGAATTTAAAATTCCTTGAGTTGGTAAAAGTGATGTTGAAACTAGTGCTGAATTTGGTTCAGAGCAACAAGGAACTAAAACTACTACTGATAGTGAAACATTAACTAATACAAGTCAATCATTTAAATTAAAATCACATTCAATAGGAACAGTTTTATATACTATTAAGCAAGGAACATATCATAATGAAGGAAAAATTAGTTATCCAGTAAATTTAACTGATACTATTAGTTCTTAATATTATTGATCACAAACCGGTCAATGAAGTAAAAGTGAATATACTATTAAAGATTTGATTAAACTTTTAGTTGATAATAGCTATAAAGAACAACTTAAAATTGGTTCTAACACTTATTCAATTATTTCAACAGATAATCCTGATAACCCAAAAACTGTTTTTTTTAATAGTATAGTTACAATAGAAATGTTTTTTTTCAATAGCAATATAATTTTGATTTGAATTTTGTTTAGCAAGATTTATAATGAAATTTCCTTTGCCGCTTCCAATTTCAATATTGATTGGATTTTTATTTTGAAATATTTTTTTCTTTCATTTCCCTTTGTAATTATAGGGATCATTAATACATAAATTATTATGTGTTAAAATAAATTCTTTTGCTCATGGTTTATTTCTTAGAACCTGTTTGGAATCTTTTAAACATAATTAAACTAAAAAAGGGAATAATTATTTCTAACCTGACAGTTAATTAACATTTTATTTTCTTTGTCATTTTTTTGTTAAAAAGATTTTATCATTTGACAACTTATCGATTAAAAATTTATTTTTCAACTATAAAATAACATTTATGATATTAATTTAATCAAAAATAAGTTAAAAAAGATCCTAAACAGGTTCTTACTCTCATTGTAATTCCTTTTCTAATTTAATCAACATAGTTGTTATAAAAGTGTAACTTACTAATTTTAGAATTATATCAAAATTGAAGTTTAAATATCTTTTGCTAAAAGAATTTCATTATTATATTTATATCATGTAATATTTTTATTTAAATAAATTTTGTGAAATATTATAATTATATAATTATATATTACCTTTTACTTTTTTAAAATAAGAAAATAATAAAAAAATAACGGTATTTTATTATTTTTTTAATAAAAATCTTTATTTTTTACAACTAAATTAATAGTTAAAAGATTATGAACAAAAAAACCCATTATTTTTTTGTTTTTTTGTATTTTGCTATTCCCTTTTACCATTACACTATGTTATACTTACAAGGCGTGATTGTTATTTATAAATGCTGATACACTGATATCAGTTGTCATTATATCACATGTTTTGTTCTTTATTTTATTAAAAATCGTTCTAAGGAGGATATAGCCAATGGCAATCATAGGAGACAAAGTAAAAATTCGTTTAGAAAGTTATGATCACTCAGCTATTGACCAAATAGCACAGAAAATTAAAGATGTGTTAAAAAAAGAAGGTGCTGAAGTGGTAGGTCCAATTCCATTACCAACTCATAAAGAAATTTTCACTATTCTTCGTTCACCGCATAAACATAAAGATTCACGTGAACAATTTGAAAAGAGAACTCACAAAAGAATTATTGGTGCTCAATTATCACCAAAATCTTTAAATGCTCTAAGTGGACTTACTATCCCTAATAGTGTTAGTATCTCTTTGATAATCGAATCTAAAGATGAAAAAAAATCAACTTTAAATCAAGTATCAAAAAAGATTAATAAAAAAAATTATTAAAATCGATAAATATTAATTATTTACAACATATTCCAAGGAGGAAATTATGAAAGGAATCTTAGGTAAGAAACTAGGAATGTCACAAGTTTTCTTAAACAACGGACAACTAGTTCCAGTAACAATTATCGAAGTACAACCAAATGTAGTAAGTCAAGTTAAAACAAATGTAAAAGACAAATATAGTAGTTTACAACTTGCAACGTTCGATCTTCGCGTTACTTTATCAAACAAACCAACAATTGGACACTTTAAAAAAGCCGACAGTCAACCTAAGCGCTTCGTGAAAGAAATTCGTAACATGAACGGATTTAATCATAAAGATCTTATTAATGTTGCTGATGTATTCACAGCAGGTGAATTCGTTGATGTCCAAGGAACTTCTAAAGGTAAAGGATTTACAGGACGTATTAAACGTCATAATCAATCACGTGGTCCAATGGGTCATGGATCAGGTTTACATCGTCAAATGGGTTCAACAGGTTCTATTAATGCTAACCGTGTGTTTAAATCACAACCAATGCCAGGGCAAATGGGAAATGTTAAACGTAGTGTTGCTAACTTAGAAGTTATTAAAGTAGATAAAGAAAATAATTATCTTTTAGTAAAAGGTTCAGTTCCAGGACCAAAACAAGGCTTTCTTGTTATTAAACAAGCAGTTAAAAAACCAATTCTCAAAACCCCAGTATCATTAGTTGTTAGAAATCAAAATACTACAACCGAAGTTACTGATGGTCAATAAAGTTAATTATGGAGGATAGCAAAATGAAAATTAATGTTGTTAACAATGCTGGAACAAAAGTTAGCGAATTAACTTTAAACGAAAAAATTTGAGGAATTGAACCCCACAAGCAAGCGCAGTTTGATAGTTTATTAAGTTATAATGCTACAAAACGTCAAGGAACACACGCTGTTAAAAGTCGTGCTGAAGTTGCTGGCGCTGGTAGAAAACCATGAAAACAAAAAGGAACAGGGAATGCGCGTCAAGGCTCAATTCGTTCACCACAATGAAAAGGTGGGGGGATTGTTTTTGGACCAAATACTGATCGTAATTATTTAATTGGATTACCAAAAAAAGTAAGAAGATTGGCAATAAAATCAGCATTGGCTGCCAAATTCCAAAATAAAAACATAGTTGTAATTGATGAATTAAACTTTGAAAAACCTTCAACTAAAATTATGTTAGAAACTTTAAAAGTTTTAGAATTAGCAAACAATAAAACACTAATTGTTTCAGGAATAAGCAATAAAGAAACAGTTATTAAATCAGGTCGTAATTTACCTAGAACAACAACAATCGCTGCTAATAGTATTAATATTTACGATTTATTAAATGCTAAAAAAGTATTGTTTACTACTGAGGCAATTAAAATCGTTGAGGAGGCTTTAATTTAATATGCATTTAAGTGAAGTTATAGTAAAACCAGTATTAACTGAGAAAACTTATAAACAAATGGCTGAAGGTATCTATACATTTACTGTTAACCGTAAAGCTAATAAAAGTCACGTTAAAAAAGCCTTTGAACAGATTTTTGAAGTTAAAGTAGCAGACGTTAATATTATTAATAGTAAACCAAAAACTAAAACTGTTGGTAGATTTGTTGGAAAAACATCGGCAGTAAAAAAAGCTCTTATTAAATTAGCTCCTAGTGAACAATTAAGTTTGTTTAGTTCTGAAGAACAAAGCTAATGAGATTGGAAGGAGAAAAAAACAATGGCAATTAGAAAAATTAATCCCACTACTGCAGGAAGACGTAATATGACCGTTCTGGATTACAAACAGAACTTAACTATTGGTAATAGCCCTGAAAAATCTTTATTAGTAAATTTAGTTAAACAAGCTGGTAGAAATAATCAAGGTAAAATTACAGTAAGACATCAAGGTAATGGTCATAAGGTTAAATACCGTATTATTGATTTTAAACGTAACAAAGACAATGTAGTTGGAACAGTTAAAACAATTGAATACGATCCAAATCGTAATGCTAACATTTGTCTTATTTCTTATCTTGATGGTGAAAAGCGTTATATCTTAGCACCAAAAGGAATCAAAGTAGGAGATAAGTTATTAAGTGGTGAAAACAGTGATACTGTTAAAATTGATATTACTGTTGGTAACTGTTTACCATTATCACAGATTCCACAAGGAACAGTTGTTCATAATGTTGAATTAAAACCAGGTAAAGGTGGACAAATGGCACGAAGTGCTGGTGGTAGTGTTCAAATTCTTGGTCGTGATGAAACAACTAAGTATACATTATTAAAATTAACATCAGGTGAAGTTAGAAAAGTATTAAGTAATTGTCGAGCTACAATTGGTACAGTTGGAAATGATGATCATAACTTAGTAAACATTGGTAAAGCAGGAAGAAATCGTTGAAAAGGAATTAGACCTACTGTTCGTGGTAGTGTTATGAATCCAAATGATCACCCACATGGTGGAGGAGAAGGTAAAGCTCCAATCGGAAGAAAAGCTCCAGTAACACCATGAGGTAAAAAAGCATTAGGTTTAAAAACTCGTGATAGTAAAAAAGCATCAAATAAATTAATTGTACGAAGAAGAAATGCAACAAAGTAGGAGGAAAGTAATATATGTCAAGATCTTTAAAAAAAGGACCCTTTGCTGATAGTCATTTATTAAACAAAGTGGAAACTCAAAATAAAAATAAATCAAAAAAAATTATTCAAACTTGATCTCGTCGTTCAACAATTTTCCCACAATTTGTTGGACATACATTCGGTGTACATAATGGCAAAACACATTTACCTGTATATGTAACAGAAGATATGGTTGGTCATAAATTAGGAGAATTCGCACCCACACGTAAATTTGGTGGTCACGGTTCTGACAAGAAAAAGCGTTAGGAGATAGAAATTATGGAAGCAAAAGCTCATTTAGATAAATTACGCATTAGTCCAAGAAAAGTGCGTTTAGTAGCGGATTTAGTTCGTGATAATGCTGTTGCCAAAGCTCTAGTAATTCTAGCTCATGAAAAAAAACGCGCAGCACAGCCAATTATAAAATTAATTAATTCAGCAGTTGCTAATGCTGCTAATAACTATGGAATGGAAGCCAACAAATTACGTATTAAGGAAATATTTGTAAATGAAGGTCCAACTATGAAAAGATTTATGCCCCGTGCTCATGGTAGAGCATATCAAATCTTAAAAAGAACAAGCAAAATCACTATCGTGGTTAGCGATAATTAGGAGGTAAATAAGTAATATGGGTCACAAAGTTAGTCCAAATGGATTAAGATATGGTATCAATAAAGATTGACAATCACGTTGATATGCAACTAGTAACGAAGATTTAGCAAAATGAATTTTAGAAGACCACAAAATTAGAAAAGCACTATTTGCACATTTAAAAACTTCTGGTGTTTCTAAAATTGAAATTGAAAGAACTAAATCACAAATTACCTTATTTATCCACTGTGTTCGTGTTGGTTCAGTTTTAGGGCAAGGCGGTTCAAACATTGAAGTATTAACAACACTAGTTCGTAAAACAATTAAAAATCGTAAAATAGGTATTAGAATTAATGTTGTTGAAATTAAAAATCCTGATATTGATGCGCAAGCAATTGCTAATACATTAGCACAACAAATAAGCAATCGTATGTCACATCGTACAACACAAAAATTAGCAATTCGTAAAGCACTTCGTGCTGGAGCAAAGGGAATTAAAACTCGTGTTTCAGGAAGACTTGGTGAAGCGGATATGGCACGTGTTGAAGGTTATTCAGAAAGTAGTGTTCCTTTAGCAACATTACGTAGTAATATTGATTATGCTACTGCTGAAGCAAAAACAACTTTTGGTCAAATTGGTATTAAAGTTTGAGTATATAAAGGTGAAATTTTATCAGGAACTGACTCAACTCAACCTGAAATTATTTCAAAAAATAATCAAAGAAATAATAACAATCGCCGAAATAATTACTCACAACAACCACGTAAGGAGGTAAAGTAAGATGGCTATACCTAAGAGATATAAACACTCTTGCGTCCACCGTTTAAGTTATGAAGGAACTGCAAAAGGTTGTAAAACAGTTGTTTTTGGAACTTACGGACTTCGTGCTGAAGAAGGTTCTTACATTACTGAAAGACAAATTGAAGCAGCCAGAGTAGCAATGACACGTTACATGAAACGTGGTGGAAAAGTTTGAATTAGAATCTTTCCACATTTACCAATTACTAGAAAACCAGCGGAAGTACGTATGGGTTCAGGAAAAGGTTCAATTGATCATTGAGTTTCAGTAGTAAAAGCAAAAACAGTTATGTTTGAAGTATCATATCCTAATGAAGCAACAGCACGTGAAGCATTGCGTCTTGCAATGCACAAGTTGCCAATCAAATGTAAAATTGTTACTAGAGAAATAAAACCAACAGAAGAAGTAAAGGTTGCTAAAAATTTAACAACAGAATTGGGTGAAGCAAATGGAAATGCAAGTAATTAAAAATAAATCAACTTTAGAATTACAACAACATGAAGAAACTTTTCGTGCGCAATTGTTTGCTTTACGAATTCAAAGTTCGTTAGGTAAACTAGAAATTCCGCATATGATAAATAATCTTCGTAAGGATATTGCTCGTATTAAAACTGAATTAACTATCAGAATTAATAATGGTGAAAAAATCAAACCATTACATATTAATAAAATGGTATTACCAGAAGAAAATAAAGAAAGCAAAAAAACTAAAAAAGTTGCTAAAGTTGATGATAAAAAAGATATTAAAGTTAAAACAATAACTAAATCAGAAGTTATTAAAGAATCAGATAAAATTGCTAAAAAAGAAGTTACTGAAAAAACAACTAAAGCAAAATCATCAAACAAAGAAGTTAAAAAAGTTACTACTACTAAAGTAGAAAAACCATCTAAAAAACCTACAGTTAAGAAAACTGTGACACCAGCTAAGGAGGACAAAGAATAATGACAAATATTATTCCAAACAAACAACGTAAAACTTTTGTTGGAATTGTAAGTTCTGACAAAAATGATAAAACAATTACTGTTGTTGTTGAAACTTCAAAACGACATCCAATGTACCATAAAAGTTTTAAGTCAACTAAAAAGTATCATGCCCATGATGAAACTAACCAAGCTAAAATTGGTGACAAGGTTGAAATCATTTCAACTCGTCCACTTTCAGCTCTAAAACGCTTCCGTTTGTTAAAGATTATTGAATCTAAAACAAATAAAAAAACTTAATTAACCAGGAGGATAAGAAAGATGTTACAAAATCTATCGTGAGCCAATGTGGCTGACAACACTGGTATTAAAGAAGTTATGGTTATTAGAGTTTTGGGTGGTAGTACTAAAAAATTTGCTAAAATTGGTGATATTGTTGTTTGTTCAGCAAAATCAGTAACACCTAATAGTGCAATGAAAAAAGGACAAGTTGTTAAAGCAGTTGTCGTACGTAGTAAATTTGGTGTAAAACGTAATGATGGTTCTTGTGTAAAATTTGATGATAATGCAGTAGTAATTATTAAAGAAGATAAAACGCCACGTGGTACTAGAGTATTTGGTGTCTTGGCTCGTGAAGTTAAAGAGCGTGGTTATAATAAAATTGCTTCTTTAGCAGAAGAAATTGTTTAGGAGGATGAAATAAATGGCAAGCAAAAAGAAACCAGTTATTAGTCTTGATACTAAATTAAAAAGAGGCGACCAAATTAAAATCATTGCAGGAAAGCATAAAGGTCATACCGGACCAATTATCCAAGTACTTCGTGAAAAAAATCGTGTTATTATTGAAGGTATTACTGCTAAGAAAAATAAAAAACCTACCCAAAATGATCAAGAAGGTGGAATTGTGGAAGTAAAAACTAGTGTTCACATTTCTAATGTAATGATCCTTGATGGTAAAAAAGATAAAAAAGTAACAAAAATTGGGTACAAAATTGATAAAGATGGCAAAAAAATTCGTATTGCACGAAGATCTGAAACAGAATTACGATAATAAAGGAGTAACAGCATAAAAATGAATCGTTTACAAGAAAAATATAATAAAACTATTATTCCCCAATTGCAAAAAGAATTAAATTTTACATCAATAATGCAAGTACCCAAAATTGAAAAAGTTGTTATTAATATTGGCGTTGGAGATGCAAGTAGTAATCCAAAAGCCATTGATAAATCAGTATCTGAATTATCAAAAATTACTGGTCAAAAACCAATTATCACTAAAGCAAAAAAATCAATTGCCGGCTTTAAATTAAGAGCAGGAATGCCAATTGGTTGTAAAGTTACATTACGTGGCGAAAAAATGTATGATTTCCTTGATAAATTTATCTCAATTTCTTTACCAAGAATTCGTGATTTTCAAGGCTTATCAGCTAAAGCATTTGATCAAAATGGTAATTACACTGTTGGTATTAAAGAACAAATTATTTTCCCTGAAATTAATTATGAAGAAGTAGATAAAGTTCGTGGTATGGAAATCTCAATTATTACCACAACATCAAATAATGCAACAGCATTATTGTTATTAAAAAAAATAGGATTACCGTTTAAAAAACAAGGAAAGCAGGTAGCATAAGATGGCAAAAACTTCATTAAAAGTAAGACAAGCCCGTAAATCAAAGTTTAGTACGCAAGCATATACACGCTGTCAAAAGTGTGGCCGTCCTCATGCGGTTATTCGTAAATTTATGTTATGCCGTATTTGTTTTCGCGGTTTAGTATACCAAGGACAAATTCCTGGTATTAGAAAAGCATCATGATAGGAGGTATATAATTATGATGACAGATCCAATAAGTAATATTTTAACAGTTATTCGTAATGCTATTAGCGCTGCGGATAGCAGTAAACATCGAGTAGTTAGTGTACCTTCTTCAAAACAACTAGTTAAGATAGCTGATATCTTGCAAAAAAATGGTTATATTGAAAAATATCGTGTTACTAAAGAAAATCCTAGCAAACCTAAATTAGAACTTTTATTAGTTCATACTGGTAAAAGTCCAATTCTTGGTTTAAAAAGAATATCTAAACCAGGATTAAGAATGTATGCAAAATGTGAAGACTTACCAAGTGTGTTAAATGGTTATGGAATTGCAATCGTTTCTACATCAAAAGGTATTATGACAAATAAACAAGCAAAAAAACTTGGTCTTGGTGGCGAAGTTCTTGCTTATGTATGATAAGGAGGAAACTATATGTCACGTATTGGTAACCGTATCCTTACCATTCCAGTAAATACTTCAATAACGCTAGATGCAAGTAACTTGTTAACTGTTACAGGAGCAAAAGGTTCTTTAAAAAAACTATTACCAAATGTTATTAAAATTAACGTTGATGAAGAGAAAAAAACAATTACTACAACAAGACCTGATGATAACAAAAAAAATAAACAACTTCACGGAACAACTAATTCATTAATTAATGGAATGTTAGTTGGTGTATCAACAGGTTTCATGAAAGAATTAGAAATAAATGGTGTTGGATATCGTGCTGCTGTTCAAGCTAATATCTTAAATTTAACATTAGGATATTCTCATCCTATTAAGTTTGAGATTCCGCAAGGAATTACCATTGTTGCTCCCAAACCAACAGTATTACAAATTAGTGGTATTGATAAACAATTAATTGGAGAAGTTGCAGCCAAAATTCGTAAATTCCGTAAACCAGAACCATATAAAGGTAAAGGAATTAAATATAAAAATGAACACATTCGTCGTAAGGAAGGAAAAGCTGCTGGTAAAGGTAAATAATCTTATACTGGCACTTAAGGAGAATAGAAAATGATTAATAAACAACAAGCTCTTAAAGTTCGTCATTATCGTATTCGTAGTAAAATTATGGGTACTAGTGAAAGACCACGCTTAAATATCTTTAAATCTAATAATAGTTTTTATGCTCAAATTATTGACGATACTGCTTCAAATACAATTATTGGTGTATCAACATTAACATTTAAAGATTTAGCATCAAAAAGCAATATAGATGCTGCTACTAAACTTGGAGAAACAATTGCTAATTTAGCTATTAAGAAAAAAATTAAAAAAGTGGTTTTTGATCGTGGTGGATATTTATATCATGGTAAAGTGAAAGCATTCGCAGAAGCGGCGCGTAGTGCTGGATTAGAATTCTAAAAAAGGAGAATTAAAAGTATGAGTTTAGAAAATAAAAAAACAATTATTGATGATAAAGAAAATACTGAAGTTCAAAAATCAATAGCAAAACCTTCTGTTAAAGCAGAAGTAAAAAATCCTGCTGGTAATGAAAATAAAATTAGACATACTAATTCATCACAACCAAGAAATAGCCACGATAAAAAAGAAAATAAAGTTCGTGAACCACGTAAAAATTTTGAACGTAAACCAAAAACTCCAAGTGAATTTATTGAAAAAGTGATTTGAATCAGAAAAATTAACAAAGTAACAACTGGGGGAAGAAGAATGCGTTTCTCTGCTGCTGTTGCTATTGGTAATGGTAAAGGAGTAGTTGGTTTTGGTATATCTAAAGCCAATGAAGTTCCTGATGCAATTAAAAAGGCAATTGAAGCTGCTCACAAAAATTTAACAACAATTACGATAACTAAAAACAATAATTCTATTGTTCATGAAGTTAAAGGTAAATATTGTGGAAGTGAAATTTTATTAAAACCAGCTAAAGAAGGAATCGGAATTAAAGCTGGTGGATCTGCTCGTGATATTTTAGAATTAGCTGGTATTCATAATATTTATTCAAAAGCATTTAGATCTAGAAATAAAATTAATTTAGCTAGAGCAACAATTGCAGGTCTTGGCAATGTTAAACCAGCAGAATATTTTATAAAAAATAAAAATCTTACTACTAAGCGTAGTAATGGTTAGAGGTGGATTATGGAAACAACATTACATAACTTAAAACCAACACCAGGTTCTCGTAAAGACATTAAACGTTTAGGTAGAGGAACTTCATCTGGAAAAGGTAAAACGGCTGGTAAAGGGACAAAAGGACAAAATGCCCGTACCGGTGGTGGAACAAGACCCGGATTTGAAGGAGGACAAACACCACTGTACCGTCGTATTTCAAAACGAGGGTTTACTAACTTTACTACAACCAATTATAGTATTATTAACTTAGAACAAATTGATTTAATTAAAGAGCATGAAATAACACCTGAACTTTTATTTCAATTAAAATTGATTAGAAGTAAAAAAGATGGTATTAAAGTTCTTGGTAAAGGTAAATTAACAACACCAAAAACAATTAAAGCTCATAAATTTTCAAAATCAGCAATTACTGCTATTGAACAAGCCGGAGGAAAAGCGCAGGTGATCTAAGTGTTCACAACAACCCGTGAATTAATAAAAAAGTATAAAGAAGTTATAATTAGAATTTTATTTACCATTTTTATTTTATTTATCTTTCGTGTTGGAGCATTTATTACAGTTCCAGGAGTAACTTTGAATGAAGATTTAAGTAGCAGTAATAGTAGTGGTATTGAATTCTTTAATTTAATTTCAATGTTAGGTGGTGGTGCTATTAGCAGATTTTCTGTTTTTGCACTTGGGGTCTCACCTTACATTACTGCATCAATTATTGTGCAGTTATTATCAACTGATGTTGTTCCTACTTTAACAAGATGGGCTAAATCAGGCGAAAAAGGTAAGAAAAAATTAGAGTTAATGAATCGAGTATTAACTGTCCCGTTTGCTATTATGCAAGGTTTTGCCACAATCTTTGGTTTACAATCTCAACATATTATTAGTGTGGATTGAAGTTCGGGATCGGGAGCAGCTGGACCAGAAGTTTTCTATTATGTATTGATTCCAGCTATTTTACTAGCAGGGACAATGTTATCATTATGAATGGCTGATCAGATTACTAATCGTGGTATTGGTAATGGAATTTCACTAATTATTTTTGGTGGAATTGCTGCTAATTTACCATTTAACTTAGCTTCAACTTTTAAGTATTGAGTAGGACCAGATACTAATAACGGTGTTATTTTTCAAGGGGCTTTAAAATTTGCTCTTTATTTTGCAGCCTTCCTACTGATTATTCTTGTTGTTGTATTCTTTAGTGAATCAGAGCGACACTTACCAATTCAACAAACTGGTAGTGGTTTAACTTTAAAGGGTGATAAAAGTTCTTATTTACCTTTAAAAGTTAACTCAGCCGGAGTAATTCCTGTTATTTTTTCTTCGGCACTAATTACTGCTCCAATGACAGTGGCACAAATTGTTGATCAAAATAGTGGTTTTGCTAATTTTGCTAGAAATTATTTATCTTTACAGTCGTGGCCGGGAATTAGTATTTTTGCTATAATGACAATTATGTTTACTTTCTTATATGCACAAGTGCAAATTAATCCCGAACAAATGGCTAAGAATTTTCAAAAATCAGGAACTTATATTCCTGGCGTTCAGCCAGGAAAGGAAACAGAAATTTATATTAAAAGAATGTTAAATCGTTTAAGTACGATTGGTTCCTTTTTCTTAACTGCTGTTGCAGTAACTCCGTTTTTGATTTCTAAATTTACTAATCTACCTTCTTCATTAGCAGTTGGTGGAACTGGATTAATAATTATGGTTGGAGTAGCATTAGATACAACAAAACAAATTAAGGGACGAATTACTCAACATTCATTCTTAAATTATAAGGACAACAAAGATGTTAAAGAACACTTATGGTCTTAGGGGGTAACGATGAATTTAATTATTTTAGGTCCGCCAGGATCAGGGAAAGGGACACAGTCACAGTTTCTGAAAGAACAATATAATTTAATGCATTTATCAACTGGTGATTTGTTTCGTGATGAAATCACAAAACAATCACCAGTAGGTAAAAAAGCTCAAACTTATGTTAATAAGGGTCAATATGTTCCTGATGAGATTACAAATGAGATTATTAGTAATACTTTAAAAAATATTAAACATAATTTTATTCTTGATGGTTATCCAAGAACAATCTCACAAGTAGCATCATTAGATAAAGTATTAACAAGTTTGAATGAAACGCTTTCAATGGTATTGTATCTAGATATTAATGAAAAAACAGTTATTAAACGTTTGTCTTCAAGAGTTACTTGTCCTCAATGTAAAGCAATTTATAATCTTAATTTCCTACCACCAGAGATTACTGGTATTTGTGATAATGATGGGGTAAAATTAATTAAGCGAATTGATGATAGTGATGAAAAGACAATTATCAATCGTTTAAAAACTTACAAAGTAGCAACGGCACCATTGGTAGATTCTTATCAAGAACGTGGACTGTTAAGAACAGTGGATGCCAACCAAGATAATAGTGATATTAAAGAACAAATTAAATCATATTTATCATCATTAAAAGGAAATAAAAATAATGGTTAGCATTAAAAGTCAAAGTGAAATTCAAAATATCAAAGCCGCTAGTCAAGTTGTAGCACTTATTCATAAAGAGTTAGCAAAGATAATAAAAGTTGGAATAACTGGTAAAATGCTTGATAAAGTGGCAGCACAAATTATTAAAGAAAATAATGCTGTACCTTCTTTTTTAAATTATCATGGGTTTCCTGCCACAATTTGTGTTTCAGTTAATGAACAATTAATTCATGGCATTCCTAATGATAAACCTTTTAAAATGAATGATATTGTGAAAATTGATGCTGGTGCTGCTGTTAATGGTTATCATGCAGATGCTGCCTTTACAATGTGTGTTGGTGGGAAACCAACACCAGAACAAGCAAAACTTATTAATGTGACTAAAGAATCATTAAATAAAGCAATAGCAATTATTGCACCAGGAGTTAGAATTGGTGATATTAGTAACGCCATTCAAACTTATGTAGAAAGCGAAGGCTTTTATTTACCAACATCGTATACTGGGCATGGTATTGGTAAAAAACTCCACGAAGACCCAGCTATTCCTAATGTTGGTAAGCCCAACACCGGAATAAAATTGCAGTCAGGAATGACAATTTGTATTGAACCAATGGTTCAAACAACAACTGATAAAATTCTGGTTTTAAGTGATAAGTGAACAGTAGTTGCTGCTGATAAACAGCAAACTGCTCACTTTGAACACACTATCCTAGTAACTAATGATGGATGTGAAGTACTAACAATACTTAATGAAAATCAAAAAAATAATGAGGAATGTAATTAATGGCTAAACCAAAACAAGTAGTTAAACCCAAAGTTCAAAAAGTAAAAAAAACTAATGATAGTACTATTGAATGTGAAGGTATAGTAATAGAAGTCTTACCTAATGCTAGATTTAAAGTAAAGTTGAATGAATATGACTTTACTCCTATTGTAAGACCATCGGGTCGTATGCAAACACATAAAATTAAAATTATCAAAGGTGATCATGTAAAAGTTGAATTATCAACTTATAATTTAACTGAAGGACGAATTACTTTTCGTAACAGAATGGCTACTACACATTTACCGATAAATAAAGATGATGAAAACAAAGAAAACTAATAGTTTAACAGGAGGAAAATGATGAAAGTACAAGCATCAGTTAAAAAAATTTGTGACAAATGTCAACCAATCAAACGTAAAAAACGTAATGTAATCATTTGTGAAAATCCTAAACATAAGCAACGTCAAGGATAGAAATATTAAGGAGGAAAAATAAATATGACATCAAATACTAACAATGCAAGTCGAAGAATTGCGCAAGTAAATATTCCTGGAAATCAACATACAGTAATTGGTTTAACAAGAATTTATGGCATTGGTCGCAGCAAATCTTCAGAAATATTAAAAGAACTAAAAATTGAAGAAACTAAAAAAATTAATGAATTAACAGAAAAAGAATTAAGTTCAATTAGTCAATTAATTGAAAAGAAATATAAAACTGAAGGTGAATTAAGACGTGAAGTGTCTTTAAACATTAAGAGATTAATGGAAATTGGATGTTATCGTGGTATTCGTCATCGTAAAGGATTACCAGCCAGAGGACAATCAACAAAAACTAATGCAAGAACTTGCAAGGGACCACGTAAAACGGTTGCTAACAAGAAAAAAGCAAGTTAATTAGGAGGAAAAAAATAATGAATATAAAAACAACAGTAAAGAAAAAAATTAAAGTTAATCCTAATTTTATTAAAGCAAAAGCATTTATTAAAGCAAGTTTTAATAATACTATTGTTACTATTACTGATCTTAATGGTAATGTTATTGCTTGATCAAGTGCTGGAGCAGTAGGTTTCAAAGGAACTCGTAAATCAACTCCTCACTCAGCACAGTTAGCAGCTGAAGCTGCAGGTAAAACTGCTATGGAACACGGAGTTAAAATTTTAAGTGTTTTTGTTAATGGAACAGGACCAGGAAGAGAACCATCAATTCGTAGTTTACAAGCAGTAGGTTTTGAAATCAAAGATTTAAATGATGTGACACCAATCCCTCATAATGGTTGTCGTCCACCAAAAAAACCAAGAAAATAAAGTAGGTGAAAATAAAACATGGAACAACAATTTTTAAAACCAAAATTTAGTTTAAACAGTGAAAATAGTGCTATTAATTACAGTGAATTTATTGTGAGTCAATTAGAACGTGGTTATGGAACAACTTTAGCTAATGCCTTAAGAAGAACATTGTTATCTTCAGTACCAGGTATTTCTGTATATGCAATTAGAATAAGTGGTGTATCTCATGAATTTACTGCAGTTAAAGGTGTAATTGAAAATGTTTCTGAAATAATTTTAAATGTTAAGGACTTAGTTTTAGCTTTTGATGGTGATATTCAAAAGGACGAAAAAATTGCTAATTTAAAAATTAGTATTACTGGTAAACAAGATATTACTGCCGGAGATATTATTTGTCCAACTGATGTTAGAGTAGTTAATCCAGAATTAATTATTGCTCGAACAACTTCAAGAAATGTTCTTTTTGAAATGGAATTAATGGTAAAGAAATCTCGTGGTTATTCTTCATTTGAGGAAAATAAAAAAGAAATTGCTAATAGTTCAGGCATTATTGCTATTGATTCAAACTTTTCACCTGTTGAAAAAGTTGATTATAAAATTGAACCTGTAACTAAAACATTAAAGGGTATTGAATATGAAAAATTAATTCTTGGTGTACAAACTAATGGTTCAGTTAAAGCAGCATCAGCTATTGCAATGGCAGCTAAAATTTTAATGAGTCATATTGAGTTTTTTGTTAATTTAGATGATAATGTTAAAAACTTTGAAGTTATTTCAATTACTAATGAGCAAGAAAGTAATGATTTAAACAAAGCCTTAGAAGATTTGAATTTAACTGTTCGTTCATACAATTGTTTAAAACGTGATGGTTATAAAACTTTGGGTGATATTGTAACTAAAAGTTTAGATGAAATTAAACAAATTAAACATTTAGGTTCAAAATCAATTAAAGAAATTGAAGATTGTGTATCAAAACATAATTTAGAGTTTTCTATTAAAAACTAAGAAGGAGGATAAGAAAAAATGTCATATATTAACGATATCGGAAGAAATAGTGCTAAAGTAGATGCTGAAATCCGTAATTTAGCAAGTGAATTAATTGTTCATGGAAAATTAGTTTTGTTAGAAAAAAGAGCAAAAAGATTACAAACATTTATTGAACCTTTAGTAACGTTAGCTAAACGTGGTGATTTGCATTCAAGAAGAATGGCAATTGCTAAATTGCGTAAAATTACAACTAAAGAGCATCCAAAGGATGGTGTTATTCCAACATTATTTGGCAATATTGCTGAAAGATATAAAGACCGTAAAGGTGGATATACAAAGTTAATTAAAGTAGATAATAGAACTGGTGATAATGCACCAATGGTACTAATTACTTTTGTTTAATTAAAAATATTAAAGCAAGAAAATTTTTGGAAAGAGTAAAGCATTTTTATGTTTTCTCTTTTTTATATGTTGACAATTTTATTTAAAATTGTATTTTTTAATACAATTATTGATAAATATTTTTTATGGTATTTTTATTATAGTTACAGTAAATATTAGTGCGCTTTGAGTTGAAAGAGAATTTGGATTTCAAATGCTGATAAAGATATTAAAGAATTTATTTTAAATTCAAATGCTGATAAAAATTTTGATAAACAATCACTTTTTGTTAAATTAGGTATGTTTTGAAAATTAGATCAGGCCTTTGTTAATCAAAAATAGTATTCTTTAAAAGAATAAAAAAGAAATTGCTATTAATAGTAAATTCTATTTTTATGACATAGTAATTTTGATTTTTTTGGTTTTATTTTTTATATAGTAAAATTTAGTTTTTTATATATTTTTTAAAATTATATAAAGTTAGAAAACCTTTATGATATTATTAATTCATATTTTAATAAATGTTTAGTACTAATATGGATATTTTATCTATATTAGTTTCTTTTATGTTTATTAAATTTTACTTTTGATTTGAATAAAAAGGAGAAAATGAAAGATGATATCTATAGAAAATATTAATAATTTAAATATAGAGATATTTATTAAAAATGTAAAAAGATTATTTCAAGAAAAAATTAATACTTATCAACTTATTGATAAATCTTTTAAAGAACTAGAAAATTTTAAAATTATAGAAGAGATAAAATTAAAATTACAAGATAATCTTGAAATAATAAAAGAAATATTAATTAACTATGAATATGAAAAAGATGGAGATAGTTTAAAAGATTCTGCAGAATTAAAAAAGATAGAATTGTTTTTAGAAGAATTAGAAAATATAATAGTAAATAAATATGACATTAATATTAGTTATAAATGTGCTAATTTTCTTATTATGAATGATGAAAAGGAACAATTAGTAAATTTATTTAAAGTTAATAATTCAATTTTATTTAAAAGTAAATTAAGTTTTGCATTAGCAAAAAAATTAATTGAAGAAGGAAATATCAAAGGTATAAAATTATTAACTAATATTATTAGTTTAGAAGAAATAATTGATAATGAGAGTAATCTTTTTCATATTGCTGCAAATAATGGTCAAATTGATATTTTAAAATATTTATTATCAATTAATAAAGAATTAATTAATAATAAAAATAAAAAAGGAAAAACACCTATTGAATGTGCTTTCGAATATGCTGCCAAACGTTTTATCAAATATGGTGAATTTGATAATGAAGTTATTGAATTTTTAATTAATAATTCTAATGTTAATTTATTGTTTACTAATAATGAAATATGAAAATCATTAGATCCTAACTCAAATATTAATTCAGTTAAAGGATGAAATATATTCCATATAGCAATACTTTTCGGAAATGTAGATATTGTAAAATTATTAATACAAAAATTAAATGATCAGTCATTAATAAATTATGTAGCAGAAAAAATTGGTACTCCTTTACAATGTGCAATTGTAGGTGCTAGCGTTGATACAACAGGTCTACCTAAAGAGGGAATGCCTTGAGTTAATCCATTATGTTATTTTAGATTTATATCAAATAATGATATGGGTATAAAGGACAGTAGAACTAAAATTTTAGTTGAAAATTATAAAGAAATTGCAAAAACATTGCTTTCTATTTTATCTTATGATCAAATTAATTCTAAGAACCTGTTTGGAATCTTTTAAACATAATTAAACTAAAAAAGGGAATAATTATTTCTAACCTGACAGTTAATTAACATTTTATTTTCTTTGTCATTTTTTTGTTAAAAAGATTTTATCATTTGACAACTTATCGATTAAAAATTTATTTTTCAACTATAAAATAACATTTATGATATTAATTTAATCAAAAATAAGTTAAAAAAGATCCTAAACAGGTTCTAAGGATACTGAAGGAGATAGTCCAATTCATGATTGTGTACTAAGATCTAATGTTTAATTATTAAAATTAGTATTAAACGCAGGTGGTGAAGTAAATATGCAAAATAATTTAGGATATACTCCCTTGCATCAAGCAGTTCTTTATTCTAGGTTTGAAGTAATAGAAGAACTGTTACAAATACCTAATATTGACTTAACAATAAAAGATAAAAGCGGATTAACTGCATACGATTTAATTGTGAAAAAAAGTAATAGAAAAGATAAAATTAAAATAATAAATTTAATAGAAAATTGTCTGTTAAGTAAAAATATTAAATTTGAACGTTTTGTTGAAGTTATTATTGATAATAATATATCTGATAATAATATATCTGATACTAATGGTTATTATGATGAGGTTGATACTGTTTCTTATACAACAAGATTTTAGTGTTTAAAAATAAACTTTTTTAATAAATCTTAAATATTTTATAAAAATTTAAAAGTGTTATCTAGCAAGTATAATATATATTTAATAAAGTTTATATATAATATATATGAAAAACTAAATATAGTTTTCAATCCATTATTTTTTTTAAAAAAATAATCGATTTTTTTATTTTGAAAGGAAGATTTTGATGCCAGTTACTGAAAAAGAAAAACGTAAAAAAGAAAGTTCAGAAATAAAAAAAGTAATTAAAGCCTTTGAAAAAGAAATCGAAGAAAATGTTAAGCAAATTAAAAATGAAAAAAAAGAAATAAAAAAATGAGAAAAACTAAAGTTAAATATTAATGATGAAAAAAAAGATTTAAGTAAAGAAATTAAAAAACTTAAGATAGCCTTAAATGAAATTAAAAATAAATTAAAGGAAAAAAAAGAAAAAAATATTAAATATGAAGAAAAAGAGGTAAAGTTTAAAGAAAAAGATTTAATAAAATTAGAAAATTTAAGAAAAGAAATTGAAAATAAAATTGAAGTAGAAGAAAAGCAACAACAACAAATACAAGAAAATATAACAAAATTAAAAGAAAATGAACAAGAAATAATAAATCAATTAGAAAAATTCAAAAAAAATGAGAAAGAAATGGAAGAAGAAATAGGTAAATTAAAAGAAACGATAGTTGATGATGATAGTAATGTGAATATTTTGATTAAAGAAAAAGAAAATGAAATATTAGAAGTAAGATTAAAAATTGCTAATTTATCTGATAGTTTAAAAAGAAAAGAGAAAAAAATAACATTATTAGAATTTGAAGAATTTAAACATAAACAAATTATTTTAGAAAATAAAGAACAATTAATAAAAGCAAATCATAAATTATATTCAAATAAAAAAACAGAAAATGAAGTTAAAATAGCAGAATTGGAGATCAAAAAAAACAAGAAAATTTGTGAAATATATGAATTACAGCATAAACTAAATATAGTGGTTATAGATGATGCAAATATTAATTCAAAAATTTTAAGTTTACTTTTGACAATATGTAGGCTTGAAAAATCTTCTATAGAAATTACCAAAGAAATTACAACAAAAAAAGATGTCTTAAAACAAATAAAAAATAATTCATTAGAAGAATCAATAGTAATTTCACCAGAAGAAAACGCTACTTCTGTTCAGCAAAATGCAAAACCATGGTTTAAACGTATATATAAACCATTTACTAAACTTTATAGAGGTAGTAAACAAAAAATTACATTAGGATATTATCAAAGAAAAGAAAAATCTTTAGAAGCGGAAATTAGGAAATTAGAAGCCGAAAAATTAAAAGATTTTTGAAATAAATTTTGATTACTTATGAGCTGTGGTTGTTATAATAATCATGGCAAAACAACAAGAAAAATAGAAGAAAAAAAACGAGAATTAAAAGATATTAAAAAAGAACTAGAAAAATTATCAAAAAATAATGTTTCAAATAATGATCCGCAACCTTCAACTTCATCAGCAGTACCCAGTTCATCTAAAAGTTGAAGTAACAAATTATTGAAATCAACAGAAGAAGTAACAAAAAATGATTCTTTATTAAAAGAAAATTCTAAAAATCTGGATGTTTCTTTACATTAATTTCATAGAATAGAAATTTATATAACTTTAATTTATAAACTAAATTTTATTAGAAAATGAACAATAATTTTACTTCAATTTTGAACAGATATTGTTCATTTTTTTCTTTTTTTATAATTTTTATAAATTATAAATTGATATATATAAAATTACTGTTATAATTTTACTAGCATAATATTTAAAATGGAGTTAGAAGTAATATGAGTAAATCTAAAATTTCATTAAGTTTAAAAAATGTTGAATTTCGTTATAAACCAGAATACAATAACGCTGTTGATAATGTTAGTTTTGATATTAATCATGGTGAATATATTACTATAATTGGTCATAATGGTAGTGGTAAGTCAACACTTTCAAAAATTATTATTGGTGTTTTACACAAACAAAAAGGTACAATTCAATTATTTGGTGAAACAATTACTAATAAAAACATTAAACAATTACGTCGTCACTTAGGTATTGTTTTTCAAAATCCTGATAACCAATTTATAGGTTCAACTGTTCGTGATGATATTGCTTTTGGCTTGGAAAATCATTTAGTTGAACCCAGTGATATGCCAGCAATTATTGACAGAGTTTCTAGGGCAGTGGGTATGGAAAAATATTTAGATCATGAACCACTATGATTATCTGGTGGTCAAAAACAACGTGTAGCTATTGCTTCAGTTTTAGCTTTAGAACCTGATATTATTATTTTTGATGAGGCAACTAGTATGCTTGATCCAAAAGGTAAACGAGAAGTTAAAGAAATTATGTTAAAATTACAAGAACAACGCAATAAAACTATTATTTCTATTACTCATGATATGGATGAAATTATTAATGCCGATAAAATTATTGTTATGAATAAAGGTAAATTAGTTCGTTATGGAACTCCATCTGAAATATTAAAAGAATGAGAGTTTTTACAAAGTATTCATTTAGATATTCCTTTTGTTTTAAAAGTATCGTTAGGTTTAAAAAATAAGGGAATTAATATTAATGAAACATTAAGTGAAGAGGAGCTGATTTCTAGCTTATGTCAATTAAATTCAAAGAAGTAAGTTATACTTATTCTCCAAAAACCCCTTATCAATATCAAGCATTAAAAGATATTACTATTGAAATTGTTGAACAAAAAATAGTTGCTATTATTGGTGAAACTGGTAGTGGTAAATCAACTATGATTCAACATATTAATGGTTTATTAGTTCCAATGGCAGGTTCAGTTGCTATTAATGATTTTATTATTAAGGCTAATCAAAAAAAAATTCGTGATATTAAAAAAATACGTAAACAAATTGGCTTAGTTTTTCAATTTCCCGAATATCAGTTATTTGAAGAAACTATTGAACGAGATATTATGTTTGGACCAGTTAATTTTGGTGAGAAAAAAGATAAAGCACGAGAGTTAGCAAAAAAATATATTAATTTGGTTGGATTAGACGAAACATACTTATCAAGAAGTCCATTTGATTTGTCTGGTGGTCAAAAACGAAGAGTTGCTATTGCTGGTATTTTGGCATTACAAGGTCATACTTTAATTTTAGATGAACCAACAGCAGGACTTGATCCCGATGGTGAAAAAGAATTAATTAATTTATTTTATGATTTAAATCATAAAGAAAATAAAACTATTATTTTAGTAACTCATAATATGAATCATGTACTAATGGTTGCTGATGAAGTTATTGTATTACATAATACACAGATTTATAAAAAAGCAGATCCAATTACTATTTTTAGAGATAAAAAATTAATTACCGAAACAGGAATTGAGCCACCAAAAATTTATAGGTTTTTATATAAATTAGAAGCAGCAGGATTTGATACATCAAAAATTACTGCTAGAAGTGATTCAGAATTAATTGACCAGTTGTCAAAAATATTATCCAAAAAAAATAGCAATAAAAAGTAAGGAGTAATAAATAATGAAAGTTAGTTTTGGTCGTTATTTACCTTTAAATTCAATCATTCATCGTGTAGATCCAAGAATTAAATTACTATTTTTAATTTGTTTAATTGCTTCACTTTTTTTTCATACTGGTTTTGAAGGTTACGCTCTTATTGGTTTTACTGTCATAACAATTTTCTTTTGTGCAAAATTACCTTTTATGATGTTATTAAAATTAATGCGCCCCATTTTATTTATGGCATTTATTTTATTTATAATTAACTGTTTTTTAACTGATGGCCCTAATGTAGGAATGATTTGACGTTGGCATGGTATTAAAGTATCGTATAAAGCTATATTTGTTAGTATTTATATTGCTCTTAGAATTTATTTAATGATTTTAATTACAACAATTTTAACAACCACAACTCAACCATTAGATTTAACATTAGCATTAGAAGATTTAATGTTACCACTAAAATTAATTAAATTTCCAGTACATATTATTTCAATGATTATTTCTATTGCTCTTCGTTCAATTCCTACATTATTAGATGAAGCGGGCAGAATTTTAAAAGCACAAGCATCACGTGGTGTAGATTTAAAAAATGGTCATTTTAAAGAAAAAGTTAAATCGTTAGTATCATTAATTATTCCCTTATTAGTTTCTTCATTTCAAAAAGCAGAAGATTTAGCATACGCTATGGATTCAAGGGGTTATGATCCACAAGGTAAAAGAACACGTTTTCGTCAATACCATATTGATTTTAAAGATATATTTTTCTTTATTATTGGTGTAGGATTGTTAGCATTTCTTATATCTTATACTTATCATCCAGAAATATTTTGAAGAATTCCATTTATTGATGATTATTATTCACAATAATAAACGTATATGAATTAGGTTTACTAATTTTAAATATTTATTAATATTTAATTAAAATAAAAATTTTGCAACAAGTGTCATAATATTTATCATTTTTTTTCTTATACTCCCTATTATTTTTTTTAATTAAAAATTCTTAATTTAAATTTAAAACATATTAATAATTAAAATTAATTAAGGAGTAAGTCCGGTTGCTAAATTATAATCGAGGCTTTTTAGAAATCTGTGTATCTTTGTTTTACAAAGTACTAGTTAAGATTAATTATATCTTCAAATTTTATCATAAAATGAGCAATTGCTGTATTTTAATTTTGAATGGGCATTGTTCATTTTTTTGTTATATTTTCAATTGCTAAATAAAATATTTTCAATTCTTCCATATCATTAGGAAAAACTTTTTTATTTCTGATAACTTTTCGTAATTGACTATTAACAGATTCAATAGCATTTGTGGTATAAATTACTCTTTTAATTTCTGTTGGATAACTAATAAAAACTATCAAATTTTCTCAATTTTTATATCAAGATTTAGCAATTTGAGGATATTGTTTATTTCACTTATTTTCAAATGTTTCTAAAGCCTGCATTGCTTGTTCTTCACTACATGCAGTATAAATTGGTTTTAAATCTGCAACTAGAGATTTTCTATGCTTATATGAGACATATTTCAAACTATTTCTAATTTGATGAACGATGCATAATTGATGTTCTGTTTTAGTATAAACTGATTGTATTGCTTCTGAAATTCCTGTTAAATTATCACTACAAGCAATAAGAATATCATTTAAGCCTCGATTTTTCATTTCTGTGAAATTGGCTAATCAAAATTTAGAACCTTCATTTTCACTAATTCATAAGCCTAAAACATCTTTTTTACCTTCTAAATAACTATGAATCAAAAATTGAAGCTAATAAATATGTACCTATTGTTATTACTGATTTGGATGAAACATTCATAAATAATATTGGTTTTTCAATTTATAAATTTTTTAATCCAAAAATGAAAGATATGGATTATGAATTTAAAAAATGAGTTGATCATCAAGTCAATTTTGAAGAACAACTTTATAATGGAGTTTTAGAATTTGTGAAACATGTATGAAAAAGTGGTGGTATTGTTTTATTTGATTCAAATCGTTTTCAAGGCGAAAATATCAAGTATGGAGATGAAGCAATACCAACTAAAAAACTACTAGAAAATAATTATTATCCAAAGGCATTTCTTGATAGTTATGTTTGATGAATGCAAGGAGTAACTAAATATAATTCAAATAATTATAAAGATTTAATATCAAAAGAAAATCGTTTTAATTATATTAATAATAACAATTTTAAATTATCATCAAAAGATAAAAATAGTATGCAAATAAAAAATTGAGAAAATGATTTAATACCAATAAAAAATGTACCATCACATATTGTAATGAGATTGGGTGATAACATTAATGATTTTCATTCTAATTTAACTAATTCAAAATTAATTGATAAAATATCATTAAAAAATGAATTAATAAATAATAAAAATTTTAATAACTTAATTGGTAAAGTGGGAGATGAATTTTGATTTACAAAAAATGAAAATGGAGAAATAATAGAACATTATTGAAAAGAAAATGAAAAAAATAGTTTAATTGATAGTGATCTAAAAAATCTTGGTTTTGTAAAAGAAATTAAACTAGAAGAAGGAAAAATTGGTTGAAAAGAAACTTATGTACTAGTTGGTGGTAATGATGTATATGGTAATTTTTTATGAGATTTAGAAAAAAAATATGGTTCTAATTTAGATAATTGATTAGATTTACTAAAACATTATTTCAAAAAATATGAAAATATATGAAAATAATTTACAAATTTAATATATTTGATATATATGTTTATTAATTGTAAATTTTCAAAAAGATGTTAAAAATAACTACAAACTAAATATAGTTTTTAACCTATTTACTTTGTTTCTCAAAGTAAATAGGTTTTTATTTTTAAAAGGAGAAAAAATGAATAAAGAAATTGAACAAGAAATAAAAAACTTAATGTTTAAAGAAATAAAAAAATTAAAAACATATGCTATTAATTATCATAATTACAAAAAGAAAATACAATTTAATGATATAGATATTCAAAATATAAATAATAGTATTGAAGATAAAAGTAAAAAAATTAAGGGAGGTTCCCAAAAAAGTAGGAAGATGAATTACTATAAAAATAAATTCTTTTCAAAATTACCATTTAAAATGATGATAGACAAATTAAATTCTCTTTTACCCTTAAATTTATATTCGACGTATTTTAAAAAATATAGATTTTATAAGATAAAATAAAAATTATTATCAAAGGAAAAAGACAAGAAATAATCTTGTCTTTTTTTGTAATTGTAAAATTTTAAAATTTTTAATAACCCTCTTTAATACTATTATCAACACGTGTTAAGGAACTAAAAAAGTGAACTACAACACAGTTGTTAAAAATAGTAGCTAGCATGTGGACTTGCATGGATAAATAAAAAGTGGAGTGATACCTAATAAAATATACTAACCATTAATGGTAATTCTTGGGGTGGGAGCGAATTGGAAACTAGTATATATAGACCTGTTGTAGGGACCTATTATATTAATTCTATTCTTTATTTAACCAACCTTGCCACTCCCCAGTGAGCAAGTGTTGGTTTTATTTTTTATTTTTTTTTGAAAAATTTTTTTGGGCGAGAAAATAAATTTTAAACTTGTAAAAAAAAATTGAGCGGTGCCGGTTCAATTAAAATATTAATTTGTTTAACACAAATTAAATAAATATTGAATCGAATGCCTCGATGTTTTTTAAAATTTCACAATTTATTTTTGAGCCCAGAATTGATGGAATGAATAAAACGAATAGTAGTATTATTAATAATCTAAAAATCAAATTATATGTCCTTTATGCTAGGAAGCAACAGGACATATTAGGAAAGGATTATTATGCAAATAGAATTTAAAAAAGAACAAATTGTTAAAGATAAACCACAATCTATTCTTATTGATTATGGTGAATATAAATTACAATGTCCAAAATGAATGGTTAAAAATAATAGTTTTATTGCTGATGATAAATATACATATTGAGTTTTTAATTTAGAAAATATTAAAAGAGAATTAAGCGGTAATGAATTAATAAAATTATTAGAACCATATATTAAAGACCAAAAAATAACTGTTAATAAACCAACTATTCCAAAAGAATATTATATTAATGATATAAAACTTGAACCATTAACATTTTATGAACAGCATAATAGTTGATTTATGGGTGAAATAACAGATAACAAAACTAAAATTACTAATCATTGTTTTAAATATAACATTACGTGAGAAGAAAACAGAAAAGGTTTTAAAATAAATAATCCATATAATAAAGATGATTTACCAATTAATTACATAGTTACTTCATATAAGGAATTTCAACTCATAATGAAAAAGTATTTTTGTTGAACATGTAAACAACATAAATTTGATTATTTATTCTTTAATACTAATGATATAAAAACAAGAAAAAACTTTTTAAGAGACAAAAACGGTAAAGCAATTTGTTATGACTGTATCTTAAATATTAGGTTAAGTAGGAGGTATAAATATGAATAAACAAAAATCATTTTCTTATAAAGACCAAGAAATTATTAATGAATATAATAAAAAACGTAATCAAGAAATAACAAAAGAACATTTAAATAATATAGAAAAATTAAGAGAAGGTTTTAAAAAAGAAATAATTAATGAATATAAAGAAAAAATTATTAATAGAATACTTGATTATGAAACCTTTTATATTGGTGATACACAAGGTTTAACTCCATTCGGATTTATTATTAAATTAAGATATGAAATTAAAAATGGAAACTTTGATTAATAATGCAATATGACTTAATTATTGGAATTGACCCTGCTGGAATTGGTAATAATGGAATCGTTATATATTCAAATGAAACTAATAATATTGTTTTTAATGAAACATTCAATACATTAACTGTTTTATGAACTAAAAATATTTATAAAGAAAAATTTCAATTAATTAAAGAAAAATTTATTGATAAAAAATATTAGTTATTGTAGAAAATTTCTTTTTAAGTTCAAAACAATTATTAACTAATCCATTAGCAACCCCTAAAATTATTGGTGCATTAATGGTATTAGTACAAGATGTTATAAATTGAGATTATCTAGAAAGTGAACCAAAAAATAAAACTAAAATAGAAAATTATAAAGGAAATATAAAATTAACAAAACATGAACAAGATGCTTATAAACATATTCAATATTATTTAAAAAATCATAAAAAAATATTAATTTTTGATAATTATTTAAGGAAATTATAAAAATGAAAGATAAAACAAATTATGTCAAATTAACAGTAAAACTTAGTAACACTATTGAAGCAAAATATTACGAAAAAGGTAATAAAGAATTATATTATAGTGTTCGTGGTCAATGAAATGGATTAAACTATGTTACTTTAATTTTTAATAAACCAAAACTTTATAGATGCTGTATTTTATTAAACAAAAACGATGAAATTATAGTAACTGGTGAAATCTTTAATACTTTAAATATTCAAAAAAATCGTGCATTTTGTTCAATTAATGTTAAATGATTTAAAAAATGAAAAGAGTAAAAAATGATATTATGAAAAATTTTATTAATAGTACCAATATTAATAACCAGTATAACATTAATAATATTTTTAATTTATATAATTAAAGATTTAAAAAATGAATATAAAGTATTAAAAATATTAAATGAAATTACTAATCAAATTGAAATTAAGGAGAATAAATAATGGGATATTGAACAAAGTATAAATGTGTTTTTTGTGGAGAAATAATGATTGGAGATGAAGAAAATATTGAACATGTAAGAGAACATCGAAAGGGTATTAGATAATGAAAAAAGTTGAAATTAATAAAGAAAAATTAATTGAATATTGTAAAAATAAATTTTTAGAATTAAAAGAAGTAAATTTAAACAATCAAGCAATAGGGTATTGAGATATTTATACGAAAATTGAACAAGGTCAATTTGATAATGAATAAATGTGAACATTGTAAACAAGAAATAAAAATAATTAAAAAAAGACCAACAATTTTAGTTAGTGATTTTGTTTGTCGTATATGTGAGTCTGATGATGAATGTAATTGTGGAAAATATTGTTGATTACATTGTGATGATTGTAATTAAAGGAGAAAAAATAATGAATAATTTAAAAATAAATTCTTTTGAGAAATGAATAGAAGCAAATACTAAATTATATTGAGATGAAAAAGAAGAAACATTTAAAAATAATGATAATAAAAATCAAAAAGAATAATAAATGTGGTTATGGTAGAGTCTATTCCCATAAATGTAATAACTTATGCAAACAAAAACAAAATAAAAGAGTTAGAAAAGAAAGGTTAAATTATGAATAAAGAAAAATTAATTAAAAAATTAGATGAATATTTAAAACTTACTGGTGATAATTGAGGAGCAAAAGCAGTAATTATTAGTATTATAGATTCTATAAAAAAGGGTGAATTTGACTAATGATAATATTGCCTACTTTGTTTGAAAATAAAGATGAAATTGAAATATTATCACCATTTCCCAAAGTAATTCATACAAGTAATGATATTAGAGCAATTATTTTAAGACAATACCCAAATGTTAAATCAAAACACATAATTGTTTCTGACCCTGAAAGTAATGTTGCATTAATAGTTGGTGATAATGATGTTTATCAAGGTTGAATTAAAGTAACAATTAAAAAATTAGAAAATTAAAGGAGAATAAATAAATGAAAAAGGAAAAAATTAAAATTAGAAATTATGAATTTGAATTAAATTCTTATGTAGTAGATTCCTTATTAGATGTTATAAGAGAACTGACAAAAACAAATAAAGGAGAATAAATTATGTTAGATGAAATTTTAAAAGTAATTTTTGATAGAGCAGATAAAAAAGAATTAATTTATATGATAGAAAGATTAATTCTTTGTACTAATAATCGGTCAGAAACAAAAAAATGATTGATTAGAGAATTTGATAAAAATCATTATGTTTTAGAAAAATTATTAGAAATAAAAGGAGAAAAAATGGAAACAAATAATTATACTTTAACCAAATTAATTAGAACTGGTATAAGTCCAATTTGTGCAATGATTGGTACAAGTACTTATTATGGTCAAGTAATAGATAATCCATTATTAGGTTCAATTAATAGTTTATTATTTGGTAAAAAGTTAGGTTTAGATATTTGAAATTTAAATCAAAGACCAAATACTAAAACTAAATTAATTAATAGTTCTAAAAAAATATTACTAGGTTTAGGAACAATTGGATTAGCAAATTATAGTAAATGAACAGAAAATAATATTACTCCAATTATTCCCACAACACCAACTCCAATAACTACTACAACTACAACTGAGGGTCCTCCATGATTAAACAAGAACATCAGTCATTAATGGATTGAGATACATATATTAGTTTAATGCTTATGGTATTTCAAATCTTATTAGTTGATTAACTGAGTTAATACCTAATAAATTTGAAACAATAAGAAAAATTTGTAATATGGCAACTGGTGGTTGTTTAATTTCAAGTGGTGTTGCTATGGGTATAAATAATGATTTTAATAATGCTTATGCAGTACCTACCATAATTGCTGGTGCAAGTGAAATTATACATAATTTACTACCTATGGAAACTACACATCATAATGAAGAAATGCAAGAAACATCATTTAATGATGAAACTAAAAGATTAATTAATGACAATAGATTTACTATTAATAGTGAAACAACTAGTCAATATGGTAGTGATAATCTAAGCGAAGTACCATTAAATACTGATAATGCTTCATTAAATTGAGATTACAATCACATGAGTTTATAAAGGAGGTGAAAAGTATGAATAAAGAAAAATTAATTCAATATTATGATGATAAATTAAAACAACATGAAAAAGATTTAGAAGACATACGACTGAATGAACGTTTAATTGCAAATCTTTTAATGGATGCAAAATGTATGATTGAAAGAATTATTAAAGGTGAATTTGATGAATAATCAAAAATAAAAAAATAAATAGTTGAAAGGAAAATATTGGAATGAAAGAATTTTTACATGAATTAATAATTATTGGAACAAGTGTTGGAACATTAATTTGCAGAGAAATTATTGTTTTATTAAAAAGATTTATCACAACTCCAAAACATGTTAGAGCAAATAACAAAATTATCAAACATCAAAAAAAATTAGCAAAATTAAATGAAAAAATTAATAAAGGAGAAAAATAATATGACAAAAATTGAATTTAATGAAAAATATAGAAAACAAGATATTAGTATTGATAGAGATTTTGATTTACATATTGATAATTGTTTTAAATTTTCTGATATTGATATATTAGAACCTGTTTGGAATCTTTTATAAAATAACGTAAAATGACTATATATTTTAAGATAAGGGGTATATATGCATAAAAATTATCCAAGTCATGTTACTAAAGAACAATTTGAGAACATAAGATCAATTTTAGAAAATAGCAAAAAGAAAACAAAACCAAGAAATTTAGATTTATATGAAGTATTTTGTGCAGTTTTATATGTATTAAAAAGTGGATGTCAATGAAGAATGTTACCAAAAAATTTTCCAAAATGACAAACTGTATATTATTATTTTCAAATTTGAAGTAAAAATAGTGATAAAGAACCTAGCACTTGACAAGTAATTTTAAAAAAAATTAGTTAGAAAAGTTCGTATCAATAATGGTAGAAAAGAACAAACTAGTTTTTGTATAATTGATTCACAAAGTGTTAAGAACACAGATACTGCTAAAAATAAAGGTTATGATGCTGGTAAAAAATTTCAGGAATAAAGCGTCATATTGCTGTTGATTCTCAAGGTTTACCACATACAATTTACATAACCACAGCAGAAAAAACAGATCGTAACAGTGCTATAATAATGATTGAAAATGAAAAAGAAAATTTATCTAAAGTTCAAAAAATACTAGTAGATGCTGGTTATACTGGTGAAAAATTTGCTTTTAAAATCAAAACAATCATAAATGCAAATGTTGAAGTTATCAAACGTAATGAATTACATTCTTTTGTATTATTGCCAAAAAGATGAGTTGTAGAACGAAGTTTTGCATGATTAGAAAAATGCAGAAGATTATGAAAAAATTGTGAAAGAAAATTAAATACTAGCTTACAAATGGTTGTTCTTTCCTTTATTTCAATTTTATTAAAAAGATTTTAAACAGGTTCTTAGAATTATTTGGAGAAATTTTTATGAAATTTTGAAATTTGCCAATGGCAGATTTAGGTTTTAATTTAGGTAATTTTGTTATTTTTATTCTTTTAATAAAGTTTGCTATGTCAGAACCTGTTTGGAATCTTTTAAACATAATTAAACTAAAAAAGGGAATAATTATTTCTAACCTGACAGTTAATTAACATTTTATTTTCTTTGTCATTTTTTTGTTAAAAAGATTTTATCATTTGACAACTTATCGATTAAAAATTTATTTTTCAACTATAAAATAACATTTATGATATTAATTTAATCAAAAATAAGTTAAAAAAGATCCTAAACAGGTTCTTAGAAAATACTGAAGATTTAACAACAGTTTTTAAAGAGGGAGGTTTGTATAAAGAATTAACAAAAAGATTAGTAGAAAAAATGTTGAATTCTGAGATGCAAAATTATTTAGGATATGATAAGAATCAACATAGTAATAGTGACAATGCTCGTAATGGTATAAGTTCAAAAAAATTAATAACTCAACAAGGTAAAATTGAGATTGATGTACCACGAGATCGCAATAGTAATTTTAATCCTGTAATAATTGCAAAAAGACAAAGAAGATTTGATGGTTTTGATCAACAAGTTCTTTCTTTATATGCAAAAGGTATGACATTATCAGATATTAGAATGCAATTACAAGAGTTATATCATGGTGCTGATATTAGTGAAAGTGTTATTAGTCAAATTACTGATGATGTTATTGATGATGTAAAAGCATGGCAAAATCGACCATTAGATAGTATTTATCCGATTGTTTATTTTGATTGCATAGTAGTTAAAATGCGACAAGATAAACGCATTATTAACAAATCTGTGTATATAGCTTTAGGAGTTGATTTAGAAGGTAAAAAAGATGTTTTAGGCTTATGAATTAGTGAAAATGGAGGTTCTAAATTTTGATTAGCCAATTTCACAGAAATGAAAAATCGAGGCTTAAATGATATTCTTATTGCTTGTAGTGATAATTTAACAGGAATGTCAGAAGCAATACAATCAGTTTATCCTAAAACAGAACATCAATTATGCATCGTTCATCAAATTAGAAATAGTTTGAAATATGTCTCATATAAGCATAGAAAATCTCTAGTTGCAGATTTAAAACCAATTTATACTGCATGTAGTGAAGAACAAGCAATGCAGGCTTTAGAAACATTTGAAAATAAGTGAAATAAACAATATCCTCAAATTGCTAAATCTTGATATAAAAATTGAGAAAATTTGATAGTTTTTATTAGTTATCCAACAGAAATTAAAAGAGTAATTTATACCACAAATGCTATTGAATCTGTTAATAGTCAATTACGAAAAGTTATCAGAAATAAAAAAGTTTTTCCTAATGATATGGAAGAATTGAAAATATTTTATTTAGCAATTGAAAATATAACAAAAAAATGAACAATGCCCATTCAAAATTGAAATACAGCAATTGCTCATTTTATGATAAAATTTGAAGATAGAATTAATCTTAACTAGTACTTTGTAAAACAAAGATACACAGATTTCTAAAAAGCCTCATCTAATGGTCGATTTTGCCATGCTTTTACATCATCAATAACATCATCAGTAATTTGACTAATAACACTTTCACTAATATCAGCACCATGATATAACTCTTGTAATTGCATTCTAATATCTGATAATGTCATACCTTTTGCATATAAAGAAAGAACTTGTTGATCAAAACCATCAAATCTTCTTTGTCTTTTTGCAATTATTACAGGATTAAAATTACTATTGCGATCTCGTGGTACATCAATCTCAATTTTACCTTGTTGAGTTATTAATTTTTTTGAACTTATACCATTACGAGCATTGTCACTATTACTATGTTGATTCTTATCATATCCTAAATAATTTTGCATCTCAGAATTCAACATTTTTTCTACTAATCTTTTTGTTAATTCTTTATACAAACCTCCCTCTTTAAAAACTGTTGTTAAATCTTCAGTATTTTCTAATAATAAATCTACTGCTTTTGATATTGGATCATTATTATTAATATTTTGCTTTTTAGCCATCTGTAATTCACTCTTTCTAGGTTTATTATAGAATTAATTAAACATAGTTATTTTTGTAAGTTACACAGATTACTAAACATTACCTTATAATAAATATCACTATCTAAGTTACTTGTAACTACAATACTGTTATTTCATTCAACATTTTGTTTTGCTATTTTTTCACTAACTAACAATTGTTCAATAGTGGATGGGTTACATTTATTGGACACTAATTACGTAGACAAGTGAACAAATTAGTGAAAAGAAAGGAAGTATAATTATGGCCAATATTAACTCATATTCAGATGAATTTAAAAAACAAATAGTAGCTTTATATCAAAGCGGTAAGTCAGTGTCTTGTCTTGCTAAAGAGTACAATGTTACAAGAGCAGCTACTTATAATTGAATTAAGCAATTTACTAATTCAGGTAGTTTTAAAACTAAAGATAATCGTTCTGTTGAAGAAAATGAATTAATTAAATTAAGAAAAGAATTAAAACAATTAAGAATGGAAAATGATATTTTAAAGCAAGCAGCACTAATAATAGGCAGAAAGTAGAAATTATTGCTAAAATAAAGTTAAATATAAAATTCGTACAATGTGTCGTTTTTTGAAAATATCTAAATCAACATATTATTTTAACTTAAAGAAAAAAGAAAATAAAATCAAAAATAATATGTATGATGAATCTGTTATTAGTGCTTTTAAAGAAAATAAAGAAGTTTATGGTACTAGAAGATTAAAAAAAATTTTAGAAAACCAAGAAATTTATTTATCACGCAGAAAAATTAAAGAAATTATGAATAAGCATAATTTAATATCAAAATACACTAAATTATCATTCAAAAATCATCATAATAAAGTCAATAATAGTCAAATAACCAATCTTGTTAATAGAAACTTTAATAATAGGGTTAAAAATGAAGTTATTGTTAGTGATTTAACTTACGTTCAAGTTAATGATAAATGAAACTATATTTGCCTATTAATAGACCTATTTAACCGCGAAATTATTGGACATAGTGTTGGAGTTAAAAAAGATGCATTACTAGTATATCAAGCATTTATGCAATCAAATCGCTGTTTAAAAGATATCCAAATATTTCATAGTGATCGAGGTAATGAATTTAACAATAAAATTATTAATAATCTTTTATTAGCATTCAATATTACTCGATCTTTAAGCAAAAAAGGTTGTCCTTATGATAATGCTGTTGCTGAAGCAACTTTTAAAACTTTCAAAACTGAATTTATTAATGATAAAAATTTTACATCATTAATCCAATTAAAATTAGAATTATTTGATTATATCAATTGATACAACAACATAAGAACCTGTTTGGAATCTTTTAAACATAATTAAACTAAAAAAGGGAATAATTATTTCTAACCTGACAGTTAATTAACATTTTATTTTCTTTGTCATTTTTTTGTTAAAAAGATTTTATCATTTGACAACTTATCGATTAAAAATTTATTTTTCAACTATAAAATAACATTTATGATATTAATTTAATCAAAAATAAGTTAAAAAAGATCCTAAACAGGTTCTAAGAATCCACAGCACTTTAAACTACTTAACTCCTATCAAATATCAAGAACAAGTGTCTACCAAAAAATAGTCCTAAAAAGTGTTGCCATTCCAAAATCTGCTATGATTAAAGCTCCTACACAAGAAGAAATAAATATTTATCTTTCAAGATTTTCTAAAAGAAAAACAGATAGTGGTTCAACTATAACATATTATAGTAAAAAATATTTTCCTTATAAAAATAACAAAGTTCAATATATACAACCTAGAACTGATGTAATTGTACTTAAATCATTTATTAATGACTTATATCTTAGTTACAATAATCAAATGTATGAACTAAAAGAAATAGCTTTAAAACCAATTATCAAAGAAAATTTAATAAAAACTAAAAAAAGTTTATATACCCAATAAAAATCATCCTTGAAGATATGGATATTAATAATTCCTAATTAAAGTTATATAAGATTTACATTTTGTGAATACTAAACCATATAAATTTTTAAATCATTTGTATATGAGCAAATTTGGTGACCTAAAATTGATTTTAAATATAAAAGAAATTGTAATTGCAATCTATCGTTTTTACATTTGTGGTAAGTTTGATTTATTCGGATTTATTAATAAATTATTTAAAGTTGCATTATTAATTTTATTAACATCTATATTTATTTCACTATTTGATTTTCTTATATATAATTCTTTTACTTTTTTAATATTTCCAAAAAGTTCTTTTGATATTTTTATAAAAAAATCATTTTTTTCTTTAATTATTTTATTTTTATCAATTTTTCCAAAAGTAAATATTTTTAATATTAAATAACTAATTTTTTTAAATTTGCTAATCTTTTGTTTTTTTAAATTTTCATTAATATCAACAATAGTAGTTTGAGCTAAATTAACTCTATTACTAATAATTTCTGGAGTAAATTGATTTTTATCAATGATTATTTTTATCAATTCTTTATTAATTCATTCATATTCTTCTTGTAAATTTTTATTCATTTTTTCATCCTTTCAAAATAAAAACTCATTTACTTTGAAATTAAAGCAATGAGTTAAAAACTTATATTAAGTTTAATTAAATTATACAAAAAAAATCCTATATTAAAAACAGGAATTAAAATTTTAAAGGTTATTTGGAATTTGTGTTTATTTAACAGTGTAAATTTCCAAAATAATTTAATTTTTTGATAAATATTTTTAGGAAATTTTCATTCGATATTGACATCTTTAAAACTATTATTTTGTTTTGTTTTTGGTGCTCTTAATTAAAATTAATTGAGAAAGGAATGAGTATATTGCTAAATTTTTAATCATAAGTATTAGTATCTAAATTACTTGTAAGTTAGTATTGTTAATAAAATTTGATTAATAAATTGATTTAATAAGATATTATCTATTACATTTTTATGCTTTTTATTAAGGGCATAATAAAACTTTATTTTAAGAGTATTTAAATTAATAATTAACCATAATTATTAATTTTAAATTGTGTTCTAATTGTTAATAGTAACATTGTTTTTTATTATTGTTATTGTTATATACGAAAATTAGATGATTATTTTTGTAGTTTTATGAAAAAAATATTAAAAAATCATAAATTTATTGTATAATATTTAACGGTTTTACTTATAGAAACTAATATGGCGACTGTGGCGTAGAGGTCTAGCGCATCAGTTTGTGGAACTGACATTCGCGGGTTCGAATCCCGTCAGTCGCCCCATTTAATAAAATTATGTTTTTTTTTACTACTCCTTTTTGGAGTTTTTTCTTTTTTAAATAAATATTATTATAAATTTATTTTTCGCTTTTTATTTACTAAATAAATAATGGTATAATTATTATGTTTTATGATTTGCAGAAAGTTGAGGTTTAAATGTATATGTACCTTAAAGAAGGGCAAATACTTTCAATTCATGCATATAAGCATAATGGCGATTTATATCGTAGTTGAAATAATTCAATTGTTTTAGAAGATACTGAAAAATATTTAGTTTTAGTAAATGAGAATGTAACAATTACTGAAATTAATGGTCGTAAATGAACAACCGTTGATCCAGCAATTTGGTTATTTTTTAAAAATGATTGATACAATATTATTTGTATGATTCGTAATGATGGTGTTCATTATTATTGTAATATTGCCAGTCCTTTTATTTTAGATTCGCAAACAGTTAAATACATTGATTATGATTTAGATGTTAAAGTATTTCCTAATCGTTCTTATAAACTGTTAGACTTGAAAGAATTTAAAACTAATCGTCGAATATGAAAGTATCCAATACCTTTACAAAATATGTTATGACAAAATATAAATAAATTAAAAAAAGGAATTAAGAAAAATGAAATTAATTTATTTAATGATGATGTAATTTTAAATTATTGAAAAAATTATCAAGACCAAAGTTTACAAAAATAGTAAGAACATATGTTCTTACTATTTTTGATATTAAAACTTTTTATAACTAAATTAAATTTTTTTATAAAATAGGTAATGTTTTTGCATAATTATGTTCTCTCATAATACTGTTTATATTAATTTTGGGACGGTAACAAAACGGAGGATATAATTACTTTTTAAACATTTCTTTCAAATTATAGACAAGAAATAATTGTAATTATATGCAATTGTAAATAAATCTTACTACTAAATTAAATTAATTTCAATTAAAATACAAATATTAAAAAAATGAAAAATAAAATTAATATTTATATACAACAAAAATTCTTATTAAATTTTAATTTAATAAGTTTTTAAAATTTTAATAAAAAATTAATTAAGTTATGTTTTTAAATTTATTTTATTACATTTAAAAATAACCATTTTAATATAAATTGAAATATTATAAGTTCTATTACCAAGCATTTCTTTTAAAATATGTCAAATATTACCTTCTGTAAAACAACCTATATTTCACTTTGCACCTTGATTTTCAATACCTTGTTTATTATTTTTAAAATATTGTTTTTTTAATTTTTTATGGTTTTTTAATATTTCATTCATATATTTTATTAACTCATCATATTGACCATTTTCAATAAAATTTCTACAAATCTTATATTCATCTCAATATTTTCCTTTATTTCCAGCGATTTGGAATGGCAACACTTTTTAGGACTATTTTTTGGTAGACACTTGTTCTTGATATTTGATAGGAGTTAAGTAGTTTAAAGTGCTGTGGATTCTTATGTTGTTGTATCAATTGATATAATCAAATAATTCTAATTTTAATTGGATTAATGATGTAAAATTTTTATCATTAATAAATTCAGTTTTGAAAGTTTTAAAAGTTGCTTCAGCAACAGCATTATCATAAGGACAACCTTTTTTGCTTAAAGATCGAGTAATATTGAATGCTAATAAAAGATTATTAATAATTTTATTGTTAAATTCATTACCTCGATCACTATGAAATATTTGGATATCTTTTAAACAGCGATTTGATTGCATAAATGCTTGATATACTAGTAATGCATCTTTTTTAACTCCAACACTATGTCCAATAATTTCGCGGTTAAATAGGTCTATTAATAGGCAAATATAGTTTCATTTATCATTAACTTGAACGTAAGTTAAATCACTAACAATAACTTCATTTTTAACCCTATTATTAAAGTTTCTATTAACAAGATTGGTTATTTGACTATTATTGACTTTATTATGATGATTTTTGAATGATAATTTAGTGTATTTTGATATTAAATTATGCTTATTCATAATTTCTTTAATTTTTCTGCGTGATAAATAAATTTCTTGGTTTTCTAAAATTTTTTTTAATCTTCTAGTACCATAAACTTCTTTATTTTCTTTAAAAGCACTAATAACAGCTTCATCATACATATTATTTTTGATTTTATTTTCTTTTTTCTTTAAGTTAAAATAATATGTTGATTTAGATATTTTCAAAAAACGACACATTGTGCGAATTTTATATTTAACTTTATTTTTAGCAATAATTTCTACTTTCTGCCTATTATTAGTGCTGCTTGCTTTAAAATATCATTTTCCATTCTTAATTGTTTTAATTCTTTTCTTAATTTAATTAATTCATTTTCTTCAACAGAACGATTATCTTTAATTTTAAAACTATCTGAATTAGTAAATTGCTTAATTCAATTATAAGTAGCTGCTCTTGTAACATTGTACTCTTTAGCAAGACAAGACACTGACACTTACCGCTTTGATATAAAGCTACTATTTGTTTTTTAAATTCATCTGAATATGAGTTAATATTGGCCATAATTATACTTCCTTTCTTTTCACTAATTTGTTCACTTGTCTACGTAATTAGTGTCCAATAAAGTGTAACCCATCCACATCTAATTTATTAACTTGATATTCTTGAAATAATCTACTAATACTTGTTGTACTAAATTTTGTTTGCTTCATAGTATGTAAAATATCAACATATCTTTTTCCATCAGCAAAATGTTCAATAACATTATTTTTGATATCCTGACAAGTTCTTTTATATTTAGGTAATTCTAATTCTTCATCTAATAAACAAACTCTTACTCATTTTTTTAATTGTTCATCATAATATTTATAATCACGACATTTATAAATAACAAGACCATTGATAGTATTTCTAGTTCTTTCTTTAATTTTAACTGGAATATATTTTCTATCTCTTTCTTTTAATATTCTTCAATCTGTTTTTTCTCATTGATTTTTTATATCATCTCTAAATGATTGATACATTCTTTTTGTTGCTTCTTTTAAAGTTCATAAATAATTAAAACTCATATTTTTTCTCCTAACTATTTTAAAAAAATCTAAATTTATTGTAAATATATTTAAAAAATTAATTTACTGAATTATTATATAAATATATAAGTGTTATTTTAAATAAAATAAAAATTATTTAAAATAACACTTTCATATTTAAAATATAATAAACAATTTCAATATAATTAATAGTATAGGTATCACAAAATAAACGCCTTTAATTTAGGCGTTATTTTGCATTTAAAAGGATACTTGTAAAAATAATTAAAAATAGTACAATTTAGAAGTAAAATCAAGGAAAAAAGGAGTAATTTAATATGAAAGATTGAATAATAGGAGTATTATTTGTAATAACTTTTATATTTTTGATTATATTTAGTTATATTTATAATTGATATAAATTAAAAAAAGAAATAAATAAAATTATAAATAAAAATTTATTAAAATTAGGAAAAAATAACTATCAATTTTCAGATGAAAATTATTCATTAATTTTTTCTGAAATTAAAATAATTGAGGCTTTTTAGAAATCTGTGTATCTTTGTTTTACAAAGTACTAGTTAAGATTAATTCTATCTTCAAATTTTATCATAAAATGAGCAATTGCTGTATTTCAATTTTGAATGGGCATTGTTCATTTTTTTGTTATATTTTCAATTGCTAAATAAAATATTTTCAATTCTTCCATATCATTAGGAAAAACTTTTTTATTTCTGATAACTTTTCGTAATTGACTATTAACAGATTCAATAGCATTTGTGGTATAAATTACTCTTTTAATTTCTGTTGGATAACTAATAAAAACTATCAAATTTTCTCAATTTTTATATCAAGATTTAGCAATTTGAGGATATTGTTTATTTCACTTATTTTCAAATGTTTCTAAAGCCTGCATTGCTTGTTCTTCACTACATGCAGTATAAATTGGTTTTAAATCTGCAACTAGAGATTTTCTATGCTTATATGAGACATATTTCAAACTATTTCTAATTTGATGAACGATGCATAATTGATGTTCTGTTTTAGGATAAACTGATTGTATTGCTTCTGACATTCCTGTTAAATTATCACTACAAGCAATAAGAATATCATTTAAGCCTCGATTTTTCATTTCTGTGAAATTGGCTAATCAAAATTTAGAACCTTCATTTTCACTAATTCATAAGCCTAAAACATCTTTTTTACCTTCTAAATCAACTCCTAAAGCTATATACACAGATTTGTTAATAATGCGTTTATCTTGTCGTATTTTAACTACTATGCAATCAAAATAAACAATCGGATAAATACTATCTAATGGTCGATTTTGCCATGCTTTTACATCATCAATAACATCATCAGTAATTTGACTAATAACACTTTCACTAATATCAGCACCATGATATAACTCTTGTAATTGCATTCTAATATCTGATAATGTCATACCTTTTGCATATAAAGAAAGAACTTGTTGATCAAAACCATCAAATCTTCTTTGTCTTTTTGCAATTATTACAGGATTAAAATTACTATTGCGATCTCGTGGTACATCAATCTCAATTTTACCTTGTTGAGTTATTAATTTTTTTGAACTTATACCATTACGAGCATTGTCACTATTACTATGTTGATTCTTATCATATCCTAAATAATTTTGCATCTCAGAATTCAACATTTTTTCTACTAATCTTTTTGTTAATTCTTTATACAAACCTCCCTCTTTAAAAACTGTTGTTAAATCTTCAGTATTTTCTAATAATAAATCTACTGCTTTTGATATTGGATCATTATTATTAATATTTTGCTTTTTAGCCATCTGTAATTCACTCTTTCTAGGTTTATTATAGAATTAATTAAACATAGTTATTTTTGTAAGTTACACAGATTACTAAACATTACCCATTAGATAGTATTTATCCGATTGTTTATTTTGATTGCATAGTAGTTAAAATACGACAAGATAAACGCATTATTAACAAATCTGTGTATATAGCTTTAGGAGTTATGCACAGTGTAATTTTTATCTTCTTCATCATTTTTGGCATTAGGTTTATTTGCGGTTGCGTAAATAACATCTAATGATAAATGTTTTATTTGCTTCTATAACATCATCATACTGTTTTATTGCTGCACGAAAAGTATTTAATAAGGATATTTTTCTTTCTGCTGATTCTTGTCAAATTATTGATTGTAACACTTTTAAATCATAAATATTGTTATTTTTATAACATCCAATAGCGCTTAAACTTGTACTTGTAATAATTATTAAACCACTTATTATTTTTAATATTTTTTTCATGTTTTTTTCTCCTTTTAAAAATAAAAACCTATTTACTTTGAGAAACAAAGTAAATAGGTTAAAAACTATATTTAGTTTGTAGTTTTTTTTAACATTTTTTTTGAAATTTTACAATCAATAAAGATAATATATTTATTTTTAAAGTTTAAAAGACAAGATATAGTTATTATTAACTATTTAAATTACGTATTATTGTTGATTTATATTGGCTAAATGTTAAGATAAATGTAAAATTAGATACTTAATTATTAATTACATTTAGTTTTTAATAATTTAAAAAATGATTGATAAATAAAATTATTGTTTATAGATTTTATTTTTTTTTTGCATAAGATGTTAAAAATAAAGTATGAATAGTTTACTAGAAATATTGCGAAATAATAATTATAAAGAGGTAAAAGGATGTTAAAATTTTCAAAAACATTATCTAACATTGGTATTTATCTACTTTTGACAACATTAATGCCAGTAATGGTTATTTCTATAATTATGATTTCTTTAAAAGGATTAATGGAAAGTTCTTATGAATTATTATGGAAGTTTGGAGAATGATTACAAGAAGTTTTTGATTCTGGATTAAGTACTATTCAATGATTAGGATGAATTATATTGATAGCTTGTCTAACAACTTATGGTATTCTTATATTTATTTTAGTTATGATAAATTCAAGAAAAGCATTTGAACAAAGAATTGGTTATATTCTTGGTTTAGTAATTGGAGTTGGTTCAATTGTTGTTACATTATTACCATTAATTATTGTTAGTATTGCCAGTCTTGGCAATGGAGTAATAACTTTAGTATTAGAACCTGTTTAGGATCTTTTTTAACTTATTTTTGATTAAATTAATATCATAAATGTTATTTTATAGTTGAAAAATAAATTTTTAATCGATAAGTTGTCAAATGATAAAATCTTTTTAACAAAAAAATGACAAAGAAAATAAAATGTTAATTAACTGTCAGGTTAGAAATAATTATTCCCTTTTTTAGTTTAATTATGTTTAAAAGATTCCAAACAGGTTCTTAGGATTATCATTTGTTTTTATTGGATTAAATGGTGGTTTAGTTGCTTGTGGATCATTATTTGGTTTAATTAGTGCAAAAAATATTATAAATTTATGAGATGCAAAGAAAAAGTAGATTATATCTACTATTTGTTATTTATGTATTTACTTCATGGTAATTGTAAATTTGTTAATGTATAATGCATTAATTGTCGATGTATGCTAATAATTAAAACGTTAAATATTGTTACAATAAGTAAAATTCATCAATGATCGTTTAAAGTATTAAAATAATCAAGTTTGCTTTTAAAAACGGCAGTTTCAACTAACATAAATAATGCATTTAAAATGAAAAAAATTAATCAACCAAAACTAAATAGAATAATTAGATAACGATAAAATTTAGTTTGAAAAGTACTACCTTTGACTTTAATTTGATAAACTGTTTCATAAGTATAATGATTAATAGAAAAAGCAAACAAAATTAATAGAATTAAACTATTTATGCCAACTATTAATAAAATATTAATTATTTTTTCACTAGTAGTATTTATTAAAATTGAACCTATTATTATAAATATAATTTGAACAATTAATCACAAAATGCTAACATAAAAAAAACTTTTTTTTGTTCAGTATTTAATTAATTCATTTTCCATTTTGTATCACCATATTAATTTTAGTATATTTTATGCAAATATAGAATAAAATTTATCTTTTTATAATTTTTCATAACATAATAAGTTTGGGAATAACTAAAATTAGAGAGGGAAATAAAATGGCAATTGAAGTAGAAATTAGGCGTATACGTCTAAGAACCTGTTTGGAATCTTTTAAACATAATTAAACTAAAAAAGGGAATAATTATTTCTAACCTGACAGTTAATTAACATTTTATTTTCTTTGTCATTTTTTTGTTAAAAAGATTTTATCATTTGACAACTTATCGATTAAAAATTTATTTTTCAACTATAAAATAACATTTATGATATTAATTTAATCAAAAATAAGTTAAAAAAGATCCTAAACAGGTTCTAAGAACCTGTTTGGAATCTTTTAAACATAATTAAACTAAAAAAGGGAATAATTATTTCTAACCTGACAGTTAATTAACATTTTATTTTCTTTGTCATTTTTTTGTTAAAAAGATTTTATCATTTGACAACTTATCGATTAAAAATTTATTTTTCAACTATAAAATAACATTTATGATATTAATTTAATCAAAAATAAGTTAAAAAAGATCCTAAACAGGTTCTAAGACTTGGTTGAACGCAAGCATATTTGGGGAAATTAGTAGGTGTTCGTCAAGCAACAATTAGTAGAATTGAGAGTAATGCTAAAAATTCTTCATGAGGAATAATTCATAAAATTCTTTTAGCATTATTAGTAGATATGAATGATATAAAAGGTTTTACGCATGATTTTGTATTAAAAGAAAATGATTTTGAACTATTTATTAAACTGTTAATGGCTAATTCACAGTTAAAAACTAATATTTTATATAATCCTGTTCATTGTGCACGAATTATTATTGATGCATATAGTAGAGGAATTATTAATTTTGATGAAAAATATGGTAAAAATAAAGTATAAAAAAATTGTAAATAAATATTAATATTTTTACTGTAGTACATTTTTTTATTTATAGGAGAAATTTATGAAATATTTTTTAAAATTATTAATTATTACTTTGTTAATAAATAGTTCATCAGTAGGATTAATTGGATGTAGTATTCCTAGTGTTGGTGATATTTGAATAATTACTGATGGTGGTGATTTATTCGATAAAGCTTTTAATCAGCAAGTATTAGAAGGTTCAAAAGAGTTTACTAAAACATTTAATGATAATCGTATTATGATTAGTAATTTACCCGGTAATGAAGTTTGAAAAAATAAAAAAATGAAAACGCGTTGAATTATTTCACGAGATAGTACAGTTTCAACTTTACAAAATAATTATAATTTAGCAACATTTGCTGGTGCTAAAACAATTATTGTTGTTGGGTTTAATCATCTTGGTGCATTAACACCAGCTATTCAAAATCAATATAAAAAGTTAGGTGTTCGTTTTATTTTAGTTGATGCTAAATTAGAAAAACCAGTTGATGTAGCGTGTTTAAGTTATTCAGCAGAACAATCAGGGTTTTTATCAGGATTAGCAGGAGCAATATGATTAGCTGCTAATCATGAAACATATGATGATAATGGTTTAAAAATGTCAACTTTTGGTGGTTTACCAGCTGATACTATTGTTAGTTATATGATGGGTTATTATTGAGGTGTATATTATTTTAATAAATATCGTAATAGCAATGATAATTTATTGGAAATGACTAATGCCATTAGAATTAAAGAGGGTAAGAAAAAAATTGAAAAATGAACTAATAAATTTGATATTCATTTTGATAAAATTGCTAAACAATTTACAGGTAGTTTTGAATCCGGTACAAAATCATCAAAAGCGATAACTTCACAATTAATTGATGGATATAAAGATGATATTGTAATGCCTGTTGCAGGAGCACAAACAATTGATTTAGTATCAGCTGTTAAAAACTCTACTACTAATAGCAAAGCAAAAATTATTGGTGTCGATGTTGATCAAAGTGTTCAATATAGTTATGCTAAAGATATTTTTATTACATCAGCTTTAAAAGGAATTCATAAGTCAGTTAATACCTGATTATGACATTCTTTTAATTTAGATTATAATGAGGATGGTATTAAACCTATTAATGGTGAACAATACTTTGATGGTAGCATACCACAACCAGCATTAAGTGGTCAGCAATATCTTGGAATTGCTAATAATGATTCTATTAGTGCTATTTATAATAACTTAATTATTGATAGTAATGATTATTGACATTTAGCACAAAAAGTAACTGATGCTTATAATAAATTAGTTGCTGATTTAGCTAATGATTCTACTCGTGATAAGTGAGAAAATGCTTGAAAAAATTATGTTGATGAAAGTGTTGAAAAGTATAAACCACAGTTTTAATAAAACTTTACTATATATTTTAAAAAAATTATAATTATTCTTGAATTTTTAAAGAATAAGTTTTATTATCTTATATAATGGTAGTTATGCCATTAAAAGGAGAAACTAGTGTTTAGAGTTAATTGTGAAAATAAGAAAATAATTAATATTAAATACATATATACTGTATTTTTTAATAGTAAGTTATTCCCACCCATTTATTTTCAAAATTTATTTATACACAGTTTTATTTTATTTTGAATAATTGAATTAAGAAAGCAATGTTTTTGCTTTCTTTTTTTATATTTTTTTATATAAATATTTATATATAATTGTAGGAGGAATATAATAGTATGCGTAAAATTTTTACTGTATTTAGTGCAATATCATTGTCAGTAATAATGATATTACCAATCATTGCTTGCAATAGTCAGTTTAATGATCCAAATATTTATCGAATAACTGTTGTAACTGATGGACATACTATTAATGATGCTTCTTTTAATGAATCATCATATAATGCTGCCCTCAAGTTTAAACAAGAGTTTAATGATTGAACACATAGTGATTATGTTGATCCTCAATATAAAAATAAAAGAGTTGAGGTTTCTTGAGATAATCCCCAATTAACTAATACTGATGATTTAATGACATCATATAATAAAGCCGTTTTCATAAACAGTAAAGTAATTATTGCTTCAGGATTTTTACATCATAATGCTTTGGTTAAAGCACAAAATACTATTTTAAAACATAAAGTGAAATTTATTTTTATTGATGGTGATACTCCAAATAAAGAAGTACCAAAATCTAATAAACAATTGGCTGGTTTACTTTACAAAGCAGAACAATCAGGCTTTTTAGCCGGATTAGCAGGGGCAATATGGTTAACTGCTCATGCTAATCAATATGGTGGACTTGATAATTTAAAAATGTCAACCTATGGTGGACTTGATATTCCAGCAGTTACTAATTATATGTATGGTTATTATTGAGCCATACAGTTTTTTAATAATAAATTTAAAAATAAAGAAGATGAAGAAAAATTAATATCATGAGTTAAAATTTTAAATTCAGATTTTAAAGAATCATTACCAAATATTAAATTTATAACTTCAGGTACTCAATTTAGTGGTGATTTTACTCAAGGTTCAAAAGGTTCACAAGCAATTAATGATGATCTTGCTCGACAAAAAACTAATATTATTTTTCCAGTAGCAGGACCACAAACCGAAGATACTTTATCATCATTAAAAAAATCTGGTCAAGGTAAAATTATTGGTGTTGATACAGATCAACAACTTCAATACCCACAATCTGCAGATAGGTTTATTACTTCTGCAGAAAAAGATTTAATTAGTTCAATTAAACTTATGCTCTGAAAATCAGTTGGTAAAACTGATCAGAATCCAGATCATCTAACTGATCCAACTGCCGATCAAACATTTATTGATGATGCACCATACAGAGGTGGGCCTAATTTTACTGGAATAACACCAAATAAAGCAATTAAAGATGGTGATAAAGATATTTATACACCATTAATGACAGAAACTACTAATTGATTAGATAAAATTTCTGCTGGATGACAAAAAATACTCAATTTAAAAGATCATTATTGAATTAATGGTATTAAAAAAGAATATGATCCATTTAAATAACTAAGAGGGGTGATAAAATGCAAGTAAATATTGAAAAACAGAACTTACAATATGCTGTTGAAATGGAAGGTATTACTAAAGTTTTTTTAGATACTATTATTGCTAACAATAATATTTCTATTAAAATTAAAAAAGGAGAAATTCACGCTTTGGTTGGCGAGAATGGTGCAGGTAAATCGACACTAATGTCAATCTTATTTGGACTATATCAACCAACAAAAGGTATTATTAAAATTAATGGTAAAGAAGTAGTAATATCAGGACCAATTAGAGCAGGCGAATTAGGTATTGGAATGGTACATCAACATTTTAAATTAGTTGATAACTTCACTATTTTACAAAATATTATTTTAGGTAGTGAGCCAGTTCATAAATGACAGTGAATTAATTATAAAAAAGCTAAATCTAAAATTTTAGAAATTTCAAAAAAATATAAATTAGACATTAAACTTAATTTAAAAATTGAGAATGCTAGTGTTGGTATGCAACAACGTGTTGAAATTTTAAAAGTTCTTTATCGTGGTGCTAGTATTATTGTACTTGATGAACCAACCGCGGTTTTAACACCACAAGAAATTACTAGTTTATTAACAATTATTGAAGAACTTAAACGTGATGGTAAAACTATTATTTTTATTAGTCATAAATTAGAAGAGGTTAAACAAGTTGCTGATAATGTTACAGTAATTCGTTTAGGTAAAGTTATTGAAACTTTTGAATCTAAGAGTAAAACTAAAGAAGAAATTGCTACTTTGATGGTTGGTAGAGATTTAGTTGATATTAGAAATCAAGGTAATGTTGTATTAGGGCCAGTATTATTAAAAATTGATAATTTATTTGTTCATAAAATTGGTAATAGGAAATCAATAATGGGTCTTTCTGATTTTAGTTTAGAAGTTAAGTCACGAGAAATTGTGGCTATTGCTGGTATTGAGGGTAATGGTCAAACTGAATTAATTTCAGCAATTACTGGTTTGATTAAGCCAGAAAAAGGTGATATTTTTTTTGGTAATAAGAATATGAAACACAGTTCAATTCGAAGTTTATATAAAAGTGGTTTAAGTCATATTCCTGAAGATCGTCATAAATATGGACTTGTTTTAGATTATAATGTTATTGATAATATGGTTTTACAAAATATTAGCGAATATCCTTTTTCTAAGCATGGTTTGATTCGCAGTAAAGCTATTCAATCTTATGCACAAAATATTATTAATAATTATGATGTTCGTGGTAGTAAAAGTGGTTTTGCTTTAGTTAGAGGTTTGTCAGGTGGTAATCAACAAAAAGCGGTTGTTGGTAGAGAATTAACAAGAAAACATAAAATTTTAGTTGTTGCTCAGCCAACACGTGGCTTGGATATTGGTGCTATTGAATATATTCATAGTCGTATTCTTGATGAAAAAAATGAAGGTAATGCAGTATTATTAATTTCTTATGAATTATCAGAAGTTATGTCATTAGCAGATCGAATTGTTGTTTTACATGCTGGTAAAATTACTGGTAATGTTAGTGCTAAAAATGTTACTCGTGAACAATTAGGATTAATGATGGTGGGACAAAAAATGTTAATGGAAGGAAATGAAGATAATGTTTAAACAAAAAACATGATTTTTAAAACGACGAAGTCGTTTATATCTTGGTTCAAAAGAAATGAATAGTAGTCTTACTAAATTTAAGGGTTCAATTTTTGCCATTATTTTTGGATTAATTATTGCTTGTTTTGTTATAATTGGTTCAGGTCAAAATGCTTTTACTTATTTTCAGTTGTTATTAACATATGCTTTTACAAGTTGGCCAGCTAATAATTGAGATAATACTTTAGTTTGATGAGCAATTTATATTGTAGCAGGATTAGCACTAGTTATTTCTTTCCGCTCAGGAATGTTTAATATTGGAGTTGCGGGTCAAATGTTAGCAGCAGGAGCTGTTGTTATCGCAATTGGTGTCCGTTATGACTTATCACAACCATTAGCTATAATTAGCGCGCTTTTTGCTGGAGTATTAGCAGCAATATTGGTGGCGTTGGTAACAGTGTTATTAAAAGTTTTTTTTAATGTTCATGAGGTTGTTACTTCTATTTTATTAAATTGAACAATTTGATATTTAGTAAAATGACTATTTAAAATCAATAAAGATTTATATGATGCTGATCATGGAACATCAGCAACTATTCATGATAGTATGAGTATGAGTATTAATGGTTATAATTGTATACTACCATTATTAATTTCTATTATTTTAATAATAACAGTTTGATTCTTATTGAAAAAAACAACTTTAGGTTATAAAATTCGAACAGTAGGTTTAAATCCATTTGCTGCGGTTTATAGCGGTATTAATCATAAACATTATTGCATAACATCATTTGTTATTTCAGGAGCATTAGCAGGAGTAATGGCTGTTATTTATTACATTGCCAAAAATCCTTCAATTAGTTTTTTAACTGATGATTTACCAACTCTTGGTTTTGATAGTATAGCTGTTGCCTTAGTTGGCCAAATTAATCCAATAGGTGTTGTGGGTTCTGCTTTTCTTTGAGGCTTAATTAAGAGTGGTGGTTCAATTGGTTCAGTATTAACATTACCAACAGCAACTGGTGATATTATTTTTGGTGTTATTATTTATTCAGCTGCTTGTGCAGTTTTATTATCTCGTTTACAGCCAATTAAATTTTTAATTCGTTATTTAAATATAGCCTTTGATGGAGAAAAACGAAAAGTTACAAATAGTTTTATTGCCAAGATGTACTATCATTTTATTGAAAATTTTAAAATAAAGAGACAATATAATAAGTTAAAATCAGATTTAATTAAAGAAAAAAATAATAAAATTAATCACTTAAAGACAGAATATAATAAATCATTATCAGATTATGAGTCAAAAGTTAAAAATTTAAAACAAAATCTTTCACAAGAAATTAATAAATTGAAACAAGAATTAAGTGTTCAATTAAAGTCATTAAAAAATGAATTAGTTAAAACTAATGATAAAAAATTAAAAGAACAATTAATTTTAAAAAAATGTCAACTTCAAATTACTTATAAAATTGAAACTAAGGAATTAATTAAAAAATATAAAATTGATAAAGAACAATTAAAAGGAAAATATAATAAAATACTATGAGATGATAAGTCAGTAGTTAAAAATTTAAAACAAAATTTTTCACAAGAAATTAATAAAGTTAATAGTGATATCAACTTACAGTTACAAGCAGTTATTAATAATAAAAATGATAAAGTTGGTGTGAATTGAGCACAATTTTTCCAAGAAAATAAAGCTTTAAATCATTATATATATAAACAATATAATGCAATTTGAAAAAAAGGTAAAATTGGTAATTGAAATAATTTTCAACAAGAAATAAAAACGATTTATGGTGAAAGTTTAAATATGTATATTAATGAAAAAATGAAATATGAAAATAATGTTTATAACTATAAGCAAGATTTAATTCGTGAAATAGTATTATTAAAAAAACAAAAAGCAATATTAGATAAGTCAAGAGTAAAAGACTTAAAATTAAATCTTTATCGAGAAATTAATAAATTGAAACAAGAATTAAGTGATGAATTAAAGTTATTAAAAAATCAAACAGTTAAAACTGACGATAAAAAAATAAAAAAACAATTAATTTTAGCAAAACATCAACTTCAAACTAATTATAAAAATAATGTTAAAGACTTAATTAAAAATTATAAAATTGACAAACAGCAATTAAAAAGTCAAATTATCCCAATTAATAGTAATATTAATATATTAACTAAACAATTTACTAAAAAAGCGGAAATTGAAAAGACAACTTTTATTAATAAATTTACTGATATATTTAAAAATGAACAACAAGCAATTATGAAAATAAAAACTGAAAGAGCAGGAGGAAAAAATTAATGGAAGCACTCAAAATAATTCTTGAACATTCTAGTTTAATTTTTGTTGTTTTAGTACTTGGTGCATTATCTGGATTAATTTCAGAACGTGCTGGTGTTGTTAATATTGGTATTGAAGGAATGATGACAATTGGTGCTCTTGCTTTTTCTTCATTTGGAAAAAATATAGGTGTTAATTGAGGTAATTGATCACAAATTGTTGCTTTATTAGTAGCTGGATTAGTGGGAATGGGATTTGCTTGTTTCCATGCTTTTGCATCAGTTACTTTAAAATCTGATCAAATTATTTCTGGCGTTGCAATTAATATTTTAGCAGCAGCAATTGCAGTTTTTGTTGTTCAGTTACCAGGGAATAATGGTTTTATTTCATTAACAAATATTTATCAATTACCAAAAATTGGTAATAATGAATTTTTTAATTTATATTTATTTTTAGCAATTATAGTTTTAGTAAGTATTGCTATTATTCTAAAATATACTAAATGAGGATTACATCATGTTGCGACTGGTGAAAATCCCAATGCGGTTGATGCTGCAGGAATTAATGTTATTAAACAACGATATGTTGCTGTATTATTATCTGGTTTTTTAGCAGGAATTGCTGGTGGTATTTTTCCAATGTATGCTAGTCAAACTTTTCGTGGGACAGTTAGTGGAAATGGTTTTATTGCTTTAGCTATTTTAATTTTTGGACAATGAAGAGTACCATTGATTACAATTGGTGCTGCCTTATTTGCTATTGTTGAAACAACAGGTGCCAGAATTACGTTTTTACCAAATATTCCTCAATGAATATCAAGTAATTCTGATATATGGAATATATTGCCTTTTGTAACATCTTTATTAGTTTTAGTGTTTACATCAAAATGAAGTAAAACACCAAAAGCATTGGGTATTGCTTTCAATAAATCTAAACGATAAAATTATTTATTAATAATTTTAATGATGAATTAATTTTGAAATTAAATTTTACTTTTTTAGTAATATTTTCTAAGATTTAATTAAAAATATAATAAAATAAAAAATTTTATGGGTATTTTATACTATAAAATTTTTTATTTTATTAAGAATTTGAAAAAAATTGCAATAATACAGTTTTATTTATCAAAAAAAATAAATATAATTTTTGATAGATAGAAAAAATGTGGTAAAAGTTTAAATTAAATTTAATTAATTATGTTTATAGGAGGAGCAAAGCATATGGATAATGAAAGTATAGTTATTAATGTACTATTTATTTCAAAAAAATAAAGAAAAAAGACAAGAATATAAGCAAAGACCTGAAGTGAAAGTAAGGAGGAGAGAATATGATAAAAAAAGATATCAGCTTATTAAAGAAAAACAGCGAGAGTATAGTAAACTATGATATTGACGCAATAAAGAAAGGCAACGAGAATATAAACAAATACCTGAAGTAAAAGCAATAAAACGAGAATATGATAAAAAAAGATATCAGCTTATTAAAGAAAAACAGCGAGAGTATAGTAAACTATGATATTGACGCAATAAAGAAAGGCAACGAGAATATAAACAAATACCTGAAGTAAAAGCAATAAAACGAGAATATGATAAAAAAAGATATCAACGCAATAAAGAAAAAAAGCAAGAACAAATAGAATTGCAATCTGGTTATGTTTTTAGTTCAAAACAAAATTTTGAATTAAGCAATTTTAATTGTGATGATATGTGTAGTGAACAAATAAAAAATATTGCATGAGATGTTTTAGAATTACAACTTTATTCAGAAACACAAGAAACAGAATTAGATAAGTTATTAGAGGAAGCAGAATTTGAATATATCGCTAATAAAGAACAAAGTTTGGGACTAAGTAGTGAAAATTTGTTATCTAATTTAATTTATGATAATGTTTGTGGTGAACAAATTGTAAAAGATGTATCAAATAATTTAGAATTATGTCAATCTGGTGAACAATTATTAGTTAATAAAAAAATCTCACAACAAAATTTTAATTGAAATAGTAATATTATACTTACAAGTAATTTAAACAGTGATAATTGTGATTATAATTTGGCAACTGGTTTTATTTTTAATTAATTTTAATTGTTAATAATATTTTTTTAAGTTTAAATTAAAAATTTTTGATTTTAAAAAAATAGTAATTAAGAGTAAAAAAAATGAAAATGAAAATATTATAGATTTTGTCATAATATATTTTTATTTTTAATTAAATATTAAAAAAACATTTAAAATTGGTAAACCTAATTCATATATTTATTAATATAAAAATTTAATTAATTATATTTAGAAGGGGAAAATCATGAATAATGGAAATATAGTTATTAATGAATTTTATTTATTTCAAAAGAATAAAGAAAAAAAGAAAGAATATACTCAAAGGTCTGAAGTAAAGGTAAGAAGGAGAAAATATGATCGAGAGTGATATCATAAAAATAAAGAAAAAAAAGAGAATATGCTCAAATGCCTGAAATGAAAGAAAAAAAGACAATATGCTCAAAGGCCAAAAGTGAAGGCAAGAAGGAAAGAATATAAGAAAATAAGACAGCAACTTAATAAACAAGAAAAGGAAAAACAAAGAGAATTGCAATCTGATTATGTTTTTAGTTCAAAACAAAATTTTGATTTAAGCAATTTTAATTGTGATGATATGTGTAGTGAACAAATAAAAAATATTGCATGAGATGTTTTAGAATCACAACTTTATTCAGAAACACAAGAAACAGAATTAGATAAGTTATTAGAGAAAATAGAATTTGAATATATGGCTAATGAAGAACAAAGTTCTGTACTAAGTAGTGAAAATTTATCATCTAATTTAATTTTTGATGGTATGTGTGATGAACAAATTATAAAAGATATATCAAATAATTTAGAATTAGATCAATCTATTGAACAATTGTTACTTAGTGAAAAAATAGCAGAACAAAACTTTGAATGAAATAATAGTATTCTATGTGCAAGTAATTTAGATAATGATATTTATGATTATAATTCAGTAACGAGATTTATTCCTTAATTAAATATTAATTTTAATTGTTAATTTTTACTTAAACTTAAAAAAATAAAATTTTATAGTTGAATTTCTGGGAAACACAAAGTACTTTTTTAATTACAAAACAAGTCTAGTGTAAAATAATTAGGTATAGGAATATTGGGGGTGTTTATTTTATGGCATTATTAGTGGCACATCGTGGATTTCGTTCTACAGAAGGTGAAAATCGAATCATTGATTTCCAAAATGCTTTGAAAATTTGCCAAGCAGTAGAGTTTGATATTCGATTAACAAAAGATAATAAAGTAATTATTTTTCATGATGATACATTTGAAAGAATTGCCAATAATAAAAGTGAGGTTAGTAGTTTATTATATGAAGAAATTATTAATTTGGAATTTTTTAAAAATAATAAAGAATGAATTCCACCATTATTTAATGATTTTATTGAAAAATTAAGTAAAAATTATCAAATGATTAATGTTGAAATTAAAGAAGAAATTAATCGTAAATATACCCCAAATCAATTAATGGTTATTTTTTCAGAAATTAAAAAATTAGAAAAAAAAGTAAAGCTGAAATTATTGTTTCTTCATTTAATCACCAGTTATTAAACGAAATTGTTAAAAGAATTAAATATCCTATGAAAAAAGGTTATTTATTTGAAAATAAAAATGATTTTAGTGAAAGGTATATTAAAAACTTTGATTATTTGCATCCTTCAATTTCCGTAGTTTTAGATTTTGAAATGATTAGTAAGTTAAAAAAATTAAAAAAACCGTTAAATATATGATGGATGGGTTACACTTTATTGGACACTAATTACGTAGACAAGTGAACAAATTAGTGAAAAGAAAGGAAGTATAATTATGGCCAATATTAACTCATATTCAGATGAATTTAAAAAACAAATAGTAGCTTTATATCAAAGCGGTAAGTCAGTGTCTTGTCTTGCTAAAGAGTACAATGTTACAAGAGCAGCTACTTATAATTGAATTAAGCAATTTACTAATTCAGGTAGTTTTAAAACTAAAGATAATCGTTCTGTTGAAGAAAATGAATTAATTAAATTAAGAAAAGAATTAAAACAATTAAGAATGGAAAATGATATTTTAAAGCAAGCAGCACTAATAATAGGCAGAAATTAGAAATTATTGCTAAAAATAAAGTTAAATATAAAATTCGCACAATGTGTCGTTTTTTGAAAATATCTAAATCAACATATTATTTTAACTTAAAGAAAAAAGAAAATAAAATCAAAAATAATATGTATGATGAAGCTATTATTAGTGCTTTTAAAGAAAATAAAGAAGTTTATGGTACTAGAAGATTAAAAAAAATTTTAGAAAACCAAGAAATTTATTTATCACGCAGAAAAATTAAAGAAATTATGAATAAGCATAATTTAATATCAAAATACACTAAATTATCATTCAAAAATCATCATAATAAAGTCAATAATAGTCAAATAACCAATCTTGTTAATAGAAACTTTAATAATAGGGTTAAAAATGAAGTTATTGTTAGTGATTTAACTTACGTTCAAGTTAATGGTAAATGAAACTATATTTGCCTATTAATAGACCTATTTAACCGCGAAATTATTGGACATAGTGTTGGAGTTAAAAAAGATGCATTACTAGTATATCAAGCATTTATGCAATCAAATCGCTGTTTAAAAGATATCCAAATATTTCATAGTGATCGAGGTAATGAATTTAACAATAAAATTATTAATAATCTTTTATTAGCATTCAATATTACTCGATCTTTAAGCAAAAAAGGTTGTCCTTATGATAATGCTGTTGCTGAAGCAACTTTTAAAACTTTCAAAACTGAATTTATTAATGATAAAAATTTTACATCATTAATCCAATTAAAATTAGAATTATTTGATTATATCAATTGATACAACAACATAAGAATCCACAGCACTTTAAACTACTTAACTCCTATCAAATATCAAGAACAAGTGTCTACCAAAAAATAGTCCTAAAAAGTGTTGCCATTCCAAGTATATAGGGGCTTTGCCCCTAGTTGCTTCGCAACTCACCCCAGTGGCGTAAACGCCACGGCCAACCAACCAAGGTTCTGGTTGGCTCCGACCAATAATATAGGTTTACTCTATTTTAACATCTTTCTTATTTTTCTTAGAATATTTATTTCTATAATAACAAGTACGGCATACAGTATTTTCAGTTTCTTTCTTTTCAGTTTGTAATATATTATCCAACTTATCTAATCCTACTGCTCTAATATCATCAACAGTAAAATCTAATGCTTGTGATTGTTCATAGTCTTTAACAATACTTAATTCACTCTTTAACGAATGAATATAATTTAAAGCACGACTATTATATCTTTGTAAATAAGACCTAGGAAATCATAAACTAAAAGTCATAGTTTCACCACTATAACTAGGTGGTAATCCACCACGTTTAATTATTCGCTTTGTTTGTCTTTTAGATAATACAACTTTATTATAATCATCAACATTAGTATAAATATTTAGTTTAAACTTAACTAAAAATAACAAAATACGCATTCTTTTAACTTGAACAATATATTCCACTTTTTCACGTGCTTGCTTTGGTATTCTATCGGGGTGTTGCTCAATCATATACATAATTCCATTAAAATTATGACCTATTAACTTACAAAACATTCCTAAACTTTCTTGTGTTTCTTTAAATTCGGGTGATAAATCATTACTATTAATTTTCAAACCTAACTCATCTAAAACAACCATATCACACTCTTTAAAAGCATAATTACTATTTAATTGATTAAATTTAAAAACATCATCATAAGAACAACGATAACTATATTCATTACGAACTTTAATAGGAATAGGACTTACTACTCTACCTTTATGTTTTTGTGCTAAACAACAAGCAAGAGCGGATTTACCAGTACGTGGTGGTGCTGAAATAATATAACTACCTACACGTTGTAATATCTTTATATTTTTTCTAGTTATTAAAAATGGATAAAGTATTATTAATAATATAACTCCTAAAAGTAAATAACCATATCAAGGCATTATTTCAACTCCTAACCAACTAAAAATCCTACTGCTTTTAAAAACACTCATAAAGTTAAAACTTGCTCTAAACCACTAGTAAAATCAACATTTAAAACAGAACTAATAGTATCATCAAAAATACGTCTTAATAATCCGTCAAGTTTAGTAAAAAATTCTCTTAAAGGTTCAACTGGTAAAACTTTACCAACAACTCCATAAAGTACTCATCTAAAAGCATTACGTAAATGACCAAAAACATCATATCAACTTGGTCTTTCATATTCAGGATTAAAAGGACTATTTGGTGGCACTGGAGTTATATTTTCACTTGAAAAAATATTAACTTGACCAAAAAAAACATCTGGTGAAAAAGTTGGTCTAATTGATTGACCATGAATATCAAAAAATACTGTTAAATGTCTTAAATTTGGAACACGAATAGGCATAGTAACAAAATTATATAAATCTTGCTGATAAATATCATTATCAACTTTACCTTTAAAAACATATTTTGTATCACCAACATTATCTAAAAAACTAAAAGTAAAATGAGCAGAGAAAGTTTTAAAATCATGATAAGAAAAATAAAACATAAAACCTTGAATATAAAAACTTAAAGGTTTATCAATTTCAAAATTTAACTGTGTTTGAAAATTTATAATACTTTTACCAGTATTAAGAAAACCTAAATAATTAACATTATCATTTGAAACATAATTATGATTAAACATAATACGTGAAAAGTCATCTAATTGTTTTCTATTAAAAGTATAAACACCAGTTCCCATCCTTACCACTTGTGGTAAAACACCAACTGTATCACTAAAATAACGACATGTATAAATACCCTCACCATTTCCAATAAATTCACCACTTACTAATTTTAAATCTGGTTGGTCAATGTCAAAATAAGCAGAATTTCATGGTATTGTTGCTCAATCATCAAAATTATGATATTTAACATGTTTAACCATTTCTTTTGTAATATCATAATTAACAACATTAGGGTCATTTGAAGCAATTAAACTAGTTGGTGCTTGAACAGAAGTATTTACAACAAAAAATAATTTAGCAAACTTAAATCACATAATTATTTACCAAATAAACATTTTAAAATTCACCATGAACCATAAAACAAAATAAATCCAATAAAAAACTGTGTACCATAAACTACTAAATTTCATAAAATAGTAGTAAATTGGTCAACTGGACTACCTATAAACATAGTTCAATAATCAACTATACATTGATGTATTTTATTGTAAATTTCTAAAACACTCATAATTAACACCTACCCAAACAATGACCTAAAAACAAATTTAATACTACGATAAATAAAATTAAAAAATACACCTAATACCAACCAAAAAGTCAAATTAAACAAAATATAAACTTCATCAGTAATATTTGGTTGATTTAAAAATATTTGAATATCTTTACTAGAAAATATAAAAATAAAATGCAATATACTAACTACAAAATTAGACATAATAACACCTACTTAATATACTTAGGATTATAATAATGTTGTTCATATCCACTAGTACGAGCAACAGCAGTACCTTTTTGTTTATAAGAATAAGTACCACCTTTATAACGTTGAACTGGTTTTACACCAGATTCTCCATTACGATAAGCATTTGCAATATCTTTACCAGCACCACCACCAATAGCAACAGCAGATTTACCAATAAATTTAACACCATAACCTAAACCTAATGTTGGTAACATTAATTCGGGTAAAATAACCCTAAATGCAAATCTAAGCAAAATCAAAAATATCATTAACGTACCTAAATTAAAACCTAAATCACCAAGTGGAAAACTAAAAAACTTCATAAAAATTGAAGCAAATAATTGCATAACAGTTGTAATAAAAGGTATAAACATAATTTCACATCCTAATGTCTTGTAAATCTAAATAATCCTAAAATTAAATAAAATACAAAACTAACATTTATTAAAGCAAGAATAGGCAAAGGTAAAGTGTATAAACTATCATAAAAGAACGACTTAATAAAAAGTGTCACAGTATGTAATCCAGCAAAAGAACTTAAATACTGCATATAAATAGTTTGCACCAAAGTATTAACAACTGGTAAAAGTCTACCCAATAAAGGTAAAACAAAAACCAAACTAAAAAATAACTTTACCATTTGCTTACTTCCTTTCTAATTACTAATGTGTTCCATGGATAATATGACCAACAAACTGCTTAATAAATACAAGAACCATAAATACAATTGAAATTAACACTGGTCAATTTGTAAGTGTTCCACCATCGCCAGTAGTAAATACTCAACCAAAAATATAAGTAAAAGCATTTAATAATTGTTGGCCAACACCACCAATCATATTTAATAATGCTGATAATCCAGCAGGCATATTAATCACCCCCTTTCTCTAATTCTTTTTGTTGTTTTTCCATTTCTAATTTACGTTTCTTCTTTTCAAAATCTTTACGACAAAAAATACAATCTGGGTCATTTTCTTTTTCCTTTACATGTTTTTTATGTTTGAATTTCTGTATACACTCATGTATTCAATTACGACAAAATCAAAGTATAAGGCAAAACCCACCAATATATAAAGCATATTTAACAATCTCCTTAAAATCCATTTTAAACACCACCTAACGTATAAGCATAAGAATAATCCCAATTTAAACTTGCTCTATCTAAATTAATCTCCGACATATTATCATCATTTAAATCAACATCAACCATACTGTCATTTGTACTTTGATAATCATTAACACTAGCATTAATTAATCTTGCTCTTTCATCAGTAAATACTTCTTGTAATTCTGTATTATTATGTGTATTTCTTAACGGTAACAATAAAATATTTATAATCTCACTTGCACCGGCAATAATCGTAGGAATAGCAAAATAATTATTAAAATTATTATTAATACCCATAGCAACACCACTACTAATCAAACAACCACCAGTACCCGTATTCGCTATTTTACGTATAATTTCAAATCTATTAGGTATTAATTCAGTTAAACCACTAATAACATTTGCTATACCAAAACTATTTAAAGATATATAAGTATCTCAGTCTACAAAAGGTTTATTAACTATTGGACTAGGTGTTGGTATTGGGGTAGGAATTGGTGGTGGTGTAGGACAAGGTGGTCAAAAACATGGTTCATCTCTTAATAAAAAAACCGACTTATCTACATAATTAACAAACTTAGCATAATTAACTAAACCAATTGTTCCTAATCCTAAAAATATCTTTTTATAACTATTAATAACTTTATTTTTAGTAGTTGGTCTTTGATTAATATTTCATATATCAATTGCCAACTTCTTACTAAATAACAAAGAATTAATAGAACCTAAAATTGGGTCTTTTAAATATTGACCATAATAAGCACTAACTCCTACCATAGCACTTAATGGACTTAATCCAGTTCTTAAAATTTTAGTTAAAGTATAATTACTAGTTTGTTCTAACTCATTAGGCATGTTTACTGTCTCCTCTATTTTTCACTTAATCTTTTTAAAATCTCTTGCAAATGCTTATCTTCCCTAGCATCTCTAAACGCTTTATCAATTAACATATAGTCATATTTAAACTGTTTCCTTTTTTCCATAAATAAAACTCCTTACTTTATATACTAATAAGGAGCATATTTATACTAATTAGAGTAAGGGGCAAAAATACACTAAAAAGTATATATATGCCCCTTATTTAGTTTTTATTTTTTTCTTTTATTTTCTTTTCTTATTCGTTCCATTTCATTAGCAACTCTGTAACACATTTCACAACCATATACTCTTTCATAAGTTCAATCACTACACTTATGTCTCATAATTTAACTTACTTTCTTGTTGTCTCATTGCTTTATTTAAAGCAATATCTAATATACAATTTGGACAATAATAATTTTTAGTATATAAGTTTTGTAAAACTCTTTTGGGACAAATAACTTGGTCACAAAGTTTACACATATAAATTGCTAAATGAAATGCTTGTTCACATGAACAATTATCATTTTTAGCCATAATTTAAAATTAACTCCTAACATATTAATAATTATTTAAAATTACCCTTTTAATAAATAACTATTTTCAATTAGAAAGTCTTTTAATATTACCGCTTAAATCAAGTTCAAGTGAATAAAAATTACCAACTTTTAAATCAACAGTAGATAAACAATTATTAAAATCACTAGCAAATTCTGGATTATATCATTTATCACGTGTTTGACCAGCTGGTACACTCGTTTGTTTGTTTATTTCTACAAATTTCAAAACATCAAACTTCAATGTTTGACCTTTATTATTTTTATCGGGAATAATACGCCCTTTTTCAATATTAACTAATTGAACTTTAAACATAAAAAAACTTAACCTCCAGTGAAACGACTAATAAAGTCAGATTAAGATGTGGGTAAACCATCTTATATATAAATATATAGATATTTATATATATTTCAAGTAAAAACAAAAAAAATGTCAAAACAAAATAAAGTCTTCACTGGTGACTCTAAATTATTTTGACATTAAACATTATATATATATATATATATATATACAAGTAAAATTATAGAAAAAATAACTTTTTTTTCTAATGTAAAACTTTTTTCTTAAAATCTATTTTTTCAACTTTATTACCAAAAATTTTCTCTGTCCAAATTAAAACATCTTTATCTCTTTGAATTAAATAACCAATTTCACTGGTTCGTAAATAATGTTTATACGATAAAGCACTTAAATATACATAACGTTCGTAATCTTCATACTCTTTAAAATAATCATTTACAACAGTACTTTCAATAATACCACCAATCATAACAGTATCACCGTTACTATCTCTTTGAGTTTTAAAATAAAATACATTTGTTGCATTAAAACTTGCTTTAATGATATCTCCAATTGTCATTTTTTTAATTCCACGAACTACAATAGGATTTTTACAATTACGACTAAAAGAATATGCTTTTATGCCTATATCTGTTTGATTTATAGATTTAACATCATCTAATGATTTTGTAACATACTTACCTAAATATTTAATAACAAACTCATTTGTACCTTTACGAACAACTCTTAAATCAATGCCCTTAGCATTACCAGCATGTGGTCATCAATCACGTATCATATTATAAGGTATTTTTCTATTAAAAATTATATGAAAATGTACTGCTCCACGGTCTTGATATTCATAAACATACATATATTTTAATTCCCCCATATATTCAGCACGCTTAGGGTCATTTCATCATTTCTTTAATTTAAGAAAAAATAAACGAATATCTTTTTTTGATTGTTTAACATCTTGCATATTTTCAGCATAAGTTAAAGTAACAAAACTCAAAATATTACTATTATAAAAATTATGCAATGCTTTTTGAATTAAATTATTTTTAGTACGAACAGTATTATTTCTTAATTTTTGTTTATTACCAATATAACATTTACCTTTTTTATTTCCAATATTATTTAAAAAAGAAATAGGTAAAACTACATTTTTAACATAACAAGCATAAAAAATCTTTTTAACATAAAAATCTTGTTGCATATATAAAACTCCAGTGAACACTACTTTTTAAGTAGCAAATTTTATATTTTAATAACAAACAAATCTTATCATAAAAAATTATAAAAGCAAACATAAACAAAAACGATACTTAACCAAGTTTTAATAAATTATACTAAAAAACTAAAAAAGGTGTTGATTAAACTTTTTTTAGAATATTTTTTATTTTCTTTAATTAGTATGAAAAGTTATAAAATTAAATTTAATTTTTAAAATAAAAAACTAGTCATTAAAAATATTAATGTTGTTACTAAATTAACAATATATTATAATAACTATTATTATTTAAAAAAAGGAGAATATATGGAAAATAAAGAAAAAATTCCAACAGCGCATATTAAAGCTGCTCGTGATCAAATTGCAAAAGTAGTAATTATGCCAGGTGATCCATTACGTGCTCAATTCATTGCTTCTAATTTTTTACAAGATTGAAAACAAGTAAATAATGTTCGTAATATGTTAATGTTTACTGGAAAATATAAAGGATATAATATTACTATTGCTGCTAGTGGTATGGGTATGCCTTCAATTGGTATATATTCATATGAGTTATTTAAATTTTATGATGTTGACTGTATTATTCGTGTTGGTAGCGCTGGTTCATATCAAAAAGATGTTAAAGTTTATGATATTATTAATACTACTAAAGTATATAGTGAATCTACTTTCGCTAAATATGCTGCTAATATTGATGAAAATCAAATTGAATCTGTTGGTAATATTAGCAAAATTATTAATAAAGTGGCACAAAAAATTGATAATGAATTTGATCAGCAAAAAAATGAAAATTCTTCGTATATAGTAAGTGAAAAAATAAATTTAAGATCGGGTTTAATTCATTCAAGTGATGTATTTTATCGTATTAATGATAATGATTATAAAACTAATCCTTTAATTAGTAAATGCTTAGCAGTAGAAATGGAATCTTTTGCCTTATTTGCTAATGCAAAACATTTAGAAAAAAATGCGGCTTGTTTATTAACAATTTCTGATTCTTTTATTACCGGTGAATCAATTTCAGCAGCATTACGCGAAACTAGTTTTAAAAAAATGATGATTTTAGCTTTAGAATCAGCAGTTGCTTATTATAAAGAAGAGGATATTGATGATAATCTTAGCGATAGAAACTAGTTGTGATGAAACTAGTGTTGCTGTTATTAAAGATAAAAAGGTTTTAAGTAATATTATTGCTTCACAAATTAAGCTTCATCAACAATATGGTGGTGTTGTTCCAGAATTAGCAGCACGAGCTCATAGTGAAAATATTGCTACTGTCTTACAAACAGCAATTGAAAAATCTAACATTTCAATTATGGATATTGATTTTGTTGCTTATACTAATACTCCTGGTCTGGCTAGTTGTTTACACGTAGGTAAAATTATAGCAGAAACTATTGCTGCTTATTTAGAAAAGCCATTGCTTCCATGTAATCATTTGTATGGACATTTGTATGCTTCTTTAATTAATAATGAATGAGAATTTCCAGTACTTGGTTTATTAGTTAGTGGTGGTCATACACAGTTGATGTTGGCAAATGAACATTTAAATTTCACTATACTTGGTCAAACATTAGATGATGCTGTTGGTGAATGTTATGATAAAGTTGCAAGAATGTTAGATTTAAAATATCCGGGTGGTCCTGAAATTGAACGAAGTGCTAAATTGGGAAAGCCAACTTATAAATTACCATTACCTAAAAATGATAATAGTTTAGATTTTAGTTTTAGTGGTTTAAAATCAGCATGTGCTAATTTGATAAATAAAGAAAAAGGTAAGTTACAATTTAATAATTTTGCAGCTTCTTTTCAAACAACAGTTATTCAAGTATTGATTAATAAAATTGAATTAGCATTAAAAAAACATAATCCAAAAACTTTAGTTTTAGCAGGAGGAGTTAGTGCTAATCAGCAATTAAGATTAGCAGTATTAGATTTAAAAATTAAATATGCAAATTTAAAAATAATTGTTCCAAAATTAGAATACTGTACTGATAATGCAGCAATGATTGGTATTCTTGCAAGTTATCAAATTGAACATAAGTAAGGGTGAACTCATGATTATTGGTATTATTGGTGAAGCGGGAGTAGGTAAGACAACTGCTACAAATTTTTTTCAAAATAAAGGTGCGTATGTTATTTTTGTTGATAAAGTTGTTAAACATATTTATACACTAAAAGAAACAAAAAAAGCATTAATTAATGAATTTGGTGATACTTTTATTAATAATGATAAAACAATTAATAAAATAAAATTACGGTATGAAGCATTTCAGCACCCTCATATTTTACGTAAATTAGAAAATATTATTTGACCAAAAATGATAAAAATTGTCGAAGAAGATATTATTCGTAATAAAATACACCAAAAATTAATTGTTATTGATTGTGCAGTATTATTTAATGCAAATTTAAATTTATTAGTTGATAAAATTCTTTTAATTGAGGCTGAAGAAGATAAAAAAATCCAACGAATAAAAGAACGTGATAATGTTAATGATTTACAAGTTATTTCATTATTAAATCAACAAAAAAAATATTTAATTTTAAATAAAGATATTGATTTTATTGTTAAAAATAACGGTACTATTAATGATTTTATTAAACAATTACAAAAAGTTGAAAAAAAGTTATTAACAAATAAAGTATAAAGATTAATGTTTTTTACTTTAAAAAACAACAGTAAATAATATATTAAATTATTTTTGTATATTAAAATGAAAATTTTCATAATAAAAAAATTAAGAATAATTTTAAAATAGTTGAGGTTAAAAAAATACATAGTAATGTATTTATAAATTACCAAAATTGTTTTTCTTGTAGTAGAATATTTATACAACTAAATAACAAGGAACTTTAGATGTTCGGAAAAAAGATGAGAATTCTTTGCTGCCCCAGCAACTGTGATGTTGATGAACGTTACAAAACCATTGAAGATAAAACTTTGAGAAGGGTAACAAGTAAAATGAAACTAAGCCAGTAGACCGGTCTAATTTTTTAAGTGATATTATATTCCTGGGTGTGAATTAATGATTATTTTTAATAATTACTTTTATTTTTTAATATTTGTAATTTTAATAAAGTAATTTTTAATAATGACAACATCCTTTATATAATCCTTTATATAATATAGGGGATGTTTTTAGTTGTGTAATTAAGTAGAGGGGTAATAATAAATGGCAAAAGATAACAAATATTTTCAACAATCACAGTCACCATTAGAATATATTATGAAAAATTTTAATGGAAAAATGCGGTCTGTAAATTGAAATGTAATCAATGATGAAAAAGATTTAGAGGTTTGAAACCGTATTACTCAAAATTTTTGGTTACCAGAAAAAATTCCTGTTTCTAATGACTTAACTTCTTGAAAAACATTAAATCCAAAATGACAAGAGTTAATAACAAGAACATTTACAGGTTTAACTTTATTAGATACAATTCAGGCAACAGTTGGTGATATCGCACAAATACCTAATTCTTTAACTGATCATGAACAAGTTATTTACACAAATTTTGCTTTTATGGTAGCAGTTCATGCTCGATCATACGGAACAATTTTTTCAACTTTATGTTCTAGTGAGCAGATTGAATCTGCTCATGAATGAGTGATTAATAATGAAAGTTTACAAGCCAGAGCACGTGCACTAATTCCTTATTATACAAGTGATGATCCTTTAAAATCCAAAGTAGCTGCCGCTTTAATGCCAGGTTTTTTATTATATGGTGGTTTTTATTTACCATTTTATTTATCTGCTCGTAGTAAATTACCTAATACTTCAGATATTATTAGATTAATTTTACGTGATAAAGTTATTCATAATTATTATAGTGGCTATAAATATCAAAGAAAAGTTGAAAAGTTACCAAAAGAAAAACAAGAAGAAATGAAAAAATTTGTATTTGATTTATTGTTTAAATTAATTGATTTAGAAAAGCAATATTTAACAGAATTATATCAAGAATTTAATTTAGCTGAAGATGCTATTAAGTTTAGTTTATATAATGCTGGTAAGTTTTTACAAAATTTAGGATATGATTCACCTTTTAGTGAAGAACAAACAAGAATTAAGCCAGAAATTTTTAATCAATTATCAGCTCGAGCTGATGAAAATCACGATTTCTTTTCAGGTAATGGTTCATCTTATGTAATGGGCATTACTGTAGAAACGCAAGATGAAGATTGAGAATTTTAATTTTAAAGGAGAAAAAAATGCATAATGATGTTGTAAAAGTTTCAAACCAAAAAATATTAAAGCCAGAAGGAAAAATTCATGTTGTTTATTTTTCTTCTTTGTCAAATAATACTCATCGTTTTATTCAAAAATTAGAGGTTTTAAATTCAAGAATTCCTCATGATCTACAAGAGGAAATTTTAGTTGATAAAGATTATGTGTTAATAACACCAACATATAGTGGGGGTGGTGATATTAAAGAAGGGGCGGTTCCTAAACAGGTAATTAAATTTTTAAATAATAAGCAAAATCGTAATTTTTGTCGTGGTGTTATTGCGTCGGGGAATACTAATTTTGGTGATACTTTTGCAATTGCCGGGCCAATTCTTTCAAAAAAATTAAATGTCCCACTATTATTTCAATTTGAATTATTAGGAACTAATAATGATGTATCAACAATAAAAAATATATTAGTAGATTTTTGAGATAAAGATAAAAAAAATACCAATGAAATAAATACTTTATCTGGAACTTTAGAAAGTGATGAATATGTTACTTTAAATGCTAGAGCAAAAACTACTAATAATGCACAATTTGATTTGCAAGCAGCACAATCTTATATGAAAAATCATATTAAACCAAATTTATTGCTTTTTAAAACCGTTAAAGAAAGAATAGAATATTTAGTAAAAAATCAATATTATGATGAAACAATAATTAATAAATATTCAATTACGGAAATTGAACGATTAACAAATGAAGCATACAGTTTTAATTATCAGTTTACGAGTTTTATGGGTATTTTAAAATTTTATAATTCTTATGCTTTAAAAAGTTTTAATGGTAAACAATATTTAGAAAATTATGAAGATAGAGTTGTTATGAATAGTTTATTTTTCGCTGATGGTAATATTGAACATGCTAGTAAAATTTTAAGACAAATTATGTCTGGTAGATTTCAACCAGCTACTCCCACATTTTTAAATGCAGGAAAAAAACAAAGAGGTGAATACACTTCATGTTATCTTTTACGAATTGAAGATAACATGGAATCAATTGCTCGCGCTATTACTACTTCATTACAGTTATCAAAACGTGGCGGTGGAGTTGCTTTGTGTTTAACAAATTTAAGAGAATTTGGAGCTCCAATTAAAAATATTAAAAATCAAGCAACAGGCGTTATCCCAGTTATGAAAATTCTTGAAGATTCATTTTCATATGCTAATCAACTAGGTCAAAGACAAGGTGCTGGGGCAGTTTATTTAAATGTTCATCATCCAGATATTATGTTATTTTTAGATTCAAAGCGTGAAAATGCAGATGAAAAAATTCGTATTAAATCAATGTCTTTAGGAGTAGTTATTCCTGATATTACTTTTGAATTAGCAAAAAACAATGAACAGATGGCACTTTTTAGTCCTTATGATATTGCAAAAGTTTATGGTAAAGCAATGACAGATATTTCTATTACTAAAGAGTATTATAATATGTTAAAAAACCCTGATATTAGTAAAAATTTTATTAGTGCTCGCAAATTATTTCAAATGATTGCTGAATTACATTTTGAAAGTGGATATCCTTATTTATTATTTGATGATACAGTAAATAAAAATAATGCTCATCCCGGTAGAATTGTTATGAGTAATTTGTGCAGTGAAATTATTCAAGTAAGTACAGCTAGTGAATTTAATAGTGATTTAAGTTTTAAAGAAATTGGTGAAGATATTAGTTGTAATTTAGGAAGTATTAATATTGCAAAAGTAATGGAAAGTGGAAGTGAATTTGGTGAGGTTATTTTTCAAGCAATTCATTCATTAGACCACGTATCAAGAAGTAGTGATTTTTCTAGTGCTCCGTCAGTTGCATATGGAAATAAAAAAAATCATGCTTTGGGTTTAGGCGCTATGAATTTACATGGATTTTTAGCAACAAATCATATTTTTTATGATTCAAAAGAAGCAATTGATTTTACTAATATTTTCTTTTATGTTATGGCTTATCATGCTTTTAGTGCTTCAAATAAATTAGCATTAAAATTTGGAAGTTTTGGTGGATTTAAAAATTCAAAATTTGCTGATGGTTCATATTTTGATAAATATATAAAATGTCAGTCAGATAAATGAACTCCTGAAACAAAAAAAATACAAGAATTATTTACAAAATATAACATTATGATTCCAACTCAGAAGCAATGGAAAGAATTAGTAATAAAAATTAAAGAAACGGGATTGGCTAATTCACATTTAATGGCAGTAGCACCCACTGGTTCAATTAGTTATTTATCTTCGTGTACACCAAGTCTACAACCGGTAGTCGCTCCTGTTGAGGTACGAAAAGAAGGAAAATTAGGTCGTGTTTATGTTCCTGCTTATAAGATTGATGATAATAATTTATCATATTACACTGAAGGTGGGTATGAATTAGGTCCTAATCCAATTATTGATATTGTAGCAGCTGCACAACAGCACGTTGATCAAGCAATTTCTTTAACTTTATTTATTACTGATAAAGCGACAACTCGTGATTTAAATAAAGCTTATATTAGAGCCTTTAAAAAAGGTTGTTCATCAATTTATTATGTTCGTATTCGTCAAGAGGTTTTAGAGGATAGTGAAAATTATCAATGCAATGTTTGTGTTGTATAAATTAAATAGTAGTTTCAAGTAAAAAAATAAATTTGTAACAAATTTAGTAATATATTATTTATTTAATTTAAAAAATAGTGAAATTTTATTTTGGAATATAGGATTTTTTAAAAAAAATTAAAAAATACATAGTAAATTTTAAAATTAAAGTTATAATAATAATTGTAAAAAAAATAATTATTATAACTTTGGAGTGGTACTCAAGAGGCTGAAGAGGACTGATTGCTAATCAGTTAGGACGGGAAACTGTCGCGAGAGTTCGAATCTCTCCCATTCCGCCATTATTTAAAAAGCATTAATTGCTTTTTTTACTTTTAAATAATAAATTTATTAATAATTAGATATAATTTAATAAAGAACTCTTTATATTAAGGAGAAATCATGCGTAAACGAGTAAACTTACTTTTATCATTAATCTTATATATTGCTTTGATTGCAACAATAGTTTTTGTTATATTTAATTATATTAAATATTTATGAATTATTTTGATGATAATTATTACTTTAACTATTTTAACTGGTATTATTATTTTCATTACCAATCGTATGCAAGATGCAAAACTATCATGAATTATGGTTATCTTATGTTTGCCAATCATCGGTATTTTTTTATATTGAACTTTTGGTCGTCCTTATCGTTATCGACGAAAACAAAAAGCTTATTTAAAAACAAATAGTTATTTTTATACCCAAGAAGATTGAACTTTTGCTAATTCAATTTTAGAATCAAAAAAAATAACTTTGAGTGAAGATACTTTATCTTTATTTAACTATACAACAAGAATTTCTCATCGACCATTTTATAATAATACTGATGTTCAAATTTTAAATAATGGTCCTAATAAATTTGTTAAATTAATTGAAGATTTAAAACAAGCAAAAAGTTATATTTTTATTAATTATTTTATTCTTGGTGAAGGGGAGCTGTTAGAAGTAATTATTAATGTTTTAAAAGCAAGGATTGAAGCAGGAGTTAAAGTTTATATGATTTATGATGCTGTTGGTTCATATTTTAGTTTATCAAAATATAAAATATGAAAAATGAAAAAAATGGGAATTATTATTCATAAATTTTCACCAGTTAGATTACCATTTATGACAGGAAATTATAATTTTCGTAATCATCGTAAAGATATTATTATTGATGGGAATATTGGTTATGCTGGTGGAGTTAACTTAGCAGATAACTATATTTATCTTTCTGCAAAGTATGGCTTTTGAAGAGATACCCAAATTAGAATTGTTGGGGAAGCTGTTAAATCAATTGATTTAATATTTAGACAAGATTGGCATTTTATTACTGGTAATATTCTTGATATTAGTGCTGAAAAATCTGAAATAAAAATTAAAAATAATATTATTGTCCAAGTAATTGATGATGGACCTATTACTAAAGAAACAATTCAAAAAGATTTATTTATTAAATTTATTAGTAATGCTAAAAAGCGAGTTTGAATTAGTACTCCTTATTTAATTCCAACTAGCGATTTAATTACTGCATTGCGTAATAGTGCTTATTCTGGTGTTGATGTTAGATTATCATTACCCGGAATTACTGATAAATTTTTATCATTAGACATGTCAAGAACTTATTATGATTCATTGATTGAGTCAGGTGTTAAAATTTACGAATATAATAATGTTTTTAACCATTCTAAGTCTGGTATTTTTGATGATGATATTACTATTATTGGTTCAACTAATCTTGATTATCGTAGTCTTTATTCAGATCATCAAACTTTAGTAATTGTTTATGATAGTAAAACAAATAGTGATTTATCTGCTTCATTTGAAAAAGATTTTATTCATTCTAGTTTAATTATTAGTAATCCACTACTACATCGTAGTTTTGCCTATCGGGGTGTATTTTTATTATTGCTTAGAATTTTAGCACCATTATTTTAAAAAAATTTAGTATAATTAGGTAAATATTAATAATAAGGTGGTCATAATTTATGGGTTGAAGTCGACGAATTAAAAAAATTAAAGAATATTTTAGTGATGAAAATCAACCTAATTTGGATATTTCTAAATTATCAGAAGACAATGAAAAAAAAAATCCTTTTTTTAATAGGTTTAAAAAACAAAAAAAATCTAATAAATCTTCTACTTCAACGAATAATAAAAAACGTAATAATATTTTTTTAAATTTTAGAAGAAGATCAACTATTCAAATTATTAAACATTTAGAAAATAAAAATATTTTTAACTTATTTTTTTATACTGATGTTAGTAATATTACTTTAATATTAGAACAAGGAATTAAACCTTCTTCACAAATTAAATTATTGCCAAAGCAAGAATATATTGTTTGAACTTATTTAGAACATGCTACTTATTTAGAATTAGAGTTAGGTAATTCAACACGTCATTTTTTTTGAAAGTGATGTGCAGAGCAAAATGTTGATGTTAATAAAATAGCTATTATTTCTGTTGATATTCATAAACTATTTCAAAACACTACTAAAGATTGAGGTTTAAATGTTGATACTAATCGTGTTCAAATATACGAAACAATTCCTGTTGAAGCTATTGATTGAATTTTGGTTAAAGATCGCAAAATGTTTCGTTTAGCTAAATTATATATTGATAATCAAAGACTAAAGTTAAAACTTTTCCAAGGAAATAATGGTAATATTACTTTAGGCTCTGATTAAATGGAGGTAAAATTATGCATTGATCTGCAATTGTAATTATTGCTTTAATTCCTTTTATGACAATAATAATTATTTTATTTATACGTTTAAATCATCGTAATAATCAATATTATAATGTTATCCATGGTGATTTGTTAAGTTTAGTTCCATTGAAAATTGATTTAAAAAATGAAATCATTACTTTTTCTGAACGCTTAGAAGTTTTAAATCGTAAAAAACGAATTTCATTGTTTGTATTTAAATCAATGATGAATCGTAAAACTAAAGTAAAAATTGAAATTTTTATTCAAGATTTATTAGTGAATAAAGTTCCATTTGAGCCGTGTCATTTTTCGGTTTCCTTTCAATTAGGAAGTAAAGTTATTGTTTATGATTTATCAATTGATTATTTTGATAATAATAATAAAGTTTTGTATGGTCAAATGCAAAGTAATATTCGTTATAATCGTTTTGCTATTTCACAAGCAATTATTTTACAACAAAATGAGTTAACAGTGGTAAAGTCAGTTTTTGTACAAACTATTTTAGATAATTTTAGTCAAAAAAAATATAATAAAAAAATAAATAGTCAATTTGAATATATGATTTTAATAAAAATAAAGAATTATTTAGCATTAGAAAATATTTTAACTGTTAATAATATTGAACGAATGGAATTATTAATTTCATATTATAGTAAAATAACTTTAGGATTAGATAATACTATTATTTGTAAATATTATGATGGTCAGTTTTTAATTTATTCTAGAAATAAGAAAATAAATTTATATCGATTCCAAAAAAAAATAAATAGTTATATTAAACGTAATTTAGTAGAAAAAAGTAGTTATTTGCAGATTCAAAGTCAAATATTATGTGTTTATGCTTCAGTAAAAACTGATGCTTCAAATGTCTATATATTATATAATAAAATTATTGATAAGAATCAATTAGAAGTAGTACAAAGTAGAGACTTAATTGAAATCAAATTGAAGACAAATGATATTTTAAATTATCCCGATTATAATCATTATTCACTTCTACAATCAGAACAAATGGAAAAATTATTAAGTGTTAGTATTAGACCAGTATATAAAAGTGATAATTCAAATGAACCAAATTGTTACTATGCTTGATGAAATTTTGTTAAAAATTCTTATTATGTTTCGTTTATTGTTTTGATGCGTAATATTCAAGATTCAGGATTGTGATGAAAAGTAAATGAGCCTTTATTTATTCAAACATTTGAAAAATTTGCAAAATTAAAACAAGAAAAAAACCTTATTCTTCCTGTTAGTTTAATTGAGTTACAAGATAAAACTATTTTAACAAACTTAATTGCTCTTGTTAATAAGAGAAAAAATCTTTTTGAAAATTGTGATTTAATTTTTGATTTTCAAGATATTGGTGAAATTAATAGTTGGAATAAGTATGATTCAATTATTAAAACTATTCGTAGTAATAAAATAAAAATTTCTTTTACTCATGATTTACGTCATATTGATAATTTTAAATTAATTAATCATTTTAAACCTGATTATGTAGTTTTAACTTCTAATTTATTAGAACAAGTTACTTTTAGTTTTAGTAAATATATTGATGTTATTATTTGTTTGCATTATTTAAGAATTTTAGGTGTTAAAAATATTTTAGCTCGTGGTATTATTAACGTTCCTGAAATTATTGTTTTAAAAGGATTAAAGGTTGACTATTTACTAGGAAAAGTATTAGAATCAGAACAAGCAAATAAAGTGCTAGATGCTTTAAATTACCCAAATTATTGGAAGTGACATAAAAGTCAATCAACGAAAGGTGAATAGATCATTATGAATAATGCAAAGAATAAAAATATTACAGCAAGAGAGATTGATTTTGCCAAATGATATACTGATGTTATTAAGCAAGCAGAACTTTGTGATTATGGTGCAGAAAATGGTTCAGCGGCCGGTACCATTATTTTTCGTCCTCGCGGATATGCAATTTGAGAAAATATTCAACATTTATTAAATCAAAGATTTAAAATTTTAAATATTGAAAATGTAATGCTACCACTTTTAATTAGTCAAAAAGCATTTCAAGTTGAAAAAGATCATATTGAGGGTTTTGCACCAGAATGTGCAACTGTAACTAAAGTTGGAAATAATCAATTATCAGTGGAACTAATTATTCGTCCTACTTCAGAAGTTTTATTTTGTCGTCATTTTTCAAAAATAATTAGTTCATATAAACAATTACCATTATTATATAATCAATGATGTAATGTTGTTAGATGAGAAAAAAATACAAAACCATTTTTAAGAACTAGTGAATTTTTATGACAAGAAGGACATACAATGCATAATAACGATGAAGAAGCAAAAAACTTTACATTAAAAATGATTAAGTTGTATGCTGATTTTATTGAAAAACAATTAGCAATTAAAGTTATTGTTGGTGCAAAAACAATTCACGAACGTTTTGCTGGAGCAAAAATGACATATACAATTGAAACTATGATGCAAGATGGACAAGCATTACAAGCCGGTACTAGTCATTATTTTGGTCAAGAGTTCACAAAGGTATTTAATATTAAATTTAGTAATAAAGACAATAAACAAGAATTAGGATATCAAACATCATGAGGTGTATCGACAAGATTAATTGGTGCTTTAATTATGGCGCATAGCGATGATCTGGGTTTAGTATTGCCATCTATAATTGCGCCACATCAGATTATGCTTTTAAATTTATCACCTAAAAGTGATAAAGTTAAAATAACTGTTGAAAGAATATTTAAAATTTTAAGTTCTCATTTCCGAGTATTAATAAATGAAGATAATAAAAGTTTTTCTTATAAGAAAAGTGAAAGTCAAATTAAAGGTATTCCAATTACTATTGCAATTGGTGAGCAAGAAATTGAAAATCAAGTAATTAAATTAATTTTACGTCATAATTTAGATACTATTGATGTTGAAATTAATAATGAAAAACTATTAGTAACAACTATTATTAATCAATTAAATAAATTAAATAAAGATTTATTTAATAATTCACAAAAAAAATTAAATACAAGTTTAAAAGAGTTAACAGATTTCAATGAATATCATAAATTAGTTAAAATTCATAAAGGTTTCTTTATTGTACCTTTTTGTGATCAAATAAAGTGTGAAGAAGAAATTAAAAGTTTAACTGGTACAACATCACGTTGTATTCCTTTAGAACCGTATAAAAAACCAAGTAATTGTTTTAAGTGTCAAACTCCTAATAGTGTCTGAACTTATTTTGCAAGATCATATTAAAATTAGTCAGTTAAATAGAAATAAAATAGAGGAAAGATAATTATTTGTTTTTAAATTATTATTGAGGTGATAATAACGAAAGAACAAATAAGTGCTGATAAGCAACTAATTGCTGCTATTTTTGTTAAATATGAACAAGCAAAATTAACATTAGCAAATAATAATTTTAAAGAAAATTATGTTTTGAAAGAGGATAGTGTTCACTATGCTAATAAGATAGCGATAAATAAAGATTTAAAAAATTGTGAAAAACATGTACAAATTGTTGATACAGTTTTAGCATTATTACCAAAAAATGAATATAGTTATATTGTTAGAACGTTCTTAGTTAAATCAAATAAAAATTGATGAAAAAAATATTATCATATCAAAGAATATGAAAAATTAGAAAAAACGGCTATTAAGCGTTTTTTATACTTATATTTAATTTAAGGATATAAAATGAATATTAATAGCATTGATTTATTGAATTCGCGTAGTTTTTTAGAACAAAAGATGAATTTAACGAGTGATGTAAAAAACAGCCCCATTTATGAAAAAGAATTATTTTTAATTCCAAGATTTACAGTGGTTGGCTTTCCAATCCAAACTTTGCAAAAAAGCAGTTATTATTATATTGAACTTCAAATTGTAGAAGCATATAGTTATGATTTTGATATTAACAAAGAACCAAGTGAAGGATTACTTGACGATGTAACGTTTCAATATGATTTGAATTATAGTAATATTAAGCAGGCAAGTGGACAACTTGTGATATCTAAATCAATTAAGTGAGTATTTCTTACTTCTTCATATTTAGAATTACTTGAAAATAATAAGCTTGGTCCATATGCTGATATTTCTTTTTTACATATGGTTATGAAAACTTATAAGATAATTTTACCAGCAATAGCAATTAAAAAAGATAATATAAATATTTTAAATTATAGTTTTAATTGTAAAAAACCTAGTAATTTAAAGCAAGTTCGTCATATTAATAATAAACATAATTATGGAACACTTAGTTTTTATTTTAATAGTAATCCACAGTATCAATTACAAATTAAACCAAAAATGTTTATTACAACAAATTTTAATTTGGAAATTAAAAATCCCATTATTTTAACGACAAATTTCTCTGATAAAGGATTTTATCATATTTTTTCTAAAAAGATCATGAAGAACATGATAGTTGGTGGAAAATCAAGATTAGATGAGGTTTTTAAGTTTTCTGGTAATAATATTAATACTGCAAATATAGTGCCAATAAGAATCAAACGTTATCTAGTATCACATTTTCCAAAAGTAAAAGATTATTATTATGATGATAAAGAAACAATATTACGTAAAATATTAATATTTAATAATAATTTTGATTTACAACAAAATACATCATTAAATATTAATGAAAATCTATCAAAATTTTATCAAAATAATAAAATACCAGCTTTTTTATTACGTAATAAAAAAAATATTGATGAATATTATTTAGAATTTTATAGTACTATTTATAATAGCATTGTAAATAAAATAGTATTGAATGATGAAATAGGAAAAAATCAATTTGATTTACCAAGATTTAAATGTTTTCACTTTAATATAAATATTCCATTTAATTTTCAAACCTTTTTTAAATATGATATTAATTTAAAATTTATTGAAGAAAGTAGTGAACCAATTATTGGTGGTCCATATCATTCTATAGTGAAAATTGAGTGACAACCACTAATTTTAGTTTAACTTACAATGAAATATTAAAATTTTATAGTAGTGATAACTTTAGTTTTATTGATTATAAGTATTTAATTCATAGTCAAATAAAGGTATAAAATGTTTATACGTAGGTTACAAATTAGCATTTTAATTATTACTATCACTATTACATTAAGTATTATGTTATTTTTTATTATCAAAAATTTTTCAACTAATAAAAATTTAAATGAAATGGTAAAAGAATATGATGTAGAATTAGAGACCGTAGATGATAAAAAAGAAAATTTAAATCCAGACATAGTTCTAGAAGCTATTGATATTAAAAAATTAAATGAAAGTATTACAATTATTTTAGATAAAAATAGTACTATCTTAGCAAATCAGTCACAGATTATATATAAAATACAATTTAATCAAGATTTATTTCAATACATATTTTTAAAGTTAATTATTAAAACATTTCCACAATGAAAAATTAATAATTTTATTTTTCATTTTAATATTTTAAATAATGCTGTATGAGTTGAATATAATACTAATTTAAAACTAGATTATTTAGAATGATATTTTAAAATAACAAATAAAATTTAATGCTCTATGTTATATTAAGTATAACTATTAATAAAAATGATTTAAATTAGGAGTGAATTTATGGATATTTTAAGTGAAATTCATCAAATTATTAAAAAAGATTATCCAGAAATTAAAGAAAAAATTACACCCAAAACTAAATTTAAAGATGTAAAAATTGACTCTCTTAAATTAGTAATGATTGTTATTAAAATAGAAGAAAAACATAATGTAAAAATTAATGATAATAAATTACTGGATTTACAAACAAAAACAGTTCAAGATTTAATAAATGAAATTGAAAGATTAGTAGCAATTGAAAAAAATAAAAAAAAGTAATATTATATTTTATCAGGAGATTAGTATGAATAAAAATTTTGAAAATATTATCCAAAAGTTGAAAGATAAAGACTATCGTTTAACTGATGTTCGTAAAGCAGTTATTAAAGTATTAACGCTTAAGCAACATGTTAGTATTAATGATATTATTAGTTTTTTAACAAAAGAAGGTAATGATAATATTAATATTATGAGTATTTATAATACTATTGATTTATTAATGACAGAACATATTATTCATGCTAATGTTTTTGAAGGAAAACAAATAATTTATGAACTATCAGAAAATACCGTTCATATTATTTGTAATTTTTGTAATAAAATTATTCATGCCTCTTTCGAAGATAAACAACAAATTTCACCATTACAAGAAGAAAAACTTGAAAAATTAGCAACTAAAAATAATTTTTATTTTTCACATTATAAGTTAGAAATTCATGGAATTTGTGATAAATGTGAATTAAAAATAAAAAAAATGAAATTTTAATTGAACTTAAAACTTCTTTCGCGTAAAATTGAACATGTACTATTTAAATTAAATATTTTAGGGGTGTAGTTCAATGGTAGAACATCGGCCTTCAGATCCGAGTGTTGTGGGTTCGAGTCCTGCCACCCCTGCCATTATTAAAAATCACTTTTAAATGTTTCTCATAAAAGTGAATTTTTTATTGTTATAATTTTGGTAACTTATCTTTATCTAAATTAAAAGCAACAAAACTGAAGGTTCCAATTCCTGTATGAGCACAAATTACGTTTGCTAAATTATTAGTTTTGACGTTTTTAATGCCATAATCTTTAACAAATTTTGTAACTTTTTCTATTTCTTTTGCCTCAGCAAAAGCATGAATAATGTAAAAGAGAGTAATGCTTTCTATTTTTTTACTTTTATTAATTTTTTTAAGAGTATTTTTAATAGCTTTATCTCATGTTCTTGTTTTATCAAATTTATCAATGGTTCCGTCAAAAGATAAAATTGGAGTTATTTTTAACATAGTAGCTAAGGCTGCTGCTGATTTTGAAATCCTACCACCACGAACTAAATAATTTAAATCATAAGGTAAAATAAATGCTATATAGTTATCTCTTATTAATTTTAGTGCTTCTATAATATCATTAACATTATTTTTTTCGTTAAGTGACATTTGATATGCTTTTTTAACTAATAGTCAGTTAATAACTGAAACACCATTACTATCAAAAACAAAAACTTTATCTTTAAAATTAGATTCTTTTGATAACATAGTAGCAGTGTTATATTGACCCGATAACCCCTTTGATAAAGGAATAAAAATAATCTTTTCAAATTTAGTTAAAGCATCTTCTCAAATTATACTCATTTGACCAAGTGGTGTTTGCGAAGTTTTGGCAGATTGTTTTTCATGAACTATTCTATTATAGAATTCTTCATCCTTTAGAATGTTAGGGTCATCAGTAATAGTTGTATCATCACTAAAAGTGATTAATAATGGACAAAATCCAATATTCATTTCTTTTAAATCTTTAATTGAAAATCCTGAAGAGGAATCAGCGACAATACCAATTTTTTTTTTCAATTTTCTCACCCTAACTATAATATTTTTTACTTATTTATTAAATTATAACATATATTTTTTACTTAAAAATGGACTTTCATCATTGAAAGATATATAAAATAGTTAATATGTTGTTTTTGGAATGGTTGATTCTTGCTTCTTAGAACCTGTTTAAAATCTTTTTAATAAAATTGAAATAAAGGAAAGAACAACCATTTGTAAGCTAGTATTTAATTTTCTTTCACAATTTTTTCATAATCTTCTGCATTTTTCTAATCATGCAAAACTTCGTTCTACAACTCATCTTTTTGGCAATAATACAAAAGAATGTAATTCATTACGTTTGATAACTTCAACATTTGCATTTATGATTGTTTTGATTTTAAAAGCAAATTTTTCACCAGTATAACCAACATCTACTAGTATTTTTTGAACTTTAGATAAATTTTCTTTTTCATTTTCAATCATTATTATAGCACTGTTACGATCTGTTTTTTCTGCTGTGGTTATGTAAATTGTATGTGGTAAACCTTGAGAATCAACAGCAATATGACGCTTTATTCCTGAAATTTTTTTACCAGCATCATAACCTTTATTTTTAGCAGTATCTGTGTTCTTAACACTTTGTGAATCAATTATACAAAAACTAGTTTGTTCTTTTCTACCATTATTGATACGAACTTTTCTAACTAATTTTTTTTAAAATTACTTGTCAAGTGCTAGGTTCTTTATCACTATTTTTACTTCAAATTTGAAAATAATAATATACAGTTTGTCATTTTGGAAAATTTTTTGGTAACATTCTTCATTGACATCCACTTTTAATACATATAAAACTGCACAAAATACTTCATATAAATCTAAATTTCTTGGTTTTGTTTTCTTTTTGCTATTTTCTAAAATTGATCTTATGTTCTCAAATTGTTCTTTAGTAACATGACTTGGATAATTTTTATGCATATATACCCCTTATCTTAAAATATATAGTCATTTTACGTTATTTTATAAAAGATTCCAAACAGGTTCTTAGATTTTTTATCAGAACATTAATTCTAAAAAACTTAATGTATTCTAAAAACAATTGTGTTATATAATTAACACTAATTTTGACATGAAAGGAGTTTATTAATAAGTTAAATATTTTTTCAAAATTAAAAATTATTAAAGACGGAAAAAATATTTTTCAATTAGATATCTAAGAAAATATATTAAATCAAAACTATCAGCATATTACTTTTTAAAAATCAAGAAAAATTTATATAAATAAGTCAAAAAAATAAAACTCATTAAGTAATAAAAATAAAAAAATCCAAATAAATGAATGACCACTTAAAAACTCAAATCAATATTGAAATATTGATGAAAATATTAATGATGTAAATCAATATGTTGTGTTTTTTTAATTATCAAAGAATATATTTTAGATTTCTAAAACCCCGATATTTTTATATCAAATCTGTTTTATTTCATAAATCATATAAAATGATTACATTATGAAAAATTTAAAGATTTAAAGAGAGGGTTATATTATGAAAAAGAAAATTATTAAAACAATCATTGCATCAATTGCATTAACTAGTGGTATTCCTGCTGAAAGTGGTACTTTAACTAAAATAGAAACTGAAACAGAAAATGAATTAGAAGAAAAAGATGAAAGACTAAATTCTACAAAAAAAAGAGTTAAAAGGCAAACTCCACCAAGTTTACAAAAAACAATGACAACAATTAATATTGGTCAAATTGAAGCGAATGATAAACAACATATTATTCAAAGATTAAGAGAAATTAATCATCCAATTTTATCTAGAGAAGATTTTTAGAAAATATTGAATTTGAAAACATTACAAATATTAATGCAACAGTGCATGCTGGTATTAACATTTACGATCAAAATCCCGCAAGAAATATTCCAAAAAATTTAAATTTTACTATTAACTTTACACCTCAAAGATTAACATTATCAAGTATTATTATTAGAACTGAGTTAGGAGAATTGTTAGATAATGCCCCATTAACAATAATAGAGAGACTAAATTTTTTAAATCCCGATTTTCATTTACGTTATCCTAGTTTTACAAATAGACATCCTATAGGCATAAATAATTTTCAAATTTTATCAGAAAATGTTTATGATTTTCAACAGAATAATCCTCATATTGTTTTTGATAGTGATTTAAATGTAACTTTTACTATTAATGAACAAAGCGTAAGATTATCAACTTTACTTAGAAATACTAATTTAGGACAAATTAGACGTAATGATCCGAGTACTATTATGGAAAGGTTATGAGAATTAAATCCTGATTTAGTTTTTCATTTCGACTTTGTGCCGGGTATAGATTTCTCTTCATTTTTAACTTCAACTACATTAATAATTCCGCTATCACATATGTTTCGTCCAAACAGTATAATATTTACAGAAAATTTGAATATTATTTATGATTGTAATTTTAGTGTTACTTTTACTACACTTGAAGATATATCAAATTATAAACCAAGTAATTTGCACACCACTACAACAACAACCCCTTCACCTTTAGCAGGCGGAAGCGCTGTTTTGCCATCAACATCTGAACAATCTTTTAACATTGGAACTAGTTCTAGAAATAGAAATCAACAAAGTAATCAAAGTACAGGCTCTAGAATAAATCAGAAACCAAAGTGTGATATTTTAAAAACACAAATTATTGATCAAAAATTATTAGATATTTATCACACCACATCTACAGAAAGTAAAAATAATGTAAGAAAAAAACTAACAGAAATTTATGGACAACATTTTACTGATGCTAGTTGAACACAATTTGAAAAAATTGTTGAATTGCATAAATATGGAATCGTTTTTATAACACCTAATAAAAATGAATATTTATTAAAAGGTCTAGCCACTACCACAACTATGAGTATTCCACCTGCATATAGAGTTGTTAAATGAATAAGTTCTCCACAAGCTACAACAGTAGTTGAAACAGAAGAAGCAGTGCCTTTATTAGAGGTTGGTGAAGAAGGTGCGATTGCTATTGGTGAAGGTGATGCATCTGTTATGATTGAAGGAGGGCCTATTGGATGAGTTGTGGGTGGAGTAATTATAGTTGGTGGAATAGCATATTTAGTGTATAATTGATCGCATGCTCATAATGCTGATATCAATTCCCATAATCAATATAATAAAATAGAAAAATATTACATACCTTTAGACAATAAAACTCCACAATATACAGAATCAAGTAAAATTAAATTAGGTATTAGTAATGATATGTGAATAAAATTAGCAGAAATTTATCAAGATAATAAAGATAACTATCAACTTTTTGAAAAAAAATTTTAAGTGAAATTACTAAATTTCCACAATTGATAGGAACCTTAGCAAATAGTTTAAGTGATAGTAATTTAAAAACTTTGGTTAAAGTTATGTATAATAATTTTTCAGAAATAAACATTTTTTATATGATGACCAATCAACATGGATGAAAGATTGTAACAAATGCTGTTGGAAATTACTTAGAAATTGAACCAGAATAAAGTTAATAAATTTTCCTATAAAAGAATTATAAAACATAACATATTAGGCTTATTTCATAATTAAAATTTTAATTTTGGAATAAGTCATAATAATAATTATGAAATTTTTTTATTTTTAGTAAAATTAAGTGTAAAATTAATAATATTATAAAGAAGTGGAAGTGACAAAATGAGTCAAAACATTATTTTTGCTTTTGAAATTATTGCCTTAATTATCGCTATATTATTAGTAATTTTAGGTTTATTACAAGGTAAAAAAAATCATAATGGACTTGGTGCTTTAAGTGGGGGTAATCAAGAATTATTTGCTAGTACTAAAGAACGTGGTTGAAGTAAGTTATTTTCTATTGCCACTTTAGTATTAGGTATATCGTTATTTACTATGGCAATAATAGTAAGAATTTTTATTAATACTATTGGAGTTATAAATTAATGATAATTATTTTATAAAAAGGCGCATTTTAGTGTGCCTTTTTATAAATTTTAAAAGATAGATTATAATTAATTATATAATTAGGATAAAGTTGGGATTGATTGAAATGAAGCAAGAGATTATTAATGAGTTACAAAATAGTATTACACCTTTATCAACGGTTGATTTAACAATGAAACTTAATATTACTAATCATCATCAACAGCAAGAACTTATTGCTGATTTAGAAGAATTGAAAAATAGTGAAATTATTTTGGAAAATAAAGAACAACAATTTTATATGCTAAAAAATAATAATTTATTTATTGGCAAAATTCAAATTACTAAAAAAGGATTTGGATTTGTTAAATTATTAAATAGTGAAGAAGAATATTACGTTAATATAAAAAACATAAATAATGCGTTAAATAATGATGAAGTATTATGTAAGTTAGTGAAAATTAATAATCAGAATGATGAGGCTGTAGTATTAAAAATTATTAAACGTGATACTAATCTTCTTGTTGGTACTGTTATTGTTAATGCAGATACGAAAGTAAAAACATTATTAATTCAAAATGCAAAGTTACAACAGTATGAAGTTAATATTTTAAATCCTGATAAAGCGTTAGAAAATAATATTGTTGTTACAAAAATTAAAAATTTTGAACAGAATATTTTTAATGTTACTATTACTAAAATATTGGGTAATATTAATGATCCTGGTGTTGATATTTTAGCTGTTATTTATGAAATTGGCATTAAAGCACAATTTGATGTTGAAACATTAGCAGCAACAGATAAGGTGCCATTAACAGTGTTAGAATCAGATAAAATTGGTCGTATTGATTTGACTAAAGAGTTATTAGTTACAATTGATGGTAAAGATGCTAAAGATTTTGATGATGCTATTTGTGTTACTAAACTAGCTAATGGTAATTATCGTTTAATTGTAGCTATTGCTGATGTTAGTCATTATGTAACAGAAAATAGTCCTTTAGATGAAGAGGCATTTACTCGCGGTACATCTGTTTACTTAGCAGATCGTGTTATTCCTATGTTACCAACGCAGTTATCAAATGGTATTTGTTCTTTAAATGAACAAGTAGAACGTTTATGTATGGTTTGTGATATGGAGATTGATAAGAATGGTTTAACAGTAAAACATAAAATTTATCAGGCATTTATGAAATCAGCAAGAAGAATGAATTATGATGAAGTAAATGATGGATATAATGGTAAAAATCCAAATTTTATTAAAACACATCCACAAATTTGAGAAATGTTACTAAAAGCAAAAGAATTGCACCAAATTTTATGAAAGTTTAAACAAGATGCTGGAGTAATTGATTTTGAAATTAATGAAGCAAAAACAATTATTAATGACAATGGAGAAGTAACTGATATTATTTTAAGAACTCGTGATATCGCTGAAAAATTAATTGAAAGTTTTATGATTAGAGCTAATGAAGTAGTTGCTAAAACTGTATTTGATATGAAATTACCTTTTATTTATCGTGTTCATGAACATCCTCGTTCTAAAAAAATGCATCAAATGGTTACAATTCTGAAATTAATGGGCATTAAACTAAATCCAAAAATCACAAATATTAGTTCAAAAGATTTACAATTATTATTAAATTCTTTAAAACAATTACCAACATTTCAATTTTTATCAACTTTATTATTAAGAAGTATGGAAAAAGCACAGTATACTAATAAATGTATTGGCCATTTTGGACTTGCTAGTGATTATTATACACATTTTACTTCGCCAATTAGACGTTATCCTGATTTAATAGTTCATCGTTTATTGCGCCAATATATAGTTAAAAGAGAAATAAATGCTAAAATAATTGAGAAATATCAAAGTTTTACTAATTGAGCTGCTGAGCAATCTAGTAATATGGAATTAAAAGCATTAGAGTGTGAACGAGCTGTAGATCAAATGAAAAAAGCAGAATACATGATGCAATTTATTGGTCATAAATTTGAAGGTATAATTTCTAGTGTAACTGGCTTTGGATTATTTGTTGAGTTAGATAATACAATTGAGGGTTTAATTAGAATTGCAGACATGACTGATGATTATTATATTTTTAATGAAAAAGCAATGATTTTGTTTGGTGAAAGAAAACGAAAACAGTATGCTCTTGGTCAAAAGGTCAGTGTTCTTGTTAAAAGTGCAAATAAAGTTGCTAGAACTATTGATTTTATTTTAGAAGAAAATGGTCAGCAAAATAAAAACCGTGATAAAAATAATAATAATCAATCATCAAAAATGTATAAAGCAAATAATTTTAAATATAGAAAAAAGATAAAACTAAATGGTAAAGTTAAAAAAAATAAAAATGAAAAGAAAAATGGAGTAAAAAAATGAAAATACAAGGGCAAAAAAGATTAATTCAACAAAGCAATCTTAACATTGAATGCTATTATTATAATTATTTTAAATCGCCAGGCTTAAAACAATATCCGGATTTATTATGAGTTAATGAAGATTATAACTTAATTAAGCAAGTAAATATTGAACAAGATACTATAATAAGATTAGCAACTAATTTATTTGAAGTTGGTCAAAAATTTAATTTGTTTGAAAATTTAGATTATTTTATTATGATGCCAAAAAAACCTACTTCAGTTAGTAGTTTAGAATTGGTAATAATTGAATTAGTTAAAATTATTAATAAAAAATTAAATTATGAGATATTATTTATTAATAATATTTTCCAAGTTGATAACTACCGTAAATTTTGAGAAAATAAATTAAAAGTTAGCGAAAGACAAATGGAAATTACTAATAAAATTCATTTATTACCTAAATATATTAAATTTTTTAATAAAAAAAACATTATTATTATTGATGATATAGTTGCCTCAGGGATTTCTATTGCCCAAACTATTTTAGAAATTATCAATAATAACAATGATTTTAAAATTAAAGCTTTGTGTTATGGTTCAGTTTATAATTGAGAAGAAATTTATAAATAGTTAAAAGAGTTTCCTAATTTTTTTCTTTTTTTCTTCTAATGAGTCTGATTCAGATATATTATAAGAATCTTCAATATTATTTATAAATGCATAATTAATTTCAGCATTAATTTGATTTTTAGCAATAAGTTTTAAAATAAAATCAGCAGTATCTGCTTCTAAAGCAAATGTGTAAATTTCGAATTCATCTTCATTAATAATTTCCGTTTTCGTAGAAATTTTTAAAATATGATTTTGTTCATCAATAATAATTTTGCAAACCTCAAGTTTTTTACCAGTTAAAATCTTATAAATAATTACTTTATCATTATTATTTTTATCAAAACCCAAATCGCCTTGATAAAATTGACTATTTTTTACTGCTATTGGTTTAGTATTTAACTCTCCTGCCATGTCCTTAGACTCCTTTCAGTTGTTTATTAATATATAAAATTAACAAAAACCCGTAAAACAAATATAAAATCTATTTCTTGGGTCGCTATACAACAAATATTAATTTTATGTTTAATTTTACATTAATCATTGCTAGAAAAACTATTGATTAATCTAACCTTCATTAGATTATAGCATGTTCTTAATAAAAAACAAATTTAAGTAAGTATTTCAGTATTTATGAAATTATTATTATATAATCTAATTATAAAGTTTATTGAAAATAATGGTGGAAACAATGAAAATAATTGCAAAAAATAAAAAAGCGTACTTTAATTATGAATTATTAGAAAAATTAGAAGTGGGAATTGTTTTGACTGGTTCTGAAATTAAATCAATTCGTTTAGGTAATGTATCTTTACAGGATAGTTATGTAACTTTTAGTAATAATGAAGCTTATATTATTAATATGAACATTACTACTTATAAATTTACTACTAGTTATATACTTGATCCATTAAGAAAAAGAAAATTACTTTTAAATGCTCGTGAAATTAAAAAAATTCAACAAGAACAAAAGCAAAAAAACTTAACTGTTGTTCCAACAATGATATATTTAAATAGTAAAAGTAGAGCAAAGTTAGAAATAGCATTGGCTCGTGGTAAAAAAAATTATGATAAAAGAGAAACCATTAAAAATCGTGATGCAGTAAGACAAATCAAAAAATAATAATTTAATTAAGAAAGGAAAAAAACTATGATAATATGATTATCTGGTAATGTTTAGTAATCTGTGTAACTTACAAAAATAACTATGTTTAATTAATTCTATAATAAACCTAGAAAGAGTGAATTACAGATGGCTAAAAAGCAAAATATTAATAATAATGATCCAATATCAAAAGCAGTAGATTTATTATTAGAAAATACTGAAGATTTAACAACAGTTTTTAAAGAGGGAGGTTTGTATAAAGAATTAACAAAAAGATTAGTAGAAAAAATGTTGAATTCTGAGATGCAAAATTATTTAGGATATGATAAGAATCAACATAGTAATAGTGACAATGCTCGTAATGGTATAAGTTCAAAAAAATTAATAACTCAACAAGGTAAAATTGAGATTGATGTACCACGAGATCGCAATAGTAATTTTAATCCTGTAATAATTGCAAAAAGACAAAGAAGATTTGATGGTTTTGATCAACAAGTTCTTTCTTTATATGCAAAAGGTATGATATTATCAGATATTAGAATGCAATTACAAGAGTTATATCATGGTGCTGATATTAGTGAAAGTGTTATTAGTCAAATTACTGATGATGTTATTGATGATGTAAAAGCATGGCAAAATCGACCATTAAATAGTATTTATCCGATTGTTTATTTTGATTGCATAGTAGTTAAAATACGACAAGATAAACGCATTATTAAAAAATCTGTGTATATAGCTTTAGGAGTTGATTTAGAAGGTAAAAAAGATGTTTTAGGCTTATGAATTAGTGAAAATGAAGGTTCTAAATTTTGATTAGCCAATTTCACAGAAATGAAAAATCGAGGCTTAAATGATATTCTTATTGCTTGTAGTGATAATTTAACAGGAATGTCAGAAGCAATACAATCAGTTTATCCTAAAACAGAACATCAATTATGCATCGTTCATCAAATTAGAAATAGTTTGAAATATGTCTCATATAAGCATAGAAAATCTCTAGTTGCAGATTTAAAACCAATTTATACTGCATGTAGTGAAGAACAAGCAATGCAGGCTTTAGAAACATTTGAAAATAAGTGAAATAAACAATATCCTCAAATTGCTAAATCTTGATATAAAAATTGAGAAAATTTGATAGTTTTTATTAGTTATCCAACAGAAATTAAAAGAGTAATTTATACCACAAATGCTATTGAATCTGTTAATAGTCAATTACGAAAAGTTATCAGAAATAAAAAAGTTTTTCCTAATGATATGGAAGAATTGAAAATATTTTATTTAGCAATTGAAAATATAACAAAAAAATGAACAATGCCCATTCAAAATTGAAATACAGCAATTGCTCATTTTATGATAAAATTTGAAGATAGAATTAATCTTAACTAGTACTTTGTAAAACAAAGATACACAGATTTCTAAAAAGCCTCAATTATCTTTCTTAATAATCTTTTGTTTATTTACAAGTTTTTATTTATTTTTTCTTTTTAAACAAAAGATAGATAAGTGGCAATGATTATTTATTAGTTATTATTTTTTTCTTTATCTTGGTATTAATAGTTTAAAAGCTATTAATAATTTTTTAGTTTTATCATTAACTAATTTAGTAACTGAAGCAATTAGTATTACAGTGATTGTTTCGCTTACTGTAATTATTTTTGCTATACCAGCTACTTTTTTTACTGCAAAATTTAAAAAAAGAAAGTTGTATATTTGATAAATGCATAGTTGACTTTTGGTTACTTGTTGTTTAGTTTTAATTGTACCAAATTTTTGATCTTTGATTTTGTTAAATATTGCGTTAGGAATGAGTACTGCATCATTAGGAGTTCATGAATTAATGTTCAATAAACAATATTTTGTAAAATCACATGCTTTTTTAACTTTTACTATACTTATTATTCCAGGATTATTGGCAAATTTATTATACCGATTAATATGCTTACGCTTAATATTTCAACTATTACAATTTCAAAAATCAGTTATTTTATTATTGCTGCTTTGTGTTTTTTCATTTTGACTTTTTTCATGTCTTTTCTTTTGCGAGAAGATCCAAAAAATATGGGTATGCATGATGAAATAGTTTTAAAAAAAATTAAAACTTTTTCTCAATGAAAAATAATAATTTTAATTATGTTTGGATTAACTATTTATTTAATTTATTATTTAATGAATTCTCAATTTTTTAATTATAAAATAAGTAATATTGATCAAAGATGGCATGTTTATAAAACTTTATTTACTACTTTGCCACAAGTAATTGGTGTTTTTTTATTGGGATGATGATTATATTATTTTTTCAGTGCTAATATTGCTTTATATTTTGGTTTTGGAATCTATATAGTAAGTATTATGATTAGTTTAGTAACTATTAATATTTACGCAGTTTTGATTTCACAAATTTTATCCAATATTGCTTTTGGCATTTGCAATTTTGTTATATATAGTTTCGTTTTAGATTGAAATTATCGACAATTAATGCCTATTACAGGAATTTATGCATCATGTATAGCTATTTTAACTTGTAGTGTTGATTTACTCGATAGTTTTATTAATTATAATTTAATTACTTTAAATAATGAAATAATGTTTTATATTGGTAATATTATTGCGTTATTAACTGTTATTAGTTTAATATTTATTACGTTATTTTCTTCAAATTATTGAGTGACAGAAAAGCATCATGTTTTAACAAATCACAATTGAAATAAAATTTAAGTATATTAAATACTTTACTACATAAAATTATATAAAATATGGTCATGCCATTATAAAAAAAATAAAATTATTACTGCAATTGTTGGTGGTACTACTTTAGTTGGTGCAGCCACTGCTGGTATTTTGTATACTTCTGATATAGAAGCAAAAAACGAGGAAGAAAATGAAAAAAAATAAAATCACAATCTAATCCAAAGATTTTATTACCTAAACCACCAAATTCAAATAGACAATCAAATCATTATAAATATACAATAATACAACAACAAGATACAATTTACGTTGATAGTAATGGAGAAGAGCAAACAACTAGTAAAATAGACTTATCAGATATAAAAACTATTGAAATTGTTCAAATTGGATTTTATGAAAATAAAATTGGAGAAATTCAAGCTGTTAAAATGCCAAAAACAATTCAAAAAGTACCAGATCAGTTACCATCAGAAATAACAAGTACAAAACAGATGTTTCAAAGTGCTTCATCGTTTGATCAAGATATTTCGGGTTGAGATGTTTCAAATGTTACAGATATGAGTGATATGTTTGCATATGCAACTTCATTTAATCAGAATATTTCAGTTTGAAGAGTAGAAAAAGTAAAAATTATGAGAGGTATGTTTTTTAATGCACATGCTTTTGATCAAAATATTTCAAGTTGAAATGTAAATAAAGTGACAGATATGCATGGTATGTTTGCTGGTGCAAGAAAATTTAATCAAGATATTTCGGGTTGAGATGTTTCAAATGTAATAACTATGCATTCTATGTTTGCCGGTGCAATAACGTTTGATCAAAATTTATCACAATGAAATGTTTCAAAAGTAATAATTCATGATAATTTTGCCATTAATTCTTGAATTAGTAATAGCATTGATAAATTGCCAAATTTTAATTTTTAGATTTTATAATTTATGATGAAAGTTTGAAAGAATTATTAGTGATTTTTAAGAAAACCAAAAATTGTTTTATAGTAGAAAGTAATGTATAATATTAGCGGGGATGTTCTGGTTTCGACAGGAGTGAACAACTAATTGTGGCAGTGGTTTGGTAGACCATAATACTACGAGGTTTCATAACCGGAAAACAAACTAAAACCGTAGTACCTAACTGATTCACAACAAAGTTAAACAACTTTGGATTTGGTTTAGGAAATCAAGCAGTTTTACCTGCTTAATTACTTAAGAAGTAAATACTACCGTTACTAATAGCAAGTTTATCATTATTAGTAACGTATCATAGGATAAACTAGAAAAAATGATGTTAATAAATTTTTTCGAATTTCCATTAACTAGCTATTCATAATTTTGTATAATTTATTATTAAATAGTGATTTTTCTAAATTATACTAAACTGTAGATACAGTTAGTCAGTTAACTTTTGGACGCGGGTTCGATCCCCGCCATCTCCACCATAAATTAAATGCACAATTGTGCTTTTTTTATTATTTAATTTAATAATTAATTATAAATACCTTTATAAAATTTTAATTAGTGAAATAAATAATAAAAAAATATTTAAATATTTTATGAATAATATTGTAAAACAAGTTGCAAATAGTAACTAGTCTTGGTAATATTGAAAAGTCTTTAAATTTTTTTAATTATATTTGGAGCCGTGGCCAAGTGGTTTAAGGCATAAGTCTGCAAAACTTTGATCGTCGGTTCGAATCCGATCGGCTCCTCCAAAATATTAATAATATTTGCAAATATACTTGTAAATATTACTTTTAATAAGTTATAATTGATTAGGTTTAATGATTTAATGAGTTACTATAAATTTTAGTAATTAAATGCGCCTGTAGATCAATTGGATAGATCGTTTGACTACGGATCAAAAGGTTGTGGGTTCAAGTCCTGCCAGGCGCACCATCGGGATGTGGCTCAGCTTGGTAGAGCGCTCGGTTTGGGACCGAGAGGTCGCAGGTTCGAATCCTGTCTTCCCGACCATTATTAAATAAGGGCCCTTAGCTCATTTGGTAGAGCGCCTGCCTTGCACGCAGGAGGTGGTCGGTTCGATCCCGATAGGGTCCACCATTATATATCGGTTAAACATTTAAACTAAAACTGGCGAGGTAGCTCAGTTGATTAGAGCGTTCGGTTCATACCCGAGAGGCCATGGGTTTGAGTCCCATCCCCGCTACCATAGTCTAGGACCCTTAGCTTAGTTGGTTAAAGCTCCCGGCTCATAACCGGGCGAGCATTGGTTCGAATCCGATAGGGTCCACCATACTTAAATACTCGGAGGCTTACCCAAGTCCGGTTGAAGGGAACAGTCTTGAAAACTGTCAGTGCGCAAGTGCTCGAGGGTTCGAATCCCTCAGCCTCCTCCATTATTATTAAATTTTATACATCGCGGAGTGGGGAAGTGGTATCCCGTCGGGCTCATAATCCGAAGATCATTGGTTCAAATCCAGTCTCCGCAACCACGGTCTTGTGGTAAAGTGGTTAATACGCCTCCCTGTCACGGAGGAGATCGCGGGTTCGATCCCCGTCAAGACCGCCATTTAGAAAATAAAACATAAGCAGTATTAATTTAGAGAGTAAGTAAAAGGTCTTACTCTTTTTTTATTGGTATAATGAATAATTATTTTATTCATTATGGAAGAAAGTTTTTGATTGATTAAGTAAATTAAAAATATTAAAATACATGTATAGTTTAAATAATAAATATAATTTTATTTAAATTTAGCTATTATTTTATAATAGTTTTTAATTTTTAAAAAGGAGCAAAAATATGATAAATAATTTTGGAATGGCAACACTTTTTAGGACTATTTTTTGGTAGACACTTGTTCTTGATATTTGATAGGAGTTAAGTAGTTTAAAGTGCTGTGGATTCTTATGTTGTTGTATCAATTAATATAATCAAATAATTCTAATTTTAATTGGATTAATGATGTAAAATTTTTATCATTAATAAATTCAGTTTTGAAAGTTTTAAAAGTTGCTTCAGCAACAGCATTATCATAAGGACAACCTTTTTTGCTTAAAGATCGAGTAATATTGAATGCTAATAAAAGATTATTAATAATTTTATTGTTAAATTCATTACCTCGATCACTATGAAATATTTGGATATCTTTTAAACAGCGATTTGATTGCATAAATGCTTGATATACTAGTAATGCATCTTTTTTAACTCCAACACTATGTCCAATAATTTCTCGGTTAAATAGGTCTATTAATAGGCAAATATAGTTTCATTTACCATTAACTTGAACGTAAGTTAAATCACTAAGAACCTGTTTAGGATCTTTTTTAACTTATTTTTGATTAAATTAATATCATAAATGTTATTTTATAGTTGAAAAATAAATTTTTAATCGATAAGTTGTCAAATGATAAAATCTTTTTAACAAAAAAATGACAAAGAAAATAAAATGTTAATTAACTGTCAGGTTAGAAATAATTATTCCCTTTTTTAGTTTAATTATGTTTAAAAGATTCCAAACAGGTTCTAACAATAACTTCATTTTTAACCCTATTATTAAAGTTTCTATTAACAATATTGGTTATTTGACTATTATTGACTTTATTATGATGATTTTTGAATGATAATTTAGTGTATTTTGATATTAAATTATGCTTATTCATAATTTCTTTAATTTTTCTGCGTGATAAATAAATTTCTTGGTTTTCTAAAATTTTTTTTAATCTTCTAGTACCATAAACTTCTTTATTTTCTTTAAAAGCACTAATAACAGCTTCATCATACATATTATTTTTGATTTTATTTTCTTTTTTCTTTAAGTTAAAATAATATGTTGATTTAGATATTTTCAAAAAACGACACATTGTGCGAATTTTATATTTAACTTTATTTTTGACAATAATTTTTATTTTCTGCCTATTATTAGTGCTGCTTGCTTTAAAATATCATTTTCCATTCTTAATTGTTTTAATTCTTTTCTTAATTTAATTAATTCATTTTCTTCAACAGAACGATTATCTTTAGTTTTAAAACTACCTGAATTAGTAAATTGCTTAATTCAATTATAAGTAGCTGCTCTTGTAACATTTTACTCTTTAGCAAGACAAGACACTGACTTACCGCTTTGATATAAAGCTACTATTTGTTTTTTAAATTCATCTGAATATGAGTTAATATTGGCCATAATTATACTTCCTTTCTTTTCACTAATTTGTTCACTTGTCTACGTAATTAGTGTCCAATAAAGTGTAACCCATCCAGAAAAATTTTTGAGGGAAAAATAGATAAGTATTTTAATAGCACAACAGTTGATTCAATAACAGTAAAACAAGTTGAAGAATTTAATTCAAAACCAATGCAATTATTATCAAAATCAGAAATTCAATCATTGTCATTAGACCAAATTCTGTTATTAACTCCAATACAAAAAGCAGAACTGTCAGAAGAACAAATTTCATGATTTAATCAAGAACAATTGTCAACATTTAAATTAGAGTCAGAGCAAATTGAAAACAATAAATTAGTTTCAATGTCTTTTTGAATTTTACCTATTTTTTCTCTTTGTTTAGTTGGAGGTTTAATAGGTTTTATTTTTAAAAAAATTAGAACTAATTTTAAATCGAATAATAACTTAGAAAGAAATAATGCAAATAAATCACAAGAATTAATAAATATAAATAATGAAGAAGAAATATTAATTATGGATAATATTGAATTACAATCTGTATGTGATGAAAATGTAGAAAATCTAAATAATGAAGTTGATAAGTGAAAACAAATAAACGCAATAGATTTATCAGATTATCACTCAAAATTAGCAAGTGCAAATATTTCTCGATACTCCATATAATCGAAAAAATATTTAAACAATACTATATTATTAAAATAAACAATAATTTTCAATAATTATTGTTTATTTTTCATATTACTTGTACTTAAAAATAGATATTATTAATTATGTTTGTATTTATTTTAAAATAATAATTTGATTATTTTATATATTTAAAATTCGGATATAAGTTAACTATATAGTTTTTAAATAAAATGCATTATAATTATTTTATAGGATGGGTAAAAGATATGGATAAATCATTAGATAAACAATTTTTAACTACAAGTAATCTTATTGGTCAAAAAGAGTTAAAGAAATTAAAGGAAACTCCTTTACCTTCATTATTAGATTTAAATTTAACAAGAGTTTACTTTACTAGTCTTGGTGATGGTTTTTCGCGAATATTTATTTTAACTATTCAAATTTTTTGAATTGGTTTGATTTTTTTTAATGGCATTGGTTTTGGTCAATTGGTTGCTAATCTTCCTGGTATACCATCAGTACCAGTTTTTCAAAGTTCAATATTAAAAGTAGTAGCAATGTTAGTTACTGTTTTATTTGCTTTTATAATTTTAATTATGGTTTTACCCGTTTTTTTATCTAAAACTATTAGAGGGATTGGTTTAAGTTGTTTATTTTTTTTAATATTTGGTTCTATTGTTAATTTAATAATTATTGGTATTAGTTTTTTTATGTTTTCTTATAGTGACAGTCCTTATCGAATCACAGTATTGATTTTCGCGGTTATAGCACTCTTATTATGATGAATTGCTATTTTGCATTGATGATTAAATACTATTGAAAATAAAAAATATTTAATTAAAAGTATTATTAAAATGTATGAATTAAGTTTTAGATAATTGAAATTTAGGTGAATAATATATGGCTAAAAAGAAAGATAATGATGATTGAAGAAAACTAAATAATATTACTAAATACGTTACTGGTAAAGTAGAACCAGTAAAAGTAAAAAAAACTTTTCTGACAATAACTATTTCTTTAATTATGATAATTGGTTTAGCAATTAGCACTTTTTTTATTGCTCTTGCTATGCAGAGTGCTTTTAATATTGGTGATTTTAAACAAAATATTCCAGAAGAATCAATTATTGTTGATATGAATGATGTTCCAATTGATAGTAGTAATAAAAATTTACGTTTGCCATTTTTTGAAGAAGAATCAAAAAAACAAGTTTTTGATTTATTAATAAAAGAATCTTGATGAGATAGTTTTTTTCCAACTAATATTACTAATTATGATTTCACTTTTTATAAACCCAATAGTAATGATGAATTAGATAAGAGTTTAATTCAAACTGATGGTGTTACTAAATTTGATTTAAAATTAAAGTTACAATCTTCATTTATTGAATTTAAAATACCAGTAATTGCATTAATTAAAAATACTGCTAAATTTTATGAAAAATTTATGATGTTTAATCAATTTGAAGGAAAATTTAGTAAACATGTTTCGGGAAAATTTCCAAATGGTAGTGATTATTTGCAAGAGCAATGAACACATGGTTATTTACCAACTAATTTTTATTATGCGGATAAAATTGATAATACTATTATTTATAAAACAATCGAAGATGAAATTAATAAATTTATTAATGATTATAAAGAAGAATTTGCTAGTGATACTCATCTTTATCCAATAATATCAACAATTCCTTTAGCAGATATTGATTTTAATGATGTAGCTACTATTAAACCATATTTCGAATTAGTTCATAATCCCGAATTAAATTATGTTGGTAATGCTGTGAATAGTTCCAAAGAATATGTTAATCTTTATTCATATTCTTCAAATTTTCCATTAAAACCTTTTTATATAACATATGTTTCTAATCCAAATGTTGTTTATGATTTCATTGATTTAAAACCAACAAGTATTGAAAAGGTTATTGATTATCTTAAAGTTAATACTATTGATTTTGTTCCTTTTAGTATGGTACAAGAAGCAGTAGATAGTGATGAATCATTAATAAAATATAGTCCTCCACATGTATTATTGACTAGTGATAATAGTGGTAATCATTTTAAATATAAGGAATTGAGTTATTATTTTGGCTTTTCAAATTCAATAAATAATAGTATTGAAAATATTAATGTTAATGATTATATTAATATTGGTAATTTAGAAACTTTTTTAGAAAATAAATATTGACAAGAAATGTATCAATTTGCAAAAAATAATTCTACTTTTTTCTTATTAGATTATCCTGATTCGACGGTTGATCCAAATATTAATTGAAATCTTGTTATTAAATCACTTGCTACTTTTAAAGGATATTTTGTTAAAGCTTTAAAGGTGCAAATTAATGAGTTAAGTGCTTTTACTTTTTTAGATATTGATGGTAATAACTTATCATTAAAGGCAACTGATATTATTAAGACTAATGATATTAAAAAAATTAGATTTCATATTGGAAAAGATTTGATAAGCAGTGACTATGTTCCCAAGCCCCATAGTTTTAATTTTACTTTTAAAGTGAAGTGAATTTAAATACTTAAAAATAAGTATTGATTTTATGAAAATGGGTTAAATTTTGATAACTATAATTTAATATTCATACTAATTATATAAAATAGTTTTAATTATATAGGTTATTAATTGTAAAATTAATATAAATTTGTTATTATTCTTGTGTATAGAAAATATAAATAATATAGTAACTTTTTAACCCATTGTTTGTTGAGATAAAAGCAAATGGGTTTTTATTTTGAAAGGAAAATTATAAATGATATTGCAAAAATATAAAAAATTAAAATTAGTAACCTTATTTTTATTTATTTTAACTATTTTAATTATGGTAATTGGTTTAATGTTAATTGGTTTTTCTAATTTTGATAAAAGTTTTTTGAACATCTTAAATTATATAAAGAAAAAAGACTTATTATAGAAATAACAATAGAAATAACAAATGGATTTTTTATTAAATTATATGAGTGTAAATTATATTTTAAATCATTCTGCAGAAAATATATGTTCATCAGTAGTTCATAATTATGATGGTTATTATGATTGAGTTCAATTACAAATTGGAGTTATTTTTTGTATAATTTTAACTCCAATTTTTGGATTTTTTACTATTGCATTAACTTTTTTAATTATTGGTTTAAAAGTAAAAATAAAAAATAATAATTTTTGAGATGCAATCCAAAAATGTGAAATAATTAACAGTTATTATGTTCATTAGGTATTTTGTTTTTAAAATATATTAAGTATTATTTTTAGTGAATCAACAAAATGTTTTATTTTATATAATGATTTATAATGATTTATAATTTCTTATTTATTTAAAAAATATTTTTAATAATTATTTAATTTTGGATGGTCAAAGTTAAATAATTATTTTTTTGTTTTTAATTTTGCCATATTATATTTTAAAAAAATAAATTTAAATTTGATAATTTTGTAAAATTAAACACTTATAATTTTAATTTATATCAGATACTATTATTAAGTTTTAATACCTAAAATAAGTTATAATATAAATAAAAAATAAGGGGTGTTAGATATATGGAAGAAAAAAAAGATGACTTAAAAAATACTCCATTGTCAAATGTTGATAATATTATTATCAAACCAAATAATGATAATCCATCATTTAAAGATATTGAAGAACAACGTTTTACTACTTATAATCCGTTATTAAGTGATAGTATTAAATTTAAAAGAATGTATTGAAGTTCAAAAATGGAAAATATTGCTCGTATTTTGTTACTTACAGTTTCTTGTTTTCATTTAATTTTTTCTTATTTTTTAGCTAACAATTTGGTTAATCAAATTTTGAGTAATAAAGGTAGTAACATGAACCCAACTTATATAATTTATATATTTTTAATTATAACTCTGGGATTTAATTTTATATTTTATTTACCAGTAGCGATTGGTCGCACTGCTAGTGCTATGTTTGGATGATCAATTGTTTATATTATTTTAGCAATTGCTTATTTTATAGTTTTAGAAGTATTTTGTACAATTTTGTTAGTGGTTAATGGATTAGTAAATGAAACTGTTTCTGCAGAAGTTCCAATATTTATGATTATTGTTTTACTAATAACTGTTTTATGATTAATTGCTGCTTGTTTATTAATTGTTAAAAGTGATGATGTAAGAAGAGAATTAAGTGTCGAATAAATATAAGTAAAGGAGAATATAAATGAGTACAGATAGTTTACTTTCTAAGCGAATTGAACAATTAATTAAAGTAATTAGCGCTGATGTTTATGAAAAAGAAACTGTTTTTAAACTTGCTATTTTGGCGTTATTATCAGGAGAATCAATATTTTTATTAGGATTACCAGGAATTGCTAAATCATTAATTTCACGACGAATTAAATATGCGCTCCATGATGGGCGAAATTTTGAATATTTAATGAATCGTTTTTCTACTCCAGAAGAAATTTTTGGACCAATCTCAATCAAAGATTTATTAAAAGGTAACTATGTAAGAATTATTGATCAATATTTGCCTGCTGTTGATATTGCTTTTTTGGATGAAATTTGAAAAGCAGGCCCTTCAATTCAAAATACATTACTAACTATTATTAATGAAAAAATCTTTCGTAATGGTGGTGTTGATATCAAAGTACCATTAAAACTATTAATTTCAGCTTCTAATGAGTTACCAGAAAGTGGTAAAGGTTTAGAAGCTTTATTTGATCGTTTTATTATTAGAATGATAGTTTATGGTTTAACTAATGAAGAAAATTTTAATGATATGTTAGAAAGTATTACTAGTTTAGAAGTAAAAGTTCCACTTGAATTACAAATTAAAACTTCTGAATATGAAAAGTGATTAAAAGAATTGGAAACTACTGTTACTTTAAGCAAAGAAACATTAAATTTTATTTCTCGTTTTCGTAAAATTTTAACAGAAGCAACTAATGGTAAAGCTTACATTTCCGATCGAAGATGAAAAAAAATTGCTAAATTAATAAAAGCTTCAGCTTATTATAATGATAGAACAACTACTGATAAGCCTGATTTATTGATTATTCCTTACTGTATTTGAGATAATGAAGATCAAGAAAAAGAGTATACAAAACTTTTCAATGAAGCATATTGTGAAGATTTAAATTACACATTGAAACAAAATCAGATTGAACTGGAAAGTGAGTTGGAAACATTAAGTAATAATGCCGAAAACATTAAAGATAGTCAAAATCAACCATCTATTTACTCCAATCCATTTTCTGAACAAATTAAAGGCATATATTATCGTTTATTATGACATAGTGATGAGTTTCCAATTTGTTTTATTAGTAGAAAGGATTTTCAGTTATTATTACGACGTAATAAAAAGAGTCATAATATTCAATTATTTTATGGTAAAAGTTTAAGTAAAATGGAAGGTAATCAGAAGTTTGAGTTACAATTAAAGAATTCTAGTGAATTAATAAATATTACAAATAATTCTATAATTCAAGTTGAATTAACTAATACTGATAGTAAATCACAATTTGGAAATATTAATAGTCAAATTAAAGATTTAAAGCAACAAATTAATGAATTAAAAGTACATTTTGAACAAGAATATCATCGTTTAAGTAAAACCGATTCTATATTTTTTGATGAACAATTTAAATCACTATTAGAAATGGCATTTTTTGATAAAATTTCGCAAATACCAAAAGCAGAAAATGAAACGACTCTTTCATCAGAATCACTAACTGAAGATTCACCAATAACTATTCCAAATGTTAATGATACTAATAATAATTCTGATATTAATTAAGATAGGTGATTATTATGGAACAATTAATTGAATCCCATGTTTCACAAATTTTAGAAACTAAATTGAAAAAAATGTCTTTATCAGAAACAAATTTAAGTAGTTTTACTTGATTTAAAAAAAATTTTGCTTGATTAGCTCCAGAATTTGATCAACAAATTAGTCATTTTTATTTAAATGAAGTTTTAGAAAAAAGTAAAAATATTGTTATTAGTCCCATCATTAAAAGAGAATTACGATTATATTTCTGAGTTATGATTAATGGTATTGATAGATTAAAAAATAATTGACAAGAAATTTACACTAGGGCAAAAATTCTTGATTCACCAATGATTAATTATTTTTATTATTTTCAAGAAAAATTTAAGGATCGTAAACTTAATAGTAAATTAACTTTTGATAATTTTATAAGACATTGAGAAAGTTTAATTGTTGAAAGAATTGTAAATTATAAATTATTTGAAACTATGCAAATGCGTCAAAAATATTTAACAATGTGAAGTAATAATATTAAAGTTATTAATGAAGTAAGACATATTGTTGGTTTTGCTTGAAATTTTTTTGGACGATTTTGAGAAGGAGATTTAAATGATTTTAAAAAAATTAATTTAAATACTATTATACAATATGGTGAAATTTTAAATAAGAATCCAGCTATTATTGAAATTGCTAGACTACTTGGTCGTTGAAAAGGAATTTCGGGTTTAACAGAAAAGCAGGTTCATCAAAAAGTACAAATTGAATATCAATTAAAGCCATTAGGAAAATGGCCTGAAGAAATAGTAGGAATTACCGAGGGTAAAGATTTAGAACATTTATTACCATTAGAATTAGTTAATCTTGCTATTCCAGAGTTAAATGCTATTTTTTATAAAAAATTTGTTGAAGAAAAGTTAGCAATTACAGAGTTTGAATCAATGGATTTAGTTGCCACTGAACATCTTGTTGAAGAAGTTGTAGAAGTACCAATTCCCGAAAGTGAAGGCCCTTTTATCTTATGCATTGATACATCTAAATCGATGAGTCATAGTCCAGAAATTATTGCAAAATCAATTGCGCTTGCTATTAGTAAAATTGCTTTACAAGAAAAAAGACCATGCTATATGATCAATTTTTCTGGTAAATTTGAAACTTATGATTTATCTAATTTAGTTTCATCAATTCCCAATCTAATTCATTTTTTAGGTCATAGTTTTAAAGGACATACTAATATTAATCCAGCTATTAGTCATGCTTTAACAATTATGCAATCTAAAACATATCATAATGCAGACTTATTGGTAGTTTCTGATTTTTTATCTGCTAATATTACTAAAAATAATATTAATTTAATGTTGCAACTAAAAGCAAAAGCTAATCGCTTTCATGCTATTAATATTGCTTCTTCAACATTGTCTAATAATTTTAAAAAATATTTTACTAATTATTGACATTATGATCCTCGCGATCCATTTGCTGCGCGAAAAATTGCGTTAAATTTAGCTAAAACTAAAAATAAATCTTAATCTTAATTTTGATAGTTATTTTTTTGCTTTAATAATAATAAAATATTATTAGAGTGAAAAAGTAAACTGATAATGAGAGATGGATAATATGAAAAAAAATAATTTAATTTTAAGCAAAATATTAGTTATTATTAGTGTTTTAACAGTAACAATTAGTTTATCAATTTTTCCATTATTTAATTGAGGTGTTCCATTAAAAAACAATATTGCTATTATTATTACTTTAATCGTTAATAAAGAACCAATTACTAGTAGTTTTTATAAACAATTAATGACTAGTGATAGTATAGTTTCTTTATATACTTTTGGAACATTATTGATTTTTAATTTAACTTATTTAATACCATTAATTTTTATTAAAAAACCTTTTTCAAGATCAGTTTTTGCTATACACATGTTATTAATAACCTTAGTATTGATACTTTTTGTATTAGTACTTTTTAATTACTTTAATATTAGAAATTTTCAAACTATTCCTTTTAAAGATTTATGAACAATTCCTTGAGCAGGTATTGGTTTAAGTTTACTTACTATTTTTTGATATGGCTTAAAAAATTTATGAGTTAATCCTCCACAGTTATCAAAAAAAAGTAATGATTATAGTAAAAACAAACAAGAAGAAATTAAAAGTGATGATTTACCATCATATGAAGATTTACAATTACAATTAAAAATGTTAAAAAAACAATTAAAAGAAGTTAGAAATATTAAAGGTAAGAAATAATAAAAGTTATTTTAGATTTTTAATTAGATCATTAGCAAACTTTGTTTTTTTGATATTTGTTGTTGGTTGATTACTATAGTTAGGTGAATTTATTTCATTTTTACTTGAGTTTAAAATTCATGATTGCAAATATTCTTTCACTTCTAGATTCACTTTATTTATTGATTCTCAAAAATTATCTATACATTCAATTTTGGCACCATTTTCTATTAGAAATTTAACTCCCTCTATTATTAGGGCGGTTGTCAAATTTACGAAATAATTAATTATCATATTAGTAACTTATTTCCAAAATTACCATTTAAAAATGATGATAGACAAATTAAATTCTCTTTTACCATTAAATTTATATTCGACGTATTTTAAAAAATATAGATTTTATAAGATAAAATAAAAATTATTATCAAAGGAAAAAGACAAGAAATAATCTTGTCTTTTTTTGTAATTGTAAAATTTTAAAATTTTTAATAAACGTCTTTAACGCTATTATCAACACGTGTTAGGAAACTAAAAAAGTGAACTACAACACAGTTGTTAAAAATAGTAGCTAGCCATGTGGACTTGCATGGATAAATAAAAAGTGGAGTGATACCTAATAAAATATACTAACCAGTAATAGTAATTCTTGGGGTGGGAGCGAATTGGAAACTAGTATATATAGACCCGAAGTGGGGACGAACTATTATTATTCTTAATTTAACCAACCTTGCCACTCTCCAGTGAGCAAGTGTTGGTTTTATTTTTTATTTTTTTTGAAAAATTTTTTTGGGCGAGAAAATAAATTTCAAACTTGTAAAAAAAAATTGAGCGGTGCCGGTTCAATTAAAATATTAATTTGCTAAACGCAAATTAAATAAATATTGTCGAATGCCTCGATGTTTTTTAAAATTTCACAATTTATTTTTGAGCCCAGAATTGATGGAATGAATAAAACGAATAGTAGTATTATTAATAATCTAAAAATCAAATTATATGTCCTTTATGCTAGGAAGCAACAGGACATATTTAAGAAAGGATTATTATGCAAATAGAATTTAAAAAAGAACAAATTGTTAAAGATAAACCACAATCTATTCTTATTGATTATGTTGAATATAGATTATCACTGCCAAAATGAATGATTAAAAATAATTCTTTTATTGTTGACAACAGTTACACGTATTGAGTTTTTAATTTAGAAAATATTAAAAGAGAATTAAGTGGTAATGAATTAATAAAATTATTAGAACCATATATTAAAGACCAAAAAATAATTGTTAATAAACCAATTGCTCCAAAAGAATAATTATCTTAATGATATAAAACTTGAACCATTAACATTTTATGAACAGCATAATAGTTGATTTATGGGTGAAATAACTGATAACAAAACTAAAATTACTAATCCTTGTTTTAAATATAACATTACGTGAGAAGAAAACAGAAAAGGTTTTAAAATAAATAATCCATATAAATATGATGATTTACCAATTAATTATATAGTTACTTCTTATAAGGAACTTTCAACTCATAATGAAAAAGTATTTTTGTTGAACATGTAAACAACATAAATTTGATTATTTATTCTTTAATACTAATGATATAAAAACAAGAAAATATTTTTTAAGAGATAAAAATAGTAAAGCAATTTGTTATGACTGTATTTTAAATATTAGGTTAAGTAGGAGGTATAAATATGGATAAAGAAAAATTAATTAGTTGATTAAATTTAATTTTAGATAGTGATATAGAACAATATAATAAAGAAAAAGACATATATTATTTAAATAAATTAAAAGGTTCAATTGATATTATTAAAATTTTAATTAATAAAATACAATGCAGAGAATTTGATTAATAATGCAATATGACTTAATTATTGGAATTGACCCTGCTGGTATTGGTAATAATGGAATTGTTATATATTCAAATGAAACTAATAATATTATTTTTAATGAAACATTCAATACATTAACTGTTTTATGAACTAAAAATATTTATAAAGAAAAATTTCAATTAATTAAAGAAAAATTTATTGATAAAAAAATATTAGTTATTGTAGAAAATTTCTTTTTAAGTTCAAAACAATTATTGGGAGCATACCGATGTTGTCAATAATATTCAAATTTGTCTTAAAATTATAAAGTTAGACGAGAATAATTTTGACTTCAATATGCAATTGTATGTTAATCTTAACACTTGTAAAATATTAGTCAATAATAATACTTACTTTTATAATTCAAAAATTCTTATTAATAGTTACTTTAATAAGTTTTATTTTATTTTTGGTTTTTTAAAATCTTTAATTTTAATTTATAATAACTGGATGGTAGTATTTATTTGATAGCATTTAAAATTAGCCATTTTTGTATACATATCAATATTATAGGTTCTATCACCAATCATATGCTTTAAAATTTGTTTAATATTAGTTTCAGTAAAGCAACCAATATTTTCAACTAGTGCTTGGTTTAATACACCATCTTTTGCATTAATAAAATAACCAACTTTTAATTTTTTATATTGTAAAGCTAATGATTGTAAAAAATCAATTAATTCATAATATTGGCCTTTTTCAAATAAAGTTATTGCATTTTGATAGTGTAATTTAGCAATTTTATTTTTTCTTCTTCCAGCCATTATACCAAGAAATAAAACATGAAAAGCATGGAATTTATCTAAAATAAATTTAGCATTTAAAATTGTAGCAGTTTTTCTAATTCATTTTGCACTATCTCCACAAACTACTAAATTTGCTTGTTCAAAATTTTCAAAAAATAAATTACCATGTTTTTTAATTAATTGTGCTGTTTTTTCAGCACCAATTTCTGTTTTTGATACTCTTATTTTACAAACTGCTTTTTTATTAATTAATTTTCCATTTTTCTTTTTACCAGTACAAAATACTAATAATCTCATAGAACATTTTTTACAATTTTTAGTATTGTGTTTTTCATTAAACTTAAATTTTCTATGTCCATCATCAATATTTATATATAAAGTTTGATTTTTTTCTAATACTATTTTAGGAATATTAGCTTTTGGTAATTGAAATTTTTGATAGGTTCTACAAACTGTACTAGTACTTATTAAATCATCAATAAAAGTATCACAAACATCACGATACTTTTTTCCATCAGCAAAATACTTTAAAATTTGTTTAATAACATTAGGTGCAAGTTTACTATATTTTTTAACACCAAGATAATTATCTAGCAATGAAACAAATTCATTTTTTTGTGTTTTTTGGTTATATTTTGTACAAATACGTCGTTTATAATTTAATAAACCTTTTTTTGCTTTTAATTTTCGTTTTCTAAATCTATATGATTTATATTCAGATTTATCACAGGTACTTCATAAATAATCATCTATTTTTGTAAATAATTCTTCTGTTTGTTTTAAACTTAATTCATCTTGATTAAAATCATGTTTATCTCAATCAAAATGATTAGAGAATGGTAATATAAACATTTTTTAATGTTCCTTTCTAAATTTTGTTTGTTATAATTTAATTGTATTGCTTATAAAAATTAGGGAGTAAAATATGCCTTTTATTAGTAGTTATGCACAACTGAATAAAAAATATAATCTTAATTTTAGTGATAATAATTATGGTTTTAGTTGAGATATTTTTAAACAATTTGTTAGTGATGAATGAGCAGAATTTTTTACAACTAATTGTTTTTATCGTTTTGTACCAACTGCACGTGGAACAAGAAAAACTTGAAACTGTTTAGCATTTGATTTATTTATATGTTGTAATTTTAGTGATAGTAGTGTTCAAGAAGTAAGAAGATATGAAAATACTCATAGTGAAACGACAATTGGTGCATTAATGAATGTTTGTCAAGTTTTATTAGATACATATAATATTAATTTATTACCTAATAATCCACATGGTATTAAATGAAAAATAACCAAAGATGGTGGATGTATTATTTTTCCTAATAATCAACAAATTGATTTTATTGGTTATGCTAATGGTAATAAAATTTTTGGAAAAGAAGCGGGTGGGTCAAGTTTTTTGGGTTCACGTACTGATGAAATAATAATGGCAGAAGAAAAAGAAACACTAACAGAAAAGCAATTAACATATAGATATGAGCGTTTACAAAATTCTATGTTTAGAAGTAATCGTATTAAAGTTTCAAATGAACCAATTAAAGAATGAAGTTGAACTTTTATTGATAAAAATATATATAGTCCTACTTTTGGAAAATTAATTACTCGTTATTTTTATAAAAGTTTCTTTATTACTTTTACATGTAATCCTTATGATAAATATCACCCATTTTATTTAAAATACTGTACGCCATTTTTACCATTAAATGATGAAATAATTGAAAATCTTAAAAAAGTTGGTAAAGTTTACTATGAAAATAAAGACATATTTAGTGGTTTAGGTTTATTTGTTTTAAGATTTACTATTCAACCTTTTTGAAATAAATTACCTGACATTCAAAAAAGAACATTATTAGAAATGAAAAAAAGTAATCCTGATGAATTCAATACTGTTTATTATGGTTTTGAATTTTTAGATAGTGATGCAACAATTTTTCCTTTTCAAAAAACAGTAAAATATTGACAATCATATGATTTAAAACAGTTTTATAATCAAGAAAAAGATATGTATAAATTTGATTTTTATTCAGTTGGTGTTGATTGAGCAACTGGTCACAAAGACCATACTGTATTTATGGTGGTCGGATTTAAAGAATATAATAATACTGGGTATTATGATGCTTATATTATTTGTGAATTAGTAGTTACTCCAAATGATTTTGTTAATGAAAATGAAAAAATTAATGGTTATGTTAATGAAATTTTAGGATTAATGGATAATTTTGAAAATTTTGAACAAGCAATTTATTTTTATGATGATAAAGCAAGAACAGCAATAGATTGATTAAATCAAAAATTAATAGATGAACATAATACTATTTTAATAACACAAACTGCTATTAAACATGCTTCAAATTTAAATCAAGAAGCCGGATTAACTAATAGAGTAGTATGAATGAGAAATATTATGAGTTATGGAAACTTTTATGCTAATAAAAATGATTTACCAAAAACTACTCAATGTTTAGAAGAATTACGTTATGACCAAACCAAAACTAACATTCCTGATAAAAATATGTACCAAGACCCTTACGATGCATTATTTTATGCCTTGTATCCATATAAAAATGTAATTAGGGGTAAAAATAATGCTAGTGTGAAAAAAAGTATCTTCACATTTGCTATATAGTAAACAATTTACATATAATTAATAGTATAGGTATCACAAAATAAACGCCTTTAATTTAGGCGTTATTTTGCATTTAAAAGCATACTTGTAAAAATAATCAAAAACAGTACAATTTATAAGTAAAATCAAGGAAAAAAGGAGAAATTTATTATGAAAACATGAATAAAAACAAATTTAAGTAAAATAACATTAGCATTAGCACTAACTGGTGCAACAACTGGAACAATAGGATTAATCATGGGGGGGTGCTTACCCATAATATAGGTACTAATGTTAAACATTATTTAGAACCCAATGGAGAAGTAGTATTAGGAACAACAACTATTTGATGAAATAAATGAGATAGTCCAAATAAAACTGAATTATATTTTTCTAAAATTAAACATCATGATGAAGATATAAAATGAGATGGTACTTATACAGATAATTATTTTCAATAATTAAATTTCAATATTTATATAAGAAATATTTTCATTATATTTATCAAATAAATTAATATTAGTTAAATTTATTTCTTGTTTATCTGTTATTAAAGTTAAATCATAATTTCCAGAACCAAATATGCCACTAATTTCTATCCGATTTAAGTTATTAATCGGGTTTTCAATTTGTAATTCCAAATTACCATTATTATCAATTTGTGAAATTTGTTTATAAAATTCTAATTTAGAAAATAGTTGTGATTTATTAGAACCATATAAATTTAAAATATTTTCAATTTTATTATTACTAATAATTGCTCTTGTAAAATACTTACCATATTCACCATTACCTAATGTTCAATCTGCTGGAATTAATGATGGTATGTTATTACTTTCTAATTCGTTTGTAATAGATAATCAGTTGAATTGATTATCATCTAACTTAAATAATTCATTTTGACTAATATCATTGTTTTTTAATTTAATATTATTTATATCTGTAAAATCAAAATATGAAGACTTTAATATAACTTTTATATCTTTATATTCTCAAATTTTATTTTCATTTGGATGTATTGGCTTTGATTTTAATTCAAAATAATAAGGCAATAAAATTTTATTATCATCATTTAAACCTTTATTAATAGACATACTTGAATAAATATATTTTGATAACATCACAAATATTTGTTTAAATATTTTTACTTGTTCTAAATTTATATAATTTGGATAATCTAATTCTCATTGTTTAAATAAATTAGTAATTACATCTTCTGGTTTTTGTCCTTCAAATTTTGCTCTTAGTTTTGCAATATCATTATTGGGTTTACCAGTTTTATCATCATATGTAGCACCTTCAAAATTTCTATTATAGTTATATGTGTAACTTAGCATATCTAATAATAGTTGTTGTAAACTATCAATTGGTGGTTTATCATTTATTTCAATTTCAATTGAATTAAAGTTCTGTGATAATTCAATAGCAATATATTTACTAGGATATGGTGGGGTTGGTTCTCTATGACTATATAATATATATTGTTCATTCTTTTTCATTTCAAAATCAGCTAATTTTTTAGGTACTGGTGCTGGTCCATCATATTTACCAATTTTAGCATATGTTATTTTTGCATTATTAATAATTTCTTTTCTTGTTTCAGTTCCGCCACCAATAGCAATTAAATCTAAAACTGATTTTTCTTGTCCTATAAATTGCTTTGCTAAATTTCAAGGTAATATTTGTTCGCTAAATCATTGTTGTAAAATTCTAACTTTTGGTTGAGTTTCAATAGGCATTGATAATAATGGAAATGCTATCTTATCCTTGACAAATAATTTTGGGTATACTTCCATATTGTCAACTTCACCAAGTACCTTTATATTGCCAAAAATCATGCTTCTAGGGGCTTTAATTTTTAAACCAGTTACTTTGGTATCTTTATCTAATGGTTTTTGTAATTTAATAATAATTGGATAACCATCTCTTGTTTTAAAATCTTTAATTTTAATAATAGTAATACTTTTAGTACTTCTAGTTTTTGGATTTTGATAAGGTTGTGAATAATTATTAATGATATATAAATTATCAATATTATTTTCAGTTAATGGTTCATTTATACTAACTGCATATAACTTAAATTGATTTAATAAATTTATTTCTTGAAATATTAAATTTTTAATATCAGTCATACTATATTCAATAGTATTATCATTAATATTTGTACTTGCTCTTTGATTTAATTGCATAGTAAAGTCTGATGTTTCAGCAGCAGTAGTTTTTAATACTTTTTCAATATCAATAAAACCAATTTTAATAGTATTTGCTGAAAATCTTAAACTATTATTTTCATTATTTTTAAATAAACGTTCAATTTCATAAATATAAATTGTTCTTTTTTTAAATTCATCGTATGCTCTATTAATATCTGGGTCACTAGTTGCTCTCATCATATTAGTAAAGTCATAAGGAATATTATCAATTAAATAATCATTTTCTACTTCTGCTTGATTAAGTTTAGTTTGTTTCTGTGGAAACTTCGTTTGTGGTTTGTTGTTGTTTTCCATTGTTCTCTCCTATTAATTGGTTATTTTCGGGATTAAATAATTTTAATTTAACTGTTAAATTATTAATTTCTTGTTCATCATTAATATTAAATGTTTTACTATTTAATAAATCTTTATCTAAATGTACTAATATTTGAATAAATTTAAGAATATCAATATTAAATTGTCATAATTTTTGTTCAATATAATTAATAGTTGAAATATTTACAGCTGTACTTTCGGGAACTGATTGTTGTGCAGATTTTTTTTGACTTGGAATATGAATACCACAACGTTTAAATATTTCATTAACATTTCAGTCATATATATCAGTTAAATTTTTACCTTTAAAATTACTACTTGTCATATTGATATTTTCATTTTGTTCATTATTATCTCCACCACTTTTAAAAATATAATTTTTAGTAACTAATATTCTTACAGCATCTTCTAATAAATCTTTTACATTACCATAAGTTGAATTAAAAATAAACTTTGGTGAGTTTAAAATTGTATCTAAAACAATTTGTTCATAAATAACATCTAATGCTTTAATTTTATCCATTACTTTATTACAATCTGCTAGTTCATTTGCTTTATTTCGCATAATTGCTATTGGTATATAGTTAATATTTAGTGTTTGTTCTTGTTCTAAATTTGGATTATTAATGAATGATTTAAAATCTAGTGGAAATTGTTTTTTATTATCACTAATACTATAAATTGCACGATTAATAGTTACTTGTTCATTATTTAATGTATAAATTTCAAATAATCTTACAATTTGTGCATTTTGTTCATAACTATCATAAAAAATAGTACATTGAATTAATTTACCAGTAATATCATAAACTCTTTGTTGTATATCAACTACTTGAAAATATAAATCATCATTAGCAATAAAAATTAAATAACCACTAATTCCTAATTTACTTAATTTAAAAATAGAATTTCAATTTTTTCTATAAAATTCTTGTTGAATTAAATACTGCTTAATAGTTTCGTTGTTAATATCTAGTGGAGCATTATATAAATTAGCATTATTTTCTGCTACAAAATCAGTAAAATATGTTTCATGATTAAAATCATTAAAACCAAAATAACTTAAAATAGAAGCATGTGTACTTTTACCTTTTAAAAAAGTTAATTTAGTTTTTTCTTCATTATTAGTGCTTTTATCTCTTCTTAAAAATCTACCTAACATAATATTCACCACCTTTTTTTAAAATATTTGATTAATTTTTAATACAATTTTTACTATAATAAATATAATTAAACCAGCAACAGCAGAAGATAATAAAACTCCTATTAAACCTAAAATAATTTTTATTATTTTAAAAAACATAATATTATTCCTGCAATTCTTGTAATTTTCATAAATTACCACCACTAATATTCATGTCTTCTCATTTAAAAACATCAATATTTTCATTTCTTGAACATAATAATTGTAATCTTCCACCCTCTTTTATATAAGTACTATATACTGTTACAGTTTGTGGAATACCAGAACCTAACGAATAAACAAAATCAGTAAATGTATAAATATCTGGTAATATTATTTTTTGTTGTCTTGGATTTAAATTAAATCATATACGATATAATTTATTTTCTTTACAATCATATCTAATTTCTTGATTTTTTATACCAGTAGTACTAATATTAAAGGCTACATCTTTTCATTTACCAATTTTTAAATCTTTTATTTTTTTAATTAATTCATTAATAGCACCAGCAATAGTTTTATCACTAGTTTCTAAATTAGCAATTTCAGTACCAAAAGTATTGAGAACAAAAGCATATTGAAATTGTGTTTTATCTATTTTATCTTCTAATTCTTTATCTACTTCTTCTTTTTTATAATAATCAGTTAAATCTGGGATATTTTTATTTAATGTTCTTAAATTAACAGCATCTTGTGGTTGTGTAGGGTCTGCTATATAAACAATTCTAGTATTATTTGAAGTAATAATTCTTTTTTCTTTAGGTTGAATAATATTAGGCGAATTAGGGTCTATTAATCATAATGATTCACCACTACCACCAGTAGCACTAATAGTATTAGTTTTTTCATCAATCTTAATATTTTCACCAGCAATTAATTTATCTTGTTTTTTATCTAATAAATTATTAGTTTCTTGTTTTGTATAATAATCACGTTCAGTATCTTCTTCTGCTATAAATTCAGTTGGTGTATCTATTCCTTGATATTGATATATTTCTTCTATATCACCAATTAAATTAATTTTTCCACGTTCAGGATAAGAATTACCGCCACCACTAAATTCTTTCTTTTTATTGTTATAGTAAATTGTTCCGGTATTTAAAATTGTTTTATTTTGGATTTGTTCACTATACGTCATGGAATCAACATTTAGCAATTCAAATTTATTAAAAACATTATTTAAATAAATTTTAATTACTTTATAAAATTTCATAAAGTTATTTTCTGTTGAATATTGATAACTGATTTTAATAAAATATCATTTAAATATTTCTATATTATTATTTTCAACTTTTTTTCATAAAGGACTAGTTTCAATATTAAATCAATTATTTTTAACATCATTAATATTTTCATTTGCTTTAATTAATTCAGTATTTAATTTGGTAATTTCATTTTCATTAGTAGTAATTCGTTTTTGTTGTTTAGCCGAAAAATCACAAGTTGGTGCATGAGTAAAATCACCAATTTGTGGATTATTTTGTAATGCTTCGGGTGGTAATGTACCAATTTCATCAGGTCAATCTAAAATCATTGTTTCAGTTTCTTTATCATAATCAGTTGCAACATAACCTTTATTAACAAATTTACTAACAGGACCTCTATATATTTCATTTTCATTATCATCAACTAAATCATCATATAATTTAATTTGTTTTGATAATGTAAATTCTTTTTGCTGTTCAATTAATTCATCAACTTGATTTCTAGTATAAAATGATTTTAAATCAATTTTTTCAACATCTATTTCATCATCATTATAATTTGATAATATTTGTTTTAATTCTGTTAGTCTTGCCAATATTTTCATTCTACTTGGTGCTAAATCTCAAACATTAATTGTAGGAATACTATTTGCACTAAATTGACTACCATTATTAAACTGAATAGTAGCATCAACATTAAATTCAATTGGTGTACGATTAAATACTCAATGTTCAGCGGTTACAAAAACCATATCTCTTAATGTTTCTTTAATTAATTCATCTTTAAAACTATCAAAAGGAAATTTAGATAAAATAAAACCAAGATAAGCATTAATATCATTTTGAGCACGAATAGCAAAAGTTTTAAATCAATCATTAACATTTGGTCATGTTTGTATATATTGCTGTGGTGTTTCTGTAATTTTTCCAGTTAATGGATATCAGTTATTATAATTTTCTAGACTGACACCAGTTCAAAGTTTATTAATCATATTTTATCATTCCTTAAAAAATGCTTTTTTATAATGTTTAGTTTTTGTTTTAGTTTTTCTATGTGATATATGTATAATTTCTTTTTGTAATTTCTTTTTACCTTTTTTTACAACTTGACTATATGCAAATTTTTCTAAATGATGTAATAATCCAGTACCAAATAAAGTATTTACTGAAAATTTTAAACCAACACTTTTAAATGATTTATTAATATTTTCAATAGGATTATTAATAACATTTGCTACTTTATGATAAGTTCTTACGATTCTAAATATTTCTCTATATACTTTAAAACTATCTCTAATTATTTGTTGAACAACCGGCGGAGCAAATGCTATTGCTTTTAATCATTTATTTTGATTAACTCCATAACCAATGTATCAACCACTATATCAACGATATCAATGGAATGGATGTATTTGAGCAACAAAAGTTTCTGCTTTAAGAATACTATCAACAACTGTAATTGGTTTATATTTAGGATTACGATAATAAATAGTAATTGCACATTTATCTAATGATAAAGGTTGAATTTTACAACCCATAAATACTGGTGAATTTAATGGAATTAATTGTGCATGTTTAATTGCTCTTTTTTCTGCACTAGTAAATAAATCAGTTGCTTTTTCTTTTAATTTTTTAATTTTCTCAAATGCTTGCTTTTCTAACTTTTCAAATTTTTCTTGTAATTTATATATACTTTCTCGTAATTTTTCAAAATATGATGTATTTTTTCAAAATTTATTTAAACCTTTTTTTAAATAAAATCTAATATCCAAATATTTAAAAATTTTATTTGCATTTAAAACAATCTTATGAATTGAACTTTTTTTAAAATTAAATTTAATAGCATTAGCACGAATTTTTTGTAAATCTAAAATTAAAGTTTTTCCATATCTATTTTCTGTATGTATTGTATGAACTAAATTTAATCAATCATGTTGATTCATAGATAGTACTTTTTTTAAATCAGTATTATATTTTTTTAAAAAATTATTTGCTTTTTCAATATCTTTAATTTTAAACTTTGGAGTTAATTGAGGACTTAATTTTGTTAATGTATTTTGTAATAATAAGTAATCTTTTAACTCTTGTGCTTCTAATTTTTGAAAATTATTTTTATATTGTCTTTCAGCAACATAACCTAAATCTCGTAATACTGTTTCACGATTAGGAGTAAAACTATAATTCATTAAATAACGTTTATTACCAATAATTTTATCTGTTAAAATTTCTTTTCCACTTACTTGACTTATAATTTCTTGTAAGTTTTTTGCTTCTTTAATTCCAACTTGTTCTAATGTTTTAGTTTTTTCTGCTAATTTAATAAATTTAGTAGTACGATAACCACGACTAATTTTATTAAGTCCAGCAAATGCAGGAAGTATATTAAAGAAAGTATTTAATTTTGTTACATTTCCTTTTAAATAATCATAAACTTGATTAATAGTAAAATCAGTTAAAAACTCTACACCAACAGCACTAATACTAGCAATTAAATCACTTGCACCTAATCCAAGTGCTACGCTTTCACTTAATCCACCAGTAAAAGGAGCAAGTGCTACTGCTATAACTTGTACACCAATCATTTCTAAAATTTCTCATCAAAAACTTTTATTTTCTTGTTGGTTACTTGTTCTAGTATGTTTTGGTTTATTTATGTTTAAAAGTATTGCTGTACTAGTTGTACCGATTGGCATGGTATTAATTTCCTTTATTTAAGAGTTATTTTAATTGGATTTGTTGTTCCTTTATAATTTAAGTCATTAACATTTGCAGTAATAGTTATATATAAGTCACCTGCTTTTTGTTTTTGATTACTTACATTAGTTTTTCCTTGTGCGTCACTAAAATATTTAATAGTTGGATTTGTTAAATTTGGATTTAATGATTTAAGTTCATTAGTACTTTTTATTTTTGTATTTAATTCACTATTATTGTTATTAACATTTGCAGTAATATCAGTTGTTAAATTTGTAATTTTAGTTTTTAAATCAGTTTTATCAGTATTAATAATTCCACATGCCATTCAACGTGATGTTGTTTCATTATTAGAAATATAAGGTATGGCTTGACCTGTAACTTCTCCACCAACTCAATACATTCTTCCAACTTTACCATCTGCCACTTCTTGAACATAAATAATTGTATCTTGCAACATATATCTTTTCATTGCTCTTGGTGTTGCTAAAACAAATGACATAATTTCATCATCATTTTTATCATTTTTAAAAGTCATATAGTCATCCATTACAATTTGACATAAAACACCTTTAATATATAAATCATTACCATTTAATCTTAATTGTTGTGCAATTTCATTATCAGTAATTAAACCTTTATTATCTGCCAAATAAACTATACTATCATAAAGAGAATTAGTAATAAAGAATCTACAATTTGCAATATTTCTATATTGAAATAATGTATTTCATGCCCCCAACATTGCTTCTACATATTTAATTGCTTGTGCTTTTGGTTCTGTTGATTTTTCAATCATAAATTTAATTGCATATTTTGCAATTACATTAGTATTGTTATTAGCTAAATAATCTGCTAAATCATTAGCAACTTCATATTGCATACTTTGTAATAAATTTTGACCATTTTCTGCTAATAAATCTTTTGCTGCAATTGTTTCGCCAGCAACGGCTTCTTCTGTAATTTCTTTAATAATTTTATCTGTATCAGCATATCCAACATCTATTCTTTTACTTTTATCATTTCATTGAAGAACTTTAACTTTTGGGTCTTTTGGTTTTTTAACTATAAATTCAATTCTTGTTGAATTAACCATTTCGATAGGAAAAAAACTTGCCCACGGACTATTTGATTGTTTAAAAAATTCTATAAATTCTGGTGCTTCTACTAATTTTTCGGTATTATCTAAATTTTGTTTGAATGGTACTGCCATTTTTTATTTTCCTTCCTTATAATTTATTTTTATTTTTATAATCCAATAATGTACTTTTTATTGAATTTGGTTGATTTGTTATTATTGTTTGTGGTTTGCCACCTGTATTAATTGTTTCTTTAAATACTGGTTGTTCTTTAATCATTTTTTTAATAGTTTCTTCAATTTTTGAATTTTCTATATTACTTGTTTTAAATTTTAAATAATCATAAAATTCAGTTTTAACTTGATATTTTTTAAATATATTAATAATTTCTTTTTCTTTAATTTCTTGATTAAGTTTATTTAACTTATTTTCTGCTTCATTAACTTTATTTTCTATTTCTTGTGAAGAAGCATTATTTTCAGTTAAAGGTTCAGTTGTTTGTTGAACATTATTTTCATTTTCTAACATTTAACATTCTCCTAATCTTATCCCAATAATCAATCTTTAACTAATTGTGGCATTTCACTTATTAGTTTTTTATAATCATTAACAGCATTTTCTAATATATCAATATCAGAAAATTTAAAACAATTTCCTATATCTAAATCAAAATCTCTATCAATTTTGATATTATTTTTTCTATATTTTTCATTAAATTCAATTTTTGTCATATTATTTTTCTCCTTTATTAATTTTTTCATTTAATTTTGCTAATTTTTTTTGATGTTTTATAATTTTGTTATTTGCTCTAACATGTTTTGGAGTTGTAATAAATCTTTTTAATAAAACAATAATTTCTCTGCAAATTAATGTTGCAACACTTGTTCCAATAATTATTAATTCATGTAAAAATTCTTTCATCTCAATATTTTCCTTTCAATTATTTATTTTTTAATTATTCATCAAATTGACCACCATTAATTCTTTCAATCATTGATTGTGAATTACTTATAATTTTTACTAATACAGATATTTCTTTATTTAATTGTTCCATTCTTTCTTTATATGATTGTATTTCTTGATTATAATATTCAATTATTTTTTCTTTATTCATTGCTTTTCACCCCCTTTATAAACTCATGTGATTGTAATCTCAATTTAATGAAGCATTATCAGTATTTAATGGTACTTCGCTCATATTATCACTACCGTATTGACTGGTTGTTTCACTATTAATTGAAAATCTATTATCATTAATTAATCTTGTAGTTTCATTATTAAATGTTGTTTCTTGCATTTCTTCAACATGATGATTTGTTTCCATAGGTAATAAATTATGAATAATTTCAGATGCCCCAGCAATAATGGTAGGTACTGCATAAGCATTATTAAAATTATTATTTATACCCATAGCAACACCAGTACTAATCAAACATCCACCAGTTGACATATTACAAATTTTTCTTATTGTTTCAAATTTATTAGGTATTAACTCAGTTAATCCACTAATAAGATTTGAAATACCATAAGCATTTAAACTAATATATGTATCTCAATCCATTAATGACTGATTATCTTGTTTATCTAACAATAATCATGGTGGACCCTCAGTTGTAGTTGTAGTAGTTATTGGAGTTGGTTTTGTTGGAATAATAGGATTAATATTATTTTCTGTTCATTTACTATAATTTGCTAAACCGATTGTTCCTAAACCTAGTAATATTTTTTTAGAACTATTAATTAATTTTGTTTTAGTATTTGGTCTTTGATTTAAATTTCAAATATCTAAACCTAATTTTTTACCAAATAATAAACTATTAATTGAACCTAATACTGGATTTGCAATTACTTGACCATAATAAGCACTTGTACCAATCATTGCACAAATAGGACTTATACCAGTTCTAATTAATTTAGTTAATGTATAATTTGATTGATTTTCTATATTTGGCATTATTTAATTTCTCCGTTCATATTCAATAATTTTTCTAAAACATAATTAGTTTTATCAAAATTTATAATAAGTCATTTTTTTGTTTCTGAACGATTGTTAGTAACATTAATTAACTTTTCTATCGTATCGATTAACTCTTTTTTATCTGCTTTATCAAAAATGACTTGTAAAATTTCATCTAACATAATTTAATCTCCTTTATTTGTTTTTATCAGTTCTCTTATAACATCTAATAAGGAATCTACTACATAAGAATTTAATTCAAATTCATAATTTCTAATTTTAATTTTTTCTTTTTGCATTTATTTGTTCTCCTTTAATTTTCTAATTTTTTAATTGTTACTTTAATTCAACCTTGATATACATCATTATCACCAACTATTAATGCAACATTACTTTCGGGGTCAGAAACAATTATGTGTTTTGATTTAACATTTGGGTATTGTCTTAAAATAATTGCTCTAATATCATTACTTGTATGAATTGCTTTTGGAAATGGTGATAATATTTCAATTTCATCTTTATTTTCAAACAAAGTAGGTAATATTATCATTAGTCAAATTCTCCATTTTCTATTTTTTCTTTTATAGTATTAATTGCTAATAATATCCCGTAATGTGTATATTTATCTTGTTCATTTTTAAATTCCATAAAGTGATATTCATTATCAGTTTCCATATTTTTATAATATTGATTTAAATATTTAATTAATTGTTCTTTATTCATTATTTATTCTCCTTATTTAAATAATATCAACCAATTAATAAACTATCTGCTTCATCATGATTTGATATTGTTATATTTCAATTATTAGTTTTTATTATCATTATTTTTAAAACAATTTTGACAATTTGGTCAATTATAATTTTCTTTACAATCATTACACATTTTCATTTAGTTATTTCTCCTTATTATTTTTTGGATGTTGAAATTGAACAGCTAAACAATCATTACAACGAAATATTAATTCAATGCTTACATCTTCATGTTTACAATTAGTCATTAGTTAATTTCTCCGTTTTCTATTTTTTTAATTAATAAACCAAAAATTCCTTTAAAATTTATATTTTTAATATGTTCAAGTAATTTTTCTTTATTAATACAATTTTTATGTCTTGATTTATTAATTTCATCAACTTTAATTCTATGTTCTTTACAGTATGCTCTACCATATTCATCAAATTGCTCTTCTGTTATATTTTCACATTGTATTTGTTCAAAATTTTCATCATGTGGTGGTATTAAACTAGTAAATTTAGTAGTTTGACTAAATGTACATCTATTCATTATTTTTTCTCCTTATTTTCAATTTGATTAGCAATTTCATTTAATATTTTCAATACTTTATATTCATTTTTTAATTCTTTAATAATAAATATTAAAAATATTATTAGTGTTATACTTGTTATTAATATCGGTACTATTAATAAAATTTTTCATAATATCATTTTTTTACTCTTTTCATTTTTTAAATCATTTAACATTAATTGAACAAAATGCACGATTTTTAGGAATATTTAAAGTATTAAAGATTTCACCAGTTACTATAATTTCATCGTTTTTGTTTAATAAAATACAGCGTCTATAAAGTTTTGGTTTATTAAAAATTAAAGTAACATAGTTTAATCCATTTCATTGACCACGAACACTATAATATAATTCTTTATTACCTTTTTCGTAATATTTTGCTTCAATAGTGTTACTAAGTTTTACTGTTAATTTGACATAATTTGTTTTATCTTTCATTTTTATAATTTCCTTAAATAATTGTCAAAAATTAATATTTTTTTATGATTTTTTAAATAATATTGAATATGCTTATATGCATCTTGTTCATGTTTTGTTAATTTTATATTTCCTTTATAATTTGTTATTTTATTTTTATTTTTTGGTTGGTTTTCTAGATAATCTCAATTCATAACATCTTGTACTAATACCATTAATGAACCAATAATTTTAGGAGTTGCTAATGGATTAGTTAATAATTGTTTTGAATTTAAAAAGAAATTTTCTACAATAACTAATATTTTTTTATCAATAAATTTTTCTTTAATTAATTGAAATTTTTCTTTATAAATATTTTTAGTTCATAAAACAGTTAATGTATTGAATGTTTCATTAAAAACAATATTATTAGTTTCATTTGAATATATAACAATTCCATTATTACCAATACCAGCAGGGTCAATTCCAATAATTAATTCATATTTCATTATTAATCAAATTCTCTGCATTGTATTTTATTAATTAAAATTTTAATAATATCAATTGAACCTTTTAATTTATTTAAATAATATATGTCTTTTTCTTTATTATATTGTTCTATATCACTATCTAAAATTAAATTTAATCAACTAATTAATTTTTGTTTATCCATATTTATACCTCCTACTTAACCTAATATTTAAAATACAGTCATAACAAATTGCTTTACTATTTTTATCTCTTAAAAAATATTTTCTTGTTTTTATATCATTAGTATTAAAGAATAAATAATCTAATTTATGTTGTTTACATGTTCAACAAAAATACTTTTTCATAATAATTCTTTCTAATATATTCTGTTGCTTCTAGCATAAAGAATATATATTTTGATTTTTATATTATTAATACTATTAGTTTTATTCATTCCAGAAATTCTGGGCTCAAAAATAAATTGTGAAATTTTAAAAAACATTGAGGCATTCGATTCAATATTTATTTAATTTGTGTTAAACAAATTAATATTTTAATTGAACCGGCACCGCTCAATTTTTTTTACAAGTTTGAAATTTATTTTCTCGCCCAAAAATTTTTTCAAAAAAAATAAAAAATAAAACCAACACTTGCTCACTGGGGAGTGGCAAGGTTGGTTAAATAAAGAATAGAATTAATACAATAGGTCCCTACAACAGGTCTATATATACTAGTTTCCAATTCGCTCCCACCCCAAGAATTACCATTAATGGTTAGTATATTTTATTAGGTATCACTCCACTTTTTATTTATTCATGCAAGTCCACATGCTCTAGCTACTATTTTTAACAACTGTGTTGTAGTTCACTTTTTTAGTTCCCTAACACGTGTTGATAATAGCGTTAAAGAGGGTTATTAATTATTAACTTTCTCCTACTTGGTCACTGCGTGTAGTAGATATTTAAAGAGTGTTAATAATAAAAATTTTAAAATTTTACAATTACAAAAAAAAGACAAGATTTTTATTCTCGTCTTTTGTAATTTATTTTTAATTCAAGGGTAAAAAAAGAAAGGAGCTATTTTTAAAACTTTTTAGTTACCGACATCTTCGCCACGCTCCCCAATTATTAACTAATCCATTAGCAACTCCTAAAATTATTGGTTCATTAATGGTATTAGTACAAGATGTTTTCAACTGAGATTATCTAGAAAACCACCCAAAAAATAAAAATAAAATAACAAATTATAAAGGAAATATAAAATTAACAAAACATGAACAAGATGCTTATAAGCATATTCAATATTATTTAAAAAATCATAAAAAAATATTAATTTTTGATAATTATTTAAGGAAATTATAAACATGAAAGAAAAAGCAAATTATGTCAAATTAACAGTAAAACTAAGTAATACTATTGAAGCAAAATATTACGAAAAAGGTAATAAAGAATTATATTATAGTGTTAGAACCTGTTTAGGATCTTTTTTAACTTATTTTTGATTAAATTAATATCATAAATGTTATTTTATAGTTGAAAAATAAATTTTTAATCGATAAGTTGTCAAATGATAAAATCTTTTTAACAAAAAAATGACAAAGAAAATAAAATGTTAATTAACTGTCAGGTTAGAAATAATTATTCCCTTTTTTAGTTTAATTATGTTTAAAAGATTCCAAACAGGTTCTTAGAGGTCAATGAAATGGATTAAACTATGTTACTTTAATTTTTAATAACCCAAAATTTTATAAACGATGTATTTTATTAAACAAAAATGATGAAATTTTAGTAACTGGTCAAATTTTTAATACTTTAAATATTCCTAAAAATCGTGCATTTTGTTCAATTAATGTTAAATGATTTAAAAAATGAAAAGAGTAAAAAAATGATATTATGAAAAATTTTATTAATAGTACCAATATTAATAACAAGCATAACACTAATAATATTTTTAATATTTATTATTAAAGAATTAAAAAATGAATATAAAGTATTAAAAATATTAAGTGAAATTGCTAATCAAATTAAAAATAAGGAGAAATAATTAATGATAATATTACCTACTTTGTTTGAAAATAAAGATGAAATTGAAATATTATCACCATTTCCAAAAGCAATTCATACAAGTAATGATATTAGAACCTGTTTAGGATCTTTTTTAACTTATTTTTGATTAAATTAATATCATAAATGTTATTTTATAGTTGAAAAATAAATTTTTAATCGATAAGTTGTCAAATGATAAAATCTTTTTAACAAAAAAATGACAAAGAAAATAAAATGTTAATTAACTGTCAGGTTAGAAATAATTATTCCCTTTTTTAGTTTAATTATGTTTAAAAGATTCCAAACAGGTTCTTAGAGCAATTATTTTAAGACAATATCCAAATGTTAAATCAAAACACATAATTGTTTCTGACCCAGAAAGTAATGTTGCATTAATAGTTGGTGATAATGATGTTTATCAAGGTTGAATTAAAGTAACAATTAAAAAATTAGAAATTAAAGGAGAATAAAATGGAAACAAATAATTATACTTTAACTAAATTAATTAGAATTGGTATAAGTCCAATTTGTGCAATGATTGGTACAAGTGCTTATTATGGTCAAGTAATTGCAAATCCAGTATTAGGTTCAATTAATATTTTATTATTTGGTAAAAATTAGGTTTAGATATATGAAATTTAAACCAAATGCCAAGTGTAAAAACTAAATTAATTAATAGTTCTAAAAAAATATTATTAGGATTAGGAACAATTGGATTAGTAAATTATGCAAAATTTATTAATACAGATATTATTCCTAATCCAACTGAAAGTCCAATAACAACTACAACATCTATTCCTATAACTACAACAACAACTACACAAGGTCCACCATGATTACTATTAAATAAACAAGAACATCAGTCATTAATGGATTGAGATACTTATATTTCATTAAATGCTTATGGTATTTCAAATCTTATTAGTGGATTAACTGAATTAATACCTAATAAATTTGAAGCAATAAGAAAGATTTGTAATATGGCTACTGGTGGATGTTTAATATCAAGTGGTGTTGCTATGGGTATAAATAATGATTTTAATAATGCTTATGCAGTACCTACCATTATTGCTGGTGCATGTGAGATTATACATAATCTTTTACCAATGGAAACTACACATCATAATGAAGAAATGCAAGAAACAACATTTACAAATGAAGTTTCAAGATTAATTAATGATAATAGATTTTCAATTAATAGTGAAACAACCAGTCAATATGGTAGTGATAATATGAGCGAAGTACCATTAAATAATGATAATGCTTCATTAACTTGAGATTATAATCACATGAATTTATAAAGGGGGTGAAAAGCAATGAATAAAGAAAAAATAATTGAATATTATAATCAAGAAATACAATCATATAAAGAAAGAATGAAACAATTAAATAAAGAAATATCTGTATTAGTAAAAATTATAAGTAATTCACAATCAATGATTAAAAGAATTAATGGTGGTTTTGATGAATAATTAAAAAATAAATAATTGAAAGGAAAATATTGAGATGAAAGAATTTTTACATGAATTAATAATTATTGGAACAAGTGTTGGAACATTAATTTGCAGAGAAATTATTGTTTTATTAAAAAGATTTATTACAACTCCAAAACATGTTAGAGCAAATAACAAAATTATAAAACACCAAAAAAAATTAGAAAAATTAAACTAAAAAATTAATAAAGGAGAAAAATAATATGACAAAAATTGAATTTAATGAAAAATATAGAAAACAAGATATCAGTATTGATAGAGATTTTGATTTACATATTGATAATTGTTTTAAATTTTATGATATTGAAATATTGGAAAATGCTGTTAATGATTATAAAAAACTAATAAGTGAAATGCCACAATTAGTTAAAGATTGATTATTGGGATAAGATTAGGAGAATGTTAAATGTTAGAAAATGAAAATAATGTTCAACAAACAACTGAACCTTTAACTGAAAATAATGCTTCTTCACAAGAAATAGAAAATAAAGTTAATGAAGCAGAAAATAAATTAAATAAACTTAATCAAGAAATTAAAGAAAAAGAAATAATTAATATATTTAAAAAATATCAAGTTAAAAATTAATTTTATGATTATTTAAAATTTAAAACTAATAATTTAGAAAATTCAAAAATTGAAGAAATTATTAAAAAAATGATTAAAGAACAACCAGTATTTAAAGAAACAATTAATACAGGTGGCAAACCACAAACAATAATAACAAATCAACCAAATTCAATAAAAAGTACTTTATTGGATTATAAAAATAAAAATAAATTATAAGGAAGGAAAATAAAAAATGGCAGTACCATTCAAACAAAATTTAGATAATACCGAAAAATTAGTAGAAGCACCAGAATTTATAAAATTTTTTAAACAATCAAATAGTCCGTGGGCAAGTTTTTTTCCTATCGAAATGGTTAATTCAACAAGAATTGAATTTATAGTTAAAAAACCAAAAGACCCAAAAGTTAAAGTTCTTCAATGAAATGATAAAAGTAAAAGAATAGATGTTGGATATGCTGATACAGATAAAATTATTAAAGAAATTACAGAAGAAGCCGTTGCTGGCGAAACAATTGCAGCAAAAGATTTATTAGCAGAAAATGGTCAAAATTTATTACAAAGTATGCAATATGAAGTCGCTAATGATTTAGCAGATTATTTAGCTAATAACAATACTAATGTAATTGCAAAATATGCAATTAAATTTATGATTGAAAAATCAACAGAACCAAAAGCACAAGCAATTAAATATGTAGAAGCAATGTTGGGGGCATGAAATACATTATTTCAATATAGAAATATTGCAAATTGTAGATTCTTTATTACTAATTCTCTTTATGATAGTATAGTTTATTTGGCAGATAATAAAGGTTTAATTACTGATAATGAAATTGCACAACAATTAAGATTAAATGGTAATGATTTATATATTAAAGGTGTTTTATGTCAAATTGTAATGGATGACTATATGACTTTTAAAAATGATAAAAATGATGATGAAATTATGTCATTTGTTTTAGCAACACCAAGAGCAATGAAAAGATATATGTTGCAAGATACAATTATTTATGTTCAAGAAGTGGCAGATGGTAAAGTTGGAAGAATGTATTTAGTTGGTGGAGAAGTTACAGGTCAAGCCATACCTTATATTTCTAATAATGAAACAACATCACGTTGAATGGCATGTGGAATTATTAATACTGATAAAACCGATTTAAAAACTAAAATTACAAATTTAACAACTGATATTACTGCAAATGTTAATAACAATAATAGTGAATTAAATACACAAATAAAAAGTACTAATGAACTTAAATCATTAAATCCAAATTTAACAAATCCAACTATTAAATATTTTAGTGACGCACAAGGAAAAACTAATGTAAGTAATCAAAAACAAAAAGCAGGTGACTTATATATAACTATTACTGCAAATGTTAATGACTTAAATTATAAAGGAACAACAAATCCAATTAAAATAACTCTTAAATAAAGGAAATTAATACCATGCCAATCGGTACAACTAGTACAGCAATACTTTTAAACATAAATAAACCAAAACATACTAGAACAAGTAACCAACAAGAAAATAAAAGTTTTTGATGAGAAATTTTAGAAATGATTGGTGTACAAGTTATAGCAGTAGCACTTGCTCCTTTTACTGGTGGATTAAGTGAAAGCGTAGCACTTGGATTAGGTGCAAGTGATTTAATTGCTAGTATTAGTGCTGTTGGTGTAGAGTTTTTAACTGATTTTACTATTAATCAAGTTTATGATTATTTAAAAGGAAATGTAACAAAATTAAATACTTTCTTTAATATACTTCCTGCATTTGCTGGACTTAATAAAATTAGTCGTGGTTATCGTACTACTAAATTTATTAAATTAGCAGAAAAAACTAAAACATTAGAACAAGTTGGAATTAAAGAAGCAAAAAACTTACAAGAAATTATAAGTCAAGTAAGTGGAAAAGAAATTTTAACAGATAAAATTATTGGTAATAAACGTTATTTAATGAATTATAGTTTTACTCCTAATCGTGAAACAGTATTACGAGATTTAGGTTATGTTGCTGAAAGACAATATAAAAATAATTTTCAAAAATTAGAAGCACAAGAGTTAAAAGATTACTTATTATTACAAAATACATTAACAAAATTAAGTCCTCAATTAACTCCAAAGTTTAAAATTAAAGATATTGAAAAAGCAAATAATTTTTTAAAAAAATATAATACTGATTTAAAAAAAGTACTATCTATGAATCAACATGATTGATTAAATTTAGTTCATACAATACATACAGAAAATAGATATGGAAAAACTTTAATTTTAGATTTACAAAAAATTCGTGCTAATGCTATTAAATTTAATTTTAAAAAAAGTTCAATTCATAAGATTGTTTTAAATGCAAATAAAATTTTTAAATATTTGGATATTAGAACCTGTTTGGAATCTTTTAAACATAATTAAACTAAAAAAGGGAATAATTATTTCTAACCTGACAGTTAATTAACATTTTATTTTCTTTGTCATTTTTTTGTTAAAAAGATTTTATCATTTGACAACTTATCGATTAAAAATTTATTTTTCAACTATAAAATAACATTTATGATATTAATTTAATCAAAAATAAGTTAAAAAGATCCTAAACAGGTTCTTAGATTTTATTTAAAAAAAGGTTTAAATAAATTTTGAAAAAATACATCATATTTTGAAAAATTATGAGAAAGTATATATAAATTACAAGAAAAATTTGAAAAGTTAGAAAAGCAAGCATTTGAGAAAATTAAAAAATTAAAAGAAAAAGCAACTGATTTATTTACTAGTGCAGAAAAAAGAGCAATTAAACATGCACAATTAATTCCATTAAATTCACCAGTATTTATGGGTTGTAAAATTCAACCTTTATCATTAGATAAATGTACAATTACTATTTATTATCGTAATCCTAAATATAAACCAATTACAGTTGTTGATAGTATTCTTAAAGCAGAAACTTTTGTTGCTCAAATACATCCATTCCATTGATATCGTTGATATAGTGGTTGATACATTGGTTATGGAGTTAATCAAAATAAATGATTAAAAGCAATAGCATTTGCTCCGCCGGTTGTTCAACAAATAATTAGAGATAGTTTTAAAGTATATAGAGAAATATTTAGAATCGTAAGAACTTATCATAAAGTAGCAAATGTTATTAATAATCCTATTGAAAATATTAATAAATCATTTAAAAGTGTTGGTTTAAAATTTTCAGTAAATACTGTATTTGGTACTGGATTATTACATCATTTAGAAAAATTTGCATATAGTCAAGTTGTAAAAAAAGATAAAAAGAAATTACAAAAAGAAATTATACATATATCACATAGAAAAACTAAAACAAAAACTAAACATTATAAAAAAGCATTTTTTAAGGAATGATAAAATATGATTAATAAACTTTGAACTGGTGTCAGTCTAGAAAATTATAATAACTGATATCCATTAACTGGAAAAATTACAGAAACACCACAGCAATATATACAAACATGACCAAATGTTAATGATTGATTTAAAACTTTTGCTATTCGTGCTCAAAATGATATTAATGCTTATCTTGGTTTTATTTTATCTAAATTTCCTTTTGATAGTTTTAAAGATGAATTAATTAAAGAAACATTAAGAGATATGGTTTTTGTAACCGCTGAACATTGAGTATTTAATCGTACACCAATTGAATTTAATGTTGATGCTACTATTCAGTTTAATAATGGTAGTCAATTTAGTGCAAATAGTATTCCTACAATTAATGTTTGAGATTTAGCACCAAGTAGAATGAAAATATTGGCAAGACTAACAGAATTAAAACAAATATTATCAAATTATAATGATGATGAAATAGATGTTGAAAAAATTGATTTAAAAGCATTTTATACTAGAAATCAAGTTGATGAATTAATTGAACAGCAAAAAGAATTTACATTATCAAAACAAATTAAATTATATGATGATTTAGTTTATGATAATGAAAATGAAATATATAGAGGTCCTGTTAGTAAATTTGTTAATAAAGGTTATGTTGCAACTGATTATGATAAAGAAACTGAAACAATGATTTTAGATTGACCTGATGAAATTGGTACATTACCACCCGAAGCATTACAAAATAATCCACAAATTGGTGATTATACGCATGCACCAACTTGTGATTTTTCTGCTAAACAACAAAAACGAATTATTACTAATGAAAATGAAATTACCAAATTAAATACTGAATTAATTAAAGCAAATGAAAATATTAATGATGTTAAAAATAATTGATTTAATATTGAAACTAGTCCTTTATGAAAAAAAGTTGAAAATAATAATATAGAAATATTTAAATGATATTTTATTAAAATCAGTTATCAATATTCAACAGAAAATAACTTTATGAAATTTTATAAAGTAATTAAAATTTATTTAAATAATGTTTTTAATGAATTTGAATTGCTAAATGTTGATTCCATGACGTATAGTGAACAAATCCAAAATAAAATAATTTTAAATACCGGAACGATTTACTATAACAATAAAAAGAAAGAATTTAGTGGTGGCGGTAATTCTTATCCTGAACGTGGAAAAATTAATTTAATTGGTGGTATAGAAGAAATATATCAATATCAAGGAATAGATACACCAACTGAATTTATAGCAGAAGAAGATACTGAACGTGATTATTATACAAAACAAGAAACTAATAATTTATTAGATAAAAAACAAGATAAATTAATTGCTGGTGAAAATATTAAGATTGATGAAAAAACTAATACTATTAGTGCTACTGGTGGTAGTGGTGAATCATTATGATTAATAGACCCTAATTCGCCTAATATTATTCAACCTAAAGAAAAAAGAATTATTACTTCAAATAATACTAGAATTGTTTATATAGCAGACCCTACACAACCACAAGATGCTGTTAATTTAAGAACATTAAATAAAAATATCCCAGATTTAACTGATTATTATAAAAAAGAAGAAGTAGATAAAGAATTAGAAGATAAAATAGATAAAACACAATTTCAATATGCTTTTGTTCTCAATACTTTTGGTACTGAAATTGCTAATTTAGAAACTAGTGATAAAACTATTGCTGGTGCTATTAATGAATTAATTAAAAAAATAAAAGATTTAAAAATTGGTAAATGAAAAGATGTAGCCTTTAATATTAGTACTACTGGTATAAAAAATCAAGAAATTAGATATGATTGTAAAGAAAATAAATTATATCGTATATGATTTAATTTAAATCCAAGACAACAAAAAATAATATTACCAGATATTTATACATTTACTGATTTTGTTTATTCGTTAGGTTCTGGTATTCCACAAACTGTAACAGTATATAGTACTTATATAAAAGAGGGTGGAAGATTACAATTATTATGTTCAAGAAATGAAAATATTGATGTTTTTAAATGAGAAGACATGAATATTAGTGGTGGTAATTTATGAAAATTACAAGAATTGCAGGAATAATATTATGTTTTTTAAAATAATAAAAATTATTTTAGGTTTAATAGGAGTTTTATTATCTTCTGCTGTTGCTGGTTTAATTATATTTATTATAGTAAAAATTGTATTAAAAATTAATCAAATATTTTAAAAAAAGGTGGTGAATATTATGTTAGGTAGATTTTTAAGAAGAGATAAAAGCACTAATAATGAAGAAAAAACTAAATTAACTTTTTTAAAAGGTAAAAGTACACATGCTTCTATTTTAAGTTATTTTGGTTTTAATGATTTTAATCATGAAACATATTTTACTGATTTTGTAGCAGAAAATAATGCTAATTTATATAATGCTCCACTAGATATTAACAATGAAACTATTAAGCAGTATTTAATTCAACAAGAATTTTATAGAAAAAATTGAAATTCTATTTTTAAATTAAGTAAATTGGGAATTAGTGGTTATTTAATTTTTATTGCAAATGATGACTTATATTTTCAAGTAGTTGATATACAACAAAGAGTTTATGATATTACTGGTAAATTAATTCAATGTACTATTTTTTATGATAGTTATCAACAAAATGCACAAACTGTAAGATTATTTGAAGTTTATACATTAAATAATGAACAAGTAACTATTAATCGTGCAATTTATAGTGTTAATGATAGCAAAAAACAATTTCCACTAGATTTTAAATCGTTCATTAATAACCCTAATTTAGCACAAGAACAAATACTAAATATTAACTATATACCAATAGCAATTATGCGAAATAAAGCAAATGAATTAGCAGATTGTAATAAAGTAATGGATAAAATTAAAGCATTAGATGTTATTTATGAAAAAATTGTTTTAGATACAATTTTAAACTCACCAAAGTTTATTTTTAATTCAACTTATGGTAATGTAAAAGATTTATTAGAAGATGCTGTAAGAATATTAGTTACTAAAAATTATATTTTTAAAAGTGGCGGAGATAATAATGAACAAAATGAAAATATCAATATGACAAGTAGTAATTTTAAAGGTAAAAATTTGACTGATATATACGATTGAAATGTTAATGAAATATTTAAACGTTGTGGCATTCATATTCCAAGTCAAAAGAAATCTGCACAACAATCAGTACCAGAAAGTACAGCTGTAAATATTTCAACTATTAATTATATTGAACAAAAGTTATGACAATTTAATATTGATATTCTTAAATTTATTCAAATATTAGTACGTTTAGATAAAGATTTATTAAATAGTAAAACATTTAACATTAATGATGAACAAGAAATTAATAATTTAACAGTGAGATTAAAATTATTTAATCCCGAAAATAACCAATTAATAGGAGAAAACAATGGACAATCAAAACAACAAACCACAAACGAAGTTTCCACAGAAACAAACTAAACTTAATCAAGCAGAAGTAGAAAATGATTATTTAATTGACAATATTCCTTATGACTTTACTAATCTTATGAGTAGCAAAGGTGACCCTGAGCTTAAAAGAGCATATGATGAATTTAAACTAAGAACTTTATATATTTATGAAATTGAACGTTTATTTAAAAATAATGAAAATAATAGTTTAAAATTTTCAGCAAATACTATTAAAATTGGTTTTATTGATATTGATAAAGTATTAAAAACTACTGCTGTTGAAACATCAGATTTTACTATGCAATTAAATCAAAGAGCAAGTACAAATATTAATGATAATACAATTGAATATAGTATGACTGATATTAAAAATTTAATATTTCAAGAAATAAATTTATTAAATCAATTTAAATTATATGCAGTATCTATTAATGAACCTTTAACTGAAAATAATATTGATAATTTATATATTATTAATAATTATTCACAACCTTATCAAAATCCAAAAACAAGAAGTACTAAAAGTATAACTATTATTAAAATTAAAGATTTTAAAACAAGAGATGGTTATCCAATCATTATTAAATTACAAAAACCATTAGATAAAGATACCAAAGTTATTGGTTTAAAAATTAAAGCCCCTAGAAGCATGATTTTCGGCAATATAAAGGTACTTGGTGAAGTTGATAATATGGAAGTATACCCAAAGTTATTTGTTAAAGATAAGATAGCATTTCCGCTATTATCAATGCCTATTGAAACTCAACCAAAAGTTAGAATATTACAACAATGATTTAGTGAACAAATATTACCATGAAAATTAGCAAAACAATTTATTGGACAAGAAAAATCAGTTTTAGATTTAATTGCTATTGGTGGTGGTAAAGAAACAAGAAGAGAAATTTTTAATAATGCAAGAGTAACTAATTTTTGAATTGGTCAATTTGCTGGTTCTAAACCAAACTGACCTTTATCAAATTCAAAACATTTAATTGATAAAGAAATCTATGGTATGGGTTCAATTGGAGCAACTGCATTATGAATTGCTACTGATAATAATTTTCAAGATGTTGAAATCGAAATAAATGATAAACCACCAGTTGACAGTCTACAACAACTATTATTAGATATGCTAAGTTACACATATAACTATAATAGAAATTTTGAAGGTGCTACATATGATGATAAAGGTAGACCAGATAATGAAATTGCAAAGTTAAGAGCAAAATTTGAAGGACAAAAACCCGAAGAAGTAATAACTAACTTATTTAAACAATGAAAATTGGATTATCCGAATTATATAAATCTACCACAAGTTCATATTTTTAAGAAACTAGTAATTATGTTATCAAATAATATTTATTCAATTATGTCAATTAATAAAGGTTTAAATGATGATAATAAAATTTTGTTACCATACTATTTTGAATTAAAATCCAGTCCAATAAAACCTACTGGTAAAGATATTTGAAGATTTAAAGATACCAAAGTTATATTAAAATCTGAGTATTTTGATTTTACAGATATAAATAATATTAAACTAAAAAACAATGACATTAGTCAAAATGAATTATTCAAACTAGATGATAACCAATTTAACTGATTATCTATAACAAATGAACTAGAAAGTAATAATATTCCCTCATTAATTCCTGCTGATTGAACATTAGGTAATGGTGAATATGGAAAATATTTTACAAGAACAATTATTGATAAAGGTAAAATTAAAAGTGCTTTAAATTTATATGGTTCAAATAAATCTCAATTATTTTCTAAATTGGAATTTTATAAAGAACTATCACAAATTGATAATAATAGTGAATTTGAATTACAAATTGAAAATCCGATTAATAACTTAAATCGGATTGAAATTAGTGGTATATTTGGTGCCAAAAATTATAATTTAATTTTAATAACTGATAAACAAGAAATTAATTTAAATAATATTAGTTTATTTGATAAATACAATGAAAATATTTCTTATATAAATTTAGAAATATAACTATTCAAAATAATTATCTGTATAAGTACCATCTCATTTTATATCTTCATCATGATGTTTAAATTTAGAAAAATATAAATCTGTTTTATTAGGATTATACCATTTATTTCATCAAATAGTTGTTGTTCCTAATACTACTTCTCCATTGGGTTCTAAATAAGATTTAACATTAGTACCTATATTATGGGTAAGCACCCCCCATGATTAATCCTATTGTTCCAGTTGTAGCACCAGTTAGTGCTAATGCTAATGTAATTTTACTTAAATTTGTTTTTATTCATGTTTTCATCTTAAATTACTCCTTTTTTCCTTGATTTTACTTTTAAATTGTACTATTTTTGATTATTTTTACAAGTATGCTTTTAAACGAAAAATAACGCCTAAATGCAAGGCGTTTATTTTATGAGACCTATAACTATTAATTATATTGAAATTGTTTATTATATGTTAAATATGAAAGTTGTTTTTTAAATAATTTTTATTTAATTTTAAATTACACTTATATATTTATATAATAAACAAGTAAATTAATATTTTAAAAATATTTACAATAAATTTAGATTTTTAAAAAATAGTTAGGAGAATAATATGAATTTTAATTATAAATGAAATTTTAGAGAACAATATGCCAAAATTGATAAACTAGTTTTAGAACATATAAGAACCTGTTTGGAATCTTTTAAACATAATTAAACTAAAAAAGGGAATAATTATTTCTAACCTGACAGTTAATTAACATTTTATTTTCTTTGTCATTTTTTTGTTAAAAAGATTTTATCATTTGACAACTTATCGATTAAAAATTTATTTTTCAACTATAAAATAACATTTATGATATTAATTTAATCAAAAATAAGTTAAAAAAGATCCTAAACAGGTTCTAACAAATAAATTAGAAAAATGAGATTGAAGAATATTTAAAACAAGAGATAAAAAGAAATATAAAATTGTTGATTATCAATATCGAACAAGAAAAACATTATATGGAATGGTAACTTATAAAAGAAGAATTTATGAATATTTTAATGAAGAATTACAAAAATGAGTTCGTGTTTGTTTAGTTGATGAATGACTAAAATTACCTAAATATAAAAGAATTGGTGAAGATGTTGAACAAACTATTATTGAATATTTTGCTGATGGAAAAAGATATCATGATATTTGTGCTATTTGTAAAAAAGCAGGTATTAGTGTTATTACTGTTCATAGAATTTTTAAAAATTTAGAAGTAATTGAAGCAAATCCAGAAAAAGTAAAATTAGAAAAAAATCAACCTATTTTTGTAGCAATTGATGATGGTCATCGAAAATTTTGAAATTTTAAACGTAAAGGTATAAAACACTCTATGCGATTAATAGTAACATATACAGATAATATTAATCACAAAGTACAAAATAAAAGAGTAAAGGCAATTATAAGACCAACAAGAACAGTAATTGGAGTTAAAAAGACTGCTGAATTTGTTAAAGAGCATTGTCAAAAATTTTATGAAAATATTGAACAAGCAAAAATTATTATTTGTGGTGATAGTGCAGGATGAATTAAAGAAGTTGCTGATTATTTAGGTGCACAGTTTGTTTTAGATAAATTTCATTTAATTAGAACATTATATCTTGGAATAATGGCGGGAAATAAAGGAAAATATTTAAAAGAATATAATCACTGTAAAAATTTAATTAATAATGGTCAATATGATGAATTAATTAACTATTTATATAAAGAATTAGATAATCATAAAAAATTAAAAAAACAGTATTTTAAAAATAATAAACAAGGTATTGAAAATCAAGGTGCAAAGTGAAATATAGGTTGCTTTACTGAAACTAATATTTGACATGTTTTAAAAGAAATGCTTGGTAATAGAACATATAATATTAGTATTTACATTAAAATGGTTATTTTTAAATGTAATAAAATAAATTTAGAAACATAATTTAATGAATGTAATAATTACTTATTATTTCACAATTTGCAATAGCATCTCAAAAATTATTATTTTTTATTTTTCTTTTTAAACCAATAATTAAGAATGTTAATGACAAAATTATAGAGACAAAAATCGGAACTACAATTGTAGAAAAAATAACTGCAATTTTTAACCATAATAAAGGATAACTATAATAATTATCAATAATATATTCATTTCCAAAATATTTAAAAGAAATATTATTATTGGTTAATCAACTATATTTACTTCACAAAGTAAAACCATTATATTCATATATTAAACGTTTTGTATTTTTAAATAAATAATTATTTTTAACAGTTACTACTTCTTTTCCGTGAAATAAACCAAGTAATAATAGTCCATTAATTATAATTAAAATAGTTAAAATAAATAGTGATACAGTTATTAATTGTAATTTTTTCAGTGTTTTAATTTTCATCTTTAAATTCTCCTTAAATATTACTTCATAAGTTTAACACTTACTAAACTTAATTATAAGTATTTTAGTTGTATTATCTTTTAAAAAATAGTAAGATGAATGTACAATTTCATAAAAATCCAAATTATTTCTTGTCTAAAAAATAATAAGACTACAACCATTTAATTTATTCCGGATTTTTGACAATCTCCCTGTATTTTATATTTAAAATTATTATTTTAACTGTATAAAAAGTATAAGCCATTAACTATTTTAAAAGTAATAACTTTAACTTTATATAAAAAAATACAAATTAAAAAACTAATTGTTTTTTAATTTGTTCACTAATTTCTTTACTTTCTAAAACTTCAATTAACTTTAAACCAAATTCAAATACAGCACCAATTGATTTTCCAGTTATAATATTATTATCAACTACTACTTTTTCATCTAAAATAATACTTTTATTTAAACCAATATTAGTGCCTGGATAATGCGTAATTTTTTTGTTATCTATTAAATTTAATTGCCCTAAAATTTGCGGTGCTGCACAAATAGCAGCAATAAACTTATTACTATCTTTAGCAAAAATAACTAACATTGATTTTAATAATTCATTTTTGCTTAAGTTTTCTACTCCGATTTTACCACCCGGTAAAATTAGCATCTTATAACTTAACAAATCAATATCACTGATTTTCTTTTCACATAAAATAAAAACATTATGACTTGATTTGATTTTTAAGTCATTTTCAATACTTACTAAATCAATAATAATATTAGCCCTTCTTAATAGATCAATAGTAATTATTACTTCACCCATTTCATAGCCTGTTGCTAAAAAAATGGCTACTTTAAACTTCTCATTATTACTCATTATTTCTTTTCAATTCATTATTTAATTTAAAAACATTAATAGCATTTTCCCTAGTTGCATTAATAATACTTTGTTTTGGGATCTTCTTTAATTCAGCTATTTTATTAACTGTAAATATTATATTTTCTGGATGATTAATTGTTAATCCATTTTTGGGATTTTTGCCTCTTTTTGGTTCAGGAGTTAAATATGGCGCATCTGTTTCAACTAATATTTTATTAATTGGTATATTTTTTGCTACCTCTTGTAACTTCAAAGCATTTTTATATGTCACATTACCTGCAAAAGAAATATAAAAACCTTGTTTTATAAATTTTTCAGCTATTACTTTTGTTCCCGTAAAACAATGAAGAACACCATTAGTAATATTTTCTTTTTTAATAATTTCAAAAACATCTTCAAACGCATTACGAATATGTAATAATACAGGTAATTTATGTTCTTTAGCTAATTTTAGTTGTTCAATAAATCATTTTTTTTGCAATTGTGGTTCTGTAAATTTATGATAATAATCTAATCCAATTTCACCAATAGCAACTACTTTACCGGTTGCTATTAATTTTTTCAATTCTGAAATAGTATTACTATCGCAAGTATTTACTTCTGTTGGATGAATACCTACAACTGCATAAAGATTAGGAATTTTTTCTTCACTCTCAAATTCATAAATTTGACTAACAGCTTGCTTACTGGTATTTAAGTCAAAACCAACATTACAAATACTACCAATACTATCACCTGCTGAATAAGCATCAGTTAATAATTTTAATATTTCTGTTTCATCATAATGTTTTGACATTAAATGACAATGAGTATCAAAAATTCCATTATTAGCCATATATTTTACCTTCCCTTTTATTTTCCTAAACAAAATCTTTTAAAAATTTCATCTAATAAATCAGTTTCAAATTTTTTACCTTGCATTTCTAAAATCTTATTTCATGCAGTTTGTAAGTGAACAATAATTAAGTCTATCGAAATATTCTTTTTTAAATCTTTTAATGCTTCTGAAATACTAAGTTCAATTTCATCCAAATATGCTAATTGTCTTGTATTCGCAAAAAGTAATTCTTTATCAAAATTAATTTCAGTAGTTATAATTTTATTTTTTATTCCTAAAATTAGATTTTCAATTTCGCCCATTATTGCACTAACTTTTACCACATTAAAATTATTTTTAATGTCTAATTTTAATTTTAACCTTAAATCCGTTTTATTAATAGCAATAAGGTAATTTTTATGTTTTATTTTTTCTAATAATTGTTTATCCTCAATACTTAAATCTTTTGAACCGTCTAGTACTAATATTATTAAATCTGCTTCGTTTAAAGCCTTATGTGATTTATCAATACCTGCTTTTTCGATATCATTTAAAGTATGACGTATACCTGCTGTATCAATTAAATTTAAACTAATATCACCCAAATTAATTTTGCCTTCTACCAGATCTCTTGTTGTTCCTTCTTCATTAGAAACAATAGCTTTATCTTCATTTAAAAGCACATTTAATAGGGAAGATTTTCCAACATTAGGTTTTCCAATAATAACTGTATTAATTCCCTCTTTTATAGTTTTAGTAATTTTACTATGTTCTTTAATAACTTTTATTTTATTTAAAAATTTTTCAACTAAAGGAATAACATTATTAATTGTTTTTTCCTCAACCCCATCGTATTCAGGATAATCAATATTAACTGTTATATTAGCAATTAAAGTTAGTAATTCTGAAGATAATTCATCAATTAGTATTCTTGTTTTACCACTTAAACTATTAATAGCGGTTTTTAAAATAGTATTATTTTCAGCCATAATTAAATCATTAATATCTTCTGCTTCAATTAAATCAATTTTATCATTTAAGTAAGCTCTTCTCGTAAATTCTCCTCTTGTTGCCATTCTCATACCTGTAGATAGTAATAATTGCAAAATTTTTTGTGTTATTAGCACTCCACCATGACAATTAATTTCAATTGTATCTTCACCTGTAAAAGATTTGGGAGCGCGATAACATGCCAAAACAACTTGATCAATTTTATTCTTATTATGATCAATAATATATCCTGTTATTAAAGTGTGACCTTTTTGATTTAAAATATCTTTATCAAAAACCTTATTTAATAGCTCATAAGTATCTTTTCCTGAAATTCTAATAATACTAATTGCTTGATTTAAAGGGGCGGTTGCAATTGCAGTAATAGTATCATTTAACATTTTTTCCTCTTTTCATTTAAACAATCTAAGATTTAAAATCTTAGATTACTCTAATTTTCCAATCTAATTACTACATGACGGTTATAACCTATACCTTCAGAAAAACTTGATATTCCTTCAATATTTTTAACTATTTTATGTATAATTTTTCTTTGATTATTAGGCATTGATTCAAAATGAAACATTTCTTTACTTATTCTTATTTTTTTTATAATTTCATATATTCTAATTTTTAAATTTTGTTTTTGAATATTTAAATAATTATTAACATTTATTACTATTTGATAGTTTCTTTTAAATTTTGTTTCTAAATAAGTAATAAGTAAATTTTGTAAAGCACTAATTGTATAACTTTTTTTGCCAATTAAAATTGAATTTTCATTTTTACAATTAATATTAATATAAAATTTATTGCCACTTAATATTATTTCTTCTTGATAATTTTTTATATTAAAAAGTTCCAATAAATCATGTCATTTATCATTTAAATAATTTTTAACATCATTTTCGTTAAAAATAAAAATTTTAGTAATGGTTTTAAATAAACTTCTATACCTAATTTTATATAAAATGTCTTGGGGGGTAAATTTTTGATAGTTTTTTCTAAATCAGTATTTTTTTTAAATGATTTAATTTCCATCTTTTTTTCTCCACATTATAATAAATTACTTATTTTTTTTAGGTTGAACAACTATTTCAGATTTTGTAAATATCTTTTTAATCTTACTTGAAAATGGTGTACTAATTGTACCATTTTTTTTATAACGGCTACGTTTATGTTTATTATAGTAATGAAAACCAAGAGTTTGAAATATTTGTAATATTCCAGAAATAATTCAATAAATGCCTAATCCTGAAGGAGCAACACATACATAAAATAAAAACATAAAAATCATAACGCTTTGAATAATAACTTGTTTTTTTAATGCAGCTTTTGCTTCTTTAGTTTTAATCTTCTGTCGTAAACGATTTAAAAACATCGGTAATAACATAGAAACTAATTGTGTTGGTATATATATAACAATAATTATTAAATACATAAATTGGCCATGGGTAACCATAGTTCATGGTTGTTCAACTAAACTAATAGCACCAACAACAGTATTTTTTAATAAATTAGTTGATTTCATAACAGTAAACATAGCTGTTAAGAAAGGAAGTGATAAAAACATTGGAATAAAAGCAGCCATTGGATTTATTCCTTCTTTTTTATAAATAGCCATTAATTCCATTTGTTGTTTTTGTTTTGCACTTGGATCACGTGAATGTTTATATTTGGCTTGAATTTCGGAAGTTTTCATTTGCACTGATTGCATTTTTTCCTGATTTTGTTGGGCTTTAAAAGTAAATACTAATGTAATAAGTTTAATAATTAAGGTTGTAAAAATAATAGCAAAAATAACACTTACTGATCAATATTTTGAATTTACATCAACTCCACCACTTAATCCAGCAGAAATACTAACTAAGATTCAAGCAATTGGATAAACAAACATTCCAAAGAACGGTGATTTAGTTTGCGTTCAAGCTTCACTTCATGTTCTAATCCCTGTAAATCCATATTCATAAATATTATTACCATTAAAATGAAAAATGTGATTTTTTGCTACATCACTGTTACCAATAAGTAATTCAAAAAAAACAGCCGCTACATTATATTTTTGAAAATCATAAGCTGAAATAACATCACTAGTTGCAACATTAGGATCACCCATAGTCTGACCGCAACCTCAAAGTGTTGACATCAATAAAAAAGTCCCTAAAATAATTTTAGTTCATTTTCATGTTATTTTTAATCAAACGTTTTTTTTCTGTTGTTCAGGAAATAAAAACTTTTTATATTGCATTAATTTTACTCTCCTATAATGGGATTTTCATTAAAAGATGTAATAAAGATCTAAGATTTTCTTCATATGTATTAGATAAATAATTTTTTCTAATCATAATTACTATATCTACTGGTCAATCTTTTTTAATATCTACTAACATTCCTCGTACTTGACGTTTAATCTTATTACGTGCAAAAGCAAAACGAACTAGTTTTTTTCCTACTGATACACCTACTCGTATAGTTTCAAAATCTACTCTATTCATATAATAGATAAAAAATTGACCATTTGAAATACTTTTTCCTTCATTAATTAAATATTTAAAATGATGATTTTTCAAAAGGCGGTATTTTTTTTCCATATTTTGTTCACCTTATTTTATTTTTTAAACTATGCTGTTAATTTTTTACGTCCTCTTTGACGTCTTCTTTTAATAACATTAATCCCTGTCGCAGATTTCATTCTTGCAAAAAAACCATGAGTTTTTTGATGTTTTCTCTTACTTGGTTGATATGTCGGTTTCATTTTTTTCTCCTTTTTTTAAAATTCTAATAAAAAATCATTAAGAGTATTCTAACATAATATTTATATCTTAACAAATTATTCTGTTTGTTTTTAATAAAAACAATATTAGTTTAACAAAAAAATAAATCATTTATAATATTAAATAATAAATATTATTTTTTTTATTTTTTTTAAAAGTATAATACAGATTATAATTATAAAAAAGTTATCAACATTAATCCACAATTTATCCACAATAATTATATTAATTAAAGAGGTTTTTAAAATGAATGACACTGATAATAAACGAGAAAACTTTCAAAATATTTGAAATAAAGTTAGAAATTTTCTTCAATATGATGAAATGATTGATCCAAGTATTTTTAATAACTATATTAAAAACACTTATATTTATGATATTTTTGAAAATAAATGTTTAATTATTGTTGATTCACTATTTGCAAAAGAAATTTTAACTAAAAATATAACATTTAAAGTTAAAGAAATTTTGGAAAGAATTATTCAACAAAATCTTCAAATTGAATTTTTAGAACTTAATGAAGCAAAGAAACAAAAAATATATGTAGAAAAAGATTTTGTTGAATTTAATAAATTGCAACAAATTAAAAAACAATTTCAATTTAATAACTTTGTTAAAGGTGAATCAAATAACGATGCTTATCAAGCAGCATTTTCAATTACCATAGAACTTGGTAGGTATTGAAATCCCTTATTTATCTATGGTAATTCTGGATTAGGAAAAACACATTTACTTCATGCTATTGAAAATGAAATACTAACAAAATATAATAATCAAAAAAAAGTACTTTACTTATCTTCTGAAGAATTTGGTCGTATGGTACCAGAAATTATTAAACAAAATGTTAATGATATTGAAAAATTTAAAGATTCATTTAATCAATACGATGTTCTTCTAGTTGATGATATTCAATTTTTAGCTAATCGTAGTAAAACAAATGAAATATTTTTTCATATATTTAATAGTTTTGTTAACAAACAAAAACAAATTGTTATTACATCAGATAAACATCCTGATGATTTATATGGTTTTGAAGAAAGAAATGTTTCAAGATTTCAAAGTGGTTTAAGTGTTGGTATTGATTCACCAGATTTTGAAACTTCATTAATTATTTTAAAAGAAAAAATTAAGTCTTTAAATTATGATCCAAGTATTTTTACTGAAGAATCTTTAAGTTTTATTGCTTTAAATTTTAATAGTGATGTTAGAAAATTAGAAGGAGCATTAAATAGATTAATTTTTTATAGCATTTTATATATAAAGCCTAATCATTTAATAGTGCTTGAAGACGTTATGAAAGCTTTTAAAACATCAAATACTTCATTAAAAGAAAAACTAACTATTAAAAAAATTAAAACAATTGTATCTGAATATTATAATATTCCAATCAAATTATTGATTAGTACTTCTAGAGTTAAAACGATAACAATAGCACGCCATGTAGCAATGTATTTAATAAAAACACTTTTAAATGAATCATATACAAAAATTGGTTCTGAATTTGGAGGTAAAGATCATACAACAGTAATGAATGCTTATAACAAAATTAAAAAAAATATTGAAACTAATTATGAATTTAAAAAAAATATTGAAAGATTATCACGTGAATGTTTAAAACACAATTAATCCACTATTTTAATCATAAATTATTAACTTATAAAATCCTGATTTTTTAATGATTTTATAAGTTAAAATTAGTTATTCACATTAATCCACATTTTAATATTAATAATAATTAAATAAATAATAGTAATTAATATATATAATATATAATTAATTATTAATGTTTAAAAATGGGAGATATTTATGAAAATCGAAATCAAAAGTTCTATATTATTCAAAATAATAAAAAAAATAATAAAAATAACAATTTCTAATAACAATTATGAAGAATTATCTTGTTTTTTATTAGAAGTTGAAAAAGAAAAAATAATTTTAACCGCATCTAATGGTAATTTATCATTAAAATATGAACTAAATAATAATGAAAAATATTTAAAAATATTAAATATTGGTTCGGTATTAATTAATACTAAAATTATTTATGATATTTTTAGTAAATTAGAAGATGAATGAATTTTATTTGAACTTAAAATTAATAACTTAATCATTAGTAATTTTAAAAACGATAATAATGATTTTATCTTCAAACTAAGTACATTGACAATTGAAAAATTTCCAAAAATTAACTTTAATAAAAATATTAAAAATAAAGTATCTTTTAATAAAAGTTTGTTACAAAATATAAATGAACAAATTGCTTTTGCAACAAATACAAACAATAATAAACCAGCATTAAGTGGAATTAATTTTAAATTTAATGATCAAAAGTTATTTGTTACAGCAACTGATGGATATTGTTTAGCAAAAAAGTGATTTTCTTTTGAAGAAAAATTAGAATTTAGTAATAAAGAGTTTAATATTCCAGTTCATTTATTAAATGAAATTGATAAAATTACTAGTGATTTAAATTCAAATATAAATTTTTATTTTGAAAATGATTATAATTTAATTATTGAAATTGAAAATTTTTTATTTCAAACACGAATGATTGAAGGTACTTATCCAAATACGGATGATATTATTAAAAATATTATAGAAAAAGAAAAAAATATTATTGAAATTAATAACGTTAGAGAATTTTTAAAAATTATTGAATTATCAATAATTTTAGCAAAAAAAGATACTTCACCTATGATTCAATTTTGAATCAATGTGGAAAAAAATGATTTTAAAATTAATTGTTTATCTAATAATGATAGTATAGGTGAAGTAATTGAACAATTTAAAAAATTTCATATTGTGAAATCTAAAAGTTTAAAAGAAGAAATAAAAGTAGTTTTTAATTCAAAATTAATTATTAATGCTTTAAAATCTTTTAATAAATGTAAAAAAGTAAATTTGAAAATTTCTTGACCAAAAAATTATACAATTATTGATAGTGAAGAAGAAACTGGGTTATTACAACTAGTTTTACCAATTGGAGAAAAATAATATGATATAACTAAAATAGTTATTTTTAATTAATAAGCTAAGAAAAGGTAAAAAATAATGAAGAAGAAATTACAATTGTTAAGTATGTTTACTATTTTAATTTTTACTAATTTAAATATAATTGCTTGTAAAAATAAGCAAGATAGTATTAGTGAATTTTATGTTTTAGGAGATAGTTTATCAGATACTGGTGCAGGAACATTTGCACAAAATCAATATTTAGAAAATAGTAATAGTAAATTTAAACATTTTCAATTAGATAAACCTTATTATAATAATTGTTGAAGTAATAATAAAGTAGCTTCACAATTAATTGCTGAAAAATTAAATATTAATTTTAAACCTGGGTGATTATTTAACATCAATGGTAAAACATTTCAAAGTTTGGGTAATAATTATGCTTATGGAGGAGAAGTTGCTGATAGCAGTGATAATAATTTAGATATTATTAAAACTTTTGAATTGTCTCATCAAACACAAATGTTGTTACTACAACATTCTTTACAAAAAAAAGATGTTATTTGAATAGAAATGGGAGCTAATGATATTGGTAATTTAATGAATAAAACAGATCCTATTATTATTAACAGTAAGATTAATAATGTAATAAATGAAGAAAAAAAAGCAATAAAATTATTAATTAAAAATGGTGCAAATAAAATTATTATTAGTGATGTTCCTGACTTAACATTAACACCAAAAATTAAAAAGATATTACATAATAATCAACAAAAAATACAAATAGCACGTAAAACATGTATTGAATATCAAAAACGATGAAAAAAAATGATATTAGAAATGAAAATAATTTATAAAAATATTATTACACCTTTTTTTCTTTCAAGAGAATTAGCAACTGATATGAATAATTTTAAAAATAAAATTCCAGATGGAATTGTTGAAACTAGTGCTACAATTTGTAAAATGATGTCTAAAGAAACAAAATATTCTTATAAACCAGTTTTTAATTCTGGAGTTAATGAAAGTAATTTAAATAAATATTTTTATTTTGATGAGTTTCATCCAGGTATGTGATTTCATCAACAAATGGCAAATAGTATTATTAATTTAATAGAAAATTTTAAATAGATTTTTTGTTAAATATTTTTAAAAAAGTAATTTATTATTTTTGAATAAAGATTTTTTAATTTTTCTTTTAAAAAAAATATGTTGTTTTAAATCAAAAAAAATGTATAATTTATACATAAAATGTAAAATAATATGCTTATTTTAAAGAATAAAAAGTCTTTTTTTGAATTTATTTTTGAAATTTTAAATATTTTCATTATTAAATTAATGAAAATATTTAATGATGAAAGAGAGTGAAAATAGTGAGCACAAGGACTCAAAATGATTATAATGCTAACTCAATTCAAGTTTTAGAAGGACTAGAAGCAGTTAGAAAACGACCTGGAATGTATATTGGTTCCACTGCAGAAAGAGGATTACATCACTTAGTTTGAGAAATAGTTGATAATGCTGTTGATGAAGTTATTGCCGGTTTTTGTACAAAAATTTCTGTAACTATTACTAAAAATAATGAAATATTAGTAAAAGATAATGGTCGAGGTATTCCTACTGATATACATCCAAAGACTAATATTTCAACAGTAGAAACGGTTTTTACTACATTACATGCTGGTGGAAAATTTGATAATGGTTCTTATAAAGTATCAGGTGGTTTGCATGGTGTTGGTGCTTCAGTAGTAAATGCTTTAAGTAAGTATTTGGAAGTTACTATTTACCGTGATGGTAATATTTTTTTTCAAAAATATATTGAAGGTGGTAAACCAGAATTACCATTGGCAGTTATTGGACAAAGTGATAAAAAAGGAACAACTGTTTTATTTAAACCTGATGAAAGTATTTTTACTGAAACTGTAAATTTTAGTTTTATAATAATTAAAACAAGGTTAAGACAACTTGCTTTTTTAAATAAAGGTTTAACTATTCAAGTTATTGATGAACGTGAAAATAAAGAAGAAACTTTTTGTTATGAAGGGGGCATTAAAGAATATGTTGCCTTTTTAAATAATAAATTTGAATCTTTAAAACATGAAATTATTTATGGAGAGTTTGAAATAAATGGTATAAACACAGAAATAGCTTTTCAATATAATGAAAGTGAAGAATCTCAAATATTTTCATTTTGTAATAATATTAATACACCTGAAGGTGGAACACATGAAGATGGTTTTCGTTTAGCATTAACAAGAGAATTGAATTCTTATGCGAAAAAAAATAATCTTTTAAAAAATAATGATGAAACATTTACTGGTGATGATGTTAAAGAAGGAATTTTAGCAATTATTTCAGTTCAACATCCTAATCCACAATATGAAGGGCAAACTAAAACAAAACTTGGTAATTCTGAAGTTAGAAAAATTGTTTCTAATGTAACTGGAAAAATAATTAATAAATTTTTATTGGAAAACCCTGCTGAAGCAAAAATTATTATTAACAAAGTTATTTTATCAGTAAGTGCACGTTTAGCATCTAAAAAAGCACGTGAGAATATTATGACTTCGAGAAAAAAACCTTTACAATTTTCTAATTTACCTGGTAAATTAGCAGATTGTTCTTCTAAAGATCCAACTAAAACAGAAGTTTTTCTTGTCGAAGGTGAGTCAGCTGGTGGAACTGCAAAGTTGGGAAGAAGTAGAGAAATTCAAGCAATTTTACCATTAAGAGGGAAAATAATTAATGTTGAAAAAGCACGACTTTTAAAAGTTTTTTCTGACGAAGAAATAAATAATCTTATTATTTCCTTTGGTTGTGGTGTTGGTAAAGAATTTAATATTACTAAATTACGTTATCATAAAATTATTATTATGACTGATGCTGATGTTGACGGTTCACATATTAAAACATTATTATTAACATTTTTTTATCGTTACATGCGTCCCTTAATTGATGCTGGTTATATATATATAGCTCAGCCTCCTTTATATAAATTTTATAGTGGTAAATTTGTTAAATATGCATATAATGATCAAGAATTGCAAGAAATTAAAGATAATTTTAATGGAACTAATTTTAACATTCAACGTTATAAAGGTTTAGGAGAAATGAATGCCACACAATTATGAGAAACAACTATGGATCCACAACATAGAATTTTATTACAAGTAAGTATTGATGATGCTTCAGAAGCAGATGAAACTTTTTCAATATTGATGGGGAAAGATGTATTTCCACGAAAAGAATTTATTCAAGAAAATGCTAAATATGTAAAAAACATTGATGCTTAAAAGTTAATAAAATAAAATTAGGAGTTTATATATGAGCGAAATAACTAAAAAAAATGAAACATTTATTTCTAATAAATATGTTCGTAATATATCTGATGAAATGAGAACTAGTTTTTTAGAATATTCAATGTCAGTTATTGTTTCAAGAGCTTTACCAGATGCAAGAGATGGATTGAAACCAGTACATCGTCGAATTTTATATTCTTTAGCAATTTTAGGTATGACATATGATAAACCTTATAAAAAAGCAGCACGTATTGTTGGAGAATGTATTGGAAAATTTCATCCTCATGGTGATATTGCAGTTTATGAAACAATGGTAAGAATGGCACAAGAATTTAATTATCGTTATCCTTTAGCTGATGGCCAAGGTAATTTTGGTTCAATTGATGGTGATAGTGCTGCTGCTATGAGATATACTGAAGTTAGAATGAGTAAAATGGCAGGAGAGTTGGTTAAAGATTTAAATAAAAATACAGTTACTTTTGTTGAAAATTATGATGGTGCTGAAAAAGAGCCTAGTGTTTTACCAGCTTATTTTCCTAATTTATTAGTTAATGGAACAACAGGTATTGCTGTTGGAATGGCAACAAGTATTCCACCACATAACTTAAGAGAAATAGTTGATGCAATTATTTTTGTAGCTCACAATCCTGATTGTGATATTATGGAAATATTAGATATTGTTAAAGGACCTGATTTTCCTACAGGTGCAATGATTTTAGGCGTAAATTCATTTAAAAATGCTTATTTAAACGGAAGATCAACAATAACAGTTTGTAGTAAAACTAAAGTTGAAAAATTATCAAATGGTAAACCTGCAATTATTGTTGAAGAAATACCTTATCAAACTAATAAAACTAATTTAATAAATAATATAGTTAAAGCAGTTCAAGAAAAAAAAGTAAATTATATAACTGATTTGCGAGATGAATCTAATCGTGAAGGAATAAGATTAGTATTAGAAATTAAAAATATTGATTATGCTGAACTTATTTTAAATCAACTATATAAATTTACTTCATTACAAACAACATTCACAATAAATTTATTAGCATTACATAATAAACAACCTAAAGTAATGAATTTAAAAGAAATGATTGAAATTTATATTGAACATCAAATTGAAATTATTCTTAATAAGTCTAATTTTGAATTAAAAAAATATGAACATCAATATCATATTATTTTTGGTCTTGTTAAAGCATTACAAAATATTGATGAAATTATTAAAATAATTAAGGAATCAAAGAAAACAGAAGAAGCATTAACTAATTTACAGAATAAATTTGAATTTTCTGAAAAACAAGCTAAAGCTATTTTAGAAATGAAACTGCAACGTTTAACAGATTTAGAACAAGAAAAATTAAATAATGAATTATCATTTATTAATGAAGAAATTATTCGATTAAGAACTTTAATTAATGAACCTTCTAAGCAAATAGAATTAATGATTTCTCAGTTAACAACAATTAAACAAAATTATGGTGATGATAGAAGAACTGAAATTATTGAAAATTATGAAGGTGAAATTATTGATGAAGCTTTAATTAAAGAAGAACAGGTGGTTATAACGCTTTCAAAAAGTGGTTATATTAAACGTTTACCTTTAGATACATATAGAACTCAACATCGTGGTGGTGTTGGTGTTAAAGGTGTTGGTGGCACTGATATTAATACTGATGATATTGATAAAGTTTTAATTACTTCAACTCATTCTGATTTGTTAATATTTAGTAATAAAGGAAAAGTTTATCGAATTCGTGCTCATAAGGTACCAAATTATTCAAGAACAGCTAAAGGAACACCAATTGTTAATTTAATAGCAACAGAAAAAAATGAGACTATTAAAACAATAATTGCTATATCAGAAGATTATGATATAAATGCTAATTTATTTTTTGTTACTAAAAAAGGAATTATTAAACGTTCAACTTTAGATCAATTTAAATCTATTTACCAAAATGGTAAGATAGCTATTAAATTGCGTTCAAATGATCAATTAGTAGATGTTCTGAAAACTACAGGTAATAATGAAATAATTATTGCTGTGGCTAATGGACGAGCAGTTAGAATCAATGAAAATCAAGTTAGAGTAATGTCAAGAATAGCCAGCGGAGTAAAAGGAATAGATACAAAAGGTACTCATGTAATTGGAATGTGTTCTAATCAAGATGGTGATTTAGTTGTCTCTATTAGTGAGAAAGGTTATGGAAAAATATCACGATTTGAAGAATATCGTTTAGCAAATCGTGGTGGTAAGGGTGTAATTTCTATGAAATTAGCTCAAAAAACAGGAAAATTAATTGGTATAAATTCAATAAGTAACACTAATAATAGTAATGATTTATTAATTATGACTTTAAAAGGTACAGTTATTAGATTTTCTTTAGAAGATATAAGAACTACAAGTAGAAATACTATAGGTGTTAAATTAATTAGATTTAAAACAGAAGATGATGCAATTTCTTCAATTGTAACAATCCCAATCACTAAAGAAAAAACTATTTTTATTGATTAATTTAAGAGGTGCTAAAATGATTGATATAGAAAAAATACGTAATAATTTGGAAAAAACTATTAATAAAATAGAAACAAGGGGCCAAAGTTATAAAAACGAAATAAATAAAATTTTTAATTTAGATTTAGAAATAAGAACTTTAAAAACAAAAAATCAAAAATTAGAAGAAACAAGAAATAAACAGTCTAAACAAATTGGTGAATTATTAAAAAATAAAAAAAATGATCAAATAAAAAAAATTAAAGATGATATGATTATTTTAAAAGAAAAAATTATAAAAAATAATTTAAAAATTGTAGATTTAGAAGATAAAATATATGAATTACAGTTAGTAATTCCTAATATACCACATTTTTCAGTTCCACAAGGAAACGATGAAACTAATAATCAAGAAGTTAGAAAATGAGGGAAAGTTATTAAAAAAAATAGTAAACCACACTGAGAAATTGCTGAAAAGTTAAATATAATTGATTTTTCAAAAGCAACTAAATTAAGTGGTACTAGATTTATTATGTATAAAAATAAAGGTGCTTTATTAGTTAGAGCATTAATGAATTTTATGATTGATTCTCATTTAAAAAATGGTTATTCTGAATTTTTACCACCATTAATTATTAATAAAGAAAACTTATTTGGTACAGGGCAACTTCCTAAATTTAAAGATGATTTATTTCAATTAAATAACGAACAGTATTTAATTCCAACAGCAGAAGTTCCTTTAACAAATATTTATCGTAATGAAATTATTAATTTTTCTGAATTACCAATAAAAATGTGTGCTTATACACCATGTTTTCGTTCAGAAGTGGGTTCTGCTGGTAGAGATACAAGAGGAATAATTAGATTACATCAATTTAATAAAGTAGAATTAGTTCAAATTGTTGATCCTGAAAAATCTTATGATGCCCTTGAAGAGTTAACTAATAATGCTGAATTAATTTTACAAAAATTAGATATTCCTTATAGAGTTATTAATTTATGTAGTGGTGATATTGGTTTTAGTGCTGCTAAAACTTATGATTTAGAATTATGATTACCTTCTCAAATGTGTTATCGTGAAGTTTCTTCATGTAGTAATTGTGAAGATTTTCAAGCAAGAAGAATGGAAACTAGAGTTAGTCAAGATAATAAGAAAATAGGTCCACATACACTAAATGGATCGGGATTAGCTATTGATCGAGTTGTTGCAGCAATTTTAGAAAATTTTTATGTTGAAGAAGATAATGTTGTAAATATACCTATTGTTTTACAACCTTATATGAATAATTTAAAAACTATTTAATTTATAATGTTTCACGTGAAACATTATAAATTAAAAAAAATGTATTTTTTTATAAAAAAAATGTTATAATTAATAATGCCACTGCAACAATTACATTCGAACCGGGTCAGGACCGAAAGGTAGCAGCCATAAGGATTAGGATTGTGTGCGGTGGTTTTATTTTGAAAAATAAAAAAGAGGTTTCTTTAAATGAAAAAACAAAATTATATGGAAATTGCCTTAAAGCTTGCTAAAAAAGCTGCTATTAATGGTGATGTTCCAATTGGTGCAATTATTGTTGATGAAAATGATAATATTATTGGTAGAGGATTTAACAAAAAGGAAAAAGACAAAGATCCAACTCAACATGCGGAAATTATTGCAATAAAAAAAGCATGTAAAAAAATTAATAATTGACGTTTATTAAATTGTACTATTTATACAACATTAGAACCATGTTTAATGTGTGTAGGGGCTTTGTTACAAACAAGAATAAAACATATTGTTTTTGCTTTAAAAGATAGTAAGTTTGGATGCGTTGAATCACTCTATAATTTAACATTAGATAAAAGATTTAATCATCGTAGTGAATATACTTATTCTTTAAACTTAGATAGTAAAGAAATGTTACAAAGTTTTTTTGGAGAAATTCGTAATTTATAATAATTGTTTTTATAACAAATTTTATAAAAAATTGTTAGGATAAATATAGGTGATTTAAATGAAACATAAATCTTTTTATAGAAAGTATCGACCAAATTCTTTTTCAGAAATAATTAGTCAGGATAATATTGTAAGAATATTAAAAAATTCTATTTTAAATAATAGTTTTAATCATGCTTATTTATTTTCAGGCTCAAAAGGTACAGGAAAAACATCAACGGCTAAAATATTTGCTAAAGCAATTAACTGTCAAAATAACATTGATGGAGATGCATGTAATACTTGTGAAAATTGTATAAACATTAGTTCAAATAATTGTATTGATATTTTAGAAATTGATGGTGCTTCCAATAATGGTGTTGATGAAATAAGAAGTATTAGAGATAATATTAACTTATTACCGATGAATTTTAAATATAAAGTTTATATTATTGATGAAGTTCATATGTTAACAACTTCTGCTTTTAACGCATTATTAAAAACCTTAGAAGAACCACCACAACATATTATTTTTATTTTAGCAACAACAGAACCATATAAAGTAATTCCAACTATAATTTCTCGTTGTTTATGATTTGAATTTAAAAAAATTAATGTAAATGAAACTAAAAAACATTTTATTGATGTTTTAACAAAAGAAAAAATTAATTTTGAGGTTGAAGCAGTAGAGGAATTAGCAATATTGAGCGAAGGATCTTTACGTGATGGTTTAAATTATTTAGAAAAAACATTTAATTATGGTAATAATATAACACTTAAAAATGTTGAAAAAATATTTTCTGTTTTATCAACAAAAAATAAAATATTATTTTTAATTAATATATTTAATTGTAATATTGAGCAAGTAATAAAACAATTAACATTATTTGATGAATATACTATTCAATATAAAAAAAATATTATTGATTTTATTTACATTCTTGAAGAAATATTAATTTATGCTATTACTAAAAAAACAGAATTACTTAAAATGATAAATATTCAACAAGTAAATATTTTTTCTGAAGTAGTAAAATCTGATTTACTTTTAATTTTGAATTCATTTAATGACATTTTAATTCAAGAAGATGTTGATGATTTAAAACCAACATTAATACTAAAAATATTAAATTTAATTAAAAATTTTGAGAATAAATATTCATTAAATTATTTAGAAAAAACAAAAATATCTATTATGAATATAGAAAATAAAAGTATAAATTTAAATAGTAAAGATGAAATAACAAAAATTTTAAAAAAAAGCGAAATAGATAAAAATAATGAAGAATTAACTTCAATTTTAGTAAAAGAAGAAAATACTAGTATTAAAGAAAAAGAAATTTTTAATGTACCAACTGTGAAAAATTTAAAAAATGATGAGATAATTGATAAAGCCATTAATTTAATTTTACAAGCTGATAAAAATATTAGAAAAGAAGTTAGTGAAAAGTGAAAAAATATTTCTAAATTTATTAATGATAATAAATTTAGAAACATAACTAAAGTTTATATAAATACTATTATTGCGGCAGCATCTACTAATGGCATTATTATTATTACCAAAAATATTATTCAATCTGATTTAATAAATCAAAGTTTTTTAAGTAAAGAACATAGAGAATTTTTAAATATTTTATTAGAAAATGAATACATGATTTATGCCCTTGATAAAAATCAATGACAGGAAACAAGAAAAAAATATCAAGAGTTACTAACAAAAAAAATATTACCAAAACCAGTAGATATTGTAATATCAAAACCTGTAATTGAGTCATTTACCAATGTAGATAGAGATCCGACTTTAAATTTTATAAAAAAAATATTTACTGAAATTGAAGAAATATAAAAATATGAGGTGAAAAATATGGATATGAAAAGAATGCTAGCACAAGCACAAGCAATTCAAGGAAAGTTAACAAAATTTAAAAAAGAAGAATTTACTTTTTCTGATATTGATGGTTTAGTTAAAATTATTATAACAGGTGGACGTAAACTAGTTTCAATTAATATTGAAGGATTATTAAAAGAAGCAGAAAATGATTATTCAAGTATTAATGATATGCTACAAACAGAACTAAATAAAGCATTAAAACAAATAGATGAAAAAGAAAAAAATATTGCTGGCAAGTTTTAGAAAAGTTTAGTAATTTTAGCATAGAAAGAGGTAGAAAAATGTTATTTATTACCTTTGAAGGGCCAGAAGGTGCAGGTAAAACTACAGTTTTAAAAATGATTAAAGAACAATTAAAACAAGATGGTTTTGATGTTATTATTACGAGAGAACCAGGTGGTAGCGAAATTTCTGAACAAATAAGACAAGTTATTTTAAATAAAGAAAATACATTAATGGATCCATGAACAGAAGTTTTGCTTTATATTGCAGCTAGAAGACAACATTTAATTGAAAAAATTCTGCCAAATAAAAACAGTAATAAAATCATTATTTCTGATCGTTTTTCTGACTCAACTTTAGCATATCAGGGTTATGCTAGAAATTTAGATATTGATAAAATAAATCTTATTCAAAAGCTTATTTTTGAAGATTATCAACCTGATTTGACGGTTTTATTTGATATTAAACCAGAAATAGGTTTACAACGAATTTTATTAAGAAAAGGTGAAAAATTGAATAGATTAGATGAAGAAACATTAGAATTTCATCAAAAAGTATATAATGGTTATAAAAAAATTGCTATTAGTAATCCAAATCGCGTTCATACAATAAATGCTAATTTATCAGAAAAAAAAGTTTTTAATAGTGTTTATGAACTAATCATAAATTTAGTTGAAGAAAAAGGTTTTAAAGGAAAAAAAATTAAAATTAGAGGATCTAATGAAGGAAAATAATGTAATTTTATTTGAAAATGAAGAATCAGAAAATTTTTCTATTTTTGTAATGGAAAATATTCCACAGGTAATTTTATTGTATTCGAAAAATAAAATATTAAATATAAATGTTAGTAATAAGTTAATAAAAAAAATTGTTTGTAAAAATAATAATCAATTAAAAAAATGTACTGAAGAAAATATGTGTCAAAATTGTTTTAAAATTAAAACTAATAGTTATTTTGATTTTAAAAAATTTGATTTTAGTAAAAATAATATTATGAATAAAAATATTGTTTTAGAAATTATTAATGATTTTTCTAAAACTAATTTAGAAAAAGATGCTAATAAAATTTATTTAATAAATCAAATTGAATTTTCTTCAACTTCAGCCTCAAATGTTATGCTTAAAACTTTAGAAGAATTATCTAAAAATATTTATGTAATTTTTACTACCACTAATATTAATCAAATACTCCCTACTATTAAATCTCGTTGTCAATTGATAAATTGTTCAAAAGAAAATGATATATTTGTTAGTAACGATTATGATGATGAACAATTATTAATTTTAAAAATATTTTCAAATACTACTTTTTTGACAGATGAAAGCAGTAAACTTAAATTAAAAAAATATATTGAAATTATTAAACAATTTATTATTAATGATAATGATAAAAAAGTTAACAATCAACTTTTGAATAAAAAAATAATTAGTTTAAAAAAAGAAATTATTTACTTTTTTAGATTTTTTAATTTAGTAGTTTTTAATAAATTAACTTTTCTTTTATTTAAAAAGTATGATTTTAATAATTTTTTTATTGAAAGTTTAGTTAATTTATGAAAAAATAGTAATTTAAAAAACATAGCCTATATTTTAGAACAAATTTCATTTACAATTACTAAATTAAAATTTAATGTTAACTTAAATTTATTAATAAATTCTTTTCTTATTAAGGTAAGTGATAATTAAACTATGGAAAGTACAAAAAAAATTTAATTTTAAATCAAGATGATAAAAAAATTAAGCTTATTCAAAGAAAAGATATGTTTTGTGTTTCTTTGGATACTATTTTATTAAGTAATTTTATTAAAATAAAACCCAGTACTAAAACAATAATTGATTTTGGAACTAATAATGCTGTTATTCCAATAATTTTAGCGGCAAAATTTCAAGGAAAAGTAATTGGTATTGAAATTCAAGAGCCAGCTGTTGAACTTGCTTTAGAAAATATAAAACTTAATAATTTAGAAAAAAGAATTGTCATTGTTCATGAAGACATAAAAATTTATGCTCAAAGAGAAAAAGAAAAAGTTGATTTAATTGTATGTAATCCACCTTTTTTTTCCTTTATGAGATAAAAGCAAAGTAAAAGCACAACCTTTAAAAGTTGTAGCAAGACATGAAGTATATATTAATTTAGAGGAGATTATTGCTAGCGCAAGTAAATTATTAAAAGACAAAGGGCGATTGGTTATGATAAATAGTGTAGAAAGAATAAACGAAACACTGCTTTTATTAAAAAAATATCAAATTACACCTAAAAAATTACAAATAGTTTATCCTAAAATTAATCAGGCTGCCAATGTTTTTTTAATTGAAGCAGGATTTTAGTGAAAGAAGGAATGATTGTTTTGCCACCATTGATTTGTCATAATGAAAATAATACTTATATTGATGAAATAGCAAAGTGATATAAATAATCTTAATATAAGTGTAAGGTTAGGTGTTTAAAATGAATATTAATTGATTAAATAAACTTAATAAAAAAATAACTTACTTATTAGCTGTATCAGGTGGTCCAGATAGTATGTTTTTATTAGATAATTTAGTACGTAATGAGTTTAAAATTATTGTTTGTCATGTTAATTATCATAAACGTTGAAGTAGTAATGTTGATGAGCAAATTGTTCGAGAATATTGTACAAATAATAAAATAACTTTAGAAGTAAAAAATATTAAAGAAGAGGAATACAATAAAAAACAAAATTTTCAAAGTCAAGCACGTGTACTTAGATATGATTTTTTTAATGAAATTGCTCAAAAATATCAAGTTTATAATCTTGTTGTAGCACATCATATTTACGATTTACTTGAAACATATATTATTCAAAAACAACGCAAGGCAATAGTTTCTTATTATGGATTAAAATTTAAAACAACATATAAATCTTTATCGGTTTATCGTCCAATGTTAGAATTAAAAAAAGAAGATATTATTGACTATTTAACTTTGTATCATATTAAATATGGATTTGATGAAACAAATGAATTAATTATTTATGAAAGAAATCGAATTAGACAACAACAAATTAATAAACTTACTGATTTTGATATTAATTTAATGTTAAGTGAAATTAAAGAATTAAATAGTGAACAAGAGTTACTGAAAGATGAACTTGAAGTAATTTATAATACCATTATTAATGATGATGTGCTTGCTATTAATGAATTTAAAAAATATGAATTTAAATTACAACAAATGATTATCTATGAATTTTTAAGCCAATATGATGAAGAATTAGTTTTATCTTTAAAAAAGGCTAAAATTAAAGAAATAGTTAGAGTTTTAACTAAATCTAGTAAACCAAATATTACTATTTGTATTTCTGAAAATACTTGAGTTATTAAAGAATATAATTTTGCATATATTAGTGAAAAAAATGAACCAAAACAATTTAGTTATAAAATTTCTAAAATAAATAACTATAATTTTAAGGAAATTACTATTTCTAAAACTGAACCAACAGGTGGTGAATTTCAAGCTTTATATATTAATAAATCAGATTTTCCATTAACAATTAGAACTAATAATGGTGAAGAAGAAATTGAGACACCATTTGGTACAAAAAAAATTAATCGTTTATTTATTGATAATAAAATTCCATATCGTGAACGTCTTATATGACCAGTAATCATAAATTCAAGCGGAAAAGTAGTGGCAATTCCAAAATTATCAGTAAATAAAAACAATATTAGTGAGAAACCTAATTTGTATGTGCTAAAATATTATGGTATTATTTAAGAAAATAAATTAGAAATTAAACGTAGGTGAAAAAATAATGCAAACGCGAATTAAAATTAATTGAATGATTGTTGCACTATTCGTTGCTTTTTTAGTATTTGTTGGAATTTTATTGTGATATTTTTTAAGAGGTAATGCTTTAACTTTAGATCAATTTCAATTAGAAACATTACTTAGAGATGGTAAACTCCCTGGCAATAGTAGTGACACTGTTAGTAAAATTGATGGAGTACAAGTTCAATTTTTTGATCATACTACTTATATTACAGGTTTTTTAGGAATTAATGGTAAAGTAAAACGATTTGAAGCGACAGTTTCTGGAACTGCTACAGGTGGTTTTTATCATGATGTTATTGAAAAATTATTCAGAAAAGATAAAGAGGGTAAAGGCTTTGATATTAACCCCACAATTATTAGTGAATTAGTTCCGTTTTGAAAAACATTTTTAATTAGTATGTTTCCAATATTAGTATTAGTTGGTGGTTCATTTTGATTATTTTCTAAAATGAATAAAATGGGTGCCGGTGGTGGCATGAGTCCTTTTTCAATGGGAAAAAGTCGTGCTAAGATTAGAACATCAGATACTAGATTTACTGATGTTGCTGGTATTAAAGAAGAAAAATTGGAATTAGAAGAAGTTGTTCATTTTTTAAAGTTTCCACAAAAATATGCACAAATGGGTGCAAGACTGCCAAAAGGAGTTCTTCTTGTAGGACCGCCTGGTACTGGTAAGACTTTATTAGCAAAAGCAGTTGCTGGTGAAGCAGGTGTTCCTTTCTTTTCAATTTCTGGTTCTGAATTTGAAGAAGTTTTTGTTGGAGTTGGAGCTTCAAGAATTAGAGAAATGTTTACTACTGCTAAAAAAAGTGCTCCTTGTATTATTTTTATTGATGAAATTGATGCAGTAGGAAGAAAACGTGCCTCAGTTTCAACTGCAACTAATGAACAAACTTTAAACCAATTATTAGTTGAAATGGATGGATATGAAACTAACTTGGGAGTTATTATTATGGCTGCCACTAACCGTGCTGATGTACTTGATGAAGCGTTATTACGTCCAGGTAGATTTGATCGTCAAATTTCTTTAAGTTGACCTGATATTAAAGAACGTGAAGCAATTTTACGATTACATGCTCGTAATAAAAATATTTCGCCAAAAGTTAATTTTCAAAGAATAGCAGAGAGAACGCCAGGATTTAGTGGTGCACAATTAGAAAATGTATTAAATGAAGCAACGTTGTTAGCTGTTCGTCATAATAAAACAGTTATTGGTTTAGTAGAAATTGATGAAGCTATTGATAGAGTTGTTGGTGGACCTGCTAAAACTTCAAGAGTAATTACTGATATGGATAAAAAAATAGTATCATATCACGAAGCTGGACATGCTCTTATTGGTTTAAAACTAGAATATGCTTCTAAAGTTCAAAAAGTTACAATAATACCACGTGGACAAGCAGGTGGATATACTATTATGACTCCTAAAGAAGATACTATGTTTTATTCAAAAGTACATTTAAGAGCAACTATTACTGGTTATTTAGGTGGTCGCGCTTCAGAAGAAATTATGTTTGGTAATGCAAATATTACTACTGGTGCTCATGATGATTTAGAAAAAGCAACAAATATTGCCAGAAAAATGATAACTGAATATGGAATGTCATCTGAATTAGGATTAGTTCAATTTGAAAGTCCACGTAATGAGTATTCACCTTTTGCAGCAAATAAGTTTTCTGATGATATTGCATCTAAAATTGATGGAGAAATTAAAAAATTATTAGATGTTTGTTATATTGAAGCAGTAGCAACAATTAAAAAACATAAAGATACATTAGAATTAATTGCTAAATCATTAATGACTTTAGAAACAATTACTGCTGAACAAATAGAATATATTGATAAATATAATAAATTACCAATTGAAGTAATAGAAATGCAAAAAGAAATGCAAAAAAATAGTAAAAATCCTTCCAAAGAGGATAATGAATCAAATGATAAAAAGGAAGATAATAATTCAGGGACTGATGATGATACAATATCAGTTGTTCCTAAGAAGAAATAATTAAATTATTATAATAAAAAACAAAACTTACTATTTTAATATTTTCAATAATGTGTAAGTTTTGTTTTATTTTCTTTTTTTATTTGGTAAATATAATATAAAAAGTAATAAGGAGAAAAACAATGTTGGAAAAACATGAATTAGTAGAAAAAATATTATTAAGTACTGATGTAATTAATAATAAAATTATTGAACTTGCAAAATCAGTTAATAGTTATTATAAAGATAATAAAGAGCCCATTATTTTAGTAGGGATATTAAGAGGATGTTTACCTTTTTTATCACAATTTATGTTAAATCTTAAGATTGATTGTTTGGTTGATTTTATGTATGTAGAGTCATATTTAGGGCAAACAAAGGCGGTAAATAAACCAAAAATAAGAATGGATGTTATTAATAATGTTAAGGGTCGTGATTTATTAATTGTTGAAGATATTATTGATTCAGGTAATTCGTTATTTAAAATTCGTGATCATTTACAAGAACTTGGAGCAAAATCGGTAAAAATAATTACTCTATTAGATAAGAAATCTAAAAGAGTTGCTAAAATTGAAGCTGATTGATATGGTTTTGAAGTTCCTGATCATTTTTTAGTGGGATATGGTCTTGATTACGATGAAAAATTGAGAAACTTACCTTATGTTGGTATTGCTGACCTTAATAAAATTGCAATTTTAGAAAAATGTAAAAAAGTAGTTAAGTAAATAAGTTTAGAAGTTAATAATAATATTAAAATTTTTATTTTTTAATATAGTTCAAATATAATTAGCATTATTTTATTATGATAAAATTATACTATTAGCAGTTTTTAAGTTGTATAAGAATATTGGAGTTATAATGAGCAATCTTTTTGTTAATGTTTTAAGAGGAATCAAGAAAAGATTATTACAATATTTAGGTATTATAATACTATTAGTTATTGTAATTTCTACTCTTTCTGCGCTTTATAGTACAGCATCAAGAGCTGAATCGAGTTTTTATACAGTATTAAACAATAGTGGTAAATATGACTATCGTATTAATTTACAATTATTAAATAATTATAAAGATACTGCTACTGTAACATCAAGAATCCAAACAATTATCAAAAAACAATTTGAAGGTCATCTACATGAATCAGAAATTTATGCACAGATAGATGAAATTAAAGAAAATAATCTTAGAAATAATAGTTTTCCTACCCTTCCTTCGGGAGTAGAAATTAATAAAGATTTTGAAAATTATTTGTTAAACTGAGGATTAAGTTATCAAGGAATATTATTTAATGATATTTTAGAAAACGAAGTTAAAAATGATGAAATTTATAATTTGCAACATTATGAACTTGCTAAATCATTTTTTAAAACTTTTGATTATGAAAACGTTATTTCTCTTAAAAAAAATTATTATTCATTAGAAAATGGATTTTATACTTCAGAAAAAAGTGAATCTTTTGATTTTGCTCCAAAAAGAAATAATATTAATGAAGTTTATATTTCCGAAGGCATTAAACCTATTAATCCATTAGAAATAGTGATCAATCCTGAATTTGCACGTATTAATAATATTAAATTAAATGATTATATAACAGTTATTGATAAAGTTGAAAAATTAAAAGTTGTTGGTTTTGGCTATGCTTATTGGGGAATTACTGGTAGTCGTACTGCAACAAATCCTAATCCGACATCTGAAAATACAAGTCCTGTTTATATGTCAAATCAATGGTTTAATAATTTAATAAAAAATTCTACATTTAGAACTAATTTAAATAATATATTTTTATTAAGAGTTAACAATAACGATAGTTATTTTGTTAGTAAGTTAGAAGAACTTTTAATTAAAACTTTTAGTTTTAGTTTTGGTTCAATTATTAGTAGTGATAGTGAAGATATTCGTTCAGGACAAATTTTAGAGAGTTTTAAAATGGAAAATATAATGTTTACGGCAATTACTCTTGTAGTATTATTAGTTATTATTTTTATCATTATGTCATATGTTAGAAAAGAAATTGATTTACAAAAACCACAGATAGGATTATTAAAAGCTCTTGGTTATAGTAATTTTCAAATTGCTATTAGTTTTGTAATTTTAATATTTTTGATAACATTCATTTCTAGTATTATTGGTTTAGGTATTGGTCTAGGATTACAAATATGATTTAATTCGTTAAATAACATTGGGTTTTTTATGCCATTACCAATACTATTTTTTAGTTGGATAGTATTTATTGTAAGTTTAATAATTATTCCTATTATTTTTATAGTAATTAGTTATATGCAATCGGAAACAAAATTACGTGTTAGTCCATTATTATTAATTTATGATAGACCAAGTAATTCAAGTTCTAAACTAATTTCAGTTTTAAAATACCCCTTTCGTTATTGACCATTTAAACAACGTTTAGCAATTGCTTTCACTCTAAAATCGGTTGGAAAACTATTTTTAGTATTTTTTACTTTTATTTTTGTTAGTTTTTTATTACTATTTCAAAGTTCAGCTACTGATTTATTTGATAATAAAATAAATAATTTATATGGATATTACAATAAAGATGTTAAATGAAATACATCAACTTCATCAATGTATACATATACTAATGATTCTAATTTAAGTATTGATAAGCAGGTTTTTGATTGAGTTTCAGAAAAAGATATTGTGAAAGATAAAGAAACTGGTACTAATAAATATCATCAATGAGTAGCTGATGATTTTCATATTGATAATGATAGTAAAGCTAAAAAAATTGAAAGTGTTATTAATAATAATAATTTTAAAGATTATTTTATGAATAGCGAAGAAATTAATATCCTTTATCAAAAAACTAAGACTAAATCTGATTGTGAAGATTTTATTAATCCAAAAAAGATACTACCTGAACCATTAATGGAAATTATTTGTCAAAATATTCATCAAATATTTAATTATATTTCAACAAATACAGGTATTAATCCAGAAATAAACCCGTTGCCTGGTATTAGTTTAGGTTTAAATATTTATAATAATAAGTATTATCCAACTATTGAAATAAATTTAAGACCTCCTAATGAATGAAAAGGACATAATCAGGGCCGCATGCTCACAAAAAAAATTAAAGCAACAGGACTTTATAATGATCCATATCAAGATTTAGTTTGAAAAAATTGATTTAACTTTAAAGAAGCAAAAAATCGTGATATTGATCCTATTTTTAATAATTCTCATAATTTACAAGCACAAAAAGTTACTTATACTGATAATCAAGGACAAAATATAACAACTACAGCTTATATTTTACCAGCAGTTATTTCAAAAACATTATCAATTTTAAATGATTATAAAATTGATGATCACTTTTTAATGTTAGCAAGTTGATATAATTATACAATTCCAGTAATTTATCAAGTTAAAGGAATTATTGAAAATAATTTAGACAATTCGAATGTTTATATTAATCTTGATGATTTACGAACATCTATTGGATTAATAAAACCTTCCCCGTCAGAAGATCCAAAACCAATATCAGATTCTTTTAATCATTGATTATCCAAAGAGAGCAATATTTTTCCATTAAATTATATAAATATTTTGCAACCATCTGTAGAATATACTAAAGAACAAATATTAGCAAAAAATTTAGAACCTATTAATAAAATACCTTTTATTAATGATTTAGTTAAAAGATTATTAGTTGAAATATTTGATGGAATTAGAACAATTATAAATATTACAAAAATTTTAACATTATTTGCTGTAGCTTTTGTATTGGTAATTATTGTTAATATGATTTTAGATAATAATTTATTAATTATTGCAATGATGAAATCTTTGGGTTATCGTGTAAATGAAATTAACAGATTGATTATTGGCTCCTATATTATTGCTTTATTGGTTGCTTTTATTTTAGGTACTATTATTTCTTATGTTGTGTGAAATATTATTACTTTAATTATTGCAACTAAAGCAGGCGTTGTTTTTAATGTGGCTGCTAATCTAGTTACAATTTTATCTTGCTTTGGAATGGTATTTTTAATAATGGTTATTGGCTATGCTGTTGGGTTATATTTAATTAAATACAAACCAGTAACAGCTTTATTACAAGGAAGTTAAAATATTTTTTAAGCATTTCTATATAAATAAGATAAAGTAATTGATAAAATGAGTGTGTTATTTATAAAAGCATGGAATTAAAAAGGAGAAATGATAATGAAAAAAAGATAATAAGGAAATTAAAAAAGATGATAAAGACATTGGAAGTAAACAAGTAACTAAAAATAAGTTAGAATCTAGTTTTACAAAGAAGTCAGTATCTAAAACCGAAGGTACAATACCACCAGTAACTCATAAATCTCATGATAAACCAGAATCAAAGGAAGAAATAGAAGCTAATAAAGCTAAATTGCAAGCCTTTAAAGATAATCAAAAAGCAATTAAAAAATTAACAAAAACTCATTCAAAAGAAATTTTAACAGGTAAAATTATATCAATGACTAATAATACTCCTGATACTCAAACTAATGTTATTGAATTATTTGATGTTAAAAAATATTACTTAACTGGAGACTTAGAATATGAAGTATTAAAAGGAGTTAATTTAAAAATTAAATTAGGTGATTTTGTTGTTATCTTAGGACCATCGGGAAGTGGTAAGACAACATTATTAAATATTATTTCGGGATTGGATAAACCTAATACTGGTGATGTTTTTGTGGCGGGATACAATTTATCTTTATTAAAAGATAGTCATTTAACTAAATTTAGACGAGATAATGTTGGTTTTATTTTTCAACAATACAATTTATTAACTAATTTAACTGCTCGTGAAAATGCTGAAGTTGGTGAAAATCTTGCTAAAAATAAAAATAAAAATATGAGTATTGATGATATTTTTCAAGTTATTGAAATGGATGAACATATGAATAAGTTTCCAAGTCAATTATAAGGTGGACAACAACAAAGAGTATCGATTGGTAGAGCACTAGCAAAAAATCCGACAATTTTATTTTGTGATGAGCCAACAGGAGCACTTGATGAGGAAATGGGGCGTAAGGTGTTAGAGATTTTATTGGATGTTAATCGAGAATATAAAACATCAATTATTATGGTTACTCATAACCCTAACTTCCAATATGTTGCAAATACTGTTATTAACGTTAAAAATGGTAAAATTATTAGTGTAAAGAATAATGAAAAACCAATGAAACCAAGTGAAATAAATTGAAGTTAATATTATTAATTAAATAAACTAACAAATTGTTAATAGAAAAAATATCATAACAAAGGAGTAAAAATATGATATTTTTTGAAACCCCTAGATTAAAAATTAGACAGTGAAAAGATAGTGATTTAGATGAACTTGTTTTATTAAATTCTGATAAAGATGTCATGAAATATTTTTCTAGTACATTATCAAAAGATGATACAGAAAATTATTTTTTGAAAATTAAAAATAATTTAAATAATAATGGATTTGGTTTTTATGCTGTTGAATTTAAAAAAAGACAATAAATTTATTGGTTTTATTGGCTTTAGCGAAGTTGATTTTAGACCATGTATTGAAATTGGTTGGCGTTTTAAAAAAAGTGTTTAAGGTCAAGGAATAGCAACAGAAACAGCTAAAAAATGTTTAAAATATGCAAAAAACAATTTAAAATTAACTGAAATTTATAGTTTTACTAGTATATTAAATATTAAATCAGAAAATGTAATGAAACGAATAGGTATGAAAAAAATAAAAGAATTTTATCATCCAAAAATAAATAAAAGTGATATTTTAACAAAACATATTTTATACAAAATTAATATTTAGAAGGTAATGTTTAGTAATCTGTGTAACTTACAAAAATAACTATGTTTAATTAATTCTATAATAAACCTAGAAAGAGTGAATTACAGATGGCTAAAAAGCAAAATATTAATAATAATGATCCAATATCAAAAGCAGTAGATTTATTATTAGAAAATACTGAAGATTTAACAACAGTTTTTAAAGAGGGAGGTTTGTATAAAGAATTAACAAAAAGATTAGTAGAAAAAATGTTGAATTCTGAGATGCAAAATTATTTAGGATATGATAAGAATCAACATAGTAATAGTGACAATGCTCGTAATGGTATAAGTTCAAAAAAATTAATAACTCAACAAGGTAAAATTGAGATTGATGTACCACGAGATCGCAATAGTAATTTTAATCCTGTAATAATTGCAAAAAGACAAAGAAGATTTGATGGTTTTGATCAACAAGTTCTTTCTTTATATGCAAAAGGTATGACATTATCAGATATTAGAATGCAATTACAAGAGTTATATCATGGTGCTGATATTAGTGAAAGTGTTATTAGTCAAATTACTGATGATGTTATTGATGATGTAAAAGCATGGCAAAATCGACCATTAGATAGTATTTATCCGATTGTTTATTTTGATTGCATAGTAGTTAAAATACGACAAGATAAACGCATTATTAACAAATCTGTGTATATAGCTTTAGGAGTTGATTTAGAAGGTAAAAAAGATGTTTTAGGCTTATGAATTAGTGAAAATGAAGGTTCTAAATTTTGATTAGCCAATTTCACAGAAATGAAAAATCGAGGCTTAAATGATATTCTTATTGCTTGTAGTGATAATTTAACAGGAATGTCAGAAGCAATACAATCAGTTTATCCTAAAACAGAACATCAATTATGCATCGTTCATCAAATTAGAAATAGTTTGAAATATGTCTCATATAAGCATAGAAAATCTCTAGTTGCAGATTTAAAACCAATTTATACTGCATGTAGTGAAGAACAAGCAATGCAGGCTTTAGAAACATTTGAAAATAAGTGAAATAAACAATATCCTCAAATTGCTAAATCTTGATATAAAAATTGAGAAAATTTGATAGTTTTTATTAGTTATCCAACAGAAATTAAAAGAGTAATTTATACCACAAATGCTATTGAATCTGTTAATAGTCAATTACGAAAAGTTATCAGAAATAAAAAAGTTGGATGGGTTACACTTTATTGGACACTAATTACGTAGACAAGTGAACAAATTAGTGAAAAGAAAGGAAGTATAATTATGGCCAATATTAACTCATATTCAGATGAATTTAAAAAACAAATAGTAGCTTTATATCAAAGCGGTAAGTCAGTGTCTTGTCTTGCTAAAGAGTACAATGTTACAAGAGCAGCTACTTATAATTGAATTAAGCAATTTACTAATTCAGACAGGTTTAAAACTAAAGATAATCGTTCTGTTGAAGAAAATGAATTAATTAAATTAAGAAAAGAATTAAAACAATTAAGAATGGAAAATGATATTTTAAAGCAAGCAGCACTAATAATAGGCAGAAAATAAAAATTATTGTCAAAAATAAAGTTAAATATAAAATTCGCACAATGTGTCGTTTTTTGAAAATATCTAAATCAACATATTATTTTAACTTAAAGAAAAAAGAAAATAAAATCAAAAATAATATGTATGATGAAGCTGTTATTAGTGCTTTTAAAGAAAATAAAGAAGTTTATGGTACTAGAAGATTAAAAAAAATTTTAGAAAACCAAGAAATTTATTTATCACGCAGAAAAATTAAAGAAATTATGAATAAGCATAATTTAATATCAAAATACACTAAATTATCATTCAAAAATCATCATAATAAAGTCAATAATAGTCAAATAACCAATATTGTTAATAGAAACTTTAATAATAGGGTTAAAAATGAAGTTATTGTTAGTGATTTAACTTACGTTCAAGTTAATGGTAAATGAAACTATATTTGCCTATTAATAGACCTATTTAACCGAGAAATTATTGGACATAGTGTTGGAGTTAAAAAAGATGCATTACTAGTATATCAAGCATTTATGCAATCAAATCGCTGTTTAAAAGATATCCAAATATTTCATAGTGATCGAGGTAATGAATTTAACAATAAAATTATTAATAATCTTTTATTAGCATTCAATATTACTCGATCTTTAAGCAAAAAAGGTTGTCCTTATGATAATGCTGTTGCTGAAGCAACTTTTAAAACTTTCAAAACTGAATTTATTAATGATAAAAATTTTACATCATTAATCCAATTAAAATTAGAATTATTTGATTATATTAATTGATACAACAACATAATAATCCACAGCACTTTAAACTACTTAACTCCTATCAAATATCAAGAACAAGTGTCTACCAAAAAATAGTCCTAAAAAGTGTTGCCATTCCACAAAGATACACAGATTTCTAAAAAGCCTCATTTAGAAAGTAAAAAATGTTTAATAAATTATCTCTAATTTTTATAGATATCTATTAGTAGAAATATTTAAATTAAACTTTAATCCTTATTATAAATATAAGGGTTTTATTATAAAATTTAAAATTAATTGTTGACAGTAGAATTTGGTATTGAAAATTGATATCATTATGTATAAACCTAAACAATCTTATTTAATTTAATTTTTTTATTTTAAATACTTATTTTAAATACAAAGGATGAAAACAATGAAAGAAACTAAACTTGAAATTAATGGACGTATTTTGACAGAGCAAGAAGCATTAAGATATCAAAAAATACAAGATTTATATAAGCAAAATTATGATATTTATGGGCGTAATTGAGAAAGAAATTATAATTGTGAAACTTTAAATAGCGAATTTAGAAATAAAAATAAAGAAGAGTTAGCAAAATTTGTTGCTAATTTACCTAATGATCAAATTAAAATGGCAGGTAGATTAATGACAAAAAGAGAAATGGGAAAGGGTTCAATCTTTGCTCATTTGCAAGATCAAACAGGTAAATTTCAAATTTATTTAAAACCAGAATATGTTAATCAAAAAAAAATTGAATGATTTGCAGAATATGCAGATTTAGGCGATTTTTTTGGTATTAAAGGTAAGGTTATGAAAACCAATAAAGGAGAACTAACAGTTCAAGTCTATGATATTGTAATGTTATCAAAAGCACTTAGACTTTTACCAGATAAATTTCATGGTTTAACAGATATTGAAGAACGTTATCGACGAAGATATGTAGATTTAATTATGAATCAAGAAACTAAAAAAACATTTTTACAACGTACACAAATTATTAATGAATTAAGAAGTTTTTTAAATAATAAAGGTTATTTAGAAGTTGAAACACCTATTTTACAAGAAGTATATGGTGGTGCTGCCGCTAAACCTTTTATTACTCATCATAATACATTAAAAACTGATTTATATTTACGAATTGCTACTGAATTACATTTAAAAAGATTAATAGTTGGTGGTTTTGAAAAAGTTTATGAAATTGGTAGATTATTTCGTAATGAAGGTATGAGTAAAAAACATAATCCAGAATTTACAACTATTGAAATTTATGTTGCCTATCAAGATATGAAATATATGATGGATTTAACAGAGTCTTGTATAAAACATTTAATTAATACAGTGCATAATAAATTAACATTAGAATATGATGAAAATATATTAAATTTTGAAAAATCATGAAAAAAAATTAGTATGATTGATTCAATTAAAAAAGCTATGATCAAAGATGAAGAGTTTACTAAAATTTTCCAAGAAATTAGTGATATGATTTTAAAATATCATAATATTGAAGATGATAATATTAGAAATATTGAAAAAAATAAAACATTTAAACTTATATTAAAACTTGCAAAAAATTATAAACTTCATATTCCAGATCATTATAATAGTACTGGTCATATTATTAATTTATTTTTTGAATCTTTTGTTGAAGAAACTTTAATTCAACCTACTTTTATTTTTGATTATCCAATTGAAATTTCACCACTTGCTAAATTAAATAAAAATAGTAAAGAGTTTACTGATCGTTTTGAATTATTTATTGCTGGTAGAGAATATGCAAATGCTTATTCGGAATTAAATGATTCTTTGCAACAATATAATCGTTTTGAAGAGCAAGTAAAAGAAAAAAATAGTGGTAATGATGAAGCAGCAACTATGGATTTAGACTTTGTTGAAGCATTGGAATATGGTATGCCACCAACAGGTGGATTGGGCATTGGTATTGATCGTTTGGTTATGTTAATAACTGGTCAAAATAGTATTAAAGATGTATTATTATTTCCACATATGAAACCCAAAACTGAAAAATAATTTTTGTGATAAATTTTTATTATATAAACATATAATAGTAATTTATCTTTTTTTAAAAAAAAGATAAATTAATTAGCTATAATCAAGATAGTTCTTTAGAATAAGGAGCGTTTTATTGTTATTAACACAAAAGATTGAAAAATATAAGTTTTCAAACCCATTGTTTTATTTAAAAACAATTGGTTTTTTTATTTTATAAATAAAATTTAGGAGAATAAGATTTATGCCTTGATTTAATGAATTAATAAAAAAATTTAGAAATTATCCTTTAACTGATGAAAATTTAGACGAAGTTGTTGAAACTTTTAAGAATTTTTTTAAAGAATACAATGAAAAAGATAATTTTTTTTCTAATTCAGAAGATACTGATTTTGAAAACCCAAGTACATCAGCACCATTAACTCAATTAAAAGAAAATAAAAAAACTGATTTAGATAAATTAATTAAAGAATTAAGAAATGATTTAAAATATAATTTCTTTTCTTATTTTTGAGAAAAAAAAGAAAATTTAAAATTAATTAGACAATTAGATTATTTTTTAATAGAACTTGATAGTAAAATTAAAGAACAAAATGAAAAATTATTATCCTTGGAGAAAAATAAAACATTAATTGAACAAAATAAAATTAATAAAGTTAGCCAAAATAGTACTGAGTTTACTGAAATCACAGATTATTTTAATCTTTTTAATTTTTTAAGTGAAACAATAAGTAATGATATTATTTTTTTAAAAACAATAAATTTAAACATTTTTGAAAATAAAAAAGAGTTTTTAAAAAAAACACGAGAATTAAAAATAAAAATTGATAAAGAAATTCGTAGTCTATATCAAAAAAATGAGGAATTAGAAAATAAAAAAGAGAAAATTTTTGAAAACCTTTTTAAAGAAGAAGTTATGACTCAATTAATTTTATCTTTTTGAGCATTTAGAATGAAAAGTGGAGATGAATATAAATTAATTTTAAATGAAGATAAAGATTTAAAAAGTAAATTTGATAAAAATTTTGTATTTTTCTTTGAATTAATAGATGACATATTTAACCGATATATTAAAAAAATTATTAAAAATGAAGAAAGAATATACAATGATATATTTGAAAAATATAATGATCGAGAAAAAGAATTAATAAGTGAACAAGAAGAAATTATTAAAACTAAAGATAAAGTGAAAGAAAGTATAGAATTATTTAAAAATGAATTAGAAGAAAAAAAAGAACAAATTATAATACATGAGAAAGAGATAGCAGAAAAAAGAAAACAAATTGAAAATTTAGAAAAACGAAAGAAAAATATAAAAATTAAAAAAATTACTTACTTGCAAGATTTAGAAGAAAATAAAAATAATATTGAAAATTTAATATTTATTCCAAATATTTCAGATGATAAAAAAGGAAAAAAACAATATTTAAAAGAAATAGATGTAGTTATTAAAAAAAAGAATAGTGATATTAAGAAAAAGAATGATTATATTGCGGAGTTACAAGATAATATTACAAGACATGATACTGAGTTAAGTATTAATGATAAAAAAATAAAAAAAATTGAAGATAAAATTAATAAAATTGAGGATTTTTTTAAGCAAAATAAACATACGATGATGTTTGAACTTAAAAAAATAAAAGAAAAATGAATTAAAAATATTAGTAAAGATCAAAAAATATTTATTAATTTCTTAAAAGAAGTTAATAAATTAGAAAATATGGAATTTATTAAGATTATTGAAAATTATTGAGAACAAAATGCTGATAGTATTAAAAAATTTAATGAAAATTTTAACGTTCAAAATAATTTAGAAAACATAAGAGAAGAAAATGAAAAAATAGAAAATGAATTTAAAGATGATTTCACAACTTTAGAAATTAATTTTAAATTAAAAGAAAAAGAAATAATAGAAAACGCAATTAGAGAAAAAAAAGAAAAAATTCAGGAGTCTTTAAGAACAATTAATCAATCAAAATTAGTAAGTATTGACATCCAAACCGAAATAAATGAAGAAAATGAGAAACCTAGTTGACAAGATCAAAAAATTGAAGAACAAAATAAAACCATTGAAAAACTAGAATTTCAAATAAATTATTTAGAAAAAAAATTAATTTCAATAAAGGAATTACATGAAGATGAAGTAAAAGATTTATCTACAACATTGGAAAATATTAGAGATTTTTTTGCAATGGAAATTAAAAAAACTACTGAAAATTGTGATAATTTAAAAAATAGTTTAAATAAAAAAAATTCAAAAAAAGAAGAACAAAAAATTAAAAATAAATTAAATGAAGAAGAAATAAAATTAACATCTTTAAATGAAGTATGAAAATTAATAAGTACTGAAATTCCAGAGTTACAGCAACCTTTATCAGAAGAATCAAAAAATGCAAGCAAACAAAAATGAGAGAATATGGGCTTAATAGAATCTCAATTACCTTTTGAAACAAAAGCAGAAATATTAAATACAATTTAAACTAATAAGATTAAATTTATTATTGTATCAAGTTTAATTTATAGAAAGAGAAAAAAAGTACATTAGAAAAAAAAGAGTATTTATTAATAAGAAAAATGAAAAAATAATACAAGTTATTATGAATAATAACTTAGAAAAAGTTAAATTATTAGTTAGGAATGCTGTTAGTATAAATTATGTAAATTAAAGATGGTTTCACTATTTTGATGTTAGCTATCGAAGATAATGATTTAGAGATAGTTAAGTATTTAATAGATAATAATGAAATCTTTATCAAGTAAATGAATATGGACATAATGCTTTAATGTTAGTCGTTTGAAATAATCATTTGGAAGTTTTTAATTTTTTTTAATGCAAAATACTAACGATGTTTTAGATGAAGAAATTTTAGAACAAAATGAAGATAAATTATCAACGTATGAAAGTATATTAAAAGAAAATAAAGACAAATTACCAACACATGAAGAAGCAATGAAATTTCAACAAAAAATTAATAAATCTGATTTTTTAAAGATGAAATAGATTGGCAAAAGCAATTATGAAGCTTTTTAGAAATCTGTGTATCTTTGTTTTACAAAGTACTAGTTAAGATTAATTCTATCTTCAAATTTTATCATAAAATGAGCAATTGCTGTATTTCAATTTTGAATGGGCATTGTTCATTTTTTCGTTATATTTTCAATTGCTAAATAAAATATGTCATTATTTAGTAAAAATTTCCTATTAGTTATCGAGTAATAATTTCCCAAAAGTGAAGTTATTTATATAACTTATAATTAATAATAATTCGATTTAAAACAGCCCTAAAAAGGGCTTTTTATTTTTTGAATACTAAACATATAAATTTTTAAATCGTTTGAATATGAGCAAATTTGGTGCCTTAAAATTCATTTTAAATATATAAAGATATTGCAATTGCAATATCTTTTTTATAATTTTAGTGATTTTATTTTAAAACCCTTATAATTTTTATTTTCAAAGCTATTAATTTCAACTTCATCAAACTTTTTTATTTTTAACTTTTCTAAATTTTTGTTATAAATTTCCATTTTTAAATTTGATATTTTTTTTAATTCTTCTTTTATTGAATTAAATTTAATTTCAAAATAATTTACTTTTTGAGAAATAATTCTATGTCCATTTTCATATTTTCTTATTTCATTTCTTATTTTTAATTCATTTTTATTGTTAATATCTTGATTTGTTAAACAAGATATTTTTTTATTTATTTCTTTTTCTTTTCTTTTTTCATTATCTAGCTTTTTCTCCAAACTTCTAAATTCATTACTTAACTTAGAACCTGTTTAGGATCTTTTTTAACTTATTTTTGATTAAATTAATATCATAAATGTTATTTTATAGTTGAAAAATAAATTTTTAATCGATAAGTTGTCAAATGATAAAATCTTTTTAACAAAAAAATGACAAAGAAAATAAAATGTTAATTAACTGTCAGGTTAGAAATAATTATTCCCTTTTTTAGTTTAATTATGTTTAAAAGATTCCAAACAGGTTCTTAGAAATTTGATTTTGACTTTCTTGTAATTGTTTATCCATATATTAAAAATCCTTTCAAAATTAGAAACCTAATTGTTTAAAAATAAAACAATTAGGTTTCTAAAACTATTTTTAATTCATATTTATTATATTCATTAAAAATTGGTTTGTAAATAAAAAAGTTCCTATATGAAAAAAAGGAACTAAATTTTTAGGGGTTATTTAGAATTTGTGTTTATTTAACAGTGTAACTTTCCAAAATAATTTAATTTTTGATAAATATTTTTGGGAAATTTTCACTCGATATTGACATTATTTTCTAATGTTTTAATTTCTTTAATCACTTCTTCATCATAATCATAATATTCTGTAAAATCAAAACCATGATTTTGAATATAATGAAAAATCTTGGGAATTACAGGTCCATATACTCAAGCTTCAAATTCTTCTTCAAATAATTTTGATTTTTTTCTTTAAGGTAATCTAAAAATAAAAAATATAATATTTTTTGAATTTTAACTGATAGTCTTATTTTATGTTTTTCAACTAAATACTTAGTTATTGATAATAAATTATCTCTTATTTCCTTTTTTTCATTTTTATCACCTATCTATTTACACTTTCATTTAAATATTAACATATTTAAAAAATGAATAAAATAATATACAAAGATATAATAAAAAAAGTTACCAATTAAGGTAACTTTTTAATTAGGTTGACACCTAATTATTTATAAAATAAAAAATAAGTTTGAGAACTTTTTTATATCATCATCATAATATACTGGATGGGTTACACTTTATTGGACACTAATTACGTAGACAAGTGAACAAATTAGTGAAAAGAAAGGAAGTATAATTATGGCCAATATTAACTCATATTCAGATGAATTTAAAAAACAAATAGTAGCTTTATATCAAAGCGGTAAGTCAGTGTCTTGTCTTGCTAAAGAGTACAATGTTACAAGAGCAGCTACTTATAATTGAATTAAGCAATTTACTAATTCAGGTAGTTTTAAAACTAAAGATAATCGTTCTGTTGAAGAAAATGAATTAATTAAATTAAGAAAAGAATTAAAACAATTAAGAATGGAAAATGATACTTTAAAGCAAGCAGCACTAATAATAGGCAGAAAATAGAAATTATTACTAAAAATAAAGTTAAATATAAAATTCGCACAATGTGTCGTTTTTTGAAAATATCTAAATCAACATATTATTTTAACTTAAAGAAAAAAGAAAATAAAATCAAAAATAATATGTATGATGAAGCTGTTATTAGTGCTTTTAAAGAAAATAAAGAAGTTTATGGTACTAGAAGATTAAAAAAAATTTTAGAAAACCAAGAAATTTATTTATCACGCAGAAAAATTAAAGAAATTATGAATAAGCATAATTTAATATCAAAATACACTAAATTATCATTCAAAAATCATCATAATAAAGTCAATAATAGTCAAATAACCAATCTTGTTAATAGAAACTTTAATAATAGGGTTAAAAATGAAGTTATTGTTAGTGATTTAACTTACGTTCAAGTTAATGGTAAATGAAACTATATTTGCCTATTAATAGACCTATTTAACCGAGAAATTATTGGACATAGTGTTGGAGTTAAAAAAGATGCATTACTAGTATATCAAGCATTTATGCAATCAAATCGCTGTTTAAAAGATATCCAAATATTTCATAGTGATCGAGGTAATGAATTTAACAATAAAATTATTAATAATCTTTTATTAGCATTCAATATTACTCGATCTTTAAGCAAAAAAGGTTGTCCTTATGATAATGCTGTTGCTGAAGCAACTTTTAAAACTTTCAAAACTGAATTTATTAATGATAAAAATTTTACATCATTAATCCAATTAAAATTAGAATTATTTGATTATATCAATTGATACAACAACATAAGAATCCACAGCACTTTAAACTACTTAACTCCTATCAAATATCAAGAACAAGTGTCTACCAAAAAATAGTCCTAAAAAGTGTTGCCATTCCAATATTTTATTAGGTATCACTCCACTTTTTATTTATCCATGCAAGTCCACATGCTAGCTACTATTTTTAACAACTGTGTTGTAGTTCACTTTTTTAGTTCCCTAACACGTGTTGATAATAGCGTTAAAGACGTTTATTAAAAATTTTAAAATTTTACAATTACAAAAAAAGACAAGATTATTTCTTGTCTTTTTCCTTTGATAATAATTTTTATTTTATCTTATAAAATCTATATTTTTTAAAATACGTCGAATATAAATTTAATGGTAAAAGAGAATTTAATTTGTCTATCATCATTTTTAAATGGTAATTTTGGAAATAAGTTACTAATATGATAATTAATTATTTCGTAAATTTGACAACCGCCCAAAATACATTTTAATCGATAAAAAATATTGTTGACATTTAAAAATGTATTTTTTTATTTTTTTTAAAAATAATAATATAATAAGTGTATAAAAAAGGGGTTTTTATAAAAATGAAAAAATGATTAAATATTTTAGGAACGATTGGATTTACAACAGTAAGTACAACAGCAATAGTTGCTTGTAAAACATCAGAAAGTATTTTAAGTAAATCATTTGCTTCTAGTTACAATGTTGATGACTTTAGTAATTTAGAAGGTTTTGGTATTAAATATAATGAAGAAAATAATACATATGATTTTGTTTGATCAAAATTAACAGTAGATTTAGCAACTATTATAGTACCAATTAATAATACAGTTCCAGTTCAAAAAATTTCCAAAGATAAAAATATTGAAGTTAAAGAAAATGAATTAATAGCAATATATTCTGCAGAAGATCAACAAGGTTTAATTATTGGTTCAGAAAATTTTATTACAATTAAAGTTAAATTAAATTTATATAAAGGAGTAAAACAATAAACAAATAAAGTTGAACTAGTAGATCAAACAGTTGAATATGATGTTTCATTAAATTTATTTGTTAAACAAAACTTAAAATTTTTAACAACTCCAACTGTAAATTGTAAAGCAGATATTGCTGAATTTAAAACTATTTTAGTAAAAGAATTAAAAAAAAACAAAATGGTTTTTCAAAATTAGATATTAATATGATTAATATTGTAAAAGTAGATGGCGATCCTTTAACTACAGAAGATTTAAAAGAACATGATACACATGTTAAATTAACATTAACAGATGAAGGAAAGAACCATTTTATTGGTGAAAATAACGATTTAAAAGTTAATTGAGTTCCAGAGGTTTAATAAAATAAAAATGTAATATTTTAATTTATGAAAGGAAAATATATATGAAAACTTTAGTAACATTATTAGGAACGATTGGTTTAGCGTTTACAAATGCAAATAATTTTTTAAATATAAATAATAGTCCAAAAGAAGTTAAAGAAATAACTTATGAATTTAGTGAAAATAAAAAAGATATTGTTCATAGTTATAAAACTTCATCAGTATCAAATCCAGCTTATGAAAGTTGAGATTTTGTAGTTTCTACAGGTTTAAAATCTTTTCAAAAACCAAAATCTATTAGAACCTGTTTAAGAACCTGTTTAGGATCTTTTTTAACTTATTTTTGATTAAATTAATATCATAAATGTTATTTTATAGTTGAAAAATAAATTTTTAATCGATAAGTTGTCAAATGATAAAATCTTTTTAACAAAAAAATGACAAAGAAAATAAAATGTTAATTAACTGTCAGGTTAGAAATAATTATTCCCTTTTTTAGTTTAATTATGTTTAAAAGATTCCAAACAGGTTCTTAGAGGTATAACTACTGCATTATTTTTTGATAATCTTGATTGACACATTCAATTTTTATTTCCTGCAAAATTAACATTCGATATGTCATTTTCTAATGTCTATTTAACTAGAAGTTGGATGGGTTACACTTTATTGGACACTAATTACGTAGACAAGTGAACAAATTAGTGAAAAGAAAGGAAGTATAATTATGGCCAATATTAACTCATATTCAGATGAATTTAAAAAACAAATAGTAGCTTTATATCAAAGCGGTAAGTCAGTGTCTTGTCTTGCTAAAGAGTACAATGTTACAAGAGCAGCTACTTATAATTGAATTAAGCAATTTACTAATTCAGGTAGTTTTAAAACTAAAGATAATCGTTCTGTTGAAGAAAATGAATTAATTAAATTAAGAAAAGAATTAAAACAATTAAGAATGGAAAATGATATTTTAAAGCAAGCAGCACTAATAATAGGCAGAAAGTAGAAATTATTGCTAAAAATAAAGTTAAATATAAAATTCGCACAATGTGTCGTTTTTTGAAAATATCTAAATCAACATATTATTTTAACTTAAAGAAAAAAGAAAATAAAATCAAAATAATATGTATGATGAAGCTGTTATTAGTGCTTTTAAAGAAAATAAAGAAGTTTATGGTACTAGAAGATTAAAAAAAATTTTAGAAAACCAAGAAATTTATTTATCACGCAGAAAAATTAAAGAAATTATGAATAAGCATAATTTAATATCAAAATACACTAAATTATCATTCAAAAATCATCATAATAAAGTCAATAATAGTCAAATAACCAATCTTGTTAATATAAACTTTAATAATAGGGTTAAAAATGAAGTTATTGTTAGTGATTTAACTTACGTTCAAGTTAATGGTAAATGAAACTATATTTGCCTATTAATAGACCTATTTAACCGAGAAATTATTGGACATAGTGTTGGAGTTAAAAAAGATGCATTACTAGTATATCAAGCATTTATGCAATCAAATCGCTGTTTAAAAGATATCCAAATATTTCATAGTGATCGAGGTAATGAATTTAACAATAAAATTATTAATAATCTTTTATTAGCATTCAATATTACTCGATCTTTAAGCAAAAAAGGTTGTCCTTATGATAATGCTGTTGCTGAAGCAACTTTTAAAACTTTCAAAACTGAATTTATTAATGATAAAAATTTTACATCATTAATCCAATTAAAATTAGAATTATTTGATTATATCAATTGATACAACAACATAAGAATCCACAGCACTTTAAACTACTTAACTCCTATCAAATATCAAGAACAAGTGTCTACCAAAAAATAGTCCTAAAAAGTGTTGCCATTCCAATACTTACATAAGTAAGTAATCTAAGTATATATTAATTTTAGAGATTTTAAAATAAATTTTGGAAAATAAAAAAAGTTATCATTTCTGATAACTTTTAACCTTAAACCTAATCTATTATCTAACCTAATAGATTAGGTTTTATTATACATTATTTTAAGATTTTGGGGAAATATTATTTTCAAAAGAAAGCAAAAAATAGAGAAGCAACTATTATCATCAAAATTATTGTTGCTGTCATCATAATAGTTATTAAAAAAAACTTATTATTATAGATTTTACCAACAAATTTTTCCTTTTCTATTTCATGAGTTATAACATTTTTTGTATCCATAATTTACTCCTTGAATATTTTACTTAACTTAATAATATTATACTATCATAATTATCTTGAATTTAGTATTATTTTATATATATTTGCTTTAATACTATTAATATATTCTAGCGTATGCTTTATCATCTTCGCCAATTTTACCCGTAATATATCACATATTTTCAATTTTTCCTAATGTTGCTTGTAAATAAAAATTTCATTTCAAATTATTATTTACAATACAATAATTTAAAAAATTATTATTTTCAAAACTATTTTCTCAACCACCAATATTACCATTATCTTTGATTTTAAATTTGTAATTATTTAAATTATAATGTTCGTTAGTTATTCCATATATATTAGCAATACCACTTTCTTTTTCAAGTTGTATTGTAGCACCAGAAGTATTATGACTTCAATAACCGAATCTAAGGTTATTAACCGGCGGGTTATCTTGCAAAATTAAATCTTTTAATAAAATTTCTTGAATTCCATCATATTTTTTTGGATTGGCAAAATTTTCTTCTATAGAAAAATCAGTATATAAAGTTGATGTTATAGTGGGAATTGAATTATTATGCACTTCTTGTATTGTTTCAATATCATAATTATAATAAATAGTTATTGATTTATAATATCTTTTTAAATCATTAAAAGATTTAATTAATAATGTAGGGTCTAATAATAATTTCAAATCAACTTCATAATTAACTAATTTATTTGAATTAGCATTTCATCAATTATCAAGATTATCTTTTACTGGAATTGAACTTGTATCTGTTAAAGGAATATTATTTGATGTCATTTCTATTTTTAAATCTGGATTAATAATTATTGATTTTGCTATATTTTGAGGACTTGGTGGTAATATTTTTGCTGGATAACTAAAAGTAGTTTCTTCAGTTTCTGAATATTCATCATTATTTAATTTATATAAAGTAGTTCAATTAAACATATTACTAGTAAATAATCCCATATTATTATATCTAAACTGTGCAACTGATATTTCATTATAATCACCTTGATAAGTAAATGGATTATCACTATAAATGTATGTCTTTCTTCACCTTGATGTAATGATTGAGTTACAATTGTATCAATAATATAAGCATAATTTGAACCATCAATAACTCCATTTGCTGTTGGATTTCATTGACAATCTTTATCTTCATTTGTAAATGGACTTGCTATATCTAAAAACTCTGTATCTTCTGCTAAAATATAAACTTTATTATTTTTCTTTTGTGATAAATCAACAGTTGATATTTGTTCTTTTACAGTTAATTTCTTACCAGTAGTAGGGTCTCATGGATAAACACTTACTCTATCACTTAATTTCATTGTCATAGCAGTTGTACTAACATGTGAACCTAACATTTTACCTAATGCAAATTCACTTGAATTACTAAATACATTTAAAGGTATAAATCAATTTGTATCATTATTACCAATAATACTTGATAAATTTGAAGCAAAAAATGCTGACATAAAACCATTAAAAAATGACATATTTTTATATTGTTGAGAATTTTGAGTAATAATAAATCCTACTGGTATACCTAATGTTAAAGCATTTAATAATTTACCTACTAATGGAATTGAACTTAAAGCAAATGGTAATCATTGTAGACTATCATAAGGCATTTGAATTAATGAACTAAATACTACACTATTAAAATTTAATATTGCTGACATATATTTTTGACTTATTTTTTTATAATCTACAGTTGGACTTCCTATAACTAAGCCAGTATCTACATCTTTAAATTTAAAATTACTAACTTATTTTTGATTAAATTAATATCATAAATGTTATTTTATAGTTGAAAAATAAATTTTTAATCGATAAGTTGTCAAATGATAAAATCTTTTTAACAAAAAAATGACAAAGAAAATAAAATGTTAATTAACTGTCAGGTTAGAAATAATTATTCCCTTTTTTAGTTTAATTATGTTTAAAAGATTCCAAACAGGTTCTTACAAGTTAATATACCTTGAAAATCTTTTTGTGCTAACATATCAAATCTTCTTGCTTCTAAAAATTTTTGTCATGTATCATAATGAGTAAATCCAGTAGGTGGATGGGTTACACTTGGAATGGCAACCTTTTTTAGGACTATTTTTTGGTAGACATTTGTTGTTGGTATTTAACTGGAGTTAAGTAGTTTAAAGTGTTGTGAATTCTTATGTTGTTGTATCAATTGATGTAATCAAATAATTCTAATTTTAATTGGATTAATGATGTAAAATTTTTATCATTAATAAATTCAGTTTTGAAAGTTTTAAAAGTTGCTTCAGCAACAGCATTGTCATAAGGACAGCCTTTTTTGCTTAAAGATCGAGTAATATTGAATGCTAATAAAAGATTATTAATAATTTTATTGTTAAATTCATTACCGCGATCACTATGAAATATTTGGATATCTTTTAAACAGCGATTTGATTGCATAAATGCTTGATATACTAGTAATGCATCTTTTTTAACTCCAACACTATGTCCAATAATTTCGCGGTTAAATAGGTCTATTAATAGGCAAATATAGTTTCATTTACCATTAACTTGAACGTAAGTTAAATCACTAACAATAACTTCATTTTTAACCCTATTATTAAAGTTTCTATTAACAAGATTGGTTATTTGACTATCATTGACTTTATTATGATGATTTTTGAATGATAATTTAGTGTATTTTGATATTAAATTATGCTTATTCATAATTTCTTTAATTTTTCTGCGTGATAAATAAATTTCTTGGTTTTCTAAATTTTTTTTAATCTTCTAGTACCATAAACTTCTTTATTTTCTTTAAAAGCACTAATAACAGCTTCATCATGAATATTATTTTGAATTTTATTTTCTTTTTTCTTGAAATTAAAATAATATGTTGATTTAGAGATTTTTAAAAAACGACACATTGTACGAATTTTATATTTAACTTTATTTTTAGTAATAATTTCTATTTTCTGCCTATTATTAGTGCTGCTTGCTTTAAAATATCATTTTCCATTCTTAATTGTTTTAATTCTTTTCTTAATTTAATTAATTCATTTTCTTCAAAAAAACGATTATCTTTAGTTTTAAACCTGTCTGAATTAGTAAATTGCTTAATTCAATTATAAGTAGTTGCTCTTGTAACATTGTAAATGGATTAGTTAATAATTGTTTTGAACTTAAAAAGAAATTTTCTACAATAACTAATATTTTTTTATTAATAAATTGTTCTTTAATTAATTGAAATTTTTCTTTATAAATATTTTTAGTTCATAAAACAGTTAATGTATTGAATGTTTCATTAAAAATAATATTATTAGTTTCATTTGAATATATAACAATTCCATTATTACCAATACCAGCAGGGTCAATTCCAATAATTAAGTCATATTTCATTATTAATCAAATTCTCTGCATTGTATTTTATTAATTAAAATTTTAATAATATCAATTGAACCTTTTAATTTATTTAAATAATATATGTCTTTTTCTTTATTATATTGTTCTATATCACTATCTAAAATTAAATTTAATCAACTAATTAATTTTTCTTTATCCATATTTATACCTCCTACTTAACCTAATATTTAAAATACAGTCATAACAAATTGCTTTACTATTTTTATCTCTTAAAAAATATTTTCTTGTTTTTATATCATTAGTATTAAAGAATAAATAATCAAATTTATGTTGTTTACATGTTCAACAAAAATACTTTTTCATTATGAGTTGAAATTTCCTTATATGAAGTAACTATGTAATTAATTGGTAAATCATCTTTATTATATGGATTATTTATTTTAAAACCTTTTCTGTTTTCTTCTCACGTAATGTTATATTTAAAACAAGGATTAGTAATTTTAGTTTTGTTATCTGTTATTTCACCCATAAATCAACTATTATGCTGTTCATAAAATGTTAATGGTTCAAGTTTTATATCATTAAGATAATATTCTTTTGGAGCAATTGGTTTATTAACAATTATTTTTTGGTCTTTAATATATGGTTCTAATAATTTTATTAATTCATTACCACTTAATTCTCTTTTAATATTTTCTAAATTAAAAACTCAATACGTGTAACTGTTGTCAACAATAAAAGAATTATTTTTAATCATTCATTTTGGCAGTGATAATCTATATTCAACATAATCAATAAGAATAGATTGTGGTTTATCTTTAACAATTTGTTCTTTTTTAAATTCTATTTGCATAATAATCCTTTCCTAAATATGTCCTGTTGCTTCCTAGCATAAAGGACATATAATTTGATTTTTAGATTATTAATAATACTACTATTCGTTTTATTCATTCCATCAATTCTGGGCTCAAAAATAAATTGTGAAATTTTAAAAAACATTGAGGCATTCGATTCAATATTTATTTAATTTGTGTTTAGCAAATTAATATTTTAATTGAACCGGCACCGCTCAATTTTTTTTAAAATTTCACAATTTATTTTCTCGCCCAAAAATTTTTTCAAAAAAAATAAAAAATAAAACCAACACTTGCTCACTGGGGAGTGGCAAGGTTGGTTAAATAAAGAATAGAATTAATACAATAGGTCCCTACAACAGGTCTATATATACTAGTTTCCAATTCGCTCCCACCCCAAGAATTACCATTACTGGTTAGTATATTTTATTAGGTATCACTCCACTTTTTATTTATCCATGCAAGTCCACATGCTAGCTACTATTTTTAACAACTGTGTTGTAGTTCACTTTTTTAGTTCCCTAACACGTGTTGATAATAGCGTTAAAGAGGGTTATTAATTATTAACTTTCTCCTACTTGGTCACTGCGTGTAGTAGATATTTAAAGAGTGTTAATAATAAAAATTTTAAAATTTTACAATTACAAAAAAAAGACAAGATTTTTATTCTCGTCTTTTGTCATTTATTTTTAATTCAAGGGTAAAAAAAGAAAGGAGCTATTTTTAAAACTTTTTAGTTACCGACATCTTCGGTACGCTCCCTTTTTTTTGAAATAGTTAATGATATATTTTAAGCGTGATTATTAATTTTTTAATTTTATATAGTAATTTATTATTTATATAGGTAAAAAATGCACTTCTATAAATTTTAAAAGTGCATTTTATTTAAACTTATTTTTTATCCTAAATCTTCGTCTTTTGTTAGAATTTCGCGGTTAGGATTTTGTTCAGCTATTAATTGTTTGTAAATTGTATCACGATATTTTACACAACCATCAATAACATTATCTAAAGGATTTTGAGCAACACGTACTTCAAAGATATCTCCCTCATATTTTTGACGAATTGGTTTTGTACCTTTTTCAGCTTTAACTTCGATGAAATATTCCTTAGCCAATTCTTCTTTAATAAATTCATCAATTTTTTTAATGTAAGCTCCACCACCACAAATTGTGATTCCCTTACCTTTTTTCTTTAAGTCACTAACACTACCAGCAGCTTTTTCCCCAGAAGTTCTTAGTACTCTACGAATTGATGGAATAACATGTTCTCTAAATTGAACTTGCATTACATTTTCACGAATTTCTTCTGGTGTAATTTCAATAGTTTTAGAAATTGACATTGTTTCTCCTGGTTGAGAGTCTAATCTAGGTAATGAAACACCTGAAATAGTGTATGGTTTTTCATCTTGATATTTAAGAAGTGAACCGATGTTCTTTTTAACATCTTCTGCTTCTTTAGTACCAATTTTTAAAGCATGCTTTTTAGTTATGTATTCTTGAATTTTTTGTGTTAAATAGTCTCCAGCACAATGTGTTGTATATGAATATAGGATTGAATCGTTGCTAAGTACGGCAATATCAGTACTTCCCCCACCAATATCAACACACATAATTGCAGTTCCAAAAATATCTTGGCCTGAACCTAATGCTGCCATTTTAACTTCTTCTTGAACAAATCCACGAAGTGCTCCTAAACGATGAACTATATTTTCTAGTGCTTCTCTTTGTACTGAATTAATTTCACTTGGTGTTGCCATTAAAACAATTAAATTACGGTTTTTATCAGCTTGTTTTGAATCTTTAATTTCAAGTCTAAAATCTTGAAAAATTTTAGCAAGGATACGTTGTAAAGCATCTGGATCAGTAATATTACCATCACGAACTGGACGCTTAATAACAACATTTTCATTTGTTTTATCAATTAAAGTTTTAGCTTCTTCACCATAAAGAATAACATTTTTTTCATAGTCTTCAGCAAGATAAGTTGGAGCATCATATGTAAGTCCAATGTTAACATACCTTGCTTTAAAGTTTTCTGTTCCGACATCTAAAGCTAATCATTGGTAGTCATTAATAGACTTAATATTACTTTTTTTATTTAAGTTTTCTTTGGGTTTTTTATCAAATAATCCCATTTTTTTTCCTCCTTCTACACACCTGGAATTTTAATTACTTGGTCTAATGAATCCTTTTTCATATACATCTTGTTTATGAGTTTCATAGGCTTGAGTTCCTCTAATTACACACTCTCTTGGATTATTAGCAGATATCACATGTTCTAAATTTAGTCGTTTTTTTAGATAAGTTGTAATATTTTCAAGCAAAGCACCCCCACCAGTGATAGTTAAACCGTCTTTCATAATCATTTCTGAAAAGGCAGGTCCGGCTTTATCGATAATGTCACTACATAGTGCAACAATTGGTTCAAAGGCTTCGGTAACTACTCTAGCTATTTCTTGCTTAGGAACTGTAATTTGTTCAGGTTTTTTAGTTTTAGTACTTTTTCCATGGATAGTAATTTTATTTTCACTATCTTTTTCACCATCTATTCAAATACCAGCACTAATTTTTGTTTTTTCAGCCTCCATTGAGCTAAGAGATATATAGTGCATTTTTTCAAAATGTTCTTTAATACTACGTTCAATAGCATTTCCAGCAATTGGAATTGAATCTTGAACAATAACTTCTCCACTTGATAAAATGGCACAGTCAGAAGTTCCACCACCAATATCAAGAATAAATACTCCTGAAGCATCTCAAAGTGCTTCCCCAGCGCCAATAGCTGCCAATTTTACTTCAGGAACAATAACAACTTTTTCAGCTTTCATTACGCTTTCATTACTTGCATTATATCTATTGGGAAATTTATCACTATAAATTGGAATTTTAGCTACTTTTTTTCCTTGTAGAATTTCACGTAAAACAGTTCTATCTAATTTATAAACCTTAGATGGAATAGCTACAAGTGCTACTGAATTTTCTCAAATTTTTTCAGCTTTCACATCAATAATTTGTGTAAAAATTTCAGTTAATAAAGCAATCAAAGCATTATTGTCACTAATAACACCATTAGCCATTGGTTCTCTGAAAATTTTATTCGCTGGAGTTTTTTCTTTCATTAATAAAGCAGCTTCACCAATGAATACTTCTCCGTTTTCTGTATCAAATACAATTGCTGATGGTTGACTATAAACAACCCTTCCATTAACTCTGACAATTAAATTTCTTGTTCCTAAATCTAGAGAAACAATATTAACGTCTTGGTTATTGTGTCCGTCATTAGTAACCTCTATTTTTGTTGCCATATAAAAATCATCTCCTTTTCCCACTCAAATTAATACTTATTTATTAAGTTGATATATGTTAATATTACCACATGTAGATTTGCTAGTAGTAAATTTAGCATATATGATTAGTTGGCTAACTATTTGTTTAATTATTACTAGTATATAATTAACTAAAAATGTGAATTGGAGAATAATAATGGAAAATCCAAAAAAAATATTGAAAAAATACGACTTACATGCAGTTAAAAAGTTTGGACAAAACTTTTTAATTAATAATAATATAATTGATAAAATTGTTAAAACTAGTAATTTTAAAGATGAAGATGGCATTATTGAAATTGGAGCGGGCATTGGTCATTTAACCAATAAATTACTCAGCACTGCGCAAAAAGTTGTGACAATTGAAATTGACAAAAAATTAATTCCTGTTTTAGAAAAAGAGTTAAATGAATACAAAAATTTAAAAATTATAAATGATGATTTTTTAAATTTAGATTTAAAAAAAATCATTAATGAAGAATTTGCAATAAATCAAAAAATTCATGTAATTGCAAATTTGCCTTATTATATTACCTCACAAATTGTTTTAAAATTATTAGAAAATATTGAATTATTTGATTCATTTACATTAATGATGCAAAAAGAAGTTGCACAAAGATTTTGTGCTAAACCTAAAACTAAAGTATATAATAATCTTTCTGTTATGTGTCAATTTTATTGTGATGTTAAAATTATTTTTGATGTTAGTCCTAATAATTTTACTCCGATACCTAATGTCACAAGTAGTGTTGTTTATTTTAAAGTAAATCCTAAATTTCAACTTGATGAACCACAATTATTTTGAAAATTTGTAAGAAGTTGCTTTGTTAATAAGAGAAAAACATTAGTTAACAATTTGGGTATTTATTTAAATAGTAAAGAAAAAGCCGTTAATTTAATTAACGACTTATCTTGAACATTAACAATAAGATCTGAAGAATTAACATTTTCAATGTTTTACCAGTTATTTACTATTATTAATAATAAATACGTTTCAGAATAATTATATAATTATTAAAATTAATGATATTAGATTGTGGATAATAAGTATATAAAACACCTCAGCAATAATCCTTGTTTATTAATAAACATATTTTTAAATATTTATTATCCGTTAACTATTATAATGATTTTATTTTTTCTTGCAAAAGATATAACTTTTTATTAATTATTTTTAATTAATAGTCTTTAAATTTAATATACTTAAATTGTAATAAACATTGTATAATGAAATTATAATTATAATTTTTAGAAACATGTAAAGGAGGATTTAATGAATAATGTAGAAAACATTGTAGTTTTTGGTTTAAGTGCTAGTCAAAAATTTACACAAGAAGTTTGTAAAAAACTTAATATTGAACCTGGAAAAGCAGAAATTAGTCGTTTTGCTGATGGTGAATTTAACATTCAATCTATAACATCAGTACGAGGGAAAGTGGTATATATTATCCAATCAACTTCGCCGCCAACTAATGATAATTTAATGGAATTATTAATTTTTGTTGATGCTTTAGTTCGTGCATCTGCTGCTAAAATTCATGTAGTAATTCCTTATTTTGGTTATGCTCGTCAAGATCGAAAACAAGGTGGTAGACAACCTATTACTTGTAAACTTGTTGCAAATTTATTAACTGTTGCGGGTGTTGATCGTGTTATTACTGTTGATTTACATTCACCACAAGAACAAGGTTTTTTTGATGTTCCTGTTGATGATTTACGAGCAACTCAAGATTTAGCATCTTATTTAATTGAAGAAAATTTAACTAATTTAGTTGTTGTATCTCCAGATCATGGTGGTGTTACTCGTGCTCGAAGATTAGGTAATTATTTAAGTGTACCTTTGGCAATTATTGATAAAAGAAGAACAACTCCTAATCAAAGTCAAGTTAAGTTTGTATTAGGAGATGTTAAAGAAAAGAATGCTATTATTATTGATGATATGATTGATACAGGCGGTACTATTATTAATGCAGCAAAAGCTATTAAAGAACATGGTGCAAAATCAGTTTATATTTTAGCTACTCATGGTATTTTTAGTGGGCAAGCTTCAAAAAATTTGAAACAAGCTGTTATTGATGGAATTATTAAGGAAGTTGTTATTACTAATACTATTGAAATTTCTGAAGAAAAAAAATTTAATGGCTTAAAAATTATTTCAATTGCTGATTTTATTGCAAAAATGATTGATGCTTCAATTAATAATAAATCATTAACAAAAGTTTATGATGATAAAACAAATGAGTTAATAAAAAAAATTAATAATAAAAATAGTAAAAAATAATAAAGAGGAAATTTAAAGTAGATGAAATTAGTTATTGGATTAGGAAACCCAGGTAAAGAGTATGAATTGACACGTCATAATATTGGTTTTATTGTTATTGATATGATTTGTGAAACATTACAATTAAAAATTAATCAAACTAAATTTAATGGTCAATATGTTAAAACTGTTGTTAATGGCACTGATGTTATTTTTTTGAAACCATTAACTTTTATGAACTTATCAGGTTTTTGTGTTTCAAATTTTATGAATTATTTTAAAATTAAAATTGAAAATGTGTTAATTATTCACGATGAAGTTGATTTAAATTTTGGTCAATTTCAATATAAACAAAAATTTAGTGCTGCTGGTCATAATGGAATTAAAAGTATTTTTAATCAAATTGGTAGTAAAGATTTTCAAAGATTAAGGATTGGTGTTGGTAAAAATCCTAATTTTAACACGGCTGATTGAGTTTTGAGTAAGTTTAGTAATGATGAGTTAAAGAATATAAACGATCATAAACAATTTTTTGTAGAAAGCATTAGTAGTTGAATTACTGATAGTAAATTTGAAAATATTATGAATAAATATAATAAAAAATAATTAATATATTATAAAAATATTAAAGAATATTTTCATTTTTATGTTTTCTACATAAGCAAACATAAAGTTGTGTTTCTTTTTCTTTTTTTAATTTCTTCAATTAATAAAATATCATTTTGTGTTTGCTGATATTGATTTATTTCATTTATTTTTTCAAGTTTTGCTTCTAGTAATTTCTGCTTACAAATAGGACAAAGTTTGTCAAAATCATCATTATTATCATTTTGAAAACTGTCATTATCAAAATTTCATTTCATTTTTTAAGTTTCCTTTACTAGTTTATTTTTAATAACAATATTTTGATAATCATTATTAAATAATTATATAATTAATTTATAAATACTTTTTTTTGAGTATAAAGGAGACAATATGAAAGCAAAAAAAAATATAATCAAACCAACAATAGAAAAGGCAAAAACTAAAGTTGAACAACTTAATAAAACTATTAAACCAAAAGTTAAAGATGTAAAAAAAGCAACTAAAGTAAAAACGCAATCAATAAAAACTGAAACTGTTAAGCCAATCATTAATAAGATGAAAGTAGATTTTGAAAAGTCAAAACATATAATAAAAGAAGAAAATCAAAAAATTACTAATAAAATTGTCAATACTAAAAATATTTTAATATCAAAAATTGATCAACCAAAACCATTTAAAACTACTGCTATTATTGGTTGTCAATGAGGTGACGAAGGAAAAGGTAAAATAACTGACTATTATAGTCAAAATTCTGATGTTATTGTTCGTTGAAGTGGTGGTGATAATGCCGGACATACAATTGTTTTTGATCATCAAAAATATAAATTAAGTATTATTCCTTCTGGTATCTTTAATAAAGATTCATATTGTGTTATTGCTAATGGTTGTGTTGTTAATCCAGAAAAATTAGTTTCTGAAATTGAATATTTAAAAGCTGCTGGTTTTAGTTGTCAAAATTTACGAATTTCTGATCGTGCTCATATTATTTTACCTTATCATTTAGCATTTGATGAATATGAAGAAAAAATTAAGGGTGATAAAGCTATTGGCACTACTAAAAAAGGAATTGGACCTTGTTATGTTGATAAAGTTAATCGGATTGGAATTCGAATGGGCGATTTATTAGATAAGGAACGACTATTAGAATTGATTACTGATAATTTGTTAATTAAAAATAAAATATTAAAAAATGTTTATGGATATGAAAAAGAATTTAATGCGCAAACAATATATAATCGTTTATTAGAATTATTACCATATTTTAAAGATTTAATTATTGATACTGGTCAATTTTTAAATGAACAATTAGTTAGAAATAAAAAGATATTATTTGAAGGAGCACAAGGTACTTTATTAGATTTAGATCATGGTACATATCCTTTTGTAACATCTTCTAATCCAAGTGCTAGTTCAATTGCTATTGGTTCAGGTATTTCTTTAAAAGCAATTAATGAAATTATTGGTGTAACTAAAGCATACAGTACAAGAGTTGGTGCTGGTGCGTTTCCTAGTGAAGTTTTTGGTAAATTAGCAGATTATATTCGTATGACTGGTAATGAATATGGCACAGTTTCAAAAAGACCAAGAAGAATTGGATGATTTGATGCAGTTATTGCTAAGTATAGTGCCCAAATTAATTGATTTACTAGTTTAGCTATTATGTTGTTAGACGTGCTTACTGGTACTGAAACATTAAGCATTTGTACGCATTATACTTTAAATGGCGAAATAATTAGATACATACCTTCTCAAATTAATAACTTTAATAAATGTCAACCACATTTTATTACTATGCCTGGCTGAAATGAAGATATTACTAATATTACTAGTTATGATGAATTACCAGAAAATGCTAAAAATTATTTAAAAAAAATTAGTGAGTTGGTGGGTGTTCCAATTAGAATATTTTCTGTTGGTCCAGATCGTAAACAAACTATATTTATTAAGGAGTAAAAATGATTGAACGTTACGAAACAAAAGCAATGACTAATATTTGAAATATGAAAAATCGTTTAAACTTATGAATGAATTTTCAAATTGATGTTTGTGAATCATTACAACATTTAAATATAATTCCTTTTAAAGATTTTCAATTAATTAAAAAAAATGCTAAGTTAGATATTGAATTAATGAATAAATTAGAATTAGAAACTAAACATGATGTAGTTGCGTTTACTAGAATGTTAAGTGCTAACTTAAAAACTGAAAGTCGTTGAATTCATTATGGTTTAACTTCAACTGATATGGTTGATAGTGTCCAAAATCTACAAATAAAATTTTCAAATGAAATTATTGAAAAAGCTTTAATTACTTTACAATTGAAATTAAAAGAGTTAGCGTTTAAATATAAAGATCAATTAGTAATTGGTCGCAGTCATGGTATTTTTGGTGAACCAACTTCATTAGGATTAAAATTTGCTTTATGATACGATGAAATAAATAGACAGTTAGTAAGGTTGGAATTAGCAAGAAAACAAGTTGAAGTTATTAAGATTACGGGTGCTATGGGTAATTTTGTTCATATTTCGCCAAAAGTTAGTGAATTTATTGCCAAAAAATGAAAAATGGAAGTTGACAGTTCTGCTACGCAGGTAGTACAACGTGATCGTTTGATTTTTTTAATTACACAATTAAGTTCAATTGCTACAACAATTGAAAAAATAGCTTTAGAAATTCGTTTGAGTCAACGTAGCGAAGTTAATGAACTTTTAGAGGGATTTTCTATTTCACAAAAAGGTTCAAGTTCAATGCCACATAAAAAAAATCCAATTGGTTCTGAAAATATTTGTGGTTTAGCAAGATTAGTTCGAAGTTATAATAGTATAGTATATGAGAATAATTTATTATGGTATGAACGTGATATCTCTCATAGTTCTAATGAACGCATTATGTTACCTGATATTTATCATATATTAGATTTTATTATTAATATAATGACAAATATTTTAGATAATTTAGTAATTAATACTAGTGCCATGGCAAATAATATTGCTAAAGCTAATGAACTTTATTTTTCACAAGTAGTTTTATTGGCTATTATTAAAAATAATCCAAAAATAACACGTGAAATTGCTTATGATTTTATTCAAAAATGCACTTTAGAAGCACAAAATAAAATGATTAATTTTAAAGATGTATTAATAAAGAATAATATTAATCAATATTTAACTAGTGAACAGTTAAATGAATGTTGTAATAATAATATTTTTTTAATAAATGTTGATTATATTTTTAAAAAAGTTTTTAAAGATAAATAATGTTTAATATTAAATTTAATTAGCATTTAATTTATTAATTTTTGTTTTTTTATTTTATCTAATAATCAATAAATATAAAAGATTAAGAAAATATTGTAATTAATCACTAGATTATATAAGTTTAAGGAGTGAAAATTATGAAGAAATACAAAATCGATAATAGTTTTCCTTTTATAGATCAAGATTTTAATTTTATTACAAGATATGATAGTGAAGAACACTTTTATGATGTTTTAGATGATCGATACTTAAAAGATAATGGAGAAATAGATGTTAATTTATTAAAAAAGAAAATTAATAAAATAAAAATAATATTATATTATATTAATAATAAGAAATATAAATGTGAAAAAACATTGCAGTCAAATATTAAAAAACAATCTATATTTCTTTCTTATAATATAAATAGTATTAAAAAGTTAGAAATTTTCGAAAAACAAAAAACAAGTAAAATTTTTAAATTTAAGAATAAATTAGTTAAGTTTTTAACTTTTGGTTATTATAATTTTGAAAAAAAACGAATTAACAAAATAGTATGTGAAAAAGTTAATATAAGTAATCAAAAAGAAGAATTGAAAAAGGTTGGATTAAAAATTTTAAAACTTAATAATATTTTAGAAAAAATAGAAAAAGAAAAAAGAAGACAATGAGAAAAAAATGATCTTTTGAGACATTGATATGATTTTGCAAGTTCAAGAAAATTACAAAATCAACCATTAATGAGTAACGGTAATCAGTATTTACCAGTAAATAATTATGATAATGAAAAAAGTAGTGTTATTTAACACGTAAATAGTGATTATCAGTTTTACTTAAACGTTGATATAGATGCTGTTAACTCTGATAATGGTTTTAATGAAAATCAATATCAACAAAAATGTTCCATTTTATAAAAAAATAAAAATTAATAAAATATTATTAATTTAAATAAGTATTACAATAAATAATGCTATTTTAATGTAAAATTATAATTATTAAATTTAGGAGCAAATAATGACAAAAAAATTTTATATTACTACCCCTATTTATTATCCTAGTGCTAAATTACACTTGGGACATGCTTATACAACAATTATTGCTGATGTTTTAGCTCGCTATAAGAAAATGCAAGGTTATGAAGTATTCTTTTTAACTGGAAGTGATGAACATGGTCAAAAAATTGCTAAAAAGGCGGATGAAAATAAACAAACTCCACAAAAATTTGTTGATGATATTGTTATTGGGTTTAAGAATTTATGAAAAAAATTAAATATTGATTATGATAAATTTATTAGAACAACTAATAAAAATCATATTTTAAGTGTTAAAAAAATATTTAGCAAATTATTAAAACAAAATGATATTTATTTGGGAAAATATGAAGGGTCATATTGTATTTCTTGTGAAGAATTTTTGACAGATAGCCAAATTAATAAAACTAATAATACATGTAAAATATGTCAAGGTAATATTACTACTTTATCAGAACCATCATATTTTTTAAAATTGGAAAAATATACTAAACAATTATTAAAATATTATGATGAACATCCATTATTTTTATGACCACTTAATCGTAAAACGGAAATGATTAATAATTTTATTACGCCAGGTTTAGAAAATTTAAGTGTTACTAGAACGAGTTTTACTTGGGGGGTACCAGTATTAGAAGATCCAAAACATGTTATTTATGTTTGAATTGATGCATTAAGTAATTATTTAACAGGATTAGGTTATTTACAAGATGATGACATTAATTTTAAAAAATTTTGACTAGATTCAAATTGTGAAATTGTGAATTTAGTTGGTAAAGAAATTAGTCGTTTTCATATGATTTATTGGCCAATTTTATTAATGGCATTAAACTTGAGACAACCAAATCGAATTTTGGCCCACGGTTGAATTACTAATGAAGAAGGAAAAATGTCAAAATCAAAAGGTAATGTTATTGATCCTTTAGTATTAGTAAATCGTTATGGTACCGATGGATTACGGTTTTTTTTAATGAAAGAAATTATTATTGGTCATGATGCAAAATATAGTCATGAATTATTTTTAAATTGTTATAACTCTTATCTTGTTAATGATTTAGGTAATTTGCTTTCGCGAACAGTTACAATGATCATTAAATATTGTGATGGTAAAATTCCCAAAGTTAATTTAAATAAGCTACAACCAGAAGCAATAGAAATAATTAAAATTATTAAAAGTACTATTAATGATTTTAATATTGAAATGGATGAGTATCAAATTCATGAAGCAATTAATGTCGTTTTTAAATTAATAACTAGTGGTAATAAATTAATTGATTTAACAAAACCATGAGATTTACATAAAAATAATAAAACTATTGAATTACATAATATTTTAAATTTATTAGCAAATATTTTAATTATTAGTAGTGCTTTATTAAGTCCAATTTTGGTTAATAGTTCATTAAAAATTCATGAACAATTGGGTGTCTTAAAAATTACTAAACCAATAGTCAATATTAACTTGAATGAAGTTTTTAATAAATCTGTTAATAAAAAAGAATTATTATTTCCAAGATTAAATATTGAAGATGAATTATCATTTTTAAACAATGCATTTAAATAAAATATAAGAGTTATTAAAAAAATGCCAGTTATAGATAATAAATATTCAATTCATTTTGTATGAATTGGAGAAATACCAATTACTGTAAGAAATAATAGAAAATGCAATTAGAGAAAAAAAAGGAAAAAATTTAGGAGACTTTAAGAACAATTAATCAATCAAAATTAGTAAGTATTGAAATCCAAACCGAAATAAATGAAGAAAATGAGAAACCTAGTTGACAAGATCAAAAAAAAGAAGAACAAAAAATTAAAAATAAATTAAATGAAGAAGAAATAAAATTAACATCTTTAAATGAAGTATGAAAATTAATAAGTACTGAAATTCCAGAGTTACAGCAACCTTTATCAGAACAATCAAAAAAATGCAAGCAAACAAAAATGAGAGAATAGGGGCTTAATAGAATCTCAATTACCTTTGGAAACAAAAGCAGAAATATTAAATACAGTTTAAACTATCAAGTAGAAGAAAAACAAAAAAATACAACAAATTTTTATAAAAAAATAAAAAATGTATAATTTTTTTATACATTTTTGGTGAAAATTAAGAGTTAAATATGAAATTTATTCGGGTTCATAAAATGGAACAATAACTTTTAAAGTATCTGGCTCTTCAGTTTTTAGTAAACGTTTGTCAATTTTATAAAGGTTACTATTAGACATTGCAATTCAATCCAATAAGTCTTTTTCATAAGCAATTTCTTCATAGAAATCAATTAAGAATCAGTCATAAAATTTCGCAGTTAAATTATCATTATTTTCACGAGCACTTTTAACAAGTTTATTAGTAAAATCAAGTAATTCTTCTTTAGTAGATTTTAATTTTTTTAATGTTTCTTCAATGTTTTTTGTAGTAAAAGTTGGAACTTTAATGTCTTTAATTTCAACTTGAGCATCTTGATCCATTAAATAGTTACAAATTTTACGAATATGAACAACAGCATCAGCTGCTTCTACTTGGAAGAAGCGTGCAAACCCAGGATATCCTTTTTGATTTGCATCATTACTTAATTTAAAACTAAGCATTTGATATTTTAGATGTTCACTAATATAATCATTTAGATCATCGTTAATCTTTTTAATCATTAAATACACCTTCTTTCTTGGCTTTATATGTATTATACTACTTTAATACTATATATATTAAAATAAATTAAGAATAAAAATATTGTTAATTAATTGTTTGTGTTACATTTTTTATGAAGTAAGTTCAGTGAATAGTTCAAGACCAATTTGATCATGTGCTCATTTATTTGGGTGAACATAATCAAAGAAAAAATTATTATTAATAGTTTCTGGAGTTGTTCCATCAATATATCTTGGATTTAAATTTAAAGCTAAACCGGGAATTGATCATTTTATTGATTCATTAGTAATATTTTTTCCTATTTCTTGTGCTTCAGATAATAAATCACTAAAATTAGTTTCTAAGTCAAACGGTCTGATATTAATATCAGAATTATTTTTCATTAATTCAGTAATTTTATCATTTCATTTGTTATTATATTCATTTGATAAGTGGTTTGCTACTTCTTTAACAGATTGTTTTTCATTAACATATTTTGGAATATTACTAATGTTAGGCACATTGGCAATTATTAAATTTTGAGCACCAGCATTAATTAATGTATCAACAGTTTCAAATTCAGTTGTTATTGCATTATTAATAATTGACTTTTATTTTGCTGTTGAATTTTCATCCATAGCAGAAAGCAGATCATTACCACCTATTTCAATAAAAATATCATCATTTTTTTGTATTTTATGATCTTTTAATAATTGATTAGCTTGGTGGTCAATAGAATAATGATTTAAGAATAATTGATATTCTCAACTATGATTTTGTCCGGCTTGTGCTCCACCTACAGCATAGTTATTACCTTTTTGATATCAAGCTGGTAATAGTTCTGTTCCTAGTTTTTTCGCTAAAATACTAGGGAGCATACCGATGTTGTCAATAATATTCAAATTTGTCTTAAAATTATAAAGTTAGACGAGAATAATTTTGACTTCAATATGCAATTGTATGTTAATCTTAACACTTGTAAAATATTAGTCAATAATAATACTTACTTTTATAATTCAAAAATTCTTATTAATAATTACTTTAATAAGTTTTATTTTATTTTTGGTTTTTTTAAAATCTTTAATTTTAATTTATAATAACTGGATGGCAGTATTTATTTGATAGCATTTAAAATTAACCATTTTTGTATATATATCAATATTATAAGTTCTATCACCAATTATATGTTTTAAAATGGATGGGTTACACTTTATTGGACACTAATTACGTAGACAAGTGAACAAATTAGTGAAAAGAAAGGAAGTATAATTATGGCCAATATTAACTCATATTCAGATGAATTTAAAAAACAAATAGTAGCTTTATATCAAAGCGGTAAGTCAGTGTCTTGTCTTGCTAAAGAGTACAATGTTACAAGAGCAGCTACTTATAATTGAATTAAGCAATTTACTAATTCAGGTAGTTTTAAAACTAAAGATAATCGTTCTGTTGAAGAAAATGAATTAATTAAATTAAGAAAAGAATTAAAACAATTAAGAATGGAAAATGATATTTTAAAGCAAGCAGCACTAATAATAGGCAGAAAGTAGAAATTATTGCTAAAAATAAAGTTAAATATAAAATTCGCACAATGTGTCGTTTTTTGAAAATATCTAAATCAACATATTATTTTAACTTAAAGAAAAAAGAAAATAAAATCAAAAATAATATGTATGATGAAGCTATTATTAGTGCTTTTAAAGAAAATAAAGAAGTTTATGGTACTAGAAGATTAAAAAAAATTTTAGAAAACCAAGAAATTTATTTATCACGCAGAAAAATTAAAGAAATTATGAATAAGCATAATTTAATATCAAAATACACTAAATTATCATTCAAAAATCATCATAATAAAGTCAATAATAGTCAAATAACCAATCTTGTTAATAGAAACTTTAATAATAGGGTTAAAAATGAAGTTATTGTTAGTGATTTAACTTACGTTCAAGTTAATGGTAAATGAAACTATATTTGCCTATTAATAGACCTATTTAACCGCGAAATTATTGGACATAGTGTTGGAGTTAAAAAAGATTCATTACTAGTATATCAAGCATTTATGCAATCAAATCGCTGTTTAAAAGATATCCAAATATTTCATAGTGATCGAGGTAATGAATTTAACAATAAAATTATTAATAATCTTTTATTAGCATTCAATATTACTCGATCTTTAAGCAAAAAAGGTTGTCCTTATGATAATGCTGTTGCTGAAGCAACTTTTAAAACTTTCAAAACTGAATTTATTAATGATAAAAATTTTACATCATTAATCCAATTAAAATTAGAATTATTTGATTATATCAATTGATACAACAACATAAGAATCCACAGCACTTTAAACTACTTAACTCCTATCAAATATCAAGAACAAGTGTCTACCAAAAAATAGTCCTAAAAAGTGTTGCCATTCCAATAGTTTCATTTACCATTAACTTGAACGTAAGTTAAATCACTAACAATAACTTCATTTTTAACCCTATTATTAAAGTTTCTATTAACAAGATTGGTTATTTGACTATTATTGACTTTATTATGATGATTTTTGAATGATAATTTAGTGTATTTGGTAATGTTTAGTAATCTGTGTAACTTACAAAAATAACTATGTTTAATTAATTCTATAATAAACCTAGAAAGAGTGAATTACAGATGGCTAAAAAGCAAAATATTAATAATAATGATCCAATATCAAAAGCAGTAGATTTATTATTAGAAAATACTGAAGATTTAACAACAGTTTTTAAAGAGGGAGGTTTGTATAAAGAATTAACAAAAAGATTAGTAGAAAAAATGTTGAATTCTGAGATGCAAAATTATTTAGGATATGATAAGAATCAACATAGTAATAGTGACAATGCTCGTAATGGTATAAGTTCAAAAAAATTAATAACTCAACAAGGTAAAATTGAGATTGATGTACCACGAGATCGCAATAGTAATTTTAATCCTGTAATAATTGCAAAAAGACAAAGAAGATTTGATGGTTTTGATCAACAAGTTCTTTCTTTATATGCAAAAGGTATGACATTATCAGATATTAGAATGCAATTACAAGAGTTATATCATGGTGCTGATATTAGTGAAAGTGTTATTAGTCAAATTACTGATGATGTTATTGATGATGTAAAAGCATGGCAAAATCGACCATTAGATAGTATTTATCCGATTGTTTATTTTGATTGCATAGTAGTTAAAATACGACAAGATAAACGCATTATTAACAAATCTGTGTATATAGAGCTTTAGGAGTTGATTTAGAAGGTAAAAAAGATGTTTTAGGCTTATGAATTAGTGAAAATGAAGGTTCTAAATTTTGATTAGCCAATTTCACAGAAATGAAAAATCGAGGCTTAAATGATATTCTTATTGCTTGTAGTGATAATTTAACAGGAATGTCAGAAGCAATACAATCAGTTTATCCTAAAACAGAACATCAATTATGCATCGTTCATCAAATTAGAAATAGTTTGAAATATGTCTCATATAAGCATAGAAAATCTCTAGTTGCAGATTTAAAACCAATTTATACTGCATGTAGTGAAGAACAAGCAATGCAGGCTTTAGAAACATTTGAAAATAAGTGAAATAAACAATATCCTCAAATTGCTAAATCTTGATATAAAAATTGAGAAAATTTGATAGTTTTTATTAGTTATCCAACAGAAATTAAAAGAGTAATTTATACCACAAATGCTATTGAATCTGTTAATAGTCAATTACGAAAAGTTATCAGAAATAAAAAAGTTTTTCCTAATGATATGTCAGTTTTTAAAATATTTTATTTAGCAATTGAAAATATAACAAAAAAATGAACAATGCCCATTCAAAATTGAAATACAGCAATTGCTCATTTTATGATAAAATTTGAAGATAGAATTAATCTTAACTAGTACTTTGTAAAACAAAGATACACAGATTTCTAAAAAGCCTCGAAGTTTTAAGTCTAGTTAATGACAATAATACAATCTTTGTTGGAACAAAAACTACTGATGGTAAAGGAAGATTATTTAAAGTTGTCTATACAGTAGCAATTGGTATTTTTAGTTGAAGTAGCAGTGGGGGTGAAGTACATAGTTTATTAAATGTCAATGGCACTGTTTACGCTGGAACTAAAATTAGTGATAATAAAGGAAAACTATTTAAAAGTTTAAATCCAGAAGGATAATAAAAACTAATTAATTTAATTTATTAACTTCTTTTAAAAAAAACCTAAAATTTAATTTTAGGTTTTTTATTATTTTTATCCTGTATAATTTTCAAACTTACCTCATTTTGGAATAAAAACAGTTACTACTTTTCCTGTTGGGCCATTTCGATGTTTAGAAATAAGAATTTCAGCAAGATTACTTTCTTGTGAACTTGTTGTTTCTTCACTATTTTTTTCCTTATAATAATCATCACGATATAAAAACATAATTATATCAGCATCTTGTTCAATAGCCCCTGACTCACGTAAATCAGACATTAAAGGACGTTTTTCTTCACGTCTCTCCACCATTCTTGATAATTGTGATAAACAAACAATTGGTACTCTTAATTCTCTTGCCAAAATTTTTAAACTACGAGAAATATTTGAAACTTCTTGTTGACGTGATTCACTATCTCTACCAGTTAATAACTGTAAATAATCAATAATTACTAACTTAATTCTATTTTCACGACTTAATTTTCTTAATTTAGTTTGTAACTCTAAAACTCTTAAACCAGGTGTATCATCAATAATAATTCTTTTTTGTTTCAATTGCTCAGCAGTAGCACTAATACGATTTCAATCAGCCTGTGTAAATTTAGACTTATTACGTAAACGATTAGCATCAAAATGTCCTTGACAAGAAATCATTCTTGTAATTAATTGATCTTTTGGCATTTCTAATGAAAAAATAACAACAACATCGTTTTTATTATCTTGTTCATTAGCAGCATTTAAAGCAAAATTAAGTGCTAAGGCGGTTTTCCCCATTGAAGGTCTAGCTGCTAAAATAATTAAGTCACCTCGCTGAAAACCACTAGTAATCATATCCAAATTGTTAATACCTGAACTTGTACCAGTAATATTAACTGTTGATTTTTGTAGTTGTTCAATTTTAGTTACCACATCATCAATGTGTTCACTAATTGGCAACATCTCTTCATGATTACGTTCACTACTTACTTGTACAATTTGAGCTTCAGCAGCAATTAAAACTTCATTAATTGACTTTTCACTTTGTAACTCTTTACCTATATTTTTTAAAGCATTTTCTAATTGTCGTTTAGTAGTTCTTTCAATCAAAATATCAATGTGTTCTTTTAAATTAGCATCAGTAATATATTGAGCCACTAAAGAAGATAAATATTCAATTCCACCAATTTTATCCAAATTATTTTGCTTAACTAATTCTTCGGCAATAGTTGTTATATCAATACCAGAATTATTTTTATAAAGATTGGTAATTGTTTTAAAAATAATTTGATTAGAATTAATTGTAAAATCATGTGGTGCCAATAAATTTAATGCACTTTCACATGCTGGTGATGATTGAATCATCGCACTTAAAACATTAACTTCTGCATTATTTATATATTGACCATTGTTAGACATAATTATTCTCCTAAAACTTCAACCTTTAATTGTGCAATAATTGTAACATCTAATTTAATATTAATGTTAGTTATACCTAATTCATTAATAGGATTAAATTTAACAAATTTATGTTTATCAATTTTAATGTTAAATTTTTGCACTAGTTGTTCACAAATTTGTTTTGAAGAAATAGCACCAGAAATTTTACCATTATTACTTTTTAATTTAAATTGTAAAGTAATTAAAACTAATTGTTCTTTAATTTTTTGTAAATCTTCTAATTCCATTTCTCGTTGTATTTTTTTATTTTCAATTACTTTTTGATTAATTTTTAATGCTTCTGATGTAGCAATTACAGCTAATTTTCTTGGTAATAAATAATTTTTACCATAACCATCACTAACACTAACAACTTCACCTTTTTTACCATAATTTTTAACATCCGTTAAAAGGACAACTTTCATTGTAAACATCTCACTTTCTATTTTAATAATTTTAATACCTTTCAGTAGTAGCACTCTCGCTTTGATATACGCCACTTTCAATTAATTTTACCAATTCATCATACAATGCTCTAATTCCCAATTTACTACTTTGGACAGCAGCAGCACTAAAGTGACCACCACCACCTAAGTTTTCACAAATAATTTGAACATTTATTTCACCGTTGCTTCGTGCTGATAAACAAGCACGTCCTTGACGATCATAAGCAATAGTAAATGATGCTTTACAATCACGTAATTCTAACAACATTTCTGAAATTTGGGCTAAATATGAAGTATGTACTTCTAAGTTTTCATCACCAACAGCAACTAAAAATCCTTTTTTAATTTCTTGGGCGTGACTAATTAAAGCAAATTTATCAATTAGTTCATTTAAACTATTTTTCAATAATCCTTTAACTTTAGAAGGAGAAGCTCCTCAATCAGTTAATAATCCACAGGCTTCAAAAGTTCTTCTTGTTGTTCTTACTTGGAAATTATTAGTATCAATTAAAATACCTGCAAACATTATATTTCATAAAAATTCTGATTCAATATTATTAAAATCATTATAATAAATAATTTCTGTCATTGCTTCAGCTGTTGAAGAAGTTCCTGCATCAATATAAGAAGTAATGGTGCTACTAATTGATTCATCAGAAACACGATGATGATCAATAATAATAATTTTTACAGCTTTACTTAATAAATCAGGACTATCAACACGTTGTGGATTATGAGTATCAACAACAATTAATAAAGTATTTGCATGAAGAAATTTAAGTGCTTGTTTACCTGTAATAAAATTACGACTAATATAACTTTCAGGAACAAGTTCATGAAGAATTTTTAATGTTTTTTCATCAACTTCATTTTGATTAATAACATAATGAGCACTTTTATTTAAGCTTTTAGCAATTTCAATAATAGCTGTTCCTGAAGAAATACTATCAAAATCAGCAGCCGCATGTCCCATAACTAAAATGTTTTCTGCTAATTTTATTTCATTATATAATGATTGTGCAAACATTCTAATATTAATTTTAGATTCTGATTGTTTTGCTTCAATAGTACCTCCAATAAAAACTGTATTACCACCAAATTCACGAATAACTACTTGATCACCACCACGATAAACTGCTAACTCTTTACTTTCAATAGCCAAATCATATAGATCTTTACTAATAGCATTACCATAAGAGAAACCAGCAGATAACGTAATATCTGCTTTAAATTTTTTAACACCTTCTCGAATATTTTTAATAAGTAGAAAGTTATCATTTCTTGCTTTATTAAATTCATTTTGATAAAGCAAAATATTGTAACCATCTTCAATATTACCTAATAATAAACCTGAATAATTATTAGCAAAATCATTTAATTCAGTTTTAATAAATGCTTCAACACGAATTTGATTCTCAACTCTTAATTTTTGTAAAGAATTATAAAAATTATCAATACTAATTACACCAAAAACTAATTTTTCTTGCTGCAATTTATTATATAAGAAATGATATTTAGTTGTTTCTTGTAACAAAATTGTTCTAGTTTGTACTAAATAAATAGCATCATAAAGCATATCTTCAATTTTAAGTGTAATTTGAGTAATATTATTACTAATTAATTGTTCTAAATCTCTTGATAGTTTAACAATTGATTTTCCAATTAATCTACCTAAACCTTTATCTTCTAAAAATTCACTTACTCACATAATTGATAAATCACTATCTAAAACAATCATACCAACACTACCAAAAGTTAAAGCTTGTGCATTATTTAATTTTATGATTTCAGCTGTGTTAATATAACGATGACGAATTCATAAACTAAATAGAAAAATATAAAGACAAACAATAATAAAATTACCTAAAACTAAACTTAAAATTACAGTAATAGTGACCACTTGTTCTGCTGTCTCAATATTAACAATAAAATAAGTCAAGCCAATTAAAATTTCAATTACTAATCAAACAATCATTATTAAATGATAATTTCTTAACGATTTGAACACTTTGTCACTTCCTTCTAATATTATTAATTATACTATAACACTAATATTAAAAACAGCCATTATCTTTTATGTAATATAATACTATTAAAGTCTTTTTATTTTAATTTTAAACTATTATTTAAAATAAAATATTTTTAAGATAAAAATAAATAAAAATTGAGTAAGATTTGTAAACTTACTCAATTTTTTTATCTTGAATATTTTAATAATCCCATGATTTGGGCACGTTTTATATTTTTAGCAATTAAACGTTGATACTTTGGATTAGTACCTGTTGTTCTTGCTGGCAAAATTTTGTTATTATTACCCATAAATTTACTTAGTAATTCAATATCTTTATAATCAATATAAGTAATATTATTTTTAGTAATAAAACAAGATTTTCTTCTTGTAAAATTTCTTGGTTTACCAGTGTTCATAATTATCCTCCTTTAATTATTTAAATCTCAAATGATATCTTCTTCATCAAATTCTATATTTTGAATAGCCGCTTCTTTTTCTTGAAGCTGATTATTATTAGTAAAGGCAATATCAGTACTATAATTAGGACTTTTAAAAGCATCATCTAAATGAATTTTATTCTCATCTCTTGGTTTTGAATAATTAATATTAGTGTTATTACCACTACTATCTTTTTTACGATTATCTAAAAAAGTAACAGTTTGTGCAACCACTTCAGTAATATATAGTTCTTTTCCATTCTGATCTGTTGATTTTCTTACTGACAGTCTTCCTGAAACTGAAATTAAAGAACCTTTAACTAAATAATTAGTCATATTTTCAGCAACTTTATTTCAAGCCACACACGAAATATAATCAGCTTGATTTTGAATATTATTAACTGCAAGTGTAAAAAAAGTAAAAGGTTTTCCTGTTGAAGTTTGATGTAACTTTAAATCACGAGTGATTCTACCAATTAATGTAACAATATTCATTTTTTATCCTCACTTTTAACTTAGATTTTATTAATCTTTTTGTTCAGTATTCGATGCATTATTATTAGTATTTATTTTTGAATTTTGGTAATTAGTTTTTGTACGATAAGATGACTCAGTACCAGCGATTGGTCTTGGTTTTCTTTCACCATTTTCATCACGATTATAAGAAGGACGATTTCCTGGTCTTGTTGGTCTAGAGAAAGAACTAGATTCTACTTGGCGTTTTGGTTTAAACTTATTAATTTTTTCACTATCTAAATTAATAACCAAAAAACGCATTACGTCTAATTGTCTTTGTTTATTTAAAGCTACACGATTAAAGTTAGCAATGTTTTCTGGCGAAGTTAACACTTCAATAATAAAATAATGACCCTTAACTTTTTTGTTAATAGGATAAGCAAATTGACGAATAGAATCTTGTTCTTTAGTAATTTTTCCAGCATTTTTAGTTAAAATTTCACAAAATTCTTTTTTAATTAATTGTGCTTTTTCTTGATTTTGATCATCAACGATGTACATAATTTCATAATTATGCTTTTGTTTTAAATCTTCCAATGTTCGAAGACCTCCTTTTGGGCAATGGCTCTGATGAGCAAGGAGTAAATATATTAAGTTTGATTTTTAAATATTTGACTCATACAATATTATAACGTAATTACCTTTAAAGTAAAGGAAAAATAACAAAAATGTCATTATTTAGTGATAATTTCCTATTAGTTATCGAGTAAAAATTTCCCAAAAGTGAAGTTAAATATACTTGGTGATAAATATGGAAAGAAGCATGACTATGAAAGAAAAATATAAATATAAGATTATAAACGACATTACTATTAAAAAATTATCTAAGCATCAAGCTAAAAGTAAACTTAACTTAACTATTAGAACCTGTTTGGAATCTTTTAAACATAATTAAACTAAAAAAGGGAATAATTATTTCTAACCTGACAGTTAATTAACATTTTATTTTCTTTGTCATTTTTTTGTTAAAAAGATTTTATCATTTGACAACTTATCGATTAAAAATTTATTTTTCAACTATAAAATAACATTTATGATATTAATTTAATCAAAAATAAGTTAAAAAAGATCCTAAACAGGTTCTTACATCCAACAAGAAATCGTAGAACAAATTTTGGTGAATTAATTCAAATGGATGCAAGTAATCATCATTAATTTGGTAATGATAAACCAAAAGCATTTTTACATGCTGCAATTGATGATGCTACAAGCAATATTTGTCGGGCTATGATTTGATCATCAAGAAACATTAGATGGTTATTATAATGTCTTTTATCAAATTTTAACTAAATATGGCATACCAAAAGCATTTTATACTGATAACAGAACAGTTTTTGGATATAAGAAAAAAATCGATGCGGGTAAAATAAACACAGAAAATGACACTTATACTCAATTTAAAAAATGCTGTAATGATTTGGGTGTTGAAATAATTAGAACTTCAATTCCACAAGCTAAAGGTCGAATTGAACGCTTATTTGGAACACTTCAAAGTCGATTAATTAGCGAACTAAGACTTAATAAAATTAAAACTTTAGAAGAAGCTAATCAATTTCTTAAAACGTACATAAACTTTTTTAATAAACAGTTTGCTTTTCCTATTGATGATAATAAATCTGCTATGATTAAAGCTCCTACACAAGAAGAAATAAATATTTATCTTTCAAGATTTTCTAAAAGAAAAACAGATAGTGGTTCAACTATAACATATTATAGTAAAAAATATTTTCCTTATAAAAATAACAAAGTTCAATATATACAACCTAGAACTGATGTAATTGTACTTAAATCATTTATTAATGACTTATATCTTAGTTACAATAATCAAATGTATGAACTAAAAGAAATAGCTTTAAAACCAATTATCAAAGAAAATTTAATAAAAACTAAAAAAGTTTATATACCCAATAAAAATCATCCTTGAAGATATGGATATTAATAATTCCTAATTAAAGTTATATAAGATTTACATTTTGTGAATACTAAACCATATAAATTTTTAAATCATTTGTATATGAGCAAATTTGGTGACCTAAAATTGATTTTAAATATAAAAGAAATTGTAATTGCAATCTATCGTTTTTACATTTGTGGTAAGTTTGATTTATTCGGATTTATTAATAAATTATTTAAAGTTGCATTATTAATTTTATTAACATCTATATTTATTTCACTATTTGATTTTCTTAGAACCTGTTTGGAATCTTTTAAACATAATTAAAATAAAAAAGGGAATAATTATTTCTAACCTGACAGTTAATTAACATTTTATTTTCTTTGTCATTTTTTTGTTAAAAAGATTTTATCATTTGACAACTTATCGATTAAAAATTTATTTTTCAACTATAAAATAACATTTATGATATTAATTTAATCAAAAATAAGTTAAAAAAGATCCTAAACAGGTTCTTACAGTAGATTTAAGTTTGCTAGTTGTTGATTGAAATAAAAATAGTTATCAAAATGGTAACTATTTTTATTATTATAGATTAATTTATTTTCGTCGATATTTATAAGCCATAATTGCTCCAAATATTAATGCTCCAATTCAAAGTAAACTAACTAAAATTGGTATTCAGTAATTATCAAAAAGTGCTGCATTGATTAAATCATTTGGAGTACCATAATTATTTCATCCTCTATTCATAATAGAAACAGGATAAGAAAAAGGAATAATTTTAGCAATAATAACTAAAACTGGTTGTCCTTTAATGGCTACATACGGAATATATTGACCCGATAAAAATGATGTTGGCAAATATAATAATAAAGCAAAAGCATTAGCAATTTTAAAATCAGAAGCAAGAATACCAACCATTATTCCTACTGCTGAACACATAATTGATGAAAGCAGAATTGCTAGTAATATATAACCTCAATTAATTAGTTCTCAATTAATCTGATTATGATATAAAGCTGCACCAATTCCTAATGTTCAAAAACTACCAATAAAAATTAAAATAACATGAAATATTAAAATACTACTAATAAATTGTCATGGTTTTAATGGTGTTGCACCAATTCTTTTAATAATTATTGATTGTTTAAAATCAGAATATGTCATTGATAAAGTAACAATTCCTAATACTGGTGAAGCTGACATCACTAACCCCGGTAATACTGTTTGTGCAACATTTGGGTTACCGGGTGTTAATACAGCAACTAAAATTGTTAACATAATAATAGGGAAAATAAAGCCAAAGAAAATACTATGGAAAGATTTCTTAAAATAACCAAATAATAATTGAAACATTGCTAGCATTATTTTTTTTCCTTTCTCGTAGTTATTTCTAATGGTGTTTCTGTTTTTTCTAAATAATATTTTAATAATGAACCATATTTTTTAGTAACTTCAACAACAGTAGTATCATCAATAATTTGACCATCCTTTAAAAAAATAATACGTTTACATAAAGCTTGGATTTCATCTAAGTTATGACTAACTAAAATTAAAGTAATGTTATTCAAACTAATTTGTTCTTGTAAAAAATTAATAATATCAATTCTTGTTTTAACATCTAAACCAGTTGAAATCTCATCACCAATATAAATTTTTGGTTGATGAAATAATGATAAAAATAAATTAACTCTTTGTCTTTGACCACCCGATAAACTATTTACTTTACGTTTGTATAATTCTTTTAATTGAAACTTATCTAACATACTATTAAAAATTTCGGGTTTTATTTTATCTAAATAAATCTTATGATAAAAATTTATTAATTCTTTAACTGTTATAAAGTTAGGATAAACTTGATCTTGAAAATTTATTCCAACAACATATGGAATATCTTTTTTATTAAAGTTATATTCAATTTCTCCTGTACTTGCATTTTTAGTATTACTAATAATCTCACATAATGTGGTTTTACCAGCACCATTAGCACCAAAAATAGCAACAGAACTACCACTCTCAATTTCTAAATTAATAGGTCCGAGTACAACATTACCATTATACGATTTCGTAATATTTTTAACCTTAATTACTTTCATAATTTCTTCCTTTCATATTATTTTAAACTTTATAAATAAGTATAGCATTAAAAAAATCTAATTTTATATCATAAGAACCAACATTTTTTTTAATTAAATTTTTTTTAATATATTTAATTTTAAGTAACATTTAAAATGTTACTTAAAATTTTTATTTGAATACAAAATTCCTTCAGTTCCTGCAGCATATAAAGTATTTTCTGAATTAATTGTTAAGGCAAGAATATGTTCATTATCATTATCTATTCCTAACATATTGCAAAAAATAGATGATTTTTTTTACTTTTTTATATATTTGATTTGAATCAACACCAGCGAACAAAACACCATCTCTATCAATAATTAATCGTTTAATTTCATGACCTGTATTTAAAATTTTAGAATACATACTTCCACTATTAATTTGATAAATATTACCATTATCAGAACCAGCAAAAATAGTTCCAATAGTATCTACGACTAAACTTTTTATTGACCCAGCATCATTTTGTTCTTTAATTAATTGAAAATCATTTACACCATTACTTTTATAAATTTTACCATGATTATTAGCTCCAGCAAAAACAGAACCATCTTCACCTATTGCTAAACTATTAATATAATCATGTGTTCCTAAGAACCTGTTTAGGATCTTTTTTAACTTATTTTTGATTAAATTAATATCATAAATGTTATTTTATAGTTGAAAAATAAATTTTTAATCGATAAGTTGTCAAATGATAAAATCTTTTTAACAAAAAAATGACAAAGAAAATAAAATGTTAATTAACTGTCAGGTTAGAAATAATTATTCCCTTTTTTAGTTTAATTATGTTTAAAAGATTCCAAACAGGTTCTTATATATAATTCTTTTACTTTTTTAATATTTCCAAAAAGTTCTTTTGATATTTTTATAAAAAAATCATTTTTTTCGGTAATGTTTAGTAATCTGTGTAACTTACAAAAATAACTATGTTTAATTAATTCTATAATAAACCTAGAAAGAGTGAATTACAGATGGCTAAAAAGCAAAATATTAATAATAATGATCCAATATCAAAAGCAGTAGATTTATTATTAGAAAATACTGAAGATTTAACAACAGTTTTTAAAGAGGGAGGTTTGTATAAAGAATTAACAAAAAGATTAGTAGAAAAAATGTTGAATTCTGAGATGCAAAATTATTTAGGATATGATAAGAATCAACATAGTAATAGTGACAATGCTCGTAATGGTATAAGTTCAAAAAAATTAATAACTCAACAAGGTAAAATTGAGATTGATGTACCACGAGATCGCAATAGTAATTTTAATCCTGTAATAATTGCAAAAAGACAAAGAAGATTTGATGGTTTTGATCAACAAGTTCTTTCTTTATATGCAAAAGGTATGACATTATCAGATATTAGAATGCAATTACAAGAGTTATATCATGGTGCTGATATTAGTGAAAGTGTTATTAGTCAAATTACTGATGATGTTATTGATGATGTAAAAGCATGGCAAAATCGACCATTAGATAGTATTTATCCGATTGTTTATTTTGATTGCATAGTAGTTAAAATACGACAAGATAAACGCATTATTAACAAATCTGTGTATATAGCTTTAGGAGTTGATTTAGAAGGAAAAAAGATGTTTTAGGCTTATGAATTAGTGAAAATGAAGGTTCTAAATTTTGATTAGCCAATTTCACAGAAATGAAAAATCGAGGCTTAAATGATATTCTTATTGCTTGTAGTGATAATTTAACAGGAATGTCAGAAGCAATACAATCAGTTTATCCTAAAACAGAACATCAATTATGCATCGTTCATCAAATTAGAAATAGTTTGAAATATGTCTCATATAAGCATAGAAAATCTCATGGAATGGCAACACTTTTTAGGACTATTTTTTGGTAGACACTTGTTCTTGATATTTGATAGGAGTTAAGTAGTTTAAAATGCTGTGGATTCTTATGTTGTTGTATCAATTGATATAATCAAATAATTCTAATTTTAATTGGATTAATGATGTAAAATTTTTATCATTAATAAATTCAGTTTTGAAAGTTTTAAAAGTTGCTTCAGCAACAGCATTATCATAAGGACAACCTTTTTTGCTTAAAGATCGAGTAATATTGAATGCTAATAAAAGATTATTAATAATTTTATTGTTAAATTCATTACCTCGATCACTATGAAATATTTGGATATCTTTTAAACAGCGATTTGATTGCATAAATGCTTGATATACTAGTAATGCATCTTTTTTAACTCCAACACTATGTCCAATAATTTCGCGGTTAAATAGGTCTATTAATAGGCAAATATAGTTTCATTTACCATTAACTTGAACGTAAGTTAAATCACTAACAATAACTTCATTTTTAACCCTATTATTAAAGTTTCTATTAACAAGATTGGTTATTTGACTATTATTGACTTTATTATGATGATTTTTGAATGATAATTTAGTGTATTTTGATATTAAATTATGCTTATTCATAATTTCTTTAATTTTTCTGCGTGATAAATAAATTTCTTGGTTTTCTAAAATTTTTTTTAATCTTCTAGTACCATAAACTTCTTTATTTTCTTTAAAAGCACTAATAATAGCTTCATCATACATATTATTTTTGATTTTATTTTCTTTTTTCTTTAAGTTAAAATAATATGTTGATTTAGATATTTTCAAAAAACGACACATTGTGCGAATTTTATATTTAACTTTATTTTTAGCAATAATTTCTACTTTCTGCCTATTATTAGTGCTGCTTGCTTTAAAATATCATTTTCCATTCTTAATTGTTTTAATTCTTTTCTTAATTTAATTAATTCATTTTCTTCAACAGAACGATTATCTTTAGTTTTAAAACTACCTGAATTAGTAAATTGCTTAATTCAATTATAAGTAGCTGCTCTTGTAACATTGTACTCTTTAGCAAGACAAGACACTGACTTACCGCTTTGATATAAAGCTACTATTTGTTTTTTAAATTCATCTGAATATGAGTTAATATTGGCCATAATTATACTTCCTTTCTTTTCACTAATTTGTTCACTTGTCTACGTAATTAGTGTCCAATAAAGTGTAACCCATCCAGTAATTTATACCACAAATGCTATTGAATTTGTTAATAGTCAATTACGAAAAGTTATCAGAAATAAAAAAGTTTTTCCTAATGATATGGAAGAATTGAAAATATTTTATTTAGCAATTGAAAATATAACAAAAAAATGAACAATGCCCATTCAAAATTGAAATACAGCAATTGCTCATTTTATGATAAAATTTGAAGATAGAATTAATCTTAACTAGTACTTTGTAAAACAAAGATACACAGATTTCTAAAAAGCCTCTTTTTTTCTTTAATTATTTTATTTTTATCAATTTTTCCAAAAGTAAATATTTTTAATATTAAATAACTAATTTTTTTAAATTTGCTAATCTTTTGTTTTTTTAAATTTTCATTAATATCAACAATAGTAGTTTGAGCTAAATTAACTCTATTACTAATAATTTCTGGAGTAAATTGATTTTTATCAATGATTATTTTATCAATTCTTTATTAATTCGTTCATATTCTTCTTGTAAATTTTTATTCATTTTTTCATCCTTTCAAAATAAAAAATCATTTACTTTGAAATTAAAGCAATGAGTTAAAAACTTATATTAAGTTTAATTAAATTATACAAAAAAATTCCTATATTAAAAACAGGAATTAAAATTTTAAAGGTTATTTGGAATTTGTGTTTATTTAACAGTGTAACTTTCCAAAATAATTTAATTTTTTGATAAATATTTTTAGGAAATTTTCATTCGATATTGACAGGAAAAATAACAATAATTATTAATATAACATGAGAAAAAATGACTAAATAAAAATTTGATTTCAATAAGAAATTTTATTTTATATAATCAATTATTTTTTGCACTATTTCCTTAGGAGTTAAATCATTAGTGTCAATTACTAAAAAATTAAAGTTATTTTTTTCTTTTTCATATCACTGTTCATATTTTTTATTTAATAAACTTCAGTATTCATGAGGTACATGTTTTTCTGATTCACGACCACGAAGGTTTATGCGTTCAATTGTGTTTTCAAGATTTGCTTTTAAATAGACAATTAAATCGGGTTTAATTTGTGGATCAAAATAAAGTGATGAAATAATAACATTATTATAAAAATTTAAATACACTTCATAATCTCTATCATTCATATTGTTTTGAGCTTTTAATACTTCAACGAAAATAGGATCTTCTAAAATACTGCGATCAAAAATAACATTGTTAAAATTTTGTGCTTCTTTTAATTGTTTACTTCGTGCCATCAACATAAATACTTGCATTTTAAAAGCATATTCTAAAGGATTTTGATAAAAATCATCTAAATAGGGATTACTAGTAACTGGCTCGTCCATAATTTTATATTTTAATAATTTTGCTAATTCTCTACTAATAGTGCTCTTACCAACACCAACTACACCAGATAATACAATTTTCATTTTTTGCCTCCCATAATATATGATTACAATTAATTTATCTTAATATATAAATTTTCTCCCTCCAAATAAAAAATTTTAAAAAATATTTAATAAATTAAATTTTACTTTTTTTACTAAAACTTATTCCTTATATTTTCAAAGATTAACGTAATATCAATTGTATTTTTAAAATTATTGATAATACACTTTCTTGATTCTATACACCCTTTAATAACTATATTTATCATAACATATAAATTTTACTCTAACTTAAATCTATTATTTTTAGTTAACTTCCATATTATTATTTTTAAACTTATTTATATATAAAAATTTTTATATTTTTCGAACATAATTTTTAATATATAGATTCCACAAAAAATTTAATAATTAAAAATACTCTAGAAAAAGTATCTCAATTATTTTTTCACTAGAGTATAATTATTACAATTTAAGGAGAATCTTTCTTAGAACCTGTTTGGAATCTTTTAAACATAATTAAACTAAAAAAGGGAATAATTATTTCTAACCTGACAGTTAATTAACATTTTATTTTCTTTGTCATTTTTTTGTTAAAAAGATTTTATCATTTGACAACTTATCGATTAAAAATTTATTTTTCAACTATAAAATAACATTTATGATATTAATTTAATCAAAAATAAGTTAAAAAAGATCCTAAACAGGTTCTTACAAATAATTTATTTTTTATCTTTTTGTTCTGTAATTTTTTCTTATAAATCTTGAATCTTTTGTTTCATTGTAGCTAATTCATCATTGTTAGAAGTTTCTGATTTAACTTCAGCATTAACAACAGTTTCATTAGTTGTTTTTGATTCTCAACTCGGAACGTTAAAGTTACGATGAATGAAGTTTTCATCTTGTGATTTTTCAACTTCGTCTTCAAATTTTCCAGTAAAAATGCAACACCACAGAAAATTCCAATAATTACAATTCCCAATCCAAGCATAGTTAATACTCCTGGAAGAATAGAACTATTTAATTTTCCCTTAATTAATAATATGTTAGCAATAATTTGCGGTACATTAATTAATGAAATAATTAATGCAAAAAAAGCCATTCCATGAACAATTTTACCAAAAATTGCTGCATTTGCAGCATCTCCTGCCCCGTGTCATCATTTAGTGATAATTTCCTATTAGTTATCGAGTAAAAATTTCCCAAAAGTGAAGTTAAATATACTTGGTGATAAATACGGAAAGAAGCATGACTATGAAAGAAAAATATAAATATAAGATTATAAACGACATTACTATTAAAAAATTATCTAAGCATCAAGCTAAAAGTAAACTTAACTTAACTATTAGAAGAATTAATCAATTAATTCAAATTTTTAATAGAGAAGGTAAAATTGGTTTTATTCATAAATCACGTAATAAAATTTCTAATAAAGCAACAAATATTAAAATTAAAAATGAAATTATAAACTTGTATAAAACCAAATATTATAATTTTAATTTTCAACGTTTCCATGAGAAATTAATTAATGAAGAAAAAATTAAAATTTCATATAGCACACTTTAGAACCTGTTTGGAATCTTTTATAAAATAACGTAAAATGACTATATATTTTAAGATAAGGGGTATATATGCATAAAAATTATCCAAGTCATGTTACTAAAGAACAATTTGAGAACATAAGATCAATTTTAGAAAATAGCAAAAAGAAAACAAAACCAAGAAATTTAGATTTATATGAAGTATTTTGTGCAGTTTTATATGTATTAAAAAGTGGATGTCAATGAAGAATGTTTGGATGGGTTACACTTTATTGGACACTAATTACGTAGACAAGTGAACAAATTAGTGAAAAGAAAGGAAGTATAATTATGGCCAATATTAACTCATATTCAGATGAATTTAAAAAACAAATAGTAGCTTTATATCAAAGCGGTAAGTCAGTGTCTTGTCTTGCTAAAGAGTACAATGTTACAAGAGCAGCTACTTATAATTGAATTAAGCAATTTACTAATTCAGGTAGTTTTAAAACTAAAGATAATCGTTCTGTTGAAGAAAATGAATTAATTAAATTAAGAAAAGAATTAAAACAATTAAGAATGGAAAATGATATTTTAAAGCAAGCAGCACTAATAATAGGCAGAAAGTAGAAATTATTGCTAAAAATAAAGTTAAATATAAAATTCGCACAATGTGTCGTTTTTTGAAAATATCTAAATCAACATATTATTTTAACTTAAAGAAAAAAGAAAATAAAATCAAAAATAATATGTATGATGAAGCTGTTATTAGTGCTTTTAAAGAAAATAAAGAAGTTTATGGTACTAGAAGATTAAAAAAAATTTTAGAAAACCAAGAAATTTATTTATCACGCAGAAAAATTAAAGAAATTATGAATAAGCATAATTTAATATCAAAATACACTAAATTATCATTCAAAAATCATCATAATAAAGTCAATAATAGTCAAATAACCAATCTTGTTAATAGAAACTTTAATAATAGGGTTAAAAATGAAGTTATTGTTAGTGATTTAACTTACGTTCAAGTTAATGGTAAATGAAACTATATTTGCCTATTAATAGACCTATTTAACCGCGAAATTATTGGACATAGTGTTGGAGTTAAAAAAGATGCATTACTAGTATATCAAGCATTTATGCAATCAAATCGCTGTTTAAAAGATATCCAAATATTTCATAGTGATCGAGGTAATGAATTTAACAATAAAATTATTAATAATCTTTTATTAGCATTCAATATTACTCGATCTTTAAGCAAAAAAGGTTGTCCTTATGATAATGCTGTTGCTGAAGCAACTTTTAAAACTTTCAAAACTGAATTTATTAATGATAAAAATTTTACATCATTAATCCAATTAAAATTAGAATTATTTGATTATATCAATTGATACAACAACATAAGAATCCACAGCACTTTAAACTACTTAACTCCTATCAAATATCAAGAACAAGTGTCTACCAAAAAATAGTCCTAAAAAGTGTTGCCATTCCACTTACCAAAAAATTTTCCAAAATGACAAACTGTATATTATTATTTTCAAATTTTAAGTAAAAATAGTGATAAAGAACCTAGCACTTGACAAGTAATTTTAAAAAAAATTAGTTAGAAAAGTTCGTATCAATAATGGTAGAAAAGAACAAACTAGTTTTTGTATAATTGATTCACAAAGTGTTAAGAACACAGATACTGCTAAAAATAAAGGTTATGATGCTGGTAAAAAAATTTCAGGAATAAAGCTTCATATTGCTGTTGATTCTCAAGGTTTACCACATACAATTTACATAACCACAGCAGAAAAAACAGATCGTAACAGTGCTATAATAATGATTGAAAATGAAAAAGAAAATTTATCTAAAGTTCAAAAAATACTAGTAGATGCTGGTTATAATGGTGAAAAATTTGCTTTTAAAATCAAAACAATCATAAATGCAAATGTTGAAGTTATCAAACGTAATGAATTACATTCTTTTGTATTATTGCCAAAAAGATGAGTTGTAGAACGAAGTTTTGCATGATTAGAAAAATGCAGAAGATTATGAAAAAATTGTGAAAGAAAATTAAATACTAGCTTACAAATGGTTGTTCTTTCCTTTATTTCAATTTTATTAAAAAGATTTTAAACAGGTTCTTATACTATATTAATTAAAGAAAAACTCACTTCACCAAAAAAACATAAAAATAAGAAAAATAACTTACATCCAACAAGAAATCGTAGAACAAATTTTGGTGAATTAATTCAAATGGATGCAAGTAATCATCATTGATTTGGTAATGATAAACCAAAAGCATTTTTACATGCTGCAATTGATGATGCTACAAGCAATATTGTCGGGCTATGATTTGATCATCAAGAAACATTAGATGGTTATTATAATGTCTTTTATCAAATTTTAACTAAATATGGCATACCAAAAGCATTTTATACTGATAACAGAACAGTTTTTGGATATAAGAACCTGTTTAGGATCTTTTTTAACTTATTTTTGATTAAATTAATATCATAAATGTTATTTTATAGTTGAAAAATAAATTTTTAATCGATAAGTTGTCAAATGATAAAATCTTTTTAACAAAAAAATGACAAAGAAAATAAAATGTTAATTAACTGTCAGGTTAGAAATAATTATTCCCTTTTTTAGTTTAATTATGTTTAAAAGATTCCAAACAGGTTCTTAGAACCTGTTTGGAATCTTTTATAAAATAACGTAAAATGACTATATATTTTAAGATAAGGGGTATATATGCATAAAAATTATCCAAGTCATGTTACTAAAGAACAATTTGAGAACATAAGATCAATTTTAGAAAATAGCAAAAAGAAAACAAAACCAAGAAATTTAGATTTATATGAAGTATTTTGTGCAGTTTTATATGTATTAAAAAGTGGATGTCAATGAAGAATGTTACCAAAAAATTTTCCAAAATGACAAACTGTATATTATTATTTTCAAATTTGAAGTAAAAATAGTGATAAAGAACCTAGCACTTGACAAGTAATTTTAAAAAAAATTAGTTAGAAAAGTTCGTATCAATAATGGTAGAAAAGAACAAACTAGTTTTTGTATAATTGATTCACAAAGTGTTAAGAACACAGATACTGCTAAAAATAAAGGTTATGATGCTGGTAAAAAAATTTCAGGAATAAAGCGTCATATTGCTGTTGATTCTCAAGGTTTACCACATACAATTTACATAACCACAGCAGAAAAAACAGATCGTAACAGTGCTATAATAATGATTGAAAATGAAAAAGAAAATTTATCTAAAGTTCAAAAAATACTAGTAGATGCTGGTTATACTGGTGAAAAATTTGCTTTTAAAATCAAAACAATCATAAATGCAAATGTTGAAGTTATCAAACGTAATGAATTACATTCTTTTGTATTATTGCCAAAAAGATGAGTTGTAGAACGAAGTTTTGCATGATTAGAAAAATGCAGAAGATTATGAAAAAATTGTGAAAGAAAATTAAATACTAGCTTACAAATGGTTGTTCTTTCCTTTATTTCAATTTTATTAAAAAGATTTTAAACAGGTTCTTAGACCCAAACAAATTCAATGATTTTGATTATGACAAATTCAGTCATTTACAAAAAAACAGATTGCATCATTTACGCCAGAACAAATTCCGTATTTAACATATGAACAAATCCCAATTTTTACACCAGAACAAATCCTTGCGTTTACACCGTTGCAAATTTCTGTATTTACGCCAGAACAAATTCCTCTTTTTACAATCGAACAAATTCCTACGTTTACACCGTTACAAATTTCTGCTTTTACAAAAGAACAAATCCCAGAATTTACAGAAAAACCGATTGCATCATTTACACCAGAACAAAAACAAATTTTTACATTAGAGCAGCGTAAATTTTTTGGAAGAAAAATAATTTCAACTTTTAATAAACAAAAAATAATTCATCAATAATTGAACAAGTTGTATCATTTACAGCAGAACAAATTTAATCTTTTACGTTATCACAAATTCAGTCATTGACAAGAGAACAAGTTGTATCTGTCATTATTTAGTGATAATTTCCTATTAGTTATCGAGTAAAAATTTCCCAAAAGTGAAGTTAAATATACTTGGTGATAAATATGGAAAGAAGCATGACTATGAAAGAAAAATATAAATATAAGATTATAAACGACAGTACTATTAAAAAATTATCTAAGCATCAAGCTAAAAGTAAACTTAACTTAACTATTAGAAGAATTAATCAATTAATTCAAATTTTTAATAAAGAAGGTAAAATTGGTTTTATTCATAAATCACGTAATAAAATTTCGGGAGCGTACCGATGTTGTCTATAACATTCAATTATTGTCTTTAAATTATAAGTTTAGACGAGAATAATTTAGACTTCAATATGAAATTGTATGTTAATCTTAACACTTGAAAAATATTAGTCAACAATAATACTTATTTGGTGTCAATATCGAATGAAAATTTCCTAAAAATATTTATCAAAAAATTAAATTATTTTGGAAAGTTACACTGTTAAATAAACACAAATTCCAAATAACCTTTAAAATTTTAAGTCCTGTTTTTAATATACGATTTTTTTGTATAATTTAATTAAACTTAATATAAGTTTTTAACTCATTGCTTTAATTTCAAAGTAAATGAGTTTTTATTTTGAAAGGATGAAAAAATGAATAAAAATTTACAAGAAGAATATGAATGAATTAATAAAGAATTGATAAAAATAATCATTGATAAAAATCAATTTACTCCAGAAATTATTAGTAATAGAGTTAATTTAGCTCAAACTACTATTGTTGATATTAATGAAAATTTAAAAAAACAAAAGATTAGCAAATTTAAAAAAATTAGTTATTTAATATTAAAAATATTTACTTTCGGAAAAATTGATAAAAATAAAATAATTAAAGAAAAAAATGATTTTTTTATAAAAATATCAAAAGAACTTTTTGGAAATATTAAAAAAGTAAAAGAATTATATATAAGAAAATCAAATAGTGAAATAAATATAGATGTTAATAAAATTAATAATGCAACTTTAAATAATTTATTAATAAATCCGAATAAATCAAACTTACCACAAATGTAAAAACGATAGATTGCAATTACAATTTCTTTTATATTTAAAATCAATTTTAGGTCACCAAATTTGCTCATATACAAATGATTTAAAAATTTATATGGTTTAGTATTCACAAAATGTAAATCTTATATAACTTTAATTAGGAATTATTAATATCCATATCTTCAAGGATGATTTTTATTGGGTATATAAACTTTTTTACTTTTTATTAAATTTTCTTTGATAATTGGTTTTAAAGCTATTTCTTTTAGTTCATACATTTGATTATTGTAACTAAGATATAAGTCATTAATAAATGATTTAAGTACAATTACATCAGTTCTAGGTTGTATATATTGAACTTTGTTATTTTTATAAGGAAAATATTTTTTACTATAATATGTTATAGTTGAACCACTATCTGTTTTTCTTTTAGAAAATATTGAAAGATAAATATTTATTTCTTCTTGTGTAGGAGCTTTAATCATAGCAGATTTATTATCATCAATAGGAAAAGCAAACTGTTTATTAAAAAAGTTTATGTACGTTTTAAGAAATTGATTAGCTTCTTCTAAAGTTTTAATTTTATTAAGTCTTAGTTCGCTAATTAATCGACTTTGAAGTGTTCCAAATAAGCGTTCAATTCGACCTTTAGCTTGTGGAATTGAAGTTCTAATTATTTCAACACCCAAATCATTACAGCATTTTTGAAATTGAGTATAAGTGTCATTTTCTGTTTTTATTTTACCCGCATCGATTTTTTTCTTATATCCAAAAACTGTTCTGTTATCAGTATAAAATGCTTTTGGTATGCCATATTTAGTTAAAATTTGATAAAAGACATTATAATAACCATAACCTTTAAAATTTTAATTCCTGTTTTTAATATAGGATTTTTTTGTATAATTTAATTAAACTTAATATAAGTTTTTAACTCATTGCTTTAATTTCAAAGTAAATGAGTTTTTATTTTGAAAGGATGAAAAAATGAATAAAAATTTACAAGAAGAATATGAATGAATTAATAAAGAATTGATAAAAATAATCATTGATAAAAATCAATTTACTCCAGAAATTATTAGTAATAGAGTTAATTTAGCCCAAACTACTATTGTTGATATTAATGAAAATTTAAAAAAACAAAAGATTAGCAAATTTAAAAAAATTAGTTATTTAATATTAAAAATATTTACTTTCGGAAAAATTGATAAAAATAAAATAATTAAAGAAAAAAATGATTTTTTTATAAAAATATCAAAAGAACTTTTTGGAAATATTAAAAAAGTAAAAGAATTATATATAAGAAAATCAAATAGTGAAATAAATATAGATGTTAATAAAATTAATAATGCAACTTTAAATAATTTATTAATAAATCCGAATAAATCAAACTTACCACAAATGTAAAAACGATAGATTGCAATTACAATTTCTTTTATATTTAAAATCAATTTTAGGTCACCAAATTTGCTCATATACAAATGATTTAAAAATTTATATGGTTTAGTATTCACAAAATGTAAATCTTATATAACTTTAATTAGGAATTATTAATATCCATATCTTCAAGGATGATTTTTATTGGGTATATAAACTTTTTTAGTTTTTATTAAATTTTCTTTGATAATTGGTTTTAAAGCTATTTCTTTTAGTTCATACATTTGATTATTGTAACTAAGATATAAGTCATTAATAAATGATTTAAGTACAATTACATCAGTTCTAGGTTGTATATATTGAACTTTGTTATTTTTATAAGGAAAATATTTTTTACTATAATCAATTGCTGTTCTTGCTTTATCATCATAAAAATAAATTGCTTGGTCAAAATTTTCAAAATTATCCATTAATCCTAAAATTTCATTTACATAAGCATTAATTTTTTCATTTTCATTAATAAAATCATTGGATGTAACTACTAATTCACAAATAACATAAGGGTCATAATATCCAGTATTATTATATTCTTTAAAACCAACTATCATAAATACAATATGGTCTTTTGGTCCCGTAGCTCAAGCAATACCAACTGAATAAAAATCAAATTTATACATATCTTGTTCTTGATTATAAAATTGTTTTAAATCATATGGTTGTCAATATTTTACTGTTTTTTGAAATGGAAAAATTGTTGCATCACTATCTAAAAATTCAAAACCATAAAAAACAGTATTGAATTCATCAGGATTACTTTTTTCCATTTCTAATAAAGTTTTTTGTTGAATTTCAGGTAATTTTTTTCAAAATGGTTGAATAGTAAATCTTAAAATAAATAAGCCTAAACCACTAAATATATCTTTATTTTCATAATAAACTTTGCCAATTTTTTTAAGATTTTTAATTATTTCATCATTTAATGGTAAAAATGGCGTACAGTATTTTAAATAAAATGGATGATATTTATCATAAGGATTACATGTAAAAGTAATAAAGAAACTTTTATAAAAATAACGAGTAATTAATTTTCCAAAAGTAGGACTATATATATTTTTATCAATAAAAGTTCAACTTCATTCTTTAATTGGTTCATTTGAAACTTTAATATGATTACTTCTAAACATAGAATTTTGTAAACGCTCATATCTATGTGTTAATTGCTTTTCTGTTAGTGTTTCTTTTTCTTCTGCCATTATTATTTCATCAGTACGTGAACCCAAAAAACTTGACCCACCCGCTTCTTTTCCAAAAATTTTATTACCATTAGCATAACCAATAAAATCAATTTGTTGATTATTAGGAAAAATAATACATCGACCATCTTTGGTTATTTTTCATTTAATACCATGTGTATTATTAGGTAATAAATTAATATTATATGTATCTAATAAAACTTGACAAACATTCATTAAAGCACCAATTGTAGTTTCACTATGAGTATTTTCATATCGTCTTACTTCTTGAACACTACTATCACTAAAATTACAACATATAAATAAATCAAATGCTAAGCAGTTTCAAGTTTTTCTTGTTCCACGTGCTGTTGGTATAAAACGATAAAAACAATTAGTAGTGAAAAATTCTGCTCATTCATCACCAACAAATTGTTTAAAAATATCTCAACTAAAACCATAATTATTATCACTAAAATTAAGATTATATTTTTTATTTAGTTGTGCATAACTAGTAATAAAAGCCATATTTACTCCTTATTAACATATATAAGTTAAAATTAAATTATTTAAAAGAAAGGAACATTAAAAATGTTAAAATTACCATTCCTTAATCTTTTTGATTGAGACAAACACGATTTTAATCAAGATGAATTAAGTTTAAAACAAACAGAAGAATTATTTGCAAAAATAGATGAACAACTATGAAATGAATGTGATAAATCTGTATATAAATCATATAGATTCAGAGAACGAAAATTAAAAGCAAAAAAAGGTTTATTAAATTATAAACGACGTATTTGTAAATATTATAACATAGAAAAACAAAAAACTGAATATGTATCGTTATTAGATAACTATCTTGGTGTTAAAAAATATAGTAAACTTGCACCTAATGTTATTAAACAAATTTTAAAATTTTTTGCTGATGGAAAAAAGTATCGTGATGTTTGTGATACTTTTATTGAAGATTTAATAAGTACTAGTACAGTTTGTAGAACATATCAAAAATTTGAATTGCCAAAAGCAAATATCCCTAAAATAGTATTACAACCAAATCAAACTTTATATATAAATATTGATGATGGACATAGAAAATTTAAGTTTAATGAAAAACACAATACTAAAAATTGTAAAAAATGTTCTATGAGATTAATAGTATTTTGTACTGGTAAAAAGAAAAATGGAAAATTAATTAATAAAAGAGCAGTTTGTAAAATAAGAGTATCAAAAACAGAAATTGGTGCAGAAAAAACAGTTAAATTTATTCAAAAATATGGTAATTTATATTTTGAAAACTTTGACCAAGCAAATTTAATAGTTTGTGGAGATAGTGCAAAATGAATTAGAAAAACTGCTACAATTTTAAATGCTAAATTTATTTTGGATAAATTTCATGCTTTTCATGTTTTATTTCTTGGTATAATGGCAGGAAGAAGAAAAAATAAAATTGCTAAACTACATTATGAAAATGCAATAAATTTATTTGCAAAAGGTAAATATTATGAATTAATTAATTTTTTACAATTACTAACTTTACAATATAAAAAATTAAAAGTTGGTTATTTTATTAATGCCAAAGATGGTGTATTAAACCAAGCATTAGTTGAAAATATTGGTTGCTTTACTGAAACTAATATTAAACAAATTTTAAAACATATGATTGGTGATAGAACTTATAATATTGATATATACAAAAATGGTTAATTTTAAATGCTATCAAATAAATACTGCCATCCAGTTATTATAAATTAAAATTAAAGATTTTAAAAAAACCAAAAATAAAATAAAACTTATTAAAGTAATTATTAATAAGAATTTTTGAATTATAAAAGTAAGTATTATTATGTCAATATCGAGTGAAAATTTCCCAAAAATATTTATCAAAAATTAAATTATTTTGGAAAGTTACACTGTTAGAACCTGTTTAGGATCTTTTTTAACTTATTTTTGATTAAATTAATATCATAAATGTTATTTTATAGTTGAAAAATAAATTTTTAATCGATAAGTTGTCAAATGATAAAATCTTTTTAACAAAAAAATGACAAAGAAAATAAAATGTTAATTAACTGTCAGGTTAGAAATAATTATTCCCTTTTTTAGTTTAATTATGTTTAAAAGATTCCAAACAGGTTCTGACATAGCAAACTTTATTAAAAGAATAAAAACAACAAAATTACCTAAATTAAAACCTAAATCTGCCATTGGCAAATTTCAAAATTTCATAAAAATTTCTCCAAATAATTCTAAGAACCTGTTTAAAATCTTTTTAATAAAATTGAAATAAAGGAAAGAACAACCATTTGTAAGCTAGTATTTAATTTTCTTTCACAATTTTTTCATAATCTTCTGCATTTTTCTAATCATGCAAAATTTCGTTCTACAACTCATCTTTTTGGCAATAATACAAAAGAATGTAATTCATTACGTTTGATAACTTCAACATTTGCATTTATGATTGTTTTGATTTTAAAAGCAAATTTTTCACCAGTATAACCAGCATCTACTAGTATTTTTTGAACTTTAGATAAATTTTCTTTTTCATTTTCAATCATTATTATAGCACTGTTACGATCTGTTTTTTCTGCTGTGGTTATGTAAATTGTATGTGGTAAACCTTGAGAATCAACAGCAATATGACGCTTTATTCCTGAAATTTTTTTACCAGCATCATAACCTTTATTTTTAGCAGTATCTGTGTTCTTAACACTTTGTGAATCAATTATACAAAAACTAGTTTGTTCTTTTCTACCATTATTGATACGAACTTTTCTAAGAACCTGTTTGGAATCTTTTAAACATAATTAAACTAAAAAAGGGAATAATTATTTCTAACCTGACAGTTAATTAACATTTTATTTTCTTTGTCATTTTTTTGTTAAAAAGATTTTATCATTTGACAACTTATCGATTAAAAATTTATTTTTCAACTATAAAATAACATTTATGATATTAATTTAATCAAAAATAAGTTAAAAAAGATCCTAAACAGGTTCTAACTAATTTTTTTTAAAATTACTTGTCAAGTGCTAGGTTCTTTATCACTATTTTTACTTCAAATTTGAAAATAATAATATACAGTTTGTCATTTTGGAAAATTTTTTGGTAACATTCTTCATTGACATCCACTTTTTAATACATATAAAACTGCACAAAATACTTCATATAAATCTAAATTTCTTGGTTTTGTTTTCTTTTTGCTATTTTCTAAAATTGATCTTATGTTCTCAAATTGTTCTTTAGTAACATGACTTGGATAATTTTTATGCATATATACCCCTTATCTTAAAATATATAGTCATTTTACGTTATTTTATAAAAGATTCCAAACAGGTTCTTAAATAAACACAAATTCTAAATAACCCCTAAAAATTTAGTTCCTTGTTTTCATATAGGAACTTTTTTATTTACAAACCAATTTTTAATGAATATAATAAATATGAATTAAAAATAGTTTTAGAAACCTAATTGTTTTATTTTTAAACAATTAGGTTTCTAATTTTGAAAGGATTTTTAATATATGGATAAACAATTACAAGAAAGTCAAAATCAAATTTCTAAGTTAAGTAATGAATTTAGAAGTTTGGAGAAAAAGCTAGATAATGAAAAAAGAAAAGAAAAAGAAATAAATAAAAAAATATCTTGTTTAACAAATCAAGATATTAACAATAAAAATGAATTAAAAATAAGAAATGAAATAAGAAAATATGAAAATGAACATAGAATTATTTCTCAAAAAGTAAATTATTTTGAAATTAAATTTAATTCAATAAAAGAAGAATTAAAAAAAATATCAAATTTAAAAATGGAAATTTATAACAAAAATTTAGAAAAGTTAAAAATAAAAAAGTTTGATGAAGTTGAAATTAATAGCTTTGAAAATAAAAATTATAAGGGTTTTAAAATAAACTCACTAAAATTATAAAAAAGATATTGCAATTGCAATATCTTTATATATTTAAAATTAATTTTAAGGCACCAAATTTGCTCATATTCAAACGATTTAAAAATTTATATGGTTTATAGTATTCAAAAAATAAACAGCCCTTTTTAGGGCTGTTTTAAATCGAATTATTATTAATTATAAGTTATATAAATAACTTCACTTTTGGAAAATTATTACTCGATAACTAATAGGAAATTTTTACTAAATAATGACAAAAGTAAGTATTATTATTGACTAATATTTTACAAGTGTTAAGATTAACATACAATTGCATATTGAAGTCAAAATTATTCTCGTCTAACTTTATAATTTTAAGACAAATTTGAATATTATTGACAACATCGGTATGCTCCCAAATTATTACTTAAGTTATTTTTTAGGGAAATAATTAAAATATTAGGGAAATTTACTTTTATAAATGAAGCTATTTGAATTTTATTAGCATAGGAGTCATCAATTAAGAATATATATAAGGGAATGTTTCAGTTCTCATTTGCTATAAAACTTTTATGAAAAGTAATCATTAAAAATTTATTTTGTAAAAGATTAAGATTGGGAAAATAATTATTTTTTAATTGCGAATTTATAATAAAAAGGAGTTGTTGCCCTCATTGGTAGTCACTTTCTATTTTAAAAGCATCATCCAAGGTAAAAATAATATCACTATAATAATTAAATTGTAATTTAAATCAATTATCACTAAGAAAACTATTCAAATTACTTTTAAAAGTATTTGAATATAAAGACACCTGATATTCATAAGTAATAAAAGAAAATATTTTTTGAGTAATGTTACTAATTTCTGAAGTTATATTTGGAAATAATTGACTGTCAACTTTAATATTAAGTAAACAAATGAAATTAAAATAATTGGTTTCAAACTTATCAAACTCGATAGCAAACTCTTTAGCAATTATTAAGGTAATGTTTAGTAATCTGTGTAACTTACAAAAATAACTATGTTTAATTAATTCTATAATAAACCTAGAAAGAGTGAATTACAGATGGCTAAAAAGCAAAATATTAATAATAATGATCCAATATCAAAAGCAGTAGATTTATTATTAGAAAATACTGAAGATTTAACAACAGTTTTTAAAGAAGGAGGTTTGTATAAAGAATTAACAAAAAGATTAGTAGAAAAAATGTTGAATTCTGAGATGCAAAATTATTTAGGATATGATAAGAATCAACATAGTAATAGTGACAATGCTCGTAATGGTATAAGTTCAAAAAAATTAATAACTCAACAAGGTAAAATTGAGATTGATGTACCACGAGATCGCAATAGTAATTTTAATCCTGTAATAATTGCAAAAAGACAAAGAAGATTTGATGGTTTTGATCAACAAGTTCTTTCTTTATATGCAAAAGGTATGACATTATCAGATATTAGAATGCAATTACAAGAGTTATATCATGGTGCTGATATTAGTGAAAGTGTTATTAGTCAAATTACTGATGATGTTATTGATGATGTAAAAGCATGGCAAAATCGACCATTAGATAGTGTTTATCCGATTGTTTATTTTGATTGCATAGTAGTTAAAATACGACAAGATAAACGCATTATTAACAAATCTGTGTATATAGCTTTAGGAGTTGATTTAGAAGGTAAAAAAGATGTTTTAGGCTTATGAATTAGTGAAAATGAAGGTTCTAAATTTTGATTAGCCAATTTCACAGAAATGAAAAATCGAGGCTTAAATGATATTCTTATTGCTTGTAGTGATAATTTAACAGGAATGTCAGAAGCAATACAATCAGTTTATCCTAAAACAGAACATCAATTATGCATCGTTCATCAAATTAGAAATAGTTTGAAATATGTCTCATATAAGCATAGAAAATCTCTAGTTGCAGATTTAAAACCAATTTATACTGCATGTAGTGAAGAACAAGCAATGCAGGCTTTAGAAACATTTGAAAATAAGTGAAATAAACAATATCCTCAAATTGCTAAATCTTGATATAAAAATTGAGAAAATTTGATATTTTTTATTAGTTATCCAACAGAAATTAAAAGAGTAATTTATACCACAAATGCTATTGAATCTGTTAATAGTCAATTACGAAAAGTTATCAGAAATAAAAAAGTTTTTCCTAATGATATGGAAGAATTGAAAATATTTTATTTAACAATTGAAAATATAACAAAAAAATGAACAATGCCCATTCAAAATTGAAATACAGCAATTGCTCATTTTATGATAAAATTTGAAGATAGAATTAATCTTAACTAGTACTTTGTAAAACAAAGATACACAGATTTCTAAAAAGCCTCATTATTAATCTAAAGTGTTCGACTTCTCTTTTTATACTTAAGTTTAAATTAAATTCAATTTGTTCATCTTTTTCAAGAAAAAAATTAAGTTTAATTTTTCGTACATGAATTGTTAAAAATCATATTAGTTGATCATCATAATATTTTTTATAACCGATATTGATCATTATAATTTCTATTTTTTTGTATATATAGGTTAGGACTTTATCGTTAGTTAAGAGAATTTTTTTATCTTTACTAATAAGTTTTATAATAATAATAGCGGTTATAAATCTTAAATGTCATTCATAACCATCTAATTGAAACCCTTTATTATGTTCAAATTTTAATTTTAATCTTAAATTTTGTTCAAAGAAAAAGTTATTCAAGTAAATAATGTCTTTTTTTAAATTATACTTATTTGTGTTGCTTATATTGATAAGTCACTCACTACTTAAATATTTTTTTGTCATACACATATTAAGAACAAATTACTCATTCTAACAAAAGGATATTCATTGGATATGTGGATAAACTGTGTAAGCAAAGTATTTATTGCTATTATTTCATTGTCACCATTAATTACAAAGTAATCTTGCTTTCTGGAAATATTACAATTACTAATTTTTATTAACATTGTATTAATAAAAGTAATATTTCTTTGTAAAGTTCGAAATGTAACATTAAATTTTTCCATTAGAAATGCTATATTAACCGAACAAGAATACTGAAAATATTTTAATATTTCAATGATACGCCACATTAAAACTGCCCCCGTTATCCTAATTGAAAGATTAAATGAGATTTTCCTTTTCAAAAAATAAAATAGTCACCTTTTGAGTGACAAAATTATTGTTCTTAAATTATTTTTATATGTTATAATGCTTACCAAATAAATAGCATTCTTCATTTATTATTAATATCTTTAATAAATTTGTAATTATATTGTGGTAAATACTTTTTAATAAGAATAGTTAGTGCTTCTTTTTGATCAAAACCAAATTCAAATGCTAATAAAAAAGATTTTTCTAAAACTGCATGACATTGTTGAAAAATTACTTCGTAAAAATATAATCCTTTATGATCAGCAAATAAAGCTAATTTTGGTTCATATTGTAAATTATGTTTTGAAAAAGTATTTGCTGTCTCATCAATATATGGTGGATTTGAAATAATAATATTAAATTTATGATTTTTAAGATTTGTAAATATATCGCTTTCAACAAAATTAATATTTTTTAGGTTAAAATTATCGTTATTAATCTTAGCAATAGTTAATGCATCTTTGCTAATATCATTTGCTACTATATTTCAATTAGGTTTCTTTAACGCTAAACTAATAGCAATAGCACCACTGCCTGTCCCTAAATCTAATACTTTTAAATTATCATTATTAAAAATGTTTTGCGCATAGACAAAAACATTTTTAACTAGTTCTTCAGTTTCATTACGGGGAATTAATACTTTATTATCAACAACAAACTTATGATCAAGAAATCATTGATAACCAATAATATATTGTAAAGGATAGCCAGCAACAAATTTTTTAACTAGTTGTAAATATGATTCTAAAAAATCTATTGCTATTGTTTGACTAAGATTTGCATATAATCAAGATAAATCTTTATTAATAAACTTTAATAAAATTATCTTATTAATTTGTTCATTTTTTTTATTAATTTTTTTTGCTAATAAAAGATAATCTCTATAAGTCATTAATTTATACTCCAAAAATAAATATTTTATTGAAAATTAACAGATGAATTATTATTTCTTGAAGTTTTTTTTATTAAATTATTAACAACGAGAATTAAAACAATAATACTAAAAATAAATAAAAAACTAATTGTTAATAAACAAATAATTGGAAAAAGAATAATGTAACTACAAATACTAATAATAAAACCAAAATTATTAATATTATTACCATTAATATTTCGTAAAAATTCTAAATTTTTTCATAATAAATAATGAAAAATTAAACTAGATGCACTAGCAAATCATAATGTTAAAACTAAAAATAAAATGTGAATAATACCACTACTAAAAGTTAATGTAATAAATGTTCCTAATGTCGCATATAAAAAAATAACTGATATTAAAAACAAAATTTTTGTTCTAGAGTCTAAAATCTTAAAATCCATAATAATTTCTTCCTTTTTTTATTTTAATACTGTAATATTTTCATCAATATTTTCTAATTTTTCTTTTTGTTCACTACTAATTAAAGCAATAATAATTTCATCAATATTACCTTCCATAATACGATCTAACTTTAATAAAGATAATCCAATTCGATGATCGGTTACTCTATTTTGTGGATAATTGTATGTTCTAATTTTTTCTGAACGATCACCGCTACCAACAGCTGTTTTTCTTAAATTACCAATTCTTCCCTGTTCTTCTTCAACTTTTTTTTCATAAAGTTTAGCTCTTAATACCCGCATTGCTTTATCTTTATTATCATGTTGACTTCGTCCGTCCTGTGAAGTTACAACAACACCTGTTGGAATATGAGTAATTCTAATTGCTGAATCGGTAGTATTAACATGTTGACCACCAGCACCACTAGAACGATAAGTATCAATTCTTAAATCAGAATTATTTATTTTAATTTCAACTTCATTAACTTCTGGCAATACAGCAACCGTTGCAATTGAAGTATGAACTCGTCCTTGTGATTCGGTTTTTGGAACTCTCTGAACACGATGTCCACCAGCTTCAAACTTTAATTTAGCAAATACATGTTTACCTTTAATCATAAAAGCAATATAACTAAATCCACCATTTATTGCTTCTTTTGCTTCAATAGTTTCAATTTTTCATCGTTGAATTTCACAATACTTACTATACATACGATATAAATCACCAGCAAAAATATTTGCTTCATCGCCACCAACAGCTCCTCTAATTTCAATAATAACATTTTTATCATCATTTATATCTTTAGGAATTAGTGTTAGTTTTAATTCATTTTCTGCTTTTTCTAATTCAATTTCATTTGCTTTAATATCTGTTTTAAGCATTTCACAAAGTTCTTGATCCTGTTCGGTTGCTAATGCCTTTTTTGCTTCAATAATTTCTTTGTCAATTTTTTCATATTTTCAATATTGTTCAATAATTGGTTCTAATCTACTATGTTCTTTTGTTAATTCAGTGTATTTATCACGAGGAATTAATTCGGGATTTTCTAATTGCTTTTCAATTTCACTATATTTTTTAGTAAGTTGCATTAACTGTTCTAATGTTTTTTCATTCATAATATCACACCTGATTTATCTATTCTGATTATTTGTTAAGACACGATGATGACTACGACATCGAGCTTCATATTGTTCTTGCGCACCAATTAAAATAATTTCATCATCATATCTAGCTTCCCGGCCATTAATAATACGTTGTGTTCTTGTTGCTGCTTTACCACATTTTACACAAACAGCATCTAATTTAGTTACAAATTCTGCTAAAGCTAATAATTCTTTAGTAACAGGAAATGGTTCACCACGAAAATCTTGATCTAAACCAGCAACAATAACTTGCTTATTTTGATTTGCTAATGTTTTAATCACTTCAATAATTGATGGTTTAAAAAATTGTACTTCATCAATTGCAACTGCTTCTATTTCTTTATCTATATGTTTTAATATTTGCATTGGATCATCAATTACTATCGCTGTGATAGATACTCCTTTATGACTTACTACTTTTTTAGCATCATAACGAATATCAACCTTGGGTTTAAAAACTAGCACTTTGCGTTTAGCATACTGTAAACGATTTATACGTCGCATAAACTCTTCGGTTTTTCCAGCAAACATACAACCAGTAATTACTTCAATTCATCCCTCATTATAACGACTATACATTTATATCCAACTCCATCTCTAATTTTAATTGTTTGTTAATTCTGGTGATTTACTAGCAATTTTATCTAAACTATCAATCAATTTTTCAACTTCATTAATATTTTGTAAATATGCAGCAGCAGCTGTCTGATGACCACCACCACCAAACTTTGCAATAGCATCATTAATTATTCATCTTGCACTACGAACACTAACTTTAATTTTACTATTCATTTGATCATAAGCAGCAATTAATCAAATTTTAATACCATCAATATTTGACATTACATTAACTTGACTAGTTAAATCTTCTCTACTTAAAACAACTTCGCCTTTAATATTTAATATTTTATTTTGACTAATAATTTTTGTTTGTAAGTCAGTAATTATTTTATCGTTAAATATTATATAAGCAACACCATTATCAGTAATTTTAAAATTTGATAATATATATCCTTTCAATCTTGTGATTTTTAAATTTTGAATATATAAACTTTGATATAAGTCTAATAAATTAAAATTTTGTTTAACTAAAAAACTAGCAACCTGAAAAGTTTCTTCATTAACAGAGCGATACAAAAATCTACCAGAATCAGTAACTAAACCAAGAAATAAATTTCTAGCTGCTAAAGCTGAAACTTTTAAATTCAATACTTGTGCTCATTTCGCCACTACTTGGCAAGCAGCAGAAGCCTTTTCTTCAATTAAATCAATATCACCATATTTATCAACAATTGGATGATGATCAATTTTAATTATCTTTTTTCCTTCTTCTCAAAATTGACCACTAATTCGTTCGCGATTAGCTGTATCAGTGACTATTACTAGTGCATTTTCATAATCTTCTTTTTTAACAAAAGTTGGTTGTGGAAATAATGATGCCATATGTTCATTTGTTTCGCCTGGAACAAGTACTTTTTTATTTTGAAAATTATCTTCAATAATTTTTTTTAATCCTCATTGTGAACCCAAAGCATCTCCATCAGGATTAATATGACGATGAATAATAATTGGATTACTGATTTTTATTAATTCATAAATTGCTTGTGCTTCTTTTTTAAACTTATTCATATTATATATCCTTTCTATCATGTACCAATTAATTGTTTTGTTTCATCATCAAAAACAAAAATTGAATTTTTAGTAATACTAATTCAACCAACAGTTCCCACTTCTAAATTATCATTATTATTTGTTAAAACTTCAAATTGTTCTGATTTAGTAGTTTCAATCAATAAATATGCTTTTTTATCATCAACTTTAGTAATATTTTTAATAACACCATTAATAATAATTGAATTTTTTAAAAAAGTAAATCGTGGTTTCTTTGCACTAAACAAAATGGCATTTGATTTAAAAGCAATAGTAGAAGCAGTTTTAACATCAAACTTACCTAAATTTACATTATAAAAATATAAATTATGAGCATTTCATTCTCCCTTTGCAATATTAATATGCTGTTCATTTATTTCTTTCAATAAATTTAAAGATAATGGTTTATCAGTGATTTCACTAACATTCCCTTGTTGAATAATTATTTCATTTTCAATAACAGTAACATTAGTCGCTAATAAATTAATATCAACTTGATTATTAGTTGTAAAAATAATAATTATTTTCAAAAATTTTTGTAATTTTTTAATTCAATTTGCTAATTGTTCTTTATTATCAACATTTAAAAGTTCAAATGGGTTATGTAAAATTAAAATTTTAGTAGGTACAATTAATTGTTGAATGATTTTTATTATTTGTCGTTCTACTATTGTTAATTGTGTTAAACGTAGTGACAATAAATGACTTAGTTCTAAATGTTTAAATATCATAACAATATTTTCACTAATTAAATCACGGACATCAATTAACTGTGAATATAAAGTTTGTAATTGTTGTTGATATGTTTCTTTATCTTGTAACTGTGGATTTTTTAAAATTTTATCATGATAAATTTTAATTTCATCTTTAATATTTTTTAAAAGTAAATGCATTTCATCTGGTAAAAGTTGCATTGCCACAAAATCTTGTTTCATATTAAATTTAATTCTTTGTACTTCTGCTAAGTCAATTCACTGGTCTAAAATTTGATCAATTTGACTACGAGTACATTTAATTTGTTGATATGAAACTAAATGATTAAGTTCGCTATTAAAATTTTGATTATGATTGTTACAAGTTTTTAACGTAGTTCTAATTTCACTTCTAGTAGTACTAATCTCTCTATTTAAATAATTATTTATTTCTTTAATAACAAAACTAATTTCTCGTAGTTGAAACTCTCATTTTCTTTCTTTTGGTGGATTACATCCACAAAAACATGGTCCCACTAAACTTTCTAAACTAGAAATACGATCTTGCAAAGATTGTAAAAATAATAAGTTATTATTTGCAATAATATTTTTTTCTTCGGCAGTAAATTTTTTAATTAGAATATCTGTTAATTTTTCACTTCCAGCAAAATTAAATTTCTCTTGAGCAAAGTTTTTATGAAAATGATTAATTTGATATTGATATTCTTTAATAAAATTATTACGAGTGCTTTGTGTTTCATTAATAAAATTTTTAATAATATTAATTAATTTTTCTTTAAAATAACCACTGTCTAAATTTAAACCTGTATTTTTTAAGTTTTCAATATCAGTCTTAATTTTTTGATTAATATTGCTTATTTCTTGTAAAAAGGGTTTATTAGTAATTGCTGTTCTTGCTAAGTTACGTTGAATACTAAATAATTTATTTCAACTCTGTAAATGCATACTAACATAAGCCATTTTTCGTTCAAAACCAATACTATTATAAGTAACATCAATATCATCAATTAAAATTTTACCCTCCATAATAGCAGAAGAACCTGCTAGAGCATTAATTAATTTTTCAATATTATCTTCATCATTACTAAAAATTGCCAAGCAACTAGGATATTTTCCTTCAAAACTTCAATCTTTTACGGCTTTTTCAACGGATAAATTAATAATACTAAAATTAAAGTTACTAGTTTGCTCAGTATTATATCTAATACCTTTACTTATTACCAATTTATTAAAATCAGATGATTTTTCCATAAAACCATTCCCTACCTTAAAGTTTTTTATTTCATATACTATTAAAATTATATTCTATATTTATTGGGTTGTATACATACAATATTTTAACTTAATTAATGGTAAATATGTCTGTAAATAATTTTATTTTTAAAGTATAAAAAAAAGAAACTATTATTAGTTTCTAGTTTAATTAAAATTATTTTTTAACTTGTTTAGTATCAGTTAGTTTTAGAACATCTTTTGCTGTTTCTAATACAATAGTTTTAGTATTTTGTGGTTTTGCTTTGTTTATTTGAACAGTTTTTGATTTTGTTTCAACTTGTTTACTTGCTTTTGTATTAAAGCGTTCAACTCTTCCTTTTGCTGAAACAAATGATTGTTTTCCAGTATAAAATGGATGACAACTTGAACATGTATCAACACGGATTTCTTTACCCTTAGTTGAACCACTTATAAAATTATTGCTACATGTTATACATGTTACTTTAGTTTGAAAATACTCTGGATGGATGCTTGCTTTTGCCATGGTTTCACCTCACTTATAAAATTACTATTAATAAAAAGTACTTAAAAATAATATCATTAACAATATAAAAAAGCAAATAAATATTAATGATAGATAGAGTTTTTATTTTGATAGATTATATTGTAAAAATGTGTTCTAATTCAATTAACTAGATATCATGAATTTTATTTTTTTTAAATTATATATTCTATTGAAATCTAAAACTTAAAAATTGTTTTTATATGAATAAAAAAATATTATTTACACAACTAATATATTTTTCAGTTAATTAAATACAATAAAAAATATTTACTTTCAGTAATTAAAGATAAAATTTTAATTTGTAAATGATTAGTAATGCTTTGATATTTTTTAATACCTAATGTTAAATTAAAAAGATAAACATAATGATATTTATATTTATCTCAATGTTTGGTATTGATAGCACAGATATTATTAATTTTTCTTGTTCTTGTATCATGAGGAATATATAATCTTGATTATCTTCGTATTCAGCTTTTAAATCTTCTAATGCTTTTTTTAAAAACATCACTAAATTTTCTCATATAAACTAAATTGATTTTCAATACTAATTTATTCTTGTATTAATACAGTTCCCTATTTTGCTTTTAAAAATTAATGGACGGGTAACAAAAATGCGGAATAATTTTATCAATATTGTCTTTATTGTCATTTAGACGAGAATAAATTAAGACTTTTGTTATGTAATTGTAAATAAATATTACTACTAATAAAATTGAATTACAACTAAAATACATTTATAAAAATTATGTTTTAAAAATTAATAAATTTGTGTCAATATCGAATGAAAATTTCCTAAAAATATTTATCAAAAAATTAAATTATTTTGGAAAGTTACACTGTTAAATAAACACAAATGGATGGGTTACACTTTATTGGACACTAATTACGTAGACAAGTGAACAAATTAGTGAAAAGAAAGGAAGTATAATTATGGCCAATATTAACTCATATTCAGATGAATTTAAAAAACAAATAGTAGCTTTATATCAAAGCGGTAAGTCAGTGTCTTGTCTTGCTAAAGAGTACAATGTTACAAGAGCAGCTACTTATAATTGAATTAAGCAATTTACTAATTCAGGTAGTTTTAAAACTAAAGATAATCGTTCTGTTGAAGAAAATGAATTAATTAAATTAAGAAAAGAATTAAAACAATTAAGAATGGAAAATGATATTTTAAAGCAAGCAGCACTAATAATAGGCAGAAAGTAGAAATTATTGCTAAAAATAAAGTTAAATATAAAATTCGCACAATGTGTCGTTTTTTGAAAATATCTAAATCAACATATTATTTTAACTTAAAGAAAAAAGAAAATAAAATCAAAAATAATATGTATGATGAAGCTGTTATTAGTGCTTTTAAAGAAAATAAAGAAGTTTATGGTACTAGAAGATTAAAAAAAATTTTAGAAAACCAAGAAATTTATTTATCACGCAGAAAAATTAAAGAAATTATGAATAAGCATAATTTAATATCAAAATACACTAAATTATCATTCAAAAATCATCATAATAAAGTCAATAATAGTCAAATAACCAATCTTGTTAATAGAAACTTTAATAATAGGGTTAAAAATGAAGTTATTGTTAGTGATTTAACTTACGTTCAAGTTAATGGTAAATGAAACTATATTTGCCTATTAATAGACCTATTTAACCGCGAAATTATTGGACATAGTGTTGGAGTTAAAAAAGATGCATTACTAGTATATCAAGCATTTATGCAATCAAATCGCTGTTTAAAAGATATCCAAATATTTCATAGTGATCGAGGTAATGAATTTAACAATAAAATTATTAATAATCTTTTATTAGCATTCAATATTACTCGATCTTTAAGCAAAAAAGGTTGTCCTTATGATAATGCTGTTGCTGAAGCAACTTTTAAAACTTTCAAAACTGAATTTATTAATGATAAAAATTTTACATCATTAATCCAATTAAAATTAGAATTATTTGATTATATCAATTGATACAACAACATAAGAATCCACAGCACTTTAAACTACTTAACTCCTATCAAATATCAAGAACAAGTGTCTACCAAAAAATAGTCCTAAAAAGTGTTGCCATTCCACTAATTAGTGGATTAAGTGAATTAATACCTAATAGATTTGAAATAATAAGAAAAATATGTAATATGGCAACTGGTGGATGTTTGATTAGTAGTGGTGTTGCTATGGGGATTAATAATGATTTCAATAATGCTTATGCAGTACCAACAATAGTTGCTGGTGCAAGGGAAATTATACATAATTTATTACCTATGGAAACTACAAATCATAATCAAGAAATGCAAGAAACATCATTTACAAATGAAACAAGAAGATTAATTAATAGTGATGCTATTAGTAATCATAGTCAAAGTAGTGATGTTTTATATGAAAGACTAACTACATATGATAGTTTATAAAGGAATGATAACTAATGAATAAAGAAAAATTGATTGAATATTACAACAATGAAATTCAGACATATAAAGAAAGAATGGAACAATTAAATAAAGAAATATCTTTATTGGTAACTATTATAAGTAATTCAAAATCAATGATTGAAAGAATTAATAATGGTCAATTTGATGAATAATTAAAAATAAATAATTGAAAGGAAAGAATTGAAAATGAAAGAATTTTTACATGAATTAATTATTATTGGAACAAGTGTAGGAACATTAATTTGCAGAGAATTAATTGTTTGATTTAAAAGATTTATTACAACTCCAAAACATATTAGAAGAAATAATAAAGTAATGAAACATCAAAAAAAATTAGCAAAACTTAATGAAAAAATTAATGGTAAAGAAAATAAATAATAAAGGTGTGATTTAAATGTTAGAAAATGAAACTAATATTGAACAAAATACGGAACCTTTAACTGAAGATAATAATTTACAACAAGAAACTAAAATTGTTGAATTAGAAAATAAGTTAAATCAACTTAATCAAGAAATTAAAGAAAAAGAAATGATTAATATATTTAAAAAATATCAAGTTAAAACTGAATTTTATGATTTTTTAAAATTTAAAACTAATAATTTAGAAAATTCAAAAATTGAAGAAACTATTAAAAAAATGATTAAAGAACAACCAGTATTTAAGAACCTGTTTAGGATCTTTTTTAACTTATTTTTGATTAAATTAATATCATAAATGTTATTTTATAGTTGAAAAATAAATTTTTAATCGATAAGTTGTCAAATGATAAAATCTTTTTAACAAAAAAATGACAAAGAAAATAAAATGTTAATTAACTGTCAGGTTAGAAATAATTATTCCCTTTTTTAGTTTAATTATGTTTAAAAGATTCCAAACAGGTTCTTAGACAAAAAACAAGATAAATTAATTGCTGGTGAAAATATTAAGATTGATAAAGAAACTAATACTATTAGTGCTACTGGTGGTAGTGGTGAATCATTATGATTAATAGACCCTAATTCGCCTAATATTATTCAACCTAAAGAAAAAAGAATTATTACTTCAAATAATACTAGAATTGTTTATATAGCAGACCCTACACAACCACAAGATGCTGTTAATTTAAGAACATTAAATAAAAATATCCCAGATTTAACTGATTATTATAAAAAAGAAGAAGTAGATAAAGAATTAGAAGATAAAATAGATAAAACACAATTTCAATATGCTTTTGTTCTCAATACTTTTGGTACTGAAATTGCTAATTTAGAAACTAGTGATAAAACTATTGCTGGTGCTATTAATGAATTAATTAAAAAAATAAAAGATTTAAAAATTGGTAAATGAAAAGATGTAGCCTTTAATATTAGTACTACTGGTATAAAAAATCAAGAAATTAGATATGATTGTAAAGAAAATAAATTATATCGTATATGATTTAATTTAAATCCAAGACAACAAAAAATAATATTACCAGATATTTATACATTTACTGATTTTGTTTATTCGTTAGGTTCTGGTATTCCACAAACTGTAACAGTATATAGTACTTATATAAAAGAGGGTGGAAGATTACAATTATTATGTTCAAGAAATGAAAATATTGATGTTTTTAAATGAGAAGACATGAATATTAGTGGTGGTAATTTATGAAAATTACAAGAATTGCAGGAATAATATTATGTTTTTTAAAATAATAAAAATTATTTTAGGTTTAATAGGAGTTTTATTATCTTCTGCTGTTGCTGGTTTAATTATATTTATTATAGTAAAAATTGTATTAAAAATTAATCAAATATTTTAAAAAAAGGTGGTGAATATTATGTTAGGTAGATTTTTAAGAAGAGATAAAAGCACTAATAATGAAGAAAAAACTAAATTAACTTTTTTAAAAGGTAAAAGTACACATGCTTCTATTTTAAGTTATTTTGGTTTTAATGATTTTAATCATGAAACATATTTTACTGATTTTGTAGCAGAAAATAATGCTAATTTATATAATGCTCCACTAGATATTAACAATGAAACTATTAAGCAGTATTTAATTCAACAAGAATTTTATAGAAAAAATTGAAATTCTATTTTTAAATTAAGTAAATTGGGAATTAGTGGTTATTTAATTTTTATTGCAAATGATGACTTATATTTTCAAGTAGTTGATATACAACAAAGAGTTTATGATATTACTGGTAAATTAATTCAATGTACTATTTTTTATGATAGTTATCAACAAAATGCACAAACTGTAAGATTATTTGAAGTTTATACATTAAATAATGAACAAGTAACTATTAATCGTGCAATTTATAGTGTTAATGATAGTAAAAAACAATTTCCACTAGATTTTAAATCATTCATTAATAACCCTAATTTAGCACAAGAACAAACACTAAATATTAACTATATACCAATAGCAATTATGAGAAATAAAGCAAATGAATTAGCAGATTGTAATAAAGTAATGGATAAAATTAAAGCATTAGATGTTATTTATGAACAAATTGTTTTAGTGGAATGGCAACACTTTTTAGGACTATTTTTTGGTAGACACTTGTTCTTGATATTTGATAGGAGTTAAGTAGTTTAAAGTGCTGTGGATTCTTATGTTGTTGTATCAATTGATATAATCAAATAATTCTAATTTTAATTGGATTAATGATGTAAAATTTTTATCATTAATAAATTCAGTTTTGAAAGTTTTAAAAGTTGCTTCAGCAACAGCATTATCATAAGGACAACCTTTTTTGCTTAAAGATCGAGTAATATTGAATGCTAATAAAAGATTATTAATAATTTTATTGTTAAATTCATTACCTCGATCACTATGAAATATTTGGATATCTTTTAAACAGCGATTTGATTGCATAAATGCTTGATATACTAGTAATGCATCTTTTTTAACTCCAACACTATGTCCAATAATTTCTCGGTTAAATAGGTCTATTAATAGGCAAATATAGTTTCATTTACCATTAACTTGAACGTAAGTTAAATCACTAACAATAACTTCATTTTTAACCCTATTATTAAAGTTTCTATTAACAAGATTGGTTATTTGACTATTATTGACTTTATTATGATGATTTTTGAATGATAATTTAGTGTATTTTGATATTAAATTATGCTTATTCATAATTTCTTTAATTTTTCTGCGTGATAAATAAATTTCTTGGTTTTCTAAAATTTTTTTTAATCTTCTAGTACCATAAACTTCTTTATTTTCTTTAAAAGCACTAATAACAGCTTCATCATACATATTATTTTTGATTTTATTTTCTTTTTTCTTTAAGTTAAAATAATATGTTGATTTAGATATTTTCAAAAAACGACACATTGTGCGAATTTTATATTTAACTTTATTTTTGACAATAATTTTTATTTTCTGCCTATTATTAGTGCTGCTTGCTTTAAAATATCATTTTCCATTCTTAATTGTTTTAATTCTTTTCTTAATTTAATTAATTCATTTTCTTCAACAGAACGATTATCTTTAGTTTTAAAACTACCTGAATTAGTAAATTGCTTAATTCAATTATAAGTAGCTGCTCTTGTAACATTGTACTCTTTAGCAAGACAAGACACTGACTTACCGCTTTGATATAAAGCTACTATTTGTTTTTTAAATTCATCTGAATATGAGTTAATATTGGCCATAATTATACTTCCTTTCTTTTCACTAATTTGTTCACTTGTCTACGTAATTAGTGTCCAATAAAGTGTAACCCATCCAATCTTTAATGGAAGATGCAGTAAGAACTTTGGTTACTAAAAACTATATATTTAAAAGTGGTGGAGATAATAATGAACAAAACGAAAATATCAATATGACAAGTAGTAATTTTAAAGGTAAAAATTTAACTGATATATACGACTGAAATGTTAATGAAATATTTAAACGTTGTGGTATTCATATACCAAGTCAAAAGAAGTCAGCACAACAATCAGTTCCCGAAAGTACAGCTGTAAATATTTCAACTATTAATTATATTGAACAAAAATTATGACAATTTAATATTGATATTCTTAAATTTATTCAAATATTAGTACGTTTAGATAAAGATTTATTAAATAGTAAAACATTTAATATTAATGATGAACAAGAAATTAATAATTTAACAGTTAAACTACAATTATTTAATCCCGAAAATAACCAATTAATAGGAGAGAACAATGGAAAACAACAACAAACCACAAACGAAGTTTCCACAGAAACAAACTAAACTTAATCAAGCAGAAGTAGAAAATGATTATTTAATTGATAATATTCCTTATGATTTTACAAATATGATGGGTGCTACTAGTGACCCAGATATTAATAGAGCATATGATGAATTTAAAAAAAGAACAATTTATATTTATGAAATTGAACGTTTATTTAAAAATAATGAAAATAATAGTTTAAAATTTTCAGCAAACACTATTAAAATAGGTTTTATTGATATTGATAAAGTATTAAAAACTACTGCTGTTGAAACATCAGATTTTACTATGCAATTAAATCAAAGAGCAAGTACAAATATTAATGATAATACTATTGAATATAGTATGACTGATATTAAAAACTTAATTTTTCAAGAAATAAATTTATTAAATCAATTTAAGTTATATGCAGTATCTATTAATGAACCATTGACTGAAACTAATATTGATAATTTATATATCATTAATAACTATTCTCAGCCTTATCAAAATCCAAAAACAAGAAGTACTAAAAGTATTACTATTATTAAAATTAAAGACTTTAAAACAAGAGATGGCTATCCAATTATTATTAAATTACAAAAACCATTAGATAAAGATATCAAAGTAACTGGTTTAAAAATTAAAGCACCTAGAAGCATGATTTTTGGCAATATAAAGGTACTTGGTGAAGTTGACAATATGGAAGTATACCCTAAGTTATTTGTCAAAGATAAGATAGCATTTCCGCTATTATCAATGCCTATTGAAACTCAACCAAAAGTTAGAATATTAGAACAATGATTTAGTGAACAAATTTTACCTTGAAATTTAGCAAAACAATTTATAGGACAAGAAAAATCAGTTTTAGATTTAATTGCTATTGGTGGTGGAAGTGAAACAAGAAAAGAAATTATTAATAATGCAAGAGTAACTAATGCTAAAATTGGTTATGATGTTACTAAAAATTCAAAAGTATGACCATTATCTGATGAATTAGAATTAAAAGATAAAAAATTAGAGTCATGATTTTTAGTAGGTAACTATAATTTATTTATTTCTACAACTAATAAATTTCATGATGTTGAACTAGAAATAAAAGATAGACCACCAATTGATAGTTTACAAAAAGTATTATTAGATATGCTAACTTATACATATAGTTATAATAGAAACTTTGATGGTGCACAGTATACTAATGGTAATCCTTCCAATAAAATAGCAGAATTAAGACAAAAATTCGAAGGACAAAAACCAGAAGATGTAATTACTAATTTATTGAAACAATGAAAATTAGATTATCCTAATTACATAAATTTACCACAAATAAAAATATTTAAACAAATAGTTATTATGTTATCAAATAATATTTATTCAATTATGTCAATTAATAAAGGTTTAAATGATGATAACAAAATTTTATTACCTTATTACTTTGAATTAAAATCAAATCCTATTCATACTGGTACTGGTGAAATTTGAAATTTTAAAGACGCAAAAGTATTATTAAAATCTGCATACTTTGATTTTACAGATATTAATAATGTTAAATTAAAAAATAATGATATCAGTCAAAACGAATTGTTTAAACTAGATGATAACCAATTTAATTGATTATCTATTACAAATGAATTAGAAAGTAATAACATTCCGTCATTAATTCCAGCGGATTGGACTCTTGGTAATGGTGAATATGGAAAATACTTTACAAGAGCGCTTATTAAAAATAATAAGATTGAAATCGCATTAAACTTATATGGTTCAAATAAATTTCAATTATTTTCTAAATTAGAATTTTATAAAGAAATATCAAAAATTGATAATAATAATGAATTTGAATTACAAATTGAAAACCCGATTAATAACTTAAATCGGATTGAAATTAGTGGAATATTTGGTGCTGGTAATTATGATTTAATTTTAGTAACTGATAAACAAGAAATAATTTTAAAAAATATTAATTTATTTGATAAATATAACGAAAATATTACCTATATTAACTTAGAAATTTAATTATTAAAGTAATTTGGTGTATAAGTACCATCCCATTTTATGTCTTCTTTATTAGTAGGTTTTCAAGCAAAATACAAGTATGTTTTGTCAGGACTTATTGCTTTATTTCATCATATAATACTGCTTCCATGTATTGCTTGTCCATCTGGTGTTAAATAATAATCTAATTTTTTACTTTCATGGGTAAGCACCCCCCATGATTAATCCTATTGTTCCAGTTGTTGCACCAGTTAGTGCTAATGCTAATGTTATTTTACTTAAATTTGTTTTTATTCATGTTTTCATATTAAATTACTCCTTATTTTTTATTAAATTTTTAAAAAAAATGATTTATATTCATTTGTTGAATTTTTATTTTGTAAATCAATAGAATTTATTTCATTTTTAAAATAATCAAAAGCATCAATTCCTATCTCAAAATTATTTGTTGCTTCTTCATATGTTGGTAATGATTTTTTATCTTGTTTTAATATTTCTTCATATGTTGGTGGATTATCAATAATTGTTTTATTTCTAAAATTTTGATTTGTATTTAAAAATAAATAGTGATAACTGGTACATCCCATTTTTTTATCTCCTTTTTTCCTTGATTTTACTTATAAATTGTACTATTTTTGATTATTTTTACAAGTATGCTTTTAAATGCAAAATAACGCCTAAATAAATGGTGTTTATTTTATGAGACCTATACTATTAATTATATTGAAATTGTTTATTATATGTTAAATATGAAAGTTGTTTTTTAAATAATTTTTATTTAATTTTAAATTACACTTATATATTTATATAATAAACAAGTAAATTAATATTTTAAAAATATTTACAATAAATTTAGATTTTTAAAAAATAGTTAGGAGAATAATATGGATTTTAATTATAAATGAAATTTTAGAGAACAATATGCCAAAATTGATAAACTAGTTTTAGAACATATAACAAATAAATTAGAAAAATGAGATTGAAGAATATTTAAAACAAGAGATAAAAAGAAATATAAAATTGTTGATTATCAATATCGAACAAGAAAAACATTATATGGAATGGTAACTTATAAAAGAAGAATTTATGAATATTTTAATGAAGAATTACAAAAATGAGTTCGTGTTTGTTTAGTTGATGAATGACTAAAATTACCTAAATATAAAAGAATTGGTGAAGATGTTGAACAAACTATTATTGAATATTTTGCTGATGGAAAAAGATATCATGATATTTGTGCTATTTGTAAAAAAGCAGGTATTAGTGTTAGTACTGTTCATAGAATTTTTAAAAATTTAGAAGTAATTGAAGCAAATCCAGAAAAAGTAAAATTAGAAAAAAATCAACCTATTTTTGTAGCAATTGATGATGGTCATCGAAAATTTTGAAATTTTAAACGTAAAGGTATAAAACACTCTATGCGATTAATAGTAACATATACAGATAATATTAATCACAAAGTACAAAATAAAAGAGTAAAGGCAATTATAAGACCAACAAGAACAGTAATTGGAGTTAAAAAGACTGCTGAATTTGTTAAAGAGCATTGTCAAAAATTTTATGAAAATATTGAACAAGCAAAAATTATTATTTGTGGTGATAGTGCAGGATGAATTAAAGAAGTTGCCTGATTATTTAGGTGCACAGTTTGTTTTAGATAAATTTCATTTAATTAGAACATTATATCTTGGAATAATGGCGGGAAATAAAGGAAAATATTTAAAAGAATATAATCACTGTAAAAATTTAATTAATAATGGTCAATATGATGAATTAATTAACTATTTATATAAAGAATTAGATAATCATAAAAAATTAAAAAAACAGTATTTTAAAAATAATAAACAAGGTATTGAAAATCAAGGTGCAAAGTGAAATATAGGTTGCTTTACTGAAACTAATATTTGACATGTTTTAAAAGAAATGCTTGGTAATAGAACATATAATATTAGTATTTACATTAAAATGGTTATTTTTAAATGTAATAAAATAAATTTAGAAACATAATTTAATGAATGTAATAATTACTTATTATTTCACAATTTGCAATAGCATCTCAAAAATTATTATTTTTTATTTTTCTTTTTAAACCAATAATTAAGAATGTTAATGACAAAATTATAGAGACAAAAATCGGAACTACAATTGTAGAAAAAATAACTGCAATTTTTAACCATAATAAAGGATAACTATAATAATTATCAATAATATATTCATTTCCAAAATCTTTAAAAGAAATATTATTATTGGTTAATATGTAATATCAACTATATTTACTTCACAAAGTAAAACCATTATATTCATATATTAAACGTTTTGTATTTTTAAATAAATAATTATTTTTAACAGTTACTACTTCTTTTCCGTGAAATAAACCAAGTAATAATAGTCCATTAATTATAATTAAAATAGTTAAAATAAATAGTGATACAGTTATTAACTGTAATTTTTTCAGTGTTTTAATTTTCATCTTTAAATTCTCCTTAAATATTACTTCATAAGTTTAACACTTACTAAACTTAATTATAAGTATTTTAGTTGTATTATCTTTTAAAAAATAGTAAGATGAATGTACAATTTCATAAAAATCCAAATTATTTCTTGTCTAAAAAATAATAAGACTATATGAATTAATTTATTCCGGATTTTTGACAATCTCCCGTTTTTATTTCATGATCTGTTAAAATTGATATTTTTATTGAAGGTATTATTGAAATCATTGTTGTACTAGATTCTACTTGTAAAGTCTTAAAAAATGAAATATTACTATTAATGATATCTTCTTCTTGTAAAAGAGGTTTAACAATCAATGAATAATTATTAGGCATGTGCTTTTCCTTTCCAAATAAAAACCCATTTACTTTAAAATAAAGTAAATAGGTCAAAAACTTATATTTATATTTTAATATTTTTCTCTATCTATTAAGTGAATCTTACACTATTTTAAGAATATTATTATAAATATTATTTATAAGCAATTTTAATTTTAATGTTCATCAATAACAACAATTATTTTTTGACTAACATTGTTAATTTTAATAAAATCATTAATTTTTTGTGAATTAACTCGTTTGGCATTACGCAATGCTCAACCAATAGAACGTATTAGATAAAAATTTGTTGTTAATAACAATGGCTTAATTAATGCAAATAGTAAATTAAAATCAGTATTTTCTTTAAACATTAATTGTGATTGAATTGCTATTCTTTGAATTCAAAAATTACTATCATTTATTAACTTAAATAAATATTGATCTCTAACACTAATATTATTGTTGCTAAATATAAGAACACCAATAATATTATCAAAATAATCAGTAATATCTCATCAAATATTATGTTTAATTATCGATAAAAGCCAATCTAAGTCATTAAAACTTAAGTTTTTCTTTCATCAAAGATTTAAAAATTCCATTGCTGTATATTGAAATTCACGATTTTTTTGTAAATATAATGTTTCAAATAACTGTTTTTTATTTACTAACGATAAATTTTTATTTCATTTATTTAAAAATAATTTTACTAATGGTTTTCGTTTACTAGTTAAAATTCCATAAAATTCAAAATTATTGATTAAAAATTTTTCTTGTTTAATTTTAGTATTGATATTAGCATTATTAATAAAAATTGTCGTTAATATTTTTATTTCTTCATTAAATTTTTCCATATATACCTTTCTATCTATATAAAATATTTTATCTTAAAAATATTGAAGGGAAAGTACTCATTAAAATAATCATTATTATTGCTAAACAACTAAATATGCATAATCTAAGAACCTGTTTGGAATCTTTTAAACATAATTAAACTAAAAAAGGGAATAATTATTTCTAACCTGACAGTTAATTAACATTTTATTTTCTTTGTCATTTTTTTGTTAAAAAGATTTTATCATTTGACAACTTATCGATTAAAAATTTATTTTTCAACTATAAAATAACATTTATGATATTAATTTAATCAAAAATAAGTTAAAAAAGATCCTAAACAGGTTCTAAGAATATGACGAAAATGTTTTTTATTTAAATAATTAATTGTTTGATTTAAATACATTAAATTTCATTTATTAATTGGCAATTGATAATAATCAAAAATAGCGATTAAAATTGCATGTCGTTTAAATGATTTACATTTTTTATAGTATTTAATATGGAATGAAATTTCATTTCAATGCTTAAAACTAAAAATATTATTAAGATCCATTAGTTCCGAAACAATTTCTTCAGGTGTAAAATCAGCATTTGCTGCATAAAAAGATTTGAATTGTTTATTTTGTTTAATTCAATATTTAATCTCATAAATAATCATAAATAATGCAATTACTAATACCATTACCACCGTTAAATCTTTAAATATATTTACCGCATACAATAATTTTCGAAGTTCAAAACTAATTTTTTGATCAGTTTTATCAATAACAGTTAATAATATTGAAAGAATTATTGAAAATATTGATAAAAACAATGCTAATATATCCATAATTCTAATTTTTTGTGTACATTTTAATTTAATATATTTAAATAAATCTTTAATAACAATATTAACATCAATTGTTAATGTTAAATTTTGTATATTTGTTTGTATTTCTTCATACCTAGCTTCTTCTAACTTTTCTTCTTCATCATCAAAAAACATAGTTTTCCTTCCATCCTATATTATAATTTTAACATTATCCGTAACTAAAAATAAAAAAATGAACAACTCAAAAAGTTGCTCATTTTTTTATTTTAGTAATAGTTTATTTTGGAGTTCAAGTTTTTAATAAATCATTTTTAATATTACCTACTTGTGGCCCATAAATTACCTGAATAGCTGTACCTTTTTTAAAGATACCAACTGCACCAGTTGATTTTAAAATATTATCATCAACTTTAGTTTCATCAAAAACTGTAACACGCAATCTTGTAGCACAATTGTCTAATAATTTAACATTACTTCGTCCACCAAGACCTTTAAAAATATTTTCTAACATATCATTATTTTTATCTTTATTAGTATCAGGTGTTGATGTTTGTTTCTTTGTCATTTCTGCTTGTAAAGTTTTATGAATAGACTCTGCACCATCAAGATAAGTAATTTCAACTTTATTGGCAATTACTTTAATATTTTTAGTTCCACTTAATCTTAATAAAGCTTTTGAATAAATATTTGCATCTTTTAAAGTTGCAACTAATACTTTATCTTTAGCGTTAACATCAATAATATTTAATGCTCCACCAAGTCCAAGTAATAAATTTTCTACTTTTGTTCTACCTTTTTTTGAAGACTTATCTAAAGAACTTTCAACATTTTGTAAAGCTAAGTTGGTTGCTAATTCTCCTTCTTCACGACCTAAAGTTTTGTAATTTCTTCACTTAATAATGTAATAGAACCCAAAGAAATAAGCAGGTGCCATAATTAATCCAGTAGCAAATACTCAATAGAAGCTTGTTTCTTTACCAAGAATACTTGGTAATATTCCAAAGAAAGAAAAGTCAATAAATCCAGCAGCAAAACCTTGACCAACAACTATATTTAATAAATACGCCATCATAAAACTAATTCCTGCCATAAATGCATGGAAAACAAAACATAATGGTGCTACAAATAAGAACGAAAACAACAATGGTTCTGTAACTCCTGTTAAGAAAGAAGTTAGAGCAGCAGATCCTAAAATACCACCAACCATTTTTTTATTTTCTGGTCGTGCTAACATTCACATAGCAAGCGCTGCAAATGGATAACCATATTGCATATATGCAAATCGCCCACTCATAAACATTGTTCCTGGTGTTTGATTCATGTGTCCTACTGCATTAGAAGCAAATTGTCCAAAGAAAATATTGTACGCTCCTACAAATGTCTCAGATCCATTAGTTCACGTACCACCAATTCCAGTATATCAGAAAGGTGCATAATTAACGTGATGCAATCCTGTTGGTATTAATAAACGTTCAGTAATTCCAAAAAACATTGCAATAAACGCTCCACCAACTGTTGGATGAAAATTATCACCAGTTAACTGTCCATCGGTAAGTTGACCTGTATTCATACCAGCTGCTAAGCCATTACCAATTTCTCTAAAAGCAATTAATAACATTGGTCAAATAAAGAAAAAAGCTAATCCCATTCCTATTCCAACAAAAACAGCTAAAATTGGCACAAAACGTTCACCACCAAAAAAAACTAATACTCTTGGCATACGAATATTGTATGAATGATTATGAACAACTGATACTAATCAACCAACAAGAATGCCACCTAAAACTGAAGTATCAAACGTAGGAAATAATCCTAAGACAGAAGAAAATAAACCAGAAGATTTACCACTTTCTGGAGTAATCTTTGCACCTTCACCTAAACCTCATGGATCAAATCCCAACATTCCTGTTTTAGGATTTCAAAAAAACATGCCACTAATAACTGAAGTCATAACAATAAAAGTAATAAATCCAGAAAGAGCAGCTACACCTTTACTATCTTTTGCAAAACCAAAAGCAATAGAAATAGCAAAAATCAATCCTAAATTAGCAAAAACAACGTTTCCGGCTGATTGCATAATTGAAAAAATATTAATAATACCAACAAGACTATCATGATTAGGTAATTGCTTTAAAGCACTAGCACCACCACCACCAATTCCTAACAATAAGCCAGCTATTGGTAATGTAGCTATTGGTAAAACAATGGCTCTTGATAAGTTTTGCATTTTGCCAAACATTTTGCCACCTAATTTATTGAAAGTTCCTTTAAAAGTAAAACTAGGATTTTTCTTATCCTCAGGAGTTGTTTGTTTACTATGAAAAAAATTACTCATTTTCTCACCTCCATTCTATATTGTTCTATACAGATGAGAATTTTATTCTATACAGATAAAAATATTATATATATATATAATAGTAAAAACAACAATAAAATAAATAAAAACGATTTTTTTACTACTATAATTGTAATTTCGGAGAAATTTTATAATATATATAGGTATTATCAATAACTACTATAAATTTTAATAATATATTGTAATTAAAAAAATAGTAAGTATTTTAAAACACTTACTATTTTTATTTTTTTAATTTTAAGTATTAATTTAAATTAAACCAAATATCTAAACCAATAAATTTAATAATTAACGTACCAATACAATAAGTAAAAACTAAAGTTGTTAACATATATAAAATTCATGATTCTTTTATTCTTTTATGATCAAGAAATTTATTAAAAGGAATTGCTTTTACAGCAAATCCGCTAGCAATAAAACTAAAAAGATAAATACTTATTTCAATTATTCATTTTATTAAATGTGAATCATGCATATTTATTAACCTCCACTAACCCTTTTAATACGCTCATCAAATACCTTTGTTTCTTGCTCTTTTAAAATTGATGTATATTCAACTTTATTACTAATAATACGAACCATATGTAAATCAGTTACCAAAAGTCCACCAGAAATCGTTAAATTACGAATTTTTTCTTTAATTTTAAATGACATTTTCGATATTTGAATATTAGCAATCAAAGGTGTATGCCATTCAAGAATACCAACATATCCTTCAGTTGTTTTAACATTAACTCACTGTACTTCTCCATCGAAAAAAATACCATCAGGAGTAATAATTTTAAGATTTAATGCCATACTATCACCTTCAATTATCTCAATTTCTTTGCCTTTTCAATTGCTTGTTCAATAGTTCCTACATATAAAAACGCTTGCTCTGGTAAATCATCACATTCACCATCTAAAATTTGTTTAAAACTATTAACAGTTTGACTAATCGGAATATAAATACCATTTAAACCCGAAAATTTTTCAGCAACATGAAATGGTTGTGAACAAAAATTACGAATTCTTCTTGCTCTAGCTACTATTTTTTTATCTTCTTCACTCAACTCATCCATTCCTAAAATACCAATGATTGGTTCTAATTCAGAAAAACGTTGAATTGTTTCAATAACTCTTTGCGCAACATCATAATGCTCTTGACCAACAATAGCAGGATCTAACATTCTTGATGAAGATTGTAAAGGATGAACAGCAGGATAAAGCCCTAAAGCAGCAATATTACGATCTAAAACAATTTTGGCATCCAAGTGAGTAAATGTTGTCGCAGGAGCTGGATCAGTTAAATCATCAGCTGGTACATATACTGCTTGTACAGATGTAATAGAACCACGTGTTGTTGATACAATACGTTCTTGTAAAGCACCCATTTCTGTCGATAATGTTGGTTGGTACCCTACTGCTGAAGGCATTCTTCCTAATAAAGCTGATACTTCACTACCAGCTTGTGTAAAACGAAATATATTATCAATAAATAATAATACATCTTGTTGTTTTTCATCACGGAAGTATTCAGCAATTGTTAAACCAGTTAATGCAACACGCATTCTAGCACCTGGTGGTTCTGACATTTGACCAAACACTAAAGCAGTTTTACTAATAACACCTGACTCTTGCATTTCATAATATAAATCATTACCCTCACGTGTTCTTTCGCCAACTCCTGAAAAGACAGAAATACCACCATGTTCTTTAGCTATGTTATTAATTAATTCTTGAATTAAAACTGTTTTACCAACTCCAGCTCCACCGAATAAACCAATTTTTCCACCTTTAGCATAAGGTGCTAATAAATCAATGACTTTAATTCCTGTTTCTAAAATTTCAGATTTTGATTGTAATTCATCAAAACTAGGAGGTGTACGATGAATAGGATATTTTAATTTAGTTTTAAGTTCTTTACCATCATCAATGACTTCACCCAATACATTAAAAAGTCTACCCAAAACTTCTTCACCAACAGGAACACTAATTGGTATTCCTAAATCAACTGCTTCAAGACCACGTAGTAATCCTTCAGTTGGACCCATTGAAATACAACGAACACTATCATCACCAATATGTTTTGCAACTTCAACAATTAATTTTTGACCATTATTATCAATACTAATAGCATTATTTAAATTAGGTAAACTATTATCATTAAAACGAATATCAATAACTGGACCTGAAATTTGAACAATTTTTCCAATATTTCGTTTAGTTGGTAATTGTTTACTAGTTTTAACACTTTCTTTGCTATTAACTACTTTTTTAGTCACTTTTGCTTTTACTTTAGCAATAACTTTAGTGTTATCTTTTTTTAAAGAGTTTTTATCACTAACATTTTTTTCTTTAATTGTTATAGATTTTTTACTAGTTGCATTTTTCATTTTAGTTTACTCCTTTATTATGATGATTGGGCATCAGCGCCACCAATAATTTCTGAAATTTCTTGGGTAATAGCACCTTGACGGGCACGATTATAACTTACTAATAATTTATCTTTCATTTCTTTGGCATTATTTGAAGCATTTTCCATTGCTAATCTTCGTAATGCTTGCTCTGACACTTGTGATTCTACTAATGCACCATAAACAATGGCACCAACATATAAAGGAATAGCACTATTAATAACAGTATTAGCGTCTGGTTCAAAATCAGTTTGAATTAAATTACTTTCTTGATTAGTTTTAATAGAAACAATTGGTAATAAATCAATAATTGTTGGAATTGTTGTTACCGTATTTACATATTTTGTATATGCAATTTTAATAGCATCAGTTTCTTTATTATTAAACTTAGAAAGTAACAACAAAGATATCTCTTGCGAATCATTATATGATGATTGAATGTTAATTTCAGTATAAGATTGCATAATTTTACAATGATGATTAGTAAAGTATGAAACTCCTTTACTACCAATAACAACTATTTCATCTTGTGGTTGATATTGTTCTAGTACTAATTTATTTAAATTATTATTAAAACCACCACATAATCCTAAATTAGAATTAAAAACGACTCATATTGCTTTATTAATAACTTGATCTTTTGTTTTTAAATAAATTGAATTACTTAATTTAGGTATTAATTGATTGAATGCATCATAAACTTCAGAATAATAAGGTTTAATCATCTCAATTCTTTTACCTACTTTTTTTAATTTAGCTGTTGATACTAGTTGCATTGCTTTAGTAATTTTATAACTAGTATTAACAGATTTAATTTTTTGTCTAATTTGTTCCATGCTTTGAGCCATGATATTTCACCTTACCTTCCTAATACATTATTTGAATGTTTTAATTAATGTTTCCCATTCTTCAAGACTACCATATATTTTAGGATTATAGTCATTTAGCTTATTGGTCAAATTATAAACAACCTGCATAATGCCTTGACTAATGCTCACTTGTAACTCTTCACTAAACGCTTGATCTTGCTGTAATTTTAAATAACTTTTTCGTTGTTGTTTTTGAAAATAAGTTATTACTTCCTTTTTAAAAGAATCCATCATTTCTACTGGTAATCATTTAATTACCTTATTTTTAATTGCTAATAAAATAATTGCTTGATCAATTTGATTTAATGGCTCATTTTGTTTTTGTTTTAAAATTTCAATGGCACGTTTACCATGTTCAATAACAGCTCTAATGTTTTCATCTAAATCAGAACCAAATTGTGAAAAAGCTTGTAATTCACGAAATTGTGCTAATTCTAATTTTAATGTTCCACCTGCTTGTTTTATTGCTTTAATTTGTGCTGATGAACCTACCCGTGAAACCGATAAACCTACATCAACTGCTGGACGAATTCCGGCATTAAATAATTCTGACATTAAAAAAATTTGACCATCAGTAATTGAAATAACATTAGTAGGAATATATGCAGAAATATCACCGGCTTGTGTTTCAATAATAGGTAAGGCAGTAATACTCCCACCACCATGTTTTTCATTTAATTTAGCTGCACGCTCTAATAAACGTGAATGAAGATAAAAAACATCTCCTGGATAAGCTTCTCTTCCTGGTGGTCGTCTTAATAATAAGGAAATAGCACGATAGGCCACTGCATGTTTACTCAAATCATCATAAACAATTAAGACATCTTTACCTTCTTCCATTCATTCTTCGGCAATAGTTACTCCTGTATAAGGAGCAATATATTGCAAAGGAGCAACTTCACTAGCAGTAGCAGCAACAATAGTTGTATACTCCATTGCCCCTAGTTGTGTTAATTTATCAACAATTTGAGCAACAGTTGAAGCTTTTTGACCAATAGCAACATAAACACAAAAGACATTTTTACCCTTTTGATTAATAATAGTATCAATAGCAATCGTTGTTTTTCCAGTTTGACGATCACCAATTATTAACTCTCGTTGACCTTTGCCAATCGGAATCATTGCATCAATTGATAATAATCCTGTTGCTAAAGGTTCTGATACAGATTTTCTAGTCATCACACCCAGCGCTATTCTTTCAATCGGTCTAGTTTTCGTAGTTTTAATTGGACCTTTACCATCAATCTTTTGCCCTAGTGCATTAACAACTCTTCCTAAAAGCATATTACCAACTGGTGTTTCAACAACATTACCTGTTCTACTAACAATATCTCCTTCTTTGATACCTGTGTCATCCCCCATTAAAGTAACACCAACAGCAGTTTCTTCTAAACTCAAAACCATACCATAAATATTACTTTTAGGAAAAAATACTAATTCACCATTAACAGCCTTATCTAAACCATGAATTAGCGCAATTCCATCACCGACAGTAACAACAATACCTTCCTCATTAGCACTAATTTTTTTACCATAATTTTTAATTTGGCTTTTTATAATTTCTGAAATTTGATTAACGTTTAAGGACATTTGTTTTACCTCTATTCATGACTTAATAATTCTTGTTTTAATTGATCAATTTGACCTTTAACGGAACCATCAAAAACTTGATTCCGTACTTTAACTTTAATACCACCAATTAATGATTTATCAATCTTGTTAACGACTTTAATCTTATGTTTAATGACTTTCTCAATTTTCAATTTTATTTGATTTATTTGTTGGTTTGAAAGTTCTATTACTGAATAAATAATGCCATAGTTTACATCTTGATATTCATTACATAATTTGCGAAATTCTTTTAAAATGAAACGAACACACCGGAAATGATGTTCATCAATCAACAAAAAGAAAAAATTTAACATATATGGCTCAATATGATTTTTAAAAGTTTCACTAATAATTTGTTTACGTGTTTCAATAGTTATATTACTACTACTAGTAATATCAATAAATTCTGGATAAGTAGTAAAAATATCAATTAATTTATTACTTTCTTCAGCAAATTGAGTAATTTTTTTTATTTCTCTTGCTAATTGAAAAAGACCATTACTTCATTGATTAGCTAATCCTTCATCTATCATTTAACTTCACCACTATTCCAAATTCTTAATAAAATCAGTAATTAATTGTTCATGTTTTTTAGCATTCATTTCAGCACCAATAATTTTTTTAGCTGCTTCTAATGCTACTACTTTGATTTCTTCGTTAATCTTTGCTTCTGCCTCTTTACGAGCACGAACTAAATCACGATTTGATTGATTAGTAATACGCATACTCTCTTCTTGCGCTTTATCAATAATTTGTTTACGCTTATTGTAACCATCATTTTGTGCATTAGCAATAATTTCCTGAGCTTCAATTTTAGCAGCTTTTAATATTTGACTAGCTTCACCACGATCTTGATTAGCTAATGATTGCTTGCAAGCAGCATCATCAAGTTTTTCTTTAATTACTAAATGTCGCGAATGTAAAGCCTTACGAAACGGAGCATAAACTCATCTTCAAAGTACCATTAATAAAATTAATGTTGCAAAAATATGATCAATAAAAACAGGAAGATTGGGAAATAATTGATTAACAATATCATCACCTGATACTAAATCATTGAAATTAAAATTCATAAAATCACCTACTTTTTAATATTTTTTAATACCTTATGCTACAAATATTAAAATTAGAGAAACAACTAATCCATAAATAGCACCTGATTCGGCAATAGCTGCACCAATAACAAATTGTGTTCTAATTTTAGATTCTACTTCAGGATTACGAGCAACCGCTTCAACAGCTTTACCGGCAGCAAAACCTTGACCAATTCCACTTCCTGCACAAGAAATAGTTGAAATTCCAGCTCCAACAAACTTTAAACTCACTAAAGAATTAGGATCGGTTGCTAAATGATTTAAAAAATGAAAGACATGTGTCATTACTGTTGTTAATAGTTCCATAATAAATAAATTCTCCTTTTTGTGTTTTATTTTTTTTCCATAATTGAACGTTCGGTATAAATTTCTTCTTCATGATTTATTGCTTGTTGTTTACGAAGTTTTCTTGGTAATTTAATAGTAAGTTCTCCCTTATGAGAACTTACTTCTTCCATTTGTAACTTCCAATAAACAAGAGTTAAGGTGCCAAAAATTAAGGCTTGAATACTTCCAGCAAATAAATCAAAATAAATATGTAAGAATGGTCCAATTACACCAATTAATAAATTCATCTGACCAATAATTGGGATATTACTTCAAATATTAGCAGTTACCCCATAAAGCATTGCCAAAATAATACTTCCACCTAAAATATTACCAAATAAACGAAAAGATAAAGAAATCAAAGGTGCAAATTGAGTAATTAATTCTAGAGGGTTAATAATAAATTTTTTAAAAAATAAAAGTTTCTGAAATTTAATAGCAATATAATATATTCCAATAAAAGTAACTAATGCCATTGATAAAGTAACAGTATACATTGATGACTGTGGTTCAAGACCAATAATCGATAATCAATTACCAATTAAAATATAACCCATTACATATAACAAATAAACTGTCAGGTTTTTATACTTTACGCCAAGAACATCAACAACAATTTTTTCAACTGATTTAATTATTAATTCAACAACTAAAACAACACCTCTTGGATCTTCATCAGGCTTCATTCGTTTTACTTTATAATAATAAATATAACTAATAACACTGATAAAGACTGTTGTTATCAAAATTGTTACCAATTGTGGCATAATTTGTAAATAATTCCAACTTTCCAATCCAGCTAAAGTTTCCATTTAAATTCCTTCTTTTAAGTTATTTTTTTGATATACACATAATGTTGCAGTAATAGTAGCAACCATTAATATTGACATTCCGGCAATTATAGTAAAAATATTAGCAAAGTTAAAGAAAATATTCAAAACTATAATTGAACCATAAATTAACATTCTTAATAAGAATCCAAAATATGCTAAGGTTTGTTTTAAATGTATTCCGCTGGTTAATCATTTTGACGATAAATATAAAAAGCATAACCCAATCATACTTCCTATAAAACCAATATTAAATCCAGCAATTAATAACCAATGGTTTGTATTAATTATAACAGTTATAATTAATCCTACATTAATTAATAATCAGTAGCATAACATTGTAAAAAGTATTGAAAGAAAAAGGTTATTTCTAATTTTTTCCATTAAAATATTTATTTAGTTCCAAAAATTCGATCACCAGCATCACCCAATCCAGGTACAATATAACCATCATCATTTAATTCTTTATCCAACGCTGCTAAAAAAATCTTAACATCAGGATGATTATGATTAATTTTCTTAATAGCTACTGGTGCTCCTACAATGGAAACTAAAGTAATATTTTTAAAACCTACTTTTTTTAATTCTTTAATAGCAGCGTCAGCAGTACCACCAGTAGCAAGCATTGGATCTAAGATAAATACTAATGCATCACTTATATTTTTAATATTTTTGGGATATTTAAAAAAATATTTTTGTGGTTTTAAAGTTTCTTCATCACGATAAAGACCAACATGACTAATAATTGCATTAGGTACTACATACTCAAATCCATTTGTCATCCCTAATCCTGCTCTTAAAATCGGAGAAAGAATGATTGTCTTGGTTAATGTTTTACCAATAACTTTAGTAATGGGTGTTTCAACTTCAATTTCATCAAGAGGAATATCTTTAAATACTTCATAAGCCATTAACGTTGCAATTTCGCTTAAATTCTCTTTGAAATCTTTTTTTTGGGTTAAGTGATTTCTAATTCTTGTTAATTTATCTTGTATTAAAGGATGATTAACAATAAACAGATTTTTACTACTTTTCACTAAAAACACTCCTTTATCTTTAATGCGTATATTTTCAATAATTTAAAATATATACTAATATGAAATTTTACGCCTTTTAATTTATAAATCAATAAAATAACAATAAATGTCATTATCGGATAAAAATTTCTCTTTAGTTATCGAGTAAAAATTTCCCAAAAGTGAAGTTATTATTTTATACTACCAAATATTTAATTTTAAAAAATCTCTAATTAGAGATTTTTATTTTTTTAATACTAAACGATATAAAATTTTAAAACGTTTGTTTATGAGCAAATTTGGTACCTTAAAATTAATTTTAAAAATATAATAGATTGCAACAGCAATTTCTCGTTTTTACATTTATGATAAACTTGGTTTATATCCACTTGTTGAAAGTTGATTTTGCAAATCTATCGAATTTATTCATTCTCCAATACCTTCATCATCAAAAGAGTTTAGACTTATTTCTTCAAAACCATCAGTTTTTATGTTTTCTCTTTCTAAAAATAATTTGTCTCTAGAAACATCATGATATAATGTTTTAACTATGTCTGACAATGTTTTTAAACGTTTTTCAAAACTAATGTCTTCTATTTGTATTTTTAGTGATTTAATTTTAAATTCACCAAATCAATTTTCATATTGATTTAATTTAAGAATTCTATGATTTTTATCTTGAAAATAATCATCTAATACTTTCTTTCATATTTTATTTTCTAGATTTCGTATTTCTCTATCTTCTTTTGATAAAAAAATTTCATTTTTATCATTATTTTTTAGTAATTCACATCTTTTTAATTCTAAATCTTTAATCTTTTCTAAATGTTCTTCTTTAATCAAATTTAATGCTTTAATTTTTTTATTTTTTTCTTTCATTATATTTTCATATTGTCCCATTAACTTTTCATTTCTTTTTTCGGTTGCTTTTTGATATTTTTTTGCAATTTTATTTTTTGAATTTTCTTTTTTTCTAATTTTTTTATCTAATTCTTCTAATATATTTAATATTTTTTCTTCTTCAAGAAATTCAAAATTATAATTTAAATTATAATTTTTATTATATAATTCCATATATTCTGAATTTTTTATTTCTTCTTTTTCATTTTTTTGTTTGAAAAGATTCATTCAATCATTTATTTCTTCTGAATTAACTAATTCTAATATTTTTTCTGTATTCATATATTTTTTCATACCTCTTCTTATTTTATTTCAATTTTATAAAAAACCCATTGACTTTAATTCAAAATCAATGGGTTAAAAACTAATATTTAGTTCTTCTTATTTTTTAACAAATTTTGGATATTTTACAATCTTTTTTTAAAAAAAACAAAAAAAGTTCCTATAAAATTGGGGAACTAAAGTTTTTGGAATTTATTTGGAATATATCTACAATTTAATTTTCCAAAAGTGAAGTTATTTTATACTACCAAATATTTAATTTAAAAAAATCTCTAATTAGAGATTTTTTTAATACCAAACCATATAAATTTTTAAATCGTTTGTATATAAGCAAATTAGATATCTTAAAATTGATTTTAAATATAAAAGATATTGTAATTACAATATCTTATTTTTTACATTTTTGGTGATCTTGGTTTAGTGGTACTTGTTAAATATTTAATATTTTTTGATATTTTATTTTCTATTTGGTTAATTTCCAACGCCATTTTTTTAAGATTCAAAAGTTTTTTGTCTAAATGTTTTAATCTTTCGTTAATTTGCTTATTTTCAACTATAAGATTGTTATTTTTTTTATTTAAATAATTTACTTTTTGATTTATATTTTCTATAAATAAATTGTCATTTATTTTTTTCGATTTATTAATTTCATCTTTAAAATAATCAAAGGCTTCAATACCAATTTCATTTTTATTAGTATTTATTCTTTTTAATTCAATACTATCTTGTTTTTGTTCTTTATTTTCTAAAAACATTGTTTCTCATTCTGGATTCATTTTCTTTTTCATAATAACTTCAGTCCTTAATAATTTAAATTTTTACTGAGTTTAATTTAGTATTACTTGTTGAAAGTTGATTTTGCAAATCTATAGAATTTATTTCATTTTTACAATTCAATGAAAAAGTTTCGTTTGATTTTAGAAATTTAGGATTAAAAATGTTTCCTGTTATTAAACAAGGTTTATTTGAAAACAAATTCATCTGTTTTAGTATTTCACTTTTATTAATTAAAAATTTTCTTTCTTGTTTTTTATTTTGAAAAATAGGTGATTGATTAATATAATTTGCACCTAAATTAACAAATTTTTGTTTTTCATCACTTAATCTATCTTTTCACATAAGACCAAATAACTCTTTAATAGCTTCTTTATCAAGACCATCAAATTCTGGTTCTCCCTTATCGTTACATTTGAATTTAGACTTTTCTATAAAATCAATCATTTTTTTAGTTTCTATTAGTTCTTTAAATATTACTTTATAAGTATTTTTATACATTTGTCGAAATATAATTTTATTCATAAAATCTTCCTTTCAAAATAAAAACTCAATTACTTTAAAATTAAAGTAGTGAGTTAAAAACTTATATTAAGTTTAATTAAATTATACAAAAAAAAGTTCCTGTATAAAACAAGGAACTAAAATTTTTAAGGGTTATTTGAAATTTGTATTTACTTAACACTGTAATTTTCCAAAATAATTTAATTTTTTAATAAATATTTTTGGGAAATTTTCACTCGATATTGACATAAAATAACAATAAAAATAACGAAAAAAGATAAAAGATTTATTCAAAAATTATTTTTTTAATTGTTAATAACATTCTTATAGTTCAAAATTAACTAAATAAAAATATAATTTATAAATTTTATTTTAATAACTTTGTTTTTATTTTAAAAAATTAAAATCTAAAATATAAATTTAATAAATTTCTTTTATTGATATAGAAAATTATATATTTACAATAAACTATTAATAGTAATTTTTGTCTTATTTTTATCAAAAAAAATCTTATGTTAAAATTAAAAGATAAAACTTCATACAAGTTTTTAAACTATTATTTTAATTTTAAAATAAATAGTTTTTTTATTTTGAAAGGAGAAAAAATGAAAAAAATTCAAAAATACTTTACATATACAGGTGGAATATTAGGTGGTAGTGCAGCACTAAGTGGCATAAGTTATTTTATTATGATTTAATTTCAAAAAATAAGGAAGCTTTACATGATCCAGAAGCAGGAATGGCACTCTTTGGAATAATGGTTAGTATAACAGGTTCAACTTTTATTGGAGCATTTTTAGGTTCTAAACTAGGGTATGGAATTAGCACTTCCATTTCAAATATTTATGATAAATGTTTTCCAACAAATATTTCTGATATTAATGTTGAAAGTAATAACGAACAACAAATATCTGAAAGAACTCCATTATTAAGAAATAACGATATAACAAGTATTAATGGTGAACAATTACCAATAATTAATCAAAATCATTGTCAATTAACTTTTTCATAAACTTAATAAAAATAAATGTTGGTAATTTACTAACATTTTTTATTTATGATTAAATAACAATAAAAAAAAGTTACTGTTTAACACCCATTTTTTTCATTTCTTCATATAACCTATTATTATTTCTATTATTTCATGTACCAAATTGATGATTAAAAGAAGTAAGCAAAGGATAAGAAAACCCAAGTTCTACTAATTTTTTAATACATTTAAAATAATCTTCTTTTAATGGTAAAACAACTTCAGTAACTTTCTGTTTTCATGGTTGTTTATATTGAATACCACTATAAATATCATTTAATTCAGGTACAATAAAAGCATAAATTCCACCAACATCAACTTCCATAAAATTATGTTTATTTGGATGAGGATATTCAAAAATTTTAATATGTAAAACCAAATGTTCTAATAAATTACAATAAACTAATCGATCAGCATATTGATAGGCAAATGGTGACTTTTGAGCTCATTTGGGAGTAGATAACAAAATTGCTTTATCTTCATCAATATGATGAATATATAAACCTTCTTTTCCCCTTGTTATTCCTTGTGATTTCTTAGAACCTGTTTAAAATCTTTTTAATAAAATTGAAATAAAGGAAAGAACAACCATTTGTAAGCTAGTATTTAATTTTCTTTCACAATTTTTTCATAATCTTCTGCATTTTTCTAATCATGCAAAACTTCGTTCTACAACTCATCTTTTTGGCAATAATACAAAAGAATGTAATTCATTACGTTTGATAACTTCAACATTTGCATTTATGATTGTTTTGATTTTAAAAGCAAATTTTTCACCAGTATAACCAGCATCTACTAGTATTTTTTGAACTTTAGATAAATTTTCTTTTTCATTTTCAATCATTATTATAGCACTGTTACGATCTGTTTTTTCTGCTGTGGTTATGTAAATTGTATGCGGTAAACCTTGAGAATCAACAGCAATATGACGCTTTATTCCTGAAATTTTTTTACCAGCATCATAACCTTTATTTTTAGCAGTATCTGTGTTCTTAACACTTTGTGAATCAATTATACAAAAACTAGTTTGTTCTTTTCTACCATTATTGATACGAACTTTTCTAACTAATTTTTTTTAAAATTACTTGTCAAGTGCTAGGTTCTTTATCACTATTTTTACTTCAAATTTGAAAATAATAATATACAGTTTGTCATTTTGGAAAATTTTTTGGTAACATTCTTCATTGACATCCACTTTTTAATACATATAAAACTGCACAAAATACTTCATATAAATCTAAATTTCTTGGTTTTGTTTTCTTTTTGCTATTTTCTAAAATTGATCTTATGTTGGAATGGCAACACTTTTTAGGACTATTTTTTGGTAGACACTTGTTCTTGATATTTGATAGGAGTTAAGTAGTTTAAAGTGCTGTGGATTCTTATGTTGTTGTATCAATTGATATAATCAAATAATTCTAATTTTAATTGGATTAATGATGTAAAATTTTTATCATTAATAAATTCTGTTTTGAAAGTTTTAAAAGTTGCTTCAGCAACAGCATTATCATAAGGACAACCTTTTTTGCTTAAAGATCGAGTAATATTGAATGCTAATAAAAGATTATTAATAATTTTATTGTTAAATTCATTACCTCGATCACTATGAAATATTTGGATATCTTTTAAACAGCGATTTGATTGCATAAATGCTTGATATACTAGTAATGCATCTTTTTTAACTCCAACACTATGTCCAATAATTTCGCGGTTAAATAGGTCTATTAATAGGCAAATATAGTTTCATTTACCATTAACTTGAACGTAAGTTAAATCACTAACAATAAATTCATTTTTAACCCTATTATTAAAGTTTCTATTAACAAGATTGGTTATTTGACTATTATTGACTTTATTATGATGATTTTTGAATGATAATTTAGTGTATTTTGATATTAAATTATGCTTATTCATAATTTCTTTAATTTTTCTGCGTGATAAATAAATTTCTTGGTTTTCTAAAATTTTTTTTAATCTTCTAGTACCATAAACTTCTTTATTTTCTTTAAAAGCACTAATAACAGCTTCATCATACATATTATTTTTGATTTTATTTTCTTTTTTCTTTAAGTTAAAATAATATGTTGATTTAGATATTTTCAAAAAACGACACATTGTGCGAATTTTATATTTAACTTTATTTTTAGCAATAATTTCTACTTTCTGCCTATTATTAGTGCTGCTTGCTTTAAAATATCATTTTCCATTCTTAATTGTTTTAATTCTTTTCTTAATTTAATTAATTCATTTTCTTCAACAGAACGATTATCTTTAGTTTTAAAACTACCTGAATTAGTAAATTGCTTAATTCAATTATAAGTAGCTGCTATTGTAACATTGTACTCTTTAGCAAGACAAGACACTGACTTACCGCTTTGATATAAAGCTACTATTTGTTTTTTAAATTCATCTGAATATGAGTTAATATTGGCCATAATTATACTTCCTTTCTTTTCACTAATTTGTTCACTTGTCTACGTAATTAGTGTCCAATAAAGTGTAACCCATCCATAACTGTCAGGTTAGAAATAATTATTCCCTTTTTTAGTTTAATTATGTTTAAAAGATTCCAAACAGGTTCTTAGACATTTTTGCATCTGAAAAATAATTTTTTGAAATACATCCATATTTATTTTTTAAAAAATTACAAACATTTTCATAATTCATTGTTAATAATTTTTCTACTTCTGACATGCTTACCCCATACTATACTACTTTATTTTTATGATAATAATGAAAATCAAGTTTTCTTTTTTATTACCCAAAATAATATAAATTAATCTTTAACAAAATCTAAGACAAAACTAAAACTACCATGTAATAAAAAATGATAATCATCTTCAATAGCATTAACATTAATATGAACATCATCAAATGTTTTAATAGATTCTGATAAAGTATGACCTTCTACATTAACAATATAGTCACTATCTTGTTTTGCTGTTGGAACAATAGCATTAATTTTACTTTCAATTAATGATAAACAACGTAAAGCAATTGCTTCACCAAAAGTAGTGGTATTAATTTTAATTTTTTCTTCTTGCTTATCAATATTAACATTACTAATGTCTTTAGCTTTTGATACTAATTTTACACAAGCATTAAAACTACCTTTTAAAAAATTACTATTATTTGAAGCAGATACATTAACAGCAAGTGATTCAAATTTATCAATTTTAGCATACATATCATTATGATTAACAATTGTTATTTTATAATCGGTTCCATTTTCTGGTTTTTTTCCTTCTGGAACTAATTTATTAATTTCAGTTTGTACTTTAGTTTTAAATTTAATTAAAGCTGTATTATAAATATCTTTATTTAATTCAACAGGAGCATTAGTAACTCCCATATTAATATTACTAATATCAACATATTTTTGATTTGCATCATTTACCTTATCACATGCAATAAGTGGTAAAGAAATAATGTTCGTTAAAAACATCGCTTTAAATACTTTTAATATTTTTCTCATAGTTTTTCACCTATTATTCTCTCGAAAAAACTAATCTTCTTAGTTTTAACTTTATATTTCTTAATTATTTTTGATTATTAACTTATTATTATTTTGTTTTCTTGAATATTTTTTATAACTATTTGTTCCAATAAAAATATAGTAAATTAAAATATTAATAGAACCTATTAATACTGATACTAAACCAAAATATAACAATAGGCTAACTTTAAAAGAAGAAAAAGAAAATATAATTCCTAAAGTAATTAAAAAAAAGCCAGTAAATTGAATAAACTTTCAAGTATTAAATTTAAAGTGTTTTTTTGCCATAATTTTGCTCCTAATAATCTAGTTGCTTCGCAACTCACCCCAGTGGCGTAAACGCCACGGCCAACCAACCAAGGTTCTGGTTGGCTCCGACCAATAATATAGGTTTACTCTATTTTAACATCTTTCTTATTTTTCTTAGAATATTTATTTCTATAATAACAAGTACGGCATACAGTATTTTCAGTTTCTTTCTTTTCAGTTTGTAATATATTATCCAACTTATCTAATCCTACTGCTCTAATATCATCAACAGTAAAATCTAATGCTTGTGATTGTTCATTGGAATGGCAACACTTTTTAGGACTATTTTTTGGTAGACACTTGTTCTTGATATTTGATAGGAGTTAAGTAGTTTAAAGTGCTGTGGATTCTTATGTTGTTGTATCAATTGATATAATCAAATAATTCTAATTTTAATTGGATTAATGATGTAAAATTTTTATCATTAATAAATTCAGTTTTGAAAGTTTTAAAAGTTGCTTCAGCAACAGCATTATCATAAGGACAACCTTTTTTGCTTAAAGATCGAGTAATATTGAATGCTAATAAAAGATTATTAATAATTTTATTGTTAAATTCATTACCTCGATCACTATGAAATATTTGGATATCTTTTAAACATCGATTTGATTGCATAAATGCTTGATATACTAGTAATGCATCTTTTTTAACTCCAACACTATGTCCAATAATTTCGCGGTTAAATAGGTCTATTAATAGGCAAATATAGTTTCATTTACCATTAACTTGAACGTAAGTTAAATCACTAACAATAACTTCGTTTTTAACCCTATTATTAAAGTTTCTATTAACAAGATTGGTTATTTGACTATTATTGACTTTATTATGATGATTTTTGAATGATAATTTAGTGTATTTTGATATTAAATTATGCTTATTCATAATTTCTTTAATTTTTCTGCGTGACAAATAAATTTCTTGGTTTTCTAAAATTTTTTTTAATCTTCTAGTACCATAAACTTCTTTATTTTCTTTAAAAGCACTAATAACAGCTTCATCATACATATTATTTTTGATTTTATTTTCTTTTTTCTTTAAGTTAAAATAATATGTTGATTTAGATATTTTCAAAAAACGACACATTGTGCGAATTTTATATTTAACTTTATTTTTGACAATAATTTTTATTTTCTGCCTATTATTAGTGCTGCTTGCTTTAAAATATCATTTTCCATTCTTAATTGTTTTAATTCTTTTCTTAATTTAATTAATTCATTTTCTTCAACAGAACGATTATCTTTAGTTTTAAAACTACCTGAATTAGTAAATTGCTTAATTCAATTATAAGTAGCTGCTCTTGTAACATTGTACTCTTTAGCAAGACAAGACACTGACTTACTGCTTTGATATAAAGCTACTATTTGTTTTTTAAATTCATCTGAATATGAGTTAATATTGGCCATAATTATACTTCCTTTCTTTTCACTAATTTGTTCACTTGTCTACGTAATTAGTGTCCAATAAAGTGTAACCCATCCAAAGTTATCAGAAATAAAAAAGTTTTTCCTAATGATATGGAAGAATTGAAAACATTTTATTTAGCAATTGAAAATATAACAAAAAAATGAACAATGCCCATTCAAAATTGAAATACAGCAATTGCTCATTTTATGATAAAATTTGAAGATAGAATTAATCTTAACTAGTACTTTGTAAAACAAAGATACACAGATTTCTAAAAAGCCTCACTAAGTCTTTTTATTTTATGAATAAAATTTAATTTAAATAGCTTAATAAATTAAACTGATTTTATCATTTTAATTGATTCTGTTATTATATCAATACCAGAATCATTAGAATTACTCTTTTCTAAGAGTGGCTTTACTTTAGTAAATGGTTCTACTTCTGAAAGTTGTTTTTTTGTTTCAATTTCTACTTCTATCTTAAAATTATCTAAACTAGAATCTGAAATAGATGATTTATTTTCATTAATTTTTATTTTTAATTGACTTTCTCTTACTATTAGTGTTTCTATATCTTTATCAAGTTTATCTAAACTAATGGAATTTAATGAATTTAATTTATCACTTTTTTCTTTTTGAAGTATTTCTAAATCGGTTAATGGTTGCATATTTTCAATTGAAATATTTTTTAATTTTTCTCTTTGTTGTTTAATTTTTAGTATTGTATTTTCTAATAAAAATTGTTTTTGACTATTAGTCACTTTTAAATCTTCTATTTCTTTAGTACTATTCTTTTTGCTTAATTGTGCTTTTAATACTAGTCAATTTTCCTTTAATATATTTGTCTCTTTTTTATGTTTTAATATCTCATTAAACAAATCTTTTTCTTGTTTTATTTTTTTTTCATTTGCCATTCGTAAATCAGTAATTTCTTTATTTATATTACTTCGATTAACAAATTCTTTATCTAATTTTTTTTGAACACTTTTGTAATTACAAAAAATGCCAAAAGTTAATAGTGAAATAACACGACGTCAAATACTATCTCTTCAAGCTTGTAAAACTATAATATTTTGAAAAATATTTTCTGAATCTTTTAGTTTTAAACTAATATTTTCTTCATTACTTTTAATTTCTTTTTCTAAACAAGAAATTGAATTAGTTTTTGCATCTATATTGTCATTTAATGTTTTAATATTTAAATTTATTTCATCTATTTTTGTGATTAATTGTTCTTTAGAACTTTCATTATCATTTAAAATAGATTGTATTTGACCTTTATTTGCATCAATGTCTGTTGTTAATTGTTCCTTGTTTTTTTCTAATCTTTCAATTTCTAATTCAATTTCTGATTTTTGTTTTATTAATGCAATTAAATTTTCTAAACTTTGTAATTCCGCTTTCAATTCTTCTTTTTTTAAAATTTCTTTTTTTAAATTTAATATTTTAGTTTTTTCTTCTTGTAATTTTGTCATATTTTCTTTTAATGCTTTTAAACTACCATTAAAAAAAGATGATTCTTGAATTATTTCTTTTAAATTAAATAATTCATTTCTAATTCTTTCTAAGGTTCTTCTGTTACCTGCTTTGTCTAGATTTCTGTTTTTTATATCTTTATCAGTTTCTTTACTTTCAACTTCTAAAGTATATATATTTTCATTAACTGCTTTTAATTTATCAGTCATCTGATTAACATATTGTTCAATAAATGTTTTTTTATCTTCACTATCTTTGATATTTCTTAATTGACTTTCAGCTTTCTTCAATATATCTTCTAGTTGTTTTCTTTCAAATTCAAAACTTGCTTGTTTTTCGGCAATATTTTGTTTCTTGATTTCTAATTCCTCAAGTTTTAACCCAAGAGTTTGAAGATATTCTTTCACATTGTTTCGATCTTCTATTTTCTTTAAATATTTTTGTAAATCATCCTTATATTTTTCTTCTCCAAATAACATAAAAAAACTCCTTTATAAAGTAAAAAACCTATTACTCTTAAAAAAATAAAAGCTATGGGTCAAAAACTATTTTTAATTTATGTTTTTATTATATCAAAATCAAACAAATTTTAATATAATTAATTGAATTATTTAACTTTATCATTGATAATTAATTATATTAAAAAATTAATTTGGAGGAAGCAAAATATATGGCTCGTATTATATCTGGAATAACTAGCACTGGAAAATTAACTCTTGGTAACTACTTGGGAGCAATTAATAATTTTTTAAAATTGCAAGAAGAACATGAACTCTTAATATTTGTTGCAAATTTACATGGATTAACACTACCAATAAAAGCACAAGAATTAAGAGATAATATTAAAGATATTGCCGCTTGATATTTTGCTGCTGGTATTATACCAAATAAATCTCATATTTTTATTCAATCTGATGTTTTAGCCCATAGTCAATTAGGATATATATTATTATGTAATAGTTATGTCGGTGAATTAGAACGAATGACACAATTTAAAGATAAAAGTCAAAAAATGACAAATCAACAAAATAAAACGATTAGTATTCCAACAGGCATTCTTACATATCCAGCATTAATGGCTGCTGATATTTTACTATATGACGCTGATTTTGTGCCAGTTGGTGTTGATCAAACTCAACATTTAGAATTGACAAAAACTTTAGCAACAAGAATGAATAACAATTATAAAACTGATTTATTCAAAATTCCTAAAATAATTATTGATAAACAAGCACAGAAAATTATGAGTTTACAAGAACCTGAAAAAAAAATGTCAAAATCTGATACTAATCTAAAAAATACTATTTTTTTAAGCGATAGCAAACAAGAAGTTACCAATAAAATTAAAAAAGCAGTTACTGATTCAGAAAATATTATTAAATTTGATCCAGAACATAAGCCTGGAGTTAGTAATTTATTAACTATTTATGCTAGCATTACTAAAAAAGATATCAAAACTTGTGAACAATACTTCAGCAATCACAATTATGGTTTTTTAAAAGAAGAAGTAATTAAAGTAATAAATGATTTATTAGAACCAATGCAAAAAAAACACCAAGAATTTATTAATGAAAAATCATCACAATTAGCAAAATATTTAGAAGAAGGTGCAAATTTTGCTAATAATATTGCTACTAAAAAATTAAACTTTGTTCAAGACACAATGGGTATTAATTTTATCGAGAAAGAAAGATAGGAGGAAGAGACAATGTCTTTATACAATAAAAAACAAAAACATTTAATCCTAGTTGATTTAGATGGTACTGTATTAAAAAGTGGTGGTCGAGAAATTCATATTAATACTAAAAAATCACTAATTGATGCTCAAAAACAAGGTCATATTGTTTGTATTGTCACTGGTCGACCTTATCGTGGATCAATTAAATTTTATCGTGAATTAGGTCTTGATACATTACTATGCAATTTTAATGGTGGCCATATTCATGATCCAAAAATCAAAAAATTCAAACGATTAGTTTTTCCAATTTCTGAAACAATTGTTAAACATATTTTAAATGAAGACTATATTTTTCAACAAATTGAAAACGCGGTTATTGAATATTACAACAAAGCAGTATGTTGAAAAAAAGATGATTTCTTTGAAACTTATTTTCATTTAGATACTATTGAAAATGATACTTTTACAATTAGTAAATTAATTCGTGATTGAAAAGGGAGCGCTAATGCCATTTTAATTGAATTTAAAGAAAATACTAATCTTGATCAAGTATATCGTGACTTGGAAAAATATTCAAACTCAATTAAGGTAAATACTTGAAATCGTTATGATAATAATAAACTAATCTTTGAAATTTCAAGTAAATTTATTGATAAAGGAATGACAGCTCGCATTTTGGCTCAATATTATAATGTTGATATTAGAGATGTTATTGCTTATGGTGATGAAATTAATGATAAAGAAATGTTGATGGAAGTTGGCTATGGTGTAGCAATGAAAAATGGTAATATTGTTATTAAAAGTATTGCCAATGATATTACTACTAAAACTAATGATGAGGGTGGCGTTGGTGATCATTTATCAAAATTATTAAATCTTTATGAAGAAAGTGAAATTTATATTTAATGGAAATGAAAATATATTAACTATTATTTCCATACTTGTAATATGATATAGTTTTTAAACATTAATATAAGTTTTTAACCTATTTACTTTATTTTTAAAGTAAATAGGTTTTTATTTAAAAAAGTTTTTTATAAATTTAATATACTAAAATAAAAAACCTATTGTTTTATTTTTCAAAACAATAGGGCATTAATTATATTAAACTTCTACTAAATATAAATATTTTAATACTATTAATACAAAAAACTATAAAACTTCTAAAGGCAAGAAGTCAAAAATTTCTGGGTGATTGGCACAAAACTTTAATTCCGAATCATTTTTTTGTTCTTCAATTTTAATTTTTAATTCATTTAATTGTTTTTTTATTTTAAGTAATTGAGCAGGTGCTGGTGGTTGTTTATCTCATTCATCAAATAATGTTTTACCTGTTTTAAAAAGTTTTTCATACTGACATTTTAAACAACTATTTTGCTGTGATTCATGATCATGGATATTTTTGCCAAACATAAAATTACCTACTTTCCTCAATTCTTTTACTTAAATTTATTATACCAAATAATAAAAAAGGAGAATTATTTCTCCTTTTTAACTAGTAAAATGTTATAAAACCGTTGGTAAATAATGTAAGAACCTGTTTAGGATCTTTTTTAACTTATTTTTGATTAAATTAATATCATAAATGTTATTTTATAGTTGAAAAATAAATTTTTAATCGATAAGTTGTCAAATGATAAAATCTTTTTAACAAAAAAATGACAAAGAAAATAAAATGTTAATTAACTGTCAGGTTAGAAATAATTATTCCCTTTTTTAGTTTAATTATGTTTAAAAAATTCCAAACAGGTTCTAAGAAAAAACTATTTTCCAATTCTCATCCTCAATCACGCTGATTCTGAGGTGTTAAAATTCATCTAGCAAAACTTTCAGCAAAAAATTCATCATCAAGATTTATATTATATTTACCATTAAATAAGGCACTACGACCATAATTACTATTAACTGTTATTAAACCAAATAATAATTTTTGCTTAATATTAGTTAATTTTGCTTGTTGACCTAAATAATCAATTAAATATCAAGTACGATCATAAATTTGTTTGTTATCATTGTTAACAGTTAGTTTATGATTAAACTGATGTCATATTAGTATTAACATCACTATAACTGCTATCTGGTCACTTTCAATTAGCATTAAATGAATTTCTTTCATCAGCACTTAAACCAATAAAATTACTTAAAGCATGACCATATTCGTGAGTTGTAACACTAATTATTTGATCTGAAGAACAAAACCCACTTGAAATTGTTGATCAATTAAATTAATATTTGCAAATTCAGGACCATAACCCATACGTTGATTATCAGCTTCTGAATTAAAAGCAGTTCATGCTACTGTGCTATCACTTACAGCAACTGGTGCTACTTTTTGAATTAGTTTAATAACAGTGTTTTTATGAAAAAATTTAGCAAAAATATTATAAAAACGTAATTGTTGTTGCTCTGCTAATTGTAATTGTTCATTATTTAAACCAGCTTTTTATACATTTCAACTCAATTAACATCAATGGTTTTACCACCAATTTTAGTATGAGTTAAATCATATTGTAAACTATCATAATTACTTCAAATTACATCACTTTTATTATTATCATACAAGTTATTAAATTCATCAATACTTTCTTTAATTGCCATTTGATGGATTTTATAGGGCGGTTGTCAAATTTACGAAATAATTAATTATCATAGTAGTAACTTATTTCCAAAATTACCATTTAAAAATGATGATAGACAAATTAAATTTTCTTTTACCCTTAAATTTAAATTTATATTCGACGTATTTTAAAAAATATAGATTTTATAAGATAAAATAAAAATTATTATCAAAGGAAAAAGACAAGAAATAATCTTGTCTTTTTTTGTAATTGTAAAATTTTAAAATTTTTATTATTAACACTCTTTAAATATCTACTACACGCAGTGACCAAGTAGGAGAAAGTTAATAATTAATAACCCTCTTTAACGCTATTATCAACACGTGTTAGGGAACTAAAAAAGTGAACTACAACACAGTTGTTAAAAATAGTAGTTAGAGCATGTGGACTTGCATGAATAAATAAAAAGTGGAGTGATACCTAATAAAATATACTAACCAGTAATGGTAATTCTTGGGGTGGGAGCGAATTGGAAACTAGTATATATAGACCTGTTGTAGGGACCTATTGTATTAATTCTATTCTTTATTTAACCAACCTTGCCACTCCCCAGTGAGCAAGTGTTGGTTTTATTTTTTATTTTTTTTGAAAAAATTTTTGGGCGAGAAAATAAATTTCAAACTTGTAAAAAAAATTGAGCGGTGCCGGTTCAATTAAAATATTAATTTGCTAAACACAAATTAAATAAATATTGAATCGAATGCCTCAATGTTTTTTAAAATTTCACAATTTATTTTTGAGCCCAGAATTTCTGGAATGAATAAAACTAATAGTATTAATAATATAAAAATCAAAATATATATTCTTTATGCTAGAAGCAACAGAATATATTAGAAAGAATTATTATGAAAAAGTATTTTTGTTGAACATGTAAACAACATAAATTTGATTATTTATTCTTTAATACTAATGATATAAAAACAAGAAAATATTTTTTAATAGATAAAAATAGTAAAGCGATTTGTTATGACTGTATTTTAAATATTAGGTTAAGTAGGAGGTATAAATATGGATAAAGAATATTTAACTAAAAGAGTAACGATTTGCATACCAGACAGTGATGATATTGAATTTAAAATAGGACTAATTAAACTGATTGATGATTTAAAAAAAGATAATTTAGTTTGTGGTCATAAAGAATTTATTGAAGAATGTAAATATTGTTGATGTAATTGTGATTTAGAAATTATTAAAACAGTTATTAGAGGTTAACTTAATTAATGCAATATGAATTAATTATTGGAATTGACCCTGCTGGTATTGGTAATAATGGAATTGTTATATATTCAAATGAAACTAATAATATTGTTTTTAATGAAACATTCAATACATTAACTGTTTTATGAACTAAAAATATTTATAAAGAAAAATTTCAATTAATTAAAGAAAAATTTATTGATAAAAAAATATTAGTTATTGTAGAAAATTTCTTTTTAAATTCAAAACAATTATTAACTAATCCATTAGCAACTCCTAAAATTATTGGTTCATTAATGGTATTAGTACAAGATGTTATGAATTGAGATTATCTAGAAAACCAACCAAAAAATAAAAATAAAATAACAAATTATAAAGGAAATATAAAATTAACAAAACATGAACAAGATGCATATAAGCATATTCAATATTATTTAAAAAATCATAAAAAAATATTAATTTTTGACAATTATTTAAGGAAATTATAAAAATGAAAGATAAAACAAATTATGTCAAATTAACAGTAAAACTTAGTAACACTATTGAAGCAAAATATTACGAAAAAGGTAATAAAGAATTATATTATAGTGTTCGTGGTCAATGAAATGGATTAAACTATGTTACTTTAATTTTTAATAAACCAAAACTTTATAACCGATGTATTTTATTAAACAAAAATGATGAAATTTTAGTAACTGGTGAAATCTTTAATAATTGAAATATGAATATAAATCGTGCATTTTGTTCAATTAATGTTAAATGATTTAAAAAATGAAAAGAGTAAAAATGAATAAATGTAAATATTGTAATAAAATTTCATTAACTAATTATTGATGTATGAATTGTTTAGAAATATTAGTTATTAATATAAATAAAATTAAGGAGAAGAAATAATAAAATGTGTAAAGATTGTAAAGAAAATTATAATTGAGCAAATTGTCAAAATTGTTTTAAAGATCCACTACCATGTTGTTTTAGTGAAGAAGATATGATTAAAGTTGAAAATATAAGAAGAAAAATGGCTCAAAAATATATTAATGAATATAAAGAAAAATTAATTAATTTTCTTAAAGAACAAATACAAGATGAATTAGATAAAGGTAATGATGGAATACCATATATTGATGCTTTTGAGTTAATTAAAGATTTAGAAAATGAAGACATTTGATAATGAAAAAAGAAAATAGAGTTAATAAAAGTGTATTACGTAAATATATAACAGATTTAATGTTTAAGTATAAAGATAAAGCAGATTCAATATTAGTTTTACATGAAATATTTTTATGATTAAATGAAAGTTGAGTTGATAATAATGAATAAAGAAAATATACCATGTTGTTTTAGTGAAGTTAATGAAGTTGGTAAACATATAACTAATTGTACTAATTTACCAACAAAATTAGATAAAGATAATGTACAAGTAAGATATTTTTGTGAAGAACATATGATTAAAGTTGAAAATATAAGAAGAAAAATTGCTCAAAAATATATTAATGAATATAAAGAAAAATTAATTAAATATTTAAATAAATATTATAAAAATATGGAAACTGATTATGGTTATCATTTTATGGAATTTAAAAATGAACAAGATAAATATACACATTACGGGATATTATTAGCAATTAATACTATAAAAGAAAAAATAGAAAATGGAGAATTTGACTAATGATAATATTACCTACTTTGTTTGAAAATAAAGATGAAATTGAAATATTATCACCATTTCCCAAAGCAATTCATACAAGTAATGATATTAGAGCAATTATTTTAAGACAATATCCAAATGTTAAATCAAAACACATAATTGTTTCTGACCCCGAAAGTAATGTTGCATTAATAGTTGGTGATAATGATGTTTATCAAGGTTGAATTAAAGTAACAGTTAAAAAATTAGAAATTAAAGGAGAATAAAATGCCAAACGAAAATACACAATCAAATTATACTTTAACCAAATTAATTAGAACCGGTATAAGTCCTATTTGTGCAATGATTGGTACAAGTGCTTATTATGGTCAAGTAATTGCAAATCCAGTATTAGGTTCAATTAATAGTTTATTATTTGGTAAAAAATTAGGTTTAGATATTTGAAATTTAAATCAAAGACCAAATACTAAAACAAAATTAATTAATAGTTCTAAAAAAATATTACTAGGTTTAGGAACAATCGGTTTAGCAAATTATAGTAAATGAACAGAAAATAATATTAATCCTATTATTCCAACAACACCAACTCCAATAACTACTACAACTACAACTGAGGGTCCACCATGATTATTGTTAGATAAACAAGATAATCAGTCATTAATGGATTGAGATACATATATTAGTTTAAATGCTTATGGTATTTCAAATCTTATTAGTGGATTAACTGAGTTAATACCTAATAAATTTGAAACAATAAGAAAAATTTGTAATATGGCAACTGGTGGATGTTTAATATCAAGTGGTGTTGCTATGGGTATAAATAATGATTTTAATAATGCTTATGCAGTACCTACCATTATTGCTGGGGCATCTGAAATTATTCATAATTTATTACCTATGGAAACAAATCATCATGTTGAAGAAATGCAAGAAACAACATTTAATAATGAAACTACAAGATTAATTAATGATAATAGATTTTCAATTAATAGTGAAACAACCAGTCAATACGGTAGTGATAATATGAGCGAAGTACCATTAAATACTGATAATGCTTCATTAAATTGAGATTACAATCACATGAGTTTATAAAGGGGGTGAAAAGCAATGAATAAAGAAAAAATAATTGAATATTATAATCAAGAAATACAATCATATAAAGAAAGAATGGAACAATTAAATAAAGAAATATCTGTATTAGTAAAAATTATAAGTAATTCACAATCAATGATTGAAAGAATTAATGGTGGTCAATTTGATGAATAATTAAAAAATAAATAATTGAAAGGAAAATATTGAGATGAAAGAATTTTTACATGAATTAATAATTATTGGAACAAGTGTTGGAACATTAATTTGCAGAGAAATTATTGTTTTATTAAAAAGATTTATTACAACTCCAAAACATGTTAGAGCAAATAACAAAATTATAAAACACCAAAAAAAATTAGCAAAATTAAATGAAAAAATTAATAAAGGAGAAAAATAATATGACAAAAATTGAATTTAATGAAAAATATAGAAAAAATAATATCAAAATTGATAGAGATTTTGATTTAGATATATTAGAAAATGCTGTTAATGATTATAAAAAACTAATAAGTGAAATGCCACAATTAGTTAAAGATTGATTATTGGGATAAGATTAGGAGAATGTTAAATGTTAGAAAATGAAAATAATGTTCAACAAACAACTGAACCTTTAACTGAAAATAATGCTTCTTCACAAGAAATAGAAAATAAAGTTAATGAAGCAGAAAATAAGTTAAATAAACTTAATCAAGAAATTAAAGAAAAAGAAATTATTAATATATTTAAAAAATATCAAGTTAAAACTGAATTTTATGATTATTTAAAATTTAAAACAAGTAATATAGAAAATTCAAAAATTGAAGAAACTATTAAAAAAATGATTAAAGAACAACCAGTATTTAAAGAAACAATTAATACAGGTGGCAAACCACAAACAATAATAACAAATCAACCAAATTCAATAAAAAGTACATTATTGGATTATAAAAATAAAAATAAATTATAAGGAAGGAAAATAAAAAATGGCAGTACCATTCAAACAAAATTTAGATAATACCGAAAAATTAGTAGAAGCACCAGAATTTATAGAATTTTTTAAACAATCAAATAGTCCGTGGGCAAGTTTTTTTCCTATCGAAATGGTTAATTCAACAAGAATTGAATTTATAGTTAAAAAACCAAAAGACCCAAAAGTTAAAGTTCTTCAATGAAATGATAAAAGTAAAAGAATAGATGTTGGATATGCTGATACAGATAAAATTATTAAAGAAATTACAGAAGAAGCCGTTGCTGGCGAAACAATTGCAGCAAAAGATTTATTAGCAGAAAATGGTCAAAATTTATTACAAAGTATGCAATATGAAGTTGCTAATGATTTAGCAGATTATTTAGCTAATAACAATACTAATGTAATTGCAAAATATGCAATTAAATTTATGATTGAAAAATCAACAGAACCAAAAGCACAAGCAATTAAATATGTAGAAGCAATGTTGGGGGCATGAAATACATTATTTCAATATAGAAATATTGCAAATTGTAGATTCTTTATTACTAATTCTCTTTATGATAGTATAGTTTATTTGGCAGATAATAAAGGTTTAATTACTGATAATGAAATTGCACAACAATTAAGATTAAATGGTAATGATTTATATATTAAAGGTGTTTTATGTCAAATTGTAATGGATGACTATATGACTTTTAAAAATGATAAAAATGATGATGAAATTATGTCATTTGTTTTAGCAACACCAAGAGCAATGAAAAGATATATGTTGCAAGATACAATTATTTATGTTCAAGAAGTGGCAGATGGTAAAGTTGGAAGAATGTATTTAGTTGGTGGAGAAGTTACAGGTCAAGCCATACCTTATATTTCTAATAATGAAACAACATCACGTTGAATGGCATGTGGAATTATTAATACTGATAAAACTGATTTAAAAACTAAAATTACAAATTTAACAACTGATATTACTGCAAATGTTAATAACAATAATAGTGAATTAAATACACAAATAAAAAGTACTAATGAACTTAAATCATTAAATCCAAATTTAACAAATCCAACTATTAAATATTTTAGTGACGCACAAGGAAAAACTAATGTAAGTAATCAAAAACAAAAAGCAGGTGACTTATATATAACTATTACTGCAAATGTTAATGACTTAAATTATAAAGGAACAACAAATCCAATTAAAATAACTCTTAAATAAAGGAAATTAATACCATGCCAATCGGTACAACTAGTACAGCAATACTTTTAAACATAAATAAACCAAAACATACTAGAACAAGTAACCAACAAGAAAATAAAAGTTTTTGATGAGAAATTTTAGAAATGATTGGTGTACAAGTTATAGCAGTAGCACTTGCTCCTTTTACTGGTGGATTAAGTGAAAGCGTAGCACTTGGATTAGGTGCAAGTGATTTAATTGCTAGTATTAGTGCTGTTGGTGTAGAGTTTTTAACTGATTTTACTATTAATCAAGTTTATGATTATTTAAAAGGAAATGTAACAAAATTAAATACTTTCTTTAATATACTTCCTGCATTTGCTGGACTTAATAAAATTAGTCGTGGTTATCGTACTACTAAATTTATTAAATTAGCAGAAAAAACTAAAACATTAGAACAAGTTGGAATTAAAGAAGCAAAAAACTTACAAGAAATTATAAGTCAAGTAAGTGGAAAAGAAATTTTAACAGATAAAATTATTGGTAATAAACGTTATTTAATGAATTATAGTTTTACTCCTAATCGTGAAACAGTATTACGAGATTTAGGTTATGTTGCTGAAAGACAATATAAAAATAATTTTCAAAAATTAGAAGCACAAGAGTTAAAAGATTACTTATTATTACAAAATACATTAACAAAATTAAGTCCTCAATTAACTCCAAAGTTTAAAATTAAAGATATTGAAAAAGCAAATAATTTTTTAAAAAAATATAATACTGATTTAAAAAAAGTACTATCTATGAATCAACATGATTGATTAAATTTAGTTCATACAATACATACAGAAAATAGATATGGAAAAACTTTAATTTTAGATTTACAAAAAATTCGTGCTAATGCTATTAAATTTAATTTTAAAAAAAGTTCAATTCATAAGATTGTTTTAAATGCAAATAAAATTTTTAAATATTTGGATATTAGATTTTATTTAAAAAAAGGTTTAAATAAATTTTGAAAAAATACATCATATTTTGAAAAATTACGAGAAAGTATATATAAATTACAAGAAAAATTTGAAAAGTTAGAAAAGCAAGCATTTGAGAAAATTAAAAAATTAAAAGAAAAAGCAACTGATTTATTTACTAGTGCAGAAAAAAGAGCAATTAAACATGCACAATTAATTCCATTAAATTCACCAGTATTTATGGGTTGTAAAATTCAACCTTTATCATTAGATAAATGTGCAATTACTATTTATTATCGTAATCCTAAATATAAACCAATTACAGTTGTTGATAGTATTCTTAAAGCAGAAACTTTTGTTGCTCAAATACATCCATTCCATTGATATCGTTGATATAGTGGTTGATACATTGGTTATGGAGTTAATCAAAATAAATGATTAAAAGCAATAGCATTTGCTCCGCCGGTTGTTCAACAAATAATTAGAGATAGTTTTAAAGTATATAGAGAAATATTTAGAATCGTAAGAACTTATCATAAAGTAGCAAATGTTATTAATAATCCTATTGAAAATATTAATAAATCATTTAAAAGTGTTGGTTTAAAATTTTCAGTAAATACTGTATTTGGTACTGGATTATTACATCATTTAGAAAAATTTGCATATAGTCAAGTTGTAAAAAAAGGTAAAAAGAAATTACAAAAAGAAATTATACATATATCACATAGAAAAACTAAAACAAAAACTAAACATTATAAAAAAGCATTTTTTAAGGAATGATAAAATATGATTAATAAACTTTGAACTGGTGTCAGTCTAGAAAATTATAATAACTGATATCCATTAACTGGAAAAATTACAGAAACACCACAGCAATATATACAAACATGACCAAATGTTAATGATTGATTTAAAACTTTTGCTATTCGTGCTCAAAATGATATTAATGCTTATCTTGGTTTTATTTTATCTAAATTTCCTTTTGATAGTTTTAAAGATGAATTAATTAAAGAAACATTAAGAGATATGGTTTTTGTAACCGCTGAACATTGAGTATTTAATCGTACACCAATTGAATTTAATGTTGATGCTACTATTCAGTTTAATAATGGTAGTCAATTTAGTGCAAATAGTATTCCTACAATTAATGTTTGAGATTTAGCACCAAGTAGAATGAAAATATTGGCAAGACTAACAGAATTAAAACAAATATTATCAAATTATAATGATGATGAAATAGATGTTGAAAAAATTGATTTAAAATCATTTTATACTAGAAATCAAGTTGATGAATTAATTGAACAGCAAAAAGAATTTACATTATCAAAACAAATTAAATTATATGATGATTTAGTTGATGATAATGAAAATGAAATATATAGAGGTCCTGTTAGTAAATTTGTTAATAAAGGTTATGTTGCAACTGATTATGATAAAGAAACTGAAACAATGATTTTAGATTGACCTGATGAAATTGGTACATTACCACCCGAAGCATTAGAACCTGTTTGGAATCTTTTAAACATAATTAAACTAAAAAAGGGAATAATTATTTCTAACCTGACAGTTAATTAACATTTTATTTTCTTTGTCATTTTTTTGTTAAAAAGATTTTATCATTTGACAACTTATCGATTAAAAATTTATTTTTCAACTATAAAATAACATTTATGATATTAATTTAATCAAAAATAAGTTAAAAAAGATCCTAAACAGGTTCTTACAAAATAATCCACAAATTGGTGATTATACGCATGCACCAACTTGTGATTTTTCTGCTAAACAACAAAAACGAATTACTACTAATGAAAATGAAATTACCAAATTAAATACTGAATTAATTAAAGCAAATGAAAATATTAATGATGTTAAAAATAATTGATTTAATATTGAAACTAGTCCTTTATGAAAAAAAGTTGAAAATAATAATATAGAAATATTTAAATGATATTTTATTAAAATCAGTTATCAATATTCAACAGAAAATAACTTTATGAAATTTTATAAAGTAATTAAAATTTATTTAAATAATGTTTTTAATAAATTTGAATTGCTAAATGTTGATTCCATGACGTATAGTGAACAAATCCAAAATAAAACAATTTTAAATACCGGAACGATTTACTATAACAATAAAAAGAAAGAATTTAGTGGTGGCGGTAATTCTTATCCTGAACGTGGAAAAATTAATTTAATTGGTGATATAGAAGAAATATATCAATATCAAGGAATAGATACACCAACTGAATTTATAGCAGAAGAAAATACTGAACGTGATTATTATACAAAACTAGAAACTAATAATTTATTAGATAAAAAACAAGATAAATTAATTGCTGGTGACAATATTAAAATTGATGAAAATAATAAAATTAGTGCTGCTGGTGGTAGTTCAGTTGATGAAAATAGAATATTTGATGATGAAGAACAAAAAAAAGTAAGTTTACATTTTACAAATGATATTGCTATTGCTGGAAAACAAACATTTACATATATAAAAAGTCCATATTTAACAGATAAAAATGATATTCCAAATAAAAAATATATTGATGATGAAATTATAAATTTTTCTAGTAATTTAAAAGATTATTTATATGCTTTATATTTAAAATATATTCCTAGATGAGAAGAAGTTGGAAAAATAAATACCCATGAAAAAGAAATTAAATATGATTTAATAAAAAATAAATTATATAAGATAAATTATGGTTGAGGTAATGAAAAAGCAAGTAATCCAGTTATTACTAAAACTTTTATTTGACGTGGTGCTGGTAATGTTTTAGATAGTAATAATGATACACAATTAATTGTAAGGGGTGATGGTGTTTTAATAAGTGATAATAATGGTTTTTTAATTAAATTATATGAAGACCAAAGAAATGAAGAAAAAACATATTTATTATCAAGTAAAACATTAGAAATAAAATCACCAAAAATAATAAATATAGAAAAACCTATAAAAATTAATTCATATAGTTTAGAAACTAATGAAATTAGAGAAAATGAATGAGATATTGAATTAAAAAATGCACCAAGTCCAAATATTCCTCAATGAAAAGAAGTAGGAGAAGTTATAACAGATAAAAATAATAATAATCAAAATTATATAAAATATATATTTAAAGATAAAACACATTATAGAATATATATAAGTTATGGTGATTATACAACTAAAGAAAATAATAAAAATTGGTCGTTTAAAAAATGCGTATAAAGTATATTTTCTATGAGAGAAAAATATCTTTAATTGTTATAACAATTATAACACATTAATTAAAAAAAATAAAGTATTTTGTACCACATTTTTATTAATATAATTTAAAAATTCCTAACTATTTAGGTTTAGATTTATTTAATTTTATAAAATTAACAAATAATAATATTTTGATTATTTATATGAGCAATTCTTGTATTTAACATATTTACAAATGTTTTATAATTATATGATTTTGCACCATAACCTTTTAAAGATTTAACTAAATGTGAAACAGTACTTTCAGCATGACAACCAATATTTCAATCTTTACCTTGATTAATAATTCCTTGTTCATTATTAGCAAAGTAATTAAATGTTTTTTTATCAACATTAGGTTTTAAAATATCAAGTAATTCATTATAATTACCATTTTTAAAATTAAATGATGTATCAAAATAATTAGGTCAATTTGTATCTGCTTTTTTCTTACCTTTTACATTAATAAATGCTTTTCATAAATAACTAATACCATGAAAACAATCTAATACATATTTTCCACCAAATCATTTTGCCATTGCTCTAATTCATAATGCACCATCTCCACCAATAATTAAATTATTATTTTGTCAAAATATATCAGTAAAATGATTAATTTTAATATTATAATGATTAATACTAGTTGTATATATAAAATCATATACTTTATCTTGAGTTATATTATCACTTGGTTTAAAAATCATATATGCTCATGTTTTATTTTGTAATTGATTCCTATTTTTATAAATATTAATTTTATGAGTATAAAGACTGAAAATTCTAATACAATATTTTTCAATTATTCCTTTTTCATTTGCTAAATATTCAAAACAATCATCCATATCAATATGTAAATAATCTTTAACTTCATATTTATTTATTGGTAATTGAATTTCAATTTTTGTATTTTTTATTATATTACTATAAGTTTGTTTAGAAATATTACAATAAGGTAACATATCTTTAATATCACATTGTCTTTTACCTTTATGTATTTGTTTAATTATAAATAATGTTAAATTATTAGTACAATTTTTATATTTTTTAATTCCTATTGCTTGTTTAACTGGAATTATATTTTCATTTGTTTCTAAATTTTTATATATCCGTAATGGAAGATAAGATTTTCCAAAAGGATTAATTAATAATTTCATTCTTCTTTGTATTAATTTAAATTTAGTTTTATCATATTTATTTTTATATCAATAATAATCATAATCTAATAAATCTTTATTATAATCTTCTAATTTTTGATTTGCATGTTCAATATCAAAAGTATCATAATCATATTTATCATTTTTTCAAGGCATAAAATTATTCCTTTCTAAATACATGACTTTGAGTATAACAATAATTAACTGGTGAGTGTTGTAGTATACTTTAGTTAAAATGTTATAATTAATATATAAATTATTGAATATAGGTGATATAATATGCCAGCAAAAAGAAAAGAATTAGGAAATTATAAAGAAAAAATACAAGAATATTTAAGAGAAAATAAAGATAATTTAAAAAAATGTACTAAACAAGAATTAAATTATATTTTAAATGTGGATAATAAATATATATTTGATTGCCGAAGAAGGTCGACAAAATGACAAAAAGATTTTATTAAAGAATATGATAAAGCATGTCTTAAAATAGGAATTGCACGATTAAAAAATGTAACTAAAGTTGCACAATATGAATGATTATATTTAAGAACAAATCATAGAGAAATGTTTGATGATTTAATAGATAATCAAGATATAGAAACAAATAATAGTAATATAATTATTAATATTTGTGAACCAAGAAAAATAGAAAATAATGATTAAAAACCTATAATAAATATAGGTTTTTTTCTTTATTTTAAAGGGAAAAAATGATATAATATATTAAAGCGATTATGTTATTTATTAACATAAGTTACAAGGGATTATCAAAAAAGCGATTATTAACAAGGGAGTATTTTTATGTCTAATTTTGAAGTTAAAGAAAAAAAAGAAACTTATACTTTTGAAGAATTACAAGAAACTTTAAAACAACAAAGAAATGTTGTATATGCACAAGCAAAAGATGAATTTCTTAAAAAAGAATTAGAACCAAAAATAAATGAATATCAAACAAAATTAAAAGAATATGAAAATAAAATTAATAGTTTTGAAGAGCAACAATTATTTTCAAATATTAAAGATACTAAAAAAGTAAATTTAATTAAAAATTTAATGAGTACTGATAATTATAAATCTTTATCTAAACAAGAAGCATTTAATAAAATAAATGAAGATTATAAAGATTTTTTAATTGATAAAACAGAAGTTATTAAACAAGAAAATAAACAACAAGATAATTCAATTAATCCTACTGATTTAATTTTAAAATTACATAATAATTCATTAGACCATTTTAAAATTGCTCAAGATTTAAAAAATAAAGCAACGACACAAGGAATGACTAATAAAAAAGAATTAGAAGATTTAGTTGAAATTACTAGAAATGAAGCTTTTCAATCTATTAGTAAATAGAAAGAAGTTTTATTATGGGAGCAATAAAAATACCTGAAGCATTTTTTATTAAAGGTAATAATCCAACAGAAAATGCTATTTTAAGTGTACTTGAAGCACAAGTACGTGGTGAATTAACAAGTGAAAAATCAACCATGTTTATGCGTGGAACTTGTAGTGCTTCTCAAATTGGTGAAATGGCTGGTGTTGCTATAGCAATATATAGAGCAACAGTACGTGTATTATGAGGTTCAACATGAGATGTAAAAAATGGAACTAAAAGACAAATTGGTGATGTTTATACAACTAAATTAGAAATTAATAAATATTTAACAATTGATTTTGAAATTCCAGAATTTGATATTGAAAGATTTATGAAAGCACCAAAAGATATTGCAGTACAAATTGTTTCAAATTGAACAGCTTCATTTATGAGAAATTTAGGTGAAAACTTAGAATTAATATTTTTAAATGGTATTCAAGATTATGCTATTGCTAAATCATTAGTATTACCTTTAGATTTAATTAATATGAATGCAGAACAAGCAAAAGAAGCTTATTATACAATTTGAGCAAGAAATAATAAATTAATTAAATTAGTAAATTATATTACTGTAGGAACTAATAGAGAAGATTTAATGGGAGCAACTGGTATTGATAGTAATTTAGGATTATCAAAAGCATTTACGGTTTTAAATTATAGTCAAATTTCAGCAGATACATTAGCGTATGGTAGAAGATATACAAGTTTAATTGCTGGTATGGAATTTTGAGAAAGTTTTTATTTAGAACAAGAATTTATTCATGATACTGAAAAAGCAATGCATTTAGAAAAAGATTATAGTTTAAAAAATACACATGGATTTGTAGTTAATAGATATATGTGAGGTATGCCTATTTCATTTACTAAAATAAGACAAAAATTAGATAATGATACAGATAATATTAAAATTATTGGTAAATGTTTATTTGCTTTACCAAGTGCTATTAGACCTAATTTAATGTATTTAATTAGACCAACTATGCCTACACTTGCAGAAATTAAAGAAGCAAGAGCAAAAGATTTTTTAACTAATCCTAAAAATGAAAATGCAACTTATCAATCAACTTTATATGATGATATTAATAAATTAAATTTAGAAGATGTTATTTATTATAGAAATTTAGGAAAAATAACTATGGCTGGTGCAAGTCCTACTAATGGTGAATTAGAAGAAGCAATAATAAATGCTGGTAATGTTGGCTATGAAAAAGGTAAAGCAATATTTAGTGATATTAAATCAACAAGTGTTACTATGACTGGTAATAATACTGAATATTATGGAGTAGTAAATTTAAAATTTTCTAAAAAATAATTATGGAATATATTTATAAATATTTTGATGAAAAAGCAAATATTACTATTTATTCACCAAAGCCAGCAGATTTAACTACAAGTAATGATATTAGAGCAATTTTATTAGATGAATATCCTAAATTAAGAAATGATTATTTTATAGTAAGTGATGTACATGATACTTATGCTATATGTGTAGGAGATAATATTCATTGTGAAGGTAAAGTAATTATTAAAATAGAAAAACAACCTAATTTATTAAAAGGAGTAAATGAAAATGCCAATTTCTGAAACTATACAATCAAATAATTATACTTTATTAAAGATAATTCGTTCTTCAATTAGTCCATTAGCAGCAATGATTGGTACAAGTGCTTATTATGGTCAAGTAATTGCAAATCCAGTATTAGGTTCAATTAATAGTTTATTATTTGGTAAAAAATTAGGTTTAGATATTTGAAATTTAAATCAAAGACCAAATACTAAAACTAAATTAATTAATAGTAGTAAAAAAATCTTATTAGGTTTAGGAACAATTGGTTTAGTTAATTATGCTAAATTTACTAATATAAATATTAATCCTAATCCAACTCCTAATCCATTTCCAAGTACAACACCAATTAATCCTTTTCCAGATGATTTATTATTAATGAAAAATAATACTAATAATTTAATGGATTGAGATACATATTTTAGTTTAAATGCTTATGGTATTTCAAATCTAATTGGTGGATTAAGCGAATTAATACCTAATAGATTTGAAACTATACGTAAAATAGCAAATATGGCAACTGGTGGTTGTTTAATATCAAGTGGTGTTGCTATGGGTATTAATAATGATTTTAATAATGCTTATGCAGTGCCAACAATAGTTGCTGGTGCAAGTGAAATTATTCATAATTTATTACCTATGGAAACTACAAATCATATTGAAGAAATGCAAGAAACACCATTTAATAATGAAACTGCAAATCTTATTAATGATAGTATAAGTCAATATGGTGCTATTAGTGAAATTAGTGAATCAAATTTAAGATGAGATTATAGTCATATGAGTTTATAATGTTACCTTTAATTATTGAATGAATATATTATGCATTAGCAAGTAATGATATTAAATTAGCATTAATAAATGCTTTAAAAACTTATTATAAAAATCAATCATTAAAAGCAGTATTTGATAGTGAAAATATTAGTGAAAAAGAAATACATCAACCATATAGTGTTTTTAATCCAAATATACTTAAAAAATTAACAAGTATATTAAAACCAAGTGAATTATCTATATTAAAAAATGAAATTAATAAATTTAAAAATCCAATAAATAGTTTTAAAAATTCTATTATACCAACAGAAATTAGAACTGTTAAAAATTATGTAAATAAATTTAATAATTTATTTAAAGAAAATGAAGAAGAAATACCAGAAAATGCATGAGAAGTATTATCAAGTTCATGATTTAAAAAAGGAAGATTTATTGTTGATAATAAAAATTTAAAAATTGGAACTTTAACAACATTATTTCAAAGTGATAATGATAAAAGACAAATATGATATGGTCCTTATACTTATCCAGCATTTCCACAAGAAATATGAATATTAATGACACAAGCAAAAGGAAAAAATGGTACTGGTGCTGGAACTATATTTTGAAAATTTTGAAATAGAAAATGATTACCAAGTCAATTAAGAAAATATGTTAAAAGTGAATTAGCTAAAAAAGGTAAGTATTACGGGTCTCAAGATACAAATGTAATTTATCCAAATAATATTAATGTTCAAAAAACTATGCATTTTATTAATAGATTAGAAAAAGGTTTTTTTAAATTAAAAGAATATAAAACTTTATCTAAAAATGAAATTGGAAGTACACAATGAAGATATGAAAGAAAACAATTATTAAAAAATTCTTTACATACAAGAAAATATATAAAAATTAAACAAAATTCTAATTTTTATAAAACATGAAAGTAGGTGGTAATTATTATTGAATTAGATAAACCAATTAAACCAATTGGTATATGAAATACTATTAATCCATTAAGTAAAGATAATAAAGAATATAAAAGATTAAATAAGATTTGATTTAATAAAAATAGTACTCATATTGATAAAATTAAAATTTTAATATCAAATATTTTAAAAATAACTAGTCATAGTCTTGGTATGTTTATAACATTATTTTTTACAATAACACCTTGATTAATACCTAAAATACCAATAGAAATGGGAATAGGCAATTATACTAATCAATATAATTTTACTTGACCTGACCATTTAATATTAACGTTATTTCCTATGTTTGGTCATATTGGATTAAATATTATAACTAAATTAGGTAATTATGGAAAATTAATTAAATATATATTAATAACAATCCCAATTATTATTACAAGTCCTTATTTAATATATCAATATAAAAATATTAGAAAACATAAAAAAGAATGTCATTTATGTAAACAACATTCAAATAAAATACAATTGGAGGAATAAAAAATGAATATATCATGAAAATTATTAGAAATTATTATAATTGCATTAATAAGTGGTGGCTCAATTAGTGTTATTTCACCATTAATTTTAAGAAAAATTAAAAAAATAAAACATAGTAAATTAGCAAAAGAATTAAAAAAAGAATTAGAAATTAATTATATTATTGAAAATATTAAACAATTAAATTCTCATTTACAATTAGAAACTACTGATACTGCTAAATTACTTGATAGTTTTAATATTTCTGAAGAAGATATTAAAAAATTTGCAATTACTCAAAAAGCAAAACGTCAAGAATTAAGTGAAAAAGATAAGAAAAAAGTAACTAAATTTAAAATTTAAAGGGTTTAAATACCCTTTATTTTACATTAAGGAGTAAATTATTATGGCTATTAAAGACCCATTAATGTTTATTACAATTGAAGAATTTAAAAATTGAAAAGGTTTTAATAAATTAGAATTTGATGATACAACAACACCAGATAATGAAATTTGATTTGCTATTTCAGTTGCAAGTAATAATATTGATTATTTAAGTGGACATTCTATTTCAAAAAAATGACCAGAAACTACATTAACAGAATTTACTGATGAAATACAAACTGCTACTGCATATTATGTTAGATTTTTATTAACAAAAGATAGTAATTATATTCGTGGTCAATCAAGTATTAGTCAAGGTGGTATGACTTATAGTGAAAATAATCCTAATGAACCTTATTATATTGTTCCAGAAGTATTTAATTGTTTAAGAAAAATTAAAGAATATCCAAATATTACTGGTTTTAATTTAGATGTTTTACCTAAAAGATATGATTTTTTTAGTAATTTTTTTAGTAATTTTGCTGAAGATAGTCCTTTAACCAGATATTTAGAATTAATAAATTTAAAAACAAATGATACAAGAGTAAAAATATATCTTAAACATCCTAAACATTTAATTGGAACTGAATTATGAATTGATACTACTGGTATTAAATCATTTGATAATTTAACAACAATTGAATTATTTACTAAATATTTTAGTAATGATACTATGAAATTAGTAGATGGTAAAGAAGGTCAAGAAAAGAAAGTTATTAGTGCTACTAGTGGTAATTCATTATGAGAAGTTGATAAAGATAATACTAATTTTATTAAATCCAAAGATGATAAAGGTATTAGTGCTAATGATAAAAGAATAATTGATGTTGGTACACCTACATTTTTAACTGATGCAACCAATAAAGAATATGTTGATAAAAAACAAGATAAATTAATTGCTGGTGAAAATATTAAGATTGATAAAGAAACTAATACTATTGTGCTACTGGCGGTAGTGGTGAATCATTATGATTAATAGACCCTAATTCGCCTAATATTATTCAACCTAAAGAAAAAAGAATTATTACTTCAAATAATACTAGAATTGTTTATATAGCAGACCCTACACAACCACAAGATGCTGTTAATTTAAGAACATTAAATAAAAATATCCCAGATTTAACTGATTATTATAAAAAAGAAGAAGTAGATAAAGAATTAGAAGATAAAATAGATAAAACACAATTTCAATATGCTTTTGTTCTCAATACTTTTGGTACTGAAATTGCTAATTTAGAAACTAAAGATAAAACTATTGTTGGTGCTATTAATGAGTTAAAAGAAAAAATAAAAGATAAAAAATTTTCAAATGATTATTTTAAATATAATACTGAAACAAATGAAATTTTACTAAATGATGAAGAAAATTCATTACTTTGTAGAGATTTATTAGAAAATAATGAATATAAATTATTAAAAACTCAAAATAAAAAATTATTACAAGCAATTAATGAAATATTAGAAAAACAACCACAACCAAGTCCAAGTGGTTCAAATTGAAAAGAAGTAGGAACAAGAGAAAAAAATAAATGAGATAATTGACAAATTACTTATGATTTTCAAGATAATAAACATTATAGAGTTTATTATTCTTGAAGTATATATAATCCAGTTTATACTATTCAAGAATTTATTATAACTGATAAAAAAATTGCTGGTGTACAAATACAAATCTTTAATGATAGTGCTAATATAGTAATTTTATCAGTTCAACATGCAAAATTGATTACTATTTATACTGGAAAAGGTAATTTAAAAGGTAATGTATGAAAATTAGAAGAATTGCAGGAATAATATTATGAATAAAGAATTTACTTATTTGCATGAAATTAGTTATTGATTATTAAATAAAAGTGATTTTACTCATAGTGAATATAATTTAAGTGGTAGTAGATATTCAAGTAAAACATATAGTATTGCAGAAGAATTAGCAATATTAATTGCAATTTCAATTAAAGTTAATAAATCAATTGCTATTTATGGATTTAGAAAATTAAATAAAGATATTAATGAATTAACAAAAGAAATATATGAAGCATTTATTTCTTCTGGATTTAATGATTATGTAGACTTTAATTTAAAATATCCAAATAAACAAGCATATTTTAGATTTAAAGGAACTAAATCTTTTATTAGAGTAATGGGTGTATATTCAAATAGTAATGATAGAATACCTTTAAAAGGGCTATCTAGAAGTGAAATAAAAGGTTTTGATTTATCAATAGAATGAGAAGAAGAAGCAAATGAATTTAGTCAAGCAGAATTTCAAGCAATTACATTTGCATTAGGTAATGCTAAAAAACATATTAAAATTAGAAGTTGTAATCCAGATAATATTTATCAATATTTTATTGAATATATGAATAAAATAGTACCTTTTAATTTAGATTTAATGAAAGAAAATAATGAACAAATTAAATCAGTATTTGATAATAATATTTTTAAATTATTTCATTATTCAAATTGAAAATTAAATGAACATAATTTAAAACAAGATAAAATTAATGATTTAGAAGAATTAAAAATACTTGACCCTATTAAAGCACAAAGTTGATATTATGGTGTACCTAGTGTTTTAACTGGTTCTATATTTGCAAGATATATTGATAAACTTAAAACTGAATTAGATTTTAATGTTAATGAAATAGTTGGTGGTTTAGATTTAGGTTTTGCTACAAGTTCACAAGCTCATCCTACTGTTGCTGTTTTATGTTTTATTGGTGAAAATGAAAAAACTAGAAGAATACATCAAGAAAGTGAATTTTATCATAGTAATGCTATTATGAAATTTAAAGATACTTATGAATTAGCAAATAATATTATTGATTATTATTTAGATGAAAGTATTAAATTTCAAGCAATGAAATTTGGTTTTACTTGTTATGTTGATTATGGTAGTGGTGGATTAGCAGTTATTGATATTTTAAAAAAAGAAGTAGAAAAAAGAAGAATTAATTGATTACATTTTACTCCAGTAGATAAAACTACAATGTATTTAAGAGATAGAATTGATTGAGATACTATTTGTATGATTAAAGGTATATTAAGTATTAATTGAAAAAAATGTCCTAATACACATGAAGAATTATCAAAAATGCAATGATTAGCAAAATCTAAATTAGAAAATTCAAATAATGAACCACAAATGCTTGATTTATATGATAATTGTTGAGATGCAAGAATGTATGCTTCAATGCATAAAATGAAATGATTAATTAATAATATTGATAATGAATTATTAATTAATAAAAATAAATTTGGAGAGTGATAAAAATGAATAATCCATTAGAATATCTTTCTTGTAATAAAAGAGAATGATATAGTGATATTCCTATGAGAATTGCTCAAAAATCAACTAAATTATGATTAGGTAAAGGTTTATTATTTGATAGTGAAAAAGATAATATTTTAAAATATTTTACTAATAAAATTATTAGTGATAAATGATTTGAAAAATTATATAAATTTGGAATTCAAGAAAGTTTACTTGGAAAAGTATATATAATGCCTATTATTTATAAAGATAACAGTACAAGTTTAAAAGTATTACCTAATTCATTTGCTGGTAGAGTTGCTAAATATAATGAAGAAGAACAATGTGCAGAATTCTTTTTTATAAATGAACAAGCAGATAGTGCAACTTTAACTTGAGTAATTGCTGAAAATGGAAAAATAAGATTTGAAACTTATAAAAATGATAATAAAAATGAAAAAGAAATTATTTTAGGAACAGCACATACAAAATTAAAACCTAATTTAACTCCAAAATATAGTTATGAAATTAAAAATCCTTGAAATTATTTACCAATATTAGAAATAACAAATTTACCAATGGTTAATTTTTATGGTAATTCAACAACTTTAAATGCATATCCAGATACTTATCCAGTTTGAAATTTAATTGAATATTATCATAAATCTTATACTCAAAGAAATGTTGATAGAGAATTAAATGTTACAACTTTATTTGGTGCATTTGATAATGAAACTGTTAAAAATATGATTGAACATGGAAAAATTATTGATAATCCTAAAAAAAATATTGTAGTTAATGTTGGTACTGCTGGCTATAATAAATCTGGTGCTGGTGGTATGGAAGTTATACAAGGTGATTTTAAAGCTAGTAATTATATTTTAGATAAAGATGATTTAGGAAAAGATATATGAAATGGTGCAGGTTATGATTATAGTGAATTTAGTGGTGTAAATTATGAAAATAAAACTAAATCATTATTTAATAATAAAAATGATATGGAAACTACTGAAACTAAAATAAGTCATTATTCATATTATTTTTATAGATTTTTTGATATGTTATTAATTTATGAAAAATTATGAAATGGTAAAGGTGATAGACCTTATAGTTTTAAATTTTTACCTATTGCTATGACTGACCAATTATTAAAACAAGAAATGATTAGTCAAAGATTAGCAGATAGAACATTATCATATACACAAGCTATTGCTGAATTAGATGAAGTAACAAAACAACAAGCAAAAAAACATTATAAAGAAATAATGGAAGAAGATAAAGAAGAAATTAAATTATTAGGAGAAAAAGAAAATGATACATCAACAAATTCAATTAATGAAACATCTACATCTTCAATTAAAAAGACAACAATTGCTAATTAAAAGATGTAGTTATTGAAAAATATTTCCATTTGTTATTAATAATGGTGCAATTCCTTTAACTGAAACTGGTTATAAACCAATTAATAGTAAAATAAGTGATTTTGGTCAATATGAATTAATATTAACTGGTACTACTCCAGTTGTATGTATTTGGAAAAATAGTACAAAAATATATCAAAAAAATAAAGGTAAAATTAATGAAGAAACACATAAAGTTAATAGTCAAGATGAATTTTATACAAAACAATATAAAATTGGTGATTATTGAAATGCTTATTTAATTGATGATACAAGTGGTGTTGATTTTAGTAATTTACCAAATAATCAAATATTTAAAACAGTACAAACTAAAAGACAATATACTTTAGTAATGTTTGAAGAACATATTACAATTGATGATTATTTACAATTTTTTGTTGTATTTAATGATGAAAATGAAAATATTGGTGGTAATAGTGGTAAAAATCAAGATAGACAATTATTATATATTTCAAATGTAACAAATTATTATAGTCCTTATAATGGTGCATTTAGTATGCAAGTATTAACTTTTAGTAGTTTAAATGATAGAGTAGTTGTAAGTGGTCAAAATACACTTGATTTTGTACAATATGCAAGCCCGGGTAGTGGTTATGCTTTCCCTACTATTCAACAAGGAAAAGTAACATTAAATCGTACTTTAATGCGTGATATAGGAGTAAGATTTTCTCATAGACAATCATATGGATTAGAATTATTATCAAGTTGTTATTATTATGGAAGACCAATAATTCAAGGACAAGAACCAATACAACAAAATAATGAAGAAATATTTGAAAGTAAAGTATTTGCTTCAAGAAGATTATTTATTGCTGGTAATAATGAAAAATCTACAACTGATATTAAAAATAATGGTGGTTTACTTGCTGGTATAAATGATAAAATAACAACAAGTAGTCATCCAGAAACAACATTTTATAATATTATGGATGCAAAACCTACTGGATTTACTAATTTTAAAAATTTTACAGAATGATTAAAAACTTCATTAAATTTTCAAGATAATTTATTTGTAACAAAAGATTTTAAAGGTATGCTTTCTTTTGATAAAGATAAAGCAACAAAAAGTAATGGTACATCAGTAGGAGAAGCAAAATTCTTTTGAGATAGTGAATGAAATATAAATAATTTAACGGGTAATTATAATGTAGATATGAGTAGTAATTTTAAATATAAAGACCCAGAATCTGGATTAATTATAGGAAGTCCAACTGTTGATTATTCAAAAATAAGTCAAAAATATATGTCAGCAATATTAAATTTTAATAGTGTAGTATTTTCTCCATTAGTTCAAATGCCTTATGATAGTCAACAATGATTACCATTTGCTTTAAGTGATATACCTTTAATTGGTAAATTATTAAATGCTTTAACATTAGGTATATGAAGTAGTTGAGTTATTACTCAAAATGCTCAACAATATAAAAAAATGTTATATTTTAATGGTTTTATGTCAGCATTTTTTACAAGTAATTTAGAAAGTATTATTGGTAATGGTGGTTTAATTCCTTTAAATGCATTTACAAATGATAATGATTTTACTATTGGTAAATTATTAGGAGCAAATGTTTCAACAACTGCTATGACAATGAAATTAAGTGATAGAGTAAGTGTTTATCCATGAGACCCTACTACTGGTAAGAAATTAACTGTAAAAGAACAAATATCAACTGTTGATTTATCACAAAAGAAAAATAATAAAGTTTATATTTTAGCAGAAGATACAGAGTTTTTAGATATAGCAAGTCCATTTACAAATGAAGATAAAGATTGTCAATGAAATCCAACAGCAAATGGAGTTATTGATGGTTCAAATTATGCTTATATTATTGATACAATTGTAACTCAATCATTACATCAAGGTGAAGAAAGACATACATTTTATAGTGATAATCCTTTTACTTATCAAGGTGATTATAACGAAATAGCAGTTGCTCAATTTCGTTATAATAATATGGGTTATTTAACTGGTAATGCTTTTAATTGAACTACTTTATATAAATTAAATCATGATGAATATGAAGAAAGTGAAGAAACAACATTTTCATATCCAGCAAAAATATTACCACCAAGTCCTCAAAATATAGCAAAATCAATAATTATTATTCCAGAAAATTTTGATATAAATAATAATGGAATAGATATATCTTTAATTGGTTTTAATAGTTCTCATAATCCTTATGATAATACTAATGAATGATTTAATAATAATAAAATTAAAACTAATGATTTTATTTTAAATTTAACATCAAAATTAGACCCAACATTATTAATTTATAATTTTAATGACTTAAAAAGATATTATAAAAGTTTAACTATTTATTATAAATATAATTTTGAAACAATTGAAAATAAACATAATGAACAAGCAATAAATTTTAATACAACAGAAAGTTTTAACCCGTCAAAAGAAGCAAAAAATACAAGTATAACTATTGATTTAAAAGATTTAATATTTTCAAATTCACAAGAAAAAAATGTTAAAGATTGAAAATTAGTTCCAAATGTTCAACCATATTCTGCATTTGGATATGCTTATAATTCAAAATTATTATCTAATTATAATCTTGCTGGTTATACATTTACATTAACTGAAAGTTATTATGGTATAAAAGAAGAATTAACTACAGATAGTGCATGTGGAATCAATATATTAAACATAAGTTCTAATAATACTTTAATATGAAAATTTAATATATACGTAAATCTTGGAAAAATAGAATCAATTTATGGAGATGCAGTTGGTCAAAAGGTTGGATATGCTAAAAGATATATTTCAAGTTCAAATTTAAAAATTACTAAATTGATACTTAATAATAGATAATTTGATATTCTTTGTTATAATTTTATTATTATTTACAAAGGAGTTAAAAATGGATTTACCTAGTACAATTGCTTTACTAATTGCTCTAATATTGCCAATATTAACTGCATTTATTTATTTTGGATTAAAATTTTGCTTTAAAAGTAATTCTTACGGTATTTTATTATTATTTTTTGGTTTAAATATTTTTGGTTTAATTTTAGGATGTTGTATTATTTCTAATTTAAGATATAAAGAAAAAAAACATTATATGATAAATTAAATAAATTTTTAGATAAACAAGAAAAAGATAAAACCCCACAATCTTAAATATTAATGTATAATAAAAACAATCTATTAGTTTGTATAATAGATTAGGTTTAAGGTTAAAAGTTATCTTTATGATAACTTTTTTTATTTTTCCAAAGTTTATTTTAAAATCTCCAAAATTAATATATACTTATATTACTTACTTTTGTAAGTATATGATGATAATATCAATTTTTCTCAAACTAATGTAATTATTAGGTTAACACCTAATTAAAAAGTTACCTTATTGGTAACTTTTTTTATTTTAAAATATTAAAAATTGAATTATTAAAATTTATTTTTTAATATTTGTATTATCTATTATTCATTTTTTAAATATGTTAATATTTAAATACAAAAATAGATTTTGTTAAATTATTGTTCGGATGTGATAAAAATGAAAAAAAAGGAAATAAAAAATAATTTATTATCAATTACTAAATATTTAGTTGAAAAATATAAAATTATTCAACCAGTAAAATTACAAAAAATTTTATATTTTTTATATTTAGATTATTTAAAAGAAAATAATGAAAAATTATTTGATGAAGAATTTGAAGCAATATATGGACCTGTAGTAACGAAAGTTTTTTATCATATCAAATATCATGGTTTTAATTTTGAAATTGAAGAAGATGATACTTTATTTGAAATATGTAGTTTAAATAATGATAAAATAAAAAAATTTATTGATAAAAAAATTGATAAATACCTAAATAAGTCTACTTTTGATTTAGTTGAGATAGCACATAATACAAAACCTTGACAAAATGCAAGAAAATATTTAAAAGATAATGAAATTTCAAATAATAATATTAATTTTAATGATATGAAAGATTTTTCTAAAATATGAAACATTTAATTGATTTTAGTTTATTTATTTACGATTGTATTTGTATTAATATTCAAAAAAATAAATTTACTTATAAAACTAATAAAGAAATGGTCAACAAAATTGATAAGTTTTATTTTGATTTATTAAAAGATATTTCTAAGTCAGATAATTTTTATAAAAATCTTACAAAAGAAAAAAATTCTGGAATAGTAGATGATTTAAAAACACAATTAGAAATTAAGTTTTTATATAAAAATTATGGATTTAAAGATAAAGAAATTGACCAAAATATAATTAACTTACCAATTTATAAAAAAAGATTTTGTGATTCAAAAAGAAGATTTTTTTATATTATTAATAGATTTAATAATGATATTTTTATAATAAAACCATTATTTCTTGATTTAAATCATACTTTTTACTTTAATTCTACTAGAGATAATATTAAATATGAAATATGTTTAAGTTGTAATAATGAAAAATGTTAATTAAAAAAAGATAAGTAGAATTGAGCAATACTTATCTTTATTTTAATTATATCATATTTTCTATATTTAATATATATAATTTAATGATTATTTATATGATTATCTGTTATTTTATTTAAAGTTTTACTTAAATTTATATAATTATTAATAATTTTATTTAATACTTGTTGTTCAGTTGTATTTAATTTATGACTTATTTGATTAGTAAATTCTATAATTTTTTGTTCAATTTCTTTAGTCATTATTTACTCCTTATTTGTTATTTCTTTTACTTTATTTTTAAATTGTTTTTTATGAAAATAACACATATTAAAAAATTGAACTACACTATCTTCTATATTTAAAGTTTTTAAAGTAACTAATACTTTACTATTACAATCTTTAACAATACATTTAAGTAATACTTTTTCTTGTTTTTGTTTTTGCATTAATCAAATACTCCTTAATTATTTTCTATATTAATATCTTCAATATTTATATTAATAGTTAATCCATTTAAATTTTTTAATTCTTTTAATTTATCTATTATTTCTAAAATATCTTGTTTAGTCATTTTTATTCTCCTTATTTAAATAATATCAACCAATTAATAAACTATCTGCTTCATCATGATTTGATATAGTTATATTTCAGTTATTTTGTTCAATTAATACTGTTGCTAGTCTTATTGAACTTTCTTTATCTCATTCATCATTAATTAAAATATTTATAAATGATTGACTTTTATATCATTTTTTTCATGAAGAAGGACTTATTAACATATTTTTTGTTAATAATTTATTAAATTGTCCAGCAATAAAACCTCTTAAATGTTCTTGAGTTTCATAACCAATACCATTTTTTGAATGAAAAGTACCACGTTCAATAATTAAATCAAAATTATTTTTAGAAATGTTTAATTCATCTTTTAATTCTAAAGTACCATATACAACATAATGCATATCTCTATTAAAATTATCAATACCATTTTTTTTAAAACTACAACTACCTATTGATATTGGTTTTCAATATTCATATGGTGTATTATCTTGAATTTTTTTTCAATCTTTACTTATATTTTCTTTTTCTCATAATGTAAATCCAGTATTTTTTATACTTGGGTCAATTGAAAGTAAATAATTATTCATTATCAAATTCACCTCTTTCAATTCTTTTAATTTTTATTATCATTATTTTTAAATGTTTCTTCTTTTTCATCTCAATATAATTTAGTATTTGTTTCTATTCACTTCTCAAAAGAATTTAATTTTAATTTATTCATTATCAAATGTCTCCATTTTCTAAATCTTTAATTAACTCAAAAGCATCAATATATGGTATTCCATCATCACCTTTATCTAATTCATCTTGTATTTGTTCTTTAAGAAAATTAATTAATTTTTCTTTATATTCATTAATTGTTCTTTTTTGTATATCTTTATGTATTTCCAGTGAACATATAATACTATCAAAGGGTTTATTCATTATTATCAACTCAACTTTCATTTAATCATAAAAATATTTCATGTAAAACTAATATTGAATCTGCTTTATCTTTATACTTAAACATTAAATCTGTTATATATTTACGTAATACACTTTTATTAACTCTATTTTCTTTTTTCATTATCTAATACCCTTTCTATGTTCTCTTACATGTTCAATATTTTCTTCATCACCAATCATTATTTCTCCACAAAAAACACATTTATACTTTGTTCAATATCCCATTATTTATTCTCCTTATTTTTATTTAAATTCATAATTAATATTTCTAAACAATTCATACATCAATAATTAGTTAATCAAATTCTTTTATTACAATATTTACATTTATTCATAATTTCTATACTCATTTTTATTATTAGATTTTATATTTTTAAATCTTTCACGAATTTCTTTAAATTTATTAAATAAATTTTTTAAATAATTTTCACCCATTAATATTAAAAAATCTTTACTATTATTTGGATTTAATCTTTCCATATCTTCTCTGATACATTCATCAAATAAAACTGTATTTGTAATCATATATTTTTCAAAATAATCTAATTGTTTTTCACTTGGTTCTCATTTTTCATTTTGTATTTTTACATTATTATTAATATAATTATTTTGTGATTTATTATTATTTTGTATTAAATTAACATTATCATTATCTGGGTCAAGTTCATCTTCACTTAATAACAATAAATTCATTAAAAAATATCTATAAGCATAAGTTTCTGCACTACCTTTTGCTTTTGCTATATCTGTATTTTTAGCACATGCTAATATATCAAAATATTTAATTTCTTTATCATTATCTAAATCAATAATTGTATATCTTTTAAAATAAGTTATTTCTACTTCATTTTTATCTAAATAACTAATTTTTCTATCAGTTGTTAATATATCTTCATGTGTAATAACAATATTTAATTCTTCACATAATAATTTAAATTTATTAAAAATATCACTTAATAATCAATATTTATAATTACCAAATTTATTAAAACCATTTTTAGGTGTACTACCAATTTTTAATTGTAATTTAAGTATTTTTTTATATAAATTATTCATTATTTATCACTCTTTCTTATTGCATTTTTAATTAAACCTCTTATAAATTTTGTAATTGTAATATTTTTACTTTGACAAAAATCTTTAATTTCTTGTTTTTCAATATCAGAAACACGAATTCTTATAAAATTATTTAATAATATTTTATCTTTTGAAATTTTATTTCTAGGTGTCATATTTATTCATCTCCTTTAACCTTTAAAAACTCTTTTATAATCAATAATTGCTTGTTCTAATTTATTTACATCTTCATATGTAAAATAATCATTATAAGTTTTTAAATCACCATCATCATCAATTGTAATTTCTCAATTTTCATATTTACTATTAAATTCTTCTTGTAATTCTTCAAATTTTTCTATTAATTTCATTGCATTTTGTAATTCTAATTGATTCATTTTTTTTACACTCCTTTAAAATTTTCTAATTGTAATTCATTAATATAATATTCATATAAATAATCTCAATTATCACTTGTTAAAAACATATCGTTTTCAATCATGTCATTAATACATTTATTACAATAATATGTATTTTCTAATTCACTAAATCAAATATATTTTTCATTATGAATATTACATTTCATTTTATTCATCCCTTTCTATAATTTTTAATATTTCTTGTATTTCAATATATTTTTTATTTTTAAGTAATTTTTCATTACATAAATTTTTAATTAATTCTATTTTTTCAACATTTAATAACATATTATTTTCCTTTAATACTTTAAATAAAATATTTTTTCATTATGAGTATTTATATCTTTCATTGGTGTAACAATATAATTTATTACTAAATCATTATCTTTATATGGATTATTTATTTTAAAACTTTTCATATCTTTTTCTCATGTAATGTTATATTTAAAACATTCTTGATTTTTATCATTTGTAAAAATATAATAACCATTATATTGTTCATAAAATGTACAAGATATTAATTTATTTTCATTTGTAGTAATATCTGAAATATTTTTAATATATTTTAAAATTTCACTACCTTTAATACTTTCAATATCTTTTGTAATTGATTTTTTACCTAATTTATAATTAAAATCTTCAATTATTTTTAATGTTATTTTTTTATTATTTTGATTAATAATAGTATCTTTAATTGGAAATCATGTTTCATATTCACCAATTTCTAATAACATACCTTTAGTTGTTTCTCTTACTTTATTTTTAATATCTAAATTAACATTAATCATTACGAATCCTTTCTACGTATAAGCCTTATCACCTACAGTGATAAAAGGCTTATATACTAATAACTAAATACTTCTACTACTACGTAAGGCTTATGCTACTGTAAGTAGCAAAGCCTTGGAGGGTAGGGGTTCTAGGGGAAGGGAACCAAAAAATATCAAGTTTTAAAAGAGCATGACAAAAATTACTATTAGTTATATCTGCACTATAGCCTTTAATAATTTTTATTTAGTTATGTAATAATTAATTACTTTAATAAAGTACAGATTTATCAAAATAATTAATTATAATTGTTCAACAATTAAAAATGAGAGTTTTATCTCTCATGTCATTTTTATAAAATATACCAATTTTTTATTCGGCCTAAAAATTATAGTTGACAAATAATTAATTTTTATTATCAATTAGATACAAGCGTTGTAAAAAGTAGTTTATGAATAGCAAATAATAACAATAACCAACAAACTGAAATTAATATTTATAACAATAGAATAATGTGAGGTATGGGTAGAGATTATAGTTTTAAAAAATTAGAAGAATTACAGGAATAATATTATGTTTTTTAAAATTATAAAAATTATTTTAGGTTTAATAGGAGTAATTCTATCATCAGCAACAGCGGGTTTAATTATATTTATCATTGTAAAAATAATATTAAAAATTAATCAAATATTTTAAAAAAGGTGGTGAATATTATGTTAGGTAAATTTTTAAGAAGAGATAAAAGTACTAATAATGAAGAAAAAACTAAATTAACTTTTTTAAAAGGTAAAAGTACACATGCTTCTATTTTAAGTTATTTTGGTTTTAATGATTTTAATCATGAAACTTATTTTACTGATTTTGTAGCAGAAAATAATGCTAATTTATATAATGCTCCATTAGATATTAATAATGAAACCATTAAACAATATTTAATTAATCAAGAGTTTTATAGAAAAAATTGAAATTCTATTTTTAAATTAAGTAAATTAGGAATTAGTGGTTATTTAATTTTTATTGCTAATGATGATTTATATTTTCAAGTAGTTGATATACAACAAAGAGTTTATGATATTACTGGTAAATTAATTCAATGTACTATTTTTTATGATAGTTATGAACAAAATGCACAAATTGTAAGATTATTTGAAATTTATACATTAAATAATGAACAAGTAACTATTAATCGTGCAATTTATAGTATTAGTGATAATAAAAAACAATTTCCACTAGATTTTAAATCATTCATTAATAATCCAAATTTAGAACAAGAACAAACACTAAATATTAACTATATACCAATAGCAATTATGAGAAATAAAGCAAATGAGCTAGCAGATTGTAATAAAGTAATGGATAAAATTAAAGCATTAGATGTTATTTATGAACAAATTGTTTTAGATACTATTTTAAACTCACCCAAGTTTATTTTTAATTCAGCTTATGGTAATGTAAAAGATTTATTAGAAGATGCTGTAAGAATATTAGTTACTAAAAATTATATTTTTAAAAGTGGTGGAGATAATAATGAACAAAACGAAAATATCAATATGACAAATAGTAATTTTAAAGGTAAAAATTTAACTGATATATATGATTGAAATGTTAATGAAATATTTAAACGTTGTGGTATTCATATACCAAGTCAAAAGAAATCTGCACAACAATCAGTTCCCGAAAGTACAGCTGTAAATATTTCAACCATTAATTATATTGAACAAAAATTATGGCAATTTAATATTGATATTCTTAAATTTATTCAAATATTAGTACGTTTAGATAAAGATTTATTAAATAGTAAAACATTTAATATTAATGATGAACAAGAAATTAATAATTTAACAGTTAAATTAAAATTATTTAATCCCGAAAATAACCAATTAATAGGAGAGAACAATGGAAAACAACAACAAACCACAAACGAAGTTTCCACAGAAACAAACTAAACTTAATCAAGCAGAAGTAGAAAATGATTATTTAATTGATAATATTCCTTATGACTTTACTAATATGATGCGCGCTACTAGTGATCCCGATATTAATAGAGCATACGATGAATTTAAAAAAAGAACAATTTATATTTATGAAATTGAACGTTTATTTAAAAATAATGAAAATAATAGTTTAAAATTTTCAGCAAATACTATTAAAATTGGTTTTATTGATATTGATAAAGTATTAAAAACTACTGCTGTTGAAACATCAGACTTTACTATGCAATTAAATCAAAGAGCTAGCACAAATATTAATGATAATACAATTGAATATAGTATGACTGATATTAAAAATTTAATATTTCAAGAAATAAATTTATTAAATCAATTTAAGTTATATGCCGTTAGTATTAATGAACCTTTAAGTGAAAATAATATTGATAATTTATATATCATTAATAATTATTCTCAACCTTATCAAAATCCAAAAACAAGAAGTACTAAAAGCATTACTATTATAAAAATTAAGGATTTTAAAACAAGAGATGGTTATCCAATTATTATTAAATTACAAAAACCATTAGATAAAGATACAAAAGTAATTGGTTTAAAAATTAAAGCCCCTAGAAGCATGATTTTCGGCAATATAAAGGTACTTGGTGAAGTTGACAATATGGAAGTATACCCAAAGTTATTTGTTAAAAATAAGATAGCATTTCCGCTATTATCAATGCCTATTGAAACTCAACCAAAAGTTAGAATATTACAACAATGATTTAGTGAACAAATATTACCTTGAAATTTAGCAAAACAATTTATAGGACAAGAAAAATCAGTTTTAGATTTAATTAAAATTAGTACTGGAACTGAAACAAGAAAAGAAATAATTAATAATGCAAGAGTAACTGATACTTGATTAGGTTGAGAATTAGGTTCTATTTGAACTGGTGATTGACCATTAAAAAACGAAATACATTTAGAAGATAAAAAAGTTTTATCTTTTAGTAATGAAGGATGATATGTTTATCTTGCAACCAATAATAGATTTAAAAGTATAGAAATTGAAATAAAAGATGCACCAACAATTGATAGTTTACAAAAATTATTATTAGATATGTTAAGTTATACATATAACTATAATAGAAATTTTGAAGGTGCTACATATGATGAAAAAACAGGAAAACCAACAAATAAAATAGCAGAATTAAGAAAAAAATTTGAAGGTCAAAAACCCGATGAAGTAATTACCAACTTATTTAGGCAATGAGAGTTAGATTATCCAAATTATGTTAATTTATCACAAGTTAAAATATTTAAACAAATATTTACTATGTTATCAAAATACATTTATTCATCATTATCAATAAATAAAGGATTAAATGATGATAATAAGATTTTATTGCCATATTATTTTGAATTACAATCAAGTCCAATACAACCTAGTGAAAATGATATTTGACAGTATAAAGATATAAAAGTAATATTAAAATCTGTATATTTTGATTTTACTGATGTTAATAACATTAAACTAAAAAATAAAGATATTAGTCAAAATGAATTATTTAAATTAGATGATAATCAATTTAATTGATTATCAATAACAAATGAATTAGAAAGCAATAATATACCTTCATTAATTCCTGCTGATTGAACATTAGCAAATGGTGAATATGGAAAATATTTTACAAGAGTAATTATTGATAAAATTAAAATTGAAAATGCTTTAAATTTATATAGTTCTAATAAATCACAATTATTTTCTAAACTGGAATTTTATAAAGAAATTTTAAAAATTGATAATAATAGTGAATTTGAATTACAAATAGAAAATCCTATTAATAATTTAAATCGGATTGAAATCAGCGGAATATTTGGTGCCGGAAATTATGATTTAATTTTAATTACTAATAAACAAGAAATAAACCTACAAAATATTAATTTATTTGATAAATATAATGAAAATATTTCTTATATTAACTTAGAAATATAAATTATTTATTAAAATATCCATTAGGATATTTACCGTTTCATACTATATCTGTACTGTAATATCAATTTTGAAAAGATATATCAAATTTTCTTCTTAATGGTTCATCTGCAAAATATAACTCAAATTTATAATCTTTTTTTAAAGTATCATTTGGATTAGTTGTTCAAATAGTTTGAACACCTCATTCAACTTGTTTATGTGGAGTTAAATAATATTTCACTCCACTAACATTATGGGTAAGCACCCCCCCATGATTAATCCTATTGTTCCAGTTGTAGCACCAGTTAGTGCTAATGCTAATGTTATTTTACTTAAATTTGTTTTTATTCATGTTTTCATATTAAATTTCTCCTTTTTTCCTTGATTTTACTTATAAATTGTACTATTTTTGATTATTTTTACAAGTATGCTTTTAAACGAAAAATAACGCCTAAATGAAAGGCGTTTATTTTGTGAGACCTATACTATTAATTATATGTCACTTGTTTATTATATAGCAAATGTGAAGATACTTTTTTTCACAGTAGCATTATTATTTTACCCATAATTATATTTTTATATGGATTTAAAAATTATTCTTGATTTGCTTTAATAATTTTTTCAAGTTTTTCATCAGGTAAATTATCTAAAATTTTTGGTAATTCTTTTTCTTCAAAATCATCTGCATGCTCAAAGCAGAAAAAAAATTTTCCAAGTTCTTTAATTTCTATAACATTACTTCATTCTTGTGGACACAACATTTTTTGACAAAAAATAAGATTAGTATTTTCTTCTTTATATTTATTTACTTTATTTATTAACAAATCACAATTTTGATTTTTAAATTTATTTTGTTTTTTTATTTTTTTTACTTTTTTTCTTGTTTTACACCTTGTACTCATTTAAATTCTTCCTTTTTCCTTAATTTTACTTCTAAATTGTACTATTTTTCATTATTTTTACAAGTATGTGTTTAAACGAAAAATAACACCTAAATTCAATGTGGTTATTTTATGATACCTATCCTATTGATTATATATAAGTTGTTTATTATATGGCAAATGTGAAAGTTGTTTTTAAAATATTTTTTATTTTAGTTAAAATTACACTTATATATGTATATAATAAACAAGTAAATTAATTTTTTAAAAATATTTACAATAAATTTAGATTTTTAAAAAATAGTTAGGAGAATAATATGGATTTTAATTATAAATGAAATTATAAAGAACAATATCCTAAAATTGATAAATTAATTGGGAGCATACCGATGTTGTCAATAATATTCAAATTTGTCTTAAAATTATAAAGTTAGACGAGAATAATTTTGACTTCAATATGCAATTGTATGTTAATCTTAACACTTGTAAAATATTAGTCAATAATAATACTTACTTTTATAATTCAAAAATTCTTATTAATAGTTACTTTAATAAGTTTTATTTTATTTTTGGTTTTTTAAAATCTTTAATTTTAATTTATAATAACTGGATGGTAGTATTTATTTGATAGCATTTAAAATTAACCATTTTTGTATACATATCAATATTATAGGTTCTATCACCAATCATATGCTTTAAAATTTGTTTAATATTAGTTTCAGTAAAGCAACCAATATTTTCAACTAGTGCTTGGTTTAATACACCATCTTTTGCATTAATAAAATAACCAACTTTTAATTTTTTATATTGTAAAGCTAATGATTGTAAAAAATCAATTAATTCATAATATTGGCCTTTTTCAAATAAAGTTATTGCATTTTGATAGTGTAATTTAGCAATTTTATTTTTTCTTCTTCCAGCCATTATACCAAGAAATAAAACATGAAAAGCATGGAATTTATCTAAAATAAATTTAGCATTTAAAATTGTAGCAGTTTTTCTAATTCATTTTGCACTATCTCCACAAACTACTAAATTTGCTTGTTCAAAATTTTCAAAAAATAAATTACCATGTTTTTTAATTAATTGTGCTGTTTTTTCAGCACCAATTTCTGTTTTTGATACTCTTATTTTACAAACTGCTTTTTTATTAATTAATTTTCCATTTTTCTTTTTACCAGTACAAAATACTAATAATCTCATAGAACATTTTTTACAATTTTTAGTATTGTGTTTTTCATTAAACTTAAATTTTCTATGTCCATCATCAATATTTATATATAAAGTTTGATTTTTTTCTAATACTATTTTAGGAATATTAGCTTTTGGTAATTGAAATTTTTGATAGGTTCTACAAACTGTACTAGTACTTATTAAATCATCAATAAAAGTATCACAAACATCACGATACTTTTTTCCATCAGCAAAATACTTTAAAATTTGTTTAATAACATTAGGTGCAAGTTTACTATATTTTTTAACACCAAGATAATTATCTAGCAATGAAACAAATTCATTTTTTTGTGTTTTTTGGTTATATTTTGTACAAATACGTCGTTTATAATTTAATAAACCTTTTTTTGCTTTTAATTTTCGTTTTCTAAATCTATATGATTTATATTCAGATTTATCACAGGTACTTCATAAATAATCATCTATTTTTGTAAATAATTCTTCTGTTTGTTTTAAACTTAATTCATCTTGATTAAAATCATGTTTATCTCAATCAAAATGATTAGAGAATGGTAATATAAACATTTTTTAATGTTCCTTTCTAAATTTTGTTTGTTATAATTTAATTGTATTGCTTATAAAAATTAGGGAGTAAAATATGCCTTTTATTAGTAGTTATGCACAACTGAATAAAAAATATAATCTTAATTTTAGTGATAATAATTATGGTTTTAGTTGAGATATTTTTAAACAATTTGTTAGTGATGAATGAGCAGAATTTTTTACAACTAATTGTTTTTATCGTTTTGTACCAACTGCACGTGGAACAAGAAAAACTTGAAACTGTTTAGCATTTGATTTATTTATATGTTGTAATTTTAGTGATAGTAGTGTTCAAGAAGTAAGAAGATATGAAAATACTCATAGTGAAACGACAATTGGTGCATTAATGAATGTTTGTCAAGTTTTATTAGATACATATAATATTAATTTATTACCTAATAATCCACATGGTATTAAATGAAAAATAACCAAAGATGGTGGATGTATTATTTTTCCTAATAATCAACAAATTGATTTTATTGGTTATGCTAATGGTAATAAAATTTTTGGAAAAGAAGCGGGTGGGTCAAGTTTTTTGGGTTCACGTACTGATGAAATAATAATGGCAGAAGAAAAAGAAACACTAACAGAAAAGCAATTAACATATAGATATGAGCGTTTACAAAATTCTATGTTTAGAAGTAATCGTATTAAAGTTTCAAATGAACCAATTAAAGAATGAAGTTGAACTTTTATTGATAAAAATATATATAGTCCTACTTTTGGAAAATTAATTACTCGTTATTTTTATAAAAGTTTCTTTATTACTTTTACATGTAATCCTTATGATAAATATCACCCATTTTATTTAAAATACTGTACGCCATTTTTACCATTAAATGATGAAATAATTGAAAATCTTAAAAAAGTTGGTAAAGTTTACTATGAAAATAAAGACATATTTAGTGGTTTAGGTTTATTTGTTTTAAGATTTACTATTCAACCTTTTTGAAATAAATTACCTGACATTCAAAAAAGAACATTATTAGAAATGAAAAAAAGTAATCCTGATGAATTCAATACTGTTTATTATGGTTTTGAATTTTTAGATAGTGATGCAACAATTTTTCCTTTTCAAAAAACAGTAAAATATTGACAATCATATGATTTAAAACAGTTTTATAATCAAGAAAAAGATATGTATAAATTTGATTTTTATTCAGTTGGTGTTGATTGAGCAACTGGTCACAAAGACCATACTGTATTTATGGTGGTCGGATTTAAAGAATATAATAATACTGGGTATTATGATGCTTATATTATTTGTGAATTAGTAGTTACTCCAAATGATTTTGTTAATGAAAATGAAAAAATTAATGGTTATGTTAATGAAATTTTAGGATTAATGGATAATTTTGAAAATTTTTAACAAGCAATTTATTTTTATGATGATAAAGCAAGAACAGCAATAGATTGATTAAATCAAAAATTAATAGATGAACATAATACTATTTTAATAACACAAACTGCTATTAAACATGCTTCAAATTTAAATCAAGAAGCCGGATTAACTAATAGAGTAGTATGAATGAGAAATATTATGAGTTATGGAAACTTTTATGCTAATAAAAATGATTTACCAAAAACTACTCAATGTTTAGAAGAATTACGTTATGACCAAACCAAAACTAACATTCCTGATAAAAATATGTACCAAGACCCTTACGATGCATTATTTTATGCCTTGTATCCATATAAAAATGTAATTAGGGGTAAAAATAATGCTAGTGTGAAAAAAAGTATCTTCACATTTGCTATATAGTAAACAATTTACATATAATTAATAGTATAGGTATCACAAAATAAACGCCTTTAATTTAGGCGTTATTTTGCATTTAAAAGCATACTTGTAAAAATAATCAAAAACAGTACAATTTATAAGTAAAATCAAGGAAAAAAGGAGAAATTTATTATGAAAACATGAATAAAAACAAATTTAAGTAAAATAACATTAGCATTAGCACTAACTGGTGCAACAACTGGAACAATAGGATTAATCATGGGGGGGGTGCTTACTCATAATATGGAAAATTATTATTTAAAACCAAATGGTGAAAAAGTATTAGGAACAACAACTATTTGATGAAATAAATGGTATAATCCTAATAAAACAGATTTATATTTTTCTAAATTTAAACATCATGATGAAGATATAAAATGAGATGGTACTTATACAGATAATTATTTTGAATAGTTATATTTCTAAATTTATATAAGAAATATTTTCATTATATTTATCAAATAAATTAATATTATTTAAATTTATTTCTTGTTTATCAGTTATTAAAACTAAATCATAATTTCCAGTACCAAATATGCCACTAATTTCAATTCGATTTAAGTTATTAATCGGATTTTCAATTTGTAATTCAAATTCACTAATATTATCAATTTTTGAAATTTCTTTATAAAATTCTAATTTAGAAAATAATTGAGATTTATTTGAACCATATAAATTTAAAGCATTTTCAATTTTATTTTTATTAATAATTGCTCTTGTAAAGTATTTGCCATATTCACCATTACCTAATGTTCAGTCAGCAGGAATTAATGATGGTATATTATTACTTTCTAATTCATTTGTAATAGATAATCAGTTAAATTGATTATCATCTAGTTTAAATAATTCATTTTGACTAATGTCGTTATTTTTTAGTTTAATGCTATTCATATCTGTAAAATCAAAATACTCAGATTTTAATATAACTTTGGTATCTTTAAATCTTCAAATATCTTTACCAGTAGGTTTTATTGGACTCGATTTTAATTCAAAATAATATGGTAACAAAATTTTATTATCATCATTTAAACCTTTATTAATTGACATAATTGAATAAATATTATTTTATAACATAATTACTAGTTTCTTAAAAATATGAACTTGTGGTAGATTTATATAATTCGGATAATCCAATTTTCATTGTTTAAATAAGTTAGTTATTACTTCTTCGGGTTTTTGTCCTTCAAATTTTGCTCTTAACTTTGCAATTTCATTATCTGGTCTACCTTTATCATCATATGTAGCACCTTCAAAATTTCTATTATAGTTATATGTGTAACTTAGCATATCTAATAAAAGTTGCTGTAAACTATCATTAGTTGGTGCATCTTTAATTTCAATTTCAATATCATCAAATCTATTATTAGTTGCAACATATTGATAAAATTGACTTTCACCTACAAAATCTCAAACTTCTTTATCTTTTAATTCTTTTTGACTTTTTAGTGGTCATTTACCACCTAAAACATTACTAAACTCATATCCTAATCAAGCATGTGTAACTCTTGCGTTTTTAATAACTTCTCTTCTTGTTTCAGTTCCAGTACTAATTTTAATCAAATCTAAAACTGATTTTTCTTGTCCTATAAATTGTTTTGCTAAATTTCATGGTAATATTTGTTCACTAAATCATTGTTGTAATATTCTAACTTTTGGTTGAATTTCAATAGGCATTGATAATAGCGGAAATGCTATCTTATCTTTAACAAATAACTTTGTGGGTATACTTCCATATTGTCAACTTCACCAAGTACCTTTATATTGCCGAAAATCATGCTTCTAGGGGCTTTAATTTTTAAACCAATTACTTTTGTATCTTTGTCTAATGGTTTTTGTAATTTAATAATAATTGGATAACCATCTCTTGTTTTAAAATCTTTAATTTTAATAATAGTAATACTTTTAGTACTTCTTGTTTTTGGATTTTGATAAGGTTGAGAATAGTTATTAATGATATATAAATTATCAATATTATTTTCAGTTAATGGTTCATTAATAGATACAGCATATAACTTAAATTGATTTAATAAATTTATTTCTTGAAATATTAAATTTTTAATATCAGTCATACTATATTCAATAGTATTATCATTAATATTTGTACTTGCTCTTTGATTTAATTGCATAGTAAAGTCTGATGTTTCAGCAGCAGTAGTTTTTAATACTTTATCAATATCAATAAAACCAATTTTAATAGTATTTGCTGAAAATCTTAAATTATTATTTTCATTATTTTTAAATAAACGTTCAATTTCATAAATATATAAAGTTCTTAGTTTAAATTCATCATATGCTCTTTTAAGCTCAGGGTCACCTTTGCTACTCATAAGATTAGTAAAGTCATAAGGAATATTGTCAATTAAATAATCATTTTCTACTTCTGCTTGATTAAGTTTAGTTTGTTTCTGTGGAAACTTCGTTTGTGGTTTGTTGTTTTGATTGTCCATTGTTTTCTCCTATTAATTGGTTATTTTCGGGATTAAATAATTTTAATCTCACTGTTAAATTATTAATTTCTTGTTCATCATTAATGTTAAATGTTTTACTATTTAATAAATCTTTATCTAAACGTACTAATATTTGAATAAATTTAAGAATATCAATATTAAATTGTCATAACTTTTGTTCAATATAATTAATAGTTGAAATATTTACAGCTGTACTTTCGGGAACTGATTGTTGTGCTGACTTCTTTTGACTTGGAATATGAATGCCACAACGTTTAAATATTTCATTAACATTTCAATCGTATATATCAGTCAAATTTTTACCTTTAAAATTACTACTTGTCATATTGATATTTTCGTTTTGTTCGTTATTATCTCCGCCACTTTTAAAAATATAATTTTTAGTAACTAATATTCTTACAGCATCTTCTAATAAATCTTTTACATTACCATAAGTTGAATTAAAAATAAACTTTGGTGAGTTTAAAATTGTATCTAAAACAATTTGTTCATAAATAACATCTAATGCTTTAATTTTATCCATTACTTTATTACAATCTGCTAATTCATTTGCTTTATTTCGCATAATTGCTATTGGTATATAGTTAATATTTAGTATTTGTTCTTGTGCTAAATTAGGGTTATTAATGAACGATTTAAAATCTAGTGGAAATTGTTTTTTGCTATCATTAACACTATAAATTGCACGATTAATAGTTACTTGTTCATTATTTAATGTATAAACTTCAAATAATCTTACAATTTGTGCATTTTGTTGATAACTATCATAAAAAATAGTACATTGAATTAATTTACCAGTAATATCATAAACTCTTTGTTGTATATCAACTACTTGAAAATATAAGTCATCATTTGCAATAAAAATTAAATAACCACTAATTCCCAATTTACTTAATTTAAAAATAGAATTTCAATTTTTTCTATAAAATTCTTGTTGAATTAAATACTGCTTAATAGTTTCATTGTTAATATCTAGTGGAGCATTATATAAATTAGCATTATTTTCTGCTACAAAATCAGTAAAATATGTTTCATGATTAAAATCATTAAAACCAAAATAACTTAAAATAGAAGCATGTGTACTTTTACCTTTTAAAAAAGTTAATTTAGTTTTTTCTTCATTATTAGTGCTTTTATCTCTTCTTAAAAATCTACCTAACATAATATTCACCACCTTTTTTTAAAATATTTGATTAATTTTTAATACAATTTTTACTATAATAAATATAATTAAACCAGCAACAGCAGAAGATAATAAAACTCCTATTAAACCTAAAATAATTTTTATTATTTTAAAAAACATAATATTATTCCTGCAATTCTTGTAATTTTCATAAATTACCACCACTAATATTCATGTCTTCTCATTTAAAAACATCAATATTTTCATTTCTTGAACATAATAATTGTAATCTTCCACCCTCTTTTATATAAGTACTATATACTGTTACAGTTTGTGGAATACCAGAACCTAACGAATAAACAAAATCAGTAAATGTATAAATATCTGGTAATATTATTTTTTGTTGTCTTGGATTTAAATTAAATCATATACGATATAATTTATTTTCTTTACAATCATATCTAATTTCTTGATTTTTTATACCAGTAGTACTAATATTAAAGGCTACATCTTTTCATTTACCAATTTTTAAATCTTTTATTTTTTCTTTTAACTCATTAATAGCACCAACAATAGTTTTATCTTTAGTTTCTAAATTAGCAATTTCAGTACCAAAAGTATTGAGAACAAAAGCATATTGAAATTGTGTTTTATCTATTTTATCTTCTAATTCTTTATCTACTTCTTCTTTTTTATAATAATCAGTTAAATCTGGGATATTTTTATTTAATGTTCTTAAATTAACAGCATCTTGTGGTTGTGTAGGGTCTGCTATATAAACAATTCTAGTATTATTTGAAGTAATAATTCTTTTTTCTTTAGGTTGAATAATATTAGGCGAATTAGGGTCTATTAATCATAATGATTCACCACTTCCACCAGTAGCACTAATAGTATTAGTTTTTTCATCAATTTTAATATTTTCACCAGCAATTAATTTATCTTGTTTTTTATCTAATAAATTATTAGTTTCTAGTTTTGTATAATAATCACGTTCAGTATTTTCTTCTGCTATAAATTCAGTTGGTGTATCTATTCCTTGATATTGATATATTTCTTCTATATCACCAATTAAATTAATTTTTCCACGTTCAGGATAAGAATTACCGCCACCACTAAATTCTTTCTTTTTATTGTTATAGTAAATTGTTCCGGTATTTAAAATTGTTTTATTTTGGATTTGTTCACTATACGTCATGGAATCAACATTTAGCAATTCAAATTTATTAAAAACATTATTTAAATAAATTTTAATTACTTTATAAAATTTCATAAAGTTATTTTCTGTTGAATATTGATAACTGATTTTAATAAAATATCATTTAAATATTTCTATATTATTATTTTCAACTTTTTTTCATAAAGGACTAGTTTCAATATTAAATCAATTATTTTTAACATCATTAATATTTTCATTTGCTTTAATTAATTCAGTATTTAATTTGGTAATTTCATTTTCATTAGTAGTAATTCGTTTTTGTTGTTTAGCCGAAAAATCACAAGTTGGTGCATGAGTAAAATCACCAATTTGTGGATTATTTTGTAATGCTTCGGGTGGTAATGTACCAATTTCATCAGGTCAATCTAAAATCATTGTTTCAGTTTCTTTATCATAATCAGTTGCAACATAACCTTTATTAACAAATTTACTAACAGGACCTCTATATATTTCATTTTCATTATCATCAACTAAATCATCATATAATTTAATTTGTTTTGATAATGTAAATTCTTTTTGCTGTTCAATTAATTCATCAACTTGATTTCTAGTATAAAATGATTTTAAATCAATTTTTTCAACATCTATTTCATCATCATTATAATTTGATAATATTTGTTTTAATTCTGTTAGTCTTGCCAATATTTTCATTCTACTTGGTGCTAAATCTCAAACATTAATTGTAGGAATACTATTTGCACTAAATTGACTACCATTATTAAACTGAATAGTAGCATCAACATTAAATTCAATTGGTGTACGATTAAATACTCAATGTTCAGCGGTTACAAAAACCATATCTCTTAATGTTTCTTTAATTAATTCATCTTTAAAACTATCAAAAGGAAATTTAGATAAAATAAAACCAAGATAAGCATTAATATCATTTTGAGCACGAATAGCAAAAGTTTTAAATCAATCATTAACATTTGGTCATGTTTGTATATATTGCTGTGGTGTTTCTGTAATTTTTCCAGTTAATGGATATCAGTTATTATAATTTTCTAGACTGACACCAGTTCAAAGTTTATTAATCATATTTTATCATTCCTTAAAAAATGCTTTTTTATAATGTTTAGTTTTTGTTTTAGTTTTTCTATGTGATATATGTATAATTTCTTTTTGTAATTTCTTTTTACCTTTTTTTACAACTTGACTATATGCAAATTTTTCTAAATGATGTAATAATCCAGTACCAAATACAGTATTTACTGAAAATTTTAAACCAACACTTTTAAATGATTTATTAATATTTTCAATAGGATTATTAATAACATTTGCTACTTTATGATAAGTTCTTACGATTCTAAATATTTCTCTATATACTTTAAAACTATCTCTAATTATTTGTTGAACAACCGGCGGAGCAAATGCTATTGCTTTTAATCATTTATTTTGATTAACTCCATAACCAATGTATCAACCACTATATCAACGATATCAATGGAATGGATGTATTTGAGCAACAAAAGTTTCTGCTTTAAGAATACTATCAACAACTGTAATTGGTTTATATTTAGGATTACGATAATAAATAGTAATTGCACATTTATCTAATGATAAAGGTTGAATTTTACAACCCATAAATACTGGTGAATTTAATGGAATTAATTGTGCATGTTTAATTGCTCTTTTTTCTGCACTAGTAAATAAATCAGTTGCTTTTTCTTTTAATTTTTTAATTTTTTCAAATGCTTGCTTTTCTAACTTTTCAAATTTTTCTTGTAATTTATATATACTTTCTCGTAATTTTTCAAAATATGATGTATTTTTTCAAAATTTATTTAAACCTTTTTTTAAATAAAATCTAATATCCAAATATTTAAAAATTTTATTTGCATTTAAAACAATCTTATGAATTGAACTTTTTTTAAAATTAAATTTAATAGCATTAGCACGAATTTTTTGTAAATCTAAAATTAAAGTTTTTCCATATCTATTTTCTGTATGTATTGTATGAACTAAATTTAATCAATCATGTTGATTCATAGATAGTACTTTTTTTAAATCAGTATTATATTTTTTTAAAAAATTATTTGCTTTTTCAATATCTTTAATTTTAAACTTTGGAGTTAATTGAGGACTTAATTTTGTTAATGTATTTTGTAATAATAAGTAATCTTTTAACTCTTGTGCTTCTAATTTTTGAAAATTATTTTTATATTGTCTTTCAGCAACATAACCTAAATCTCGTAATACTGTTTCACGATTAGGAGTAAAACTATAATTCATTAAATAACGTTTATTACCAATAATTTTATCTGTTAAAATTTCTTTTCCACTTACTTGACTTATAATTTCTTGTAAGTTTTTTGCTTCTTTAATTCCAACTTGTTCTAATGTTTTAGTTTTTTCTGCTAATTTAATAAATTTAGTAGTACGATAACCACGACTAATTTTATTAAGTCCAGCAAATGCAGGAAGTATATTAAAGAAAGTATTTAATTTTGTTACATTTCCTTTTAAATAATCATAAACTTGATTAATAGTAAAATCAGTTAAAAACTCTACACCAACAGCACTAATACTAGCAATTAAATCACTTGCACCTAATCCAAGTGCTACGCTTTCACTTAATCCACCAGTAAAAGGAGCAAGTGCTACTGCTATAACTTGTACACCAATCATTTCTAAAATTTCTCATCAAAAACTTTTATTTTCTTGTTGGTTACTTGTTCTAGTATGTTTTGGTTTATTTATGTTTAAAAGTATTGCTGTACTAGTTGTACCGATTGGCATGGTATTAATTTCCTTTATTTAAGAGTTATTTTAATTGGATTTGTTGTTCCTTTATAATTTAAGTCATTAACATTTGCAGTAATAGTTATATATAAGTCACCTGCTTTTTGTTTTTGATTACTTACATTAGTTTTTCCTTGTGCGTCACTAAAATATTTAATAGTTGGATTTGTTAAATTTGGATTTAATGATTTAAGTTCATTAGTACTTTTTATTTGTGTATTTAATTCACTATTATTGTTATTAACATTTGCAGTAATATCAGTTGTTAAATTTGTAATTTTAGTTTTTAAATCAGTTTTATCAGTATTAATAATTCCACATGCCATTCAACGTGATGTTGTTTCATTATTAGAAATATAAGGTATGGCTTGACCTGTAACTTCTCCACCAACTAAATACATTCTTCCAACTTTACCATCTGCCACTTCTTGAACATAAATAATTGTATCTTGCAACATATATCTTTTCATTGCTCTTGGTGTTGCTAAAACAAATGACATAATTTCATCATCATTTTTATCATTTTTAAAAGTCATATAGTCATCCATTACAATTTGACATAAAACACCTTTAATATATAAATCATTACCATTTAATCTTAATTGTTGTGCAATTTCATTATCAGTAATTAAACCTTTATTATCTGCCAAATAAACTATACTATCATAAAGAGAATTAGTAATAAAGAATCTACAATTTGCAATATTTCTATATTGAAATAATGTATTTCATGCCCCCAACATTGCTTCTACATATTTAATTGCTTGTGCTTTTGGTTCTGTTGATTTTTCAATCATAAATTTAATTGCATATTTTGCAATTACATTAGTATTGTTATTAGCTAAATAATCTGCTAAATCATTAGCAACTTCATATTGCATACTTTGTAATAAATTTTGACCATTTTCTGCTAATAAATCTTTTGCTGCAATTGTTTCGCCAGCAACGGCTTCTTCTGTAATTTCTTTAATAATTTTATCTGTATCAGCATATCCAACATCTATTCTTTTACTTTTATCATTTCATTGAAGAACTTTAACTTTTGGGTCTTTTGGTTTTTTAACTATAAATTCAATTCTTGTTGAATTAACCATTTCGATAGGAAAAAAACTTGCCCACGGACTATTTGATTGTTTAAAAAATTCTATAAATTCTGGTGCTTCTACTAATTTTTCGGTATTATCTAAATTTTGTTTGAATGGTACTGCCATTTTTTATTTTCCTTCCTTATAATTTATTTTTATTTTTATAATCCAATAATGTACTTTTTATTGAATTTGGTTGATTTGTTATTATTGTTTGTGGTTTGCCACCTGTATTAATTGTTTCTTTAAATACTGGTTGTTCTTTAATCATTTTTTTAATAGTTTCTTCAATTTTTGAATTTTCTATATTACTTGTTTTAAATTTTAAATAATCATAAAATTCAGTTTTAACTTGATATTTTTTAAATATATTAATAATTTCTTTTTCTTTAATTTCTTGATTAAGTTTATTTAACTTATTTTCTGCTTCATTAACTTTATTTTCTATTTCTTGTGAAGAAGCATTATTTTCAGTTAAAGGTTCAGTTGTTTGTTGAACATTATTTTCATTTTCTAACATTTAACATTCTCCTAATCTTATCCCAATAATCAATCTTTAACTAATTGTGGCATTTCACTTATTAGTTTTTTATAATCATTAACAGCATTTTCTAATATATCAATATCAGAAAATTTAAAACAATTTCCTATATCTAAATCAAAATCTCTATCAATTTTGATATTATTTTTTCTATATTTTTCATTAAATTCAATTTTTGTCATATTATTTTTCTCCTTTATTAATTTTTTCATTTAATTTTGCTAATTTTTTTTGATGTTTTATAATTTTGTTATTTGCTCTAACATGTTTTGGAGTTGTAATAAATCTTTTTAATAAAACAATAATTTCTCTGCAAATTAATGTTCCAACACTTGTTCCAATAATTATTAATTCATGTAAAAATTCTTTCATCTCAATATTTTCCTTTCAATTATTTATTTTTTAATTATTCATCAAATTGACCACCATTAATTCTTTCAATCATTGATTGTGAATTACTTATAATTTTTACTAATACAGATATTTCTTTATTTAATTGTTCCATTCTTTCTTTATATGATTGTATTTCTTGATTATAATATTCAATTATTTTTTCTTTATTCATTGCTTTTCACCCCCTTTATAAACTCATGTGATTGTAATCTCAATTTAATGAAGCATTATCAGTATTTAATGGTACTTCGCTCATATTATCACTACCGTATTGACTGGTTGTTTCACTATTAATTGAAAATCTATTATCATTAATTAATCTTGTAGTTTCATTATTAAATGTTGTTTCTTGCATTTCTTCAACATGATGATTTGTTTCCATAGGTAATAAATTATGAATAATTTCAGATGCCCCAGCAATAATGGTAGGTACTGCATAAGCATTATTAAAATTATTATTTATACCCATAGCAACACCAGTACTAATCAAACATCCACCAGTTGACATATTACAAATTTTTCTTATTGTTTCAAATTTATTAGGTATTAACTCAGTTAATCCACTAATAAGATTTGAAATACCATAAGCATTTAAACTAATATATGTATCTCAATCCATTAATGACTGATTATCTTGTTTATCTAACAATAATCATGGTGGACCCTCAGTTGTAGTTGTAGTAGTTATTGGAGTTGGTTTTGTTGGAATAATAGGATTAATATTATTTTCTGTTCATTTACTATAATTTGCTAAACCGATTGTTCCTAAACCTAGTAATATTTTTTTAGAACTATTAATTAATTTTGTTTTAGTATTTGGTCTTTGATTTAAATTTCAAATATCTAAACCTAATTTTTTACCAAATAATAAACTATTAATTGAACCTAATACTGGATTTGCAATTACTTGACCATAATAAGCACTTGTACCAATCATTGCACAAATAGGACTTATACCAGTTCTAATTAATTTAGTTAATGTATAATTTGATTGATTTTCTATATTTGGCATTATTTAATTTCTCCGTTCATATTCAATAATTTTTCTAAAACATAATTAGTTTTATCAAAATTTATAATAAGTCATTTTTTTGTTTCTGAACGATTGTTAGTAACATTAATTAACTTTTCTATCGTATCGATTAACTCTTTTTTATCTGCTTTATCAAAAATGACTTGTAAAATTTCATCTAACATAATTTAATCTCCTTTATTTGTTTTTATCAGTTCTCTTATAACATCTAATAAGGAATCTACTACATAAGAATTTAATTCAAATTCATAATTTCTAATTTTAATTTTTTCTTTTTGCATTTATTTGTTCTCCTTTAATTTTCTAATTTTTTAATTGTTACTTTAATTCAACCTTGATATACATCATTATCACCAACTATTAATGCAACATTACTTTCGGGGTCAGAAACAATTATGTGTTTTGATTTAACATTTGGGTATTGTCTTAAAATAATTGCTCTAATATCATTACTTGTATGAATTGCTTTTGGAAATGGTGATAATATTTCAATTTCATCTTTATTTTCAAACAAAGTAGGTAATATTATCATTAGTCAAATTCTCCATTTTCTATTTTTTCTTTTATAGTATTAATTGCTAATAATATCCCGTAATGTGTATATTTATCTTGTTCATTTTTAAATTCCATAAAGTGATATTCATTATCAGTTTCCATATTTTTATAATATTGATTTAAATATTTAATTAATTGTTCTTTATTCATTATTTATTCTCCTTATTTAAATAATATCAACCAATTAATAAACTATCTGCTTCATCATGATTTGATATTGTTATATTTCAATTATTAGTTTTTATTATCATTATTTTTAAAACAATTTTGACAATTTGGTCAATTATAATTTTCTTTACAATCATTACACATTTTCATTTAGTTATTTCTCCTTATTATTTTTTGGATGTTGAAATTGAACAGCTAAACAATCATTACAACGAAATATTAATTCAATGCTTACATCTTCATGTTTACAATTAGTCATTAGTTAATTTCTCCGTTTTCTATTTTTTTAATTAATAAACCAAAAATTCCTTTAAAATTTATATTTTTAATATGTTCAAGTAATTTTTCTTTATTAATACAATTTTTATGTCTTGATTTATTAATTTCATCAACTTTAATTCTATGTTCTTTACAGTATGCTCTACCATATTCATCAAATTGCTCTTCTGTTATATTTTCACATTGTATTTGTTCAAAATTTTCATCATGTGGTGGTATTAAACTAGTAAATTTAGTAGTTTGACTAAATGTACATCTATTCATTATTTTTTCTCCTTATTTTCAATTTGATTAGCAATTTCATTTAATATTTTCAATACTTTATATTCATTTTTTAATTCTTTAATAATAAATATTAAAAATATTATTAGTGTTATACTTGTTATTAATATCGGTACTATTAATAAAATTTTTCATAATATCATTTTTTTACTCTTTTCATTTTTTAAATCATTTAACATTAATTGAACAAAATGCACGATTTTTAGGAATATTTAAAGTATTAAAGATTTCACCAGTTACTATAATTTCATCGTTTTTGTTTAATAAAATACAGCGTCTATAAAGTTTTGGTTTATTAAAAATTAAAGTAACATAGTTTAATCCATTTCATTGACCACGAACACTATAATATAATTCTTTATTACCTTTTTCGTAATATTTTGCTTCAATAGTGTTACTAAGTTTTACTGTTAATTTGACATAATTTGTTTTATCTTTCATTTTTATAATTTCCTTAAATAATTGTCAAAAATTAATATTTTTTTATGATTTTTTAAATAATATTGAATATGCTTATATGCATCTTGTTCATGTTTTGTTAATTTTATATTTCCTTTATAATTTGTTATTTTATTTTTATTTTTTGGTTGGTTTTCTAGATAATCTCAATTCATAACATCTTGTACTAATACCATTAATGAACCAATAATTTTAGGAGTTGCTAATGGATTAGTTAATAATTGTTTTGAATTTAAAAAGAAATTTTCTACAATAACTAATATTTTTTTATCAATAAATTTTTCTTTAATTAATTGAAATTTTTCTTTATAAATATTTTTAGTTCATAAAACAGTTAATGTATTGAATGTTTCATTAAAAACAATATTATTAGTTTCATTTGAATATATAACAATTCCATTATTACCAATACCAGCAGGGTCAATTCCAATAATTAATTCATATTTCATTATTAATCAAATTCTCTGCATTGTATTTTATTAATTAAAATTTTAATAATATCAATTGAACCTTTTAATTTATTTAAATAATATATGTCTTTTTCTTTATTATATTGTTCTATATCACTATCTAAAATTAAATTTAATCAACTAATTAATTTTTGTTTATCCATATTTATACCTCCTACTTAACCTAATATTTAAAATACAGTCATAACAAATTGCTTTACTATTTTTATCTCTTAAAAAATATTTTCTTGTTTTTATATCATTAGTATTAAAGAATAAATAATCTAATTTATGTTGTTTACATGTTCAACAAAAATACTTTTTCATAATAATTCTTTCTAATATATTCTGTTGCTTCTAGCATAAAGAATATATATTTTGATTTTTATATTATTAATACTATTAGTTTTATTCATTCCAGAAATTCTGGGCTCAAAAATAAATTGTGAAATTTTAAAAAACATTGAGGCATTCGATTCAATATTTATTTAATTTGTGTTAAACAAATTAATATTTTAATTGAACCGGCACCGCTCAATTTTTTTTACAAGTTTGAAATTTATTTTCTCGCCCAAAAATTTTTTCAAAAAAAATAAAAAATAAAACCAACACTTGCTCACTGGGGAGTGGCAAGGTTGGTTAAATAAAGAATAGAATTAATACAATAGGTCCCTACAACAGGTCTATATATACTAGTTTCCAATTCGCTCCCACCCCAAGAATTACCATTAATGGTTAGTATATTTTATTAGGTATCACTCCACTTTTTATTTATTCATGCAAGTCCACATGCTCTAGCTACTATTTTTAACAACTGTGTTGTAGTTCACTTTTTTAGTTCCCTAACACGTGTTGATAATAGCGTTAAAGAGGGTTATTAATTATTAACTTTCTCCTACTTGGTCACTGCGTGTAGTAGATATTTAAAGAGTGTTAATAATAAAAATTTTAAAATTTTACAATTACAAAAAAAAGACAAGATTTTTATTCTCGTCTTTTGTAATTTATTTTTAATTCAAGGGTAAAAAAAGAAAGGAGCTATTTTTAAAACTTTTTAGTTACCGACATCTTCGCCACGCTCCCAATTAATTTTAGAACATATAACAAAGAAATGAGAAAAATGAGATTGAAGAATAAAAAATACAAGAGATAAAAAGAAATATAAAATTGTTGATTATCAATATCGAACAAGAAAAACAATATATGGAATGGTAACTTATAAAAGAAGAATTTATGAATATTTTGATGAAAAATTACAAAAATTAGTTCGTGTTTGTTTAGTTGATGAAAAAATGGAACTTCCAAAATATAAAAGAATTGGCGAAGATATCGAAGATACTATTATTGAAAATTTTGCTGATGGAAAAAGATATCGTGATATTTGTGCGATTTGTAAAAAGGCAGGTATTAGTGTTAGTAGCGTTCATAGAGTTTTTAAAAATTTAGAAATAAATGAAGCAAATCCAGTAAAAGTAAAATTAGAAAAAAATCAACCTATTTTTGTAGCAATTGATGATGGACATCGAAAATTTTGAGATTTTAAACGTAAAGGTACAAAACACTCTATGAGATTAATAGTAACATATACAGATAATATTAATCACAAAGTACAAAATAAAAGAGTAAAGGCAATTATAAGACCAACAAAAACAGCAATTGGAGTTAAAAAAACTGCTGTTTTTGTTAAAGAACATTGTCAAAAATTTTATGAAAACATTGAACAAGCAAAAATTATTATTTGTGGTGATAGTGCAGGATGAATTAAAGAAGTTGCTGATTATTTAGGAGCTCAGTTTGTTTTAGATAAATTTCATTTAATTAGAACATTATATCTTGGAATAATGGCTGGAAATAAAGAAAAATATTTAAACGAATATAATCATTGTAAATATTTAATTAATAATGGTCAATATCAACAATTAATTGATTATTTATATAACCAATTAGATAATCATAAAAAATTAAAAAAACAATATTTTAAAAATAATAAACAAGGTATTGAAAATCAAGGTGCAAAGTGAAATATTGGTTGTTTTACTGAAACTAATATTTGACATGTTTTAAAAGAAATGCTTGGTAATAGAACATATAATATTTCAATTTATATTAAAATGGTTATTTTTAAATGTAATAAAATAAATTTAGAAACATAATTTAATGAATGTAATAATTACTTATTATTTCACAATTTGCAATAGCATCTCAAAAATTATTATTATTTATTTTCCTTTTTAAACCAATAATGAAAAATGTTAATGACAAAATTATAGAAATAAAAATTGGAACTACAATTGTAAAAAAAAATAATTGCAATTTTTAACGATAATAAAGAATAATTATAATAATTATGAATAATATAATAACTTCCAAAATTATTAAGGCAAATATTGTTATTAGTTAATATGTAATATCAACTATATTTACTTCATAAAGTAAAACCATTATATTCATATATTAAAGGTTTTGTATTTTTAACTAAATGATTACTTTTAATAGTTACTACTTCTTTTCCATGAAATAAACCTAGTAATAATAATTCTGCAATAATAATTAAAATAGTTAAAATAAACAATAATACAGTTATTAACTGTAATTTTTTAAGTGATTTAATTGTCATTTTTAAAATCTCCTTAAATTTACTTCATAATTTTAACATTTATTAAACTTAATTATAAGTATTTTAGTTGAAATATCTTTTAAAAAATAGTAATATAGATTTACAATTACATAAAAATCCAAATTATTTCTTGTCTAAAAAATAATAAGGCTATATGAATTAATTTATTACGGATTTTTGACAATCTCCCATTTTATATTCATATTTTTTTACCATCTTTGCATCTTCTGGTGAAAGTTTTCATTTTAATAAACTAGCATTAGCATCATGCTTATTTAAATAGACATAATGATCACTGTCTGGAGAAAACGTTAACATTAAACCATTAACTGTTACAAGATTTAATGCTGTAATCATAGTTACTAATTTAATACCTTTTTTCATAATTAGCCTCCCCTTCATATCATAATTATAATTATGATTTTACATTGTAGCATTTAAATAAAAATCCTGCACTAACTATTCTCATTTATTTTTAATTTTTTTATTAGTAAAAATTTCAACTTCAAAAACAGCAAATTCTTTGCGAACCTTTATAACTTTAAATGAAAAATTTCGAAATTTTAAAAGTGGACTATTTTTCCTTACTTTCTTTACTTTTGTTTTAAACATATATCATTCTTGGACAGTTTGTTTATTATAATTTGGAGGTTTTCTTTTTAAATAACGTTTAAATAATACTTCAAGTTTTGAAGAACCATCAACACGAAACTTATGTGTTCCTATTTCTTGTATCAATCCAATTTCATCAGTTTCATCATAAATTTCACCAACTAATTCTTCAAGAATATCTTCAAATGTAATAATACCATTAAAATCTTTTTTATCTTTATTATTGCAGACAATAGCCATATGCATTCTTTCGGTTTGTAAAATTTCCAATGCTTCATTTAACTTAGTACGCTTAGAAATAAAAATTGCTGGTAACATTAATTGTAATAAATCTGGATTTTCATTTTCTAACATATTAATAATAAATTCTTTAATATTTAAAATACCAATTACATTTTGATTAACATGATCTAAAACAGGAATTCTACTATATTTTTCTTCTAAATATAGATGTTTAATAACTTTAGGTGGCGTATCATCATAAATATATTTAATTTTACTTTTGGGATGCATAGCTTGAAAAACTGATTTTTCATCAAATTTAATTGCAGATTCAATTAAATCACGTTCTGCTTTTTCAAGAACTCCTTCTCTTTCAATTATTGAAATCAATTCAATAAGTTCTTGTTCAGAACTTATTGGTTTTTTACTTTTAAATTGAAATAAAGTAACAATAAAAGTTATTGGATAAAAAATAATATTAAGAATATACAAAATATATGCATAATTTAAAGCTATTGTCTCGGGATGTAATTTTGCAACACTTTTAGGTATAATTTCACCAATAATTAAAACAACAATTGCTGAAACTAAAGTTGATATTAAAGGACCATAAGTAGGAGAAACATGAAAAGAATCAATAAATAATATGGTACTTAAAGTACCAATTCCAACATTAATTACTGTGTTACCAAGTAAAATTGTTGTTAAAGTTACATTATAATTTTTAACTAACTTAAATACAATATTAGCACGACGACTTTTCTTACTACGTAATTTACCAATAGATTTAATTCTTATAACATTTAAAGAAGTTAATGATGTTTCAGCAGATGAATAAAAACCACTTAAAAATAATAAAACTAGCAATATTATTAAATAAATATACCAATTACTGTCCATATAGAAAAAAAACTACTCCTTTTGATTTTTATATTTATATTGTTATTAAGATTATAACATAGTATACTTAGTACGTTATATTTAATTATTAATTTATTACTCATATAACTTTATGATATTATATTGAAGGTGATGAAAATAAATGCGTAAAAAATTTGGACTAATAGCAGCCTTAATAATAGGCACAACAACTAGTTTACAAGTTAGTGCTTGTACAGATGATTCAAAATATCAAGAATTTATTAGTGATGTTAATAGTGGTCATGCTTTTTTTGGCATACTTGGTGCTGCTGATAATCCACTTTCTAAGCAAATTATTGACCGTTTACACACAATGCAAATCAAAAATAATAATGTACCAAGTAAATGAGATAACTGATTAACAGAAAAGAAAACTGAAATAAACAGTGTTACTACTAATGGGACTATTGATATTAAAATTTATGAAAAATCTCCTTATGCCAACCCTAGTAGTGATATTGTTAACCAATTTTGAAATGATAAAAAAATTAGTTGACAACAACAAATTTATCATTGACTACTTGACCATAAAATTTCTGATAATAGTTCAGCACCTGTTGCTGATTCAGCTGTCAAGGAAATTCAAAATCCTGTTGATAAAGAAAGAGCATTTAAAGCTTTACCAATTGTTTTTATTGTTAATAAAGGTAAACTAATAACTGTTGGCCAAGAATGAGGAACTATTGATAATCATCCAAATCAGTTTTTTGATCAACTAACAGCTTTAATCACAGGTAATCTATTAGAACCTGTTTAGGATCTTTTTTAACTTATTTTTGATTAAATTAATATCATAAATGTTATTTTATAGTTGAAAAATAAATTTTTAATCGATAAGTTGTCAAATGATAAAATCTTTTTAACAAAAAAATGACAAAGAAAATAAAATGTTAATTAACTGTCAGGTTAGAAATAATTATTCCCTTTTTTAGTTTAATTATGTTTAAAAGATTCCAAACAGGTTCTTAGAGCAAATAAAAAAATTATAAAACACCAAAAAAAATTAGCAAAGTTAAATGAAAAAATTAATAAAGGAGAAAAATAATATGACAAAAATTGAATTTAATGAAAAATATAGAAAAAATAATATCAAAATTGATAGAGATTTTGATTTAGATATAGGAAATTGTTTTAAATTTTCTGATATTGATATATTAGAAAATGCTGTTAATGATTATAAAAAAACTAATAAGTGAAATGCCACAATTAGTTAAAGATTGATTATTGGGATAAGAACCTGTTTAGGATCTTTTTTAACTTATTTTTGATTAAATTAATATCATAAATGTTATTTTATAGTTGAAAAATAAATTTTTAATCGATAAGTTGTCAAATGATAAAATCTTTTTAACAAAAAAATGACAAAGAAAATAAAATGTTAATTAACTGTCAGGTTAGAAATAATTATTCCCTTTTTTAGTTTAATTATGTTTAAAAGATTCCAAACAGGTTCTTAAAAACTGCTGCTAAAAAAACTATATAATTTTTAAAAGAAGATATATAATTATCTTCTTTTACTTTTTTATTTCTTAATATTGATTATTCCATTTTTTATAAATTGATATAACTAAGATACGTGTTTATTTTTTATGTCAATATCGAATGAAAATTTCCTAAAAATATTTATCAAAAAATTAAATTATTTTGGAAAGTTACACTGTTAAATAAACACAAATTCCAAATAACCTTTAAAATTTTAGGAAGCATACCGATGTTGTCTATAACATTCAATTATTGTCTTTAAATTATAAGATTAGACGAGAATAATTTAGACTTCAATATGCAATTGTATGTTAATCTTAACACTTGCAAAATATTAGTCAACAATAATACTTACTTTGTCATTATTTAGTGATAATTTCCTATTAGTTATCGAGTAAAAATTTCCCAAAAGTGAAGTTAAATATACTTGGTGATAAATATGGAAAGAAGCATGACTATGAAAGAAAAATATAAATATAAGATTATAAACGACATTACTATTAAAAAATTATCTAAGAACCTGTTTAGGATCTTTTTTAACTTATTTTTGATTAAATTAATATCATAAATGTTATTTTATAGTTGAAAAATAAATTTTTAATCGATAAGTTGTCAAATGATAAAATCTTTTTAACAAAAAAATGACAAAGAAAATAAAATGTTAATTAACTGTCAGGTTAGAAATAATTATTCCCTTTTTTAGTTTAATTATGTTTAAAAGATTCCAAACAGGTTCTAAGCATCAAGCTAAAAGTAAACTTAACTTAACTATTAGAAGAATTAATCAATTAATTCAAATTTTTAATAGAGAAGGTAAAATTGGTTTTATTCATAAATCACGTAATAAAATTTCTAATAAAGCAACAAATATTAAAATTAAAAATGAAATTATAAACTTGTATAAAACCAAATATTATAATTTTAATTTTCAACATTTCCATGAGAAATTAATTAATGAAGAAAAAATTAAAATTTCATATAGCACACTTTATACTATATTAATTAAAGAAAAACTCACTTCACCAAAAAAACATAAAAATAAGAAAAATAACTTACATCCAACAAGAAATCGTAGAACAAATTTTGGTGAATTAATTCAAATGGATGCAAGTAATGGATGGGTTACACTTTATTGGACACTAATTACGTAGACAAGTGAACAAATTAGTGAAAAGAAAGGAAGTATAATTATGGCCAATATTAACTCATATTCAGATGAATTTAAAAAACAAATAGTAGCTTTATATCAAAGCGGTAAGTCAGTGTCTTGTCTTGCTAAAGAGTACAATGTTACAAGAGCAGCTACTTATAATTGAATTAAGCAATTTACTAATTCAGGTAGTTTTAAAACTAAAGATAATCGTTCTGTTGAAGAAAATGAATTAATTAAATTAAGAAAAGAATTAAAACAATTAAGAATGGAAAATGATATTTTAAAGCAAGCAGCACTAATAATAGGCAGAAAGTAGAAATTATTGCTAAAAATAAAGTTAAATATAAAATTCGCACAATGTGTCGTTTTTTGAAAATATCTAAATCAACATATTATTTTAACTTAAAGAAAAAAGAAAATAAAATCAAAAATAATATGTATGATGAAGCTGTTATTAGTGCTTTTAAAGAAAATAAAGAAGTTTATGGTGCTAGAAGATTAAAAAAAATTTTAGAAAACCAAGAAATTTATTTATCAAGAAGAAAAATTAAAGAAATTATGAATAAGCATAATTTAATATCAAAATACACTAAATTATCATTCAAAAATCATCATAATAAAGTCAATAATAGTCAAATAACCAATCTTGTTAATAGAAACTTTAATAATAGGGTTAAAAATGAAGTTATTGTTAGTGATTTAACTTACGTTCAAGTTAATGGTAAATGAAACTATATTTGCCTATTAATAGACCTATTTAACCGCGAAATTATTGGACATAGTGTTGGAGTTAAAAAAGATGCATTACTAGTATATCAAGCATTTATGCAATCAAATCGCTGTTTAAAAGATATCCAAATATTTCATAGTGATCGAGGTAATGAATTTAACAATAAAATGATTGATAAACTTTTATTAGCATTCAACATAACTAGATCTTTAAGCAAAAAAGGCTGTCCTTATGACAATGCTGTTGCTGAAGCAACTTTTAAAACTTTCAAAACTGAATTTATTAATGATAAAAATTTTACATCATTAATCCAATTAAAATTAGAATTATTTGATTATATCAATTGATACAACAACATAAGAATCCACAGCACTTTAAACTACTTAACTCCTATCAAATATCAAGAACAAGTGTCTACCAAAAAATAGTCCTAAAAAGTGTTGCCATTCCAACTATTAATAGTAAAATCTCATTTACCATTTTCATTTATTTCTTGAATATTAAAAAACTATCAAAACTAATACTATGTTTTAATATTAAAGTTCAGTATTACCAAAAGTATTATATGTTCTAGGAAATCCAATAACAACTACTTCTTGTAATGAATCAACTTCATTTTGCGTTATTTTTTTATATAAAACATTCTTTCATTTTTTAAAAATATCACTAAAAAATAAACAAGTAAACTATTACTAAAATGATATAACTAACATAGTATCTTTACTAATTTTTTTTAATTTATCTATTTTACTTAAACTATTATTTAAAATAGTTTCTAAACAAAATTCAATTTTTAAAAAAGAAAAACTATAAAAAAGAATTAAACCATCCTTTTTATTTTTCATTTTAACTATCTAATTTTGTTCTTGTAAAAATGTTAATAATTGCTGAATTGCTGAATTACGATGAGAAATTTTATTTTTATCTGCCAATGACAATTCACCTAAAGTAGCATGTACTACTGGAACATAAAATATTTGATCGTAACCAAAACCATCATTACCTTTTATCTCAGTAGTGATTTCACCTTCAAGTTTACCAATAAATGCTTTAGTAATCTTATGATCAAAATCAACATAAGCAATAGCAGAAATAAATACTGCTGCACGATTAGTTTCACCTTCCATTTGTTCTAAAATGTCTAACATTGCATCATGATAGGACATTTCACCCTTTCATCGTGCTGAGTTAATACCAGGAAAATTATTTAAAGCTAATATTTCTAACCCTGAATCATCAGCAATTACAGGACCATTCACTAATTTTGCAAGTGTTGTTGCTTTTAAAATTGCATTTTCAATAAATGATGTACCTGTTTCATTGATTTCAAGAGGAGAATTAAGTTCTAACATTGATTTGACATTATATCCCTTTGTCTGTAAGATACTCTTTAATTCATTAATTTTACCGATATTATTAGATGCAAACCATAAGGTTTTAGCAGTCATTAATAATCAATCCCTTCACGAGCAATTTGACCTTTTTCAAAATAATGTTTAATTGATTTAACTTCACTAATTAAATTAGCACATTGCTCTAAGGCAAAAGATGCATATCTACCAGATAATGCAATTTCAATATGTGATTTTTTATTTTTTAAAATTTCAATTAAGTCTTGTTCTTTAATCAAATTATTTTGAATACACCCTAAAATTTCATCAACAACAATAAGATCAGTATTATCATTTTGACTTAACAGTTTTAATCTAGTAAGACCATAATTAGTTTCTTGTTTTAATTTATTTTTTTCTTCTTCATCCATTTCTCAAAAAAATTTTTGCGAAGATTCATAAAAACTTTCAATTTTAAGTTTAGTATTTTGTTTTAAAAAATTAATTTCACCAGAAGGACGATTTTTTAAAAAACGTAAGTAACTAACATTAAGATTATTACCCAATGCTCTAATTACCATACCATTAAGAATTGAGGTTTTACCTCTTCCTTCACCTTTATAAATATGAATATAACCTTTTTTTAACATACTATCACTTACTTTCAATATTTTTTATTTAATAAATTGTATAATTTTATTACAGACAATACAAGCAAAATAGAGGTGTCATTTTGAAATTTAAAACTATTAAACCACCATATCAATTAGAACTATTAAAAACAAAAGGTTTAACCAATGACTTATTTTTAGTAAATAAACATTTTTTTTAAAACAATCTAAAGATATTTTGCAACCTTTTTTGAATTTTACAAATCAAATTAATGTTATTAAATTAATTAAATCAAAAAAATTTACATTACCTATTAATGAAGTCAATATTAATAATAATAAACTATTAACCTTAATGCCATATTATCATAATTTAATTAATTTAAGCGAACAAATAATTAATAAACAAATATTAGAACAAATTTCATCATTGGTAAAACAACTACATAATATTAAATTTGATAATAAATCATTAATTAAAACTTGAAAAGGTTTAGAACAACTTAATTTATACTGTAATTTAACTACTAGTAATCCTTGCTTAGAAAAAATAACCAGTGAGGTAATCAAATGAATTGCTACTTATCAACCAACAACAATTATTTTATCTCATAATGATTTAACATTAAATAATTTTGTTAAAAAAAATAATTGTTGATATTTAATTGATTGAGATTTTGCTTGTTGAAATGATGAATTATTTGATATTGCCTCTTTTGCTTCTGAAAGTTTAACTTCTGAAACCGAAATTAATACTTGATTTAATTGTTTTAATTTAAATAATGAACAAATAATTATTACTAAAAAATGAATGAATTATCAAAATTTAATTTGATATTATTGAGCTTGTTATTTATACGAACAAACTAATTTAAACATATATAAAGAAATTAGTGAAAGTAAATTAACTAATCTATTAAAATAAGTTATTTAAATAATTCATCATTTTAAGTCTGATTATGTAGTTTTAACTTCTTAAGAACCTGTTTGGAATCTTTTAAACATAATTAAACTAAAAAAGGGAATAATTATTTCTAACCTGACAGTTAATTAACATTTTATTTTCTTTGTCATTTTTTTGTTAAAAAGATTTTATCATTTGACAACTTATCGATTAAAAATTTATTTTTCAACTATAAAATAACATTTATGATATTAATTTAATCAAAAATAAGTTAAAAAAGATCCTAAACAGGTTCTAACAAATTGAACCATAATTAGGTAATTTATTAGTAGTCTGTTTTTTTGTTCAATTTGTTTTCCTTGTAAATTTATTTCTACTATATTATTAACAGCTGAAATGTTTGATTCTATTTCAATAACTATACATTTATTATTTGAAATTTGAAGCGTGTTCTTGTAACAATGGCATTCTTTCATCATTTACAATTTGACAATTATCATTTGAAGTAATATTTTTTTGTAAATTTTCTTTATAATCACAGTTTGCGCAAATTTCATTATTATTTTTTATTTGATTTATAAATTCTTTTACTCAATATTTCATTATTTATTTACTCCCTTTTTTCTTTTTTATTTTTCATTAGCATATACAATAAAATTAAATTTTATTGGAAATAGTTTTTAATAAATAGTATTTATAATGTTAATAATTATTGTAAATATAAAGAATATCACAATTATTATGGCTTTAATAATTTAGTACTAGAATTAGCAAAATATTTAATTGTTTCTATTAAATCTTTATCGACTTGTTTTTTTAAATCATCTAAATTAGTAAACTTTAAATTATCACGAAGAAAATCTAAAAATCTAACTTTAATGATTTTTCCATATAAATCTTGATTAAAGTTTAATAAGTAAGTTTCAACTAACGGCTTATTATTACGTAACATAATTACTGTCATACTTTGATATCATCTATTATCTACTTCAGTAAGCGTAATATAAGTAGCAAGACCCGGTAATGCATAGTTTGTTAATAACGATAAATTAGCAGTTGGAAAATTAATCGTTCTAGCCTCTTTAATACCATGAACTACTTTACCACTAATTGTATATGGCTCTTGTTGTAAACAAAGATTAGCACTACTAATATCTTTATTTTGTAAAAGTTGTTTAATATAAGTTGAAGAAACTTTGTTATTATTAATAATAATATCATTACAAAGATAAACTTGTAATGAAGATTGTTGTAATGTTTTAATATTACCTTGCCCTTGATAACCAAACCTAATATTTGGGTTAACAACTACTGCTTTAACATTATTTGTCAATAATCACGAAATAAATTGCTCTGGTGAAAGTGTTGCTATTTCTTTACTAAACTTAATTTCCCAATAATAATCAAAATTGTATTTAGCAATTGTTTTAATTTTATCTTCATTACTTAATAAAACCTCATTATTTTTATTACTAATTACACTTTGTGGTTTTCTATCAAAACTAATAATACATGTTTGATAATTATTTATTGTTGAATTAACTAATAATTGTTTAAATAGGGCTTGATGACCTTGATGAATACCATCAAAAAAACCTCAACAAGCAATAATTGGTTTAGACATCAATTTTTGATTTTGAATATTTAGATTTTTCAATTTTAATATCTTCATTACATTTAAAACCTCGTTGGCTTACGTATAAATTATTTTTTTGATTACGATAAATAGCTAATGGCAAATGTTCAGAATTAACAACTAAAACATATGGCTCATTAGTGCTATCAATAACTAAGGGTTTACCATCAATAACACTTTTACTATTATCAACAACAATCGCTGGCATAATATTTTTAACACCATCATAAATACTAATATGATTTTTACTAACTGTTTCTTCATTAATAACATCTAAATTTAGGGCATTACTTAAATCAAAACCCGATTGATGAATTCTTCTCAAATAAGTTAAAGTTGCTGATGTATGTAAAATTCTAGCAATGTCAGTAACCAAAGCTCGAACATAAGTTCCTTTTGAACATACTACTTCAAAAGTAACTAAATCATTATTAAAACTAATTAATTTTAAAGATTTAATATAAACCTTACGTTTTGGTAATTCAACAGGAATATTCTCACGAGCATATTCATAAAGTTTTTTACCATTAATTTTAACTGCTGCATAAGCAGGAATTATTTGCTCATATTGACGATTATTATAAAATTCAAGTGCTTTAACAATTTCTGATTCTTTTAAATCAAGATGTGGTTTTGATTCAATAATTTTACCAGTAATATCGCCGGTGTCGGTTTTTAAAAATAGTTGCATTTTTGCAATGTAAACTTTATCACTTTTTAAAATAAAATCACTAATTTTGGTTGCTTCATTCACAAGTACTACCATTAGTCCTGTTGCTAAAGGATCTAACGTACCTGTATGACCAATTTTATTTAATTTCAAACGTTTTTTAATAACAACAAGACAATCTTGTGATGTCATAAATGAAGGTTTATCTATTAATAATATATAATCTTTTAACATGCGTTTCACCTACTTTACTTCTTTATCAGAAGTTACTTCTTGATACTTTTCAACATGTTTACAATTTGGATAATTAGTACATCCTAAAAATTTTCGATTTTGTTTTGAAGATTTAACAACCATTCAACCATCTGTACATACTAAACAAGGTTTAATTTTTTCTAATTGTTTTTGAATATATCGACATTTTGGAAATGCTGAACAACCGTTAAATTTACCATATCTTCCTGTTCTTTGCACAAGTGGGGCACCACAAAGTGGACAATCTTGATCTAATAAAACCGGTTTAATTTTAAACTCAGTCATTTTATCAAAAGCATCATCAATCCTTGGTTCAAACTTAACTCAAAAGTCTTTTACCACTTGATGCATATCAAAATTACCATGAGCAATTTGATCTAATTGAGTTTCAACTTGTGAAGTATATGTCTCATTAATAATATCATAAAAAAACTCTTGAAGTTTATCATTAGTTAAAAGACCTTTCTCAGTAGCTTTAAAAGACTTATTTTCAATAATAACATAACCGCGTTCTTTAATAGTGTTCATAATTGGATTATAAGTCGATGGTCGACCAATTCCTAGTTCTTCTAATGTTTTAATTAATTTAGCTTCTGTGTATCTTGGTTTTGGTTTAGTAAAGTGTTGCTGTAAATTTACTGACTCAACTTTAATAATTTGATTTTTTTCAAATTTTGGTAAAACTAAAAGTTCTTCATTTTCAAGACTTTCTACATCAAGCATTAAAAATCCTTTAAACTTGATTTGTTGTCCTGTTAAACGAAATTGATAATCATTATTTTTAAATAAGACAGTAGTACTAATTAATTGCGCTGGTGCCATTAATGAACTAAGGGCACGAAAATAAATTAAATTATAAAGTTTTAATTGATCTTTATTTAAAAAATCAATAGCACGTTTATTATTCATTGTTAAATCAGTTGGTCTGATTGCTTCATGAGCATCTTGCACATTTTTTTTATTAGTCTGTTCTTTCTTCTGCCCAAGATATTGTTCACCATATTCATTAACAATTAATGTTTTGGCATTTTCAATAAATTTATCATTTAAACGTATTGAATCAGTACGAGGATAACTAATAAATCCAGTAAGTGTTCCATTAACATCAATTCCTTCATACAATTGCTGAGCAATAAGCGTTGTTTTAGCAGTACTAAAATTTAATTGTGTTGATGCTGCTTGTAATAAACTACTAGTAGTAAATGGATTTAATGAATTACGCTTACGATTTTGTTCAGTAACAGAAATTACTTGATAACTATCACTTAATGCATTTTTAATAGCAACTGCTTCTTGTTCATTATTAATAACTAACAGTTCTTCTTTATATTTTTCACAATTTAATATTATTTTTTTTTGATAAGTACTATTAATTGTTCAAAATTCTTTGCTAATAAAATTAGTAATTTCACGTTCTCTTGTTGCTATTAATTTTAATGCTACTGATTGTACTCTCCCTGCACTACGTGAACCGATCTTCTTTTGTAATAGATTACTTAAGCGAAAACCAATGATACGATCAACCATTCTTCTTGCTTCTTGACTACGAACTAATGGTAAATCAATACTATGTGGAGATTTAAATGCTGTTAAAATTGCATCTTTAGTAATTTCATTAAAAGTTATTCGTGATGATATATTACTTGTTGCTAATACTTGATCTAAATGATAAGCAATTGCTTCTCCTTCACGATCATGATCGGTTGCTAGATAAACATGAGTAATACTTTTTAATTTACTTTTTAATTCTTTTACCTTTGGCATTTTTTTGCGATCAATTTTGTAAATTGGTTCAAAAGTTTCTAAATCAATTCCCAAACCATATTGACCTTTAATTGCTAAATTACGAATGTGTCCATCCGAAGATAACACTAAATAATCATTACCTAAATATGATTGTACTGCTTTACTTTTAACTGGAGATTCCATGATTACTAATTTTGATGGCATCTTATATCTTCCTCTATATATAATTTATTAGCTTTATTCAAATACTATTTTGTAATATATATAACTTTAACGCGAAAGTCAATATTTTTTTGGATATATGCTTTTTTATAAAAATTTTAAATAACTTATTAACAATTAATATATAAATTATGCTATATTTATTTAGTAAAAATTTAATATAAGTTTTTATCCTATTTATTTTTGTAAATAAATAGGTTTTTATTTTGATTTGAAAGGAACATAAAAATGAAATTCTTAAACACAAATGAGAGCGAAATTAATTCTGAAATACTTTCTAATTTATTACAATCAATACTTCCAAATAATCTTCTTACAGTGGGACTAGTGTGTCTTGCTGGTGGAATTGGTTACTATTCATGAAATTTTTACAAAAATAAAAAACAAGAATTAAATATAAAAGTAATACAAAAAAATGATGAAAAGAAAACTACATTAAACTCAAAGAATCTAACAAATCAATCAAGTAATATAAGTAAATATGAATATAATATGACATTAGATAATAACAATAGCAAAAATGTTGAAGAAGAATATGATATGTTAGATGATGCAAAAGAAGCAATAAATGATGAAGATGAATGAGCAATAATTGATTTACCTTCTTATGGAAGTAATCATATTTAAAAATTTAATTATAATAAAAGTTACCTAATGGTAACTTTTATTATAATATGTCAATCTATAATCATTAATTTCATCTACTAATAATTGTTTTCTAAAATTCTTTTATTGCTTTCATAAAAAATAAATTTACTAAAATAATCATTTCAAAATAAAAAAAATAATTTTGTTTTAAAGAATAAAAAAATAATCAATTTCATTATTAAATTTGGAAAATTTTAAAGATATTTCAAAAATATAATATCAAATATCGGGAACTCAATTATTTAATATTATTCCAATTGCCTTTTCATCAGTTTTTTGAAATTTTTTTCACTTATTAATTTTATCTTCAACTATTTTAATTAAATTAATTCAATTTCTATAAAAATTTCCACCTTTTTGTTCATTAATTTGTTTTTCTAACTTTTTACCAACTTTTTCAAAATCTCTTACTCCATTAGGAAAAACAAACAACACAGGATTTAATTCAACAATTTCAAGTCCTAATGTTTTTTTATTATTTATATTTTCTAAAATAAAATCTGGGCCATTTAATTTACCTTGTTCTTTTGTAGTACCTATATATTCTTTTAAAATATAATTCTTTCTTATTTTAATAGGAATTCCTAAATAATGATTAGAGTCATTAAATCACTTAATTTCACTATTATTTATTTGAAAAAAATCATCAGGAATTATTTTTATCAAACTAGGTTTTAAAATGTCAATACCTTTATTATCATGGTAACATCTTAATCATTCATCATTAGTTTGATTATATATTAAAAAATCAAAAAATCATGACTCTATTATTTTATTTGAACGAGGAATTAAAAAATCAATAATCTTAAGTTTAGTTAAATAAGAAAAATATATTTCAAATAAATGATTTTTGCAAAAATCAGATGCATATATAGAGTTACTAAATTTAAATAACTCTTTATTTTGTTCTAATTTATTTAAATTTGTTAAATGTTCAAAAATCATTTTTTTAAAATAATTTAAATCTAAACTATGACTAAAAATATTTTCTTCACAACTTTTAAATTGACATTTTTTATTTTGGAATTCATTGAAGGTAATTGTTTCTCTTCCTCATTTATTTAAATTTTTTGACATAATTAACACCTTATAAAAATGATTATTACATATATATATTATAAATAATAACTACTTTTTCTTTCTTCTTTTTAATACAAATATTGGAATAACAATTGCAAAAAATATTAAAGCAGTAAAACCAATAGTAATAATCATACATATTCTATTTATCTTTTTTTTGTATTGATTTAACTCTTGTGGATTAATAATTTCATAGCCATAATAACTTATAATATTACGTTTACGAAATTTAAAAATAACAATATTAATCATATGAATAAAGAAAATAACACCTAAAATAATTGTTAATGTTATTGCATCTTTAATAATATCAGGAACATTAACTGTTCATTTTTGAATAATAAAAGTTAATTTCTGACCACTAATCAAAAACATAATGCCAATAATAATACCAAGAACAATATAACTACTAATACTTATTCAATTAACAATTATCAAGTTAGCATGAATTTTACGATAATTTCTAATTATAAAATTAGGAGGTAATAGCGATCCTTTTAGTGTTCTTTCAATATATAAATCCACTTCTCTTCTTAATGTCACAAATTCAATAATATTAATCAAAATAATAGTAAGAGCAATAATTGCTAATGGAATAGTAATTACAGGATGAGGAATAATTTTTATGTTAATCATACCAAAATATAAACCAATAAAAGTTGAAGCAATAATTAATGTCATAACACCAATAAATAATAAAATCAATTGTTTTAGCTTCTCTGATTTAATTTCTCTGCTAATTGGTTTTGGAATTTTAAAACTATTTTTATAACTAACTATTTCCATAGTATTAAATGTTTGTGGTTGATCATAATACATATCTTTTTCTTTAGTAAAGTTTTCATTGATCGGCACTGTCTTTTTTTCTTGTAAAGGTATTATATAAGAACTAGTAACTTGTATATTTTTACCATCATATTTTTTTTCATTATAATCATTTTCATTAAAATCAGAATTATGAATATTTTCTTTATTTTTATTAATTGGTGGTACAACATTGCTAAAATAAGTGTTATTATTAGTTGATTTTTGATAACCTTCTTTATTTGATAACCTATTTTTTTGTGAAAAAAATTTATCAAATAATTTAAATTTTATTTTAGACATATACATCACCTACATTTAATTAGTTAAAATATTTTTTTGTCTTTTTAGAAATATGTTTACTTGAATAAAATTTTCTTTGTAATTTGGCAATTTCATGTTCAATTTCCAAAATTTTATCTTCAAATTGATAATCTTTTTCTTCTAAACTTAAGTATCCTTTAATAGAAATCCTTTTGCGTAAATACATTATTAATAAAATTGATAATAATAACAGAAAAATCAAAAGTGCTAACCCACCCATTGAATATAAAAAAGCAGTAATTGGAATCTCAAAACCTAAAAACTTAATGGTATTAGTACTACTATCATCACTTACTACTGCTAACACTAATTTCACCTCATATATTAGTATATAAATATTATAACAAAAACAGCAAATATAATTAATATTATCTATTTAATAGCTTATTTTCTGTTATAATGATTATTTTAATAATAAAAAAGAATATTAATAATATTCTTTTTCATATGTTCATCCTTCGCTACGTAAATATTTTGCTGCAACAAATTGTGCAAATATTGCTAGAAACAGACCAAAGAAAGTAATCAATAATAAAATTGTATAATCAAGGATTGGACGATTAATTAAAAATAAATCTTCTGGTGGGCGCTGTAACTCTAAAATAAATCTAATTAAATTTCATCCAAAAAAGTAAAGCCCCATTTGAACACCTGCATGCATCATTCGATAATGATGTGGATTATTTATTTCATAAAGTTTTTTGCTTTTATTTATATAATCATTAATTTTCTTACCAGAAGGTTTGACTTCTGCTAATGCTTTATTTACTACATTTTTTGGTACTTGATTATAATAGTAAACTTCATTTCACATTTTAGTTCAAGTCAAATGCTTTGGATCACGATTTACTTTATTTCAATATTTTGGATTAAAAGTTATTTTTCCTCAGTATTTAAAATTATCTTTAAAATGAAATTGAAACTTATCTGGCTCTACTTTTCATGGCTTTTTACCAAATCATTTACCAAGATTTGGAACAATAAATGTAATCGCTAATCATAAACCTAAATTAGCAATTGATTCATAAAGAAATATTGGTGCACGATAAACAATTTCACCATTAATCATTTCGGGATTACCACTTGGTCCACCAATTAATTTAAAACAATTATCACGAATAAAAGCAGGTAATCATGATAATGAATCATAACTTACAACGTTACCAAGTAATTCATGATTAAAGAAATTACCTCAACGTCCTAATATCTGCCCTAATAAAATATTAGGAATAATTAAATCGCCATATATTCATAATGATATTTTATACTTACGACCAACAAAGTAAAAAATAATTGCACCAGCAATAATGCCAAATAAAACACCACCATGAATAGACAACCCTGGTTTTCAAAATGCAAATTTTTCAAAAAAACTAATTGACTTATCAGGATCATCCTTACCAAGAAAACTAGCACCAAATAATGAAGTAGGAATAATAAATATTATTGATCATGCTAAAGAATCAGTAGGAACACGATAACGTTTAAATTTTACTCAAGAAGCAATAATTGAAGCAAAAATACCTGACATAATAGCAAATGCATAAACATGAAACCATCCACCATAAGTATCAGTAATGCCGTGAGGTCCAAAAAAATCTAAATTTAACATAACAAACACCTCACTTACAAGACCATCTTTTAATATAGAATACCATAATAGAATACCATAACTAACTAAGAATCACAATATAAATAAAGGCAAACAATACATATTACATATATAATTTTGATAAAGTGTAATTGTAATTCACATTTTTTTAGTTTTTTTATTGTATATTATTTTTTGCAAATATAAACTTAAATTAAGATTTACCAAAAAACAAATACAAAAAATAATGTATTTTTGCTAAATCTTAATTTAATTTTTAAAAAAAGGAGGGAATAAAAATGAAATTTAAACAATTGTTATTATTAATTACCACTGTTACAAGTTTAGGGATGATATTATCAAATAATAAAATAATTAATAGCAATCAAAATACTACTTTTTAAATAAAAACAATGTTTCTAAAATTAGCTTTAACAAAATGACAGGCACTACTGGTGAAATTAATAGTTTAACTTTTAAGGGGGAACAAACTTATGCCGTTAATAGTGAAGGTATTGTTTATAAAATTGACAATGGTCAATCTTTTGAAGAAATAAATTTACTTAATTATGATTATAAAATAAAATCACTAATTACAACACCTAATGGCACAATTTATGTTGGAACTTATAATGAAAAAAATAATGAATTAAAAGTTTATATTCTTAAAAATGATCAACTTGCTGAAAAATATACTTTAAGTTCACATCAATTATTAGCAATGACTTTTGACAAAGAAAATAATATTTATATAGGAACAAATCAAGGGGTATATACTAATTCAAGTCCAACAACTGAATTAAAAAAAATAGATGGAGCAATAGGTAACATTACAGTTTTAAAAACAACTAAAAATGGTTTAATTTATGCTGGTAATACAGAAGGAATGATTTTTAAAAGTATTGGGGGGTAATCCTTTTAATTTAGTTGAGCAACTAAAAGATGGTGGTATTACAAGTATTGCTGTTGATAATAAAGAAACAATCTTTGTTGAGGCTTTTTAGAAATCTGTGTATCTTTGTTTTACAAAGTACTAGTTAAGATTAATTCTATCTTCAAATTTTATCATAAAATGAGTAATTGCTGTATTTCAATTTTGAATGGGCATTGTTCATTTTTTTGTTAGAACCTGTTTAGGATCTTTTTTAACTTATTTTTGATTAAATTAATATCATAAATGTTATTTTATAGTTGAAAAATAAATTTTTAATCGATAAGTTGTCAAATGATAAAATCTTTTTAACAAAAAAATGACAAAGAAAATAAAATGTTAATTAACTGTCAGGTTAGAAATAATTATTCCCTTTTTTAGTTTAATTATGTTTAAAAGATTCCAAACAGGTTCTTATATTTTCAATTGCTAAATAAAATATTTTCAATTCTTCCATATCATTAGGAAAAACTTTTTTATTTCTGATAACTTTTCGTAATTGACTATTAACAGATTCAATAGCATTTGTGGTATAAATTACTCTTTTAATTTCTGTTGGATAACTAATAAAAACTATCAAATTTTCTCAATTTTTATATCAAGATTTAGCAATTTGAGGATATTGTTTATTTCACTTATTTTCAAATGTTTCTAAAGCCTGCATTGCTTGTTCTTCACTACATGCAGTATAAATTGGTTTTAAATCTGCAACTAGAGATTTTCTATGCTTATATGAGACATATTTCAAACTATTTCTAATTTGATGAACGATGCATAATTGATGTTCTGTTTTAGGATAAACTGATTGTATTGCTTCTGACATTCCTGTTAAATTATCACTACAAGCAATAAGAATATCATTTAAGCCTCGATTTTTCATTTCTGTGAAATTGGCTAATCAAAATTTAGAACCTTCATTTTCACTAATTCATAAGCCTAAAACATCTTTTTTACCTTCTAAATCAACTCCTAAAGCTATATACACAGATTTGTTAATAATGCGTTTATCTTGTCGTATTTTAACTACTATGCAATCAAAATAAACAATCGGATAAATACTATCTAATGGTCGATTTTGCCATGCTTTTACATCATCAATAACATCATCAGTAATTTGACTAATAACACTTTCACTAATATCAGCACCATGATATAACTCTTGTAATTGCATTCTAAGAACCTGTTTGGAATCTTTTAAACATAATTAAACTAAAAAAGGGAATAATTATTTCTAACCTGACAGTTAATTAACATTTTATTTTCTTTGTCATTTTTTTGTTAAAAAGATTTTATCATTTGACAACTTATCGATTAAAAATTTATTTTTCAACTATAAAATAACATTTATGATATTAATTTAATCAAAAATAAGTTAAAAAAGATCCTAAACAGGTTCTAATATCTGATAATGTCATACCTTTTGCATATAAAGAAAGAACTTGTTGATCAAAACCATCAAATCTTCTTTGTCTTTTTGCAATTATTACAGGATTAAAATTACTATTGCGATCTCGTGGTACATCAATCTCAATTTTACCTTGTTGAGTTATTAATTTTTTTGAACTTATACCATTACGAGCATTGTCACTATTACTATGTTGATTCTTATCATATCCTAAATAATTTTGCATCTCAGAATTCAACATTTTTTCTACTAATCTTTTTGTTAATTCTTTATACAAACCTCCCTCTTTAAAAACTGTTGTTAAATCTTCAGTATTTTCTAATAATAAATCTACTGCTTTTGATATTGGATCATTATTATTAATATTTTGCTTTTTAGCCATCTGTAATTCACTCTTTCTAGGTTTATTATAGAATTAATTAAACATAGTTATTTTTGTAAGTTACACAGATTACTAAACATTACCTTATTTTCTTTAAAAGCACTAATAACAGCTTCATCATACATATTATTTTTGATTTTATTTTCTTTTTTCTTTAAGTTAAAATAATATGTTGATTTAGATATTTTCAAAAAACGACACATTGTGCGAATTTTATATTTAACTTTATTTTTAGCAATAATTTCTACTTTCTGCCTATTATTAGTGCTGCTTGCTTTAAAATATCATTTTCCATTCTTAATTGTTTTAATTCTTTTCTTAATTTAATTAATTCATTTTCTTCAACAGAACGATTATCTTTAGTTTTAAAACTACCTGAATTAGTAAATTGCTTAATTCAATTATAAGTAGCTGCTCTTGTAACATTGTACTCTTTAGCAAGACAAGACACTGACTTACCGCTTTGATATAAAGCTACTATTTGTTTTTTAAATTCATCTGAATATGAGTTAATATTGGCCATAATTATACTTCCTTTCTTTTCACTAATTTGTTCACTTGTCTACGTAATTAGTGTCCAATAAAGTGTAACCCATCCAATGCTTCTGATGTAAATGGTAATTCAATTATTTGTTCTGCAACTGCACTTGCTTTTAAAAACATCATACTTTCATCATTATAAAGTATACCTTTTACTTGTGCTTCCATAGCAGTTAACATTGCTTTATTTCCATTATTACCACCAGTAATTAAACCAGTTGGAACTTGTGGAGTAGCCATAATATCTCTCCTTTTGAGAAATATTTAATTATTTTTACTAAATAAAAATTCTAAAAATTTAATCATTTCTTGTTTAGTTTTTGCACCAACAACTTCTGTATTTTTTAATAATTCTTCATTTTTAGATGTAATATTATTATCTAATTCAAAAAGTGTTTTTGGATTAAAAAACTCTTGTTTAGATTCTTCATTTTTAATAATTTCTTGTTTTTTAATTTCTTTATTATGTAAATTATTATTAAATATTTTTGCATAATCTTCTTTTATTTTATTTAAAGCGGAATGTTTATCAAGGTCTTTATATTCAGTATTAATTAATGATTTAACTATTTTTAATTGTTTATCATTAAAACCATTAAACAATTCTTTTTCTTGATATTCATTAACTTTATTTTCATATTCTTTTATTTTTATTTCATATTCACTTAATTTAGGTTCTAATTCAGTCTTAGTAGTTTTATAAACAAAATTTCGGTGTTGTTCTAATAAACTTTCTAATTCTTCACTATTATAATTTTTATTTTTATCTCAGTTAAAGTTTTCCATATTTAACTCCTATTCTCACAGAATGGCTACTGTTTCCTTAATATTAATTATATCATTTTTTCCCTTTAAAATAAAGAAAAAAACCTATATTTATTATAGGTTTTTAATCATTATTTTCTATTTTTCTTGGTTCACAAATATTAATAATTATATTACTTTGAGTAGTATTATCATCTTCATTAATATCAAATTCATTAGGATGAGATTTTAATCAATGTTGATAAATTAATTCTGGTTTTACTAATGCTTTTTCTAACATATGAGTTGAAATAATACTACGTGCTTTATCATAACTTTTTAAAAAATTACGTTGTCATGGACTGCTTCTGCGTCGGCAATCAAATATAAATTTTCTATCAATTCCAAGTGCATTATTTAATCCTTGTGGTGTTAATGTTTTATTTTTAGTTCTTAAATAATTACTAATTGTAACATCATAATTACCTAATTCTTTTCTTTTTGCTGGCATATTATATCACCTATATTCAATATTTATATACTAATTATAACATTTTAACTAAAGTATACTACAACACTCACCAGTTAATTATTGTTATACTTAAAGTCATGTATTTAGAAAGGAAAAAGCATTATGATTTTACTATCTGAAAAACTTGACAACTATCAACATAAAATTAATCATGAAAAACAAATGTTATTAGATTATGATAATAAAATATTAAAATATGATAATAATTGATTTTTAAATGAATATGATAGAAATAAATATAAATTAATAAAACGTAGAAAACATTTAATAAAAAGTGAATTTGGAATATCTTATTTACCATTAAGAACATATAAAAATAAATTAACAAATGAAATTATAACTCCAACAAGAATATATATTGATATTGATAAATATAAAAATTATACAAATTGAGTTAATAAATTAATAATAATTAATGCTGATTTTAATAATATTACATATCCTATAATTAAACATAATTTAAAAATAAATATATCTTTATCAACTATTTGTAGAAGATTAAAAGAAACTATTATATTTGTTCAAGAATTACCAAAAGAAAAAAGACAAATATTACCAACTGATTATATTTATATACAATCAGATGAATCATATAATAATTTAATTGATAATAAGCAAAAAAGAAAATTTAGACACAGAACGGTAAGTATTAGTTTAGGTTTTGATTTAAATAAATCTACTGATAATAGACATGTTTTAGAAAATAAATATATTTTTGTTATTTCAACTAGAAAAGGTCAAAGAATTACTAAAAAAGAATTTGGTAAATCAATAATAACTAATTTAGATAATATTTTTATTGGTTATACTAATGAAAATTTAAAATTAACTGGTGATGGTGCAACTTATCTTAAATCTACTGCTAATTATTTAAAAATTGATTATGCTGTAGATAAATGACATCCATTACAAAAATTAAAACAAGTATTTATTGTAGGAAAAGGTAAAAGAACAAAAGAAAATAATAAAAAATTAAATTATGCTTATTATGAATTATTTTTAAATGGTTGTTATTATAAATTATTAGATTATTTAAAAGAAAATAATGCTGATGAAAAAATATATGAATATTTTAAAAATAATAAAGAAGGTATTAGAAATCAAAATGCTATTTGAAATATAGGTTGTAGTGCTGAAAGTGATGTTTATCATTTAATAAAATCTATATCTAAGAACCTGTTTAGGATCTTTTTTAACTTATTTTTGATTAAATTAATATCATAAATGTTATTTTATAGTTGAAAAATAAATTTTTAATCGATAAGTTGTCAAATGATAAAATCTTTTTAACAAAAAAATGACAAAGAAAATAAAATGTTAATTAACTGTCAGGTTAGAAATAATTATTCCCTTTTTTAGTTTAATTATGTTTAAAAGATTCCAAACAGGTTCTAATAATAATAATGCAAAAATTTATTCAAAAGAAGCATTTTTTAATTTATTAAAATTAAAACAAGCAAGGATTAATAAATTAAAAGTGTTTGTTTAAATTTATAAAATTTAATAAATCTAAACCTAAATAGTTAGGAATTTTTAAATTATATTAATAAAAATGTGACACAAAATACTTTATTTTTTTTAATTAATGTGTTATAATTATTATAAAAATTAATAATTTATTTTATCTTTTATTTAAAGAAAATTAAATTATATCCACATTTGAAATACGTCCCAATATTTTATTATAATTATTATGATAAATTAAATTAATTAAAAGGAGAAAAAATGAACATTTTTATAGAAATATTGGGGTATCTTGCAGCCATTTGTATTCCTTTGGCATTCTTACCACAAACTATTAAACTAATTAAAACAAGAAATACTTCAGGTCTTTCTATTTTTTCATATAGTATCTATCAACTGGGGGGTCTTACTTTTTTAATATTTGGCATACTTCGTAATGATATTCCCATGATTACTTGTCAAACTATTACTGCTACACTAAATTTCATAATAATTGGGATTATTGTTAACAATTTAATTAAACAAAAAAATAAGGAGGAAAAAAATGTCTAATATTGCAATTGATATTATTGGATATATAGGTGCCTTTTTTATTTCAGTTGCCTTTTTACCACAAACTATTAAACTAATTAAAACTAAAAACACAAAAGGTTTATCGTTAATTTCTTATAGCATATATCAAATAGGCTTAACTTCATTCATAATTTATGCTAGTTTAATTAAAAACATTCCCTTACTAGCAGCAAATGCCTTTGGTACAGTTATTAATATCATATTATTAACATTAATAATTTATAATTTATATTATAATAATAAAGATAAAAAGAACAATTTAACTTCCAAAAAATAAAATTTTTATTAACATAATACTTGCACAAGAATGGAGAAAAAAATGGCACATATTAATCTATTAGGAACTTTTATTTTTATTATCATTGGTTATTTAATTGGCTCAATCTCACCTTCAATTATTATTAGTAAATTAAAATTTAAAACCGATGTTAGAGATTATTACTCTAAAAATGCTGGTGCTACTAATTCAACACGAGTTATGGGTGGTAAATGGGGAGCTATTATTTTAATTATTGATGGTTTTAAGCCCGCTATTCCTATTTTAATTGCATACGGTTTAACCTTTATTGATATTACTAATCCTAATTATGAAACAATGTTTAAACAAGCATATATTTATCCAACTGGTCTTGCTGCAATTATTGGTCACTGTTGACCACTATTTTATGGTTTTCGTGGTGGTAAAGGAGCTGCATCTTCATTAGGAGTACTATTAATGATTAATCCTATTTATTGCGTTATCACAATTGCTAGTTGATGATTTATTTTATATTTAAGTAGAATGTCATCTTTATCTTCAATGTTAATGATGATACTTGCTTTTATCTTATCATGAATACCGAATATACCATTGCATTCTTTTCTTTCCCAACAAGACACTCAATACTATATTGTTAATATAACTATGGCTCTAATTTGAATATTAATTATTATTCGTCATTGAGATAATTGTAAAAGAATTCTTAATCATACTGAACGTAAAGTGACTATTTTTGATAAAAAAAAATAAAAAAGCAAATGAAGAAAAAAAATAAAAAATCATCTCTTTATACAAACTCAATAAAAATATTTTTTTAAAAAATACTTGTTTTATGTTTAAAATTAATGTATTATTATAGCCGTGTTGACTTAACATTGTTAATATTCTCTCCGATATTAGCTTTGCTTAAGCCGAATTATATTTAAAGGAGAGTTGTCAAATATGGAACAAATTAAACAAGATGAATTGATTAAAAAATTTCGCTTAAATGCCAAGGATACTGGTTCTTCTGCAGTTCAAATTATTAATTTAACAAAAAGAATTTTAGAATTAACAGCCCATCTACAAGTACAAAAAAAAGATATTACTGCAAAACGAAGTTTGTTAAAAATGGTAGCAAGCAGAAAACGTTTCTTAAAATACTTTAAAAAACAAGATGTTGCTACATACAATAAATTATTAACAGCACTATCACTAAAAGATAACTAATATTAAATCAGTATTTACTTATTAATACTGATTTTTTTATATACATCTAAATAATATTAAACATAGAAATAGATTTACAAATGATTTAAACAATAATAAAATTAATACTAAAAGTGTTATAATATAATTATTAATTATTATATGTTTCTAACCCATTTATTTTTTACTAAAATAAATGGGTTTTTGATTTCAAAAAGGAGGAACAAAATAATGAATGATAAAGATATTAATGGTGAAAAAATAATATCAGTTATTTTAAATTCTGTCACTTCATATCAAAATATTACATATTTTAATTATTGGGATTATATAATTAAAGAAGAAAAAATTAGTTCTGAAATAAAAAAAGAGATCAATAATTTAATAGAAAAAAATACTAATATAAATTATACAAACGAAAATGGTGATAGTCCTTTAATAGTAGCAAGTCACTATTATCAACTTATAGATTCCATTAAAATTTTAATAGAAAATGGGGCTAATATCAACCACGCAAACCAAAATGGTGATATAGCACTAATAATATCTACTAAAAAAGGTTATTTAAGTATAATTAATGTTTTAATAGAAAATGGGGCTAATATCAACCACGCAAACCAAAATGGTGATACAGCCTTGCATTTAGCTGCTAAAATGGACTAGCACAAATAGTTAATACTTTATTTACTAATAAATAATGCAAATATTCATTTCATAAATCAAAATCGTGATACAGCTTTGACAATCATTATTAATAATAGTTTATTTTATGATAAAAACATAAAAAATATATTAGAAAACATATTTTATCAAGAATATGAAGAATATATTACAAATAAGGCAAAAGTAGAAATTATTAAATACAGACCAGAATTTTCAAATAACTCATTATTTCATGATATTAAAGATAATATATTAATACATTTAAATACAAATAATTCAGTAAAAAATATAAAAGAAAATTTAATATTAATTGGATTAAAAATTGATAAGAAAAGAATTTTAAAAATTGAACAAAAAATAAAGAAAATATTTAAATGTAACATTAATAAATTAAATACTAATAAAGAAAAAGAAAAAAAATGACAGAAAAAAAATTAAACAAGAATTAAATGAAGAAAATTATCCACAAAATAAGTCATCAACAAGTGGATATATAAAACATTAAATTTATCACAAATATAATGAATAAAAATAGTTACCATTATGGTAACTATTTTACAACTTATATTTAATAAAAATTATCGTTTTTTAGTAGTACTTTGTTGACGTTTCATTGCTTGCATTACTGATTTAATTTGAGATTCAGTAGGTTTACGCCCCATTTGTAAATACATTGCACGAATCATATTTTCATTAATAGGAGGATTTTTCTGTAATTGTTTTTCGAAAATCTTCTTAGTAACAATAAAACCAACTAATCCACCAATTAACGCACTAGCAATGCCAATGATTAATACTGCTCACCAAACCATCATTATTAATTTCTCCTTACTTATTGTTTAAAAACTTATTAAGTTTATCACACACTTGATTTGATGTAAAGCCATATTTTTCTAGTACTACCTTATCAGGAGCAGAAATACCAAAAGTACTTACGCCAATAACAAAGCCATTACCTACAACATATTTATATCAACTATCTTTAGAACCCATTTCAATAGCAACTTTTATAATATCATTAGGTAAAATTTTATTTTGATATGTTTTATCTTGTTTATCAAAAATAAAAGTAGAAGGCATTGAAACTACACGAACATTAAGTTTTTGATCGTTTCATAGTTGTTCTTGACTAGCAATAGCTAATGAAACTTCACTACCGGTAGCAATAATAATTAAATCTAAAGCTTTACTACTATTCTCTTTACTAATAATATAAGCACCTTTTTGAACTGCCTCAATATTACTATTTGCAAGTTGTGGTAAATTTTGTCTAGTAATAATAATAGCACTAGGGTTAGTTTTACTAGATAATGCCATTAAATATGCACCAATTGTTTCTTTTGTATCAGCGGGGCGAATTACATTAAAATTAGGAATAGTTCTTAACATTGTTAGTTGTTCAACTGGTTCATGGGTAGGACCATCTTCGCCAACTGCGATACTATCATGACTAAAAATAAACAAAGATGGAATTGACATTAAAGCTGCTAATCGTAATGCAGGTTTTAGATAATCACTAAACACAAGAAAAGTAGAACCAAAAGGAATTGTGCCTTGATGTAACGTCATACCGTTAACAATAGCGCCCATTGCAAATTCTCTTACTCCATAATGAATATGTCTTCCTGAATGATCAAGAGGTAGAAAGTCTTTGTCTGTTACTAATGCTTTAGTTGAGCCAGCTAAATCAGCACTACCACCAATTAATGTTGGACAATGAGCTGATAAAAGTTTTAAAATATTACCAGAGTCTACTCTTGTTGCTTGTGGATTTACCCCAATAATTGAAGTTCAATCAATTTTATTTAATTGATAATCTTCATTAAAAATTTCATTTTTCAATGCTGATTTAATTTCTTTATACAATTTTGGATATAATTTTGCATATTTTTCAACTTTTTGATTTCAAACTAATTCTATTTTAGAACCATGATTAAGTGCTGTTTGTGTGAAGTAAGTACTTACTTCTTCTGGAACAGTAAATTCAGGATATTCTCAGTTTAAATTTTTAGCAACTGTTTTAATATCTTCCATTAAAGGAGAGCCATGAACACTCGGTGTTCCTTTTTTACTAGCCCCATAACCAATTATAGTTTTAATTTCAATTAAAGTTGGTTTATCACTAACTTTTGCTTTTTTAATAGCTTCAGAAATAAGTTTATCATCTTCACCATCTTCAACTTTTAAATAATTTCACTCTAATGCTTGAAGACGCATTTTTAAATTTTCTGAATATACTAATTTAACAGATGAATCTAATTGAACATCATTTGAATCATATAAAATAATTAGTTTATTTAATTTAAAATGTCCAGCAAAACTAAGTGCTTCTTGTGCAATACCTTCTTGTAAATCACCATCACCACAAATTGCATATGTATAATGTTCAATAATATTAAGATCTTTTTGATTATATTTAGCACTAAGAAAACTCTCAGTAAGCGCCATTCCAACAGCATTAGCGATACCCTGACCTAATGGTCCAGTAGCCGTCTCTACTCCATAGTCTAAATGATATTCGGGATGACCAGGTGTATTACTATTTAATTGACGGAATTGTTTTATATCATTGATTGTATATTTATAACCAGCATGATGTAATATTGAATATAATAAAGCACTACCATGACCTGCTGATAAAACAAATCGATCACGATTAAATCATTTTGGATTTTTTGGATTAAAAGATAAATGATTTTTAAATAAAGAAAAAGTCATTGGTGAAGCACCTAAAACAATACCAGGATGGCCACTTTTAGCAGCATTAACTGCTTGTACTCCTAACATACGAATTGAATTAATAGTTAATTTATCTAAATTAATTTTATTTTCCATAATTTCTCCTTAAATTTTTAATAGTTATTATTTAATATAATATTAACAATATTCTTAATAAAATAGGTAATTTTTTAAAAATAATTAAAAAAGTATAAATAATAATGACAAAAAATATAATTTTATTTTAACTAAATTGAATCTTTGAACAAATTAAAAAAGAAAAGGTCACCCCAAGATAAAAAAAATAATATTTCATCTTAAATAAGATAACTCTTTTCTTAATATTTTACATTTGTGATGTTCTTGGTTTATTTAAGTTTATTAATGGTAGGTTTGCTGATTCATTGTTTACTTGTTGTTTATTAAAATCTTTTCCAGATGATTTTGAAAATAATGTTGGATTTGTTTTTGGTTTTTTACTACATGATTCTGATATTTTTTTTCATTTTTGACTAATTTCTATTTCAATTTTCTTATTTTTATTAATTTTTCCAAAAGTTACTAATTTAATTAAGAAATTTAAAATTATATTTATTTTTTGTTGTTCTAAAACTTTAATTTCTTCTATTTCAGATTTTTTGATTACTTGCATTAAATTTGATTGTGTTTTTGCTGATTTTTCAAGTTCTTCTTGTTCTTCTAAATATAAACCAATTGCTTTATTATTTCTTTCCTGTCTTTTTAATGATAAAGCCTCTAATGCAATTGCTCTATCAATATCTTCTTGCTCTTGTTCTACATTAAATTGGTCTTGCAATGATAATGCAATTGCTCTATCAATATCTTCTTGCTCTTTCTCAGATACTTCTTCTGATGGTAATGTTTTATAAGGTTCATCAACAACTACAAAACCAAATTCATCATCTTCATTGGTTGCTTGTAAATCTAAACTACTTTCATAAAGAGATGGTGAAATGGTTGGTTCGGAAATTATTACCTTTTCTTGATGATTATTATTTGTATGTTGAATAATCTTACTTCCTTTGGGTCTTACTCCTTGTTTTAGTATTTCCTCTTCAGTAACTAATTTTACTTCTGTCTCTACTTTAAATGTTTGTGATGAGGACATTGATGTTTCTTTAAATTCTTTTACTATTATGTCAGATTGTTTTTCTTTTTCTAACGATAATTTTTTTGCCAGTTCCACTTGTTCTTCTTCTGATAATCTCATCGCTTCAGCAATAAGATTTGGATCAATTGCAAGTTGTTCCATTTGTTCAAGTGTGAATGTTCTTATTTGTTCCATTGTAAATACTGGTGTTTGTTTTTTATCAATCGTGCTCTTTTGTCAATGAACGGATTTGTTGTGTTGTGAATGCAAATGTTGGCGATAATTTTAATTTTCTAATATAAGTTTCAGCTGCCATTATTTTTTCTTCCTTTCTAAAAATAAAAAACCCATTTATTTTAAAATTAAAATAAGAGGATTAAAAAACTTTATATTCTTTTGTAGAATATTATCATAATAATAATATTTTTCCAATAAATAAATTATTATTTTTTTTCATTGGGTTATCAAGAAGTAGGGGCTTTGCCCCTCGTTGCTTCGCAACTCACCCCAGCGGGGCTAAACCCCGCGGCCAACCCAACAAAAGGTTCTTTGTTGGTTCCGGCCATTTTTTTAATTTTTATCTCCCTTTTTCTTTAAAATATTATCTAATTTATCTAAACCAGCAGATTTAATGTCATTATAAGTCATATCAATACTACTTGCTTCTTTAAGGTATTTTTTAGGTGATAATTCACTTTTAAGTTCATGCACATAATGTAAAGCCCTAGAATTATACCTTTTTAATCAATGTCTAGGAAAAAATAAAATCATAGTCATTGCTTCACCACTATAACTTGGAGGCATTATACCTTTTTTAAACATTTTCTTTGTTTTACGTCGTGAAAATACTACTTTATTATAATCATCAATATTAGTATATAAATTAATATTAAATACAACAAAAAATAATAAAATACGCATTTTTTTAACTTGAACAACATATTCCACTTTTTCTCTTGCTTGTACTGGTATTCTATTAGGGTGTTGTTCAATCAAATACATTGTACCATTAAACATATGACCTATTAATTTACAAAATTGTCCTAAACTTTCTTGTTGATTTTTAAACTGTACTCCTAAATCATTAGAATTTATTTTTAATGCTAATTCATCTAAAATTATTAAATCTTGTTCCTCAAAAGCATAATTACTTGCTAACTGATTAAAAGTAAAAACATCGTTATAATTAACCAAATAAGAATAACCAGTCTTTAACTTAATAGGGAAAGGACTAACTACTCGTTTCTTATGAGTTTGTGCTAAACAACAAGCAAGGGCAGATTTACCAGTTCTTGGAGGTGCTGAAATAATATAACTACCAACTCGTTTTAAAATTTTAACATTACGAATAGTTATACAAATTGGATAAATAATTATAATCAAACCTATAACTAATAACACATAACCATATCAAGGCATTATTTCAACTCCTAACCTATAATTAAACTAATTGCTCTAACAAATAATCACAAAGGTATAATATTTTCAATTGCACTAACAATATCAACATTTAAAGCAGTACTAATAGTATCTGAAAAAATATGCCGTAATAAACTATCTGTTGTAAAAAGAAACTGTCTTAATGGTTCAACTGGTAAAACCTTACCAACAACACCATAAAGTAATCATCTAAGAACCTGTTTAGGATCTTTTTTAACTTATTTTTGATTAAATTAATATCATAAATGTTATTTTATAGTTGAAAAATAAATTTTTAATCGATAAGTTGTCAAATGATAAAATCTTTTTAACAAAAAAATGACAAAGAAAATAAAATGTTAATTAACTGTCAGGTTAGAAATAATTATTCCCTTTTTTAGTTTAATTATGTTTAAAAGATTCCAAACAGGTTCTAAAAGCATTACGCAATTGACCAAAAACATCATATCAACTAACACGCTCATACTCAGGGTTAAAAGGACTATTTGGCGGTACTGGTGTTACTTTCTCACTTGAAAAAATATTAATTTGACCAAAATTTAATTGTGGTGACATATAAGAATATGAATCACCGTGAACGTCAAAAAATACTCTTAAATGTTTTAAATTTGGTACACGAATAGGCAAAATAACAAAATTATATAAATCTTGTTGATAAATATCATTATCCACTTTACCTTTAAAAACATACTTTGTATTACCAACATAATCTAAAAAACTAAAAGTAAAATTAGCAGTAAAAGTTTTAAAACGTTCATATTCAAAATAAAACATAAATCCTTGAATATAAAAACTCAAAGGTTTATCAATTTCAAAATTTAACTGTGTTTGAAAATTTATAACTCTCCTATCGTTATTAACAAAATTCAAATGATTAGTATTCTTTTCTGAAACATAATTATGATTAAACATAATACGTGAAAATTCATCCAATTGTTTTCTATTAAAAGTATAAACGCCAGACCCCATATTTATCTGTTGTTTTGGAACACCAACTGTATCACTATAATAAGAACATATATAAGTACCCTGATTACCAATATATTCACCACTAACTAATTTTAAATCCGGTTGGTCAATGTCAAAATAAGCAGAATTTCATGGTATTGTTGCTCAAGCATTAAAATCATTATACTTAACGTGTTTAATCATTTCTTTTTTAATATCATAATTAACAACATTAGGGTCATTTGAAACAATTAAACTAGTGGGTGCTTGAACAGAAGTATTTACAACAAAAAATAATTTAGCAAACTTAAATCACATAATTATTTACCAAATAAACATTTTAAAATTCACCATGAACCATAAAACAAAACAAATCCAATAAAAAACTGAGTTCCATAAACTACTAAATTTCATAAAATAGTAGTAAATTGGTCAACTGGACTACCTATAAACATAGTTCAATAATCAACTATACATTTATGAATCTGATTGTATATCTCTAAAACACTCATAACTAACACCTACCCAAACAATAGCCTAAAAATAAATTTAATACCACGATAAATAAAATTAAAAAATACACCTAATATCAACCAAAAAGTCAAATTAAACAAAATATAAACTTCATTAGTAATATTTGGTTGATTAAAAAATATTTGAATATCTCTACTAGAAAATATAAAAATTAAATGCAATATACTATTCACAAAATCACTCATAATTAATTGCCAACTCCTCAACCACTAAATGTTCCAGTAAATTTATTACCACCAGCACCACCTTTAAACTTACCTTGTTTTTTATTTTTTTCTTTTAATTTATCAATACGTTTACTATGAACCTTAGCAATTTTTTTACCAACAAATTTTGAACTACCTTTAATATTTTTATAACTTTGCTTTACAGTCCCCGATGTAGAAACTGGTTGAATATCAATATTTAAAAAAACTGACATAGCAAACTTTATTAAAAGAATGAAAACAACAAAAGTACCTAAATTAAAACCTAAATCTGCCATTGGCAAATTTCAAAATTTCATAAAAATTTCTCCAAATATTTCTAAGAACCTGTTTGGAATCTTTTAAACATAATTAAACTAAAAAAGGGAATAATTATTTCTAACCTGACAGTTAATTAACATTTTATTTTCTTTGTCATTTTTTTGTTAAAAAGATTTTATCATTTGACAACTTATCGATTAAAAATTTATTTTTCAACTATAAAATAACATTTATGATATTAATTTAATCAAAAATAAGTTAAAAAAGGTCCTAAACAGGTTCTAAAACTTTTGAAATAAAAGCAACACCCATAATAAACTACTCCTATATTATTTTTAATAATTTTAAAATTAATGAAAAAGTAAAAAGTACTAAAATAATTGCTAACAATGGTGCTGGCATTGAAACTATTTGTTGTGAACTATCACCAAAAATGAAACTTTTAATAACCAAAGACAAATTATGTAAACCAGAAAAATCAGTAATATAACTTTGCAAAATATTTTGCACAATATTATTTAAAGAAGGTAAAAGTTTACCTAATAAAGGAAAAACAAAAATTATTGCAAAAAATAATTTAATCATAACCATTACCTCCTAAAAATAAGTTTCATTTTTTTTCTATCTAAACCCCCTAATAATATGTCCAATAAATTCTTTAATAAACACTAATACCATCATAAATATTGGAATTAAAACCGGTCAATTTGTCATTATAGAATCACCAGCAAATACTCAATTAAAAACATAACTAAAAGATTCTAATAATTTTTGGCCAATACCTCCAATCATATCAATTAAAGCACTAAGTCCTTTTGGCATACTAATCACCTCCCTCCTCTAATTCTTTTCTTGCTCTTTCTTTACGTTTTTGTTCTTTACAATATCAACAATCGGGTTCAATTACTTCATGTTTTTTATGTTTAAATTTTCAAACTAACTTTTTAATAGAATCTTTAAAAAATCAAAAAGTACCTAACACAGCAATTATCACAACTATTCATTTAACCATTTTAAACACCACCTAACGTATAAGCATAAGAATAATCCCAATTTAAACTTGCTCTATCTAAATTAATCTCCGACATACTATCATCATTTAAATTAACATCAACCATACTGTCATTTGTACTTTGATAATCATTAACACTAGCATTAATTAATCTTGCTCTTTCATCAGTAAATACTTCTTGTAATTCTGTATTATTATGTGTATTTCTTAACGGTAACAATAAAGTATTTATAATCTCACTTGCACCGGCAATAATCGTAGGAATAGCAAAATAATTATTAAAATTATTATTAATACCCATAGCAACACCACTACTAATCAAACAACCACCAGTACCCGTATTCGCTATTTTACGTATAATTTCAAATCTATTAAGTATTAATTCAGTTAAACCACTAATAACATTTGCTATACCAAAACTATTTAAAGATATATAAGTATCTCAGTCTACAAAAGGTTTATTAACTATTGGACTAGGTGTTGGTATTGGGGTAGGAATTGGTGGTGGTGTAGGACAAGGTGGTCAAAAACATGGTTCATCTCTTAATAAAAAAACTGACTTATCTACATAATTAACAAACTTAGCATAATTAACTAAACCAATTGTTCCTAATCCTAAAAATATCTTTTTATAACTATTAATAACTTTATTTTTAGTAGTTGGTCTTTGATTAATATTTCATATATCAATTGCCAACTTCTTACTAAATAACAAAGAATTAATAGAACCTAAAATTGGGTCTTTTAAATATTGACCATAATAAGCACTAACTCCTACCATAGCACTTAATGGACTTAATCCTGTTCTTAAAATTTTAGTTAAAGTGGAATGGCAACACTTTTTAGGACTATTTTTTGGTAGACACTTGTTCTTGATATTTGATAGGAGTTAAGTAGTTTAAAGTGCTGTCGATTCTTATGTTGTTGTATCAATTGATATAATCAAATAATTCTAATTTTAATTGGATTAATGATGTAAAATTTTTATCATTAATAAATTCAGTTTTGAAAGTTTTAAAAGTTGCTTCAGCAACAGCATTATCATAAGGACAACCTTTTTTGCTTAAAGATCGAGTAATATTGAATGCTAATAAAAGATTATTAATAATTTTATTGTTAAATTCATTACCTCGATCACTATGAAATATTTGGATATCTTTTAGAACCTGTTTAGGATCTTTTTTAACTTATTTTTGATTAAATTAATATCATAAATGTTATTTTATAGTTGAAAAATAAATTTTTAATCGATAAGTTGTCAAATGATAAAATCTTTTTAACAAAAAAATGACAAAGAAAATAAAATGTTAATTAACTGTCAGGTTAGAAATAATTATTCCCTTTTTTAGTTTAATTATGTTTAAAAGATTCCAAACAGGTTCTTAAACAGCGATTTGATTGCATAAATGCTTGATATACTAGTAATGCATCTTTTTTAACTCCAACACTATGTCCAATAATTTCGCGGTTAAATAGGTCTATTAATAGGCAAATATAGTTTCATTTACCATTAACTTGAACGTAAGTTAAATCACTAACAATAACTTCATTTTTAACCCTATTATTAAAGTTTCTATTAACAAGATTGGTTATTTGACTATTATTGACTTTATTATGATGATTTTTGAATGATAATTTAGTGTATTTTGATATTAAATTATGCTTATTCATAATTTCTTTAATTTTTCTTCTTGATAAATAAATTTCTTGGTTTTCTAAAATTTTTTTTAATCTTCTAGTACCATAAACTTCTTTATTTTCTTTAAAAGCACTAATAACAGCTTCATCATACATATTATTTTGATTTTATTTTCTTTTTTCTTTAAGTTAAAATAATATGTTGATTTAGATATTTTCAAAAAACGACACATTGTGCGAATTTTATATTTAACTTTATTTTTAGCAATAATTTCTACTTTCTGCCTATTATTAGTGCTGCTTGCTTTAAAGTATCATTTTCCATTCTTAATTGTTTTAATTCTTTTCTTAATTTAATTAATTCATTTTCTTCAACAGAACGATTATCTTTAGTTTTAAAACTACCTGAATTAGTAAATTGCTTAATTCAATTATAAGTAGCTGCTCTTGTAACATTGTACTCTTTAGCAAGACAAGACACTGACTTACCGCTTTGATATAAAGCTACTATTTGTTTTTTAAATTCATCTGAATATGAGTTAATATTGGCCATAATTATACTTCCTTTCTTTTCACTAATTTGTTCACTTGTCTACGTAATTAGTGTCCAATAAAGTGTAACCCATCCACTTGCATTTTTATTTACCACCTTGATTTTTTTTTATTTTGTTTTCTTATTCGTTCCATTTCATTAGCAACTCTGTAACACATTTCACAACCACATACTCTTTCATAAGTTCAATCACTACACTTATGTCTCATAATTTAACTTACTTTCTTGTTGTCTCATTGCTTTATTTAAAGCAATATCTAATATACAATTTGGACAATAATAATTTTTAGTATATAAGTTTTGTAAAACTCTTTTGGGACAAACAACTTGGTCACAAAGTTTACATATATAAATTGCTAAATGAAATGCTTGTTCACATGAACAATTATCATTTTTAGCCATAATTTAAACTTAACTCCTAACATATTAATAATTATTTAAAATTACCCTTTTAATAAATAACTATTTTCAATTAGAAAGTTTTTTAATATTACCGCTTAAATCAAGTTCAAGTGAATAAAAATTGCCAACTTTTAAATCAACAGCAGATAAACAATTATTAAAATCACTAGCAAATTCCGGATTATATCATTTATCACGTGTTTGACCAGTTGGCACGCTTGTTTGTTTATTTATTTCTACAAACTTCAAAACATCAAACTTTAATGTTTTACCTTTATTATTTTTATCGGGAATAATACGCCCTTTTTCAATATTAACTAATTGAACTTTAAACATAAAAAAACTTAACCTCACACATTCATTAAATTAAAAACTTAATAAGTTAAGCATAGTAGGGTAAAACCTATACTTATTAATAATATACCATAAAAATATAAAATTTCAACAAAAAATAAAAAATGAACATTAGTAAGAATGTGTGTAATCACTAATGTTCAATAAACATTATATATATATATATATATATATACAAGTATTTTATTAAAAATAAAAATTTTAATTTACTTTCTTTTATTTATATTTTTCCAAAGTTTTTTCATAACATTTTCCACTACAATGAGATAAATACAAAGCACTATCAATAGTTTTTATAGTAAATTTTTCATTACAAACCATACAACTTTTATGATTAATCATTTTCAATTTTCCTTTCAAATATAAATACATCAAATTTATATTTGAATTATACTATATAAAAACTCATAAATATTATAAAAATTAATGTAAAACTCTTTTTTTAAAATCTATTTTTTCAACTTTATTACCAAAAACTTTCTCTGCCCAAGTTAAAACATCTTTATCTCTTTGAATTAAATAACCGATTTCACTAGTCCGTAAATAATAATTATGCGATAAAGCACTTAAATATACATAACGTTCATAATCTTCATACTCATTAAAATAATCATTAACAACAGTGCTTTCAATAATACCACCAATCATAACAGTATCCCCATTATTATCTCTTTGAGTTTTAAAATAAAATACATTTGTTGCATTAAAACTTGCTTTAATTATATCTTCGATTGTCATTTTTTTAATTCCACGAACTATAATAGGATTTTTACAATTAAGACTAAAAGAATATGCTTTTATTCCTATATCTGTTTGATTTATAGATTTAACATCATCTAAGGATTTTGTAACATATTTACCTAAATATTTAATAACAAATTCATTTGTACCTTTACGAACAACTCTTAAATCAATGCCCTTAGCATTACCAGCATGTGGTCATCAATCACGTATCATATTATATGGTATCTTTCTATTAAAAATTATATGAAAATGTACTGCTCCACGGTCTTGATATTCATAAACATACATATATTTTAATTCACCCATATATTTAGCACGCTTTGGGTCATTTCACCATTTTTTTAATTTAAGAAAAAACAAACGAATATCTTTTTTTGATTGTTTAACATCTTGCATATTTTCTTTATAAGTTAAAGTAACAAAACTCAACATTTTACTATTATAAAAATTATGTAATGCTTTTTGAATTAAATTATTTTTAGTACGAACAGTATTATTTCTTAATTTTTGCTTATTACCAACATAACATTTACCTTTTTTATTTCCAATATTATTTAAAAAAGAAATAGGTAATACTACATTTTAACATAACAAGCATAAAAAATCTTTTTAACATAAAAATCTTGCTGAATATCCATATATAAAATTCACACATTCTAGGTTTTCAAAAAACCAATTTTATACATTTTAATAACAAACAAATCTTATCATAAAAAATTATAAAAGCAAACATAAACAAAAACGATACTTAACTAAACAAAAACGATACTTAACTTATAACTTAAAAAAGAACTTATTTAATATGCAAATTATTAATATTGAAACATATTGTAAAGTACATTTAATACACATTATTTATTTAAGTTTTTTAGTTTTTGCTAATTTCAAATAAAATGTTTATAATTAAATCAACACTTTTTAATGACTAAAGTGTTATAAAATATATAATTATTTAAAAAATAGAGGTATAAAATTATGAATAAATATTTAATTTTTTTAAGTGTGATACCACCTTTAACTTTTTTAGGAAACAATATTAATAATAAAAATATTGAAAATACTGTACTAATAAATAAATTAGAAGAAAATAATACTTCATTCAATAACCAATTTAACTATTTAAGCAATAGTGAGTGAATTACTAATCAATCAATAACAGATCATAAATTTTATAGTTATGATACATTATCTTTAGCAAAATACACTTTTCCTAAAGCAAGGAATACTTTTTTAGTAGATAACTATGGTAACCTAGTTTATAACCCTAATATAAATATTCCTGATAAAGATAAAGTAAATATTGAAAATACAAAACAAGAAATGAACAGCCACAAAAAAGTAACTATTATTAAAGATGATTATAATCCATATAGTAAAAGTGAATATTCTGATTCATACTTTACTGGTTATAATAATTGAAAATATATTCAACAAGGTGATATTGAAAAACATATTGATATTTCTAATCAAGCAGGTGCTGATAAAGTTGAACATAGCAATAATCTAAATGAAACACTAGGTTTATATTATATTGCTAAAGCAACACATGATAATAAAGTTAGTAAGACAATAGCTAATAACTTAGCAGTGTATTTTATTAATCAAACTAGTTTAAAAGGGCAAATTAACAATCAATTAAATAGTAACATTATTAATTTAATTATTGATAATCAAAATGTTTATAATTTTTTGAATAAATGACCACTAACATTAACTACTAAAAACTATTCATTAAATTGAATTTTTGATAAAAGTAATAATCTAGTGGCTATTTATTATAATAATTGAAAAAACACTAATAATATTATTAATGATAAAATAAATTATTCTTTTTCAGATTGACATAATGGAACATCAATCGCTACTGATAATTCTAATGTTTATAATATTCTTAAGTGAAGCAATTACGCGAGATACTGAAATACCTTCACTAATATGTATCCAACTTTTTCTTTTATTAATTCATATTTCAAAGTATCAACTTCAACAGGAATTAAAAGTAGTCCAACACTAGCAACTAATACTGCAAAAATTGAACAATATAAAAACCCCGGTAATGCTAATGTTCTTTTTATTGCTTATATTAATACTAAAGATGGTGGAGGATGAGGAACAGAAATTGCTCTTAATTTAGATCTTTGGCATGATAATGATAATATTTACTTTCAATGGTATTGTTTTTTAAATTCTTCATTTGGTCGTATGACATATGTTAACATTGCATTAAACAACATTAATTTTCATAACATAATGAACAATTAATAACTTTATTTACAATTTTTAATTAATAAACAAAATTAATAATAAGGACAAAATAAATTTTGTCCTTATTATGATTATAAAGATATATTTTTTGTTATTATAATAATTTAAGTAAATCTATTCGAAAAAATTTATCTAATTTTTCTCATCCAAGATCACGATTTTGTTCAGGAGTCATTATTCAACGACCAAAAGCTTCTGGAAATAAATCAATATATGATGTTCTTCCATATCAATTTCTAACAATACCATAACTTAAAAGTTTTTGATAAGATTTATTATTAATCTTAGTTCCGTTTGCTAATGATGAAATCATATATTTTCTTGCATCAAAATTATTATTTTGTTTATTACGAATTAAAGAATCCAAAATATGACCATATTCATGTACCATAACTTCCATTCCATACTTTATATCTCTAAAAATATCTGTATCAAGTATTATTTTAGTATTACACATATTATCATTACAAGAACCAAAATGTGCTTCTCCTGACATATTTATTTTTAGATTGTTCTCACAACTTTTGATCTAATTCAATTTTTTCTAACATTTTAAAAACATTATTTTTTTCCATATAATTGAGCTAAAATATTATAAAACCGACATATTCCTGTTTTTAATTCATCAATATTTGCATTTATATGATAATTACTAATTGTTTTAATAAATGATTCAAAATCAATTTTGCCATCAAATAAAAGATGATGATCATTAAATTGTTTTTTTAAATCTTCAAAATCTTTAAAATTATCATTATTATTTTCTAACTTTTTAAAAGCATTATTTGATTCTTCACTTGCTTTAAATTTAACTTGTTCATTTAAAATATTAATAAAATCATTTACAGCAGGTAAATTTTTAAATTCATTATCATTTAAAATATCATTTTTTCCAAATAAAATTTCTTGATGATGTTGATAAGAGTAAGTAGGAACTTGTTTATCTCTTATATTCAAATCAGGAACAATATAATCTAACGTTACAAAAGTTCTATTAGGACTATACTTAAGCTTTACTGTTCCAATATAGATATCTTCATTTATTGAAGTAATTATTGCTTCATTTTGATTAGTAACAATTTTAATTTCCAAACTAGTTACATCTATATTATATTTATTACTAAAAATATCTATAATTTCTTTTTTTACTTTTTCATCATCATTTATAGTAGTTATGTCTTGTCCAATATAAATTTTACCTAAATTTCTTTTTCCTTTAGGAAAAATTATTTCTAAGTTTTTTTTCTTTTCAATTTCAATTTCTTCTTCAATATTTTCTTCCATTTCAGAATTATATAAAATACCAGTAGTTGCACCACTAATTAAAACCGCAGAACTAATTATTCCAGCAATAATTTTTGAATTTTTATTTTTTTTAGACATATAATACTCCTCCATATTTTGATTTCAGAAATAAGTTCTTTATATTCTTGCCTTTGATATCAATAGATATAGACTAGTATTGTTTTTAATTCTAATTTGTTTTATTAACAATTAAGATGAAAATTGTTTTAGAAATCTAAAACAATCAGTAAAAATTTTTAAAATTAGTTGATAAGGGCTATTGATAATAGTATAAATTTTATTAATAATCAAAAAATTATTGATTAGCACACTCTGGGCATTTCATAATTTTTCTTGCTGTTTTTGAGTTTGAAGCTAAATCATTACCATTAATTTCTTTATTACAGCTTGAACAATGTAACACTTTTCTTTTTTTCATATCTCAATCTCCTTTATCTTTTTTTATTAATGCTTAAAATTATAGCATCATTAATAAAAAATGCTTTTTTGATGAAAACAAAAAGGTAGTTATGCCACTCATCAATTAATAATTTTTATAAAATTTGATAATAATAACTATTATAATATTTTTTTCTTATTATTTATGTTGAAAATAAATTCTAAAAATATTATTAATTATTTATTAAAAATTGGTTTAATACTATTTTCAACCAAAATTATAAAAAAAATATTGGATAATGTATTGTCCAATATTTTAAGTTATTAATAATTATTTTATGACTTATTTACTATTAACTATTCATAAAATAGAACCAAACGCCATGATAATATGTGGTAAAGCATTAATATAAGTTCATGTTGACTTATAATCTACATCTTTGCCAACAAATAAACCAATAACTATTATAACTGAAAGAAATGATATAAATAGTGCTCATAGTCTTGATCATAATCCGGGTTTAACTGAAAATGGTATTAGAATATAAATAATACCTATTATAACTAATGTAGCTCCATTTTCATTTCAGCCATAGAAACTATAAGTTATAACTCCCGCTGCATACAATAAACTAAAAACAATAATTCATACAGCACCAATTAGCATTAATATTTTAGGTAAAGTTAATAACTTAAGACTTTTCATTTTTTTCCTCCTTAAATATTTGTTTTACATTAATTGTGATTTTAGTATTTTTTTAAGATTATTAATATCATCAATTGTAACATTTTCTTTTGTCCTATTAATTAAAAACCCTTTTTCACGAATATATTTTGGAATAATATGAACATGATAATGAAATACTTCTTGAAATGCTTCGCTACCATTATTAGTTAAAATATTAAATCCTTTAATTTCGGGAATAGTTTTTATTAGCAAATTAGCAATTTTATGAGTTGTGATACTAACATCGCTCACTATTTTAGGTGTAGTATCAATAAAAGTTTCAAAATGTTGCTTTGGAATTACTAGAATGTGTCCTTTAGTTAAGGGATTGATATCCATGAATGCTGCTGTATTTGTATCTTCAAAAATTAAGTTATTTGTATCTTTAACAATTGTACAAAAAATGCATGCTTTATTTGTCATATATTTCACCTCAATTTACTTTATAAGTAAAACTTAAAATATTAAGTATTATTATGGATAAAACTCTTTTACCTTATTTCAAAACTCTTCTTCATATATATTATTTTTTGGAATATATGTTGGAAATAAATTTTGGGCAGCGATTTTAAAGTTTTCAGCTGCTGGTGAATCTTTAGTTTCAGAATCAGTAGCAGATATAGAATATAACATTTGTCAAAATATATTTCACTTTGTTTCTTGGGTAATAGTGCTTTCCTTACCATCAGCTCTTATATACTTAGAGAAATCTGTCTTAAGACTAGCATTACCACTAATGTTTCATGAATGAATTAAATTACTAATTTCTGGAACTCAGCCTTCGTTTTTATTACTTAAAAAACTAAAATCTAAATTTTGTAGAAGGTTTAGGAAATAAATAGGAGCAGAGTAAGTAAATGTAGCAATATTATTATTCGTAGTGTAATGTAATCCACCATTAGATACTCAACTTGTAGCCAATTGATTATTAGTTGCAGTACTTAAGAAACCATTAGCACCAAAATTAGGATCAATTTCACTAATAGTTGAGGCATTACCGCTTGTTAATTGAGTAAAAAAATCAGAATTTAAAGTTTTTCCTTTTCCTGAATCATCATCTTTAACAATTGATTCTCACTTTGGAGGTTCAGAAGGACTACTATTTCATTTTTTATCAATGCTTTGCGCATTTGCTAAATCAGTAGTAAAGTTTCAATTTACATTATAGTTACTCTTTTGTCAACCAGTAGTATCTTGTAATTGACTTATGTAAAGATTATTTGTTTGGGTTGAAATTATAGGTTTACCTGCTTCATTATCTTTAATATCAATAATATTGTCTAAAATATAAGACATTGTAAATAAAGTTTGATTTAATGCTGGTAAAATTTCATATTGATAATATTGTTGATAACGAAAACGTAATCATCATTGGAAACGTTTTAAATATTTTGAATAAGTTGGAATATCAGTACCAGAAAGACTTTTTTGTGTTTTATTAATACCAGCACTACTATTTCATTTTTTAGCATCATTTGGTAATAATTTACCAATTTCATTACTATAATTGTCATCTGGATGTTTAGCAATGGCAGCTAATTGTTCATCAAAAGCAGCATCTTTATCACCATAATCTTTATATAAACTATCAGGAGTAAATATTTGATCAGGATCATTAACTTTACCAGTATCTTTATTTTTTTCTTTATAAAAATCTACATTTTGATAATTAAATTTACTTGTACCATCCTGATGTCAACTTTGATTTTGAAATAATAACTCATTATTATCTGCTGCTGATACTTTATCTAGTGAATTGGCTGTATTAATACCACTTAAGTACTTTTGAGTTAATAAACTTAATCCTAAATCATCTTTAAGTTTTATAAAAGCTTTATTGGCTTCTCCCATTATTGCAGTAGTACCATCTGCATTTTTTGTGTCTTCACTATAATGAAGTTTCTTATGAAAAAATTCATAAAATTTTTGCTGAGCAATTGTTCCTTCAACATCTTTTAAAATAAAATCAAGACCTTGTGAATAAGTATTCTTAAACTGAGCAGAAATCGTTTCATTAAAATTTACTCCTAAAAAATTAAATAATACACGATTTTTATAATCATCAGGAATTTTACCACTAGGTAAATTACTCATATCACGTTCATTATCACAAGCAACTAATAATAATACAGGGCCAGATAAAAGAGTAACTGAAGTTAATAATGGTAAAATCTTTTTTCTCTTTTTCATTTTTTATATCTCCCGTCTAAGAACTAATGATACTTGGATCATATCATCATAATGTTCGTTTCCCAACAACATCTAGATAATTAGCAATATTAGTATCCATACGAGCAACTGGTGCATCTTGTGTAAAGCCATCTCATGTATTATTAGTTTTTATAATATTATCCTTAAATGTTGCATTAATATTAATACCTTGTCTATTGTTTCAACGATTTTCTTTAGTTTTATCAAATCAACTTTTCATTTTTTCAACAAAGCTATTAATTTTTGTATCAGTTGGATCAAGAGGACTTGAACCAAATATATCCTGTAAATTTCAATGAATTAAACTCGAGTTATTATTAAAGTATAAATTATAATCTCATCAAGTTGCATCACCAAGGCTACCAGTACCTCCAGTAAAGGCTGTTAATGCATCATTTAAATTAAAAGTAAGAGTTGTATTTGAAGTATATTTTTGTAGTAAAAAACCAGTTTGTAAATAATCAAGATAAGGAGAATCAGATAATCCACCTGGACGCTCAGATAACGGTGCTAAGTCTTTTCACTGATAAGTATCTTTTCTATGATTTTTAAATGTTTTAATTATATTATAAGTTGATTCATCGCTTTTAGGTTTGTCTTGCTGTTGATATGTGATACCTGGCGTTTGAATAAAATGAATACCACCAGTATCAATAAAAATGCCAACTCCAGGTCCATTATTAACTGCAGCATCAGGAAGTTGTGGTCCTTTTATATCTTTCATATAAACTAAATCATTATATTGGCTAGTACCATCTTTACCTTTATCTTTAATAGTATCACGGTCTATATAAGGAATTAAGTCATCTAAACCCTTTTCCTTGTCAGTTGGTGAAGTAAATTGTGTTAATTTATATGGTTGAATACCATCAACATTTTTACCAACACCTTCAGCAGTAGTTACATAACGATATAAGTAATAATAAAAAGGACTATTCTCTTGTGAAGATTTAGTAATATCCATTAATCCTAAATCACCAGTTTTAGTAACATCAGTAGTAGCGGCCCCTTTTTCTTCAGTGAATGTTTGATCAAAACCATTAGTTCTAATATTCTTTAAAATTTCATTAATTTTAGTTTTATTTTGAGAAAACTGAGAAGCACTAATCTTTTCTTGTAAAGGTTTAGCATTAGAATCAAAAGGAATAACAATTTGACGAGTTCAAATTAATTCTTGATTTCTTAACATTACTTTAGCTATTTTAGATTGATTATCACTTAATAAGCCATCAATAGTATTGTATGAATCTATTTCATAATTACTATCATTCTTATCATCACTAGTTTTTACAACAGGAAGACTAATATTAACACCAGTTCATGTTTTAGCAGCTTTAACAGCATCATCTAATTGTTTAAAATCGGTAAGATCAGGATTTAAACTATTGGCATTAGCAACAACTCAAATTTTGCTAGAATATTTACCAGCATCAGTAATACTTGTTTTACCATTAATGTACTGTTTTACACTATCATAAGTACCATTTGGATTGTTTTCACTCTTTACTTGTTCTCATAAATCCTTTAATCAAATATTAATTTCATTTTGATTGTAGTATTTATAATCCTTATAATTACTAGTAACATAACTACGTTGAATAATACCTAAAGCACTCTTTTTTAAAATATTATCAATGTAAGTATTAACATCATCATCGCCCAATACTTTCTTTCATTGTTTTTCTCATGAACGACCATATTTTGCTTGTAATGATTTTATTTTATTTTCCATCTCAGATTGAGCTGCTGTCAAAGCAGCAAGATAATCATCTTTATATTCTGGAGTATTTTTTAAAATTGAAAGATTAATATATTGATTAATATCAGTATATAATGTTTTACCTCATCCACTATTGGGATTATTTAATAAGTAATTAAAAAAGGTGTCAGTCGTAGTACTTGTATCTATAAAAGCACTATTTCAGTCGAAAACATTAGTTGTGCCTCTTTCATTTGAATTATTACAAGCTATAATAGACATAGTTGATGTTGATGATAACGTGAAAGCTGCAACTAAGGCAAGAATATTGCGCACTTTATTCACTCCTTTTAATTAAATCTATAGCAAAAAAAGATTTTTTAATTTATTTTACTAAGATATCTTAACATAAAATTTATATTTAAGGGATAGTTTTTTCTAATTAATTTTAAAATGAAATAACTAATTACCAATTATTTATTTTAAAAAATTTAAAATATTAATTTTTTTAAATATTATTACTTTATAGTGCACAAATAATATTTTATTCATTTTTTAATTTTAAGAAAATTAGCACAAAATTAAGTGTATAATCATTAGTATAAGTATATTATATTTGGTGTAATGATATAGGGGTAAATATGAATAAAAAAATAAACATTAATGATAATACCTTTAAAACTGATTTTCCCTTTTTTAAAAATAATCCTGATTTAGTTTATTTAGATACAGCGGCTTCTTCACTAAAACCACAAATAGTTATTGATGCTGTTAGGGATTATTATGAAAAATATTGTATTAATCCACATAGTCAAGATTATCAACTTGCTGTTAAGGGAAATGATATATTTGAAGATACTAGAAAAACAATTAGTAAATTTATTAATAGTAACGAAAACGAAATAGTTTTTTGTCCTTCAGCAACTTTTGCTTATAATCAAATTGCTTTTGGCTTAGAAAAATATTTACAAGAAAATGATGAAATTTTATTAACCACTTTAGAACATAGCTCATTACTCTTACCATTTTATCGTTTGATACAAACTAAAAAAATTAAAATAAAATTTATTGAAACAAATAAACAAGGAGTCATTACTGTTGAAAATTTAAAAAAAGTTTTAACACCTAAAACCAGAATAGTTGCTTTTGCAAATATTAATAATTCTTTAGCAATAGAAAATGATACTGAAACATTAACTAATTTTATTAAAGAATATGGTAAAAAAAATGTTAAAAGTGATAATTGAATTTTTAAAAATATTTTAGTAATAATAGATGGTGCACAATCAATAGGACATATAAAAACCGATGTTAAAAATTGAAATATTGATTTTTTTGCATTTTCTGGTCATAAAGTTTTTGGTCCAACTGGAATCGGTGTCTTTTGAGGAAAAAACGAATGATTAAATATGCTAGATCCACTAATATTGGGTGGAGGCATGAATGGTGATATTTATGAAAATGGTAAATTTAACTTATTAGATAGTCCTTATCGTTTTGAAGGTGGAACACAAAATATTGCGGGTGTATTTGGGCTAGGTGCAGCTATTAAGTATTTATTAAACATTGGTATTGAAAATATTAGAAATCATGAAATTTTACTAAAAAAATACGCAATTGAACAATTAACAGCACAGTTAGGAAATAACATTGAAATTTATAATATTGATGGCAATAGTAGTAACATAATATTTAATATTAAAAAAGTATTTGCACAAGATGTTGCTAATTTTTTAGGAACACAAAATATATGCGTACGCAGCGGAACTTATTGTGCTAAATTATTACCTAATATAATTAACGCTGAAGTAACAATTCGTCTTAGTTTTTACATATACAATTGCAAAAAAGATATTGACTTATTAGTAATAGCTTTAAAAAAAGGGATTAATGAAGGAGGAGATTTTTTAAATGAATTCTTTTAATAACAATCAAGACTATTATCGCAAACTAATTGTTGAACACTATAGTAATCCAAAAAATAAAGGTTTTAAAAATTTACCAAATAGTTTGACATATCATCAAAACAATGAATCATGTGTTGATAATTTTCATGTTGAAATTTCTATTAAAAATAAAGTTATTAATAGCGCACGCTTTACTGGAATTGGGTGTGCTATTTCAACTGCAGCAACCGATCTTTTTTGTATTTTAATTGAAGGTAAAACAATATCACAAATAAAAGAAATTATTATTAATTATCAAGCAATGTTATCAGAAAAGCAATTTAATGATAAAATAATTGAAAATATGATTGCTTTTAAAAATGTACCAAGACAACGTAATCGAATTAAATGTGCCCTTATTGGTATTAATGGTATTAATAAAATAATTGAGAAAGAATGTGAAAAAAATGGAAATGGAAATTAAGGATAAAATTAGTTTAAGAACCATTTATTTAAAAAAATTAAAAAATGTTTCTAAAAATAATTATCAAAAGTGAAATAAAATTATTTTCAATAAATTTAATGAATCACATTATTTTAAACAAAATAATGTATTTGCTCTTTATAATTCCTTACCATATGAAGTAGAAACTAAAGAAATTATTGAATTATTATGAAAAAATCTAAAACAAGTTTGTTTACCAAAAATGAATGGTGAGCATTTGGAATTTTACTTTATTAATAGTTGAAACGATATAGTATTTGATAATGATTTTAAAATTGGACAACCAAGTTTAAATTGCCAAAAAGTTATAGGAAGTCAAATTGATTGTATGTTAGTACCATTGATTGCTTTTGATAAAGATTATTATCGTATTGGTTATGGTAAAGGTTTTTACGATCGTTATTTATCTAAAAATAAATTTAACTTTAGTAAAATAGGACTTGGTTTTGCTATTCAAAAAATTCCTTATATAATTAATCACGATAATTGAGATATACCATTAGACTATATTTTTACTAATTAATATTTTAATCTAAAAATTAAATACACTAATCAATAAATAAAAGATAGTTTAATTAATCAAATTATTTTTTTTATTTTTATTGTATATTCATTTTTTTAATTATAGACTTAAATTAAGATTTACTTAGAATGGATGGGTTACACTTTATTGGACACTAATTACGTAGACAAGTGAACAAATTAGTGAAAAGAAAGGAAGTATAATTATGGCCAATATTAACTCATATTCAGATGAATTTAAAAAACAAATAGTAGCTTTATATCAAAGCGGTAAGTCAGTGTCTTGTCTTGCTAAAGAGTACAATGTTACAAGAGCAGCTACTTATAATTGAATTAAGCAATTTACTAATTCAGGTAGTTTTAAAACTAAAGATAATCGTTCTGTTGAAGAAAATGAATTAATTAAATTAAGAAAAGAATTAAAACAATTAAGAATGGAAAATGATATTTTAAAGCAAGCAGCACTAATAATAGGCAGAAAGTAGAAATTATTGCTAAAAATAAAGTTAAATATAAAATTCGCACAATGTGTCGTTTTTTGAAAATATCTAAATCAACATATTATTTTAACTTAAAGAAAAAAGAAAATAAAATCAAAAATAATATGTATGATGAAGCTGTTATTAGTGCTTTTAAAGAAAATAAAGAAGTTTATGGTACTAGAAGATTAAAAAAAATTTTAGAAAACCAAGAAATTTATTTATCAAGAAGAAAAATTAAAGAAATTATGAATAAGCATAATTTAATATCAAAATACACTAAATTATCATTCAAAAATCATCATAATAAAGTCAATAATAGTCAAATAACCAATCTTGTTAATAGAAACTTTAATAATAGGGTTAAAAATGAAGTTATTGTTAGTGATTTAACTTACGTTCAAGTTAATGGTAAATGAAACTATATTTGCCTATTAATAGACCTATTTAACCGAGAAATTATTGGACATAGTGTTGGAGTTAAAAAAGATGCATTACTAGTATATCAAGCATTTATGCAATCAAATCGCTGTTTAAAAGATATCCAAATATTTCATAGTGATCGAGGTAATGAATTTAACAATAAAATTATTAATAATCTTTTATTAGCATTCAATATTACTCGATCTTTAAGCAAAAAAGGTTGTCCTTATGATAATGCTGTTGCTGAAGCAACTTTTAAAACTTTCAAAACAGAATTTATTAATGATAAAAATTTTACATCATTAATCCAATTAAAATTAGAATTATTTGATTATATCAATTGATACAACAACATAAGAATCGACAGCACTTTAAACTACTTAACTCCTATCAAATATCAAGAACAAGTGTCTACCAAAAAATAGTCCTAAAAAGTGTTGCCATTCCAATTAACCATTTTTGTATATATATCAATATTATAAGTTCTATCACCAATCATATGTTTTAAAATTTGTTTAATATTAGTTTCAGTAAAGCAACCAATATTTTCAACTAATGCTTGGTTTAATACACCATCTTTGGCATTAATAAAATAACCAACTTTTAATTTTTTATATTGTAAAGTTAGTAATTGTAAAAAATTAATTAATTCATAATATTTACCTTTTGCAAATAAATTTATTGCATTTTCATAATGTAGTTTAGCAATTTTATTTTTTCTTCTTCCTGCCATTATACCAAGAAATAAAACATGAAAAGCATGAAATTTATCCAAAATAAATTTAGCATTTAAAATTGTAGCAGTTTTTCTAATTCATTTTGCACTATCTCCACAAACTATTAAATTTGCTTGGTCAAAGTTTTCAAAATATAAATTACCATATTTTTGAATAAATTTAACTGTTTTTTCTGCACCAATTTCTGTTTTTGATACTCTTATTTTACAAACTGCTCTTTTATTAATTAATTTTCCATTTTTCTTTTTACCAGTACAAAATACTATTAATCTCATAGAACATTTTTTACAATTTTTAGTATTGTGTTTTTCATTAAACTTAAATTTTCTATGTCCATCATCAATATTTATATATAAAGTTTGATTTGGTTTTAATACTATTTTAGGGATATTTGCTTTTGGCAATTCAAATTTTTGATATGTTCTACAAACTGTACTAGTACTTATTAAATCTTCAATAAAAGTATCACAAACATCACGATACTTTTTTCCATCAGCAAAAAATTTTAAAATTTGTTTAATAACATTAGGTGCAAGTTTACTATATTTTTTAACACCAAGATAGTTATCTAATAACGATACATATTCAGTTTTTTGTTTTTCTATGTTATAATATTTACAAATACGTCGTTTATAATTTAATAAACCTTTTTTCTTTTAATTTTCGTTCTCTGAATCTATATGATTTATATACAGATTTATCACATTCATTTCATAGTTGTTCATCTATTTTTGCAAATAATTCTTCTGTTTGTTTTAAACTTAATTCATCTTGATTAAAATCGTGTTTGTCTCAATCAAAAAGATTAAGGAATGGTAATTTTAACATTTTTAATGTTCCTTTCTTTTAAATAATTTAATTTTAACTTATATATGTTAATAAGGAGTAAATATGGCTTTTATTACTAGTTATGCACAACTAAATAAAAAATATAATCTTAATTTTAGTGATAATAATTATGGTTTTAGTTGAGATATTTTTAAACAATTTGTTGGTGATGAATGAGCAGAATTTTTCACTACTAATTGTTTTTATCGTTTTATACCAACAGCACGTGGAACAAGAAAAACTTGAAACTGCTTAGCATTTGATTTATTTATATGTTGTAATTTTAGTGATAGTAGTGTTCAAGAAGTAAGACGATATGAAAATACTCATAGTGAAACTACAATTGGTGCTTTAATGAATGTTTGTCAAGTTTTATTAGATACATATAATATTAATTTATTACCTAATAATACACATGGTATTAAATGAAAAATAACCAAAGATGGTGGATGTATTATTTTTCCTAATAATCAACAAATTGATTTTATTGGTTATGCTAATGGTAATAAAATTTTTGGAAAAGAAGCGGGTGGGTCAAGTTTTTTGGGTTCACGTACTGATGAAATAATAATGGCAGAAGAAAAAGAAACACTAACAGAAAAGCAATTAACATATAGATATGAGCGTTTACAAAATTCTATGTTTAGAAGTAATCGTATTAAAGTTTCAAATGAACCAATTAAAGAATGAAGTTGAACTTTTATTGATAAAAATATATATAGTCCTACTTTTGGAAAATTAATTACTCGTTATTTTTATAAAAGTTTCTTTATTACTTTTACATGTAATCCTTATGATAAATATCATCCATTTTATTTAAAATACTGTACGCCATTTTTGCCATTAAATGATGAAATAACGAAAAATCTTAAAAAAATTGGTAAAGTTTATTATGAAAATAAAGACATGTTTAGTGGTTTAGGCTTATTTATTTTAAGATTTACTATTAAACCATTTTGAAAAAAATTACCTGAAATTCAACAAAGAACATTATTAGAAATGGAAAAAAGTAATCCTGATGAATTTAATACTGTTTTTTATGGTTTTGAATTTTTAGATAGTGACGCAACAATTTTTCCATTTCAAAAAACTGTAAAATATTGACAACCATATGATTTAAAACAATTTTATAATCAAGAAAAAGATATTTATAAATTTGATTTTTATAGTGTTGGTATTGATTGAGCTACGGGACCAAAAGACCATACTGTATTTATGATAATTGGTTTTAAAGAATATAATAATACTGGATATTATGACCCTTATGTTATTTGTGAATTAGTAGTTACTCCAAATGATTTTATTAATGAAAATGAAAAAATTAATGCTTATGTAAATGAAATTTTAGGATTAATGGATAATTTTGAAAATTTTGACCAAGCAATTTATTTTTATGATGATAAAGCAAGAACAGCAATTGATTGATTAAATCAAAAATTAATAGATGAACATAATACTATTTTAATAACACAAACTGCTATTAAACATGCTTCAAATTTAAATCAAGAAGCAGGATTAACTAATAGAGTAGTTTGAATGAGAAATATTATGAGTTATGGAAATTTTTATGCAAATAAAAATGATTTACCAAAAACTACTCAATGTTTAGAAGAATTACGTTATGACCAAACAAAAACTAACATTCCTGATAAAAATATGTATCAAGACCCATATGATGCTTTGTTTTATGCACTATATCCATACAAAAATGTAATTAGGGGTAAAAATAATGCTAGTGTGAAAAAAAGCATCTTCACATTTGCTATATAATAAACAAGTTGAATATCATTAATAGTATAGGTATCACAAAATAAACGCCTTTAATTTAGGCGTTATTTTGCATTTAAAAGCATACTTGTAAAAATAATCAAAAATAGTACAATTTATAAGTAAAATCAAGGAAAAAAGGAGAAATTTAAAATGAAAACATGAATAAAAACAAATTTAAGTAAAATTACATTAGCATTAGCACTAACTGGTGCTACAACTGGAACAATAGGATTAATCATGGGGGGGTGCTTACCCATAATCTTAGTGGACTTAAATATTATTTAAATTCATATAAAGAACCTATAATGGGTGTTCAAAAAATATGAATGTCTGACATTCATGATATTTCAGTTTCTATAAAAAGTGAATTTAAAATATATTTTGCTGATAGTCCTAAAAAAACAAAATTTTATAATGGAGGAAATAACATCGAAAGAACAGATATACCATGAGATGGTAATTATCCTGATGGGTATTTTAATAAATAGCCTTTAAATTTCTAAATTAATATAAGAGGATATTTTCATTATATTTATCAAATAAATTAATATTAGTTAAATTTATTTCTTGTTTGTCAGTTAATAAAGTTAAATCATAATTACCAGAACCAAATATTCCACTAATTTCAATTCTATTTAAATTATTAATAGAATTTTTAATTTGCAATTCAAATTCATTTTTATTATCAATTTTTAATATTTCTTCATAAAATTCTAATTTAGAAAATAATTGTGATTTGCTAGAACCATATAAGTTTAAAGCATTTTCAATTTTAGATTTTTCAATAATTGTTCTTGTAAAATACTTTCCATATTCACCATTTGATAATGTTCAATCAGCAGGAATTAATGAGGGTATATTATTACTTTCTAATTCATTTGAATAGATAATCAATTAAACTGGTTATCATCTAATTTAAATAATTCATTTTGACTGATATCATTATTTTTTAACTTAATATTATTTATATCTGTAAAATCAAAATATTCAGATTTTAATATTACTTTTACATCTTTATATTTTCAACTATCATCCTTAGTAGAATGTATTGGATTTGATTTTAATTCAAAATAATAAGGTAATAATATTTTATTATCATCATTTAAGCCTTTATTAATTGATAATATTGAATAAATATATTTTGATAGCATAATCAATACTTGCTTAAATATTTTAATTTGTTCTAAATTAATATAGTTTGGATAATCTAATTCTCATTGTCTAAATAAATTAGTAATAATTTCATCAGGTTTTTGCCCTGAGAATTTATCACGTAATTTTGCTATTTCATTTGTTGGTTTGCCTTTATCATCATAATCTGCACCATCAAAATTACGATTATAGTTATATGTATAACTTAGCATATCTAAGAACCTGTTTAGGATCTTTTTTAACTTATTTTTGATTAAATTAATATCATAAATGTTATTTTATAGTTGAAAAATAAATTTTTAATCGATAAGTTGTCAAATGATAAAATCTTTTTAACAAAAAAATGACAAAGAAAATAAAATGTTAATTAACTGTCAGGTTAGAAATAATTATTCCCTTTTTTAGTTTAATTATGTTTAAAAGATTCCAAACAGGTTCTAATAATAATTGTTGTAAACTGTCAATTTTTGGTGCATCTTTTATTTCTAGTTCAACATCTTGAAAATTATTATCAGTAGCAATTCATAATGCAGTTGCTCCAATTGAACCCATACCATAGATTTCTTTATCAATTAAATGTTTTGAATTTGATAAAGGTCAGTTTGGTTTAGAACCAACAAATTGACCAATTCAAAAATTAGTTACTCTTGCATTATTAATAATTTCTTTTCTTGTTTCACTTCCACCGCCAATAGCAATTAAATCTAAAACTGATTTTTCTTGTCCAATAAATTGTTTTGCTAATTTTCATGGTAATATTTGTTCACTAAATCATTGTTGTAATATTCTAACTTTTGGTTGAATTTCAATAGGCATTGATAATAGCGGAAATGCTATCTTATCTTTAACAAATAACTTTGGGTATAATTCCATATTGTCAACTTCACCAAGTACCTTTATATTGCCGAAAATCATGCTTCTAGGGGCTTTAATTTTTAAACCAATTACTTTTGTATCTTTGTCTAATGGTTTTTGTAATTTAATAATAATTGGATAACCATCTCTTGTTTTAAAATCTTTAATTTTAATAATAGTAATACTTTTAGTACTTCTTGTTTTTGGATTTTGATAAGGTTGAGAATAGTTATTAATGATATATAAATTATCAATATTATTTTCAGTTAATGGTTCATTAATAGATACAGCATATAACTTAAATTGATTTAATAAATTTATTTCTTGAAATATTAAATTTTTAATATCAGTCATACTATATTCAATAGTATTATCATTAATATTTGTACTTGCTCTTTGATTTAATTGCATAGTAAAGTCTGATGTTTCAGCAGCAGTAGTTTTTAATACTTTATCAATATCAATAAAACCAATTTTAATAGTATTTGCTGAAAATCTTAAATTATTATTTTCATTATTTTTAAATAAACGTTCAATTTCATAAATATATAAAGTTCTTAGTTTAAATTCATCATATGCTCTTTTAAGCTCAGGGTCACCTTTGCTACTCATAAGATTAGTAAAGTCATAAGGAATATTGTCAATTAAATAATCATTTTCTACTTCTGCTTGATTAAGTTTAGTTTGTTTCTGTGGAAACTTCGTTTGTGGTTTGTTGTTTTGATTGTCCATTGTTTTCTCCTATTAATTGGTTATTTTCGGGATTAAATAATTTTAATCTCACTGTTAAATTATTAATTTCTTGTTCATCATTAATGTTAAATGTTTTACTATTTAATAAATCTTTATCTAAACGTACTAATATTTGAATAAATTTAAGAATATCAATATTAAATTGTCATAACTTTTGTTCAATATAATTAATAGTTGAAATATTTACAGCTGTACTTTCTGGTACTGATTGTTGTGCAGATTTCTTTTGACTTGGAATATGAATGCCACAACGTTTAAATATTTCATTAACATTTCAATCATATATATCTGTTAAATTCTTACCTTTAAAATTACTACTTGTCATATTGATATTTTCATTTTGTTCATTATTATCTCCGCCACTTTTAAAAATATAATTTTTAGTAACTAATATTCTTACAGCATCTTCTAATAAATCTTTTACATTACCATAAGTTGAATTAAAAATAAACTTTGGTGAGTTTAAAATTGTATCTAAGAACCTGTTTAGGATCTTTTTTAACTTATTTTTGATTAAATTAATATCATAAATGTTATTTTATAGTTGAAAAATAAATTTTTAATCGATAAGTTGTCAAATGATAAAATCTTTTTAACAAAAAAATGACAAAGAAAATAAAATGTTAATTAACTGTCAGGTTAGAAATAATTATTCCCTTTTTTAGTTTAATTATGTTTAAAAGATTCCAAACAGGTTCTAAGAACCTGTTTAAAATCTTTTTAATAAAATTGAAATAAAGGAAAGAACAACCATTTGTAAGCTAGTATTTAATTTTCTTTCACAATTTTTTCATAATCTTCTGCATTTTTCTAATCATGCAAAACTTCGTTCTACAACTCATCTTTTTGGCAATAATACAAAAGAATGTAATTCATTACGTTTGATAACTTCAACATTTGCATTTATGATTGTTTTGATTTTAAAAGCAAATTTTTCACCAGTATAACCAGCATCTACTAGTATTTTTTGAACTTTAGATAAATTTTCTTTTTCATTTTCAATCATTATTATAGCACTGTTACGATCTGTTTTTTCTGCTGTGGTTATGTAAATTGTATGTGGTAAACCTTGAGAATCAACAGCAATATGACGCTTTATTCCTGAAATTTTTTTACCAGCATCATAACCTTTATTTTTAGCAGTATCTGTGTTCTTAACACTTTGTGAATCAATTATACAAAAACTAGTTTGTTCTTTTCTACCATTATTGATACGAACTTTTCTAACTAATTTTTTTTAAAATTACTTGTCAAGTGCTAGGTTCTTTATCACTATTTTTACTTCAAATTTGAAAATAATAATATACAGTTTGTCATTTTGGAAAATTTTTTGGTAACATTCTTCATTGACATCCACTTTTTAATACATATAAAACTGCACAAAATACTTCATATAAATCTAAATTTCTTGGTTTTGTTTTCTTTTTGCTATTTTCTAAAATTGATCTTATGTTCTCAAATTGTTCTTTAGTAACATGACTTGGATAATTTTTATGCATATATACCCCTTATCTTAAAATATATAGTCATTTTACGTTATTTTATAAAAGATTCCAAACAGGTTCTAATGGAGCATTATATAAATTAGCATTATTTTCTGCTACAAAATCAGTAAAATATGTTTCATGATTAAAATTATTAAAACCAAAATAACTTAAAATAGAAGCATGTGTACTTTTACCTTTTAAAAAAGTTAATTTAGTTTTTTCTTCATTATTAGTACTTTTATCTCTTCTTAAAAATCTACCTAACATAATATTCACCACCTTTTTTTAAAATATTTGATTAATTTTTAATACAATTTTTACTATAATAAATATAATTAAACCAGCAACAGCAGAAGATAATAAAACTCCTATTAAACCTAAAATAATTTTTATTATTTTAAAAAACATAATATTATTCCTGCAATTCTTGTAATTTTCATAAATTACCACCACTAATATTCATGTCTTCTCATTTAAAAACATCAATATTTTCATTTCTTGAACATAATAATTGTAATCTTCCACCCTCTTTTATATAAGTACTATATACTGTTACAGTTTGTGGAATACCAGAATCTAACGAATAAACAAATTCAGTAAATGTATAAATATCTGGTAATATTATTTTTTGTTGTCTTGGATTTAAATTAAATCATATACGATATAATTTATTTTCTTTACAATCATATCTAATTTCTTGATTTTTTATACCAGTAGTACTAATATTAAAGGCTACATCTTTTCATTGTGGAATACTTGGTGTTGGTGTATTTTTTAATTCAATATCAAAAGTATTTTCTGCTAATTCTTTAATATTTAAAGTTTTTGAATTAATTTTTAAAGGTTTAGTTATATCTATTTTTTCACTTTTTGTAATATTTAATGTATTTGAAGTAATTTCATAAGTATTTTCTGTAATTTCTTCTTCTAATTTTAACAATTGACCAACTTTTTTTGAAATTGGAATTGTATTCATAAATATAGAATTTATATTTAATTGTAAAAATGTATTTGAATTATCACTATATAAAAAATTTTCTAAAACTTGATTATTATTCCCATTATGTATAAATTCTTTACATATTCATGAAAAATTATTTATGTTACTATCAGTTAATTCAAAATTATAATAAATACGATATCTTTTATTTTTAATAAAATTATAATTAATAGTTTTATTATCTTGTTTAATACCAACTTCTTTTCATTTACCAATTTTTAAATCTTTTATTTTTTTAATTAATTCATTAATAGCACCAGCAATAGTTTTATCACTAGTTTCTAAATTAGCAATTTCAGTACCAAAAGTATTGAGAACAAAAGCATATTGAAATTGTGTTTTATCTATTTTATCTTCTAATTCTTTATCTACTTCTTCTTTTTTATAATAATCAGTTAAATCTGGGATATTTTTATTTAATGTTCTTAAATTAACAGCATCTTGTGGTTGTGTAGGGTCTGCTATATAAACAATTCTAGTATTATTTGAAGTAATAATTCTTTTTTCTTTAGGTTGAATAATATTAGGCGAATTAGGGTCTATTAATCATAATGATTCACCACTACCGCCTAATTTATACCACAAATGCTATTGAATCTGTTAATAGTCAATTACGAAAAGTTATCAGAAATAAAAAAGTTTTTCCTAATGATATGGAAGAATTGAAAATATTTTATTTAGCAATTGAAAATATAACAAAAAAATGAACAATGCCCATTCAAAATTGAAATACAGCAATTGCTCATTTTATGATAAAATTTGAAGATAGAATTAATCTTAACTAGTACTTTGTAAAACAAAGATACACAGATTTCTAAAAAGCCTCATATTAAATTATATCCACATTTGAAATACGTCCTTTTATTTAGAATTGTTGTTGGTTGTTTGTCATTTTTAATAGAATTTATTGCTTTAATGTTTATTTTTTTATTTGGTTCTGAACTTTTAATTAGTTTATATAATGGTACTTGTTTGTTATCTTTATTAAGATACTGATCACTAGTAATAGTACCAACAAGTTTTTCATTATTATTTAGTAATATTTCAGCAAGAGATGTTGTTATTGGTAATTGTGGTTTAATTTTTCTTGAATTTGTTGTTGTTTTTTCTTTTTCTGTTATAAGATTTTCTGATTTTTTACTATATAGCACTTCTAAATATCTCCTTTTTCAAATTAAAAACCTATTTACTTTAAAATAAAAGTAAATAGGTAAAAACTTATATTAATTTTAGGAAAATTATATCATAGTATCTATATTAAATATAGATATTTTTCATTTATTTTTGTATTAGATAACTATTGTTTAATTAGAAATAGTTACCTCCTTAGAAGTTTTATAATTGAATTGTTTATAAAAAATACATGTATATGAAATTAAATATTAATACTTATATAAGTGTTAATTATAATTTTCATCAAAAGTATTATTTTTTATGTTATTATATATTCATAATTTGTTAAGTATCGTTTTTGTTTTATATTTGTTTTTATAATTTTTTATGTTAAGATTTGTTTGTTATTAAAATGTATAAAATTAGTTTTTAAAAACTAGATTGTGAAGTTTTATATATGGATATTCAACAGGATTTTTATATCAAAAAGATTTTTTATGCTTGTTATGTTAAAAATGTTGTTTTACCTATTTCATTTTTGAATAATATTGGAAATAAAAAAGGAAAATGTTATGTTGGTAATAAGCAAAAATTAAGAAATAATACTGTTCGTACTAAAAATAATTTAATTCAAAAAGCATTACATAATTTTTATAATAGTAATATTTTGAGTTTTGTTACTTTAACTTATAAAGAAAATATGCAAGATGTTAAGCAGTCAAAAAAAGATATTCGTTTATTTTTTCTTAAATTAAAAAAGTGATGAAATGACCCTAAGCGTGCTGAATATATGGGTGAATTAAAATATATGTATGTTTATGAATATCAAGACCGTGGAGCAGTTCATTTTCATATAATTTTTAATAGAAAAATACCTTATAATATGATATGTGATTGATGACCACATGCTGGAAATGCTAAGGGTATTGATTTAAGAGTTGTTCGTAAAGGTACAAATGAGTTTGTTATTAAATATTTAGGTAAGTATGTTACAAAATCATTAGATGATGTTAAATCTATAAATCAAACAGATATAGGTATTAAAGCATATTCTTTTAGTCGTAATTGTAAAAATCCTATTGTAGTTCGTGGAATTAAAAAAATGACAATTCAAGATATAATTAAAGCAAGTTTTAATGCAACAAATGTATTTTATTTTAAAACTCAAAGAGATAATCAAGGTAATACTGTTATGATTGGTGGTATTATTGAAAGTACTGTTGTAAATGATTATTTTAAAGATTATGAAGATTATGAAAAATATGTATATTTAAGTGCTTTATCGTATAAGCATTATTTACGGACTAGTGAAATAGGTTATTTAATTCAAAGAGATAAAGATGTTTTAACTTGGGCAGAGAAAGTTTTTGGTAATAAAGTTGAGAAAATAGATTTTAAAAATAGAGTTTTACATTAGAAGAAAAACTTAATTTTTTCTATAATTTTACTTGTATATATATATATATATATATATAATGGTTAATGAACATTAGTAATTTTCACAATCATTACTGATGTTCGTTTTTTTTATTGTATTTTTATTTTTTATGTTATAATGATTTTGTAAGTATAGGTTTACCCTACTATGCTTAACTTATTAAATTAATTTTTAATGATTGTGAAGGTTAAGTTTTTTTATGTTTAAAGTACAGTTAGTTAATATTGAAAAGGGTCGTGTTATTCCCGATAAAAATAATAAAGGTCAAACATTAAAGTTTGATGTTTTGAAGTTTGTAGAAATAAATAAACAAACTAGTGTACCAACTGGTCAAACACGTGATAAATGATATAATCCAGAATTTGCTAGTGATTTTAATAATTGTTTATCTACTGTTGATTTAAAAGTTGGTAATTTTTATTCACTTGAACTTGATTTAAGCGGTAATATTAAAAAACTTTCTAATTGAAAATAGTTATTTATTAAAAGGGTAATTTTAAATAATTATTTTATGTTAGGAGTTAATTTTAAATTATGGTTAAAAATGATAATTGTTCATGTGAACAAGCATTTCATTTAGCAATTTATATATGTAAACTTTGTGACCAAGTTATTTGTCCTAAAAGAGTTTTGCAAAACTTATATACTAGAAAATATTATTGTCCAAATTGTATATTAGATATTGCTTTAAATAAAGCAATGAGACAACAAGAAAGTAAGTTAAATTATGAGACATAAGTGTAGTGATTGAACTTATGAAAGAGTATATGGTTGTGAAATGTGTTACAGAGTTGCTAATGAAATGGAACGAATAAGAAAAGAAAATAAAAGAAAAAAATAAAAACTAAATAAGGGGCATATATATACTTTTTAGTGTATTTTTGCCCCTTACTCTAATTAGTATAAATATGCTCCTTATTATTAATAAAAGTAAGGAGTTTTATTTATGGAAAAAAGGAAACAGTTTAAATATGACTATATGTTAATTGATAAAGCGTTTAGAGATGCTAAGGAAGATAAGCATTTGCAAGAGATTTTAAAAAGATTAAGTGAAAAATAGAGGAGACAGTAAACATGCCTAATGAGTTAGAACAAACTAGTAATTATACTTTAAGTAAAATTTTAAGAACTGGATTAAGTCCATTAAGTGCTATGGTAGGAGTTAGTGCTTATTATGGTCAATATTTAAAAGACCCAATTTTAGGTTCTATTAATTCTTTGTTATTTAGTAAGAAGTTGGCAATTGATATATGAAATATTAATCAAAGACCAACTACTAAAAATAAAGTTATTAATAGTTATAAAAAGATATTTTTAGGATTAGGAACAATTGGTTTAGTTAATTATGCTAAGTTTGTTAATTATGTAGATAAGTCGGTTTTTTTATTAAGAGATGAACCATGTTTTTGACCACCTTGTCCTACACCACTACCAATTCCTATTCCAATACCAACACCTAGTCCAATAGTTAATAAACCTTTTGTAGACTGAGATACTTATATATCTTTAAATAGTTTTGGTATAGCAAATGTTATTAGTGGTTTAACTGAATTAATACCTAATAGATTTGAAATTATACGTAAAATAGCGAATACGGGTACTGGTGGTTGTTTGATTAGTAGTGGTGTTGCTATGGGTATTAATAATAATTTTAATAATTATTTTGCTATTCCTACGATTATTGCCGGTGCAAGTGAGATTATAAATATTTTATTGTTACCGTTAAGAAATACACATAATAATACAGAATTACAAGAAGTATTTACTGATGAAAGAGCAAGATTAATTAATGCTAGTGTTAATGATTATCAAAGTATAAATGACAGTATGGTTGATGTTAATTTAAATGATGATAGTATGTCGGAGATTAATTTAGATAGAGCAAGTTTAAATTGGGATTATTCTTATGCTTATACGTTAGGTGGTGTTTAAAATGGATTTTAAGGAGATTGTTAAATATGCTTTATATATTGGTGGGTTTTGCCTTATACTTTGATTTTGTCGTAATTGAATACATGAGTGTATACAGAAATTCAAACATAAAAAACATGTAAAGGAAAAAGAAAATGACCCAGATTGTATTTTTTGTCGTAAAGATTTTGAAAAGAAGAAACGTAAATTAGAAATGGAAAAACAACAAAAAGAATTAGAGAAAGGGGGTGATTAATATGCCTGCTGGATTATCAGCATTATTAAATATGATTGGTGGTGTTGGCCAACAATTATTAAATGCTTTTACTTATATTTTTGGTTGAGTATTTACTACTGGCGATGGTGGAACACTTACAAATTGACCAGTGTTAATTTCAATTGTATTTATGGTTCTTGTATTTATTAAGCAGTTTGTTGGTCATATTATCCATGGAACACATTAGTAATTAGAAAGGAAGTAAGCAAATGGTAAAGTTATTTTTTAGTTTGGTTTTTGTTTTACCTTTATTGGGTAGACTTTTACCAGTTGTTAATACTTTGGTGCAAACTATTTATATGCAGTATTTAAGTTCTTTTGCTGGATTACATACTGTGACACTTTTTATTAAGTCGTTCTTTTATGATAGTTTATACACTTTACCTTTGCCTATTCTTGCTTTAATAAATGTTAGTTTTGTATTTTATTTAATTTTAGGATTATTTAGATTTACAAGACATTAGGATGTGAAATTATGTTTATACCTTTTATTACAACTGTTATGCAATTATTTGCTTCAATTTTTATGAAGTTTTTTAGTTTTCCACTTGGTGATTTAGGTTTTAATTTAGGTACGTTAATGATATTTTTGATTTTGCTTAGATTTGCATTTAGGGTTATTTTACCCGAATTAATGTTACCAACATTAGGTTTAGGTTATGGTGTTAAATTTATTGGTAAATCTGCTGTTGCTATTGGTGGTGGTGCTGGTAAAGATATTGCAAATGCTTATCGTAATGGAGAATCTGGTGTAAAACCAGTTCAACGTTATAAAGGTGGTACTTATTCTTATAAACAAAAAGGTACTGCTGTTGCTCGTACTAGTGGATATGAACAACATTATTATAATCCTAAGTATATTAAGTAGGTGTTATTATGTCTAATTTTGTTTTTAGTATATTGCATTTTATTTTTATATTTTCTAGTAAAGATATTCAAATATTTTTAAATCAACCAAATATTACTGATGAAGTTTATATTTTGTTTAATTTGACTTTTTGGTTGGTATTAGGTGTATTTTTTAATTTTATTTATCGTAGTATTAAATTTGTTTTTAGGTCATTGTTTGGGTAGGTGTTAATTATGAGTGTTTTAGAAATTTACAATAAAATACATCAATGTATAGTTGATTATTGAACTATGTTTATAGGTAGTCCAGTTGACCAATTTACTACTATTTTATGAAATTTAGTAGTTTATGGTACACAGTTTTTTATTGGATTTATTTTGTTTTATGGTTCATGGTGAATTTTAAAATGTTTATTTGGTAAATAATTATGTGATTTAAGTTTGCTAAATTATTTTTTGTTGTAAATACTTCTGTTCAAGCACCAACTAGTTTAATTGCTTCAAATGACCCTAATGTTGTTAATTATGATATTACAAAAGAAATGGTTAAACATGTTAAATATCATAATTTTGATGATTGAGCAACAATACCATGAAATTCTGCTTATTTTGACATTGACCAACCAGATTTAAAATTAGTAAGTGGTGAATTTATTGGAAATGGTGAGGGTATTTATACATGTCGTTATTTTAGTGATACAGTTGGTGTTTTACCACAAGTGGTAAGGATGGGAACTGGTGTTTATACTTTTAATAGAAAACAATTAGATGACTTTTCACGTATTATGTTTAATCATAATTATGTTTCAAATGATAATGTTAATTATTTAGGTTTTCTTAATACTGGTAAAAGTATTATAAATTTTCAAACACAGTTAAATTTTGAAATTGATAAACCTTTAAGTTTTTATATTCAAGGTTTTATGTTTTATTTTTCTTATCATGATTTTAAAACTTTCTCTGCTCATTTTACTTTTAGTTTTTTAGATAATGTTGGTGATACAAAATATGTTTTTAAAGGTAAAGTTGATAATGATATTTATCAGCAAGATTTATATAATTTTGTTACTATGCCTATTCGTGTTCCAAATTTAAGACATTTAACAGTATTTTTTGATATTCATGGTCAATCAATTAGACCAACTTTTTCACCAGATGTTTTTTTTGGTCAAGTTAATATTTTTTCAAGTGAAAATATAACTCCAGTGCCACCAAATAGTCCTTTTAATCCTGAATATGAAAGACCAAGTTGATATGATGTTTTTGGTCATTTACGTAATGCTTTTAGATGAGTACTTTATGGAGTTGTTGGTAAAGTTTTACCAGTTGAACCTTTAAGAGAATTTTTTACTAAACTTGACGGATTATTAAGACGTATTTTTGATGATACTATTAGTTCTGTTTTAAATGTTGATTTTACTAGTGGTTTAGAGCAAGTTTTAACTTTATGAGTGTTTTTAAAAGCAGTAGGATTTTTAGTTGGTTAGGAGTTGAAATAATGCCTTGATATGGTTATTTACTTTTAGGAGTTATATTATTAATAATACTTTATCCATTTTTAATAACTAGAAAAAATATAAAGATATTACAACGTGTAGGTAGTTATATTATTTCAGCACCACCACGTACTGGTAAATCCGCTCTTGCTTGTTGTTTAGCACAAAAACATAAAGGTAGAGTAGTAAGTCCTATTCCTATTAAAGTTCGTAATGAATATAGTTATCGTTGTTCTTATGATGATGTTTTTAAATTTAATCAATTAAATAGTAATTATGCTTTTAAAGAGTGTGATATGGTTGTTTTAGATGAGTTAGGTTTGAAAATTAATAGTAATGATTTATCACCCGAATTTAAAGAAACACAAGAAAGTTTAGGAATGTTTTGTAAGTTAATAGGTCATAATTTTAATGGAATTATGTATATGATTGAGCAACACCCCGATAGAATACCAAAGCAAGCACGTGAAAAAGTGGAATATATTGTTCAAGTTAAAAGAATGCGTATTTTGTTATTTTTAGTTAAGTTTAAACTAAATATTTATACTAATGTTGATGATTATAATAAAGTTGTATTATCTAAAAGACAAACAAAGCGAATAATTAAACGTGGTGGATTACCACCTAGTTATAGTGGTGAAACTATGACTTTTAGTTTATGATTTCCTAGGTCTTATTTACAAAGATATAATAGTCGTGCTTTAAATTATATTCATTCGTTAAAGAGTGAATTAAGTATTGTTAAAGACTATGAACAATCACAAGCATTAGATTTTACTGTTGATGATATTAGAGCAGTAGGATTAGATAAGTTGGATAATATATTACAAACTGAAAAGAAAGAAACTGAAAATACTGTATGCCGTACTTGTTATTATAGAAATAAATATTCTAAGAAAAATAAGAAAGATGTTAAAATAGAGTAAACCTATATTATTGGTCGGAGCCAACCAGAACCTTGGTTGGTTGGCCGTGGCGTTTACGCCACTGGGGTGAGTTGCGAAGCAACTAGGGGCAAAGCCCCTATATACTTGATAACTGTTCAATAACTGTTCATAACTGTTCATTCCTAATATAGATATATCTCTATGTTAGGATTTTTATTAAATTAAAGTTTTAAAGAAAAGGAAAAAAGATTAAAAGAAATTCCTAAAGATAAAACTAAAACAAATTAATTAAAGTAGCAGTAAGCAATAGAACAGTTCTTGCTTATGCTTGAGACCCCAGATTAGTCAATAAGAAACATTGTGAGGTTGAGTTACAAATTATGAAACAAATGATTATTTTTGTTTCTATTGTTACACCTGACTATGTAGAGATGAAAAGATTAGTTAAAAAAATGACAAAAACAAGTGAGTGATTTAATAAATAAAACTGAAGTTCCAATCAGTGAATATAAAAAATTTTGTTTTAAAAACAATTTCAGGACAATTATAAATAAAGATTACAAATGTAATCTTTATTTATCTCTTTATATTAATTTTAAGTTATTAATTTTTTTTATTGATTTTACTTGGAATTTCTTGTAAATGAGTTACAATTGTATTAAAGTTTTAAAGGAACTTTGGAACAAAATATTTTGGTTTTTTTATAGACCTCGTTTAAATTTTTGTATTTAAATTAGGTTTTTTGTTTTATTATATCGTTTAAAGGAGTGAGAAATATGAAATCACAATTTTATAGAGATGGAATAATTTATTATGCAATGAATTTAGAAAAGTGAGCAAATGTTGAAAATAAAACTTACTTTATAAAATATCATGATGTGATTTTAAAATTAACTGATATCATTAATTGTTATGATTTAAAAAATATTTCTGAAGTAAAAGTTTATAAGTTCTTAGCAGATGCTTTTAATAGTCGAATTTTAAAAGAAGTAGGGGATAACTAATGAAAATTAATTTAGAAGAATGCACAAATAATAAAATAAAATATTTAGAATCATTACCAGAAAGAACTAATGGAATGTCTTTAGTTATGTATCCAGTAAATTCATGAGCAGAAATAGTTAATAAATGTGCTTGCAATAATTCTAGTGATGAAGAAACAGCAGTACTACAAACTAAAAAAGGTCCTAAAATATAAACCATTATAAAATAAAAAAAGGCGTATTAATTACGGCTTTTATTTTTTTATAATGGAGCGGGTGATGGGAATCGAACCCACGTCTTCAGCTTGGAAGGCTGTAATAATACCATTATACGACACCCGCAGTTATGTTAACCACCATGTATTTATATCATATTACTAAAATTAAAGTCAACTACTTTTGATAAACAAGTTAAAAAAAATTATTTTTTAATCTTTTTTTCAATATGTTTATTTTTTTCTTTTTAAATAAAAGAAGTTTTTCTTTAAAGAAATAAGAAACAATGACAAAAATAATTGAAGCTATAGCAAAAAAATGAGCAATTAATCATATAATTCAGAATTTATTAATATTTAAACTAAAAAGAAAAGTTGTGCACAATATTGTGATAATTAGTGACAATGTTAAAAATACTAATAAAATTTGTTTTTTATTAGTAACTCATATTGGCATAATAAAAATAAATAGAATTATACTAGTAATTGGTCAAATCATAATTTGAATTGAAGTATTCATAATTTTGGCAACAAATGAGTTTTGAGATTTAGGAAAAAAATTATTAGTCATAAACATTAATCAAACTAAAAATAAAAATAAAGAAGCAATTGTTAAAGTTATTTTGCTAATTAATAAAATTTGTTTTAATTTATTTTTTTCCATTTCACTCACCATTTAATAATAATTTTTGTAATCTGGCATCAAAATGCCAGATTACAAAAAAACCTAATTATAATACTTTATCATAAGTATACTAAAATATTTTAAAAAATATTATTATTTGTTTTTTTCTTTTCTTTTTTGTTTTTTATGACTCTTAAAATCCATTATGACAAAGAAAATAAAAAGACCAATAATACTTACTAAAGAAATTACCATTAAAATAATTGCTCCAACATCCATGTTTTTTAACCTCTTTCAGTTTTTGTTTTTATTTTAAATAATTTATTAAAACCAGTATGAATATTTTTATGATAAGTTAAGATAAAAGTTAAAAGTAAAACTAACCCAACACCAAGTGTTAGACCAACTGTACCATAAACAAAATTAGCATTGATAATATTAATAATAAAATCATAGATACCAGTAGCAATATTAATTAAAATTAAAATTGGTGCGATAATTAAAATTACTATTTTATATCTTTTTGTTCATTTCATTCATGAATTTTCATTATTATATAATTTTAATGTATCATATAGTTTTCAGCCATATGGACTAATACCAATTAATAAAATAAACCCAATTATTAGTAGTCAAATTTGTGCTACTCAGATTGCTAGCCCATTAAACAGCGCTGGTGAATTACTAAAGGTGAATAATACTGATACTGCCATTGCTCCTAATAATGATATTGCTAATGCTTGTTTGCGCTTTAAATGAATTTCATATTCTAGACCATTTACCATTGATTCAACTTGACCAATTAGTGAGGACATACCCGCAAAGAAAAGTGTAACAAAAAATAATATTGCTAAAATATTTCCTAAAATAGGAACTTGATTATTAATAATAGCAAATAATTGTGGTATTACTTGGAAAATCAAAGCAGGTCCTGCTTGAAATACATCTTTAATATCAGTTTTACCTTGATTTTGAGCAATTGCACCTATTGAATTAAAAACAATAATTGTTGTTAATATACCAATAAGGCTAGTACCAAAGGCTACTACAAAAGCTTGATTAGTACTATCTTGTTTTTCGGGAGCATGAGCTGCATAAATATAAATGGTTCCTGTACATGTTGATAACATAAAGAATGATTGACCAAAAGCATCTTTTCATAATCCAGGATTTAATAATTCTTTAGCATCTAAATCAAACATTACATTTAATCCAAGTTTAGCACCTGATAATGTACTAGTATAAATTGCTAAAATAATAATCATTAAAAATAAAAATGGAATCATAATTTTATTGGCTTTTTCAATTCCTTTTTCAACACCACCTAGTAGAATGATACCCAAAATAATTCAGACACCAATTGTTGCAAGTAAAATCATTCAATTTAAGTTACCTAGGCTATTTAAATTGCTGATATCTTGATCATTTGTTTGTTGTAAAATATTATGATAAAAATAAGAACCTTTATTTAAATTAGAAGTAAAACTAATAATAATATTAATTAAAGTTCATCCTACTAAAACACTATAATAAGTACTTAGTAAAATAACGGTTGTTGAATGCAATCAAGAGAAAAAAGCACCCTTTTTACCTCCAACCTCACTAAAAAATTCAATATGATTTTTTCGATATTTATTACCAATTGTCATTTCAATAAATAAAACTGGTATTGCACAAATTACCATACATATTAAAAAAGGGATTAGAAAAGCACCATGATGGTTATACATTTGAGTTGGAAATCCTAAAATACCACCTAATCCTACTGCCGAACCCATTACTGAAAGTAAGAATCCTAATTTTGAGATATTTAAGCGTTGTTTTTTCATATTAATAAATTACCTCCTTTATAACAGTTAATTATACAAAAAAATATTTTATTAAAACCAATTTCAGTAAATAAAATTTTGCGATGTTATTTATTAATAATGTGTATTGGAAAATATATAGAAAATCAAAATTTTATTTTATTTAATAAAATGATATTATTACAAATAAATAATAAGAAAAAACAAGGTTTTTAAGTAAATTTTAAAAAAGTAATATTAAAAAATAAAACTCCTCCTTATATAAGGAAATAATAAAAATTTATTTTTAATATTATTAATTTAATTATTTAAGTTATTAAAATTATTTTTCATAATTTCAATATTAATGATTATATTACTTTCATTTATTTAATATAGGGTTATAATACAAGAAGTAATAAATAAAGACTAGAGTTTAGCTCATATTTAAGGATTGTAATTCTTAATATGGGTGTTTTTATATTAATTTTATTACTTTAAATTATTTTTTAGAAAGGATGAAAAATATGGATTCATCACCAGCAAGAAGTTATTCTTTTACAGAACAATTATTATCAAATGATTTAATATCAACTAATAATAGAAATAGGGTAGTACCTACTATAAGAGATGTGTTACTTACTCTTGGTAATTGAATGGTAACTGGGGGTAACTATTTATTATATCAAGATGGAGTATTATCACTAGCACCAGCATTATGTTTTATGGGGGAAGGAGCAATTAATTCAAAAATTTCGTTAACTAATTTAATATTAAGATATTGAAATATTAATAATGTAAGAACCTGTTTGGAATCTTTTAAACATAATTAAACTAAAAAAGGGAATAATTATTTCTAACCTGACAGTTAATTAACATTTTATTTTCTTTGTCATTTTTTTGTTAAAAAGATTTTATCATTTGACAACTTATCGATTAAAAATTTATTTTTCAACTATAAAATAACATTTATGATATTAATTTAATCAAAAATAAGTTAAAAAAGATCCTAAACAGGTTCTAAGGATTAATAATTTATTAACAGTAGAAAGTTTTGCAACAGCACCATTATTACCACTACCAGTAGATTTACTTAACTGACCAACACCCAATCCAGATACATTACCTGTTACATATGCTTTTATTACAGCAGCAGCTTCAAGTTTAATTCATATAGTGACAATTAGTAAAAAAATATCAGAATGTTGTGCACCTAATAATGAAGAAAATGCAATAAATCAACAACGTAATATATGACAAAAAATAGGTAATACAGCTGCAAGTTTATTAGCATCAATAACTATTGCTAGTGCAATTACTGGTGTTAGTCTTTTTGCATATCATGAATTAAGTAATCCAAATAATAATGATGATGATCAACCATTTTATAAAAAAAGATCAACGGCTTTTTGAGAAACAATAGCTGGTCTTGCAATAGTTGGTACTGGTTTATTAGTAAATACTGGAATGGAATTATATGAAAATTGATGTGCGGATGTTAATGATTTTGATGAGGAAGATAATTATGAAAATATTTCTAGCAGTACATCTTCACCATCATCATCAAGTTCTGAAGATAGTGATGATAATAATCCATTATTAAATAAACCTTTTAATCCAGAAAAAATTAATAATGGAGAGGAAACACAATCAGTCATGTCAACTTCTCATGTTGTTGAAATAGCTGATCCTAAACCACTTAATACAGCAGCATTAAATTCTGAAGAACGTTTGCCTGTTAAACAACAATCTTTAGAACGTCGATTATCAGTTTAATAATATTTAATATTATAAAAATAAAAAGGTATTCTTAAAAGAATACCTTTTTATACTAGTAATTTAATATTAGTGGTGCCCAGAGCGGGACTCGAACCCGCATGATTTCTCGGTAGATTTTGAGTCTACTACGTCTGCCATTTCGCCATCTGGGCAAAATATAGTTTACTTGCTTATAAAAAATGAGGAATACTTCCTCGTCATTAATAAATATATAAAATGGTGCCCAGAGCGAGACTCGAACTCGCACAACCTGTAAAAGTCATCGGATCTTAAGCCCGACGTGTCTGCCATTTCACCACCTGGGCATCAAATGGTGTCCCCGGCAAGGATCGAACTTGCGACACCTCGGTTAAAAGCCGAGTGCTCTACCGCTGAGCTACGAGGACAAATTAATAAAATATATGGCTGAGGTGGTTGGATTTGAACCAACGCATGACGGCGTCAAAGGCCGTTGCCTTACCCCTTGGCTACACCCCAATAAGTAATATGGTGGAGGGGGAGGGAGTCGAACCCCCGAACTCGAAGAGATCTGGTTTACAGCCAGGTGCAGTTGGCCACTTTGCTACCCCTCCATAAATAATAATGGTGCTGATGACAGGAATCGAACCTGCAACCTACGGTTTACAAAACCGTTGCTCTGCCGGATTGAGCCACATCAGCAGGTAAATGGTGGAGTATGACGGACTTGAACCGCCGACCTATTGCTTGTAAGGCAATTGCTCTCCCAGCTGAGCTAATACTCCTTATTTATTGTTTTATTAGAATTATTTATTCTTAAAAAACCTTAATCATTATAATAGATATTTTTCACATTTACAATTATTTTTTAAAGATAATGTAAAATTATTTTATTTTTAATTATTTTTTAAAAGAAAAGTTAAAAGAAAAAACCAAAAAAATAATTTTATGTTAAATATTACTATTTTATACCTATTTTCAGTTTTATATATTTTAAATATAATATTTTTTTTAAAGTTTGCTAAAATTTTTTTGAGCCATATTTATATTAAAAGAAAAAGAAAATTTATGCAAAAAATTTGAAAAAAATTATCAAAGTTAGATAAAATTGGCATTTACGTATTTATAACTATGTTAATAGTAATGATTTTAGGATTAATTTTAATTGGAACAGTATCTTGAACAGTTAAACCTCTAGGAGCTAAAGCGGCTGAAAGTCATGATGGGTTTTGAATTTTAAGAAATTCTCATCCTTGAACTATTGGAGATTTTATTAAGGGTAGTATAACTAATTTTGGTGTTACTATGTCATTAACTGATTTTTTTGATAAATTAAAAATTGCAGTTGCTGCATTAGGTGGAACTGCAACTTTAACAGGTACAGCAGCACAGTTGCAAATAGGAGTAATCTTAGCGGTTATTGCTACTCCAATCTTATTTTTTACAAGTCTTATTATTTTTGGATACAGTTGTTATTTAAAAGTAGTAAAAAAATAAAAATAGCAATTTATTAATTTTAAAAAATTCTTATTTTTCACATTAAAGTAAGAATTTTTTTATTTATTTTATAGCAGTAATATAACAATGATATAATTAAAAAAATAGGTGATAATAATGATAACTAAAAATTGATGAAAAAAATTACCTCTTGATGAAAAAATAATTACTATTTTATTTTTTTCTGGTTTTATATTTTTGTTATTAGAGTTAATTATGTTATTAAGTATTAAAATAGAAAACATTTTTAATGGATTTAATTTTATTTATATAAATGGTGTAATTGATAGTTTAACCTATCAAAGTAGTCAGGGAATAACAATAGATATTTTCTTTTTAAAAGTAGGAATTATTTTTACTATTTTCTTAATGCCAATTTGTTCTGGCTGTAGTATAATTTGATTTATTATTAAACGATTAATTTTTAAAAAATAGAGGTGAATAATGAAAAATAATGATTCATTTATTGAAATTATAAATAAAACTTTGGATAAAACAGTTAATTTGAATTTTAAAACTTTAAAAGGTCATAATATTATATTTATTGTTGATATGGTTAATGGCTTTGCTAAAAAAGGAAATTTATTTTCATCCAATATTAATTCAATTATTAAACCAATTAAAAATTTATTAGCAAAAGTAAATACTAATGAAACTAAAGTTATTGCTTTTAATGATGCTCATAATGAACATAGCCCCGAATTTCATACTTTTCCTAGTCATTGTTTGGAAAATACTATTGAATCAGAGTTAGTAGAAGAATTAAAATTTGACAATATTAAGATTATTAAAAAAAATAGTACTAATGGTTTTTTTGCTTTTGATTTTAAGCCAAATTTACAATGGGATAACATTATTATTGTTGGTTGTTGTACTGATATTTGTATTTATCAATTTGCTATTAGTTGTAAAACTTGATTTAATCAGCACAATAAAGAAGTAAATGTTATTGTTCCAATGACAATGACAAATACTTATGATCAACCAGAGCATCCAGCTCATATTTTAAATCAATATGCATGATATTCAATGCTTAAAAATGGCATTACTATTGTTAAGGATGTTATTTAATTAAAGTAGAATTTTAAATAAAATAAATTTATATAAATAATAAATTTTATACATATTATTTAATAATTTTTATATTTAGAATAGAAATTATGATAAAATGATAAAATAATTTAATAAATGTTTATACCTAATATATAAATTATTCTATATTAGGTTTTATTAAATTAAAATATTAGAAAAGGAAGATTAAAAGATGCCTAGTAAAGTAATTCAATCAGAAAGCGAGTATCAAGAATTTGAAAATCAGCAATTAATAATAAATATTTTTGAAAAATTTGAATTTAATTTAAATTTTAGAAATATGAGTTATGAAGATTTATCAATATTAAATATAAAATTATTAAATAATGAATTTAATGATGTTTATCAAGAGATTATTAAGAATAATGAAATAAATGAAAAATTATCTTTCATTTTTATTGAATGTATTAATCAAGGTTTTTCTGAAGAAAAAGCACAATATTCTATTCAAGAGCAAATAACTAAGCATATAGTAGAAAGTTTTTTAATTAAAGAACAAGAACAAAAAATGGTAAATGAAATAAATCAATTTGATTTTATAAATGCACCATCAACTAGCACTGGTATATATCATTTACCTGGAATGGCAACACTTTTTAGGACTATTTTTTGGTAGACACTTGTTCTTGATATTTGATAGGAGTTAAGTAGTTTAAAGTGCTGTGGATTCTTATGTTGTTGTATCAATTGATATAATCAAATAATTCTAATTTTAATTGGATTAATGATGTAAAATTTTTATCATTAATAAATTCAGTTTTGAAAGTTTTAAAAGTTGCTTCAGCAACAGCATTATCATAAGGACAACCTTTTTTGCTTAAAGATCGAGTAATATTGAATGCTAATAAAAGATTATTAATAATTTTATTGTTAAATTCATTACCTCGATCACTATGAAATATTTGGATATCTTTTAAACAGCGATTTGATTGCATAAATGCTTGATATACTAGTAATGCATCTTTTTTAACTCCAACACTATGTCCAATAATTTCGCGGTTAAATAGGTTTATTAATAGGCAAATATAGTTTCATTTACCATTAACTTGAACGTAAGTTAAATCACTAACAATAACTTCATTTTTAACCCTATTATTAAAGTTTCTATTAACAAGATTGGTTATTTGACTATTATTGACTTTATTATGATGATTTTTGAATGATAATTTAGTGTATTTTGATATTAAATTATGCTTATTCATAATTTCTTTAATTTTTCTGCGTGATAAATAAATTTCTTGGTTTTCTAAAATTTTTTTTAATCTTCTAGTACCATAAACTTCTTTATTTTCTTTAAAAGCACTAATAACAGCTTCATCATACATATTATTTTTGATTTTATTTTCTTTTTTCTTTAAGTTAAAATAATATGTTGATTTAGATATTTTCAAAAAACGACACATTGTGCGAATTTTATATTTAACTTTATTTTTAGCAATAATTTCTACTTTCTGCCTATTATTAGTGCTGCTTGCTTTAAAATATCATTTTCCATTCTTAATTGTTTTAATTCTTTTCTTAATTTAATTAATTCATTTTCTTCAACAGAACGATTATCTTTAGTTTTAAAACTACCTGAATTAGTAAATTGCTTAATTCAATTATAAGTAGCTGCTCTTGTAACATTGTACTCTTTAGCAAGACAAGACACTGACTTACCGCTTTGATATAAAGCTACTATTTGTTTTTTAAATTCATCTGAATATGAGTTAATATTGGCCATAATTATACTTCCTTTCTTTTCACTAATTTGTTCACTTGTCTACGTAATTAGTGTCCAATAAAGTGTAACCCATCCATACCATCATTTAAAATACAACTTAACTTATAATTACATTTATTTAGATTATTATTTACAAAAAAATGTCATAATATAATATTGTAAATGGGAGCATACCGATGTTGTCAATAATATTCAAATTTGTCTTAAAATTATAAAGTTAGACGAGAATAATTTTGACTTCAATATGCAATTGTATGTTAATCTTAACACTTGTAAAATATTAGTCAATAATAATACTTACTTTTATAATTCAAAAATTCTTATTAATAATTACTTTAATAAGTTTTATTTTATTTTTGGTTTTTTTAAAATCTTTAATTTTAATTTATAATAACTGGATGGCAGTATTTATTTGATAGCATTTAAAATTAACCATTTTTGTATATATATCAATATTATAAGTTCTATCACCAATCATATGTTTTAAAATTTGTTTAATATTAGTTTCAGTAAAGCAACCAATATTTTCAACTAATGCTTGGTTTTATATGTATTAAAAAGTGGATGTCAATGAAGAATGTTACCAAAAAATTTTCCAAAATGACAAACTGTATATTATTATTTTCAAATTTGAAGTAAAAATAGTGATAAAGAACCTAGCACTTGACAAGTAATTTTAAAAAAAATTAGTTAGAAAAGTTCGTATCAATAATGGTAGAAAAGAACAAACTAGTTTTTGTATAATTGATTCACAAAGTGTTAAGAACACAGATACTGCTAAAAATAAAGGTTATGATGCTGGTAAAAAAATTTCAGGAATAAAGCGTCATATTGCTGTTGATTCTCAAGGTTTACCACATACAATTTACATAACCACAGCAGAAAAAACAGATGGTAACAGTGCTATAATAATGATTGAAAATGAAAAAGAAAATTTATCTAAAGTTCAAAAAATACTAGTAGATGCTGGTTATACTGGTGAAAAATTTGCTTTTAAAATCAAAACAATCATAAATGCAAATGTTGAAGTTATCAAACGTAATGAATTACATTCTTTTGTATTATTGCCAAAAAGATGAGTTGTAGAACGAAGTTTTGCATGATTAGAAAAATGCAGAAGATTATGAAAAAATTGTGAAAGAAAATTAAATACTAGCTTACAAATGGTTGTTCTTTCCTTTATTTCAATTTTATTAAAAAGATTTTAAACAGGTTCTTAGAATTATTTGGAGAAATTTTTATGAAATTTTGAAATTTGCCAATGGCAGATTTAGGTTTTAATTTAGGTAATTTTGTTGTTTTTATTCTTTTAATAAAGTTTGCTATGTCAGAACCTGTTTGGAATCTTTTAAACATTATTAAACTAAAAAAGGGAATAATTATTTCTAACCTGACAGTTAATTAACATTTTATTTTCTTTGTCATTTTTTTGTTAAAAAGATTTTATCATTTGACAACTTATCGATTAAAAATTTATTTTTCAACTATAAAATAACATTTATGATATTAATTTAATCAAAAATAAGTTAAAAAAGATCCTAAACAGGTTCTCAGTTTTTTTAAATATTGATATTCAACCAGTTTCTACATCGGGGACTGTAAAGCAAAGTTATAAAAATATTAAAGGTAGTTCAAAATTTGTTGGTAAAAAAATCGCTAAACAACATGAAAGAAAACGTTTAAGAAATAAGGCAAAAGGTATTGAAAATAAAAAAGGGAAGTTTGTAGGTAAATAGTTATGTCTAATTTTGTAGTTAGTATATTGCATTTTATTTTTATATTTTCTAGTAGAGATATTCAAATATTTTTAAATCAACCAAATATTACTAATGAAGTTTATATTTTGTTTAATTTGACTTTTTGGTTGGTATTAGGTGTATTTTTTAATTTTATTTATCGTAGTATTAAATTTATTTTTAGGTTATTGTTTGGGTAGGTGTTAATTATGAGTGTTTGAGATATTTACAATAAAATACATCAATGTATTGTTGATTATTGAACTATGTTTATAGGTAATCCAGTTGATGATTTTACTACTATTTTATGAAATTTAGTAGTTTATGGAACTCAGTTTTTTATTGGATTTATTATATTTTATGGTTCATGGTGAATTTTAAAATGTTTATTTGGTAAATAATTATGTGATTTAAGTTTGCTAAATTATTTTTTGTTGTAAATACTTCTGTTCAAGCACCGACTAGTTTAATTGCTTCAAATGACCCTAATGTTGTTAATTATGATATTACAAAAGAAATGGTTAAACATGTTAAATATCATGATTTTGATATTGAGCAACAATTCCATGAAATTCTGCTTATTTTGATGTTGACCAACCGGATTTAAAATTAGTAAGTGGTGAATTTATAGGAAATAATGAAGGTTTATATACTTGTTATTATTATAGTGATACAGTTGGTGTTCCGTCACAAATGATAGATATGGGTACTGGTGTTTATACTTTTAATAGAAAACAATTAGATGAATTTTCACGTATTATGTTTAATCATAATTATGTTGCAAAGAATAATACTAATAATTTAAATTTTGTTAATACTGGTAAAAAAATTATAAATTTTCAAACACAGTTAAATTTTGAAATTGATAAACCTTTAAGTTTTTATATTCAAGGTTTTATGTTTTATTTTGAATATGAATATTTTAAAACTTTTACTGCTAATTTTGTTTTTAGTTTTTTAGATAATGTTGGTGACACAAAATATGTTTTTAAAGGTAAAGTTGATAATGATGTTTATCAGCAACATTTATATAATTTTGTTACTATGCCTATTCGTGTTCCAAATTTAAGACATTTAACAGTATTTTTTGATGTTCATGGTGAATCAACTAAACCAACTTTTTCACCACAGTTAAATTTTGGTCAAGTTAATATTTTTTCAAGTGAGAAAGTAACACCAGTTCCACCAAATAGTGCTTTTAATCCTGAGTATGAACGAGTTAGTTGATATGATGTTTTTGGTCAATTGCGTAATGCTTTTAGATGAGTACTTTATGGTGTTGTTGGTAAAGTTTTACCCGTTGAACCATTAAGACAGTTTCTTTTTACAACAGATAGTTTATTACGGCATATTTTTTCAGATACTATTAGTACTGCTTTAAATGTTGATATTGTTAGTGCAATTGAAAATATTATACCTTTGTGATTATTTGTTAGAGCAATTAGTTTAATTATAGGTTAGGAGTTGAAATAATGCCTTGATATGGTTATGTGTTATTAGTTATAGGTTTGATTGTTATTATTTATCCAATTTGTATAACTATTCGTAATGTTAAAATATTAAAACGTGTAGGTAGTTATATTATTTCAGCACCACCACGTACTGGTAAATCTGCTCTTGCTTGTTGTTTAGCTCAAACTCATAAGAAACGAGTAGTTAGTCCTTTTCCTATTAAATTAAAGACTGGTTATTCTTATTTGGTTAATTATAATGATGTTTTTACTTTTAATCAGTTAGCAAGTAATTATGCTTTTGAGGAACAAGATTTAATAATTTTAGATGAATTAGCATTAAAATTCTAATGATTTAGGAATGCAGTTTAAAAATCAACAAGAAAGTTTAGGACAATTTTGTAAGTTAATAGGTCATATGTTTAATGGTACGATGTATTTGATTGAACAACACCCTAATAGAATACCAGTACAAGCAAGAGAAAAAGTAGAATATGTTGTTCAAGTTAAAAGAATGCGTGTTTTTTTATTTTTTGTTGTGTTTAATATTAATTTATATACTAATATTGAAGATTATAATAAAGTAGTGTTTTCACATCGTAAAACAAAGAAAATGATTAAAAAAGGTATTTATGCCTCCTAGTTATAGAGGTGAAGCAATGGTTATGACTTTATTTTTTCCTAGACATTGGTTAAAGAGGTATAATTCACGTGCTTTACATTATGTGCATGAACTTAAAAGTGAACTATCACCTCTAAGAACCTGTTTGGAATCTTTTAAACATAATTAAACTAAAAAAGGGAATAATTATTTCTAACCTGACAGTTAATTAACATTTTATTTTCTTTGTCATTTTTTTGTTAAAAAGATTTTATCATTTGACAACTTATCGATTAAAAATTTATTTTTCAACTATAAAATAACATTTATGATATTAATTTAATCAAAAATAAGTTAAAAAAGATCCTAAACAGGTTCTAAGAAATACCTTAAACAAGCAAGTAGTATTGATATGACTTATAGTGATATTAAGTCTGCTGGTTTAGATAAATTGGATAATATTTTAAAGAAGAAAGATAAACCTAAAAATAAAGATAAATAAAAATGATTATAGTCCCAGTGAACCTACTGGGACTATAATTTGGGTGAGCCACGTAGTGGCGAGGGACGAAGTCCCTATATACTTGGTTTAAAGGAGAATAATATTCAAACAAAACGTTTAATTAAAAGTTTAATTAATAATTTTTTATTTATTATTAATGCTATTTTATGAATTTTTAATATTAGATCCGTTGGTGAAATCGTCACCGGAATTAATGTTGGATCAAATCGTAAAGAAAAACTAATCTATGGACTTTGCAGTTTACTACAATATATAACTTATATATCATTAATTGGATTTATTATTACTATTTATTGATGAATAAAAAATGATTTATCAATAGCAGAGCGTATAAGTGGATTAAAACAATCATAAATTAAAAATAAAAGGGTTTTTTTCACCATTTTATTTTTATTAATAAAATTATTTACTTATTTTAATGTAAAAATTAAGATTTTTTTAATTTTTACATTAAAATAAGTAAAAAAAATTTGGCATCGTGCTATTTTCCCATTGCTGGTATTTTCGCCGCTGGAGTGCTTAACTGCTGTGTTCGAGATGGGAACAGGTGTGACCACTCCGCCATGGACACCAAATAGTTTAGCAATTGCTCCCTAAAAACTAGAAACAGACATCTTTAAATTTGATTACTTTTGATTTGCAATAGAGAATATATTCTTCAATAAATCCTCGATCTATTAGTATCAGTAAGCTGAACATATCACTATGCTTACACACCTGACCTATCAACCTTGTAGTATTCAAGGGATCTTACTTCTTTCGAATGAGAAATCTCATCTTGGAACTGACTTCGCGCTTAGATGCTTTCAGCGCTTATTCATGCCCTACATAGCTACCCAGCTGTGCCACTGGCGTGACAACTGGTGCACCAGAGGTAGGTCCATTCCGGTCCTCTCGTACTAGGAACAGCTTTCCTCAAATTTCTTGCGCCCACGACAGATAGGGACCAAACTGTCTCACGACGTTCTGAACCCAGCTCGCGTACCGCTTTAATGGGCGAACAGCCCAACCCTTGGAAGCGACTACACCTCCAGGATGCGATGAGCCGACATCGAGGTGCCAAACCTCCCCGTCTATATGAACTATTGGGAGAGATTAGCCTGTTATCCCCGGGGTAACTTTTATCCGTTGAGCGACGGCCTTTCCACACAGCACCGCCGGATCACTAAGCCCAACTTTCGTTCCTGCTCGACTTGTATGTCTCGCAGTCAAGCACCCTTTTACCTTTGCGCTCTACATATGATTTCCATTCATATTGAGGGTACCTTTGGGCGCCTCCGTTACTTTTTAGGAGGCGACCGCCCCAGTCAAACTACCCACCAGACACTGTCCTTAGACCAGATTATGATCTCAAGTTAGAATTTCAATATAGCAAGGGTGGTATCCCAATGGTGACTCCATGCCTACTAGCGTCTGCATATCAACGTCTCCCACCTATGCTGTACAAACTTACACCAAAATTCAATATCAAGTTGTAGTAAAGCTCCACGGGGTCTTTCCGTCTAATCGCGGGTAACCTGCATCTTCACAGGTACTAAGATTTCACCGAGTCTATAGCCGAGACAGCGTCCGGATCGTTACGCCTTTCGTGCGGGTCAGAACTTACCTGACAAGGAATTTCGCTACCTTAGGACCGTTATAGTTACGGCCGCCGTTCACTGGGGCTTCAGTTCAAAGCTTCGCTTACGCTAACAAATCTCTTTAACCTTCCAGCACTGGGCAGGCGTCACCCCCTATACATCGTCTTACGACTTAGCAGAGAGCTGTGTTTTTGCTAAACAGTCGCCCGGACCTCTTCACTGCGACTCATATTGCTATGAGCTCCCCTTCTCGCTAACTTACGGGGTTATTTTGCAGAGTTCCTTAGCTATAGTTATCTCGCTTGCCTTAGGATATTCTCCTTGACCACGTGTGTCCGTTCTCGGTACAGGCACCATGGTGATGTCTTTAGAAACTTTTCTTGGAAGTATGGCATCAAATGCTTCGTTACTAAGCGAACCGTTCACTCCCCATCGTACTTCAAGGTTAACGCTGTGCGGATTTGCCTACACAACCCTCTTTGTACTTAGCCCAGCACTACCAATCACTGGGACATTTTAGCCTTCTCCGTCATTCCATCAGTCACCATGGTGGTACAGGAATATCAACCTGTTATCCATCGACTACGCCTTTCGGCCTCGCCTTAGGTCCTGACTAACCCTGGGTGGACGAACCTAGCCCAGGAAACCTTGGTCAATCGGCATGAAGGATTCTCACCTTCAATCGTTACTCACGCCGGCATTCTCACTTCTAAACGCTCCACTAGTCCTTCCGGTCTAACTTCGTCGCAGATTAGAACGCTCCCCTACCGCCCACAATATATGTAAACATATATATAGACCCATAGCTTCGGTACAATGCTTAGCCCCGGTACATTTTCCGCGCAGAATCATTCGACTAGTGAGCTGTTACGCACTCTTTAAAGGATGGCTGCTTCTAAGCCAACCTCCTAGCTGTCTGAACAATTCCACATCGTTTTCCACTTAGCATTGATTTGGGGACCTTAGCTGATGATCTGGGCTGTTTCCCTCATGTCCATGGACCTTATCACCCATAGACTGACTGCCAGATATGTAACAATGGCATTCACAGTTTAATTGCATTCAGTACCCCGAAGGTGGGGCCATCATACATTCAGAGCTTTACCTCCATTGCACTAATTCTGACGCTAGTCCTAAAACTATATCGGGGAGAACCAGCTATCTCCAGGTTCGATTGGAATTTCACCGCTAGCCACAAGTCATCCACGGTCTTTTCAACGAACGTTGGTTCGGTCCTCCATTAACTGTTACATTAACTTCAACCTGCTCATGGCTAGATCACCTGGTTTCGGGTCTACGACCACATACTAAACGCCCTATTCAGGCTCGCTTTCACTTCGGCTCCGTCTTTTCAACTTAACCTTGCATGTAATCGTAACTCGCCGGCTCATTCTACAAAAGGCACGCCGTCACCCATTAACGGGCTCCGACTTGTTGTAAGCATATGGTTTCAGAAACTATTTCACTCCCCTCTCGGGGTACTTTTCATCTTTCCCTCACGGTACTGGTTCACTATCGGTAATTGGTTAGTATTTAGCCTTACGCAGTGGTCTGCGCAAATTCCGACAAGGTTCCACGTGCCTCGCCGTACTCAGGATACTGTCAAGAGATTTATACATTTCGCATACTGGGCTTTCACCATCTATGGCGTTGCTTCCCAACAACTTCTGCTATATATAAATTTTGTAACTCTTCTCATAGGTCGAACCTAATAGACAGTCCTATAACCCCAGTCTGACGACTGGTTTAGGCTGCTCCCTTTTCGCTCGCCGCTACTAAGGGAATCGCATTCGCTTTCTTTTCCTCTAGGTACTAAGATGTTTCAATTCTCTAGGTATCACTCTGCACAACTATGAATTCATTGTACAGTACTATCTGATTAAAGATAGTGGGTTTCCCCATTCGGACATCTCCGGATCAAAGCTTATTTCCAGCTCCCCGAAGCTTATCGCAGGTAATCGCGTCCTTCATCGTCTTCCAATTCCAAGGCATCCACCATAAGCTCTTAATAATTTATTTTTAGAATATCCTATTGCAAGATAAAAATTATCTTATTTTTTTTAAAAGATGTCTATTATCCAGTTTTTAAAGAACAATTGCTCAGAGAAAACAATCCCTGAAAACTAAACAGAACAAAAGAAGTAATCCAATAAATCATCCATCTAATTTTTCTTGTTGTCTTGGTTTCTTATTAGAAAATAAACTTCATAGAAAGGAGGTGATCCATCCCCACCTTCCGGTAGGGATACCTTGTTACGACTTAACCCCAATCATCAACCCTGCCTTTGGCAGCTCCCTCCTTACGGTTAGGACACCGACTTCTGGCATTGCCAACTCTCGTGGTTTGACGGGCGGTGTGTACAAGACCCGAGAACGTATTCACCGCGACATTGCTGATTCGCGATTACTAGCGATTCCGACTTCATGAAGTCGAGTTGCAGACTTCAATCCGGACTGAGACTGACTTTTTGAGATTTGCTTGACCTCGCGGTTTAGCGACTCTTTGTATCAGCCATTGTAGCACGTGTGTAGCCCAGGTCATAAGGGGCATGATGATTTGACGTCGTCCCCACCTTCCTCTAGCTTACACTAGCAGTCTCCTTAGAGTCCCCAACTTAATGCTGGCAACTAAGGACAAGGGTTGCGTTCGTTGCTGAACTTAACCAAACATCTCACGACACGAACTGACGACAACCATGCACCACCTGTATCCTTGTTAACCTCTACTATATCTCTATAGCTTCGCAAGGTATGTCAAGACCTGGTAAGGTTCTTCGCGTTGCTTCGAATTAAACCACATGCTCCACCGCTTGTGCGGGTCCCCGTCAATTCCTTTGAGTTTCACTCTTGCGAGCATACTACTCAGGCGGAGTACTTAATGCGTTAGCTACAGCACTGCCTCATGGCAACACTTAGTACTCATCGTTTACGGCGTGGACTACTAGGGTATCTAATCCTATTTGCTCCCCACGCTTTCGTGCCACAACGTCAGTAATAGGCCAGTTAGCCGCTTTCGCCACTGGTGTTCCTTCATATATCTACGCATTCCACCGCTACACATGAAATTCCACTAACCTCTCCTATACTCTAGTAATGTAGTTTCCAAGGCGGTTAGGGGTTGAGCCCCTAAATTTAACCTCAGACTTGCAAAACCGTCTACGCACGCTTTACGCCCAATAAATCCGGATAACGCTTGCCACCTATGTATTACCGCGGCTGCTGGCACATAGTTAGCCGTGGCTTTCTGGTAAGGTATGGTCGATACTACAATCATTTCCTATTCTAGCACTTCTTCCCTTACAACAGACCTTTACAATCCGAAGACCTTCATCAGTCACGCGGCATTGCTCCATCAGGCTTTCGCCCATTGTGAAAAATTCCCTACTGCTGCCTTCCGTAGAAGTTTGGGCCGTGTCTCAGTCCCAATGTGGCCGTTCATCCTCTCAGATCGGCTACGCATCGTTACCTTGGTAAGCCATTACCTTACCAACTAGTTAATGCGCCGCATCCCCATCAATTAGCGAAGCAAATGCTCCTTTCATTATTTATCATTGCAAATAAATAACATATGCGGTATTAGCTGTCGTTTCCAACAGTTATTCCCCACTAAATGGTAGGTTAGATACGTGTTACTCACCCGTTCGCCACTAAAGATTGCTACTTTCGTTCGACTTGCATGTATTAGGCATGCCGCCAGCGTTAATCCTGAGCCAGGATCAAACTCTCAATAAAATTGTTTTTTTTAAAAGATGATATCTGACTTATTTAATTTTTAATAAAAAATTGACGGATTAATTCTTGTTCTATTTAGTTTTCAAAGATCGTTTTTTCTAGTTTGTAACCCATTTATTTTCGGGCACAATAAGTATCTTACAGAAAACAAAACCCAATGTCAATGAAAATAATAGTAAAAATATAAATATTTTTTTCGTATAAAAAAATGGTTTAAATTTTACTAATATACTTAGTAAAATTTAAATTGCTTAATTAACTAAAAAATCATTTAAGAATTAGAACCTTAAATGATTTTTTAATTTTTATAGTTATATTTTATTCTCAACTTGTTTTGTTAATAATTTTAAAAATTCTGATAAGGTAAAAATTTTACTTTCTTTTTGACCATACTGACGATAACTTAAATTATTATTTTCTATTTCCTTATCACCAATAATAATTTGATAAGGAATTTTTTGAGTTTGTGTTTCAACAATACGTTTGCCAATAGTTCCACTGCTAATAATTTCAGTTCGTAAATTATGTTGTTTACAAGTTTGCAATAATTTATTAGCATATTCTAAGGTTTTTTCTTTTTCATTTATTGGTAAAATTGCAATTTGCCTTGGTGCTAATCATAGTGGAAAAACACCTTTATTTTGTTCTAATAATGTGGCAATAAAACGTTCATATGTACCAATTAATCCTCGATGAACAATAACTGGATTTGTTTCATTATTATTTTCATCAATATAAGTTAAATTAAACTTTTTCGGTAATAAGAAATCGAATTGAATAGTAGATATTGTAATTTCATGACCTAATGCTGTTTTAATTTGAACATCAAATTTTGGTCCATAAAAAGCAGCCTCACCAATCATTGGTTTATACTCTAATTGTAATTCATCTAATACTTCATGTAATGCTGTTTCTGCTTGATTTCACATTTTATCATCATTAAAATATTTTTCTTTATCAGCAGGATCTCGTAAAGATAATGATAAATAATCAATTTTAATATTTAAAGTTTTTAAAACCTCAGCAATTAACTGATAACAACGTTTAAACTCTGTTTTCATTTGATCAAATCTAACAAAAATATGAGAATCAGTTAATTCCATACTTCTTACTCGTTCTAAACCAGTTAAAGCCCCACTTGCTTCATAACGATATAATAAAGCATGCTCACTTAAACGCAAAGGTAAATCTTTATAACTACGAAGAGCACTTTTATAAATCATACAGTGATGAGGACAAGTCATTGGTCTTAATACCAATTGTTCTTCTTCTTTTTTAATTGGAGTAAACATATTTTCACGATAATGATCTCAATGACCACTTTTTTTATATAATTCAACAGAACCTAAAACTGGTGTTGCTACTTCTTGATAATCTCACATAAATTCTTGTTTTCTCAAATATTCCTGCAAAACTTTTTTAATAATCATACCATTTGGTAAAAATATAGGTAATCCTTTACCACAATCATCATTAAAAGTAAAAATACTTAATTCTTTACCTAGTTTGCGATGATCACGATTTTTTCGTTCTTCAAGTTCATTAAGTTTATCTACTAATTTTACTTTTGAATAATCACAAATTCCAGAAATGCGCTGTAATTGTTTATTTTTATCATTTCCTAATCAATATGCACCAGTAATACTTAATAATTTAAAATCTTTTATTGATGAAGAATTATTAATAGCAACACCCGATGCTACTACTAAAGTCTTATTATCAACTAAATAAGAGCATTTTAATCCATTAACATGATTTAATTTAATATATTCTAAAGCAAAAGGATTGTCTTTATGAGTTTTTAAAGATTCTTCTTTAGTTTGACAAACTCTTTTAATTTCAATATTTTTTATTAAAATTTCACGCATTTTCTCTTCAATTTTAATTAATTCATCATTAGAAAGTCGTTTTTCATAATCAAAATCTAAATAAAAACCATTATCATTAGTATTAGCAATCGTAATTAACGCTTGTGGATACATTAATTTAATAGTATGAGCTAAAATCATAGCACATCCATAATTTAAAATAGTTCATCCTAAAGCATCATCTTTTTTAATAAACTTGATTTCAGCATCTTCTTTAATTTCTCAATATAAATCTTTTAATTGTCCATTCAGAGTAAAAGCAATAATTGAAGAATCTATATTTTCATTTTCCTGTTTTAATAATTGATAACCAGTAATTGGATTTTCAATATTATAAGTCATCGTTTTGCCATTTAATTTAATTACATTAATTTTCATGTTTTACCTAATTCCTTTTCTAATTTACCTCAGTAGTACTAGGTTATTTAACAATAAAAGTTGTAAAAGGATTAGTATTATTATTAATATCTACTACTAATACTTTTGATTTAGTAGGGATTATATAAGTGCTACTAATGCTTTTAACTAATTGCGAAGAATTACTTAATTCTACTGGAATTCCTTCAGTTGCTAAAAAAGTATAAATTCCAAAGTTTATTACAAATTTATTATAATCAATAACATTATTAACAATAGGAATTATATAAACTGGCAAATGAGCATTAGCAATAATTCTAATATAATTACTATCTTGACTATTAGTAATTAAATATTGTGGTTTTTCTTCAATAATTTTTTTAATAGTTTTAGCAACCAATTGATCTTTTGTATGCAATAAATCAGTAGCAATTTTACTCTGTTCTTGATGACTTTCAGCATCAATAAGAATTTTACTCATTGTTGCAATTGATAACACAGGATAGTTACCATTAGCAGATTCACCCGATAACATTGTACATGTTGCTCCCCAATCCATAGCAACCCAAACATCAGTAACTTCAGCACGTGTTGGATGAGGGTTATCTATCATTGAATCTAGCATTTGCGTAGCAACAATTATCGGTTTGTTAACAGTACGACATTTTTTAATTCATTCACGTTCTAAAAAAGGAACTTTTTCAAAAGGAATTTCAACTCCTAAATCACCACGAGCAACCATAATAGCATCTGATTCTTTTAAAATTTCATCAAAATTATTAACTGCTAATTGTGATTCAATTTTAGCAATGATTTGAATATGTTTACCATCATTATCATCTAAAACTTTGCGGATTTCTTTAATATCAGCTGCTGAACAAACAAATGATGCAGCAACATAATCTACTTTTTGCTGACAACCAAAAATTAAATCTGCTCTATCTTTTTCAGAAATAAAAGGTAAAGACAATTTAACATTTGGAATATTAATAGCACGACGATCTTTAATAGTATGTGTATTTAAAGCTTGACAAATAACAGTATGGTCTTTAACCGCTGTAACCTTTAATGTTAATTTACCATCATCTACTAGTAAATTATCATTAACTTTAATATCTTTTGCTAAATTACCATAATTTACAGAAAACTTATCCGCAGTACCAATAATCTCTTTATTATCAATTATCGTAATAATTTCATTTTTTTTGATTTCTACACTACCTTTTGTAAAGGTATGTGTTCTAACTTCCGGACCTCTAGTATCTAACATAATAGCAACTGGTACATTTAATTGTTTAGATACTTCTCTAATCATTAAAACCCTTGCTAAATGTTCATCATGAGTACCATGAGAAAAATTTAAACGCCCACAAATTGAGCCATTTTCTATTAGTTGTTTAATAACATCAGCAGAATTTGAAGCAGGTCCTAAAGTAGTTACACATTTAGTTCTTTTTATAATTGATATCAAATTATTCACCTCTTTTTATTAAGTATTTTTTTTAAAAATAACTCCTGACAAACGTAAAATTTTATTAGCAACGTTATTTTTATTTATTGAAGGTGTGTTTAATGCATCTTGAATTTCAATAGCTACTAATTTATTATCTTGCAATCCAATACAAATACTAGATTTATTACTATTTGCAAATCTTTCAGCAGCAAAAATACCCATCATTGTTGCTAAATAACGATCAAATGCACTTGGTGTTCCCCCACGTTGAATTTGACCCAATATTACTGCTCTTGTTTCACAATCAGTATCCTTTTCAATGATTTTAGCTATTTTATTAACATCATATTGACGTTCAGTTACTACTATTACTAATGAACGACGTTGTTTTTTAGTGTACAACTGTTTAATAATATCAATCAATGACTGTTCTCCAATTCCTAAATCTTTAGTTGCAACTAAATCACAATTTGCAGCAGCAGCACTGTGAAGAGCAAGATCACCACAATTACGACCCATTACTTCAACAATCATAATTCTTCCGTGAGAATTAGCAGTTTGACGAATTTTATCAAGATTTTCAACAATTGTATTAAGAGCGGTATCAAAACCAATAGTAAACTCACTTGAACTAATATCATTATCAATAGTACCTGGAATACCCACACATTGAATAGCTGCTTCATTACTTAATTTTTGCAAACCATTATATGTGCCATCACCACCAATAGCAATTAAACCTTCAATTTTTTTAGATTTTAAAATTTCAATACATTTTTTACGAGTTTCTTCTTGCTCAAATTCTCTAAAACGAGCAGACCCAATGATTGTTCCCCCCATCTCAGTTCCTAGATCAATTAAATTTGCTCAATTGTTATCAATAACGTGAATGTCATTTGTCATTATTCCTTTATAACCATTTTTTATTAAAACTAATTCAAATGGTCTTTTATCAGCAGTAGCAATTTTACTATTTTCATGATTTATACCACGAAAAGTCTTATATACTGCATTAATAACATTATTCATACCTGGTGAATCACCACCAGAAGTTAAGATTCCAATTCTTCTTTTATTATTTAATTCTTGCATATTTAGTCATCCTCTCTTCTAATTACATTATTTTAGTGATAATTATTATAATTTGTTTAAAATTAAAAAGGATATCAGTAAATTTAACCATAAAATATGATCTTAATTAATTAATATTATAAAATACATCGTCACCTAAAAATTTAGCTTGATCTGCTAAATCGGCTTCAATTGTTAATAAACGATTATATTTTGCAACACGATCAGTTCTTGACATTGAACCTGTTTTAATTTGTCCAGTATTAAAAGCTACTGCTAAGTCAGCAATCGTTGTATCTTCAGTTTCCCCAGAACGATGAGATACTACTGCTGTTCACCCAGCTTTTTGACACATTTCAATAGCCTCCATAGTTTCAGTTAATGTTCCAATTTGATTTAGTTTAATTAATACTGAATTAGCAACGTTTTTAATAATTCCTTCTTTAATAATTTTTGGATTAGTAACGAATAAATCATCACCAACAACTTGGAATTTACCTTCTGATTTTTCTAATAATAATTTAAATCCTTCTCAATCACCTTCAGCCAAACCATCTTCAATTGAAATAATTGGATATTTTTTAGTTAAATCAACTAAATAATCTACTAGTTGCGCTGAAGTTAATAATTTTTCAGTATTTTTACTTTTACCATCTTTATTGCCAAAAACATATTTACCATTTTTATAAATCTCTGATGATGCACAGTCCATAGCAATTTTTATATCTTTATTTGGAGTGTAACCCGCTTTTTTAATAGCTTCGACAATTAAATCTAATGCTTCTTCAGTTGATTTTAAATTAGGAGCAAAACCACCTTCATCACCAACTGCAGTAACTAAACCCTTACCTTTTAAAATACTTTTTAAAGCATGAAAAGTTTCAGCAGCCATTTGGATTGCCTTTGAAAATGTTTTAGCACCAACTGGCATTATTAAAAATTCTTGAAAATCAATATTGTTATCAGCATGAGCACCACCATTAATTACATTTAACATTGGGACTGGCAACTGACAAGCATTAGTACCACCTAAATATGTATATAAGGGCACATATAATTCATCAGCGGCAGCTTTAGCAACTGCTAATGATACCCCTAAAATAGCATTGGCACCTAATTTTGTTTTATTTTCTGTTCCATCTAACTTAATCATTGTTTGATCAATTAATCTTTGATTAGTAACTTCCAAACCAATAATGGCTTCGGCAATATTTTCATTAATATTTTTAATAGCTTTCATAACACCAAGTCCACCATAAACTTTAGTATCTTTGTCTCGTAGTTCTAAAGCTTCTCTAGTACCTGTTGAAGCACCTGATGGCACTAAAGCAATCCCGTATCCACCATCTTCAGTTCAACATTCAACTTGAATAGTTGGATTTCCTCTTGAGTCTATTACTTGTAGTGCTCTAATATCAATAATGCAAGACATATTTGTTAATTCCTTCTTTCTTTAATATTTCACTAATTATTATACAGAAAAAAATATTGTTTAGAATCAAAAAAGCACAAATATTTTTTATTTGTGCTTCTAAAATAATGATGATTTAATTACATTTGTTGTTGTTGTGAATGTTGAGTTGTACTACTTGGTGATGATGTATCATTAACTTTAGCAGCAGTATCACTATTTCATGGTTTTGGAGTTACTCCATCATCCTCTGGTATTAAACTTTCAGGATTATTAAGAGCAGTAATTATTGCTTTCATTAATTCATCAGTTTCAATCGTTTTTTGATTAAAATTATTACCATTAGATAAATCTTTTCTGTTAATAGTTACATTTTGTTTTACTTCATCTCTATAAAAGATATAACTTATACTTTTAAAATTATCATCTTTATCAAAAGTTAAAGAAAAATCAACTTCATTTTTAGTTAAATATGATAATGCATGAATTTGTTCAGGACTAAGTTTCACTTCTGCTTTTAATGGAATTCCAAGTTCATCATTACATAAAACATAACATTTTCCATTAAAAATATTAAAATTAAAAGTTTTAATATTTTTTGAAAATAAGTTTGATTTTAAATCAGGTATTGGTCTTACTGTTCTTGTTTCTGATACTCTTACTTTTGCTTTCTGATTTATGATACTAAGTTGTTCTTTATCTTCATCACTTAACTTATTAGAGCAATTTACTTTTTTATTATTTTCATCAAAATAATATGCTCTTAAAAATTTTCCATCATACTTATTAAATAAAATAACAGTATTTGCATTATTATTTTTATCTATTAAATTTTTCAAAATATCATTTTCATCTTTTTCTAATTTTAATTTTTTATCCAATGTTTGCTCATCAGTTGTTATGTTTAAATCTCATAATTCTCTACTATCATCTCATTTTAAATTAATAACATTTTTAACGATAACTGGAGATAATTTTGTAGCTGATGGTTTTGGTGATATTACCTGTTCAGCAGCAGCTCTTGCCACTTTAACTTGTGATCCATTTTCTCCACAGTGAATACCCTTTAATCCATTAGGAAATAAATTATTATTTGCAAAACTTTTTCTTAACTCTAATAAAGAAAGTGTTCCAATACATTGTAGTTGATTTTGATCAGCAATAACTACTCATTTTTCTACTAAATTATTACTTGGGTTTTTTGCAAAGTATACTTTTTGATACTTACTAGCAACTTCTATATCATTTCATATTTTTTTATTATCCAGAGAAAGTTCTTGTTCAAAAATTACATTTCCTGGATCTGATTTAGCATCTGATATTTTTATTTTACAATCTTCTATTACTAAACTATACAAACCTTCTATGCTATTATTTTGTAATGTTTCAGTGATATTATTTGTAATCGGTAAAGGTTCAGGTAAATCTTCTGGTAATACTTCTGGTACAATAAGTAAAAAAAGCATAGCATCTAAATCAATTTCTTCTTGTTCTGCTTTAATAACAGATGCTAATCCAATATTATTTGTTGGTTCTATAGTAAATCCTAATTCTGGAGGAGTACTTAATGCTTTTAAATCATCAAATTGCTGGTCGGTTAAAAATTTAACTTTATGTGCTTGATATTTTACATTATCATATAATCGTCCTAGAACAGGTTTTTTTGTTATTTTATAGGTTTCTCAAAAAATTTCTCCATTTTCGTTAATCTTTTTATTTAAATAAAAAATATCATTATCAGTAATACTTTGAGCAGTTGTTGAGATTATAAAAGTATCATTTGGATCAGTAACATTTTTAATAAAAATTTCATTTCCTTGACAATAAATAAAATAGTCTTTTTCAACATTCACTAAATTTAAATGTTTTTTAAAATCTTCGATCATTGTACTATTTGAAGAATAATCATTAATTTTATAGTATTCCACATCTCAAACTGGGTTTGGTTGTTCAAATGGATTTCGCAACTGTGGAGTATCTAATAAACTTTTAATCTTTTGATTAATTAAAACATCATTTTCTTTAAACAGTCCAGAATTTATAAAAATTTCATTAAATTTTAATAAATTTATACTTCCTAATAATCCTAATTCAGGTCTTATTTCACCTTCAGATTCATCAAATAAAATTTTATATACTTTAATTTTAGTATTGTCAGTTTCATCCTCAACGAAAACTAATTGGTCTTTTTTAAATATACTTTGATCATTTTGAATTAATGATTCATCACTAATAAATATAGTATTAACTAATGAACCACTATCAACAACAAATTTTCCATCTTGATTTAAACTAACTATTTTTTTTACTTTTAATGGATTAATATTGAAAGAAAAATTCTTCAAAATATTAAGTGTATTCTTTTTTGAATATAGGTCATCCTCTACTTCAATAGCAATATCTTCAACATCACTTATTTCTGATTGATATATACTTCTCATAATGTTTGTAAATCATTTAAAATTTTCCATTAGTGGCATTTTTATATTTTCTCCTTTAATTATTACATTTATGGTGTTGGTGTAGATAAAACTGACTTAACATTTTGTTCTACTGGTTTTGATGGTGCTTCAGTACCATTAATTTCCTTTGCAGGAAAAAAATTATTACTTTGTACTTCTTTTTTAGGTGCAAAAGAATTATTTTGTAAATGTTGTGAATGTAAAGAAGAGGCTGTACTAATTACTCTTTCAAGAGTATCAATTAATTTTTCATCAATTTTTATATCTTTCCTCTTATGAGTCTGGTTATCAATAATATATGCAAACAAAATCTTTCCATTTTTATCAACTTCAATATTTATACTACCATTACGAGGACATTTTTTGGCTACAAAGTTTTTAAATTCCTTAGCATCATTTACATCTACAGGAACAATTGTTTTGTTTTTATTATCAATAAATAAATAACACGTTCCATTTTCAGCAAATGATAATTTCATAGGCTCTTCAGATCTTTTTATAATATTAACATTAAGATCATCTAACTCTTCTTTATATTCTTCATTATTTAAATTATTGGATTCTGATTGAGTTTTTAATAATAATGCCGGTAATTCTTTTTTACCTAAATATTCAAGAATAATCTTATCATTTTCTTTTTTAGTTCGATATAAATGTACTAGAGAACTATCTAATTTTTCTTTTACTATTACTAGTTGTTGTAATTGATCACTATTAATTGCTAAAGGTGGTTGTTGAATAATACTAACATTTTCATCATTAGTATTTTTTACTAAACGTCCCTTTTCATCTACATATACAAGTTCAATAATATATTCTTTTAAACTACTATCTAATTGTGTTTTTATATCATCAATCTTAACTTCCAAACTATTTAAAGTTATATTGGGTGATGATTCATCTTTTTTAGAACTTAATGATTTTTGTAGAAAGTCATTAAGTTCTCGATATTGATATTCTACTGTTTCTGATAATGGCATACTTTACCTCCATAATTTTTAATAAATGTATAGATTTCTAAAATAATATAGGAACTAAATATAATAAACCCCTTATATTTATTTAAAAAAATAAAAGGGGAAACACTATATTTAATTCATATGCCTATATTTTAATACTTTTATATTCTTAAAACAAGCACTTATCAATAAAAAGAAAAATCAATATATTTTTATTTAATAATTAAAGACTCACTGGTCATAACAGTTGGTTTAACTAAACCCAAAACGTCTAATAGCGTTGGAGCAATATTTGCTAAGCAACCACCTGATTTTAATTTTAATCCTGTTTTACAAATAATAAATGGTACTGGTTGCGATGTATGTTTTTTATTAGGATTACCCTCTTTATCAATCATGATTTCAGCATTACCGTGATCAGCAGTAATCATTAAAATAACATTCACTTTTTTCATTGCTTGATACAATTTTCCAATACATTCATCAATAACATCAATTGCATCAATGGCAGCATTTAAAACACCAGTATGACCAACCATATCAGGATTAGCAAAATTTAAAACCATAACATCATATATGTTTTTAGAAATTTCACTTTCTAAACGAGTAGTAATTTCGCGAGCACTCATTTCTGGTTTTAAGTCATAAGTTGCTACTTTTGGTGAAGGAATTAAAATTCTTGTTGATAGTGGATATTCAACATCAACACCACCATCAAAAAAATAAGTTACGTGTGCATATTTTTCAGTTTCAGCAATTCGTAATTGATGATATTGATTTTTACTTAATCATTCCCCTAAAGCATCAAGCATTGATATAGGTGGAAAAATAACACCTTGTGGTTTAACACTTTTAGCATATTCCATCATTGAAATAAAAAAAGTATTTTTTAATGTTGGTATTTTCATACTAATATTAAAATCATATTTATTATTTGTTAATGCTGATGCTAATTGAATTGCACGATCAGGACGGAAATTAGCAAAAATAATGCTATCGTTATTCCTAATATTACCATTATTAATTTCAGAATTATAAGCAGGCATAATAAATTCATCATTACGACCAGCACTATATTCTGCATTAACATAAGCAATAGGATCAATAAATGAAGCACCTTCATGATTAACTATTACATCATATGCTATTTTTAAACGATCTCAACGTTTATCGCGATCCATAGCATAATATCTTCCTGAAATAGTAGCAAGCATACCAATGCCTAATTGTTTCATAGTTTTTAATAACTGTTCAATATAAATTTTAGAAATATCAGCTTTTGTATCACGACCATCTAAAATAGCATGAACATAAACATTCTTAAAATTTTGTTGTTTAGCAATTTCTAATAATGCTAAAATATGATTAATATGAGCATGTACTCCACCATCACTTAGTAAACCAATAATATGAACATTACTATTATTCTTTTTGGCATGATTAATTGCTGACAATATTGTTTCATTTTTAAAAAATGTTTTATCATTTATTGACTTATTAATTAATGTTAATGACTGATAAATTACTCTACCGGCACCAATTTGTAAATGTCCAACTTCAGAGTTGCCCATTTGTCCTTCTGGTAAACCAACTGCAAGGCCAGAAGCTGAAACTTCAGTATGCGGATAAGTTTTTAATAAATAATCCAAATTAGGTTTTGTTGCAGAACTAATAGCATTAGTTGAACTAGATTTTGCAATACCAAAACCATCTAAAATACATAGTAATATTGGTTGTTTTGTTTTCATGAATTTCACCTCATATTTTATTTAATAACTTGTAACTGATGTTTAAAATTATCAGATTTAAAAATAGTAATCATTTTAGTAATAAAATCAGTAATACATTGATAATGAACAGTACTCAAAATAACAATATCTTTTTTAAAGACTATTTTAATAGATTGCTTTTTAGTAATTTTAGTAATTATTGTTTTTAAATCACAAATTGATTTTAAATCTTCACTTAATAAAATAACCATACTAGGATTATCACTAATATTATTAGAAAGAAATAAAATAGTATTACTACTATTAGCTAATAAATTGTGTCCTTTAATTTCCATTAAATTATAATCTAATAAATCATTATTAAAAGAATAATGAGTAATTTTCAAATTATCAATGACTTCTGAATAATAACCATAAGCAAAAGTCTGTGATAAATTTTCTAATATATCTTGAGATACTATCCGCCATTTTGAAAATGACTTCAATAGTTCTTTATGAATTTTTTGTAATTGTCATAAATCTTGATAATTAGTAATATTAGTTATCGGTGCTATTGGTTGAATATTTTCGGGCTGATTAATTGCTCTAATTTTTTTATTAATAGCATTAATAGCAATAATGATTGGTTTTTTAGCATTAATAAAAAAGTTTTCAATTCGTTGTTTATTACCTGCTATTAATGTTATTTTTCGCTGATCTTTATTAGTTTTAATAGCAACAACTGCTATTTTTTGCAAATTAATAATTTCTTGTAATTCAACTTCATTAAATTTTTTTAAATAACTATATTCTTCTTTATTTTGCAATAAAATTAACTGTTCTAATGATAATTTTTGTTCTAATAAAGAATTAATGATAAATTCACTTTGCAATATTTGTTTTCTATTTATCTTTAAATTATTAAGAGCAACAATAAAATTTTGTTCAGTAATAGAAATAGAACTAAAATTAGAAGTTTTATAATTTAATTGTTTCATCAAACTATTTGTAAATAATTTAGCACCAATTTTATTATTAACTAATGATTGATGATGACTTTCATTGATAGTTAAATACAATGGAATATCGTTAATAACGATTGGTCCACTATTAACCTTAACTAAATGAATATAAGTATTAGGAATAAGAGTATTATTAACATCAATTACTTCACCAGTAAAATATTCATTAGTAATAATACCTTTGTCACTAACAATACTATCACTACTAGGAGCAAAAATAGTTTTAGTACAAATAATAAAGCCAATTTGTTCTAATTGATTAGTGTCTTCACCATTTTTACTAAACAATGCTAAAATTTCTGACTTATTCCTAAAAGCATTGACAAAAGTGGTTGCCGGAAAGGCACGATGTTTAATTTTTTTTGTTAGTTTTGTTCACATACTTTTAATTTGTATCTTTGATAATTCCATGTTTAGTTAACTCCTTATTTTTATTAGTAATTTAAATAGAGTTAAATTAGTAAATCAAAAAAAGATTGTGGTACTAATGAAGCACCTCCAACTAATGCACCATCAATGTCGGGTTCAGAAAGTATTAATTTAATATTATCGTGTTTTACTGAACCACCATACTGAATACGTACTTGTTCTGCAACATTTTTATTATATAATTCACTAATAAATTCACGAATCATTTTACAAACCGTTTGGGCTTGTTGAGCTGTTGCTGTTTTACCAGTACCAATTGCTCATATTGGCTCATAGGCAATTACTAACTTAGCAATATTTTCTGTTTTAATATTTTTTAATGCTAACTTAATTTGATTTTTAATTACTTCATTAGTTTCTTTATTTTCATATTGGTTTAAAGTTTCACCACAACATAAAATTGGTATAATATTAGCATTAAATAGTGAATGTATTTTTTTATTTATTGTTTCATCTACTTCATTAAAATACATTCTGCGTTCAGAATGACCAATAATAACATGACTAACCATCATATCTTTTAGCATCTTAATTGAAATTTCACCAGTATATGCACCTTCGGTTTCATAATGACAATTTTGAGCTGCAATAATTAAAGTAGAAGTTTTGTTCATTTTTAATAAGGGTAAATTAGTAAAACTAGCTGCTATTCCATAATCATATTTAATATTTTTAGTTTTTATTAATTTATTAAATTCATTTAAAAAAAATTGAGTTTCTTCTATATTTTTATACATTTTTCAATTTCCAATAATAATCTTTTTACGTTCCATTTGTTTCTCCTTTAAGTTAATTTTTTTTTGATATAGTTGGTTTTAATAATGCTGCTGCTTCTTCATCAATAATAATTGTAACATCATCATGATTTTGTAAAAAAGTACATGGATAATTTGGAGAAACTTTACCTTCAACTAACTCTCGAATAGCTTGTGCTTTATTAGTTCCTGTAGCAATTAAAACAATCAATTTAGCTTGTAAAATAGTATGAATGCCCATCGTAACAGCTTTGGTTGGTACATCTTCAACTTTAGAAAAAAATCTTTTATTAGCTTCAATTGTTTCTTTAGTTAAATTAACAACATGTGTTTTACTACTTGCAAGAGTACCTGGTTCATTAAAAGCAATATGACCATTAGTACCTAAACCCAATATTTGTAAATCAATTGGTCCTTTTTCTTTTAATAATTTTTCATATTCTTCCACATTTTGGTCTAAATCACCAATACCTTTAGGAACATACGTATTTTTTAAATTAAGACTTTTAATATGATTAAATAATTGATGATTCATAAAATAACGATAACTTTTTACATGATCTGGAGTTAAACCAACATATTCATCTAAATTAAATGTTACAACTTTTGATCAATTTCTTTTGTTATTTTTTGCATCTGCTATTAATAAATTATATGTTTCAATTGGACTACTTCCTGTTGCTAATCCTAAAATAGCATTTGGTTTAACTTTAATAATATCAATAATAATTTTACTTAATAATTGAGCAACCTCAGTTTTATCTTTTAAAATAATTAATTTCATAATTTAAAAACCCCTTACATTACTTACTTATTCTTGTTGATACGCAATTTTTCCTTCGCATATTGTTAAAAAAATATCATTATTCTTAGTTAATACAATAATATCTGCTAATTTACCAATAACAATATCACCCGTTTTATTTGCAATTCCTACTTGTTTAGCACTATTATAAGAGGCCATTTTGATGCAATCTTGTCAATTATTATTAGTAATTTTTAATAAATTTTTAAAACCAGCAATCATTGTTGCAATGCTGCCTGCCAATTTTCCGGTTGTTTCAACAGTAACCTTATTATTACTTTTAATGACAGGTAATGGTCCCAATAAATACTTACCATCAGGCTGTCCCTTTGCACTCATGGCATCAGTAATCATACAAATTCCATCGGCACCTTTAATTTTATATGTTATTGCTAAAATATCAATATCAACATGAATTCCATCACAAATTAACTCAGTAACTAATTGATCATAATATAATGATGCTGGAACAACACCAGGATCGCGATGATTATAGGGACTCATTGCATTATAAAGATGGGTAATATGCGTTAAACCATATTCAATAGTTTTAGTTATTTCTTTAAAAGTAGCATTACTATGACCAACACTAGGAATAATATTATTTTTAATTAATGAAGAAATAAAATTTGAATTTTTATTATTTAAATTAGGATCTATCTCAGGAGCATAAACAATAAATTTTAAATTTTTGTTACTAATTATATTTCAAGATTTTACTAAATTAAGATCAGGAACATGAAGTAATGACGGAGTATGTGCTCCTTTTTGTAATTCTGAGATAAAAGGTCCTTCTAAATATGCACCAATAATTCGTGCCTTGTTACCTTTATTTTCTGTTTTCATATACTTAGCAAATACTGAAAGAATATTATCAATTTCTTTTTTACTGGCAGTAACTGTTGCATAACAAAACTTTGTTACTCCCTCTTTTGGAACTAATTTTGCAAAATTATTAATTGATTCAATGGTACCATCCATTAAACTATAGCCATAACCTCCATGTACATGTAAATCAATAAAACCAGGTATTATTGTTTGATTATGACATTCAATAACCTGAGCATCTTGAAATTCATAATTATACTTTCCTTCATTAATTTGGAAAATTAAATTATCTTTAATTACTAAAAAACCATTATTTATTATTTTCTTAATGCTAATTATTTTCGCATTATTTAAAACTAAAATTTTAGACACTAATACCCTTCTTTCTAGAATTATTAATTGTTTAAAATTGCTAATGACACTATTATACCTAAAATTTTAACTTAAACCTAAATCTAAGAAAAATAATTAAAAAAAAGGCTTAATTGCCTATATTTTAAATAATGGTGGCTCGAAGCGGATTCGAACCACTGACACTTCGCTCTTCAGGCGAATGCTCTACCAACTGAGCTACCGAGCCGTTACCTATACAATAATAGCATATAAAAGTAAAAAATAACAAGGGGTTAAAACTTATTTTTTAATTTATTTAAATATATATTTATTTTTTTACTAATTATCTTCTAATTACATATCTTCTTCAACAAGGTTTTTCAGTTTTTGGCATTAAGTGATTTGAGTCTCTTCTAATTTCTTCTTTTCAATTATTATTTGATAAATCAGTAGACCCATTTTCTTTAGCAATATTTGCTTGTAAAAATATATTATTACCAATAATATTTAATGATTCACTTCTTTGAAATTCATGATCACTACATACATCATTTACTAAATTTTTGAAAATCTCACATAATTTTTTACAAGTATCTAATATCAATTTATATTTTTCTTTACCTTTTCATTTTTCAATTAATGATTCACAATTTTCGATAAATTTATCCTGTCATTCTTTAAACTCTTCGAAATTAATTGTCTTAATTAAATCACCATCACAATAATAAGTTAATATTTCTTTTCAAACATTACGTCATACTTTTCTCATATTATTATGAGGAATTTTAACTTTCAATTTTTTAATCAAAAAATCAAAATCTTGAATTTTATTTCTTCTTCAACAATTTAATAATGCAGTAATAATTGGAATTACTAATTGTTTATTATTTATTTTTTCTATTATTTCTTGTTTTTTATTTTCAAGATCTTCTAATCTAGTTATACGTTCTTTTTCTAATTCTTGTAAAATATTAAAATACTCTTGATATTCTCTTATTGCCTGTGAATATATTATCAATTTAATTATTACTTCTCATTTGTTTATAAGTTTAATATCCATTTTTATCATTCTTTCCATTAGTTCAAATATATCTCTTATAACCCACTATTTAATCCGATAATTTATTTATGTTTTATAAAATTCAATATCTATAATTTTAATAATTTATTTTATTAATAACTTATGCTACAACTGTTTGTTTAGGAGAATGAAAGTTAATATTCATATCAATATTAATACTTTCACCAAAACTATCACTTCATTCACTAATACCACTTTCAGAAACAAGTGGAATGGCAACACTTTTTAGGACTATTTTTTGGTAGACACTTGTTCTTGATATTTGATAGGAGTTAAGTAGTTTAAAGTGCTGTTGATTCTTATGTTGTTGTATCAATTGATATAATCAAATAATTCTAATTTTAATTGGATTAATGATGTAAAATTTTTATCATTAATAAATTCAGTTTTGAAAGTTTTAAAAGTTGCTTCAGCAACAGCATTATCATAAGGACAACCTTTTTTGCTTAAAGATCGAGTAATATTGAATGCTAATAAAAGATTATTAATAATTTTATTGTTAAATTCATTACCTCGATCACTATGAAATATTTGGATATCTTTTAAACAGCGATTTGATTGCATAAATGCTTGATATACTAGTAATGCATCTTTTTTAACTCCAACACTATGTCCAATAATTTCGCGGTTAAATAGGTCTATTAATAGGCAAATATAGTTTCATTTACCATTAACTTGAACGTAAGTTAAATCACTAACAATAACTTCATTTTTAACCCTATTATTAAAGTTTCTATTAACAAGATTGGTTATTTGACTATTATTGACTTTATTATGATGATTTTTGAATGATAATTTAGTGTATTTTGATATTAAATTATGCTTATTCATAATTTCTTTAATTTTTCTTCTTGACAAATAAATTTCTTGGTTTTCTAAAATTTTTTTTAATCTTCTAGTACCATAAACTTCTTTATTTTCTTTAAAAGCACTAATAACAGCTTCATCATACATATTATTTTTGATTTTATTTTCTTTTTTCTTTAAGTTAAAATAATATGTTGATTTAGATATTTTCAAAAAACGACACATTGTGCGAATTTTATATTTAACTTTATTTTTGACAATAATTTTTATTTTCTGCCTATTATTAGTGCTGCTTGCTTTAAAATATCATTTTCCATTCTTAATTGTTTTAATTCTTTTCTTAATTTAATTAATTCATTTTCTTCAACAGAACGATTATCTTTAGTTTTAAAACTACCTGAATTAGTAAATTGCTTAATTCAATTATAAGTAGCTGCTCTTGTAACATTGTACTCTTTAGCAAGACAAGACACTGACTTACCGCTTTGATATAAAGCTACTATTTGTTTTTTAAATTCATCTGAATATGAGTTAATATTGGCCATAATTATACTTCCTTTCTTTTCACTAATTTGTTCACTTGTCTACGTAATTAGTGTCCAATAAAGTGTAACCCATCCACTTTTTAACAAAAAAATGACAAAGAAAATAAAATGTTAATTAACTGTCAGGTTAGAAATAATTATTCCCTTTTTTAGTTTAATTATGTTTAAAAGATTCCAAACAGGTTCTAAAAGAAATTGTGAGGCTTTTTAGAAATCTGTGTATCTTTGTTTTACAAAGTACTAGTTAAGATTAATTCTATCTTCAAATTTTATCATAAAATGAGCAATTGCTGTATTTCAATTTTGAATGGGCATTGTTCATTTTTTTGTTATATTTTCAATTGCTAAATAAAATATTTTCAATTCTTCCATATCATTAGGAAAAACTTTTTTATTTCTGATAACTTTTCGTAATTGACTATTAACAGATTCAATAGCATTTGTGGTATAAATTACTCTTTTAATTTCTGTTGGATAACTAATAAAAACTATCAAATTTTCTCAATTTTTATATCAAGATTTAGCAATTTGAGGATATTGTTTATTTCACTTATTTTCAAATGTTTCTAAAGCCTGCATTGCTTGTTCTTCACTACATGCAGTATAAATTGGTTTTAAATCTGCAACTAGAGATTTTCTATGCTTATATGAGACATATTTCAAACTATTTCTAATTTGATGAACGATGCATAATTGATGTTCTGTTTTAGGATAAACTGATTGTATTGCTTCTGACATTCCTGTTAAATTATCATTACAAGCAATAAGAATATCATTTAAGCCTCGATTTTTCATTTCTGTGAAATTGGCTAATCAAAATTTAGAACCTTCATTTTCACTAATTCATAAGCCTAAAACATCTTTTTTACCTTCTAAATCAACTCCTAAAGCTATATACACAGATTTGTTAATAATGCGTTTATCTTGTCGTATTTTAACTACTATGCAATCAAAATAAACAATCGGATAAATACTATCTAATGGTCGATTTTGCCATGCTTTTACATCATCAATAACATCATCAGTAATTTGACTAATAACACTTTCACTAATATCAGCACCATGATATAACTCTTGTAATTGCATTCTAATATCTGATAATGTCATACCTTTTGCATATAAAGAAAGAACTTGTTGATCAAAACCATCAAATCTTCTTTGTCTTTTTGCAATTATTACAGGATTAAAATTACTATTGCGATCTCGTGGTACATCAATCTCAATTTTACCTTGTTGAGTTATTAATTTTTTTGAACTTATACCATTACGAGCATTGTCACTATTACTATGTTGATTCTTATCATATCCTAAATAATTTTGCATCTCAGAATTCAACATTTTTTCTACTAATCTTTTTGTTAATTCTTTATACAAACCTCCCTCTTTAAAAACTGTTGTTAAATCTTCAGTATTTTCTAATAATAAATCTACTGCTTTTGATATTGGATCATTATTATTAATATTTTGCTTTTTAGCCATCTGTAATTCACTCTTTCTAGGTTTATTATAGAATTAATTAAACATAGTTATTTTTGTAAGTTACACAGATTACTAAACATTACCGAAATTGTAATTGCAATCTATCGTTTTTACATTTGTGGTAAGTTTGATTTATTCGGATTTATTAATAAATTATTTAAAGTTGCATTATTAATTTTATTAACATCTATATTTATTTCACTATTTGATTTTCTTATATATAATTCTTTTACTTTTTTAATATTTCCAAAAAGTTCTTTTGATATTTTTATAAAAAAATCATTTTTTTCTTTAATTATTTTATTTTTATCAATTTTTCCAAAAGTAAATATTTTTAATATTAAATAACTAATTTTTTTAAATTTGCTAATCTTTTGTTTTTTTAAATTTTCATTAATATCAACAATAGTAGTTTGAGCTAAATTAACTCTATTACTAATAATTTCTGGAGTAAATTGATTTTTATCAATGATTATTTTTATCAATTCTTTATTAATTCATTCATATTCTTCTTGTAAATTTTTATTCATTTTTTCATCCTTTCAAAATAAAAACTCATTTACTTTGAAATTAAAGCAATGAGTTAAAAACTTATATTAAGTTTAATTAAATTATACAAAAAAAATCCTATATTAAAAACAGGAATTAAAATTTTAAAGGTTATTTGGAATTTGTGTTTATTTAACAGTGTAACTTTCCAAAATAATTTAATTTTTTGATAAATATTTTTAGGAAATTTTCATTCGATATTGACACAGGATTAAAATTACTATTGCGATCTCGTGGTACATCAATCTCAATTTTACCTTGTTGAGTTATTAATTTTTTTGAACTTATACCATTACGAGCATTGTCACTATTACTATGTTGATTCTTATCATATCCTAAATAATTTTGCATCTCAGAATTCAACATTTTTTCTACTAATCTTTTTGTTAATTCTTTATACAAACCTCCCTCTTTAAAAACTGTTGTTAAATCTTCAGTATTTTCTAATAATAAATCTACTGCTTTTGATATTGGATCATTATTATTAATATTTTGCTTTTTAGCCATCTGTAATTCACTCTTTCTAGGTTTATTATAGAATTAATTAAACATAGTTATTTTTGTAAGTTACACAGATTACTAAACATTACCGCAATTATCAACGATAAAAAAATATATAATTTTTAATTCCTTTTATGACAATAATAATTTTATTAAAATATTAAAATAAACATTAATATTTTAATTTTAAAAAATGTATTTTTACCTATATGAATTTCCTTTTGCTTTTTATAAAAAAATAAGTTACAATTCTTAGTGAATATTTAATTATTATTTAGTTTAAGGAGAATAACAATCAAATGCGTAAATTAATCACTTTATTTTCAACACTTAGTTTACTTTCTTCTTCTGTGAGTACTATTGTGGCTTGTGGTACTGGAGATGGTTCAAAAATTCAAACAAATTTTGAAAACGAGCCATCAAACAAAGAAGGTGATCCGTTAGTTGATTATGTTTATAATAAATACTATCAATATGATACTAAACTTTTATACAAACCACTCGCTGCATTTATGCAACTAGCAGCAGACAAAATTAGAATTGATCGTAATGCATTAGAAGTTACAGATGCCGCTAGGGATTTTTATAATAGTGACCAATATAAATCAGGTAATTATGAGAGTATTAATTATAATGTTAATAATGATCCAGATAAAGTAATGAATGAACCATTTAGTTGTAAAGATGCAAATGGAAGTCTTTTAGTTTTTGGTTTAACTGATAATGATATATCTAAACAGCAATATTATGGTTATTGATATGTTACATATGAAACAGCAACAGAAGCAGAAAACCCTTCAAAAGTTGCTAAAACTAGTATTGTTTCACCAAAAATTACTGACTTTAAAGATGATAAAAATAAAACCATTATTAAAAAAGGTTGAATTCATTTATTCTTTATAATGAAAGATTCAAAAATGAACAAGACTTTTAAAATTGATTTTAATATTCAAATTGATGTAATTTTTAGTTTATGAGTTGATAAAAATAAAAAAGAAATAGTTGTTATTAATCCAAATACTATTGATAAAGCTTTGGGTGATGTTGATTTTCGTAACCCAGATAAAGTGGTTCATGAAAGAATAAATAACATGGCTTTTTCAGAATTATAATGATAAATATTAAAATTGTTTGTATTGGCCAGTTGTCACAAACATATTGAAAATCAGCCGCCAAAGATTATTTAGAACGAATTAAAAAGCGAACTAATATTGAAACAAAAAATATTATCGAATCTAAATTAAATTCAATTCCTAATAATATTAAAATTGAAACTAATAAAATCACCGAATACATATCAAAGAATAATGATTATCAATGATTTTTATTAGATTTATCAGGGCAATTAATAAGTAGTGAACAATTATCAGAGATGATTAATAAAAATCAAATTTATCAACAAGGTAAAATTGGTTTTATTATTGGCGGTAGTAATGGTGTAGCACAAATATTAAAAGACAATATTAATTTAATTAAAATTTCCTTTGGTAAAATAACATTACCTCATCAATTATGTTATGTTGTTTTATTAGAACAAATATATCGTTCATTACAAATACTTAATAATCAAAGTTATCATAAGTAGTAGGTGAAAAAAATGTATAATAAAACTTTATTTGTTGATTCCTCATGATTAGAATTTTTTCAACAAGAATATAAAGAAGCATATTTTACTAAATTATTAGAAGATATTAAAAAGGAATATCAAACTTATCTTTGTTATCCTCAATGAGAAGAAATATTTCAAGCTTTTAAAATAACTCCTTTATCAAAGGTTAAAGTAATAATATTAGGTCAAGATCCTTATCATCAGCCAAATCAAGCTCATGGCTTAGCATTTAGTGTTCAAACAAATACTCCATTACCACCAAGTTTAAAAAACATTTTTCAAGAACTAAAAAATGATTTAAATATTGAAAAAGATAATGATGGTAATTTAACAACTTGAGCTAAACAGGGAGTTTTGCTTTTAAATACAACTTTAACTGTCAGACAAAGTCAACCTAATAGTCATTTACAATATCAATGAGTAACTTTTACTGATCATGTTTTATCATTTTTAAATTTAAATTGTACTAATCTTGTTTTTATTTTATGAGGTAAAAATGCAAGAAATAAAAAAATGCTAATTGATACAGAAAAACATTTTATTATTGAGAGTGCACATCCTTCACCTTTAAGTGCTTATAATGGTTTTTTTAATTCAAGACCATTTAGCAAAACTAATAATTGATTGATTTCAAAAAATAAAACTACCATTAAGTGATAAAAATAAAAAAATACTAATTTTATTATATGTATTTAAGCAAACAATGTTATGATATATTTGTTAAAATTAATATAGTTTTAAAGAATATTTCGGGAATGGTGGTTATTTAAATGCCCAATAATTTAATATTTAATCACATATTTTCTCAACGATATGGTTTAAATACCTTAAATTTATTTAGTAGATCTACAGCTATTTATTTAATTATTACTTTAAGTAGCATAATGTTAGCATATATTTTAATGAATAGTTTTTGAAAATGATTTCGTAAAGATAAATATAAAGGTGTTCGTTTTACTACTAAAAATATTGCTTATATAACAATGTTATCTTCAGTATCAGCTGTGGCAACTATTATTGTTTCTATTACGATACCCATTACAGTATTACCACCAATTAGAATTGCTTTTGAGGGTTTAATGATTAAAATAACCGGTTATATGTTTGGTCCAATTATAGGTATTATTTGTGCTGCAGTAACAGATATTTTAGTAATGTTATTTGTTCCTTCATATATTAGTGTTTATTATATGTTTTGTATTATTTTTACTGGTTTTTTGGCAGGAATTGCTGGAATATTTAAAGTAAAACTAAAAGATTATCCATGAGTTATTTTTGCTTTAATTAATTTTTTTATTATTTTCTTTGCTGGTGGCGGCATGTATATTGTTATTTCAGGTAAGCAATCATCATATTCTATGTCAGGAATTATTGTTAATAAATATGTTCTGGCTAGTATTATGGGTGGTGGTGGCATTATTGGCCTATTAAGTATTTATAGTGTTTTATTTTATTATTTATTGAAAAAAGAAATTTATAGAATTAAAGAAATTTTACCAATTATTTTATTAGCGGTAGTAGCTGAGTATGTAACAACAGTGCTTATAGCCTCCTATGCTGATATGACTTTATTTGATCCTAATGCCAAGGATTATGGAGTAACAGCAATTATGAGAATTGTGCAAGCACCTCTTAAAATTATAATTAATTCAATTATAATTTATGTGACTTGAAGAACCGTTAATCCTTTAATTAATATTGATAATAATAATTATTAAATAAAGGATTTTAAAAATATGAATGAAGAATTTTTTAAAAAAATATCTAAATATTCAAATAAAGATTGTTTAAAAAAATTAAAAATTATTAGTCCAAAATATTTAAACAATAATATTAAGTATATTCATGTAACTGGAACAAATGGTAAAGGTTCAGTATCGCGTTTAATTTTTGCTATATTATCACAAACCTTAAAACAAAAAATTGGTTTGTTTACTTCTCCCCATATTGAGTTTGTTAATGAACGAATTATTGTTAATGATAGAATGATTAGTAATCAAGATTTAGTTCGTATTAGAGACTTGATTTTTGATGATATTGAATATTATCAATTAGGTTTTTTTGGTATTTTAACTTTAATTGCATTAATTTATTTTCAAGAACAAAATGTGCAATGAGCAATAATTGAAGTTGGGATTGGTGGAAAAATTGATCCTACAAATATCATTGATGCAACATATGCTATTATCACTTCAATTGGTAAAGATCATCAAGATAGACTTGGTAAAACTACATCTGAAATATTACATCAAAAATTGGGAATAGTAAAACCAATGACAAAAAATCTTTTTATTTCAGGTAATTTAAATAATAAATTAAAAAAGCAAATTGATATGGAAGGTTATAAACCTATATATTCTCCAATATTAATCAACCAACCATACTATCAAGAAAATAAAAAATTAGTTTTAACAGTAATTTCAAAAACATTTTTAGAAATTAATATTAAACAAGCTTTAAAAATCATTAATGATACTAATATTAGATTACGATTTGAGAAATATCAAATTAATGATAAAACTATTTATTTTGATGCTGCTCATAATATTGATGGTATTAAAGCATTAATTAAAACGCTAAAAATTAATAAAATTATTCCTCAACAAATTATATTTTCTTGTTTAAAAAATAAATATCCACAAAAATTAATTAGTTGTTTAAAAAAAGTCTCAGATAATATTATTATTTGTAGTAATAGTAATTTAAATAGTATTACTGGTAAATTTTTTGATTATCAAAAAATGATTGAATGTAGCCCTCATAAAATAATTTTAATTACGGGTTCTTGTTATTTTTTGGCAGATGTTTATAATTATTTAAGAACAAAGAAAATAATTATGATAAAAAAGGGTGGTAATTAAATGAATGTGTTGTTATTGAATATAATTAGTGGACTGTTAATTTTAATTACTTTTTTATTGATCACAGTTTTTGATTATAAAGATAATAAAAAAAAGATAAAGCAAATAAAATTTATTTGCTTAAGTGGAATAATGTTAGCATTAGCTGTTTCTTTAAATACAACAGGTGCTTTAATGTTAAAAAGTTTACCATTTTCTAAATATTTTGAAATTAAATTGGGTAATTTTATATTAGTTTTAATAGGTTTCTTTTGTGGTGGAATATTAGGATTTCTTAGTGGTATTGCCAGTGATTTTTTAGGTTTATTATTTAGTACTAGTGGTGCATCACCATGTTTATTTTTTACTTTTACTAGTATTTTATGATGTATATTACCTTACTATTTAGTATTAAATTTTAGTAAAATTTATTATAGTAAAAAGACAATTTATTGATATTTGCCAATTGCTTATGCTATTACTTCATTAATTATTACTGGTACTGATCCTATTGCATTAAAAATATTATTTCCTGGATTACCACCTTTATGATTAATGTATTTTCCATTAAGAGTTATAAAATATCCTATTGATTTAACGGTTAATGTTTTTTTAATTATTACTTGTTATTCTGCATTAAAGAAAACTTTAAATTTAGAAAATCAATTTAAAAAATATTATTTCGCTACAGATCCGCAATCTTTACAATATAATACAGTACCTGAAGAATAAACCAAAAAATAATTATTTAATTAAAATTTCTGATATTTTTTGTAACATTTTTAAATTTATCTCTTTATTGAGAATATATTAAATTAATAGTAATTTTTTAATATTACTATTTTAATTTTAATAGCATGTTTATTTTTATTGATATAGAAATCATGTAAAATGATTGTATTAAAATAATTAAAGATTAGGTGGTAAAGATATATGAAGAAATTACTAAGTAGTCTAGCAGTAGTAACTTTAATTGGAGTAACAAGTATAAGTGTCGTCACTTGTGGTGGAGAAAGACCTTCACCAGTAGAAAAAACTGATTTAAATACAGTTATTATTAAAAAGGAATTAGGTATTATTTACATTGGTCAATTGGACAAACCAAATAAATCTGAAATTTTAAAAGCCATTAAAGATAAAAATAAAGAAGCAATTGATCTAACTGAAGATGATTTTGATATTAAAAGTTTTATTGACACTACAAAAATTATTATTAATGGTAAAGGTACTTATAAAAACGAAGTTTCTTTATCTTGTACTATTACTAATTTTAAAAAAATTTCTAATTGAGAAGATAATAATGGTGCAGTTCATGCTCTAGTAAATATTAATGGTGTGCTTTATGTGGGAACATCAATTTTTGGTAAAGGAAATTTATATAAAAGTAATAGTGATGGCAAATTTGAATTAATGAATAATTGAAAACAAGACAATGGTGCAGTTTGGGTTTTAACAAATATTAATGGTGTACTTTATGTAGGAACATCAACTGCTAATAAAAAGGGAAATTTATATAAAATAAATACTAATGATATTAATGCTAAGATTGAGCCAGTTTCTACTTGAAATAATACTAATGGTGAAGTTTCAAGTTTAACAAATGTTGATAGTACACTTTATGTAGGAATAACAAATAATAATGGTGAAGGAAAAATATATAAAAGTAAAACTGATAAAAGTTTTGGATTGATGCTTGGTTGAGAGAGTACTAATGGTGCAGTTTGAAGTTTAACAAATATTAATGATACTATTTATATAGGAACAATAACTTCTGTTAATAAAGGAAATTTATATATAACTGAAAAAAAATAAAAACATAAAAATGATATCTATCAAAAATTATGAAATTTCAAATAATTAATACTTTTTTAATTATTAATGATTCTCTTTGTTAAAGAGAGTTTTAAATTTAAAAAATTATTTTGTTACAGATTGATATTCTTTACAGTATAATAGAGTATATGAAAACTAAACTTTATTAAGAAGGGTTAATTAAATGATTAAAATTTATGATAGTTTTTCACAAAGATTGCAACTGCTTGCCACTAATAAAAAGCAAGTTAATATGTATTTATGTGGTCCTACTGTTTATAACTATATTCATGTTGGCAATATTCGTGGTGTGCTTGTTTTTGATGTTTTACATCGTTTGTTAATTCATCAAAATTATAAAATAAATTATGTTCATAATATTACTGATATTGATGATAAAATTATTAAGAAAGCTGCGGATTTAAAAATAACAGAACAACAAGTTACTGAAAAATATACGTTAGCATATTATGAAGACTTAGAAAAATTAAATATTATTTTTCCTACAAAATTACCAAAAGTAAGTGAATATATTTCAAAGATTATTGAATTTATTAATAAATTAATTATTAAAGATTATGCATATGTTACGGCTGGTGATGTTTATTTTAAAGTTAATAAGTTAAAAGATTATGGAAGTTTGGCACATAAAAATATTGAAGATTTAATTCCAAATTTTAGAATTAAAAATTTAGTTACTAAAGAAAATAATCTAGATTTTGCTTTGTGAAAATCAACAACAATAGGTATTAGTTGAAATAGTCCGTGAGGAAAAGGAAGACCTGGTTGACATACTGAGTGTGCTTGTTTTGTTGAGGATTTATTTAATGGTCAAACTATTGATTTACATGGTGGTGGTGTTGATTTAAAATTTCCTCATCATGAAAATGAACGAGCTCAATTTGTTGCAGCTAATAATAAAAAAATGTCAAATATTTGATGACATAATGGTCATGTTAATATTACTAATGAAAAAATGTCAAAATCTTTAAATAATTTTATTTTGGTTAAAGAATTTTGTCAGCAAAATCATCCGAATGTATTGCGATATTTAATATTAAATCGTGATCATCAACAACCAATTGATTTCAATAAGGAAACAATTGAAAATGGATTAGTGTCAACAAAAAAATATGAAAATGTTTTAAAACAATGAACATATCAAATATTTATTAACAATATAATATGTAATAATAATCATCATTCAATTTATTATAAACAAATTATTAAAAATTTATCAAATAATATTGATACAACTAATACTATTACTTTAATTGAAAATATGATTAAAAAATTAAATGAAGCACTTATTAAAAAAAATTTTAATGAAGAATTTCAAGAAATTTTTTATACTTTTACCTTTGCTTTAAAAATATTAGGATTTGATTTTAAAGTTGGTAATTATTCTGAAAAGATTAAAAATAAAATTAAAATATGAGAACAACTAAAAAAGGAAAAACAATACCAAGAAGCTGATAAAATTCGTCAAGAATTAAAAGATTTGAATATTATTTAAAGGAGCAAAATTATGGCATTACAATATATTTATGGTTATCACCCTATTATTGCTGCATTATCAACATCATCATTAATAAAAATTAAAAAAGTTTTTTTAGTTCAAGATAAGTACCAAGAATTAAAAAAAGATTTAAAAAGTGTAAATATTCCTTATGAAATTATTAGTTTACAAGCAATGAATAATCTATTAGGTACTACTAAACATCAAAATATTGCGGCTAATGTTAAAGACTATCAATATTTTTCTTTTGATGAATTAATTAATATTGGTTCAACATCTAAATTTTTAAGAATTTTAATTTTAGATCGTATTTCTGATCCACATAATTTTGGTTCAATGTTAAGAATTGCAGCGGGTAATGACTTTGATGGTGTAATTGTTTTAAATCGTAATCAATCTGAAATAAACGGTGCAGTTGCAAAGGCTGCAGCCGGTGCTCTAAGTATTATTCCAATTTGTCAAGTTAATAATTTAACTTCCGCAATTAATAATTTACAAGAAAAATATAAATTTTGAATTTTGGCTGCTGCTAAAACAGCAAAAGCAATTGATTATTTTACTATTGATTGTAGTAGCAACTTAGCATTAATTATTGGTAATGAAGGTGAAGGGATAAGTTCAAAGTTATTAAAACATACCGATTATATTGTTCAAATACCAATAAGTCCAAAAATAGAATCATTTAATGCTAGCGTTGCTTGTGGTATTATTGCAAACTATATTTACGTTGAAACGTTAAAATTATCGTAAATTTTAAGAACCTATATTTTTTGATAATATTTAAATTTATGAAAAAATAAAATATTTTTTTAAAAAGATAGTTTTATATTTTAGGTGTAAATTTTTTTTCTTTATTTATTGGATTTGGTTCTGAAAATTTTCATTTTTTTTCTTTTAAATTTTTGCATATATTTATTTGATCAATTAAATGGTTTTCTAATTCTTTACAATTGTTTTTAATATTTGTATAGTCAGAATTTATCTTATTTATTTTATTATTAATACATTTGTTTTTATCTTTAATTCAAAAAGTAAAAAAATTAATAAAAAAATTTTTATATTTATTTATTTTACTTTTTTCTAATTGTTCTATTTTTATTGTTATTTTCTTTTCTAACATTTCTTCCAAAGTTCAAATTTTTGATCTTAGTTCTAAAATATTTGAAGAAAGTAATATTATTTTAGGAGTGTTATTGTTTTCATTAGTTAATTTCTCTAATTCTTTATCTTTTTCTTCACTTATTTTTTTTAATTTTGATAAAATTTTTTGTTCATTATAGAAGAAAAAAATCGCTATTTTCAATATCTGTACTGTTATTACTTGGATAATGATTTTTTCTACGTTTAAATAAGTTTTTTAAATATTTGGGAGCGTACCGATGTTGTCTATAACATTCAATTATTGTCTTTAAATTATAAGTTTAGACGAGAATAATTTAGACTTCAATATGCAATTGTACGTTAATCTTAACACTTGAAAAATATTATTCAACAATAATACTTATATTGTGTCATTATTTAGTGATAATTTCCTATTAGTTATCGAGTAAAAATTTCCCAAAAGTGAAGTTAAATATACTTGGTGATAAATATGGAAAGAAGCATGAATATGAAAGAAAAATATAAATATAAGATTATAAACGACATTACTATTAAAAAATTATCTAAGAACCTGTTTGGAATCTTTTAGAACCTGTTTGGAATCTTTTAAACATAATTAAACTAAAAAAGGGAATAATTATTTCTAACCTGACAGTTAATTAACATTTTATTTTCTTTGTCATTTTTTTGTTAAAAAGATTTTATCATTTGACAACTTATCGATTAAAAATTTATTTTTCAACTATAAAATAACATTTATGATATTAATTTAATCAAAAATAAGTTAAAAAAGATCCTAAACAGGTTCTTATATCTTAGTTACAATAATCAAATGTATGAACTAAAAGAAATAGCTTTAAAACCAATTATCAAAGAAAATTTAATAAAAACTAAAAAAGTTTATATACCCAATAAAAATCATCCTTGAAGATATGGATATTAATAATTCCTAATTAAAGTTATATAAGATTTACATTTTGTGAATACTAAACAATATAAATTTTTAAATCATTTGTATATGGGCAAATTTGGTGACCTAAAATTGATTTTAAATATAAAAGAAATTGTAATTGCAGAGGCTTTTTAGAAATCTGTGTATCTTTGTTTTACAAAGTACTAGTTAAGATTAATTCTATCTTCAAATTTTATCATAAAATGAGCAATTGCTGTATTTCAATTTTGAATGGGCATTGTTCATTTTTTTGTTATATTTTCAATTGCTAAATAAAATATTTTCAATTCTTCCATATCATTAGGAAAAACTTTTTTATTTCTGATAACTTTTCGTAATTGACTATTAACAGATTCAATAGCATTTGTGGTATAAATTACTCTTTTAATTTCTGTTGGATAACTAATAAAAAATATCAAATTTTCTCAATTTTTATATCAAGATTTAGCAATTTGAGTATATTGTTTATTTCATTTATTTTCAAATGTTTCTAAAGCCTGCATTGCTTGTTCTTCACTACATGCAGTATAAATTGTTTTTAAATCTGCAACTAGAGATTTTCTATGCTTATATGAGACATATTTCAAACTATTTCTAATTTGATGAACGATGCATAATTGATGTTCTGTTTTAGGATAAACTGATTGTATTGCTTCTGACATTCCTGTTAAATTATCACTACAAGCAATAAGAATATCATTTAAGCCTCGATTTTTCATTTCTGTGAAATTGGCTAATCAAAATTTAGAACCTTCATTTTCACTAATTCATAAGCCTAAAACATCTTTTTACCTTCTAAATCAACTCCTAAAGCTATATACACAGATTTGTTAATAATGCGTTTATCTTGTCGTATTTTAACTACTATGCAATCAAAATAAACAATCGGATAAATACTATCTAATGGTCGATTTTGCCATGCTTTTACATCATCAATAACATCATCAGTAATTTGACTAATAACACTTTCACTAATATCAGCACCATGATATAACTCTTGTAATTGCATTCTAATATCTGATAATGTCATACCTTTTGCATATAAAGAAAGAACTTGTTGATCAAAACCATCAAATCTTCTTTGTCTTTTTGCAATTATTAAAGGATTAAAATTACTATTGCGATCTCGTGGTACATCAATCTCAATTTTACCTTGTTGAGTTATTAATTTTTTTGAACTTATACCATTACGAGCATTGTCACTATTACTATGTTGATTCTTATCATATCCTAAATAATTTTGCATCTCAGAATTCAACATTTTTTCTACTAATCTTTTTGTTAATTCTTTATACAAACCTCCCTCTTTAAAAACTGTTGTTAAATCTTCAGTATTTTCTAATAATAAATCTACTGCTTTTGATATTGGATCATGGGAGATTGTCAAAAATCCGGAATAAATTACTTCATACACAGTCTTATTATAAATTTAGACAAGAAATAATTTGGATTTTTATGAAATTGTATATTCATCTTACTATTTTTTAAAAGATAATACAACTAAAATACTTATTTTTAAAAAAAGTAAAATTTTAACTTATAATAATTGTATCTCTGTATTTATTTTATTACATTTAAAAATAACCATTTTAATATAAATTGAAATATTATAAGTTCTATCACCAAGCATTTCTTTTAAAACGTGTCAAATATTAGTTTCAGTAAAGCAACCAATATTTCATTTTGCACCTTGATTTTCAATACCTTGTTTATTATTTTTAAAATATTTTTTCTTTAATTTTTTATGATTATCTAATTCTTTATATAAATAATCAATTAATTGTTTATAATTACCATTATTAATTAAATTTTTACAATGATTATATTCTTTTAAATATTTTCCTTTATTTCCCGCCATTATTCCAAGATATAATGTTCTAATTAAATGAAATTTATCTAAAACAAACTGTGCACCTAAATAATCAGCAACTTCTTTAATTCATCCTGCACTATCACCACAAATAATAATTTTTGCTTGTTCAATATTTTCATAAAATTTTTGACAATGCTCTTTAACAAATTCAGCAGTCTTTTTAACTCCAATTACTGTTCTTGTTGGTTTTATAATTGCCTTTACTCTTTTATTTTGTACTTTGTGATTAATATTATCTGTATATGTTACTATTAATCGCATAGAGTGTTTTATACCTTTACGTTTAAAATTTCAAAATTTTCGATGACCATCATCAATTGCTACAAAAATAGGTTGATTTTTTTCTAATTTTACTTTTTCTGGATTTGCTTCAATTACTTCTAAATTTTTAAAAACTCTATGAACAGTACTAACACCAATACCTGCTTTTTTACAAATAGCACAAATATCATGATATCTTTTTCCATCAGCAAAATATTCAATAATAGTTTGTTCAACATCTTCACCAATTCTTTTATATTTAGGTAATTTTAGTCATTCATCAACTAAACAAACACGAACTCATTTTTGTAATTTTTCATCAAAATATTCATAAATTCTTCTTTTATAAGTTACCATTCCATATAATGTTTTTCTTGTTCGATATTGATAATCAACAATTTTATATTTCTTTTTATCTCTTGTATTTTTTATTCTTCAATCTCATTTTTCTCATTTTTTTGTTATATGTTCTAAAACTAATTTATCAATTTTTGCATTTTGTTCTCTAAAATTTCATTTATAATTAAAATTCACATTTACTTCTCCTAACTTTTTTTAAATTTTAAATTTATTGTAAATATATTTAAAAAATTAATTTACTTTTTTATTATATAAATATATAAGTGTAATTTAAAATTAAATAAAAATTATTTAAAAAACAACTTTCATATTTAAAATATAATAAACAATTTCAATATAATTAATAGTATAGGTATCACAAAATAAAGGCCTTTAATTTAGGCGTTATTTTCCATTTAAAAGCATACTTGTAAAAATAATCAAAAATAGTACAATTTATAAGTAAAATTAAGGAAAAAAGGAGAATTTATGAGTAAAAAAAGAAGTAAAGTTCGAAAAAAAGTAAAAAGTAAACAAAAACAATTTCAAAAAATGAACGATAATTTTGATGAAGAAATTGTAATTTGTCAAAGAAAAGGATGCAATAATATTTCAGATAATATTGTTCATGTAGTATATAATTCTTTATTACCTTTTTCGTAATATTTTGCTTCAATAGTATTACTTAGTTTTACTGTTAATTTGACATAATTTGCTTTTTCTTTCATGTTTATAATTTCCTTAAATAATTATCAAAAATTAATATTTTTTTATGATTTTTTAAATAATATTGAATATGCTTATAAGCATCTTGTTCATGTTTTGTTAATTTTATATTTCCTTTATAATTTGTTATTTTATTTTTATTTTTTGGGTGGTTTTCTAGATAATCTCAGTTGAAAACATCTTGTACTAATACCATTAATGAACCAATAATTTTAGGAGTTGCTAATGGATTAGTTAATAATTGTTTTGAACTTAAAAAGAAATTTTCTACAATAACTAATATTTTTTTATCAATAAATTTTTCTTTAATTAATTGAAATTTTTCTTTATAAATATTTTTAGTTCATAAAACAGTTAATGTATTGAATGTTTCATTAAAAATAATATTATTAGTTTCATTTGAATATATAACAATTCCATTATTACCAATACCAGCAGGGTCAATTCCAATAATTAAGTCATATTGCATTATTCAAAGTCACCATTTTGAATTTTTTCTTGTAATTTCATTATTAATTTAAGTTTTCAATTACTAATATTAATTTTAATTAGATCGCTAATATCATCTTTAAGTAATTCCATAAATTCATTTTCAAGATAATTAATGAAATTTTCCTTATATTGAGTAATTACTTCTTTTTTAAAATTTTCTCTTAATTTTTCTATATTATTTAAATGTTGCTTTGTTATTTCTTTACTAAGTTTTTTATTATATTCATTAATAATTTGCTGGTCTTTATAAGAACCTGTTTGGAATCTTTTAAACATAATTAAACTAAAAAAGGGAATAATTATTTCTAACCTGACAGTTAATTAACATTTTATTTTCTTTGTCATTTTTTTGTTAAAAAGATTTTATCATTTGACAACTTATCGATTAAAAATTTATTTTTCAACTATAAAATAACATTTATGATATTAATTTAATCAAAAATAAGTTAAAAAAGATCCTAAACAGGTTCTAAGATTTCAATTTTAATCTCTCCTTTAAATATTTTATACCTCTTAATAAAAAAACATTTTAACAAAAATATTCACGTTTTAATTATATAAAAAATACTAAAATTATTAAATAATAATTAAAATTTTATTATCTAGTTACTATTTTTTATTATCTTTAAAATACTCACTACGAATAATACTAAATATTTTACAATCACTAACTTTACCATCTTTAATAAAATTACTACGAGAAATTCCTTCAAACTTCATGCCAACACTTTCCATCGTTTTCGCTGAAGCAATATTCTCTTTAACACAACTACCTTCAATTCTAATACTATTAGTATTTTCAAATCCATACTTAATAGCAGTCAACAATGCTTCTTTGGCATAACCTTTACCCCACTCTTTTGGATTAAAAGCATAACCTATTTCCAAACATTTAGTATGAGCAAAATATCTAATAAAACCACAAGTACCGATCATCGTATTGGTTTCATCATCTTTTAATTGCACTGCTCACATTAAAGAACTTAATTGTTTATATTCTTGTAATAAAGAATTAATAAAACCAATACTATCATTAATACTTTTATGAGCTTTTCACGGTACATATTTTGTCATATTTTCATTCTTCGCATAATTAAATAATGCTTGTGCATCATTTAAAGTAATGGGTCGTAGTTTTAAACGTTGACTTTCTAAAACTGGGATAGCAGGTAAACGATCAATATCATTCATAATTTTCTCCTTTAAATATTTTTAAACATATTTATTATATATTTTCATAATTTTTTCAACACTTGGCAATAGTTTATTAACCTGACTAACACTATAAGTAACTTCCATATTTCTAACAACACCATGTGAAACAAAAAAAGTATTTAAATAATATGTACCATAATAATATTTAATTGCTTTTAAACTGCCTCCAGCTGTTAAACCTGTTGCAACAAAACGGACATTTTCATCTTTTACTAAATCTTTAGCAAAATAATATTTATTATATGATAATTTATATTTTTTAATAGCAATATCTTCAATATTAATACGAATTTTAGTATCTTCATCAGTGGGTCATATTGTTTGATAGGAAATTAACTTAGTTTTAATATTGCCGCCAGCACTTAATGCTAATGCTGCCATTAATGCCCCTTCAGGAGCACCACCAATACCATAAACAAAATCTGCTTCCTTATTAATAACATCAATAGCAGCAAGCACATCACCATCACCAATTAAACGAACAATAATACCTAAATCATCCAACTTTTCAATTATTTTTTGATGTCTTGGTTTATCTAAAATAATACCAATTAAATCATTATGTTTTTTCATTTTTTGCATAGTTTTAATATTAGTAATAAAATCATCTTCATTGTTAATAGCATCTTGTAAATCGGTTCCAACAAATAATTTTTCCATATACATTTCTGGTAACTTTAAAATAGTATTAGGTGCTGCTGCTGCTAAACAAGCAATACTACCAGCAATATTATAAGCAGCAGGATAAGTACCTTCTACTGGATCAACTGCTAAATCATAAGTTAAAGTTTTTCCTTTTCCTAACTCTTGATTAACAAATAACATTGGTGCTTGATCTAACTCACCTTCACCAACGATAATACGACATTTAATAGGGGCATTATCTAACATAATTGTCATTGCTTCAACAGCAGCAAAGTCAATAGCATTCTTATTTTTACGACCAATAAATTTATAAGCAGCAATTGTTGCCATTTCTACTGCTCTAATTAAATACATATCCTTATTCATATTTTTCTCCATAATTAAGATGTTCATTGTTAATTATATGATAATTTTTAACAAAAAACTTAATTATTAAATCTCTTTCTTCGTTAATTTTACAAAATTTGTAAATTATAAATTCAAATCATAAAATAAAAAATTACAAAATAAGTAAATAATATTTTAAATTCCAGATAATTAAATTATCTGGAAAATATGCATTATTTATAAGCTTAAAACTTTTGATTATATATTATTTGTAAACGCTACCTTTTGTTCAGAAAGTACTAGACCAACTGATACTTCTTGGTTTATTAATTCAACATCTGCTATTTGTAATACATTATTAGAATTTCCTATCAAACAATCTGAATTTATCGAATTTAATGTTATATCTAAAATATTAGATATTTCTTTTACCATTTTATATACAAAATCATTTTCTTTAAGAACCTGTTTGGAATCTTTTAAACATAATTAAACTAAAAAAGGGAATAATTATTTCTAACCTGACAGTTAATTAACATTTTATTTTCTTTGTCATTTTTTTGTTAAAAAGATTTTATCATTTGACAACTTATCGATTAAAAATTTATTTTTCAACTATAAAATAACATTTATGATATTAATTTAATCAAAAATAAGTTAAAAAAGATCCTAAACAGGTTCTAAGAAATTCGCTAGTTTGTTGAGTTTCATAATCACTTATTTTTATACTTTGCTGTTTTTTATTTAAATCAAGAAATTCATTAAATTCAAAAAATAAATGTTGTAATTGTTGTAATTGATCTTTTTGTTGATAAATTTTTTCATATAATAAATCTAAATTTTTAATATAATTTTTAATATTATTGTTTTGTACTCTAACTTTTATAAACATAAATTTATAATCTTTCTTATTGGAATGGCAACACTTTTTAGGACTATTTTTTGGTAGACACTTGTTCTTGATATTTGATAGGAGTTAAGTAGTTTAAAGTGCTGTGGATTCTTATGTTGTTGTATCAATTGATATAATCAAATAATTCTAATTTTAATTGGATTAATGATGTAAAATTTTTATCATTAATAAATTCTGTTTTGAAAGTTTTAAAAGTTGCTTCAGCAACAGCATTATCATAAGGACAACCTTTTTTGCTTAAAGATCGAGTAATATTGAATGCTAATAAAAGATTATTAATAATTTTATTGTTAAATTTATTACCTCGATCACTATGAAATATTTGGATATCTTTTAAACAGCGATTTGATTGCATAAATGCTTGATATACTAATAATGCATCTTTTTTAACTCCAACACTATGTCCAATAATTTCGCGGTTAAATAGGTCTATTAATAGGCAAATATAGTTTCATTTACCATTAACTTGAACGTAAGTTAAATCACTAACAATAACTTCATTTTTAACCCTATTATTAAAGTTTCTATTAACAAGATTGGTTATTTGACTATTATTGACTTTATTATGATGATTTTTGAATGATAATTTAGTGTATTTTGATATTAAATTATGCTTATTCATAATTTCTTTAATTTTTCTGCGTGATAAATAAATTTCTTGGTTTTCTAAAATTTTTTTTAATCTTCTAGTACCATAAACTTCTTTATTTTCTTTAAAAGCACTAATAACAGATTCATCATACATATTATTTTTGATTTTATTTTCTTTTTTCTTTAAGTTAAAATAATATGTTGATTTAGATATTTTCAAAAAACGACACATTGTGCGAATTTTATATTTAACTTTATTTTTAGCAATAATTTCTACTTTCTGCCTATTATTAGTGCTGCTTGCTTTAAAATATCATTTTCCATTCTTAATTGTTTTAATTCTTTTCTTAATTTAATTAATTCATTTTCTTCAACAGAACGATTATCTTTAGTTTTAAAACTACCTGAATTAGTAAATTGCTTAATTCAATTATAAGTAGCTGCTCTTGTAACATTGTACTCTTTAGCAAGACAAGACACTGACTTACCGCTTTGATATAAAGCTACTATTTGTTTTTTAAATTCATCTGAATATGAGTTAATATTGGCCATAATTATACTTCCTTTCTTTTCACTAATTTGTTCACTTGTCTACGTAATTAGTGTCCAATAAATGTAACCCATCCAAATAAAAACATTTAAAGAATTTCTAAAATTTAAAAATGAAATAATGATTTCTAAAGGAAATTGTTATGAAAAAATAATCTATATTATAAAGGGAGATGATGATAATTGATTAGAAAAAGAAGAATCAGTAATAGATTCATTAGAATATTTGCAAAATGAAATTAAAAAATTAAATGAAAAAAATAATTCAAATATTGAAAATTTTTGACAAAAAGAAGTTATTAATAGTTTAGTATTTGATGAACTGAATTATTCATTACTACATATAGCGGTAATAAATTATTGACAAAAATTAGTAACTTATTTAGTTAACAAATGACCAATTGATATTGATTATAAAGATAACTCAGGAAATTCAGCATGAAATCACGCTTGTTTACTATTACAAAAAAAATTGCTTTGACAATTAAAAATTATGATCAGTTAACTATTGAAAATAAAATGTTTTTAAAAGATTTTTTTAGTTTATCATCAAATTGAAATCGAAATCAAGAACAGGAAATTGACAAAGTGGCACTAGAAGAGAAATATTTAAGTATTACATACCACAAACAGAAGTAGAAATCGTTAAAGATAAGATAAATTTGTTAGATTCATCATCAATAGTGACTAAAACAACTATTAAACGTGATTATGGATTAAATATGTAATATTAAGAATTTCAAAATTAAATACTAATATATCATAGCTTTAAATAATTAGTTGATTAGTAATTCATAATTAGTTTGTTATTTGAAATATTTAGGAGGACTTAATTATGAATGATAATGAATTAATTTATTTGTATTGTATTGAAAACAATGAATTTGCTTTTAATTTTTTATATAAAAAATATGAATTAAAAAATGATTTTTTTTACGAAATATTATTAAAAAGTTTTTTGCTATTCCTTTGGAAACAAATGATTTAAAATCAACTTTTTATTTTATTTTTTTAAAGGCAATTTTTAAATTTCAAGAAAGAAAAAACAAGTCATTTCAAAATTTTTTATATTATGAAGTAAAATGAGGAGTATTTACTTATGTTAAAAGTTTTTTAAATAATAATCATAAAATTATTAATTGTGCCTTAAAATATAATGATTATTTATATCAAAAAAATGATTGTGAATATACTTCATTTTTGGAAGAAGTTATTAGTATTACAAATTTTACTACTAATGAAAATGAAGTTTTAAGATTAAAGCGAAGAGGATATAATGTTCATCAAATTATGAAAAAATTAAATTTAAGTTATAAGCAAGTTGATAATGCTTGAACACGAGTAAAGTTAAAATTAAAAAATAGTTACAAAAAATATATTTAATAAAAAATTACTATGATAGAATTAAGACAACAATAAAATTTATATTTTAATTTTATTTTTTTAATTTTAAAAATTAATTTATAAGTTTTATTGTTATATTATTATTTATATAATTTAGCTGTTGCTTTGTAGTGATTTTTTAATCATTATAAAGTTTTTTTATGTTTTATTATCGATTTTTGGTGGAGGAAATAATGTATAAAATTGGTATTAATCAAAATGAAAAATCAAATTATAAGCAAAAACCTAATGTTAAGCAAGAAAAAAAACATTGGTTTAAAATTTTTTCTTTGTTATTTGTTGTTGTTTTAATTATTACTACTATGATTTTAATAATTGCAAATAATCAATGAAATAGTGCCATAAATACTAATAATTCCAACAACTGAAATCCTAATCAAGATAAAAATTGAGAAGATTATTATAAGAATAATTGTCCAACAAATAAAAAATATAATTTGATAGATTACAAGGATAAATTAAATAATATTAGTTTAATATCTACTGATAAAAAACTAAAATTTTTTTATCTTAGTGATTTATTAAAAAAGATTGATAATGTGTTACAAACAAATAAAATAGATATTCCTAATAATTTTTTTGTACATTTACCAGTAAATCCAGCTATTAATATTAAAATTAATGATGAAAATGCACTTAAAAATAATTTTTCAATAAAAATACCATCTTATAAAGAAAAAATAGAACAATTTAAAATTGAAATGAGTGTTAATCAATTTGGTAGTAATTATGGTTTGCTTCCTTGTGACTTAAATTTCAATTTTAGTGTTGAAAATGATGTTATTCCAGAAAAATTTAATATTTTTGATTTAGACAATAGAATTACAATTCCATCACAAACAATAGTAATGTCAGATGCTACAAAAGGAACTAAAAATGAAATAGAATCTCAAGTCAATAAAATTATTGAAGAGAAATTTTTAGAAGAAATTAATAAAGAAAAATCATTATCAGATAAAGTAACAAAAAGTGATTTTGTTATTAATTATGATTCAATAAAAAATTTTGATAATTATATGATAAAAAAGAAAATAACAGTTGTTATTTGTGCTAAAAATAGTAGTGAAATTATTAAAGGTCAATTAAATATTAATTTTAATGTTCAAGGTAGTTGAACAAAAAAATCATTATCTGTTATTAAAACAGTATTGGAAAATGATGAAAGTGTAATTAATCAATTAATAACTACTGAAGATAATACTAATGTTAGCAAAGTGGATATTGATAATCATATTGCTTTCCTTGTTAGTAAAAAAATAAATGAGTTTGGTAAGCAAAAATGACATCAAGACTTTAATGATCAAGATTATATTATTACTAGTAATGCGATTACTGTAAATTATCAAAAACCAAAATCTATAATAGTAACAATTGTTGGTAAAAATCAATTGCAAGATACTATCCAATTGATAATTAATCTAACGGCCAATAATACCGTAAAATCTTTATTTGCTATTAAGTCATCATTGGAAAATGATGAAAGCATAAATACTGAACAAATAGATGTTATTGATGATACTAATGTTAGCAAAGTGGATATTGATAATCATATTGCTTTCCTTGTTAGTAAAAAAATAAATGAGTTTGGTAAGCAAAAATGACATCAAGATTTTAATGATCAAGATTATATTATTACTAGTAATGCGATTACTGGAAATTATCAAAAACCAAAATCTATAATAGTAACAATTGTTGGTAAAAATCAATTACAAGATACTATCGAGTTTTCAATAAATATTCAATGTCAAAATAAAGAACCAAATGAAAAAACCTTTAAAAATAACAATTTTAATGTTAAAGATTTAAATTCTATTGATTTATATCCGAATGTTCTTCCTAGTGGTGTAATATATCCAATTACTTTTAAAGATAATTCTATTTCACTTATTTCACTATTATTTCAAGAAGATATTAATGATATGAATAATTTTTCTCCTACTAATGACATTAATTTAGAAATGAATATAGGAATTAATATTGATGGCGATAACTATCAAATTCATTTTCAAAAGACAATTAATTTTGATATCATAAAAAAGATAAATAATATTGAGCTTGTTAGTGTTTCTGAACAAAATGATAAATATCAGCACTTAAAAAACATTGGTATCATTATTAAATATGATGATGATAAAGAATATAAAATGCTTCAATGCTTGGATGTTAATATTAAAAATAATAATTTAACCTTTATTAATTTTAGTTCTATTGTTAAAATAACTTCACGACGTTAAATTAAAAACAAAGGTGATGAGTATGGATAAGCCACTAGCAACAATATTAAGACCAACTACTGTTAATGATATAATTGGTCAAAGTCATTTGATAAATGATAAAAATGGAATTATTAATCGAATATTAAATCAGAAGTTTTTAACATCATTAATATTTTATGGTAATCCAGGAACAGGCAAAACCACTATTGCTCAAGCACTAGCTAATGATTTAAAATGTGAATTTGGAGTATTTAATGCTGCCATTGATAAAAAAGAAAATTTAGAAAAATTAATTAAAATAGCACAAAATACTAAACCTTATATAATTATAATTGAAGAAATACAACGCATGAATCGTGATCGTCAAAATTTATTATTACAATATTTAGAACATGGCAATTTTATTTTAATGGCTTGTACTACTGAAAATCCTTATTTTGTAATTAATCCAGCTTTACGAAGTAGATGTCTATTATTAGAATTAAAGCCAATTAGTAATGAAGAAATGTTATTAGGCTTAAAAAAAATAATTACTAATAATTCATTTTTTAATTTTAATATTAGTGATGAAATTTTAGAAAAAATCTGTAATTTAGCAACTGGTGATTTACGAATAGCAATTAATATTTTAGAAATATTAATAAAATTATATCCTAATGAAATCATAACTATTGATATTATTAATGCTATTATGCCTAAAGCAAGTAATTGAAATGCTAAAGAGGGAAATGAACATCATGATTTAAAGTCAGCATTACAAAAATCAATTAGAGGCAGTGATGTTAATGCTGCTTTGCATTATTTAGCAAGGTTATTAGCAACTGGTGATTATGAAGCTTTATTAAGAAGAATGTTGATTATTGTTTACGAAGATATTGGACTTGCTAATCCTGCTTTAGCAATTAGGGTAAAAACTGCTATTGATACTTTTCGTCAAATTGGTATGCCCGAAGGTATAATTCCACTTGGTTTAGTAGTTATTGAAATGGCACTTAGTGAGAAATCAAATAGTGCTAATTTGGCAGTACAAAAAGCATATAGTGATGTTTTACAAGGAAAAATATATCCAATTCCTGATTATTTGAAGCATAATTGATCTAAAACATTAAAAAAATCAGTAGGTAAAGGTAAATTATATAAATTTCCACATGATTATGCTAATGATTATGTACAACAACAGTATTTACCAACAAAGTTAAAAGATACGAAATATTATCAACCAAAACTCCATAATATTTATGAAAAAAAATTAAATGAAATTTATAATAGATTTACTAAAAAATAAAATTCTGAGGTGCAAAATAGAATGTTAAAAAATAAACATTTATGGTTGGGACTTAGTTTAACATTAGCAACCACTAATATTGTTGCTAACACTAGTATTACTAATAATTTAACAAATATTAATAAATTAAAACAAGAAAATAAAAATAAAACTGAAATTAATGAAGTCGTTACTAATACTACGTATGGTAATTTAAGTAATAGTACTATTTTAAATAGTCAAGATAAAGATGGAATATATCATCTTTTTGATATTAAAAGTATTATTGATAATCCAAATTTAGAACCTTATGTAAAAGAAATTTATATTGATAATTTTAAATTAACTTATAACCCTGAAAAGATAAATAAAGATGTTATTAATGAGTTTGATAAAGAAATTGCTGCTATTAATTATAAAGAAGAACAATTAACAAGTACTAATGATTTGCAAATTTTTCAAAAACAAAACTTGAGCAAAATATCAACAACAGCTTATATTTCAAATAAAAAGTCTAAAAGTAATTTTACTTTTATTCAATTTGGTGGTGCTAATACTCATATATCATTAACCGGAACAAAAGGTATTGTTGATGTAATTAAGAACTATGATAATTTAAGTGAAACATTGGGATTATATTATATTGCTCAGTCTCATTCAAAAAATAGTAGGGGAATTTGTCTTGACTTTGTTAAACAATTTATTACTAAAAGTAGTTTAAAAAATAATGAAAGCATTGCAGAAAAAATTTCTGAAAATATTTTCAATAATATGATTGATAGTCCAAATTTAGAATCTGTTATTAATAATTTTTCAATTGAAAATAATAGTAAAAAAATAAGTATTAGATATTTAGTTGACAGTACTGGTAACATTATTAGCGTTGGATATTTACAATATGATAGCAAAAATTTGGATACTAATAATAATTTAACATTAAGTCATAGTTTTCCAAAAGATGGAGGAAAACTAATAGATTATAATTCAGAAATAACTACGCTTTTAAAATGAAGTGATTATGCTGATTCATGAAATAATTTTATATTTTTATATCCAACAATTTTTGCTAATTCGACAGACAGCATAACTTATAGTGTTATGAATAATACAACAACAATTAAAAGTAATGAACTAAACTTTAATACAAAAAAAATTCAAGACAAAGATAATCAATTACCAGTTTGACGAGTAGTAAATCAGTCACCTGCAGGTCATAAATCACAAGGATTAGTTATTTATATATTTATGTGACATGATGAAAACACTATATATCAACAACTTAGAAGTAGTTCTATATCTCGTGCTTTTGATATTGGGCCATCTTTCTCAATAAATATTAGTAGATGAACAATTAGTAACATTATTAATGAATAATTATGTATCATTTTATCAATAAAATTAAAAATTTAATTTAAAACTACTTTAACTATGAAAGGAATAAATAAAATGAAAATAAATAAAGAAGAAACATGAACAGAAGTACAATGAGCGTTGAATAATCTTCATGGTCCAATTAGAGCAGGAGCATTAAGTGCACAAAATTGAAGTAATACGACAACAGGAGTTCTACTAACAATAGCAGGACTTAAGTCTGTTACTAGGGATAGTAATATTGAAAAACGTTACCAATTAATTAAAAGTGGAGTAGCTGATATGTTATATGCTGCATTTGGTGGTTGAGTCATTTGACAAGCATATAATTTAAATGAAACTGGGGGTAGTACAACTACCGAACCAAATTTACCTACTTTTCCTACTTTACCACCAAATGATGAAAGACTTTATTCTGAAATTGCTGAACAATTAACAGAAGATGCTGTAAGTAATGAATTAACTCCAGAAATGATTTCTATTGCATTAAATAAATTATTTACTGGTACAAATGGATTAGTTAAAGTGCTTAGTGGAATATCAGGTTTTGATTTATATAAAATTCAAAAAGTAACAAAAACTATTGAATACTTAAAATCACTTACTACTTTTGCAACTGCAGGCATTAACTTTACAAATGGTAATATTGTGGGAGGAAATTTAATGTCAATTTCAGCAATGATGGATGTTAGTCACACATATTTTTCTACAATGAGTAAATCTAATACTTCAAATAGTAAAGAGGAAATTATTATTAAAATTATTAATGAAAGAAAAGAACACATTACGAAAAGTTTTTCTTTATATAAAGGTATTTTAAGTAATAAAGATTTAAAGGAAATATATGAGTATTTAGAAAAAAATAATTGAGATAAGTTTGAAATGAGACATTCAGATAAAACAATTCCTAGTTTTGTTAAACCCGGAAAAATAAAAGATTGAAGACCAACATTGACAAAGTTTAAAGAATGAATAGATAATTATACTCCCGAAAATAAAAAGGTGGAATTAGTAACGGAGATTGAAGATAGTAGTCAACGAGAAAGAATAAAGTTAAAAATTCCTGATTATGAGTTTGAACCGGCATTTGTTACAAATGCAAATAATGATATGCCAGAAGTTATCATAGAACCCAATGAAAGACAACCACTTTTAGGAAGTATTAATAGTTAATAAGTTAATAAAAATTATTTTTTATTTATTATTTTATTTTTTCTTGTACAATTATTTTAGAAATGATGAATTTTAAAGAAAGATTAAAAATTTAACTTTGTTTTTAAAATAAAAATATTTTAAAATTGACACTTATTTTAAATAATAATATAATTAAAAATGGTTAAATTTTCTAGGTGAATTTAATGAACGAAAAAATAATTTTAATTTGTACTGTATGTTTAAATCGTAATTATCATACATACAAAAATAAGATTAAATATAAAGAGCGTATGGAACTAAAAAAATATTGTGAACATTGTCAAAAACATACTTTACATAAGGAATCACGTTAGGAGAAATTTTCATGAGTGCAGAAGATAAATCAAAAGAAAAACCAAAAATTAATCCTGAAAAATTGGCTCTTTTAAAAAGTAAATTTAATATTTTACGTAAAATTAAACCTTTAAGAACAAAAAGAACTTCTGAAGGAAAACCAAGTTTTGATCCACGAACAGCCGATAAAAATAAAAAGGTTAATATTAGCGAAATTTGAGAAAAAGAACGTAAAAATCGTACGCCTGAAGAACGTTTTTATTATAAAAAAGAAGCGAGAACTTATCATAAATATTTTTTCTTATACTTATCAAGAGAAATTAGAAGAACTCGTTGAACACCAAGAAAACAATTAAATAATAAATTTATTACAACAGTATTATTTATTGCTGTCTTAGCACTATTCTTTTATGGAATTGAGCAGTTATTACTATTTGTATTACCTTTATTAAAAATAATGTAAAAAACGGAGATGCCAAAAAATGAGCGAAAGAATAAAAAAAGAAACCCCTTTAGTGAAAACTACATCATTAGAAGAAACACATAAACATCGAATTGAGCAAGCACAATGATATATTGTTAATTGTAACAAAGGTCATGAAGATAAAGTTGCTGCTGATTTGAAAAATAAAATTGAAAAAAAATTAAATTTAAAAGATAATATTTTTCAAGTTAGGGTTGTTAAAGAAACAATACCAGATAAAGATAAAAAAATAACTGAAAAAAATATTTTTCCGGGTTATATTTTTGTTCATATGATTTTAACCGAAGATACTTGATATGATATTCGTAATACAACAGGTATTAATGGATTTATTGGTTCTAGTGGTAAGGGTGTACCACCAACTCCACTTTCTACCAAAGAAGTTAATGAAATGTTATATCGTAATTCTAAAAATTCATCACAACCTAAAGTTAAAGAGATAAAAAAAATTATTCGTGATTTTGAGTTGAATGATTTTGTTCATATTACTTCTGGTGCTTTACAAGGTCGAGAAGGACAAGTTATTAAATTAGATGAAGATAAGGGTGTTGCAACAGTTTCTGTTGATATGTTTGGTCGTCAAACTGAAATTAAAGTAGAATATGATAGTTGTAAAAAAATTAAAGTTTAGTTTAAACTATTTAATTTTTATGTAAAATAAAATTAAAATATATTTGACTACTAATTATAATGATGTTATTATTTGTAAAGTACTATTTATATATATAAATAGAATTTAATTATGTTTAAACTTGTGGAAGATTTATTCGTTTGGACCACAGTGAGAATCCATTTAGGAGGAGTTGCTCATGGCAGATAAAAAAAATATTAATCGTGAAGGTATTATTCAATTACCAGCTGGTAGTGCCAAACCAGGTGCTAGTTTAGCATCATTCGGTATTGATATGCCACGTTTTTGTAGAGAATTTAACGATAAAACCAAAGATCAAAAAGATGATGTTAATCCGGTTCCAATTCCAGTTTTTATTACAGCATATAAAGATAAAACTTTCGACTTTAAAATAAAAACTGCACCAACAACATTTCTTTTAAAAAGAGCATTGAAACTTGCAAAAGGTTCATCAAATGCTAAATTAACAAAAGTAGGAACACTTACTATTGCTCAAATTACAGAAATTGCTCAAATTAAATTACCTGATTTAAATGCTTATTCTTTAGAAGATGCAATTAAAATTGTTGCAGGAACAGCCAAGAATATGGGCATTACTGTTGAAGATGGAAAGCAAGGTGTTTAATATGAATAGAAGTAAAAGATATCTTGCAGTTGCAAAATTAGTTGATAACACTAAAGTTTATCCAATTGATCGTGCTTTAGAATTAGCTAAACAAACTTCATCATTAAAATTTGATGCAACAGTTGAAGCAGCATTTCGTTTAAATGTTGATCCAAGACATGCTGATCAAATGTTACGTGGTTCTATTGTTTTACCAGCAGGAACTGGAAAAACACAACGTGTTTTAGTAATAACTACTACTAAACAAAAAGAGGCAATGGAAAGTCAAGCTGATTTTGTTGGTGGTAAGGAAATGATTGAAAAAATTCAAAAAGGTTGATTTGATTTTGATGTTATTATTGCAACACCCGAAATGATGGGTGAATTAGGAAAAATTGGTAGAGTATTAGGACCAAAAGGATTAATGCCTACAGCAAAACTAGGAACAGTAACAATGGATGTTCAAAAAGCAACAGCTGATATTCGTAAAGGTAAAGTTGAATATCGTGTTGATAAACAAGGTAATATTCATGTTATTCTTGGTAAAGCATCATTTGCACAAGAAGGGTTAAAAGATAATTATTTAGCAATTCTTAACACTTTAAGAAAAGTTAAGCCTGCAGCAGTTAAGGCCGCTTATATTAAAAATATAAGTATTACTACAGCAATGGGCCCTGGTATTAAAGTATTAATTGAAGAATAATATAATAATATAGAAAAAATCATTAGTAAAAGTACTAATGATTTTTTCTATATTTTTATTCATAATTTTTTTATTATTTAAAAAAATTTTACGCTATAATTTATTTATTGTGATAATACCAATTAATACTTTATTTTGGTAAAACAATAAAATAATTAGGTAGTAAAGGAGAAACCTTAATGAAAAATCTTATAAATCTTTTTAAGAAACAAAATTGAGGAATAAAAATTGGCTTTGCCTCACTGGTAATTAGTTTGCTTTGTTTAGCATTAGGACTAATTTTAATTGCAACAGCCAATTTTAAAGCCCCAAGTGGAGGAAGTTCACAATATGCTGGAAATGGCTTTCATGCTATTTCTATATGAGGACTTGATAGTTTTTTAAGCAAAGCTGGCTATGATCAAATGTGAACAGATGCTACTAGTGATAAACTTTTAACTTATCCTCTTGCGCAAGTAGTTGTCGGAATTGTATTTACAGTAATTTTAACTGCTATCTTTCTTGGTTTTAGTGTTTTATCTTTAATATTTGGTTATTTTAAACGTTGATTATATTCTTAGTGTTTAGTAAGTGTTAAATATGGATAAAAATGTAGAATATAAAAAAGTTACATCTTGGGATTGAAAGCAAAAACTAGGATTATTCTTATGCATTTTAACTTTGTTTTTTCTAATAATTAGTTTAATATTATTTGGAACAGCTATTTTTAATGATCATTTTAATAATTTTCTTGGTAACGGTTTTTGAAGTTTAAAACACTATGGTATTATTAATTTGTTTTATAATTGAGATCAACTAGATATAGAAGCGGCTAAAAATACTTATGTTTCTCATCCTTTTGAACAAGTTTATTTTGCAATTATTTTTTTAATTATTATTGTACCAATATGTTTTGTTCTTGGAGTTAGTTTATTAGTTAGAGGATGATGAAAGTCAAGAATTTAATATATAGTTACTTCATAAATTTATTTATAGTAAAATTTAATAATCATTATTTCATTAAAAAGGGTGTATTATGATGTTTAATTCTAAAAAAATAATTGTTTTTTTACTAATAAATATTGTGTGAGTAGTAGTTTGGATTATGATAACTATTAGTTACAATAGTTATCGTGATCCAATTTTAAATTATGTACCACATAGTAACGATTATTTAACAAATGAACCAACTAATCAATTGGTTCCTAAAGCAAAAAAACCTAAACATGTAGTTATGGTGGGTGTTGATGGTATGGCGAGTTATGCATTAAAAAGTGGTTATAGTCCAAATATGAATTATTTAATGCATCATGGTGCGTATACACTGGAAGCACGTGATGTTTTACCAACTTCTTCTGCTGCAAATTGAGCAAGTGTTATATTTGCTACAGATCCTATTAAGCATGGTGTTGTTGATCAAGATTTGTGGAATGTTCATCATACTGTTCATGCTGAAGTAAAAGCTGATCAAGTAAGTATTTTTAGTTCTATTATTGATAAGTATGGTTCTTCAAAAAAATTATTTGGTTATGCTAGCGAAGGTGAAATGATTGCTAATTTTCAACCCAAAGGCCAAGAAAATATAAAAACTTTAATTAGTAGTAATGGTAATTATTGTGCAACAGAAAATGATAAACAAACTTTTGAAAATACCAAAAACGTATTAAGTAATAAACCTTTATTTTCGTTTTTTTATTATGTTAATCCTGATTTAGCAGGTCATTCACGTGAATGAAATAGTGAAGAATATTATCAAGCAATTAGTCAGACTGATAAATATATTGGAGGTATTATTGAAAATTTAAAAGATTTAGAAATGTGAGAAGATACCTTATTAATTATTAGTTCTGATCATGGAGGTGTTTCACAATATCATGGTCATTCTTCTGATGCTGAACAAAAAATTCCTTTGCTTTTTGCAGGAAATTGTATTCCAAAACACGGAATTATTCCAGATAAAATTAAAATTTATGATATTCCAGCTACTATTGCTTGATTATTAGATATTAATTCACCACCAATAATTTGAGATGGTCAGCCAATTTTAACACCTTTTTTTGATATGACAAATATGTATGATCATAGTGAGGAGTTTAAGTAATGGATATTATCAATTTTAAACAAATTAATTTTCGAAATAATGGCATTAGACTACTTATTGTGCTTGCTACTATTTTTATTGTTTGAAATAATGTACAAAATGTTACTTTAAATATTGGTGGTAGTTTACATGCTTTTAATGCTTATTTTTGTTCACCAATGTTATTTGTTATATTGATATCATTTGGTTTTTTAAGTGCCAATAATAATTTTAGTTGAAAAGAGTATAGTAAATTAATACTAGCTATTATGATTTTATCTTTAGTTACAAGTTTTATGTATTTAGATTTTTTTGCTTTTAAAGAAGGATATGTAACAACAGGTTATATGATAGGATTATGATTTAAATTATTATTTTTTGATTATGGTAAATGAATGATATGAATTATTATTGGTGGTAGTGCATTAGTAAAAGTTGTTACTAACCATTTTTCCTTAAGTAATAAAAGTTGAAATATTGTTAAAATAATAACTTTAGTTATTACTAGTATTTTATTAATAATAGTTTTAATATTTAGTATTAAATTGCAACTTACTAGTAAGTTATATTGATATGGTAACTTTAATTGAGATTTATTTTATGTATCATTTCGTGAGGGTGGATTTTTACAACTGATACCTGGGTTATTAGCTTTTTTAGTTGGTCTTAATTTTCAGTGATGAGTAAATTGAGAAAAGATAAAAGATAATGTGGTTTATTCATTACTTAGTTTTTCTTTATTTATTGTTATTATTAGTTGTCGAATGATATTTTATTTTCCTTTAATTTATTGAGATATTATGGAAATTTTGCAAGCTTTATTTTTATTTATTCCTTTTATTATGTTAAATATTAATTATAATAAAACTTTAGCCTTTTTATTTCATGGTACTACTTTTATTTTATTTTTTCATATTGCTTTTAATAAAATAATTAGTGTTGAATTTATGACAGGTTTATTATTGCGCTTAATATTTGGATTAAATGTTGCCAGAAGAGCAGTAGAATTTGTAAATAATAATTTTTTTGTTACTATAATTTACTCATTTGTTAAGATGTCAATTTTAATTTTCTTTTGTGCTTTTTTATCAAGACAATATGTAAAACTATTTAAATTTGAAGTATTTGCTATAGAAAAAAAAGAAAGCAATTATTCATTAAATTATTATAATTAATTTTTTGCTCTTATAATAAAAATAATTATTATCTTTTAATTATTAACCATTTCCCTCATTTTATAATCAACCATCTTTATTTGAAAAATGATAAAATTTTACTAAAATTAGTGTTAAAAAGAGGGAGGATTAATTTATGAAAGCATTTGGAATGGCAACACTTTTTAGGACTATTTTTTGGTAGACATTTGTTCTTGATATTTGATAGGAGTTAAGTAGTTTAAAGTGCTGTGGATTCTTATGTTGTTGTATCAATTGATATAATCAAATAATTCTAATTTTAATTGGATTAATGATGTAAAATTTTTATCATTAATAAATTCAGTTTTGAAAGTTTTAAAAGTTGCTTCAGCAACAGCATTATCATAAGGACAACCTTTTTTGCTTAAAGATCGAGTAATATTGAATGCTAATAAAAGATTATTAATAATTTTATTGTTAAATTCATTACCTCGATCACTATGAAATATTTGGATATCTTTTAAACAACGATTTGATTGCATAAATGCTTGATATACTAGTAATGCATCTTTTTTAACTCCAACACTATGTCCAATAATTTCGCGGTTAAATAGGTCTATTAATAGGCAAATATAGTTTCATTTACCATTAACTTGAACGTAAGTTAAATCACTAACAATAACTTCATTTTTAACCCTATTATTAAAGTTTCTATTAACAAGATTGGTTATTTGACTATTATTGACTTTATTATGATGATTTTTGAATGATAATTTAGTGTATTTTGATATTAAATTATGCTTATTCATAATTTCTTTAATTTTTCTGCGTGATAAATAAATTTCTTGGTTTTCTAAAATTTTTTTTAATCTTCTAGTACCATAAACTTCTTTATTTTCTTTAAAAGCACTAATAACAGCTTCATCATACATATTATTTTTGATTTTATTTTCTTTTTTCTTTAAGTTAAAATAATATGTTGATTTAGATATTTTCAAAAAACGACACATTGTGCGAATTTTATATTTAACTTTATTTTTAGCAATAATTTCTACTTTCTGCCTATTATTAGTGCTGCTTGCTTTAAAATATCATTTTCCATTCTTAGAACCTGTTTGGAATCTTTTAAACATAATTAAACTAAAAAAGGGAATAATTATTTCTAACCTGACAGTTAATTAACATTTTATTTTCTTTGTCATTTTTTTGTTAAAAAGATTTTATCATTTGACAACTTATCGATTAAAAATTTATTTTTCAACTATAAAATAACATTTATGATATTAATTTAATCAAAAATAAGTTAAAAAAGATCCTAAACAGGTTCTTAATTGTTTTAATTCTTTTCTTAATTTAATTAATTCATTTTCTTCAACAGAACGATTATCTTTAGTTTTAAAACTACCTGAATTAGTAAATTGCTTAATTCAATTATAAGTAGCTGCTCTTGTAACATTGTACTCTTTAGCAAGACAAGACACTGACTTACCGCTTTGATATAAAGCTACTATTTGTTTTTTAAATTCATCTGAATATGAGTTAATATTGGCCATAATTATACTTCCTTTCTTTTCACTAATTTGTTCACTTGTCTACGTAATTAGTGTCCAATAAAGTGTAACCCATCCAGGAAGTAATGATAGTTTTTAAATAAAAATAAATTAAAGAGATTATTTTTAAATATTTATTTATTATTAGGTTATAATGTAATTATATTTTTTATAAAAATTTATATTTTAATTTTTTTATTCTAACATTTTTTAAAATACTAAACATGTTTTTTATTTGTGACAGCAATAGATATTTTAGTTATGAGCTTTTATAAAATATAATATTAATTAGATTAATTTTGTTAGAAAGGATAATATTATGGAAAAAGAAAATCTTGCTAAAGTTACTTTCAATAAAAGAACAGAAAGAAATTCAATAAACAAGTTGAAAAGACAAGCTATTTTTAGCACGGCAAATCCATGAAAAGCAATCTTTATTATGGTCACACCACCTTTAATTGCTGTAATTATTTTTTCTACTTATCAAATTTTTGATAAATGAATCGCTACACAATGAGGTGGACAAAGTATTATTGATCGTTATAATAATTATCAAAATTCAGGAATAATGATAACTGCTGAACAAGCATTAAAAATTATTAATATTGCTACTACTTATGTTGCTGTTCCTTCTTCAATGATGGTTTCCTTTGCTTTAATGGTTGCAACTGGAACAGGTATTAAGTTTTCAATTGCATATGGTCAAAATAAACGAGAACAAATGTCAGAATATTTAGGAAATGGGTTTCTATTATCTTTTTTAGTTTCTATTGTTCTTATGATCATTATGTATTTTAGTTGTCAGAGTATTATTGAATTTCAAGCTGGAAGTGATGCTGGAAGTAATCCAGTAATTAGGGAAATAATAATTAAAGAAGCAGTTAGATTTTCACAAATTTTAATTCTTGCTACACCATTACTTTTTTTTGCTTATTTTTTAGTTTCATTGTTACGTAGTGAAGGAATGATGTTATGAACAATTTTAATTAATGTTGCAGCTTGTTTAGTAAATATATCTTTAGATTTTATTTTTGTTATTCCTGGTAAATTAGGAATGGAAGGCACTGCATATGCAACTATTATTGCTTGAGCAAGCATTAATTTATTTTCAATAGGTATTATTTGATATAGTGCCGATAATTTAAGATTTAAAGTAGCACACTTAAAACTTAAATGAGTAATAGTAACGGCCATTTTATTAATTGGTGCAACTTCTTTATTACAAAATATTGCCCAAAGTATTTTGGCAATGGTTACTACTAAAATTTTAAATACATTGCCACCTCCAGACTATCATGGTGGAGGAAGTACTGGTATTCCGGTTTTTGTTCAATTATATGGCGGTATTATGCCTTGGTTAATTTTAATTAATGCACCTATTATTGGAATTACGCAGGGAGCAAGAGCATTAATTGGTTATGTTTATGGTTCAAAGGACTTTAGTCGTGTTTGACAATTGATGTGACGTTTAACTTTATTACTTTTATTGTTGCTAATTGGTTCAGTATTATTAGTAGTAATAGCAGGACAATATATGATGCATTTCTTTGGCGTAGATTTAGAAATGGCAAAATTCTTTAAAGTTTATATTATTATGCAGTTTGCTTTTTATCCATTAGCTACACTACATTATGTTGTTGTTATTTTCTATCAATCAATTAATCGTGGTAAATTGTCATTATTTGCTAGTTTACAACGAACAATTATAATGCCAATTGTTTGTTTAAGTTTAGGATATTATGTTGCACATGTTTCTCATAATTGTTTTTATTTTTATTTATTTCTTGGCTTTATTGATTTATTTGCTGCTTTTATATTATTACCATTATTAATTTATACATTTTTAAAATCTAAACCATTTATTCATACAACTAAAGATAAAAAAATGCAAATATCTAATTTATCAGAAAAAAAAGTACTTAATAAAAATATAATAGATTAAGTAATTTATAAAAATATATCTTAATATTATAATATATGAAGAAAATAAAAAATACTCATTTAAAACAGAGTATTTTTTTAATTATTTAAGATTAAAAAAGGTTGCTAATTTTACAAATTAAAAGGAATGAATATACAATCTATATTTGATTGAAGTCATTCCTAAAATAAAATATTTATTTACCTTCATTAACTCTCTTTTTTAATGCTTTACAAGAATTAAATTTAACTACTCGCTTTCTAGGAATAGCCATCGGTTCTGAATTTTGTGGATTTACTCCCGGTCGAGCTTTGCGGTATTTAATAGTAAAAGTTCCAAAGTTACGTAGTGTTACTTTTTCTCCTTTAATTAAAGCAGTAGCAATTTTATCTAAGATAAATTCTAACACTTCTTTGTATTCTTTTTCTGATAATTCTAATTTTTTTTGTACAGCTCGTGCTATCTGACTTTTTTGCATAAAATTTTCAACCCTTTCTTCACCAATTACCATAAGTATGCTATAAAAACATGCCTTAAATGATACTTATTATTATATAACATTTTTTAAAAAAACCTTATTTAATGAAAATCAAAGACTAGTAAAAAAATAAGATTTGAATATATAAATTTGGAATGGCAACACTTTTTAGGACTATTTTTTGGTAGACACTTGTTCTTGATATTTGATAGGAGTTAAGTAGTTTAAAGTGCTGTGGATTCTTATGTTGTTGTATCAATTGATATAATCAAATAATTCTAATTTTAATTGGATTAATGATGTAAAATTTTTATCATTAATAAATTCTGTTTTGAAAGTTTTAAAAGTTGCTTCAGCAACAGCATTATCATAAGGACAACCTTTTTTGCTTAAAGATCGAGTAATATTGAATGCTAATAAAAGATTATTGGGCGGTTGTCAAAGTTACGAAATAATTTATTATCATATTAGTAACTTATTTCCAAAAATGAATTATTTGAAAAATAATGAAAATTAGACAAAATTACTCTCTTTTACCCTTAAATTTAAATTTATATTCGACGTATTTTAAAAAATATACATTTAAAAAAAATAAAAATTATTCTCAAAGTTATTATTAAGGAAAAAGACAAGAAATATTCTTGTCTTTTTTTGTAATTGTAAAATTTTAAAATTTTTAATAACTTTCTTTAATACTATTATCAACACGTGTTAGGGAACTAAAAAAGTGAACTACAACACAGTTGTTAAAAATAGTAGCTAGCATGTGGACTTGCATGGATAAATAAAAAGTGGAGTGATACCTAATAAAATATGCTAACCAGTAATGGTAATTCTTGGGGTGGGAGCGAATTGGAAACTAGTATATATAGACCTGTTGTAGGGACCTACTGTATTAATTCTATTCTTTATTTAACCAACCTTGCCACTCCCCAGTGAGCAAGTGTTGGTTTTATTTTTTATTTTTTTTTGAAAAATTTTTTGGGCGAGAAAATAAATTTCAAACTTGTAAAAAAAATTGAGCGGTGCCGGTTCAATTAAAATATTAATTTGTTTAACACAAATTAAATAAATATTGAATCGAATGCCTCGATGTTTTTTAAAATTTCACAATTTATTTTTGAGCCCAGAATTTCTGGAATTAATAAAACGAATAGTAGTAATATTAATAATCTAAAAATCAAAATATATATTCTTTATGCTAGAAGCAACAGAATATATTAGAAAGAATTATTATGAAAAAGTATTTTTGTTGAACATGTAAACAACATAAATTTGATTATTTATTCTTTAATACTAATGATATAAAAACAAGAAAATATTTTTTAAGAGATAAAAATAGTAAAGCAATTTGTTATGACTGTATTTTAAATATTAGGTTAAGTAGGAGGTATAAATATGGATAAACAAAAATTAATTAGTTGATTAAATTTAATTTTAGATAGTGATATAGAACAATATAATAAAGAAAAAGACATATATTATTTAAATAAATTAAAAGGTTCAATTGATATTATTAAAATTTTAATTAATAAAATACAATGCAGAGAATTTGATTAATAATGAAATATGAATTAATTATTGGAATTGACCCTGCTGGTATTGGTAATAATGGAATTGTTATATATTCAAATGAAACTAATAATATTATTTTTAATGAAACATTCAATACATTAACTGTTTTATGAACTAAAAATATTTATAAAGAAAAATTTCAATTAATTAAAGAAAAATTTATTAATAAAAAAATATTAGTTATTGTAGAAAATTTCTTTTTAAGTTCAAAACAATTATTAACTAATCCATTAGCAACCCCTAAAATTATTGGTGCATTAATGGTATTAGTACAAGATGTTATGAATTGAGATTATCTAGAAAACCAACCAAAAAATAAAAATAAAATAACAAATTATAAAGGAAATATAAAATTAACAAAACATGAACAAGATGCATATAAGCATATTCAATATTATTTAAAAAATCATAAAAAAATATTAATTTTTGACAATTATTTAAGAACCTGTTTAGGATCTTTTTTAACTTATTTTTGATTAAATTAATATCATAAATGTTATTTTATAGTTGAAAAATAAATTTTTAATCGATAAGTTGTCAAATGATAAAATCTTTTTAACAAAAAAATGACAAAGAAAATAAAATGTTAATTAACTGTCAGGTTAGAAATAATTATTCCCTTTTTTAGTTTAATTATGTTTAAAAGATTCCAAACAGGTTCTAAGGAAATTATAAAAATGAAAAATAAAGAAAATTATGTCAAATTAACAGTAAAACTGAGTAACACTATTGAAGCAAAATATTATGAAAAAGGTAATAAAGAATTATATTATAGTGTTCGAGGTCAATGAAATGGATTAAACTATGTTACTTTAATTTTTAATAAACCAAAACTTTATAGACGCTGTATTTTATTAAACAAAAACGATGAAATTATAGTAACTGGTGAAATCTTTAATACTTTAAATATTCCTAAAAATCGTGCATTTTGTTCAATTAATGTTAAATGATTTAAAAAATGAAAAGAGTAAAAAATGATATTATGAAAAATTTTATTAATAGTACCAATATTAATAACATCTATAACACTAATAATATTTTTAATATTTATTATTAAAGAATTAAAAAATGAATATAAAGTATTAAAAATATTAAGTGAAATTGCTAATCAAATTAAAAATAAGGAGAAATAATTAATGATAATATTACCTACTTTGTTTGAAAATAAAGATGAAATTGAAATATTATCACCATTTCCAAAAGCAATTCATACAAGTAATGATATTAGAGCAATTATTTTAAGACAATATCCAAATGTTAAATCAAAACACATAATTGTTTCTGACCCCGAAAGTAATGTTGCATTAATAGTTGGTGATAATGATGTTTATCAAGGTTGAATTAAAGTAACAGTTAAAAAATTAGAAATTAAAGGAGAATAAAATGCCAAACGAAAATACACAATCAAATTATACTTTAACTAAATTAATTAGAACTGGAATAAGTCCAATTTGTGCAATGATAGGTATAAGTGCTTATTATGGTCAAGTAATTGCAAATCCAGTATTAGGTTCAATTAATAGTTTATTATTTGGTAAAAAATTAGGTTTAGATATATGAAATTTAAATCAAAGACCAAATACTAAAACTAAATTAATTAATAGTTCTAAAAAAATTATTTTAGGTTTAGGAACAATTGGTTTAGCAAATTATAGTAAATGAACAGAAAATAATATTACTCCAATTATTCCAACAACACCAACTCCAATAACTACTACAACTACAACTGAGGGTCAACCATGATTATTATTAGATAAACAAGATAATCAGTCATTAATGGATTGAGATACATATATTAGTTTAAATGCTTATGGTATTTCAAATCTTATTAGTGGATTAACTGAGTTAATACCTAATAAATTTGAAACAATAAGAAAAATTTGTAATATGGCAACTGGTGGATGTTTAATATCAAGTGGTGTAGCAATGGGTATAAATAATGATTTTAATAATGCTTATGCAGTACCTACCATAATTGCTGGTGCAAGTGAAATTATACATAATTTACTACCTATGGAAACTACACATCATAATGAAGAAATGCAAGAAACATCATTTAATGATGAAACTGCAAGATTAATTAATGACAATAGATTTACTATTAATAGTGAAACAACTAGTCAATATGGTAGTGATAATCTAAGCGAAGTACCATTAAATACTGATAATGCTTCATTAAATTGAGATTACAATCACATGAGTTTATAAGGGAGGTGAAAAGCAATGAATAAAGAAAAATTGATTAAATATTATAATAATGAAATTCAGACATATAAAGAAAGAATGGAACAATTAAATAAAGAAATATCTTTATTAGTAACTATTATAAGTAATTCACAGTCAATGATTGAAAGAATTAATGGCGGTCAATTTGATGAATAATTAAAAATTAAAAATAAATAGTTGAAAGGAAAATATTGAAATGAAAGAATTTTTACATGAATTAATAATTATTGGAACAAGTGTTGGAACATTAATTTGCAGAGAAATTATTGTTTTATTAAAAAGATTTATCACAACTCCAAAACATGTTAGAGCAAATAACAAAATTATAAAACACCAAAAAAAATTAGCAAAATTAAACGAAAAAATTAATAAAGGAGAATAAATAATATGACAAAAATTGAATTTAATGAAAAATATAGAAAAAATAATATCAAAATTGATAGAGATTTTGATTTAGATATAGGAAATTGTTTTAAATTTTCTGATATTGATATATTAGAAAATGCTGTTAATGATTATAAAAAACTAATAAGTGAAATGCCACAATTAGTTAAAGATTGATTATTGGGATAAGATTAGGAGAATGTTAAATGTTAGAACCTGTTTGGAATCTTTTAAACATAATTAAACTAAAAAAGGGAATAATTATTTCTAACCTGACAGTTAATTAACATTTTATTTTCTTTGTCATTTTTTTGTTAAAAAGATTTTATCATTTGACAACTTATCGATTAAAAATTTATTTTTCAACTATAAAATAACATTTATGATATTAATTTAATCAAAAATAAGTTAAAAAAGATCCTAAACAGGTTCTTAGAAAATGAAAATAATGTTCAACAAACAACTGAACCTTTAACTGAAAACAATGCTTCTTCACAAGAAATAGAAAATAAAGTTAATGAAGCAGAAAATAAGTTAAATAAACTTAATCAAGAAATTAAAGAAAAAGAAATTATTAATATATTTAAAAAATATCAAGTTAAAACTGAATTTTATGATTATTTAAAATTTAAAACTAATAATTTAGAAAATTCAAAAATTGAAGAAACTATTAAAAAAATGATTAAAGAACAACCAGTATTTAAAGAAACAATTAATACAGGTGGCAAACCACAGACAATAATAACAAATCAACCAAATTCAATAAAAAGTACTTTATTGGATTATAAAAAGAAAAATAATTTATAACAGAAAGGAAAATAAAAAATGGCAGTACCATTCAATAAAAATTTAGATAATACCGAAAAATTAGTAGAAGCACCAGAATTTATAGAATTTTATAAACAATCAAATTCACCATGAGCAAGTTTTTTTCCCATTGAAATGGTTAATTCTACAAAAATTGAATTTATAGTTAAAAAACCAAAAAATCCAGAAATGAAAATACTAAAATGAAATGATAAAAGCAAAGGATTAGATGTTAGTTATGCTGAAACTATTAAAATTTTAAAAGAAATTAAAGAAGAAGCAGTTGCAGGTGAAATAATTGCTAATGCTGATTTAAATGCTGAAAATGGACAAAATTTATTAAATACAATGCAATGGTTACATTTTATTGGACACTAATTACGTAGACAAGTGAACAAATTAGTGAAAAGAAAGGAAGTATAATTATGGCCAATATTAACTCATATTCAGATGAATTTAAAAAACAAATAGTAGCTTTATATCAAAGCGGTAAGTCAGTGTCTTGTCTTGCTAAAGAGTACAATGTTACAAGAGCAGCTACTTATAATTGAATTAAGCAATTTACTAATTCAGGTAGTTTTAAAACTAAAGATAATCGTTCTGTTGAAGAAAATGAATTAATTAAATTAAGAAAAGAATTAAAACAATTAAGAATGGAAAATGATATTTTAAAGCAAGCAGCACTAATAATAGGCAGAAAGTAGAAATTATTGCTAAAAATAAAGTTAAATATAAAATTCGCACAATGTGTCGTTTTTTGAAAATATCTAAATCAACATATTATTTTAACTTAAAGAAAAAAGAAAATAAAATCAAAAATAATATGTATGATGAAGCTGTTATTAGTGCTTTTAAAGAAAATAAAGAAGTTTATGGTACTAGAAGATTAAAAAAAATTTTAGAAAACCAAGAAATTTATTTATCACGCAGAAAAATTAAAGAAATTATGAATAAGCATAATTTAATATCAAAATACACTAAATTATCATTCAAAAATCATCATAATAAAGTCAATAATAGTCAAATAACCAATCTTGTTAATAGAAACTTTAATAATAGGGTTAAAAATGAAGTTATTGTTAGTGATTTAACTTACGTTCAAGTTAATGGTAAATGAAACTATATTTGCCTATTAATAGACCTATTTAACCGAGAAATTATTGGACATAGTGTTGGAGTTAAAAAAGATGCATTACTAGTATATCAAGCATTTATGCAATCAAATCGCTGTTTAAAAGATATCCAAATATTTCATAGTGATCGAGGTAATGAATTTAACAATAAAATTATTAATAATCTTTTATTAGCATTCAATATTACTCGATCTTTAAGCAAAAAAGGTTGTCCTTATGATAATGCTGTTGCTGAAGCAACTTTTAAAACTTTCAAAACTGAATTTATTAATGATAAAAATTTTACATCATTAATCCAATTAAAATTAGAATTATTTGATTATATCAATTGATACAACAACATAAGAATCCACAGCACTTTAAACTACTTAACTCCTATCAAATATCAAGAACAAGTGTCTACCAAAAAATAGTCCTAAAAAGTGTTGCCATTCCAAAATTTTTTAAATATTTTGATATTAGATTTTATTTTAAAAAAGGTTTAAATAAATTTTGAAAAAATACACCATATTTTGAAAAATTACGAGAAAGTATATATAAATTACAAGAAAAATTTGAAAAGTTAGAAAAACAAGCATATGAAAAAATTAATAAATTAAAAGAAAAAGCAACTGATTTATTTAGTAGTGCAGAAAAAAGAGCAATTCGACATGCACAATTAATTCCATTAAATTCACCAGTATTTATGGGTTGTAAAATTCAACCTTTGTCATTAGATAAATGTGCAATTACTATTTATCATCGTAATCCTAAATATACACCAATTACAGTTGTTGATAGTATTCTTAAGGCAGAAACTTTTGTTACTTAAATACATCCATTCCATTGATATCGTTGATATAGTGGTTGATACATTGGTTATGGAGTTAATCAAAATAAATGATTAAAAGCAATAGCATTTGCTCCACCGGTTGTTCAACAAATAATTAGAGATAGTTTTAAAGTATATAGAGAAATATTTAGAATCGTAAGAACTTATCATAAAGTAGCAAATGTTATTAATAATCCTATTGAAAATATTAATAAATCATTTAAAAGTGTTGGTTTAAAATTTTCAGTAAATACTGTATTTGGTACTGGATTATTACATCATTTAGAAAAATTTGCATATAGTCAAGTTGTAAAAAAAAGGTAAAAAGAAATTACAAAAAGAAATTATACATATATCACATAGAAAAACTAAAACAAAAACTAAACATTATAAAAAAGCATTTTTTAAGGAATGATAAAATATGATTAATAAACTTTGAATTGGTGTCAGTCTAGAAAATTATAATAACTGATATCCATTAACTGGAAAAATTACAGAAACACCACAGCAATATATACAAACATGACCAAATGTTAATGATTGATTTAAAACTTTTGCTATTCGTGCTCAAAATGATATTAATGCTTATCTTGGTTTTATTTTATCTAAATTTCCTTTTGATAGTTTTAAAGATGAATTAATTAAAGAAACATTAAGAGATATGGTTTTTGTAACCGCTGAACATTGAGTATTTAATCGTACACCAATTGAATTTAATGTTGATGCTACTATTCAGTTTAATAATGGTAGTCAATTTAGTGCAAATAGTATTCCTACAATTAATGTTTGAGATTTAGCACCAAGTAGAATGAAAATATTGGCAAGACTAACAGAATTAAAACAAATATTATCAAATTATAATGATGATGAAATAGATGTTGAAAAAATTGATTTAAAAGCATTTTATACTAGAAATCAAGTTGATGAATTAATCGAACAACAAAAAGAATTTACATTATCAAAACAAATTAAATTATATGATGATTTAGTTGATGATAATGAAAATGAAATATATAGAGGTCCTGTTAGTAAATTTGTTAATAAAGGTTATGTTGCAACTGATTATGATAAAGAAACTGAAACAATGATTTTAGATTGACCTGATGAAATTGGTACATTACCACCCGAAGCATTACAAAATAATCCACAAATTGGTGATTATACGCATGCACCAACTTGTGATTTTTCTGCTAAACAACAAAAAAGAATTACTACAAATGAAAACAATATAACTAAAATAAATAATGAATTAATTAAAACTAATGAAAATATTAATGATATTAAAAATAATTGATTTAATATTGAAACTAGTCCTTTATGAAAAAAAGTTGAAAATAATAATATAGAAATATTTAAATGATATTTTATTAAAATCAGTTATCAATATTCAACAGAAAATAACTTTATGAAATTTTATAAAGTAATTAAAATTTATTTAAATAATGTTTTTAATGAATTTGAATTGCTAAATGTTGATTCCATGACGTATAGTGAACAAATCCAAAATAAAAAAATTTTAAATACCGGAACGATTTACTATAAGAACCTGTTTGGAATCTTTTAAACATAATTAAACTAAAAAAGGGAATAATTATTTCTAACCTGACAGTTAATTAACATTTTATTTTCTTTGTCATTTTTTTGTTAAAAAGATTTTATCATTTGACAACTTATCGATTAAAAATTTATTTTTCAACTATAAAATAACATTTATGATATTAATTTAATCAAAAATAAGTTAAAAAAGATCCTAAACAGGTTCTAACAATAAAAAGAAAGAATTTAGTGGTGGCGGTAATTCTTATCCTGAACGTGGAAAAATTAATTTAATTGGTGATATAGAAGAAATATATCAATATCAAGGAATAGATACACCAACTGAATTTATAGCAGAAGAAAGTACTGAGCATGATTATTATACAAAACAAGAAACTAATGAATTATTAGATAAAAAACAAAATATAGATGACAATAATTTACAAACAATAGAAAAACAAATAGTTCCGGCAATTAATGAAAATAAATTAAATATTGACAAAAAACAAGATAAATTAATTGCTGGTGAAAATATTAAGATTGATGAAAAAACTAATACTATTAGTGCTACTGGTGGTAGTTCAGTTGATGAAAATAGAATATTTAATAATAAAGATGATAAAGATAGTACTACAAGATTAGTTAATGAAATTATTAAAACTAATGTTGGTGGTAAAACTTTAATTTATAGAAATGAACCAGTTATAACTGATGATTTAGATATTCCAAATAAGAAATATATGGATGACGCTATTAAATATGCTTTTCAATTAAATGCTATTGGTACTGAAATTTCTGGTTTAGAAACTAAAAATAAAACTATTGTTGGTGGTATTAATGAAAATAAAGAAAAGATTGATAAAAAACAAGATAAATTAATTTATGTTCAAGAAAATAAATGGGGTGCATTTGAATATATTAATTTAGGTAGTATACCTTTTACAGCAGATAATGATATTCCACCTGTTAAATTTGTTAAAAAATTAATTGATGATAAAATAAAAGATTTAAAGATTGGTAAATGAAAAGAAGTAGGAACAGTTAGTAGTGATAAAACAAATATTACTTATAATTTTATAAGAGATAAAAGATATAAAGTTTATTATAATTGGGGTCAATCTAGTAGCCCAAACGTTATTAAAGAATTTATATTTGACGCTTCAAATAATAATTATTTAGAAAGTTTTATTGAAGAAAATAATATAATAAGTATTCTTTGATTGCAAGATAATAAAATTTTTATTAAACAAAAAAGTCGTATTAATTACGGTTTTGTTAGTAAATTAGAAGAATATCAAGAAGAAAATACTTATCAAATTAATAGTAAAACATTAGATATTATTGCTCCTGAAAAAATTGATATAGAAAAACCTTTAAAAATTAATTCATATAGTTTAGAAACTAATGAAATTAGAGAAAATGAATGAGATATTGAATTAAAAAATAATCCAACACCAAGTATTCCACAATGAAAAGAAGTAGGAACAAGAGAAAAAAATAAATGAGATAATTGACAAATTACTTATGATTTTCAAGAAAATAAACATTATAGAGTTTATTATTCTTGAAGTATATATAATCCAGTTTATACTATTCAAGAATTTATTATAACTGATAAAAAAATTGCTGGTGTACAAATACAAACCTTTAATGATAGTGCTAATATAGTAATTTTATCAGTTCAACATGCAAAATTGATTACTATTTATACTGGAAAAGGTAATTTAAAAGGTAATGTATGAAAATTAGAAGAATTACAGGAATAATATTATGTTTTTTAAAATAATAAAAATTATTTTAGGTTTAATAGGAGTAATTCTATCATCAGCAACAGCGGGTTTAATTATATTTATCATTGTAAAAATAATATTAAAAATTAATCAAATATTTTAAAAAAGGTGGTGAATATTATGTTAGGTAAATTTTTAAGAAGAGATAAAAGTACTAATAATGAAGAAAAAACTAAATTAACTTTTTTAAAAGGTAAAAGTACACATGCTTCTATTTTAAGTTATTTTGGTTTTAATGATTTTAATCATGAAACATATTTTACTGATTTTGTAGCAGAAAATAATGCTAATTTATATAATGCTCCACTAGATATTAACAATGAAACTATTAAGCAGTATTTAATTCAACAAGAATTTTAGAACCTGTTTGGAATCTTTTAAACATAATTAAACTAAAAAAGGGAATAATTATTTCTAACCTGACAGTTAATTAACATTTTATTTTCTTTGTCATTTTTTTGTTAAAAAGATTTTATCATTTGACAACTTATCGATTAAAAATTTATTTTTCAACTATAAAATAACATTTATGATATTAATTTAATCAAAAATAAGTTAAAAAAGATCCTAAACAGGTTCTTATAGAAAAAATTGAAATTCTATTTTTAAATTAAGTAAATTGGGAATTAGTGGTTATTTAATTTTTATTGCAAATGATGACTTATATTTTCAAGTAGTTGATATACAACAAAGAGTTTATGATATTACTGGTAAATTAATTCAATGTACTATTTTTTATGATAGTTATGAACAAAATGCACAAATTGTAAGATTATTTGAAGTTTATACATTAAATAATGAACAAGTAACTATTAATCGTGCAATTTATAGTGTTAATGATAGCAAAAAACAATTTCCACTAGATTTTAAATCGTTCATTAATAACCCTAATTTAGCACAAGAACAAATACTAAATATTAACTATATACCAATAGCAATTATGCGAAATAAAGCAAATGAATTAGCAGATTGTAATAAAGTAATGGATAAAATTAAAGCATTAGATGTTATTTATGAACAAATTGTTTTAGATACAATTTTAAACTCACCAAAGTTTATTTTTAATTCAACTTATGGTAATGTAAAAGATTTATTAGAAGATGCTGTAAGAATATTAGTTACTAAAAATTATATTTTTAAAAGTGGCGGAGATAATAATGAACAAAATGAAAATATCAATATGACAAGTAGTAATTTTAAAGGTAAGAATTTAACAGATATATATGATTGAAATGTTAATGAAATATTTAAACGTTGTGGCATTCATATTCCAAGTCAAAAGAAATCTGCACAACAATCAGTACCAGAAAGTACAGCTGTAAATATTTCAACTATTAATTATATTGAACAAAAGTTATGACAATTTAATATTGATATTCTTAAATTTATTCAAATATTAGTACGTTTAGATAAAGATTTATTAAATAGTAAAACATTTAACATTAATGATGAACAAGAAATTAATAATTTAACAGTGAGATTAAAATTATTTAATCCCGAAAATAACCAATTAATAGGAGAAAACAATGGACAATCAAAACAACAAACCACAAACGAAGTTTCCACAGAAACAAACTAAACTTAATCAAGCAGAAGTAGAAAATGATTATTTAATTGACAATATTCCTTATGACTTTACTAATCTTATGAGTAGCAAAGGTGACCCTGAGCTTAAAAGAGCATATGATGAATTTAAACTAAGAACTTTATATATTTATGAAATTGAACGTTTATTTAAAAATAATGAAAATAATAATTTAAGATTTTCAGCAAATACTATTAAAATTGGTTTTATTGATATTGATAAAGTATTAAAAACTACTGCTGCTGAAACATCAGACTTTACTATGCAATTAAATCAAAGAGCAAGTACTAATATTAATGATAATACTATTGAATATAGTATGACTGATATTAAAAATTTAATATTTCAAGAAATAAATTTATTAAATCAATTTAAATTATATGCAGTATCTATTAATGAACCATTAACTGAAAATAATATTGATAATTTATATATCATTAATAACTATTCTCAACCTTATCAAAATCCAAAAACAAGAAGTACTAAAAGTATAACTATTATCAAAATTAAAGATTTTAAAACAAGAGATGGTTATCCAATCATTATTAAATTACAAAAACCATTAAATAAAGATACCAAAGTAATTGGTTTAAAAATTAAAGCCCCTAGAAGCATGATTTTCGGCAATATAAAAGTACTTGGTGAAGTTGACAATATGGAAGTATACCCAAAATTATTTGTCAAGGATAAGATAGCATTTCCATTATTATCAATGCCTATTGAAACCCAACCAAAAGTTAGAATATTACAACAATGATTTAGTGAACAAATATTACCATGAAATCTTGCAAAACAATTTATTGGACAAGAAAAATCAGTTTTAGATTTAATTGCTATTGGTGGTGGAACTGAAACAAGAAAAGAAATTATTAATAATGCAAGAGTAACAAATGCTAAAATTGGTTATGATGTTACTAAAAATTCAAAAGTATGACCATTATCTGATGAACTAGAATTAAAAGATAAAAAATTAGAGTCATGATTTTTAGTAGGTAACAATAATTTATTTATTTCTACAACGGATAAATTTCATGATGTTGAACTAGAAATAAAAGATAGACCACCAATTGATAGTTTGCAAAAAGTATTATTAGATATGTTAACCTATACATATAGTTATAATAGAAATTTTGATGGTGCAAGTTTAAACCCAAATCAATTAAATGATTTAGATAGATTACGCAGTAAATTTGAAGGACAAAAACCGAGTGAAGTTATTACTAATTTATTTAAACAATGAGAATTAGATTATCCTAATTATACAAATTTATCACAAGTTAAAATATTAAAACAAATAGTTACAATGCTATCAAAAAATATTTACTCAACAATGTCTATTAATAATGGTTTAAACGATGACTATAAATTATTATTACCCTATTATTTTGAATTAAAATCAAATCCTATACATTCTACGCCCGATAAAGTTTGAGAATTTAAAGATACAAAAGTATTATTAAAATCTGTATATTTTGATTTTACAGATATAAATAATATTAAACTAAAAAACAATGACATTAGTCAAAATGAATTATTCAAATTAGATGATAACCAATTTAACTGACTATCTATAACTAATGAACTAGAAAGTAATAATATACCATCATTAATTCCTGCTGATTGAACATTAGGTAATGGTGAATATGGAAAATACTTTACAAGAGCAATTATTAGTGCTAATAAAATTGAAAATATTTTAAATTTATATGGTTCTAATAAATCACAATTATTTTCTAAATTAGAATTTTATAAAGAAATATCAAAAATTGATAATAATAGTGAGTTTGAATTACAAATTGAAAATCCGATTAATAACTTAAATCGGATTGAAATTAGTGGAATATTTGGTGCTGGTAATTATGATTTAATTTTAATAACTGATAAACAAGAGATAAATTTTGGTAATATTAATTTATTTGATAAATACAATGAAAATATTTCTTATATAAATTTAGAAATCTAATTTTTAAAATATCCATCGGGATAAGTACCACCTCATTTGAAATCACTACTTCCAATATCTGGTTTATTAGCAAAATATAAATATATATCATAACTATTTTTATGTTCTCAAATGGTAATGTTTAGTAATCTGTGTAATTTAGAACCTGTTTAGGATCTTTTTTAACTTATTTTTGATTAAATTAATATCATAAATGTTATTTTATAGTTGAAAAATAAATTTTTAATCGATAAGTTGTCAAATGATAAAATCTTTTTAACAAAAAAATGACAAAGAAAATAAAATGTTAATTAACTGTCAGGTTAGAAATAATTATTCCCTTTTTTAGTTTAATTATGTTTAAAAGATTCCAAACAGGTTCTTACAAAAATAACTATGTTTAATTAATTCTATAATAAACCTAGAAAGAGTGAATTACAGATGGCTAAAAAGCAAAATATTAATAATAATGATCCAATATCAAAAGCAGTAGATTTATTATTAGAAAATACTGAAGATTTAACAACAGTTTTTAAAGAGGGAGGTTTGTATAAAGAATTAACAAAAAGATTAGTAGAAAAAATGTTGAATTCTGAGATGCAAAATTATTTAGGATATGATAAGAATCAACATAGTAATAGTGACAATGCTCGTAATGGTATAAGTTCAAAAAAATTAATAACTCAACAAGGTAAAATTGAGATTGATGTACCACGAGATCGCAATAGTAATTTTAATCCTTTAATAATTGCAAAAAGACAAAGAAGATTTGATGGTTTTGATCAACAAGTTCTTTCTTTATATGCAAAAGGTATGACATTATCAGATATTAGAATGCAATTACAAGAGTTATATCATGGTGCTGATATTAGTGAAAGTGTTATTAGTCAAATTACTGATGATGTTATTGATGATGTAAAAGCATGGCAAAATCGACCATTAGATAGTATTTATCCGATTGTTTATTTTGATTGCATAGTAGTTAAAATACGACAAGATAAACGCATTATTAACAAATCTGTGTATATAGCTTTAGGAGTTGATTTAGAAGGTAAAAAAAGATGTTTTAGGCTTATGAATTAGTGAAAATGAAGGTTCTAAATTTTGATTAGCCAATTTCACAGAAATGAAAAATCGAGGCTTAAATGATATTCTTATTGCTTGTAGTGATAATTTAACAGGAATGTCAGAAGCAATACAATCAGTTTATCCTAAAACAGAACATCAATTATGCATCGTTCATCAAATTAGAAATAGTTTGAAATATGTCTCATATAAGCATAGAAAATCTCTAGTTGCAGATTTAAAACCAATTTATACTGCATGTAGTGAAGAACAAGCAATGCAGGCTTTAGAAACATTTGAAAATAAGTGAAATAAACAATATCCTCAAATTGCTAAATCTTGATATAAAAATTGAGAAAATTTGATAGTTTTTATTAGTTATCCAACAGAAATTAAAAGAGTAATTTATACCACAAATGCTATTGAATCTGTTAATAGTCAATTACGAAAAGTTATCAGAAATAAAAAAGTTTTTCCTAATGATATGGAAGAATTGAAAATATTTTATTTAGCAATTGAAAATATAACAAAAAAATGAACAATGCCCATTCAAAATTGAAATACAGCAATTGCTCATTTTATGATAAAATTTGAAGATAGAATTAATCTTAACTAGTACTTTGTAAAACAAAGATACACAGATTTCTAAAAAGCCTCTCTCAAATTGTAGTATCTCCAAAAACCACTTCATGATTGGGTTTTAAATAATAATTAAATTTTTTACTTTCATGGGTAAACACCCCCCATGATTAATCCTATTGTTCCAGTTGTTGCACCAGTTAGTGCTAATGCTAATGTTATTTTATTTAAATTTGTTTTTATTCATGTTTTCATATTAAATTACTCCTTTTTAATAATCATTTTATTAAATTTTAATTATAAATGATATTTTTTTGTACTTGTTGATGGTTGATTTATTAAGTTTGTATTTATTGATTGATTATTAATTTGCTCTATGTTATCTTGAACTGATAGTTTATTTTGATTTTCAATATGTTTAAATATTTTTTGACAAATAGCTAAACAAAATAAATCACGAGACTCAGAGTTAATTTCTTCATGATTAAAAAATTTAGCAAAAGTATTTTTTTCTGCTTCTGTACCATCACCAGTAGCTTTATAAGTTTTATTTAAATCTAAATTTAATTCTGTTAAATCTATATAAAAAAGATGTCATAATTTGGTACTTGATTTATTGGCATAATATGTAGAATTATAATTAATTTTGTGTATTCAGTTTGTAATATCAATACTAGTTTCTTCTCACATTTCATTAATAACAGTTTGGATAAGTTCATATTTTTCTAAACCACCTGTAATAGTAGCCCAAGTAGGCTCTTCACTATATAATGTATTTAATTCTTTAACCAATAAAAAATAATATTCATTGTCTTTAATAACATAAGGTAAAATAGCAACACCTTGGTTATTACATCAAGGCTCTTCAACACCGTGCATAAATTCAACTTTAATAAATTTTAAGAATACTCGTTCTATATTACTTTCAGACATTTCAAGAATCTTTTTTTCATGTTGTTCAGCAATAAAATTTGCAATTTTGTTATATTCTTTTCTTGATGAAAATATAAGCTCTTCATATTTATTAAATAAATCATTGATTTTTGTGTCTATTTTTTTTTCATGATTAAAAATATTTTTACCATATTCTTTGATATTTAATTTGACTTTATTTTTTATTAGATTTTTCAAATCACAAAAATATTCTTCTAAAATTTTATTTATTTCATCTTCTAACATTTAACATTTTCCTTTTTATTTAATTTTACTTCTAAATTGTACTATTTTTCATTATTTTTACAAGTATGCTTTTAAATTTTGTCATTATTTAGTAAAAATTTCCTATTAGTTATCGAGTAATAATTTCCCAAAAGTGAAGTTATTTATATAACTTATAATTAATAATAATTCGATTTAAAACAGCCCTAAAAAGGGCTGTTTATTTTTTGAATACTAAAATATAAATTTTTAAATCGTTTGAATATGAGCAAATTTGGTGCCTTAAAATTCATTTTAAATACATAAAGATATTGCAATTGCAATATCTTTTTTATAATTTTAGTGATTTTATTTTAAAACCCTTATAATTTTTATTTTCAAAGCTATTAATTTCAACTTCATCAAACTTTTTTATTTTTAACTTTTCTAAATTTTTGTTATAAATTTCCATTTTTAAATTTGATATTTTTTTTAATTCTTCTTTTATTGAATTAAATTTAATTTCAAAATAATTTACTTTTTGAGAAATAATTCTATGTTCATTTTCATATTTTCTTATTTCATTTCTTATTTTTAATTCATTTTTATTGTTAATATCTTGATTTGTTAAACAAGATATTTTTTTATTTATTTCTTTTTCTTTTCTTTTTTCATTATCTAGCTTTTTCTCCAAACTTCTAAATTCATTACTTAACTTAGAAATTTGATTTTGACTTTCTTGTAATTGTTTATCCATATATTAAAAATCCTTTCAAAATTAGAAACCTAATTGTTTAAAAATAAAACAATTAGGTTTCTAAAACTATTTTTAATTCATATTTATTATATTCATTAAAAATTGGTTTGTAAATAAAAAAGTTCCTATATGAAAACAAGGAACTAAATTTTTAGGGGTTATTTAGAATTTGTGTTTATTTAACAGTGTAACTTTCCAAAATAATTTAATTTTTGATAAATATTTTTGGGAAATTTTCACTCGATATTGACAGTATGCTTTTAAATTTAAAATAACGCCTAAATACAAGGTGTTTATTTTGTGATACCTATACTATTAACTACATGTTACTTGTTGATTATTTACTAAATATGAAAGTTGTTTTTTAAATATTTTTGATTTAATTTTAAATTACACTTATAAATGTATATAATAAACAAGTAAATTAATATTTTAAAAATATTTACAATAAATTTAAAATTTAAAAAAAGTTAGGAGAAGCAAATGTGAATTTTAATTATAAATGAAATTTTAGAGAACAAAATGCAAAAATTGATAAATTAGTTTTAGAACATATAACAAAAAAATGAGAAAAATGAGATTGAAGAATAAAAAATACAAGAGATAAAAAGAAATATAAAATTGTTGATTATCAATATCGAACAAGAAAAACATTATATGGAATGGTAACTTATAAAAGAAGAATTTATGAATATTTTGATGAAAAATTACAAAAATGAGTTCGTGTTTGTTTAGTTGATGAATGACTAAAATTACGGGCGCATTGCAAACTTGGATACGGTTTAATAAGAAATTAAATGAGAGATAAAACTCTCATTTTTAATTGTTGAACAATTATAATTAATTATTTTGATAAATCTGTACTTTATTAAAGTAATTAATTATTACATAACTAAATAAAAATTATTAAAGGCTATAGTGCAGATATAACTAATAGTAATTTTTGTCATGCTCTTTTAAAACTTGATATTTTTTGGTTCCCTTCCCCTAGAACCCCTACCCTCCAAGGCTTTGCTACTTACAGTAGCATAAGCCTTACGTAGTAGTAGAAGTATTTAGTTAGTAGTATATAAGCCTTTTATCACTGTAGGTGATAAGGCTTATACGTAGAAAGGATTCGTAATGATTAATGTTAATTTAGATATTAAAAATAAAGTAAGAGAAACAACTAAAGGTATGTTATTAGAAATTGGTGAATATGAAACATGATTTCCAATTAAAGATACTATTATTAATCAAAATAATAAAAAAATAACATTAAAAATAATTGAAGATTTTAATTATAAATTAGGTAAAAAATCAATTACAAAAGATATTGAAAGTATTAAAGGTAGTGAAATTTTAAAATATATTAAAAATATTTCAGATATTACTACAAATGAAAATAAATTAATATCTTGTACATTTTATGAACAATATAATGGTTATTATATTTTTACAAATGATAAAAATCAAGAATGTTTTAAATATAACATTACATGAGAAAAAGATATGAAAAGTTTTAAAATAAATAATCCATATAAAGATAATGATTTAGTAATAAATTATATTGTTACACCAATGAAAGATATAAATACTCATAATGAAAAAATATTTTATTTAAAGTATTAAAGGAAAATAATATGTTATTAAATGTTGAAAAAATAGAATTAATTAAAAATTTATGTAATGAAAAATTACTTAAAAATAAAAAATATATTGAAATACAAGAAATATTAAAAATTATAGAAAGGGATGAATAAAATGAAATGTAATATTCATAATGAAAAATATATTTGATTTAGTGAATTAGAAAATACATATTATTGTAATAAATGTATTAATGACATGATTGAAAACGATATGTTTTTAACAAGTGATAATTGAGATTATTTATATGAATATTATATTAATGAATTACAATTAGAAAATTTTAAAGGAGTGTAAATATGAATAGATTAGAATTAGAAAATGCAAGAAAATTAATAGAAAAATTTGAAGAATTACAAGAAGAATTTAATAGTAAATATGAATATTTTGAAGTTGAAATTGATAATGATGGTGATTTAAAAATTCATAATGATTATTTTATATATGAAGATGTAAAAAAATTAGAACAAGTAATTATTGATTATAAAAGAATTTTTAAAGGTTAAAGGAGATGAATAAATATGACACCTAGAAATAAAATTTCAAAAGATAAAATATTATTAAATAATTTTATAAGAATTCGTGTTTCTGATATTGAAAAACAAGAAATTAAAGATTTTTGTCAAAGTAAAAATATTACAATTACAAAATTTATAAGAGGTTTAATTAAAAATGCAATAAGAAAGAGTGATAAATAATGAATAATTTATATAAAAAAATACTTAAATTACAATTAAAAATTGGTAGTACACCTAAAAATGGTTTTAATAAATTTGGTAATTATAAATATTGATTATTAAGTGATATTTTTAATAAATTTAAATTATTATGTGAAGAATTAAATATTGTTATTACACATGAAGATATATTAACAACTGATAGAAAAATTAGTTATTTAGATAAAAATGAAGTAAAAATAACTTATTTTAAAAGATATACAATTATTGATTTAGATAATGATAAAGAAATTAAATATTTTGATATATTAGCATGTGCTAAAAATACAGATATAGCAAAAGCAAAAGGTAGTGCAGAAACTTATGCTTATAGATATTTTTTAATGAATTTATTGTTATTAAGTGAAGATGAACTTGACCCAGATAATGATAATGTTAATTTAATACAAAATAATAATAAATCACAAAATAATTATATTAATAATAATGTAAAAATACAAAATGAAAAATGAGAACCAAGTGAAAAACAATTAGATTATTTTGAAAAATATATGATTACAAATACAGTTTTATTTGATGAATGTATCAGAGAAGATATGGAAAGATTAAATCCAAATAATAGTAAAGATTTTTTAATATTAATGGGTGAAAATTATTTAAAAAATTTATTTAATAAATTTAAAGAAATTCGTGAAAGATTTAAAAATATAAAATCTAATAATAAAAATGAGTATAGAAATTATGAATAAATGTAAATATTGTAATAAAAGAATTTGATTAACTAATTATTGATGTATGAATTGTTTAGAAATATTAATTATGAATTTAAATAAAAATAAGGAGAATAAATAATGGGATATTGAACAAAGTATAAATGTGTTTTTTGTGGAGAAATAATGATTGGTGATGAAGAAAATATTGAACATGTAAGAACCTGTTTGGAATCTTTTAAACATAATTAAACTAAAAAAGGGAATAATTATTTCTAACCTGACAGTTAATTAACATTTTATTTTCTTTGTCATTTTTTTGTTAAAAAGATTTTATCATTTGACAACTTATCGATTAAAAATTTATTTTTCAACTATAAAATAACATTTATGATATTAATTTAATCAAAAATAAGTTAAAAAAGATCCTAAACAGGTTCTAAGAGAACATAGAAAGGGTATTAGATAATGAAAAAAGAAAATAGAGTTAATAAAAGTGTATTACGTAAATATATAACAGATTTAATGTTTAAGTATAAAGATAAAGCAGATTCAATATTAGTTTTACATGAAATATTTTTATGATTAAATGAAAGTTGAGTTGATAATAATGAATAAATGTGAACATGAAGATGTAAGCATTGAATTAATATTTCGTTGTAATGATTGTTTAGCTGTTCAATTTCAACATCCAAAAAATAATAAGGAGAAATAACTAATGAAAATGTGTACTGATTGTAAAGAAAATTATAATTGACCAAATTGTCAAAATTGTTTTAAAAATAATGATAATAAAAATTAAAAAGAATAATAAATGTGGTTATGGTAGAGTTTATGCCCATAAATGTAATAACTTATGTAAGCAAAAACAAAATAAAAGAGTTAGAAAAGAAAGGTTAAATTATGAATAAAGAAAAAATAATTAATTATCTTGACAATGAATTTATGGAATTACTTAAAGATGATATTAGTGATGAAATTAAAATTAATATTAGTAATTGGAAAATGAAATTAATAATGAAATTACAAGAAAAAATAGAAAATGGAGAATTTGATAATGAATAATTATTTACTTTCAATTGACCCAAGTATTAAAAATACTGGATTTACATTATGAGAAAATAAAAAACCAATATTTGTTAAAAGTTATAGTTTTAAAAAATATAGTACTGGAGTTGAAATTAGTAAATCAGATTATATTTATAATAATAACTTTAATTATTTAATACTTAATCAAATAGAAAAAGAATTAGATTTTCAATTAGGAAGTAAAAATTCAAAATCCAACTTTAATCTAATTATAGAACGTGGTTTTCCTAATATGAAAGGTTCTGAAACACAAGAACATTTACGTGGTTTTATTGCTGGACAATTTAATAAATTATTAAAAAAAGATATGTTAATAAGTCCTAAAGAATGACAAAATTGATATTTAAAAGAATTAAGATATGAAGAAGATGATTTATTTAAAGATAAAAAGTGAAATAAAGAAAAATCATTATATATAGTTGGTGGTTTAATTAGACAACAAAATTGAAATATAACTATATCAAATCATGATGAAGCAGATAGTTTATTAATTGGTTGATATTATTTAAATAAGGAGAATAAATAATGAAAAAACAAATAATTGCTGAAAATATTAGATTACATAATCTTCAATATTATAAAGAAATGAAAATTAAAGATTTAGTTAAAATGTCACAATTTGATTTAGTAAATAATTTTATTCATATATTAGAATGTATTATTTTAAGTTTAGAATTAGATACAGAAGATAGTAATGGAGATATATAATTAATGCAAAAACAAAAACAAGAAAAAGTATTACTTAAATGTATTGTTAAAGATTGTAATAGTAAAGTATTAGTTATTTTAAAAACTTTAAATATAGAAGATAGTGTAGTTCAATTTTTTAATATGTGTTATTTTCATAAAAAACAATTTACTGAACAACAAGTATTAAATAAAATTATTAATAATTATATAAATTTAAGTAAAACTTTAAATAAAATAACAGATAATCATATAAATAATCATTAAATTATCTATATTAAATATAGAAAATATGATATAATTAAAATAAAGATAAGTATTGCTCAATTCTACTTATCTTTTTTTAATTAACATTTTTCATTATTACAACTTAAACATATTTCATATTTAATATTATCTCTAGTAGAATTAAAGTAAAAAGTATGATTTAAATCAAGAAATAATGGTTTTATTATAAAAATATCATTATTAAATCTATTAATAATATAAAAAAATCTTCTTTTTGAATCACAAAATCTTTTTTTATAAATTGGTAAGTTAATTATATTTTGGTCAATTTCTTTATCTTTAAATCCATAATTTTTATATAAAAACTTAATTTCTAATTGTGTTTTTAAATCATCTACTATTCCAGAATTTTTTTCTTTTGTAAGATTTTTATAAAAATTATCTGACTTAGAAATATCTTTTAATAAATCAAAATAAAACTTATCAATTTTGTTGACCATTTCTTTATTAGTTTTATAAGTAAATTTATTTTTTTGAATATTAATACAAATACAATCATAAATAAATAAACTAAAATCAATTAAATGTTTCATATTTTAGAAAAATCTTTCATATCATTAAAATTAATATTATTATTTGAAATTTCATTATCTTTTAAATATTTTCTTGCATTTTGTCAAGGTTTTGTATTATGTGCTATCTCAACTAAATCAAAAGTAGACTTATTTAGGTATTTATCAATTTTTTTATCAATAAATTTTTTTATTTTATCATTATTTAAACTACATATTTCAAATAAAGTATCATCTTCTTCAATTTCAAAATTAAAACCATGATATTTGATATGATAAAAAACTTTCGTTACTACAGGTCCATATATTCATGCTTCAAATTCTTCATCAAATAATTTTTCATTATTTTCTTTTAAATAATCTAAATATAAAAAATATAAAATTTTTTGTAATTTTACTGGTTGAATAATTTTATATTTTTCAACTAAATATTTAGTAATTGATAATAAATTATTTTTTATTTCCTTTTTTTTCATTTTTATCACATCCGAACAATAATTTAACAAAATCTATTTTTGTATTTAAATATTAACATATTTAAAAAATGAATAATAGATAATACAAATATTAAAAAATAAATTTTAATAATTCAATTTTTAATATTTTAAAATAAAAAAAGTTACCTTATTGGTAACTTTTTAATTAGGTGCCAACCTAATCATATACAGAATGAATTATACTTACCTAAGTAAGTATTTTCATATTATACATTATTTTAAGATTGTGGGGAAATATTATTTTCTTTTGTTATATAACAAACAACATCCTAATATTAAACCAAATATATTCAGTGAAATAAATAATAATAAAACACCAAGTGCATTATTTTTATTGCATAATTTTACACCAAAAATTACTAATAATAATCAAATTATAACTCCAAATATTATAATTATTGCAATGGTACCAGTATCCATTTATTACTCCTTTTTTATTTTAAATTATAACAAAATTTTATCTTACATTTAAAATAATTTTGTAAATATTAGATTTTATGTTAGATATAAATCTTTCTCCGAAAAATATTCCTTGATTTAAATTATATCTTCCTTCTATTTTTGATAATGTTCCTTGCAAATAAATTGTTCATTTTAAATTATTATCTTTTATACTCATACCAATTGATTTTTTATTTTCAATTTTTTTATTAACAGAAAGAGTTTTTTCACTTAAGGTAAACTCATAATTATTAAAATTGTAATCAGTAGTAGTTTTACCATAAATATAACTAATACCTGTTCTATCTTGATTATTTGCATGAAATCACAAACTTTCATCTATATCATTTTGTGGCGAATCGTTTCTTAAAATTAAATCTTTTAAATCAATAGTTATACTTGTATCTTCATTTTTTGCTGGTCTAAAAGTTTCAGTTGTAGAAAAATTTGCTTCAAATTGTGCATTATGTATATTTTCAATAGTTTTAATATCATAACCATAATAAATAGTTATTGATTTATAATATCTTTTTAAATCATTAAAAGTTTTAATTAATAATGTAGGGTCTAATAATAATTTTAAATCAAATTCATAATTAACTAATTTATTTTGATTTGCATTTCATCAATTATCTAAATTATTTTTTACTGGTATTGAATTTGTATTTGTTAATGGTAAATTATTTGCTGTCATTTCTATTTTTAAATCTGGATTAATAATTATTGATTTTGCTATATTTTGTGGACTTGGTGGTAATATTTTTGCTGGATAACTAAATGTTGTTTCTTCACTTTCTTCATATTCATCATGATTTAATTTATATAAAGTAGTTCAATTAAAAGCATTACCAGTTAAATAACCCATATTATTATAACGAAATTGAGCAACTGATATTTCATTATAATCACCTTGATAAGTAAAAGGATTATCACTATAAAATGTATGTCTTTCTTCTCCTTGATGTAATGATTGAGTTACAATTGTATCAATAATATAAGCATAATTTGAACCATCAATAACTCCGTTACTTGTTGGATTTCATTGACAATCCTTATCTTCATTTGTAAATGGTGAAGCAATATCTAAAAACTCAGTATCTTCTGCTAAAATATAAACTTTATTATTTTTCTTTTGTGATAAATCAACAGTTGATATTTGTTCTTTTACAGTTAATTTCTTACCAGTAGTAGGGTCTCATGGATAAACACTTACTCTATCACTTAATTTCATTGTCATAGCAGTTGTTGAAACATTTGCTCCTAATAATTTACCAATAGTAAAATCATTATCATTTGTAAATGCATTTAAAGGAATTAAACCACCATTACCAATAATACTTTCTAAATTACTTGTAAAAAATGCTGACATAAAACCATTAAAATATAACATTTTTTTATATTGTTGAGCATTTTGAGTAATAACTCAACTACTTCATATACCTAATGTTAAAGCATTTAATAATTTACCAATTAAAGGTATATCACTTAAAGCAAATGGTAATCATTGTTGACTATCATAAGGCATTTGAACTAATGGAGAAAATACTACACTATTAAAATTTAATATTGCTGACATATATTTTTGACTTATTTTTGAATAATCAACAGTTGGACTTCCTATAATTAATCCAGATTCTGGGTCTTTATATTTAAAATTACTACTCATATCTACATTATAATTACCTGTTAAATTATTTATATTTCATTCACTATCTCAAAAGAATTTTGCTTCTCCAATTGCTGTACCATTACTTTTTGTTGCTTTATCTTTATCAAATGCTAACATACCTTTAAAATCTTTTGTTACAAATAAATTATCTTGAAAATTTAATGAAGTTTTTAATCATTCTGTAAAATTTTTAAAATTAGTAAATCCAGTAGGTTTTGCATCCATAATATTATAAAATGTAGTTTCTGGATGACTACTTGTTGTTATTTTATCATTTATACCATCAAGTAAACCACCATTAGTTTTAATATCAGTTGTAGATTTTTCATTATTACCAGCAATAAATAATCTTCTTGAAGCAAATACTTTACTTTCAAATATTTCTTCATTATTTTGTTGTATTGGTTCTTGTCCTTGAATTATTGGTCTTCCATAATAATAACAACTTGATAATAATTCTAATCCATAACTTTGTCTATGACTATATCTTACTCCTATATCACGCATTAAAGTACGATTTAATGTTACTTTTCCTTGTTGAATAGTAGGAAAAGCATAACCACTACCAGGACTTGCATATTGTACAAAATCAAGTGTATTTTGACCACTAGAAACTACTCTATCATTTAAACTACTAAAAGTTAATACTTGCATACTAAATGCACCATTATAAGGACTATAATAATTTGTTACATTTGAAATATATAATAATTGTCTATCTTGATTTTTACCACTATTACCACCAATATTTTCATTTTCATCATTAAATACAACAAAAAATTGTAAATAATCATCAATTGTAATATGTTCTTCAAACATTACTAAAGTATATTGTCTTTTTGTTTGTACTGTTTTAAATATTTGATTATTTGGTAAATTACTAAAATCAACACCACTTGTATCATCAATTAAATAAGCATTTCAATAATCACCAATTTTATATTGTTTTGTATAAAATTCATCTTGACCATTAACTTTATGTGTTTCTTCATTAATTTTACCTTTATTTTTTTGATATATTTTTGTACTATTTTTCCAAATACATACAACTGGAGTAGTACCAGTTAATATTAATTCATATTGACCAAAATCACTTATTTTACTATTAATTGGTTTATAACCAGTTTCAGTTAAAGGAATTGCACCATTATTAATAACAAATGGAAATATTTTTCAATAACTACATCTTTTAATTAGCAATTGTTGTCTTTTTAATTGAAGATGTAGATGTTTCATTAATTGAATTTGTTGATGTATCATTTTCTTTTTCTCCTAATAATTTAATTTCTTCTTTATCTTCTTCCATTATTTCTTTATAATGTTTTTTTGCTTGTTGTTTTGTTACTTCATCTAATTCAGCAATAGCTTGTGTATATGATAATGTTCTATCTGCTAATCTTTGACTAATCATTTCTTGTTTTAATAATTGGTCAGTCATAGCAATAGGTAAAAATTTAAAACTATAAGGTCTATCACCTTTACCATTTCATAATTTTTCATAAATTAATAACATATCAAAAAATCTATAAAAATAATATGAATAATGACTTATTTTAGTTTCAGTAGTTTCCATATCATTTTTATTATTAAATAATGATTTAGTTTTATTTTCATAATTTACACCACTAAATTCACTATAATCATAACCTGCACCATTTCATATATCTTTTCCTAAATCATCTTTATCTAAAATATAATTACTAGCTTTAAAATCACCTTGTATAACTTCCATACCACCAGCACCAGATTTATTATAGCCAGCAGTACCAACATTAACTACAATATTTTTTTTAGGATTATCAATAATTTTTCCATGTTCAATCATATCTTTAACAGTTTTATTATCAAATGCACCAAATAAAGTTGTAACATTTAATTCTCTATCAACATTTCTTTGAGTATATGATTTATGATAATATTCAATTAAATTTCAAACTGGATAAGTATCTGGATATGCATTTAAAGTTGTTGAATTACCATAAAAATTAACCATTGGTAAATTTGTTATTTCTAATATTGGTAAATAATTTCAAGGATTTTTAATTTCATAACTATATTTTGGAGTTAAATTAGGTTTTAATTTTGTATGTGCTGTTCCTAAAATAATTTCTTTTTCATTTTTATTATCATTTTTATAAGTTTCAAATCTTATTTTTCCATTTTCAGCAATTACTCAAGTTAAAGTTGCACTATCTGCTTGTTCATTTATAAAAAAGAATTCTGCACATTGTTCTTCTTCATTATATTTAGCAACTCTACCAGCAAATGAATTAGGTAATACTTTTAAACTTGTACTGTTATCTTTATAAATAATAGGCATTATATATACTTTTCCAAGTAAACTTTCTTGAATTCCAAATTTATATAATTTTTCAAATCATTTATCACTAATAATTTTATTAGTAAAATATTTTAAAATATTATCTTTTTCACTATCAAATAATAAACCTTTACCTAATCATAATTTAGTTGATTTTTGAGCAATTCTCATAGGAATATCACTATATCATTCTCTTTTATTACAAGAAAGATATTCTAATGGATTATTCATTTTTATCACTCTCCAAATTTATTTTTATTAATTAATAATTCATTATCAATATTATTAATTAATCATTTCATTTTATGCATTGAAGCATACATTCTTGCATCTCAACAATTATCATATAAATCAAGCATTTGTGGTTCATTATTTGAATTTTCTAATTTAGATTTTGCTAATCATTGCATTTTTGATAATTCTTCATGTGTATTAGGACATTTTTTTCAATTAATACTTAATATACCTTTAATCATACAAATAGTATCTCAATCAATTCTATCTCTTAAATACATTGTAGTTTTATCTACTGGAGTAAAATGTAATCAATTAATTCTTCTTTTTTCTACTTCTTTTTTTAAAATATCAATAACTGCTAATCCACCACTACCATAATCAACATAACAAGTAAAACCAAATTTCATTGCTTGAAATTTAATACTTTCATCTAAATAATAATCAATAATATTATTTGCTAATTCATAAGTATCTTTAAATTTCATAATAGCATTACTATGATAAAATTCACTTTCTTGATGTATTCTTCTAGTTTTTTCATTTTCACCAATAAAACATAAAACAGCAACAGTAGGATGAGCTTGTGAACTTGTAGCAAAACCTAAATCTAAACCACCAACTATTTCATTAACATTAAAATCTAATTCAGTTTTAAGTTTATCAATATATCTTGCAAATATAGAACCAGTTAAAACACTAGGTACACCATAATATCAACTTTGTGCTTTAATAGGGTCAAGTATTTTTAATTCTTCTAAATCATTAATTTTATCTTGTTTTAAATTATGTTCATTTAATTTTCAATTTGAATAATGAAATAATTTAAAAATATTATTATCAAATACTGATTTAATTTGTTCATTATTTTCTTTCATTAAATCTAAATTAAAAGGTACTATTTTATTCATATATTCAATAAAATATTGATAAATATTATCTGGATTACAACTTCTAATTTTAATATGTTTTTTAGCATTACCTAATGCAAATGTAATTGCTTGAAATTCTGCTTGACTAAATTCATTTGCTTCTTCTTCTCATTCTATTGATAAATCAAAACCTTTTATTTCACTTCTAGATAGCCCTTTTAAAGGTATTCTATCATTACTATTTGAATATACACCCATTACTCTAATAAAAGATTTAGTTCCTTTAAATCTAAAATATGCTTGTTTATTTGGATATTTTAAATTAAAGTCTACATAATCATTAAATCCAGAAGAAATAAATGCTTCATATATTTCTTTTGTTAATTCATTAATATCTTTATTTAATTTTCTAAATCCATAAATAGCAATTGATTTATTAACTTTAATTGAAATTGCAATTAATATTGCTAATTCTTCTGCAATACTATATGTTTTACTTGAATATCTACTACCACTTAAATTATATTCACTATGAGTAAAATCACTTTTATTTAATAATCAATAACTAATTTCATGCAAATAAGTAAATTCTTTATTCATAATATTATTCCTGCAATTCTTCTAATTTTCATACATTACCTTTTAAATTACCTTTTACAGTATAAATAGTAATCAATTTTGCATGTTGAACTGATAAAATTACTATATTAGCACTATCATTAAAGATTTGTATTTGTACACCAGCAATTTTTTTATCAGTTATAATAAATTCTTGAATAGTATAAACTGGATTATATATACTTCAAGAATAATAAACTCTATAATGTTTATTCTCTTGAAAATCATAAGTAATTTGTCAATTATCTCATTTATTTTTTTCTCTTGTTCCTACTTCTTTTCAATTTGAACCACTTGGACTTGGTTGTGGTTGTTTTTCTAATATTTCATTAATTGCTTGTAATAATTTTTTATTTTGAGTTTTTAATAATTTATATTCATTATTTTCTAATAAATCTCTACAAAGTAATGAATTTTCTTCATCATTTAGTAAAATTTCATTTGTTTCAGTATTATATTTAAAATAATCATTTGAAAATTTTTTATCTTTTATTTTTTCTTTTAACTCATTAATAGCACCAACAATAGTTTTATCTTTAGTTTCTAAATTAGGAATTTCAGTACCAAAAGTATTGAGAACAAAAGCATATTGAAATTGTGTTTTATCTATTTTATCTTCTAATTCTTTATCTACTTCTTCTTTTTTATAATAATCAGTTAAATCTGGGATATTTTTATTTAATGTTCTTAAATTAACAGCATCTTGTGGTTGTGTAGGGTCTGCTATATAAACAATTCTAGTATTATTTGAAGTAATAATTCTTTTTTCTTTAGGTTGAATAATATTAGGCGAATTAGGGTCTATTAATCATAATGATTCACCACTACCGCCAGTAGCACTAATAGTATTAGAACCTGTTTGGAATCTTTTAAACATAATTAAACTAAAAAAGGGAATAATTATTTCTAACCTGACAGTTAATTAACATTTTATTTTCTTTGTCATTTTTTTGTTAAAAAGATTTTATCATTTGACAACTTATCGATTAAAAATTTATTTTTCAACTATAAAATAACATTTATGATATTAATTTAATCAAAAATAAGTTAAAAAAGATCCTAAACAGGTTCTTAGTTTCTTTATCAATCTTAATATTTTCACCAGCAATTAATTTATCTTGTTTTTTATCAACATATTCTTTATTGGTTGCATCAGTTAAAAATGTAGGTGTACCAACATCAATTATTCTTTTATCATTAGCACTAATACCTTTATCATCTTTGGATTTAATAAAATTAGTATTATCTTTATCAACTTCTCATAATGAATTACCACTAGTAGCACTAATAACTTTCTTTTCTTGACCTTCTTTACCATCTACTAATTTCATAGTATCATTACTAAAATATTTAGTAAATAATTCAATTGTTGTTAAATTATCAAATGATTTAATACCAGTAGTATCAATTCATAATTCAGTTCCAATTAAATGTTTAGGATGTTTAAGATATATTTTTACTCTTGTATCATTTGTTTTTAAATTTATTAATTCTAAATATCTGGTTAAAGGACTATCTTCAGCAAAATTACTAAAAAAATTACTAAAAAAATCATATCTTTTAGGTAAAACATCTAAATTAAAACCAGTAATATTTGGATATTCTTTAATTTTTCTTAAACAATTAAATACTTCTGGAACAATATAATAAGGTTCATTAGGATTATTTTCACTATAAGTCATACCACCTTGACTAATACTTGATTGACCACGAATATAATTACTATCTTTTGTTAATAAAAATCTAACATAATATGCAGTAGCAGTTTGTATTTCATCAGTAAATTCTGTTAATGTAGTTTCTGGTCATTTTTTTGAAATAGAATGTCCACTTAAATAATCAATATTATTACTTGCAACTGAAATAGCAAATCAAATTTCATTATCTGGTGTTGTTGTATCATCAAATTCTAATTTATTAAAACCTTTTCAATTTTTAAATTCTTCAATTGTAATAAACATTAATGGGTCTTTAATAGCCATAATAATTTACTCCTTAATGTAAAATAAAGGGTATTTAAACCCTTTAAATTTTAAATTTAGTTACTTTTTTCTTATCTTTTTCACTTAATTCTTGACGTTTTGCTTTTTGAGTAATTGCAAATTTTTTAATATCTTCTTCAGAAATATTAAAACTATCAAGTAATTTAGCAGTATCAGTAGTTTCTAATTGTAAATGAGAATTTAATTGTTTAATATTTTCAATAATATAATTAATTTCTAATTCTTTTTTTAATTCTTTTGCTAATTTACTATGTTTTATTTTTTTAATTTTTCTTAAAATTAATGGTGAAATAACACTAATTGAGCCACCACTTATTAATGCAATTATAATAATTTCTAATAATTTTCATGATATATTCATTTTTTATTCCTCCAATTGTATTTTATTTGAATGTTGTTTACATAAATGACATTCTTTTTTATGTTTTCTAATATTTTTATATTGATATATTAAATAAGGACTTGTAATAATAATTGGGATTGTTATTAATATATATTTAATTAATTTTCCATAATTACCTAATTTAGTTATAATATTTAATCCAATATGACCAAACATAGGAAATAACGTTAATATTAAATGGTCAGGTCAAGTAAAATTATATTGATTAGTATAATTGCCTATTCCCATTTCTATTGGTATTTTAGGTATTAATCAAGGTGTTATTGTAAAAAATAATGTTATAAACATACCAAGACTATGACTAGTTATTTTTAAAATATTTGATATTAAAATTTTAATTTTATCAATATGAGTACTATTTTTATTAAATCAAATCTTATTTAATCTTTTATATTCTTTATTATCTTTACTTAATGGATTAATAGTATTTCATATACCAATTGGTTTAATTGGTTTATCTAATTCAATAATAATTACCACCTACTTTCATGTTTTATAAAAATTAGAATTTTGTTTAATTTTTATATATTTTCTTGTATGTAAAGAATTTTTTAATAATTGTTTTCTTTCATATCTTCATTGTGTACTTCCAATTTCATTTTTAGATAAAGTTTTATATTCTTTTAATTTAAAAAAACCTTTTTCTAATCTATTAATAAAATGCATAGTTTTTTGAACATTAATATTATTTGGATAAATTACATTTGTATCTTGAGACCCGTAATACTTACCTTTTTTAGCTAATTCACTTTTAACATATTTTCTTAATTGACTTGGTAATCATTTTCTATTTCAAAATTTTCAAAATATAGTTCCAGCACCAGTACCATTTTTTCCTTTTGCTTGTGTCATTAATATTCATATTTCTTGTGGAAATGCTGGATAAGTATAAGGACCATATCATATTTGTCTTTTATCATTATCACTTTGAAATAATGTTGTTAAAGTTCCAATTTTTAAATTTTTATTATCAACAATAAATCTTCCTTTTTTAAATCATGAACTTGATAATACTTCTCATGCATTTTCTGGTATTTCTTCTTCATTTTCTTTAAATAAATTATTAAATTTATTTACATAATTTTTAACAGTTCTAATTTCTGTTGGTATAATAAAATTTTTAAAACTATTTATTGGATTTTTAAATTTATTAATTTCATTTTTTAATATAGATAATTCACTTGGTTTTAATATACTTGTTAATTTTTTAAGTATATTTGGATTAAAAACACTATATGGTTGATGTATTTCTTTTTCACTAATATTTTCACTATCAAATACTGCTTTTAATGATTGATTTTTATAATAAGTTTTTAAAGCATTTATTAACGCTAATTTAATATCATTACTTGCTAATGCATAATATATTCATTCAATAATTAAAGGTAACATTATAAACTCATATGACTATAATCTCATCTTAAATTTGATTCACTAATTTCACTAATAGCACCATATTGACTTATACTATCATTAATAAGATTTGCAGTTTCATTATTAAATGGTGTTTCTTGCATTTCTTCAATATGATTTGTAGTTTCCATAGGTAATAAATTATGAATAATTTCACTTGCACCAGCAACTATTGTTGGCACTGCATAAGCATTATTAAAATCATTATTAATACCCATAGCAACACCACTTGATATTAAACAACCACCAGTTGCCATATTTGCTATTTTACGTATAGTTTCAAATCTATTAGGTATTAATTCGCTTAATCCACCAATTAGATTTGAAATACCATAAGCATTTAAACTAAAATATGTATCTCAATCCATTAAATTATTAGTATTATTTTTCATTAATAATAAATCATCTGGAAAAGGATTAATTGGTGTTGTACTTGGAAATGGATTAGGAGTTGGATTAGGATTAATATTTATATTAGTAAATTTAGCATAATTAACTAAACCAATTGTTCCTAAAACTAATAAGATTTTTTTACTACTATTAATTAATTTAGTTTTAGTATTTGGTCTTTGATTTAAATTTCAAATATCTAAACCTAATTTTTTACCAAATAATAAACTATTAATTGAACCTAATACTGGATTTGCAATTACTTGACCATAATAAGCACTTGTACCAATCATTGCTGCTAATGGACTAATTGAAGAACGAATTATCTTTAATAAAGTATAATTATTTGATTGTATAGTTTCAGAAATTGGCATTTTCATTTACTCCTTTTAATAAATTAGGTTGTTTTTCTATTTTAATAATTACTTTACCTTCACAATGAATATTATCTCCTACACATATAGCATAAGTATCATGTACATCACTTACTATAAAATAATCATTTCTTAATTTAGGATATTCATCTAATAAAATTGCTCTAATATCATTACTTGTAGTTAAATCTGCTGGCTTTGGTGAATAAATAGTAATATTTGCTTTTTCATCAAAATATTTATAAATATATTCCATAATTATTTTTTAGAAAATTTTAAATTTACTACTCCATAATATTCAGTATTATTACCAGTCATAGTAACACTTGTTGATTTAATATCACTAAATATTGCTTTACCTTTTTCATAGCCAACATTACCAGCATTTATTATTGCTTCTTCTAATTCACCATTAGTAGGACTTGCACCAGCCATAGTTATTTTTCCTAAATTTCTATAATAAATAACATCTTCTAAATTTAATTTATTAATATCATCATATAAAGTTGATTGATAAGTTGCATTTTCATTTTTAGGATTAGTTAAAAAATCTTTTGCTCTTGCTTCTTTAATTTCTGCAAGTGTAGGCATAGTTGGTCTAATTAAATACATTAAATTAGGTCTAATAGCACTTGGTAAAGCAAATAAACATTTACCAATAATTTTAATATTATCTGTATCATTATCTAATTTTTGTCTTATTTTAGTAAATGAAATAGGCATACCTCACATATATCTATTAACTACAAATCCATGTGTATTTTTTAAACTATAATCTTTTTCTAAATGCATTGCTTTTTCAGTATCATGAATAAATTCTTGTTCTAAATAAAAACTTTCTCAAAATTCCATACCAGCAATTAAACTTGTATATCTTCTACCATACGCTAATGTATCTGCTGAAATTTGACTATAATTTAAAACCGTAAATGCTTTTGATAATCCTAAATTACTATCAATACCAGTTGCTCCCATTAAATCTTCTCTATTAGTTCCTACAGTAATATAATTTACTAATTTAATTAATTTATTATTTCTTGCTCAAATTGTATAATAAGCTTCTTTTGCTTGTTCTGCATTCATATTAATTAAATCTAAAGGTAATACTAATGATTTAGCAATAGCATAATCTTGAATACCATTTAAAAATATTAATTCTAAGTTTTCACCTAAATTTCTCATAAATGAAGCTGTTCAATTTGAAACAATTTGTACTGCAATATCTTTTGGTGCTTTCATAAATCTTTCAATATCAAATTCTGGAATTTCAAAATCAATTGTTAAATATTTATTAATTTCTAATTTAGTTGTATAAACATCACCAATTTGTCTTTTAGTTCCATTTTTTACATCTCATGTTGAACCTCAAAGTACACGAACAGTTGCACGAAATATTGCAATACTAACACCAGACATTTCACCAATTTGAGCAGCACTACAAGTTCCACGCATAAACATGGTTGATTTTTCACTTGTTAATTCACCACGTACTTGTGCTTCAAGTACACTTAAAATAGCATTTTCTGTTGGATTATTACCTTTAATAAAAAATGCTTCAGGTATTTTTATTGCTCCCATAATAAAACTTCTTTCTATTTACCAATAGATTGAAAAGCTTCATTTCTAGTAATTTCAACTAAATCTTCTAATTCTTTTTGATTAGTCATTCCTTGTGTCGTTGCTTTATTTTTTAAATCTTGAGCAATTTTAAAATGGTCTAATGAATTATTATGTAATTTTAAAATTAAATCAGTAGGATTAATTGAATTATCTTGTTGTTTATTTTCTTGTTTAATAGGTTCTAATTTATCAATTAAAAAATCTTTATAATCTTCATTAATTTTATTAAATGCTTCTTGTTTAGATAAAGATTTATAATTATCAGTACTCATTAAATTTTTAATTAAATTTACTTTTTTAGTATCTTTAATATTTGAAAATAATTGTTGCTCTTCAAAACTATTAATTTTATTTTCATATTCTTTTAATTTTGTTTGATATTCATTTATTTTTGGTTCTAATTCTTTTTTAAGAAATTCATCTTTTGCTTGTGCATATACAACATTTCTTTGTTGTTTTAAAGTTTCTTGTAATTCTTCAAAAGTATAAGTTTCTTTTTTTTCTTTAACTTCAAAATTAGACATAAAAATACTCCCTTGTTAATAATCGCTTTTTTGATAATCCCTTGTAACTTATGTTAATAAATAACATAATCGCTTTAATATATTATATCATTTTTTCCCTTTAAAATAAAGAAAAAAACCTATATTTATTATAGGTTTTTAATCATTATTTTCTATTTTTCTTGGTTCACAAATATTAATAATTATATTACTTTGAGTAGTATTATCATCTTCATTAATATCAAATTCATTAGGATGAGATTTTAATCAATGTTGATAAATTAATTCTGGTTTTACTAATGCTTTTTCTAACATATGAGTTGAAATAATACTACGTGCTTTATCATAACTTTTTAAAAAATTACGTTGTCATGGACTGCTTCTGCGTCGGCAATCAAATATAAATTTTCTATCAATTCCAAGTGCATTATTTAATCCTTGTGGTGTTAATGTTTTATTTTTAGTTCTTAAATAATTACTAATTGTAACATCATAATTACCTAATTCTTTTCTTTTTGCTGGCATATTATATCACCTATATTCAATATTTATATACTAATTATAACATTTTAACTAAAGTATACTACAACACTCACCAGTTAATTATTGTTATACTCAAAGTCATGTATTTAGAAAGGAAAAAGCATTATGATTTTACTATCTGAAAAACTTGACAACTATCAACATAAAATTAATCATGAAAAACAAATGTTATTAGATTATGATAATAAAATATTAAAATATGATAATAATTGATTTTTAAATGAATATGATAGAAATAAATATAAATTAATAAAACGTAGAAAACATTTAATAAAAAGTGAATTTGGAATATCTTATTTACCATTAAGAACATATAAAAATAAATTAACAAATGAAATTATAACTCCAACAAGAATATATTGATATTGATAAATATAAAAATTATACAAATTGAGTTAATAAATTAATAATAATTAATGCAGATTTAAATAATATTACATATCCTATAATTAAACATAATTTAAAAATAAATATATCTTTATCAACTATTTGTAGAAGATTAAAAGAAACTATTATATTTGTTCAAGAATTACCAAAAGAAAAAAGACAAATATTACCAACTGATTATATTTATATACAATCAGATGAATCATATAATAATTTAATTGATAATAAGCAAAAAAGAAAATTTAGACACAGAACGGTAAGTATTAGTTTAGGTTTTGATTTAAATAAATCTACTGATAATAGACATGTTTTAGAAAATAAATATATTTTTGTTATTTCAACTAGAAAAGGTCAAAGAATTACTAAAAAAGAATTTGGTAAATCAATAATAACTAATTTAGATAATATTTTTATTGGTTATACTAATGAAAATTTAAAATTAACTGGTGATGGTGCAACTTATCTTAAATCTACTGCTAATTATTTAAAAATTGATTATGCTGTAGATAAATGACATCCATTACAAAAATTAAAACAAGTATTTATTGTAGGAAAAGGTAAAAGAACAAAAGAAAATAATAAAAAATTAAATTATGCTTATTATGAATTATTTTTAAATGGTTGTTATTATAAATTATTAGATTATTTAAAAGAAAATAATGCTGATGAAAAAATATATGAATATTTTAAAAATAATAAAGAAGGTATTAGAAATCAAAATGCTATTTGAAATATAGGTTGTAGTGCTGAAAGTGATGTTTATCATTTAATAAAATCTATATCTAATAATAATGCAAAAATTTATTCAAAAGAAGCATTTTTTAATTTATTAAAATTAAAACAAGCAAGAATTAATAAATTAAAAGTGTTTGTTTAAATTTATAAAATTTAATAAATCTAAACCTAAATAGTTAGGAATTTTTAAATTATATTAATAAAAATGTGACACAAAATACTTTATTTTTTTTAATTAATGTGTTATAATTGTTATAACAATTAATAATTTATTTTATCTTTTATTTAGAGAAAATTAAATTATATCCACATTTGAAATACGTCCTAAAATTACCTAAATATAAAAGAATTGGTGAAGATGTTGAACAAACTATTATTGAATATTTTGCTGATGGAAAAAGATATCATGATATTTGTGCTATTTGTAAAAAATCAGGTATTAGTGTTAGTACTGTTCATAGAGTTTTTAAAAATTTAGAAATAATTGAAGCAAATCCAGTAAAAGTAAAATTAGAAAAAAATCAACCTATTTTTGTAGCGATTGATGATGGACATCGAAAATTTTGAAATTTTAAACGTAAAGGTATAAAACACTCTATGCGATTAATAGTAACATATACAGATAATATTAATCACAAAGTACAAAATAAAAGAGTAAAGGCAATTATAAGACCAACAAGAACAGTAATTGGAGTTAAAAAGACTGCTGAATTTGTTAAAGAGCATTGTCAAAAATTTTATGAAAATATTGAACAAGCAAAAATTATTATTTGTGGTGATAGTGCAGGATGAATTAAAGAAGTTGCTGATTATTTAGGTGCACAGTTTGTTTTAGATAAATTTCATTTAATTAGAACATTATATCTTGGAATAATGGTGGGAAATAAAGGAAAATATTTAAAAGAATATAATCATTGTAAAAATTTAATTAATAATGGTAATTATAAACAATTAATTGATTATTTATATAAAGAATTAGATAATCATAAAAAATTAAAGAAAAAATATTTTAAAAATAATAAACAAGGTATTGAAAATCAAAGTGCAAAGTGAAATATTGGTTGTTTTACTGAAACTAATATTTGACACGTTTTAAAAGAAATGCTTGGTAATAGAACATATAATATTAGTATTTACATTAAAATGGTTATTTTTAAATGTAATAAAATAAATTTAGAAACATAATTTAATGAATGTAATAATTACTTATTATTTCACAATTTGCAATAGCATCTCAAAAATTATTATTTTTTATTTTTCTTTTTAAACCAATAATTAAGAATGTTAATGACAAAATTATAGAGACAAAAATCGGAACTACAATTGTAGAAAAAATAACTGCAATTTTTAACCATAATAAAGGATAACTATAATAATTATCAATAATATATTCATTTCCAAAATCTTTAAAAAAAAATATTATTATTGGTTAATATGTAATATCAACTATATTTACTTCACAAAGTAAAACCATTATATTCATATATTAAACGTTTTGTATTTTTAAATAAATAATTATTTTTAACAGTTACTACTTCTTTTCCGTGAAATAAACCAAGTAATAATAGTCCATTAATTATAATTAAAATAGTTAAAATAAATAGTGATACAGTTATTAACTGTAATTTTTTCAGTGTTTTAATTTTCATCTTTAAATTCTCCTTAAATATTACTTCATAAGTTTAACACTTACTAAACTTAATTATAAGTATTTTAGTGTCAATATCGAGTGAAAATTTCCCAAAAATATTTATCAAAAATTAAATTATTTTGGAAAGTTACACTGTTAAATAAACACAAATTCTAAATAACCCCTAAAAATTTAGTTCCTTGTTTTCATATAGGAACTTTTTTATTTACAAACCAATTTTTAATGAATATAATAAATATGAATTAAAAATAGTTTTAGAAACCTAATTGTTTTATTTTTAAACAATTAGGTTTCTAATTTTGAAAGGATTTTTAATATATGGATAAACAATTACAAGAAAGTCAAAATCAAATTTCTAAGTTAAGTAATGAATTTAGAAGTTTGGAGAAAAAGCTAGATAATGAAAAAAGAAAAGAAAAAGAAATAAATAAAAAAATATCCTGTTTAACAAATCAAGATATTAACAATAAAAATGAATTAAAAACAAGAAATGAAATAAGAAAATATGAAAATGAACATAGAATTATTTCTCAAAAAGTAAATTATTTTGAAATTAAATTTAATTCAATAAAAGAAGAATTAAAAAAAATATCAAATTTAAAAATGGAAATTTATAACAAAAATTTAGAAAAGTTAAAAATAAAAAAGTTTGATGAAGTTGAAATTAATAGCTTTGAAAATAAAAATTATAAGGGTTTTAAAATAAACTCACTAAAATTATAAAAAAGATATTGCAATTGCAATATCTTTATATATTTAAAATGAATTTTAAGGAACCAAATTTGCTCATATTCAAACGATTTAAAAATTTATATGGTTTATAGTATTCAAAAAATAAACAGCCCTTTTTAGGGCTGTTTTAAATCGAATTATTATTAATTATAAGTTATATAAATAACTTCACTTTTGGGAAATTATTACTCGATAACTAATAGGAAATTTTTACTAAATAATGACATTATAAGTATTTTAGTTGTATTATCTTTTAAAAAATAGTAAGATAAATGTACAATTTCATAAAAATCCAAATTATTTCTTGTCTAAAATATAATAAGACTACAACGATTTAATTTATTCCGGATTTTTGACAATATCCCAAGATTATTAATAATTTTATTGTTAAATTCATTACCTCGATCACTATGAAATATTTGGATATCTTTTAAACAGCGATTTGATTGCATAAATGCTTGATATACTAGTAATGCATTTTTTTAACTCCAACACTATGTCCAATAATTTCGCGGTTAAATAGGTCTATTAATAGGCAAATATAGTTTCATTTACCATTAACTTGAACGTAAGTTAAATCACTAACAATAACTTCATTTTTAACCCTATTATTAAAGTTTCTATTAACAAGATTGGTTATTTGACTATTATTGACTTTATTATGATGATTTTTGAATGATAATTTAGTGTATTTTGATATTAAATTATGCTTATTCATAATTTCTTTAATTTTTCTCCGTGATAAATAAATTTCTTGGTTTTCTAAAATTTTTTTTAATCTTCTAGTACCATAAACTTCTTTATTTTCTTTAAAAGCACTAATAACAGCTTCATCATACATATTATTTTTGATTTTATTTTCTTTTTTCTTTAAGTTAAAATAATATGTTGATTTAGATATTTTCAAAAAACGACACATTGTGCGAATTTTATATTTAACTTTATTTTTAGCAATAATTTCTACTTTCTGCCTATTATTAGTGCTGCTTGCTTTAAAATATCATTTTCCATTCTTAATTGTTTTAATTCTTTTCTTAATTTAATTAATTCATTTTCTTCAACAGAACGATTATCTTTAGTTTTAAAACTACCTGAATTAGTAAATTGCTTAATTCAATTATAAGTAGCTGCTCTTGTAACATTGTACTCTTTAGCAAGACAAGACACTGACTTACCGCTTTGATATAAAGCTACTATTTGTTTTTTAAATTCATCTGAATATGAGTTGATATTGGCCATAATTATACTTCCTTTCTTTTCACTAATTTGTTCACTTGTCTACGTAATTAGTGTCCAATAAAGTGTAACCCATCCACATTAAATGATTCACAAAAACAAAATGATGCTAAAGATATTATTACAGCAGCAATTAAAAAAGTTACTGATGAAGATAAAGCTGGTGAAGCAACATTTACTTTTGATAAAGGAGATACAGATTTAACTGTAGGAGATAATACAGTTAATATTAAAGTTACGCTTGGGCAATCAAAAGATGTTGCAGTTGCTGTTAAATTAACTGGTGTAAGAACCTGTTTGGAATCTTTTAAACATAATTAAACTAAAAAAGGGAATAATTATTTCTAACCTGACAGTTAATTAACATTTTATTTTCTTTGTCATTTTTTTGTTAAAAAGATTTTATCATTTGACAACTTATCGATTAAAAATTTATTTTTCAACTATAAAATAACATTTATGATATTAATTTAATCAAAAATAAGTTAAAAAAGATCCTAAACAGGTTCTAACAGTACACGAATAAGAAATATAATATTTTATTATAATTAAAATGACACAATTTAAATTATGTTATTTTTTTCTAATTATTTTTCAAAATTTATTTGACTATTACTATTAAAAACTGGTATTATACTTATTAGACTAAATTTTGATACACTAGGAATTGTGTATATAATTAATTCTTTAAAATCATAAAGGAGGCTAACGATTAATGCCAACAATGAACCAACTATTACGTAAAGGACGTACAGATAAAAAATACAAATCTAAATCACCAGCGTTAAATCTTTCATATAATTCATTAACAAAAACAACTTCTTCAATTAGCAGTCCGCAAAAAAAAGGTGTAGCGCTTGTAGTTACTACAAGAACACCAAAAAAACCTAACTCAGCTTTAAGAAAAATTGTTCGTGCTCGTTTAACTAACGGTATGGAAGTTACTGCTTATATTTCTGGAGAAGGTCATAATTTGCAAGAACATGCTATTGTTGGAATCCGTGGTGGGAGAGTTAAAGACTTACCTGGAGTTAGATACCATGTTATTCGTGGGTATTCTGATACTGCCGGAGTAGTAAATCGTAATCAAGGTCGTTCTAAATACGGAACTAAAAAACCAAAAGATAAGAAATAAGGAGGTAAAACTAAATGCGTAAAAATCAAGATATTAAAAGAGAATTAGTTGCTGATCCAATTTATGATTCAAAAATTGTTACTCAATTAATTAACGCCATTATGATTGATGGTAAAAAAAGTGTAGCTCAAAAAATTGTTTATAATTCTTTTAAAATTGTTGGAGAAAAAACCCAACAAGTACCATTAGAAGTATTTGAAAAGGCAATTGCTAATATTACACCACAATTAGAAATTAAAACTCGAAGAATTGGTGGCGCAAACTATCAAGTTCCTATTGAAGTTAGTGCTACTCGTAAGATAACTTTAGCAATTCGTTGATTAGTTTCTTATTCACAAGCAAGATATGGTAATAGTATGCAAGATAAACTTGCAGCTGAGATTATGGATGCTGCTACTGGTAATGGTTCATCAATTAAAAAACGTGATGAAATTCATCGTATGGCTGAAGCTAATAAAGCCTTTGCTCACTATAAATGATAATAAAGGAGAGAGAAAATGGCAGAAAAATCAGGTCGAGAATATTCACTAGCAAATACTAGAAATATTGGAATTATGGCTCATATTGATGCTGGTAAAACTACAACAACAGAAAGAGTTTTATACCATACTGGTAAAATTCATAAAATTGGTGAGGTACATGAAGGTGCCGCAACTATGGACTGAATGAAACAAGAACAAGAACGTGGTATTACTATTACTTCAGCTGCAACAACTGCTGTTTGAAGAAATAATCGAATAAATATTATTGATACTCCGGGTCACGTTGATTTTACTGTTGAAGTTGAACGCTCATTAAGAGTTTTAGACGGAGCAGTTGCTGTATTAGACGCGCAAACTGGAGTTGAACCACAAACTGAAACTGTTTGAAATCAAGCAACTAGGTATAATGTACCAAGAATTGTTTTTGCAAATAAAATGGATAAAATTGGGGCTGACTTTGCTCATTCAATTCAAACATTAAAAGATCGTCTTGGTGCTAATGCTCATGCAATTCAATGACCAATTGGTGCAGAAGATGCTTTTGATGGAATTATTGATATAATTGAGATGAAAGCATACCATTTTGATGGTAAACCAAATGAGGATTATAAAGAAATTGCAATTCCTGAAGAACTTAAAGATGTTATTGCAAGTAGACGTGAGGAATTATTAGAAGCACTTTCTCACTTTGATGATGATTTCTTTATGAAATATGCTGAAGGAGAAGTAACGGTTGCTGAAATTAAGACAGTAATTCGTAAAGCAACAATTGCTGCTGAGTTTTTCCCAGTATTATGTGGTAGTGCCTTTAAAAATAAAGGTGTTAAATTAATGTTAGATGCAGTTATTGATTACTTGCCTTCACCATTAGATGTACCTGCAATTAAAGGAGTATTACCTGTTTCATCAAAAGAAGTAGAACGTCATTCTAGTGATGAAGAACCTTTCTCAGCGTTGGCATTTAAAATCATGACTGACCCTTTTGTTGGAAGATTAACTTTTTTTAGAGTATATTCGGGAAGATTAGAATCTGGTAGTTATGTATTAAACTCAACTAAAGAAAAAAAAGAGCGTGTTGGTCGAATTTTACAAATGCATGCCAATAGTCGTGCCGAAATTAAAAAGGTTTATGCTGGTGACATTGCTGCTATTGTTGGCTTAAAAGATACAACTACTGGTGATACATTATGTGATGAAAAACATGAAGTTATTTTAGAAAAAATGGTGTTTCCAGAACCAGTTATTTCATTAGCGCTTGAACCTAAAACAAAAGCTGATCAAGAAAAAATGAGTTTAGGTCTACAAAAACTTGCAGAAGAAGATCCAACATTCCGTGTTTCATCAGACAAAGAAACAGGACAGACAATTATTTCAGGAATGGGAGAACTGCATTTAGACATCTTAACTGATCGTTTAAAACGTGAATTTAAAGTAGCAACTAACATTGGAAATCCACAAGTTGCTTATCGTGAAACAATTAAAGCAGTTTGTGAGCGCGCTGAGGGTAAATATATTCATCAATCAGGTGGTCGCGGCCAATATGGACATGTTATTATTAAATTTGAACCAAATCCAGATAAAGGATTTGAGTTTGTTGATAAAATTGTTGGTGGTAAAGTGCCACGTGAATACATTAAACCAGTACAAGAAGGATTAATTGAATCATTAGCTAATGGTTTAATTGCTGGATATCCAGTTATTGACGTTAAAGCAACATTATATGATGGTTCATTCCACCCTGTTGACTCTTCAGAACGTGCCTTTAATATTGCAGCTTCTAAGTCTTTACAAGATAATAAAGATTTATTAAAACCAGTATTATTAGAACCAATTATGAATGTTGAAGTTATTATTCCAGATGAATATTATGGTTCTATTGTTGGTAAAATTTCTGGTAAAAGAGGTACTATTGAAGCAGATGAAATGCGTGGTAACAGTAAAGTTGTTAAAGCTAAAGTGCCTTTATCTGAAATGTTTGGTTATGCTACTGAATTACGTTCAATGACCCAAGGACGTGGAACATATACAATGTCTTTTTCACACTATGAAGAAGCACCAAAATCAGTTGCTGAAGCAGTTGCTGGTAAATATCAAAAAGGAAGAATTACTAAAAAATAAAATAATTTAATTGAAAGTATAATAACTTTACTTTAAAATTATCTTAGTGTTTAATTTAATTAAATAAAAATAAGTATTAATTATTTCCAAGGAGGAAACAAAAATGGCAGAAAAAGAAGTAAAAAAATCAAAGCCTGTATCAACAGGCCCAAAACAAAAATTTGAACGTACAAAACCGCACGTTAATGTTGGAACAATTGGTCACGTTGACCATGGAAAAACAACATTAACTGCTGCAATTACTAGTTATTGTTCAAAACATGAAGCAGATGGATATAAAGGTATGTTTAAGGACTATGCCTCTATCGATGCTGCTCCAGAAGAAAAAGCACGTGGTATTACTATTAATACAGCTCACGTTGAATATGAAACACCAACTCGTCACTATGCACACGTTGACTGTCCAGGTCACGCTGACTACATTAAAAATATGATTACAGGTGCAGCTCAAATGGATGGTTCAGTGTTAGTTGTTTCTGCAACTGATGGTCCAATGCCACAAACACGTGAACACATTCTATTGGCACGTCAAGTTGGAGTTAAAAAAATTGTTGTATTCTTAAATAAGTGTGATATGGAAAGTGTAGACGATGACGTATTAGAACTTGTTGAAATGGAAATTCGTGAATTACTAACTAAGTATGAATTTGAAGGTGATGATACACCAATTATTCGTGGTTCTGCAAGAGGAGCATTAGATGGTAAAAAAGAATGAGAAGAAAAAATTAAAGAATTATTAACAGCAATGGATGAATGAATTCCAACACCAAAAAGAGAAGTTGATAAACCAGTATTATTAGCTGTTGAAGATGTTTTCACTATTACTGGACGTGGAACAGTAGCTACTGGAAGAATTGAACGTGGAACTTTAAAAGTTAATGATGAAATTGATATTATTGGTATTAACAAAGGTCTTAAAAAAGTTGTTGTTACTGGTATTGAAATGTTCAGAAAATTATTAGATGAAGCACAAGCTGGTGATAACGTTGGAGTATTATTACGTGGAGTTAAACGTGAAGATATTCAACGTGGACAAGTTATTGCTAAACCAGGATCAGTTACTCCACATACTAAATTTAAAGGTGAAGTTTATATTCTAACTAAAGAAGAAGGTGGACGTCATACTTCATTTAATCCAGGATATCGACCACAATTTTATTTCCGTACAACTGATGTTACAGGAAGTATGGGAGACTTTATTAATAAAGGTGAAAAATCGGAATTAATTATGCCAGGTGATAACGTTACTATTACTGTTGAATTAATTCACCCAGTTGCCCTTGAGAAAGGTACTCAATTCTCAATCCGTGAAGGTGGAAGAACTGTTGGTGCTGGACAAGTTACTGAAGTTATTAAATAATCACATTAAATTAAAAATCTTTATTCTCAAAAGAGAATAAAGATTTTTAATTAAAAATATTTTAGTAGTAAAATTAATTTATAGAAAAGAGATGACAAATCAATGCCTTATGTTAAAGAGCTGGAAAGTCTAATTTTAAATCGTAAATCAATTCGTAATTATGATCCTAGTAAAATTATTAGTGATAGTAAAATTAACGATATTCTTAACTATGTGCGTCATACCCCATCTTCATATGGTTTAGAACCATGAAAAATTTTAGTTATTAGTAATTCTAAAATTAAAGCACAATTGCAACCAATCATAAATAATCAACAACAAGTTAGTACTTGTTCACATTTATTTATTTTATTAAGTTATAGTGGTGAAAATTTCAATACTAGTAATCAATGATTTGTTGATACTGTTATGAAAAGACGTAATTTAACAAAACCACAATACGAAATTTATAAATCAACATTTAATAATTTCTTTGATCATGACAAAAAAACACAAATAAATCATTGGGCACAATGTCAAACTTTTATTTTATTACAAAATCTTTTATTATTATTAACTGCTCATGAAATTGATAATGTTGTATTAGGTGGTTTTAATGAACAACAATTATTAACTTACTTAGAATCAAATAAGATTATTGAACCTAATAAGTATCATGTTACAATTTTAGTGTCTGCTGGTTATGGTTATCCATCAAAAACTAAAATTATTAAAAACGAAGTTAGTGAAATCAGTACGCTTATCAAATAAATGTATTAGAAAAGGTATTACAATGGAAAAATTAAAAATAAATAACTTAGATATTGAATTAAATATTAATGTTATTGGTAAATTTTTAGATAAGATTGAATATCCAATTCTTATTTTTGATTTTGAGACTTTTCGTAATTTATTACATAAAAAAAAGAACAATTCGTATGCTCATGATTTTGAAAAAATTTTTTCAATTGCATTATTAATTATTAATAAAAAAGAAGATTTAAGCGTTAGTAATTTACAAAATAAAAAGTTACATTTGTTCGTTAAAACTGTTATTCCACAACCAAATATTTTAAATGAAGATTTAAAACTTGTTAAACATCAGCAACAGTTTTTTAAATTTTTAATTAATAAGTTATTAAAACATAACATTAAATCTTTGATTTTACTTGGTGCTAGAACTGAGATATTAATGTTAAAAAACTATTTGAGTTATCATAATGATGAAAGTAAATTCAAAAATAAAGTTAGTTATTTTTTTCAAAAACATAAAATTTTTGATTTATATGACATTTGAAATAATGATCAAGTTTTAAATTTACCTTTATATAAAAAAGGTTTACATCTTGATGTTGGTGCTACTAAAAAAACTTCAATACTAATTAAAAATAATAATGATTATTGTAAAATATTAAAAGAACAATTTTCATTAACAAATAATAATATTGGAAGAATTATTGATCAATATTTTTTTAATAATATTTGTTTATTACCTAGTTTTACTACGCAAGTAGCAAATCATAATCAAAATGATGTTCTAATTGGCGCTGCAATCTTATCATTACTTTATACTTTTTGTGATAAATATTAAGAAAATAAAAAATATTAATTATTTAAATTAATATTTTTTATTACATTTTATTTTTTTAGTTCAAATTTTTTGGTGTTTGTGAATTATATATTGTTGTATTTGTTGATAAAGGCATTAAATTATTAATTTCATTAACATTCAATCTTGTTTCACTATTTGAACTTACATCTTGAGTTTCTAAATTATCATCATTATTTGTTAATTTAAGTAAATTTTGAAATTGTTCTTCAAGTTCTGTTTTAGATTGACTAATTAAATAAGTATTTTCAAACACTGATTTTTTGCAAGGATATCAATATCCATCTTCATCTCAAATTAAAACATCTTCTTTAGTATATTGTACTTCTTTTTTAGTACCATTTGGACCCCAAGGTAGTGATAATTCTCCACTTTTATTATCTTTATTAAGATTAACTATTTTTATTTTAGAATCGGGATTTGCTCAAGCTTCCCCCTTACTTATATTATTAATAACTGGAATATAAGTAGTTTTAAATTTTTTTTGGTTAACAACTCAATGTTCACCAATAACTCCTGTAATAATATAATCACCGCGATGACAAATTACTGTTACTTTTTCTAGTGTTTCAATTTCTAATGGATTATTATCTTGATGTAATTGAAATTCATATTTTACAGTAGGGTTTTTAATACAAAATGTAACATTTGAATTTTCTGTATTTTCTTTAAATAACATTTTTTCTCCTTCATCTTTTTGTTTTTTTGAATAAAGACTTTATTTTAAAAATAAACATATAGTAAATTTTAAATTTCAATATTTATCTTTATTTTTTTAAAATAATTTAATAAAATTAAAAAAACTAATATAGATAAAAATATCTATATTAGTAATGAACATTTAATAAATTATTATTAATAATATCATTTTTTTATCTTTTTTTAAAATATTTTTGTAATTAAATTATTATATATAATTGTAAATTTATGAGTAAAAGTAGCAATATTATAAATTAAAATCATAATTTTATGATTTACTAACGCCCAAACTAATACCTAATATAAGGTGTACTTATGCTATAATTACTATAGTATATTATTGACTCTTCGTTAAAATTAAGTTTGAAAAGGAGTATTAACTATGAAAATCGGAATTATTGGAGCATCAGGAAAATCGGGACTTGCTTTAACTAAAGAATCTTTAAAACAGGGATATCAAGTTGTTGCCATTACTAGAAATCCTATTAAAATGCCAATTCTTAATAATGATAATCGATTGACCATTAAAAAAGCTGATCTTACTAATAAAAGTAGTATTAAAGCGGTTGTTAATGATGTTGATATTTTAATTAGTGCTTACGGCCCTACTATTGATAATCCCCAAAATATTCATCAGCAAGTTGCTAAAAACTTAATTACTATCATGCATGAATGTCAAAATATTAAAAGGTTATTAATTGTTGGTGGTGCTGGTAGTTTGTTAGATGATAAGAATGAAATATTAGTAGAAACAAGTGTATTTCCTGAAGCATGAAAAGAACATGCACAACAACAAGTTCAAGCATTAGCTACTTATCGTAGCAGTGACATTAATTGAACATATTTTAGCCCTTCTTTATACTATGACCCAGAATTACCAACTTTAGGTAAATTTAAAATTGGTAACAATCATTTAATTGTTAATAAAGAAGGAAAAAGCGAGATTAGTTATGGTGATGCTGCAATTGCTATTATTAATGAGATTAAAGAACAAAAATTTATTAAAAAACGTTTTACAGCGGGTTATAATTAATATTTTGTTTGAAAGGATATTAGACAAATGGTAAAACTTACAAAAGAACAAATTTTACAAAAAACGATAACTCTAAATAATGGTGTCAAAATTCCTCAATTTGGATTAGGTACATATTTAATGGTTGTTAGTAAATCTATTTATAATTCAGTAATTTGTGCTTTGCAAAATGGTTATCGTCATATTGATACTGCAGAATATTATAAAAACGAGGAGATAATTGGTAATGCAATTAAAGATTTTTTAGCAGAAAATCCAGAAGTTAAAAGGGAAGATTTATTTATTACTTCTAAAATTTGAAATGACAATCATGAATATGAACTTACTAAAGATGCTTTGCGTGGTATCCTGACTCGTTTAAAACTAGATTATTTAGATTTATGTTTAATTCATTGACCAACTAAACAAAGTTTTGAATGTTGAAGAGCCTTAGAAGAATTTTATGAATATGGTAAAGTTAGGGCAATTGGTGTTTCAAATTTTAATAGTTCACAATTAAAAGATTTTTTAAAAAAAATAAAAATAAAACCAGCAATTAATCAAATTGAAACACATCCTGGTTTTAATCAAAAAAAACACAATAGATTTTGTTACGAGAATAATATTGCTGTTACTTCATGAAGAACAATGCTAGGTGGTAGAGCAGATGAAATACCATTATTACAAGAATTAGCAAATAAATACAAGGTTACTACTAGTCACATTGCTTTAAGATGAGCTTGACAATTGGGTCAAGTAGTTATTCCTAAATCAACTAATCCAGAGCGAATTATTAGTAATCCCGATATTGGGGGTTTTGAACTAACAGAAGAAGAAATGTTAAAAATTCAAAAATTACCACAAACTGCTTTAGGCCCACAATCTAATGATAAAAATTTTGAAAAGGAATTATGATGGATTAAATTTAAAAAGGGGGTTAAATAATTGTGATTTGAAATGATACAACTAAGGAATTAGCAAAAAAATTAAATACTAATTTTGTTACAGGTTTAACTGAAGAAGCTGCAGCTCAATTGCTAATAGAAACAGGACCTAATCAATTACCAGTTACGAAAAAAAAGCCAATTTGAAAAATAGTTTTAGCACATTTTATTGAACCATTTGTTTTAGTATTAATTGCATTAGCAATTATTGCTACTGTTATTGGTCAATGACAAGAAGCATTAGTTGTTTTTTTAATTGTAATTGTTGATGCTACTTTGACTACTTATCAAGAAGTAAAAGCTGCAGCTTCTTTGGACTCTTTAAAGAAATTAGTTTCTTCACAAGCAGTAGTAATTCGTAATGGTAATAAATACGATATTGATGCTAAAGATTTAGTGGTAGGTGATTTGGTTTATTTAGATGCTGGAATGTTTGTACCTGCTGATCTGCGTATTATTCAGTCTTATAATTTACGTACTAATGAATCACTTTTAACTGGTGAATCAACCTTAATTAGTAAAACTACTGAAGCATTAACTGAAGAAAAATTATCAATTGGTGAAAGAACTAATCTTGCTTTTATGTCTACTTCTATTGCGACAGGTAGTGGTCTTGGTTTAGTTTATGCAACAGCAAAAACTTCTGAAATTGGAAAAATAACTAAGTTATTACAAGAAGAAAAAGAACCTAAATCACCATTAACGCGACAAATGTCTTTTTTAATTAGAATAATTTCAGTTTTTGCTTTATTATTAGGTTTAGCTATGTTTTTACTACAATTTTTCTTAATTAAAGTACCTGCTATTAATGCTTTAATTTTTGGAATTGCTTTAACAATAGCAGTAATACCTGAAGGTTTGCAAGTTATTGTCACCGTTTCATTATCACTGGGAAGTTCAAGAATGGCAAAAAAACATGCTATTGTTAAACATTTACCTGCTATTGAAACATTAGGTCAAGTTGATATTATTTGTTCTGATAAAACCGGAACTTTAACACAAAATAAAATGACTGTTAAAAAATATTATTTAACAAAATCAGTTAATGATAGTAATGACTTTAAAAAGAAAACTAAACAAGAACAATTATTTTTAGATTGTTTAGTATTATGTAATAATAGTGAAGTTAGTAAAAATAAAACTATTGGTGATCCAACAGAAGCAGCACTTATTAATTGATCAGAAACATTAAAGTTTCCAACAAAGGCACTTAGTGATAAACATACTCGAGTTCATGAAATACCTTTTGATTCCAATCGTAAATTAATGTCAACAATTAATGAATACGATAAAGAAACTTATGTTTTTGTTAAAGGCGCGGTTGATAATATGATTAATATTTGTACTCATACGCTTATTAATAACGAAAGGGTAGTATTAACTGCACAAATTAAAAAAGAAATAATTGCAAGTATGGAAGAAATGTCAAATTCAGCATTACGTGTTTTAGGAGCAAGTTATAAAACTGTTAATAATACGAAAGATTATAGTAATATTAGTGAAATTGAAAGTAATTTAACTTTTTTAGGATTAGTTGGAATGATTGATCCGTCAAGAAACGAAGTTAAAGATTCTTTAGTTAAAACTAAAAAAGCAGGTATTGATACAATTATGATTACTGGTGATCATTTAAATATTGCTGTTGCTATTGGTCAAGAATTAGGTTTGATTGAAAATAAAACACAAGCACTTAGTGGTAATACAATTGATGATATTCCAGAAGAATCATTTAATGCTAATATTAATCAATATCGAGTTTTTGCTCGTGTTTCTCCTGAACATAAAGTTAAGATTGTTAAAGCATTACAGAGTCATAATAAGGTTGTTTCGATGACTGGTGATGGTGTTAATGATGCTCCTAGTTTAAAAGCGGCAGATATTGGAGTAGCGATGGGTATTACGGGAACCGATGTTGCTAAAGAATCTTCACAAATAGTATTAACTGATGATAATTTTGCTACTATTGTTGATGCTATTGAAGAAGGGCGTAATATTTACAGTAAAATTAAAAGAATTGTTATTTTTATTTTAATTACTAATATGGCCCAAGTATTTTCAATTGTTATTGGTGCTATTTTTGGATGAAATGAATTATTGCAACCAATTCAAATTTTATGAATTAATTTAATTGTTGAATCTGTTATTGCAATTCCAATGTCAATGGGACCTAATAACCCTGATTTAATGCTTAGAAAACCAACGAAACGGAATGATAGAATTCTTACTGGTAGTTGAGGATTTATTGGTATTGTTAGTATAATATTAAGTACCTTGTTACTATTATCTTTTCATTTTTTACCTCAAATTTTACATGAAAATAATAGTGAAGGTTTTGTTTTTGTTTTTGTTATAATGACTAATGTTCCTGTTTTTTATGCATTTTCTTTTGTTTCAGGTGCTAATACAAGTATTTTTAATAAGATTACTTGAAAAAATAAATATATTTGAGTTGCGGCGATTAGTGCTTTTGCTATTAATACTTTTATTATTTTTACACCTGTTGTTAGCAATGCTTTTGGTATTGGTGCTGGTTTTCGTGCAGTTGATTGATTACTTTGTATTGCTTTATCAACAATACCAATGTGATTATTAGAAGTGTATAAAGGAATTAGACTTTTAGTTAATAAATTAATTAAAAAAGAACAAAATAAAGTAAAAGTTAAATAATATAGAATGGAAAATTAATAATGAGAATTATTCCGTATGAATTATTTAGTTATACACCAGATATGAGTTTAACTGCATTACGTAAGGAATTACTAATGTATGATCATTGTTTAAATAAAAAAATTACAAATATGGCAATGCAACCATTTTTAGATTTGGAACGCAACTACTTTAATTTACTTTTATGTAAATGAGAATTAGAAATGCAAAAACGAAATCATTATGTTAATTCATTATTTAAATGTTATACTAAATACAATGATTTTGAATTTGTTGCAACTCCTGATTTTTTAATTATTGAATGTTGCATACAATGAGATTTAAAAGGTTTTCAGCCATATAAATGTAATTTAAATTGATATGAAATTATGATGATGACAATTAAAAATAAGGATAAAATAAATAAAGATTTTTATGAACAACTTTCTTTGTGGTATAAAGAAATGTTTATGAAAATTAATAACAATGGTTCTTTTAAACCTAAGAAATTAAATATGAATATTGTTTTTGAAAAAATAAATAATTTTTTATTGGAAGTGTAATTTAAGTTATATTTTTACTATTAATTTCTTTGATTTTCTCGTTTATCTCCATATATTAAAATTTTTAAGAAAAAATGAATAGGAATTCAAATAATTGTAATACATAAAAGTACAGAAATAGCAGTAATGATACGTTTAAAAACTTTCATAATACCTCCTTTTATATTTATAATAATAATTAGAATTAAATATTAAATTTTAATATAGTTTTTAAAACCTTATTATTTTATTTTTAAAAGATTTATATTTTTTTATTTTAATTAAGAAGGAAAATTTATTCATTATGGAACTATTTGAATTAATATTGCAAGGTTAATATATGGTTTATGTGTGGGAACAAAGAAAATATTTGATGAATTAACAGCAATACTGAAATCATGAACATAAGTTAGAGAAGAAGAGTGATAAGAATTAGAGTTATGAAAACAAAAAATTAAATCATTAAAATTAGGAACAAAAGAAGCAAAAGATATGTTAAAAGCATTTAGAAAATGAAATAAAGATAGCTACAGTATTTGATATTTCAAAAGAAAAAGTGTTATTATGAGGTCGTTTAAAAAATGCGTATAAAGTATATTTTCTATGAGAGAAAAATATCTTTAATTGTTACAACAATTATAACATATTATAGATAAAAATGAAAGTATTTTGTACCACATTTTTATTAATATAATTTAAAAATTCCTAACTATTTAGGTTTAGATTTATTTAATTTTATAAAATTAACAAATAATAATATTTTGATTATTTATATGAGCAATTCTTGTATTTAACATATTTACAAATGTTTTATAATTATATGATTTTGCACCATAACCTTTTAAAGATTTAACTAAATGTGAAACAGTACTTTCAGCATGACAACCAATATTTCAATCTTTACCTTGATTAATAATTCCTTGTTCATTATTAGCAAAGTAATTAAATGTTTTTTTATCAACATTAGGTTTTAAAATATCAAGTAATTCATTATAATTACCATTTTTAAAATTAAATGATGTATCAAAATAATTAGGTCAATTTGTATCTGCTTTTTTCTTACCTTTTACATTAATAAATGCTTTTCATAAATAACTAATACCATGAAAACAATCTAATACATATTTTCCACCAAATCATTTTGCCATTGCTCTAATTCATAATGCACCATCTCCACCAATAATTAAATTATTATTTTGTCAAAATATATCAGTAAAATGATTAATTTTAATATTATAATGATTAATACTAGTTGTATATATAAAATCATATACTTTATCTTGAGTTATATTATCACTTGGTTTAAAAATCATATATGCTCATGTTTTATTTTGTAATTGATTCCTATTTTTATAAATATTAATTTTATGAGTATAAAGACTGAAAATTCTAATACAATATTTTTCAATTATTCCTTTTTCATTTGCTAAATATTCAAAACAATCATCCATATCAATATGTAAATAATCTTTAACTTCATATTTATTTATTGGTAATTGAATTTCAATTTTTGTATTTTTTATTATATTACTATAAGTTTGTTTAGAAATATTACAATAAGGTAACATATCTTTAATATCACATTGTCTTTTACCTTTATGTATTTGTTTAATTATAAATAATGTTAAATTATTAGTACAATTTTTATATTTTTTAATTCCTATTGCTTGTTTAACTGGAATTATATTTTCATTTGTTTCTAAATTTTTATATATCCGTAATGGAAGATAAGATTTTCCAAAAGGATTAATTAATAATTTCATTCTTCTTTGTATTAATTTAAATTTAGTTTTATCATATTTATTTTTATATCAATAATAATCATAATCTAATAAATCTTTATTATAATCTTCTAATTTTTGATTTGCATATTCAATATCAAAAGTATCATAATCATATTTATCATTTTTTCAAGGCATAAAATTATTCCTTTCTAAATACATGACTTTGAGTATAACAATAATTAACTAGTGAGTGTTGGAAAATGATTTAGTTAAAATGTTATAATTAATATATAAATTATTGAATATAGGTGATATAATATGCCAGCAAAAAGAAAAGAATTAGGAAATTATAAAGAAAAAATACAAGAATATTTAAGAGAAAATAAAGATAATTTAAAAAAATGTACTAAACAAGAATTAAATTATATTTTAAATGTGGATAATAAATATATATTTGATTGCCGAAGAAGGTCGACAAAATGACAAAAAGATTTTATTAAAGAATATGATAAAGCATGTCTTAAAATAGGAATTGCACGATTAAAAAATGTAACTAAAGTTGCACAATATGAATGATTATATTTAAGAACAAATCATAGAGAAATGTTTGATGATTTAATAGATAATCAAGATATAGAAACAAATAATAGTAATATAATTATTAATATTTGTGAACCAAGAAAAATAGAAAATAATGATTAAAAACCTATATTTATTATAGGTTTTTTCTTTATTTTAAAGGGAAAAATGATATAATATAATAAAGTGAATATGTTAAATAACATATATAAAAGTGACCTATTAACCAAGTGAATTATTAAAATTTAATAAAAAGGGAGATTAAAAGTATGAGTGATTTTACTTTTGATGAAAAAGAGAATTATAGTTTAGATGATGTTAAAAATTTACTAAAACAACATAGAAATGTAGTATATGCTGAAAGTAAAAAAAATATTGAACCTAAATTAAGTGAATATGAAACAAAATTAAAAGAATATGAAAATAAAATTAATAGTTTTGAAGAGCAACAATTATTTTCAAATATTAAAGATACTAAAAAAGTAAATTTAATTAAAAATTTAATGAGTACTGATAATTATAAATCTTTATCTAAACAAGAAGCATTTAATAAAATAAATGAAGATTATAAAGATTTTTTAATTGATAAAACAGAAGTTATTAAACAAGAAAATAAACAACAAGATAATTCAATTAATCCTACTGATTTAATTTTAAAATTACATAATAATTCATTAGACCATTTTAAAATTGCTCAAGATTTAAAAAATAAAGCAACGACACAAGGAATGACTAATAAAAAAGAATTAGAAGATTTAGTTGAAATTACTAGAAATGAAGCTTTTCAATCTATTAGTAAATAGAAAGAAGTTTTATTATGGGAGCAATAAAAATACCTGAAGCATTTTTATTAAAGGTAATAATCCAACAGAAAATGCTATTTTAAGTGTACTTGAAGCACAAGTACGTGGTGAATTAACAAGTGAAAAATCAACAATGTTTATGCGTGGAACTTGTAGTGCTTCTCAAATTGGTGAAATGGCTGGTGTTGCTATAGCAATATATAGAGCAACAGTACGTGTATTATGAGGTTCAACATGAACATGAGATAAAGGTACTAAAAGACAAAAAGGTGATGTTTATACAACTAAATTAGAAATTAATAAATATTTAACAATTGATTTTGAAATTCCAGAATTTGATATTGAAAGATTTATGAAAGCACCAAAAGATATTGCAGTACAAATTGTTTCAAATTGAACAGCTTCATTTATGAGAAATTTAGGTGAAAACTTAGAATTAATATTTTTAAATGGTATTCAAGATTATGCTATTGCTAAATCATTAGTATTACCTTTAGATTTAATTAATATGAATGCAGAACAAGCAAAAGAAGCTTATTATACAATTTGAGCAAGAAATAATAAATTAATTAAATTAGTAAATTATATTACTGTAGGAACTAATAGAGAAGATTTAATGGGAGCAACTGGTATTGATAGTAATTTAGGATTATCAAAAGCATTTACGGTTTTAAATTATAGTCAAATTTCAGCAGATACATTAGCGTATGGTAGAAGATATACAAGTTTAATTGCTGGTATGGAATTTTGAGAAAGTTTTTATTTAGAACAAGAATTTATTCATGATACTGAAAAAGCAATGCATTTAGAAAAAGATTATAGTTTAAAAAATACACATGGATTTGTAGTTAATAGATATATGTGAGGTATGCCTATTTCATTTACTAAAATAAGACAAAAATTAGATAATGATACAGATAATATTAAAATTATTGGTAAATGTTTATTTGCTTTACCAAGTGCTATTAGACCTAATTTAATGTATTTAATTAGACCAACTATGCCTACACTTGCAGAAATTAAAGAAGCAAGAGCAAAAGATTTTTTAACTAATCCTAAAAATGAAAATGCAACTTATCAATCAACTTTATATGATGAACCTATTCAACAAAATAATGAAGAAATATTTGAAAGTAAAGTATTTGCTTCAAGAAGATTATTTATTGCTGGTAATAATGAAAAATCTACAACTAATATTAAAACTAATGGTGGTTTACTTGCTGGAATAAATGATAAAATAACAACAAGTAGTCATCCAGAAACTACATTTTATAATATTATGGATGCAAAACCTACTGGATTTACTAATTTTAAAAATTTTACAGAATGATTAAAAACTTCATTAAATTTTCAAGATAATTTATTTGTAACAAAAGATTTTAAAGGTATGTTAGCATTTGATAAAGATAAAGCAACAAAAAATAATGGTACAGCAATTGGAGAAGCAAAATTCTTTTGAGATAGTGAATGAAATATAAATAATTTAACGGGTAATTATAATGTAGATATGAGTAGTAATTTTAAATATAAAGACCCAGAATCTGGATTAATTATAGGAAGTCCAACTGTTGATTATTCAAAAATAAGTCAAAAATATATGTCAGCAATATTAAATTTTAATAGTGTAGTATTTAGTCCTTTAATACAAATGCCTTATGATTCAAATCAATGATTACCTTTTGCTTTAAGTGATATTCCTTTAATTGGTAAATTATTAAATGCTTTAACATTAGGTATTTGAAGTAGTTGAGTTATTACTCAAAATGTTCAACAATATAAAAAAATGTTATATTTTAATGGTTTTATGAGTGCATTTTTTACAAGTAATTTAGAAAGTATTATTGGTAATGGTGGTTTAATTCCTTTAAATGCATTTACAAATGATAATGATTTTACTATTGGTAAATTATTAGGTGCAAATGTTTCAACAACTGCTATGACAATGAAATTAAGTGATAGAGTAAGTGTTTATCCATGAGACCCTACTACTGGTAAGAAATTAACTGTAAAAGAACAAATATCAACTGTTGATTTATCACAAAAGAAAAATAATAAAGTTTATATTTTAGCAGAAGATACAGAGTTTTTAGATATAGCTTCACCATTAACTAATGAAGATACTGAATGTCAATGAAATCCAACAAGTAATGGAGTTATTGATGGTTCAAATTATGCTTATATTATTGATACAATTGTAACTCAATCATTACATCAAGGTGAAGAAAGACATACATTTTATAGTGATAATCCTTTTACTTATCAAGGTGATTATAATGAAATATCAGTTGCTCAATTTCGTTATAATAATATGGGTTATTTAACTGGTAATGCTTTTAATTGAACAACTTTATATAAATTAAATCATGATGAATATTCAGAAAGTGAAGAAACAACATTTAGTTATCCAGCCAAAATATTACCACCAAGTCCACAAAATATAGCAAAATCAATAATTATTAATCCAGATTTAAAAATAGAAATAACAGCAAATGATGTATTTTTAATAAAAAACGGATATAGTAATATAAAAGAATGAGAAGATAAAAATACAAGTAAATTTAGTAAATATGAAATAGATTTAAATTCTTTATTAGACCCTACATTATTAATTAATACTTTTAATGATTTACAAAGATTTTATAAAAGTATAACAATATATTATAGTTATAAGTTTGAAACAATATCAAATTCTAAGAATTCTGATTTAACTACTATTGATATTAATAGTGAAACTTTTAGTCCATCAAAAGAAGAAACTACAAGTATAACTATTAATTTAAAAGATTTAAAAATAAACAAAGGTAACTTTCCAGATTCTGAATTTTTTAGTAAATTTGGAACAGTTGCTCCTAAAGAAGTTACTGATTATTTTGCAAATGCTTATTATAAAAGTATTAGTAATTATAATGTTTTTACTTCATATTCATTATGTGATTATGCATTTGATTTAAAAATTAAGAAGTCTTATGATTCTTATCAACAAAAAATAAGTAATGATTATCCTATAGCATTTAGTATAGTTAATAACTCTGAAAAATTAAATTGAATTATTTATTTACAAGGTAATTTAGGTAAAATAGAATATACCAATTCTGCACAAAGAGAACCCGATAAAAGTTGAGCATATAGATATATATCAAATATTAAATCTAATATTAATAAAATAGTTTTAAATGCAAGATAATTTGGTAAAATTAAAATATAATTAAATTGTAGATTCTAGGAAGTGAATAAAAATGTTTTTTTTAAATCGTAATGAATTTTGACCATGATGAAATGATTTTATAAATTCTCCTTACACAATTTCAATCGCTATATCTCTAACATTTTTATTTCTAATGTTTGTACCATACAAATTATTTATTCGTTTTTGTGATAATAAGAATTTTAAAATATATATATATATATATATGCTAGTTTAACTTTTTTTCTTATATGTCCTTTACTTTTTTATTTTTTTGCTAATAATTTAAATATAAAAAATGTTTATTATATATTTATCATTTTTGCATGTATTGAGTTATTATATTTTTATTTTATTCCAATAATTTTAAAATTAATTCAAAAATTCCCAAAATTAAAATCTATTTTTTAAATTTAAAAGAAAATCTAATCAAAATAATATTTCCCCGCAATCTTAAACAATGTATAATAAAAATACTTACTTTTGTAAGTATATGAAATAAAAAAGTTCTCAAATTTATTATATTAGTTCTAAATAATTAGGTTGGCACCTAATTAAAAAGTTACCTTAATTGGTAACTTTTTTTATATTTATTTAAATAAAAAAAGAAGACATGAAATTCATCATATATCACCGCTCTACAAAATAAAATTAAAAATTTATTTCTACGGCTATCTTCTCTAATTTAAATTATATCATATTTTATAAATTTTTATAATGATTTCAAGGTAAAAATTTTAAATTTATACATTTTTTCACAGTAATATAATTAACTCATTTATCATTTTTTTTATTATAAAATTTATATAAAGCATTTGCAATAAAATCAGCACCTTGTATACAATAATCAGTTTTTGAATCTTTCATTTTATATATATAATTAAAATTAGAAAACTCTTTTAATATAGAATTACCATTTTTTAAATATTCTTCTAGAGTATCATATTTTCCTTTAATAAAAATAGTTTCTTTATCAGAAAAAATATGAAATTTGATATATTATAATTTAATATTTTTATTTTTTATTGTTATTAATTGTGCAATTAAATAAGATTTATGTAAACCATATTCTTTTCTTCTTTCAGTTTTTTTCTTTTTTTTAGATTTCGTTGATTTTTTATAATTTTCTTCAATAACTTTTAATTTATATGTTTTATCTTTTTCTACAATGATTGCAAATAATTTACAATTATTATTTAATATCAATTATATATTTTTTCTCTTTTTTTATCTTCAATATCATCTGCTCCTTTTTTTTCAACATTATCACCAAAATAAATAATTAAAGTTCCTTCATATTCTTCTTTAAAATTTTCTAAATCATTTTTATTATTAAACAATAATGCTCCATATACAAAATATTTAGTTTCTTTATCTGATAATTCAAGATTACCGCTATCATCAATAAATATTCAATACTCATTATTACTCATAAATAAAAACTAATTCCTATTTTTATTAGTTAATAATATTATAAATTAAAAAAATAAAAAAAGAGAAATTATTTAGGAATGAGTAATTTCTCTTTATTAATTAAATCATATTTTCTATATTTAATATAGATAATTTAATGATTATTTATATGATTATCTGTTATTTTATTTAAAGTTTTACTTAAATTTATATAATTATTAATAATTTTATTTAATACTTGTTGTTCAGTTGTATTTAATTTATGACTTATTTGATTAGTAAATTCTATAATTTTTTGTTCAATTTCTTTAGTCATTATTTACTCCTTATTTGTTATTTCTTTTACTTTATTTTTAAATTGTTTTTTATGAAAATAACACATATTAAAAAATTGAACTACACTATCTTCTATATTTAAAGTTTTTAAAGTAACTAATACTTTACTATTACAATCTTTAACAATACATTTAAGTAATACTTTTTCTTGTTTTTGTTTTTGCATTAATCAAATACTCCTTAATTATTTTCTATATTAATATCTTCAATATTTATATTAATAGTTAATCCATTTAAATTTTTTAATTCTTTTAATTTATCTATTATTTCTAAAATATCTTGTTTAGTCATTTTTATTCTCCTTATTTAAATAATATCAACCAATTAATAAACTATCTGCTTCATCATGATTTGATATAGTTATATTTCAGTTATTTTGTTCAATTAATACTGTTGCTAGTCTTATTGAACTTTCTTTATCTCATTCATCATTAATTAAAATATTTATAAATGATTGACTTTTATATCATTTTTTTCATGAAGAAGGACTTATTAACATATTTTTTGTTAATAATTTATTAAATTGTCCAGCAATAAAACCTCTTAAATGTTCTTGAGTTTCATAACCAATACCATTTTTTGAATGAAAAGTACCACGTTCAATAATTAAATTTAAATGTTCATAAAAAATATTAATTCGTAAATTTCGTAAATAATAATATTCATATAAAACATTAGTTATATTTATAAAATCGTTACTATTTTTTTTAAAACTACAACTTTTCACTAATATTGGTCTTCTATTTTCTCAAAAAGTAAATCCAGTATTTTTAATACTTGGGTCAATTGAAAGTAAATAATTATTCATTATCAAATTCTCCATTTATAATAGCTTCATATCACTTTTCTAATTCATAAAGTCTATTAAAAAGTTTATTTATTTCAAATTTATGGAATGGCAACACTTTTTAGGACTATTTTTTGGTAGACACTTGTTCTTGATATTTGATAGGAGTTAAGTAGTTTAAAGTGCTGTGGATTCTTATGTTGTTGTATCAATTGATATAATCAAATAATTCTAATTTTAATTGGATTAATGATGTAAAATTTTTATCATTAATAAATTCAGTTTTGAAAGTTTTAAAAGTTGCTTCAGCAACAGCATTATCATAAGGACAACCTTTTTTGCTTAAAGATCGAGTAATATTGAATGCTAATAAAAGATTATTAATAATTTTATTGTTAAATTCATTACCTCGATCACTATGAAATATTTGGATATCTTTTAAACAGCGATTTGATTGCATAAATGCTTGATATACTAGTAATGCATCTTTTTTAACTCCAACACTATGTCCAATAATTTCGCGGTTAAATAGGTCTATTAATAGGCAAATATAGTTTCATTTACCATTAACTTGAACGTAAGTTAAATCACTAACAATAACTTCGTTTTTAACCCTATTATTAAAGTTTCTATTAACAAGATTGGTTATTTGACTATTATTGACTTTATTATGATGATTTTTGAATGATAATTTAGTGTATTTTGATATTAAATTATGCTTATTCATAATTTCTTTAATTTTTCTGCGTGATAAATAAATTTCTTGGTTTTCTAAAATTTTTTTTAATCTTCTAGTACCATAAACTTCTTTATTTTCTTTAAAAGCACTAATAACAGCTTCATCATACATATTATTTTTGATTTTATTTTCTTTTTTCTTTAAGTTAAAATAATATGTTGATTTAGATATTTTCAAAAAACGACACATTGTGCGAATTTTATATTTAACTTTATTTTTGACAATAATTTTTATTTTCTGCCTATTATTAGTGCTGCTTGCTTTAAAATATCATTTTCCATTCTTAATTGTTTTAATTCTTTTCTTAATTTAATTAATTCATTTTCTTCAACAGAACGATTATCTTTAGTTTTAAAACTACCTGAATTAGTAAATTGCTTAATTCAATTATAAGTAGCTGCTCTTGTAACATTGTACTCTTTAGCAAGACAAGACACTGACTTACCGCTTTGATATAAAGCTACTATTTGTTTTTTAAATTCATCTGAATATGAGTTAATATTGGCCATAATTATACTTCCTTTCTTTTCACTAATTTGTTCACTTGTCTACGTAATTAGTGTCCAATAAAGTGTAACCCATCCAATTTCTTGTATTTCAATATATTTTTTATTTTTAAGTAATTTTTCATTACATAAATTTTTAATTAATTCTATTTTTTCAACATTTAATAACATATTATTTTCCTTTAATACTTTAAATAAAATATTTTTTCATTATGAGTATTTATATCTTTCATTGGTGTAACAATATAATTTATTACTAAATCATTATCTTTATATGGATTATTTATTTTAAAACTTTTCATATCTTTTTCTGATGTAATGTTATATTTAAAACATTCTTGATTTTTATCATTTGTAAAAATATAATAACCATTATATTGTTCATAAAATTCACAAGATATTAATTTATTTTCATTTGTAGTAATATCTGAAATATTTTTAATATATTTTAAAATTTCACTACCTTTAATACTTTCAATATCTTTTGTAATTGATTTTTTACCTAATTTATAATTAAAATCTTCAATTATTTTTAATGTTATTTTTTTATTATTTTGATTAATAATAGTATCTTTAATTGGAAATCATGTTTCATATTCACCAATTTCTAATAACATACCTTTAGTTGTTTCTCTTACTTTATTTTTAATATCTAAATTAACATTAATCATTACGAATCCTTTCTATGTATAAGCCTTATCACCTACAGTGATAAAAGGCTTATATACTAATAACTAAATACTTCTACTACTATACGTAAGGCTTATGCTACTGTAAGTAGCAAAGCCTTGGAGGGTAGGGGTTCTAGGGGAAGGGAACCAAAAAATATCAAGTTTTAAAAGAGCAACACAAAAATTACTATTAGTTATATCTGCACTATAGCCTTTAATAATTTTTATTTAGTTATGTAATAATTAATTACTTTAATAAAGTACAGATTTATCAAAATAATTAATTATAATTGTTCAACAATTAAAAATGAGAGTTTTATCTCTCATGTCATTTTTATAAAATATACCAATTTTTTATTCGGCCTATTATGAAATAAAGTTACTGTAGCTAGAACCAAAGCAGAAGTTTGTATAAAAGTGGTAGAAGTTTCAAAAACATTAGTGTTATTAAAAATGGAAGAACCGATAGAAGTAGTAACAACACTATTCAAAACATTTAAATAAATATTTATAGATTTAATTAAAATTTATAATATGTTATAAAAAGATAGGTAATGTTTAGTAATTTGTGTAACTTACAAAAATAACTATGTTTAATTAATTCTATAATAAAACTAGAAAGAGTGAATTACAGATGGCTAAAAAGCAAAATATTAATAATAATGATCCAATATCAAAAGCAGTAGATTTATTATTAGAAAATACTGAAGATTTAACAACAGTTTTTAAAGAGGGAGGTTTGTATAAAGAATTAACAAAAAGATTAGTAGAAAAAATGTTGAATTCTGAGATGCAAAATTATTTAGGATATGATAAGAATCAACATAGTAATAGTGACAATGCTCGTAATGGTATAAGTTCAAAAAAATTAATAACTCAACAAGGTAAAATTGAGATTGATGTACCACGAGATCGCAATAGTAATTTTAATCCTGTAATAATTGCAAAAAGACAAAGAAGATTTGATGGTTTTGATCAACAAGTTCTTTCTTTATATGCAAAAGGTATGACATTATCAGATATTAGAATGCAATTACAAGAGTTATATCATGGTGCTGATATTAGTGAAAGTGTTATTAGTCAAATTACTGATGATGTTATTGATGATGTAAAAGCATGGCAAAATCGACCATTAGATAGTATTTATCCGATTGTTTATTTTGATTGCATAGTAGTTAAAATACGACAAGATAAACGCATTATTAACAAATCTGTGTATATAGCTTTAGGAGTTGATTTAGAAGGTAAAAAAGATGTTTTAGGCTTATGAATTAGTGAAAATGAAGGTTCTAAATTTTGATTAGCCAATTTCACAGAAATGAAAAATCGAGGCTTAAATGATATTCTTATTGCTTGTAGTGATAATTTAACAGGAATGTCAGAAGCAATACAATCAGTTTATCCTAAAACAGAACATCAATTATGCATCGTTCATCAAATTAGAAATAGTTTGAAATATGTCTCATATAAGCATAGAAAATCTCTAGTTGCAGATTTAAAACCAATTTATACTGCATGGTAGTGAAGAACAAGCAATGCAGGCTTTAGAAACATTTGAAAATAAGTGAAATAAACAATATCCTCAAATTGCTAAATCTTGATATAAAAATTGAGAAAATTTGATAGTTTTTATTAGTTATCCAACAGAAATTAAAAGAGTAATTTATACCACAAATGCTATTGAATCTGTTAATAGTCAATTACGAAAAGTTATCAGAAATAAAAAAGTTTTTCCTAATGATATGGAAGAATTGAAAACATTTTATTTAGCAATTGAAAATATAACAAAAAAATGAACAATGCCCATTCAAAATTGAAATACAGCAATTGCTCATTTTATGATAAAATTTGAAGATAGAATTAATCTTAACTAGTACTTTGTAAAACAAAGATACACAGATTTCTAAAAAGCCTCTAAAGATATTTTAATATTTTTTGAAATTTCATCTGTATGATTAGCAATTGTTGGTAAATCTTGTTCTTTATTGATTAATTTTATAGTATTATTATTTAATTGTCTTTTTTCATCAAATACTATCATTTGTTCTTCAGTAAACTCTTGTACTTGTTTTGTAGTAAATGTTTGTATTTGTGGAATTATATCTTCTAGATTTAAATTATAATTATCTCTTTTCATCGTAGATGTATAATGTGGTTTATATTTATTTATTGAATTTTCTGAATTTAAATTATTATCTAATGTTTGTGTTTTTAAAGATTGTTGATAATTCATGAAATTTGTTTGATTATTAATTATAAAATTTAATTGATCACTTATTGAATCTAAACTAGTATTTGTTCAATCTTTAATATCTTTATTATCAATTGATTTGGTAGTTTCTTCATTAAAAAATGGTGCACTTAATATTAGTAACTTAAATCAATAAGTTGGACTAAAATACTTCATTTTAAATACCTCTTGTTTAAACATAAAAACTCATTTATTTTTAAAATAAAGCAATAGTTAAAAAACCTTTTTTAAGTTTTTACATTTTTATTAATCTAAATATCTATTGAGATTATAAAATTTTATAAAAATAAAGCAATAAAGAACTAGACTTATTCCATAATTTAAATTTTAAAAAGTCAAGTAGAAAATAAATGTGTGTAATGTTTTATATTATCAATATTTTAAGTAAATAGGTTTTTATTTTCTTATTTTGTAATATTAAGATATAATGAAAAAAGTAATATAAAAAAATAAAATTATTTTATAATTTAAAAAATAATTTTAACTATAATAATATAACATAATTATGAAATTATTAATTTACATTTCTAAATGGTTTTATTTTTTATAAATAAAATTTATATTTTAGATGTCTTTGTCATTCTTAATTGCTTTAATATCTTTTTTTAACTGTTCTTTTAAAAATTTAATATCATTCTCACTATTTTTTACTTTTTTTAATGCTTCAATTTTAACTTTAGTATCTTTTTTTAATGCTTGAATCTTATCATTTTTTTCAGATCTAATTAACAATTTGGTTCCAACTTTCTTTGTTAAAATGTGTAAACCCCTAAAAGGGTATTTTTTTAATAAAAGTTTTTCATCTTCAATTAATTCTTGATTGCGAGAAGCAATAACAGTAGCTTGTAAACCACCAGAAATATTAACTGCAGTTCTGCCCATATCAAATAAACCATCTAAGGCACCAATAATACCATAAACAGCAGCATAATAGCTACCAAAACCAAGACCACCTAAAACACCAGCTGTTACAACAGCAGCAGTTCCTGGTACTCCCGCAATTCCTAATGAAGCAACTAGTGTTACAATTAAACCATTAATAAATAAAATAGCGATTGTTCAGTTGGGAAAATTACCAGGAAGGATAACACTAAATCATAAGAAAGATAAAATAATTCCAGCTTGCACTCCAGCACAGCCACTTAAACCTATTGTTGTTGAAAGCGGCATTACTGTATCACTACCTTCTTCTTTCACTTTTAAATCTTCTTTTAAAGTATTCATAGCGATTGGTAAAGCGGCATTAGAAGACTGCGTTGTAAAACCAGCAATAATTGGTTTCTGTGCTTTTACTAATCAACGATAAGGATTAATACCAAATAAATATAATGATAATAAATGTCATAAGAAAGTAATAAGTAGTGCTAAATAAGCAACTCCAATAATAATGCCAATATTAGCAAGTGCACCAATTGGTTGATTAATAATTGCTGTTGCTAGCATACTCATAACAGCAAATGGCATAATTTTAATAAACATCATTAATATTGAAATAATAATTTTTCACATTGTTTCTAAAGTGTTTCTTGCTTTGTCCATTCGTTCTTCATTATGCTTAGTTAGTTTTTTAATTGCAAATCCAATTAAAGCACCAAGGACAATGATTGGAATAATTAATGTTTGAGTAAAAACACCAATTAAGCTGCTAGGAACGTAACTAATGATAATTTCGGGAATTGTTTTGGCAGTAGTTTTATCGTAACTACCACCATCAGTTAAATTAAAACCTTGGCCAATTTTAAAAGCAATTCCTAGTCCAAAGGCAATAGTAAAAGCAATAGCCACATTTATTAATAAAATAGTAATACCAACTCCTGAAACTTTAGTTATTGTTTTTGAGTTACTATTTTTTTTACTAGTAATTCTAGCGATAGCTAAAAATACTAATGGAATAGTTAACATAGTAATACCAATAATAAAAATAGTTTTTAATAATTCAATTCAGTGTACAATTTCTGCAACTCAGGGTATATAGTCAGGATTAGGTTTTATTGGTGTTCCAGGTAAGTTAGGATAAGTAATGTTATGACTATTAAAACCAGTAATAGCTTGGATAGTAATACCAAAAATTAGTCCTAATCCCATTGCAGTAAAAATACGAATTGGAAATTTAGGTTTAGTTTTTTTAATAAAAATAGAAAGTGCTAGGATAATACTAAAAAAGACAATTATCCCGATTAGACTTTGTCAGTGTGAAATACCAACAAAGTCTCTTAATAAGTTAATATTGTCACTACTAAGAGTTGTCATAGTTGCTACCTCATTCTTTTTATTTTTTATAGGTTATGACGATGTTACTTTTCTGCTTGCTATATGAATAATATCACTAGTACGAGCAAAAGGAGGTGAATAAACTAAATCTAAATTTTGTAAATCACGGATGTCCATTTTATTTCAAATGGCAGTAGCAAGAGCATTAATTCTTAATGTGGCATGATTATAACCTGCCATTTGTGCTGCCAGTAATTGGAAATTTGTTTTATCATAAAATAGTTTTAAGTATAAAGGACGAGATTGTTTTAAGTATCTTGGTAGATCATAATCTTTAATATAAACACTACCAATTTTATTTTTATCAATCGTATCAAAACTACCAGTTTTTGTTATTTCTAAATTACCAACACGTAAAATACTTGACCCTAAAGTTCCTGGATATTTATGTTCTGGGTTTTTAATATTATCAGCAATAATACGTGCCATTTTATTAGCATTAGTTGCCAAGGGAACATATATTGATGATTTATCAAATTGACTATATATTTGTGTACAATCACCACCACTATACATATTTGAAAACTTTTTTGTAACATTTTCTTTAGAAGGAATTTGACAGAATTCGTTAATAATAATTGCTTTATTTTTGTTTAATTCAATATTGCTATTTTGTAAAAAATTCGTATTTGGTTCAAAACCAACTGCTAGTATTACTAAATCACAAGGTATTGTTTTTCCATTTTTTTTATCATTTACACTTCTTAAACGCAAATCATTAACATTATTATGAGTCATCATTAGTTCTTCAACTTGATAGTTTAGTAAAATAGTGACATTGTTTTTTGATTTAGTTTTATGATTAATATTTTTTTTGGTTAGTTCATCATAAATTAATTGACTAAATTCTTTATCAACAACGTCTGCCATTAATCGATCTTTCATTTCAACGATTGTGACATCTTTTTTTTGTTTTAAGCACGCTTCTGCCATTTCCATGCCAATAAATCCACCACCAATAATAACTATTTTTTTAGCATTTTTCATTGCTTTTTTTAGATTTATGGCATCTTCTTTAGTGAAAACATTATAAACATTATGTGGTAAAATACCATGACTAAAAGGTGGCGGAATTTTTGGTTTGGCTCCTGTTGCAATAACTAAGGCATGATAAGATACAACTTTTGCTTTAGTTTTATCGTCTATTGTTTTTTTGACATGAATTTCTTGTTTTGCTGTATCGACTTTAATAACATTTTGATTTAAATGAATTTTAATTTTATTTTTATTATTAGTTTTTTCTGAAAAATCTTTTTTTGTACGGTCATTTAAAAGTTTTTTATCTTTAAATTCATTAGCAATATAATAAGGAATACCACAAGCACCAAGTGAAATATAGTTTTTTTCTTGATAAACATGGATATCAAAGTTTTTATCACTATTTTTTTCACTACGTAATAATTTACTCGCAACTCCCATCCCAGTCGCACCAGCACCAATAATAATAACTTTAATTTTCATTTTTATCATCGCTCCACTCTCATTAATTATAATATATATTTAATAAAAAAATCAATTAATAGTGTTTATCTTAAGTATTGATTCATTTTTGAACAAATTCTAAAGTAGTGTCACTAATACCCTTATCAGTTACTAAATTATATTCATTAACAACTGTGTGGTCTAAATCACCAATTAAAAAACTTTGACCGTGGTTAGCATCAAGGATAGTGTATAATGAACTTTTTTTTGGTATTTCATAGCGAATTTTTTCTTGAAATAATTCGTTAGCATTAGTGTAGTTAATAAAGTGATCATTTTGACCGTGAAGAAATAACATTGGCATATCAGGTATTAGTTTTAAATATTTAATTGGTTGTATTTCTTGTAAACCATCAACACCAAATGTTTTTTGTGCTTTTTTACGACTTAATTTCAGCATTAAATTAGTAGGTAAGAAAGCATAGTTGTATAGTTTTTCACTATAGGTACGATCTAAGCGACTAAATGTACAATCAGAAATAATGAATTTTACTTTTTGATTAATTTTATGTTTTGCATATAAATTGCTTCACATTACTACTGTTGCGCCACCTAATGAAAAACCATATAATCCTAAAGCAGTAGTTTCTTGTTTATATGTTTTACAACAGTATTCAATAATGTCTTGTAAATCTTGTGATTCTTTTAAACCAAAAGTTGTTGGTGATGCATCACTTTCACCATGGTTACGAGCATCATATCAAATAACATTGTAGCCAGCACGTAAAAAAATGAAAGCTTGTTTAAATATTCAAAATCTTGTATTAGTTATTCCGTGTAATAGAATTATTGTTTTATTATTATTTTCATTTTTAAGAGGACTTTTTAAAAGATTACCGTATAATGTTAAATTATCAATTGATGTTTTAATTGAAAAAGGAATTATATTTTCATGTTTTTCTAGGTATTCTCAATATTCAAAATACATTGGCCATTTTGCTAATTCAATTTTAACTTTCGGTTGAAATTGTGAATTATATTGCAAGCATGCTTTAAACATTTCAATTGAATTTATATTAACTTTTTGTCTTAATTTTATTCTATTAATACTACTTTGTTTCATTTGTTTTCCTCACATTTTAGGTCATACATTTTAATAGTCGACATTATTTAGTATTGTTGGTTTTGGTTTACAACGAATATATTTTTTATATTTTTTATAAAGTATAAATTTAATATATTTGTATTTGCTAACTACGTGTTGTCCATTATTTTTACTATTTCGTCGTAAACAGGGTTTTACTTTTTTGATTTTAAAAGTACCAAAATTAGGAATAGTAATTACTTTACCTAGTTGGTTAATATTTTTAATTTCTTCAATTACACAATTAAAAACTATTTCAATATCTTGAATGTTAAATTTAGTTTTATCTGATACTCTTGCAATTAATTCTTTTGCGTTCATAAAAATCAACCCTATCTGTTTGCCCATATCCTTCTAATATTATTTTATATTATTTTATTTATAAAATGTAATCTTTAAATTTTTCGTACTTTGCTTGTTAATAATTTTATATATAAAAGGCATTTTACATATTTAATTTGAATAATTTTAACATTAAAAATAATAAGAATCAAAGATAAAAATTTCTTTATTATATTCAATAGTATAAGTAAGTATATTCCTTAACTATAATTATAATTTCTATAAAATGTAATTACAAAAATAAAAGTGTTTGACCATTGCTTTAGTTTTAAAGCAAGTGGTTTTTTATTTTTGAAAGAAAAGAAAGAGAGGTTTAAAATTATTCTAGATATAGCGACAACAAATGTTTCAATAAGTGATATTGAAAATAAGATTAGAAAATTTAAAGAAAATTTAGAAATTTTTAAAAAAGAATTCACATTTTTCATAAATGAAAGTGTTGAGGAACAACGTAATTATAAACAAAGATATCAAGATATTTTATCAGAAGAAGAATTAGAAAATAGTAAATATGAAAAGGATTTAGCTTATAAAGAAGATGATTTAAAAAACTTAAAAAGTCATATTGAAGATTTAACAAAAGTAGCACTAATAATCAACTTAGAAATCAAACATTGGATGAAAAAATAGCAAAAGTTCAAAAAGAATTAAAAATAATAAGAAAAGAAATTAAAGCTTTGCAAAAAGATAAAGAAGAGTTTAAAGAAAAAATCACAAAGATAGATAAAGATACTTTTCAAGAAACTCAAAAAAATATTGAAGATTTCCAAGCTACTATGAGAACAAAAATAAAATATGTTGAAGTAGTATCAACCTTAATTGAAGTTAATTCAAGTGATGCAAACATACAAAAGCATTGAGATGCATTATGAATCGATTATAATAATAAAGTTAAAAATGCAAAAGAAAGAATTCAAATTTTAGAAACAAAAATTTCAAGTTATAAAAAACAAATTTTGGAAAACGAAAGTAGTATTAAAAACCAAAAAAAAGAAATAATATTACTAACGCAAGAACAATTAAAGTTAGAAATTGATATAAAAAAAATTAAACATAAAATTGAAAAAAAATATAAAAGAAATAAGGGATAAATTAAGTGAAATTAATAATAAAATGAATAGTTGTTTTAGTGAAAATAAATTGAATATAACCAAAAAGAGTAATGATATTATTAATTTATTTAATGAATTTAAAACTTTTCATGAAAAAATAAAAGAAGATTTTAAGTTTTTCATTACAATAAAAGAACAAATAGATAAATTTTTAGGTGAATATTTTTTTATTAAAAACTCTAAAATTGAAAATTCTATATCAATAGTTACTGATTATGATGCTGCACTTAAAATTATTATCAAGAATTTCACTACTTTTTTTGGAGAAAATAAATATGGTGAATTTTTAAAAAGTATAAAACAGTTTAATAACTATAAAGAAAGTAATGCTCAACAAGAATTACAACCATCAACTTCTAGTGTCATTATTTAGTGATAATTTCCTATTAGTTATCGAGTAAAATTTCCCAAAAGTGAAGTTAAATATACTTGGTGATAAATATGGAAAGAAGCATGACTATGAAAGAAAAATATAAATATAAGATTATAAACGACATTACTATTAAAAAATTATCTAAGCATCAAGCTAAAAGTAAACTTAACTTAACTATTAGAAGAATTAATCAATTAATTCAAATTTTTAATAGAGAAGGTAAAATTGGTTTTATTCATAAATCACGTAATAAAATTTCTAATAAAGCAACAAATATTAAAATTAAAAATGAAATTATAAACTTGTATAAAACCAAATATTATAATTTTAATTTTCAACATTTCCATGAGAAATTAATTAATGAAGAAAAAATTAAAATTTCATATAGCACACTTTATACTATATTAATTAAAGAAAAACTCACTTCACCAAAAAAACATAAAAATAAGAAAAATAACTTACATCCAACAAGAAATCGTAGAACAAATTTTGGTGAATTAATTCAAATGGATGCAAGTAATCATCATTGATTTGGTAATGATAAACCAAAAGCATTTTTACATGCTGCAATTGATGATGCTACAAGCAATATTGTCGGGCTATGATTTGATCATCAAGAAACATTAGATGGTTATTATAATGTCTTTTATCAAATTTTAACTAAATATGGCATACCAAAAGCATTTTATACTGATAACAGAACAGTTTTTGGATATAAGAAAAAAATCGATGCGGGTAAAATAAACACAGAAAATGACACTTATACTCAATTTCAAAAATGCTGTAATGATTTGGGTGTTGAAATAATTAGAACTTCAATTCCACAAGCTAAAGGTCGAATTGAACGCTTATTTGGAACACTTCAAAGTCGATTAATTAGCGAACTAAGACTTAATAAAATTAAAACTTTAGAAGAAGCTAATCAATTTCTTAAAACGTACATAAACTTTTTTAATAAACAGTTTGCTTTTCCTATTGATGATAATAAATCTGCTATGATTAAAGCTCCTACACAAGAAGAAATAAATATTTATCTTTCAAGATTTTCTAAAAGAAAAACAGATAGTGGTTCAACTATAACATATTATAGTAAAAAATATTTTCCTTATAAAAATAACAAAGTTCAATATATACAACCTAGAACTGATGTAATTGTACTTAAATCATTTATTAATGACTTATATCTTAGTTACAATAATCAAATGTATGAACTAAAAGAAATAGCTTTAAAACCAATTATCAAAGAAAATTTAATAAAAACTAAAAAAGTTTATATACCCAATAAAAATCATCCTTGAAGATATGGATATTAATAATTCCTAATTAAAGTTATATAAGATTTACATTTTGTGAATACTAAAATATAAATTTTTAAATCATTTGTATATGAGCAAATTTGGTGACCTAAAATTGATTTTAAGGTAATGTTTAGTAATCTGTGTAACTTACAAAAATAACTATGTTTAATTAATTCTATAATAAACCTAGAAAGAGTGAATTACAGATGGCTAAAAAGCAAAATATTAATAATAATGATCCAATATCAAAAGCAGTAGATTTATTATTAGAAAATACTGAAGATTTAACAACAGTTTTTAAAGAGGGAGGTTTGTATAAAGAATTAACAAAAAGATTAGTAAAAAAATGTTGAATTCTGAGATGCAAAATTATTTAGGATATGATAAGAATCAACATAGTAATAGTGACAATGCTCGTAATGGTATAAGTTCAAAAAAATTAATAACTCAACAAGGTAAAATTGAGATTGATGTACCACGAGATCGCAATAGTAATTTTAATCCTGTAATAATTGCAAAAAGACAAAGAAGATTTGATGGTTTTGATCAACAAGTTCTTTCTTTATATGCAAAAGGTATGACATTATCAGATATTAGAATGCAATTACAAGAGTTATATCATGGTGCTGATATTAGTGAAAGTGTTATTAGTCAAATTACTGATGATGTTATTGATGATGTAAAAGCATGGCAAAATCGACCATTAGATAGTATTTATCCGATTGTTTATTTTGATTGCATAGTAGTTAAAATACGACAAGATAAACGCATTATTAACAAATCTGTGTATATAGCTTTAGGAGTTGATTTAGAAGGTAAAAAAGATGTTTTAGGCTTATGAATTAGTGAAAATGAAGGTTCTAAATTTTGATTAGCCAATTTCACAGAAATGAAAAATCGAGGCTTAAATGATATTCTTATTGCTTGTAGTGATAATTTAACAGGAATGTCAGAAGCAATACAATCAGTTTATCCTAAAACAGAACATCAATTATGCATCGTTCATCAAATTAGAAATAGTTTGAAATATGTCTCATATAAGCATAGAAAATCTCTAGTTGCAGATTTAAAACCAATTTATACTGCATGTAGTGAAGAACAAGCAATGCAGGCTTTAGAAACATTTGAAAATAAGTGAAATAAACAATATCCTCAAATTGCTAAATCTTGATATAAAAATTGAGAAAATTTGATAGTTTTTATTAGTTATCCAACAGAAATTAAAAGAGTAATTTATACCACAAATGCTATTGAATCTGTTAATAGTCAATTACGAAAAGTTATCAGAAATAAAAAAGTTTTTCCTAATGATATGGAAGAATTGAAAATATTTTATTTAGCAATTGAAAATATAACAAAAAAATGAACAATGCCCATTCAAAATTGAAATACAGCAATTGCTCATTTTATGATAAAATTTGAAGATAGAATTAATCTTAACTAGTACTTTGTAAAACAAAGATACACAGATTTCTAAAAAGCCTCGATTAGCAGTAAGACAAATTTATAATTCACAAAGTATAAAAACACAAATAAAAATATTATTAAAATCTCCTTTTATTTGATTGAATAAACAATTTCAAAAATATAAATATGAAGTAACGTTAAATCAATATCAAGCTCAATTAGAAAAATTAGAAAAAGAAATCCAAAAATTAGAAACAAATAAAGGAGGGCGAAATTTTTCTAATAAATTTTGAGTTATTATTAGTTGTGGTCGTTTTAATAATAGTAGAAGTAATGAAATTAAACAACAAAAAAAGGCAAAATTATATGAAATTAAACAAAAGATTTCTGGATTAAGAAATCAAGCAACTATGCAATCTCAATCTTCAACATCTAGACATGCTGTATCTTGAAATGAAATGGAGAGGCTTTTTAGAAATCTGTGTATCTTTGTTTTACAAAGTACTAGTTAAGATTAATTCTATCTTCAAATTTTATCATAAAATGAGCAATTGCTGTATTTCAATTTTGAATGGGCATTGTTCATTTTTTTGTTATATTTTCAATTGCTAAATAAAATATTTTCAATTCTTCCATATCATTAGGAAAAACTTTTTTATTTCTGATAACTTTTCGTAATTGACTATTAACAGATTCAATAGCATTTGTGGTATAAATTACTCTTTTAATTTCTGTTGGATAACTAATAAAAACTATCAAATTTTCTCAATTTTTATATCAAGATTTAGCAATTTGAGGATATTGTTTATTTCACTTATTTTCAAATGTTTCTAAAGCCTGCATTGCTTGTTCTTCACTACATGCAGTATAAATTGGTTTTAAATCTGCAACTAGAGATTTTCTATGCTTATATGAGACATATTTCAAACTATTTCTAATTTGATGAACGATGCATAATTGATGTTCTGTTTTAGGATAAACTGATTGTATTGCTTCTGACATTCCTGTTAAATTATCACTACAAGCAATAAGAATATCATTTAAGCCTCGATTTTTCATTTCTGTGAAATTGGCTAATCAAAATTTAGAACCTTCATTTTCACTAATTCATAAGCCTAAAACATCTTTTTTACCTTCTAAATCAACTCCTAAAGCTATATACACAGATTTGTTAATAATGCGTTTATCTTGTCGTATTTTAACTACTATGCAATCAAAATAAACAATCGGATAAATACTATTTAATGGTCGATTTTGTCATGCTTTTACATCATCAATAACATCATCAGTAATTTGACTAATAACACTTTCACTAATATCAGCACCATGATATAACTCTTGTAATTGCAATCTAATATCTGATAATGTCATACCTTTTGCATATAAAGAAAGAACTTGTTGATCAAAACCATCAAATCTTCTTTGTCTTTTTGCAATTATTACAGGATTAAAATTACTATTGCGATCTCGTGGTACATCAATCTCAATTTTACCTTGTTGAGTTATTAATTTTTTTGAACTTATACCATTACGAGCATTGTCACTATTACTATGTTGATTCTTATCATATCCTAAATAATTTTGCATCTCAGAATTCAACATTTTTTTACTAATCTTTTTGTTAATTCTTTATACAAACCTCCCTCTTTAAAAACTGTTGTTAAATCTTCAGTATTTTCTAATAATAAATCTACTGCTTTTGATATTGGATCATTATTATTAATATTTTGCTTTTTAGCCATCTGTAATTCACTCTTTCTAGGTTTATTATAGAATTAATTAAACATAGTTATTTTTGTAAGTTACACAGATTACTAAACATTACCGCATTTGTGGTATAAATTACTCTTTTAATTTCTGTTGAATAACTAATAAAAACTATCAAATTTTCTCAATTTTTATATCAAGATTTAGCAATTTGAGGATATTGTTTATTTCACTTATTTTCAAATGTTTCTAAAGCCTGCATTGCTTGTTCTTCACTACATGCAGTATAAATTGGTTTTAAATCTGCAACTAGAGATTTTCTATGCTTATATGAGACATATTTCAAACTATTTCTAATTTGATGAACGATGCATAATTGATGTTCTGTTTTAGGATAAACTGATTGTATTGCTTTTGACATTCCTGTTAAATTATCACTACAAGCAATAAGAATATCATTTAAGCCTCGATTTTTCATTTCTGTGAAATGGGCTAATCAAAATTTAGAACCTTCATTTTCACTAATTCATAAGCTTAAAACATCTTTTTTACCTTCTAAATCAACTCCTAAAGCTATATACACAGATTTGTTAATAATGCGTTTATCTTGTCGTATTTTAACTACTATGCAATCAAAATAAACAATCGGATAAATACTATCTAATGGTCGATTTTGTCATGCTTTTACATCATCAATAACATCATCAGTAATTTGACTAATAACACTTTCACTAATATCAGCACCATGATATAACTCTTGTAATTGCAATCTAATATCTGATAATGTCATACCTTTTGCATATAAAGAAAGAACTTGTTGATCAAAACCATCAAATCTTCTTTGTCTTTTTGCAACTATTACAGGATTAAAATTACTATTGCGATCTCGTGGTACATCAATCTCAATTTTACCTTGTTGAGTTATTAATTTTTTTGAACTTATACCATTACGAGCATTGTCACTATTACTATGTTGATTCTTATCATATCCTAAATAATTTTGCATCTCAGAATTCAACATTTTTTTACTAATCTTTTTGTTAATTCTTTATACAAACCTCCCTCTTTAAAAACTGTTGTTAAATCTTCAGTATTTTCTAATAATAAATCTACTGCTTTTGATATTGGATCATTATTATTAATATTTTGCTTTTTAGCCATCTGTAATTCACTCTTTCTAGGTTTATTATAGAATTAATTAAACATAGTTATTTTTGTAAGTTACACAGATTACTAAACATTACCGCATTTGTGGTATAAATTACTCTTTTAATTTCTGTTGAATAACTAATAAAAACTATCAAATTTTCTCAATTTTTATATCAAGATTTAGCAATTTGAGGATATTGTTTATTTCACTTATTTTCAAATGTTTCTAAAGCCTGCATTGCTTGTTCTTCACTACATGCAGTATAAATTGGTTTTAAATCTGCAACTAGAGATTTTCTATGCTTATATGAGACATATTTCAAACTATTTCTAATTTGATGAACGATGCATAATTGATGTTCTGTTTTAGGATAAACTGATTGTATTGCTTTTGACATTCCTGTTAAATTATCACTACAAGCAATAAGAATATCATTTAAGCCTCGATTTTTCATTTCTGTGAAATGGGCTAATCAAAATTTAGAACCTTCATTTTCACTAATTCATAAGCCTAAAACATCTTTTTTACCTTCTAAATCAACTCCTAAAGCTATATACACAGATTTGTTAATAATGCGTTTATCTTGTCGTATTTTAACTACTATGCAATCAAAATAAACAATCGGATAAATACTATCTAATGGTCGATTTTGCCATGCTTTTACATCATCAATAACATCATCAGTAATTTGACTAATAACACTTTCACTAATATCAGCACCATGATATAACTCTTGTAATTGCAATCTAATATCTGATAATGTCATACCTTTTGCATATAAAGAAATAACTTGTTGATCAAAGCCATCAAATCTTCTTTGTCTTTTTGCAACTATTACAGGATTAAAATTACTATTGCGATCTCGTGGTACATCAATCTCAATTTTACCTTGTTGAGTTATTAATTTTTTTGAACTTATACCATTACGAGCATTGTCACTATTACTATGTTGATTCTTATCATATCCTAAATAATTTTGCATCTCAGAATTCAACATTTTTTTACTAATCTTTTTGTTAATTCTTTATACAAACCTCCCTCTTTAAAAACTGTTGTTAAATCTTCAGTATTTTCTAATAATAAATCTACTGCTTTTGATATTGGATCATTATTATTAATATTTTGCTTTTTAGCCATCTGTAATTCACTCTTTCTAGGTTTATTATAGAACTAATTAAACATAGTTATTTTTGTAAGTTACACAGATTACTAAACATTACCGAAATGGATCCTAATCGCTGTTTCAATGAAATTGGATATAACGATGATAGGGGATTTACTTCTTCGTTTTAATATATTAAATAATTGTAATAATAAAAAAGTGAATTATTAATTCACTTTTTTATTATTATATAATGTATTTTTTTCAGTTAATATTTTTAACTAAAATGTGTTTTTTTTATATTTCATCAAAAGAGGAGTTAATGACTTTACTTTTACATAATTTGGATAGATGGTTGATTTGAATCTGGATGATCTATCGGTTCGCTTTCATTTATTAAGTTTGAATTAAATGGTTGAAAATTAAATTGTTTTATTAATTTTTTAAAACTATAATTTTGTGCTTGTTGATTAGCAAATCTTTCTATTCCTTTTAAACTATTGGTTGCTATTTCTTTTGCAATTGAAATTTTTGTTCAAAATCAATCAAAATAAGAAAAAGAAAAAGAAGTAAGAGTATTTTCAAGAATTACTGTCAATAGTGTTAGTGGAAGTGCTTTTTTAATATTTTCTAAATTTATTTCTTTTTCTTCGCCATAAAGACCAGTTAATATATTTTTAAAAATTGATACAAAAAGAAGCATACTAACAGTACTACCATATTTAATAATTTTTGAAAAGTTTTGATTTTTTAAATTTTGTCATAATTTTTCAATGCAAGGTTGAGCAATTTTATCAAAAATTAATTCTTCAATTAAAATACTAGTAAAAAAGATACTTATTCTTTCTATAAAAGAGATGAAGTTGAAATTTTCTTCACTAACATGTAAATATAAAAATTGATCTCAAATACTAATACCACCAATTACTAAAGAAAAAGATAAGTATTTTCATTTATTTTTTAAAGAAATAAGTTTGTAATTTAAATAAGATAAATTCATTACTATAACACCACTAATACCACTCATTAATACATCTCAAAAATTATGATAAAGATTTTCAGGTAACTTTTCTTTATGAAAATAATTTTTAGCTTCAAATAATAATACTGATCCGAAAGCAAAATTTAAAAAAATTGTATTAGGTAAAAACATATATTTTGAACTTAAAAATTTTTTTAAAAAATTAGGTTTTTCTTTATTTATTGGTAAAAAAGTAGTTAAATCCAAGTCATTTAAATTATTATTGTATTCTCTTTCTTCTTCATTATTGTATATTTTATATTTTGTTTCAATTTTTTTATTTTCATTTAAATTTGATAATTCTAAAATAACTGCACCATCATTTAATATAATTTCTTTCATTAAATATAATTGATTATTAATATTTGTTATTTTTTCATTTAAAACATCACCTGTTATAAATTTCGTATTATATTCTCAATTACCATTAATATCTAATCTTTTTTGTGTTTTTCCACCATAACGATCATCAGTATCCCTTCAATCATTGCTAAAATTAACAATAGTATGTACTGAATCACCATCAAATAATAAATTGTTTAAATTATTATTTTCTCTTGCATTTGTTATTTGAACATCATTTAAAGTTATAATACTTTCAGTACTAGATGAATCATTATGATTTATTGATATATGTGAATTATTAATTCCGTTATAATTAATATGTGCACTTGTTTCTAATAAAGGTAATTTTTCTGTATTAATCATTTTTTCATCCCTTTCAAAATAAAAAAACCATTTACTTTAAAATGAAAGTAAATGGATTAAAAAACTTATATTAATTTTTATATTTATTATAAAGAAATAAAACGTATTTCACAATATATTTTTATCTAGTATTTTAAATAAAGTTTATTTAATTTATTTTTTATTAAAAATATAATTGAATATAAACTAAAAAGCAAAAAATATGGAAAAAAATAAAAAAGTAAAACTATTAAAGATGATATCATAAAGAAATATAATCAAAATAAATATAAAATAATGATAAAAAATTGAGGCTTTTTAGAAATCTGTGTATCTTTGTTTTACAAAGTACTAGTTAAGATTAATTCTATCTTCAAATTTTATCATAAAATGAGCAATTGCTGTATTTCAATTTTGAATGGGCATTGTTCATTTTTTTGTTATATTTTCAATTGCTAAATAAAATATTTTCAATTCTTCCATATCATTAGGAAAAACTTTTTTATTTCTGATAACTTTTCGTAATTGACTATTAACAGATTCAATAGCATTTGTGGTATAAATTACTCTTTTAATTTCTGTTGGATAACTAATAAAAACTATCAAATTTTCTCAATTTTTATATCAAGATTTAGCAATTTGAGGATATTGTTTATTTCACTTATTTTCAAATGTTTCTAAAGCCTGCATTGCTTGTTCTTCACTACATGCAGTATAAATTGGTTTTAAATCTGCAACTAGAGATTTTCTATGCTTATATGAGACATATTTCAAACTATTTCTAATTTGATGAACGATGCATAATTGATGTTCTGTTTTAGGATAAACTGATTGTATTGCTTCTGACATTCCTGTTAAATTATCACTACAAGCAATAAGAATATCATTTAAGCCTCGATTTTTCATTTCTGTGAAATTGGCTAATCAAAATTTAGAACCTTCATTTTCACTAATTCATAAGCCTAAAACATCTTTTTTACCTTCTAAATCAACTCCTAAAGCTATATACACAGATTTGTTAATAATGCGTTTATCTTGTCGTATTTTAACTACTATGCAATCAAAATAAACAATCGGATAAATACTATCTAATGGTCGATTTTGCCATGCTTTTACATCATCAATAACATCATCAGTAATTTGACTAATAACACTTTCACTAATATCAGCACCATGATATAACTCTTGTAATTGCATTCTAATATCTGATAATGTCATACCTTTTGCATATAAAGAAAGAACTTGTTGATCAAAACCATCAAATTTTCTTTGTCTTTTTGCAATTATTACAGGATTAAAATTACTATTGCGATCTCGTGGTACATCAATCTCAATTTTACCTTGTTGAGTTATTAATTTTTTTGAACTTATACCATTACGAGCATTGTCACTATTACTATGTTGATTCTTATCATATCCTAAATAATTTTGCATCTCAGAATTCAACATTTTTTTACTAATCTTTTTGTTAATTCTTTATACAAACCTCCCTCTTTAAAAACTGTTGTTAAATCTTCAGTATTTTCTAATAATAAATCTACTGCTTTTGATATTGGAACATTATTATTAATATTTTGCTTTTTAGCCATCTGTAATTCACTCTTTCTAGGTTTATTATAGAATTAATTAAACATAGTTATTTTTGTAAGTTACACAGATTACTAAACATTACCGGTGGTTGTTTAATTTCAAGTGGTGTTGCTATGGGTATAAATAATGATTTTAATAATGCTTATGCAGTACCTACCATAATTGCTGGTGCAAGTGAAATTATACATAATTTACTACCTATGGAAACTACACATCATAATGAAGAAATGCAAGAAACATCATTTAATGATGAAACTACAAGATTAATTAATGACAATAGATTTACTATTAATAGTGAAACAACTAGTCAATATGGTAGTGATAATCTAAGCGAAGTACCATTAAATACTGATAATGCTTCATTAAATTGAGATTACAATCACATGAGTTTATAAAGGAGGTGAAAAGTATGAATAAAGAAAAATTAATTAAATATTATGATGATAAATTAAAACAACATGAAAAAGATTTAGAAGACATACGACTGAATGAACGTTTAATTGCAAATCTTTTAATGGATGCAAAATGTATGATTGAAAGAATTATTAAAGGTGAATTTGATGAATAATCAAAAATAAAAAAATAAATAGTTGAAAGGAAAATATTGGAATGAAAGAATTTTTACATGAATTAATAATTATTGGAACAAGTGTTGGAACATTAATTTGCAGAGAAATTATTGTTTTATTAAAAAGATTTATCACAACTCCAAAACATGTTAGAGCAAATAACAAAATTATCAAACATCAAAAAAAATTAGCAAAATTAAATGAAAAGATTAATAAAGGAGAAAAATAATATGACAAAAATTGAATTTAATGAAAAATATAAAAAACAAGATATTAGTATTGATAGAGATTTTGATTTAGATATAGGAAATTGTTTTAAATTTTCTGATATTGATATATTAGAAAATGCTGTTAATGATTATAAAAAACTAATAAGTGAAATGCCACAATTAGTTAAAGATTGACTATGGGAATAAGATTAGGAGAATGTTAAATGTTAGAACCTGTTTAAAATCTTTTTAATAAAATTGAAATAAAGGAAAGAACAACCATTTGTAAGCTAGTATTTAATTTTCTTTCACAATTTTTTCATAATCTTCTGCATTTTTCTAATCATGCAAAACTTCGTTCTACAACTCATCTTTTTGGCAATAATACAAAAGAATGTAATTCATTACGTTTGATAACTTCAACATTTGCATTTATGATTGTTTTGATTTTAAAAGCAAATTTTTCACCAGTATAACCAGCATCTACTAGTATTTTTTGAACTTTAGATAAATTTTCTTTTTCATTTTCAATCATTATTATAGCACTGTTACGATCTGTTTTTTCTGCTGTGGTTATGTAAATTGTATGTGGTAAACCTTGAGAATCAACAGCAATATGACGCTTTATTCCTGAAATTTTTTTACCAGCATCATAACCTTTATTTTTAGCAGTATCTGTGTTCTTAACACTTTGTGAATCAATTATACAAAAACTAGTTTGTTCTTTTCTACCATTATTGATACGAACTTTTCTAACTAATTTTTTTTAAAATTACTTGTCAAGTGCTAGGTTCTTTATCACTATTTTTACTTCAAATTTGAAAATAATAATATACAGTTTGTCATTTTGGAAAATTTTTTGGTAACATTCTTCATTGACATCCACTTTTTAATACATATAAAACTGCACAAAATACTTCATATAAATCTAAATTTCTTGGTTTTGTTTTCTTTTTGCTATTTTCTAAAATTGATCTTATGTTCTCAAATTGTTCTTTAGTAACATGACTTGGATAATTTTTATGCATATATACCCCTTATCTTAAAATATATAGTCATTTTACGTTATTTTATAAAAGATTCCAAACAGGTTCTTAGAAAATGAAAATAATGTTCAACAAACAACTGAACCTTTAACTGAAAACAATGCTTCTTCACAAGAAATAGAAAATAAAGTTAATGAAGCAGAAAATAAGTTAAATAAACTTAATCAAGAAATTAAAGAAAAAGAAATTATTAATATATTTAAAAAATATCAAGTTAAAACTGAATTTTATGATTATTTAAAATTTAAAACTAATAATTTAGAAAATTCAAAAATTGAAGAAACTATTAAAAAAATAATTAAAGAACAACCAGTATTTAAAGAAACAATTAATACAGGTGGCAAACCACAAACAATAATAACAAATCAACCAAATTCAATAAAAAGTACTTTATTGGATTATAAAAAGAAAAATAATTTATAACAGAAAGGAAAATAAAAAATGGCAGTACCATTCAATAAAAATTTAGATAATACCGAAAAATTAGTAGAAGCACCAGAATTTATAGAATTTTATAAACAATCAAATTCACCATGAGCAAGTTTTTTTCCCATTGAAATGGTTAATTCTACAAAAATTGAATTTATAGTTAAAAAACCAAAAAATCCAGAAATGAAAATACTAAAATGAAATGATAAAAGCAAAGGATTAGATGTTAGTTATGCTGAAACTATTAAAATTTTAAAAGAAATTAAAGAAGAAGCAGTTGCAGGTGAAATAATTGCTAATGTTGATTTAAATGCTGAAAATGGACAAAATTTATTAAATACAATGCAATATGAAGTTGCTAATGATTTAGCAGATTATTTAGCAAATAATGATACAAATGTAATTGCAAAATATGCAACTAAAGTAGATATTACTGATAAATCATCAGTAGGATATTTAAAATCAATGTTAGATGCTTGAAATACTTTATTTCAATTAAGAAATAGTAATAATTGTCGTTTTTTTATTACTAATAATCTTTATGATAGTATTGTTTATTTAGCTAATAATAAAGGTTTAATTACTGATAATCAGATTGCTCAACAATTAAGATTAAATGGAAATGACTTATATATTAAAGGTGTACTATGTCAAATTGTAATGGATGATTATATGACTTTTACTGATAATAATGAAACTAAAATTATGTCTTTTGTTTTAGCTACACCAAGAGCAATGAAAAGATATATGTTGCAAAATACAGTTGTATATGTTCAAGATATTGCTGATGGTAAAGTTGGAAGAAGATATTTAGTTGGTGGAGAAGTAACTGGTGAATCAATACCATATATAACAGATGAAGAAACAACTTCACGCTGAATGTTATGTGCAATTATTAATAATGATAAAACTGATTTAAAAACTAAAATTACAAGTTTAACAACTGATATTACTGCAAATGTTAATAACAATAATAGTGAATTAAATACACAAATAAAAAGCACTAATGAACTTAAATCATTAAATCCTAATTTAACAAATCCAACTATTAAATATTTTAGTGATGCACAAGGCAAAACTAATGTAAGTAATCAAAAACAAAAAGCAGGTGACTTATATATAACTATTACTGCAAATGTTAATGACTTAAATTATAAAGGAACAACAAATCCAATTAAAATAACTCTTAGAACCTGTTTAGGATCTTTTTTAACTTATTTTTGATTAAATTAATATCATAAATGTTATTTTATAGTTGAAAAATAAATTTTTAATCGATAAGTTGTCAAATGATAAAATCTTTTTAACAAAAAAATGACAAAGAAAATAAAATGTTAATTAACTGTCAGGTTAGAAATAATTATTCCCTTTTTTAGTTTAATTATGTTTAAAAGATTCCAAACAGGTTCTTAAATAAAGGAAAATAAATGCCATGCCAATCGGTACAACTAGTACAGCAATACTTTTGAACATAAATAAACCCAAACATACTAGAATAAGTAAACAGCAAGAAAATAAAAGTTTTTGATGAGAAATTTTAGAAATGATTGGTGTACAGGTCATAGCAGTAGCACTTGCCCCTTTTACTGGTGGATTAAGTGAAAGTGTAGCCCTTGGATTAGGTGCAAGTGATTTAATTGCTAGTATTAGTGCTGTTGGTGTAGAGTTTTTAACTGATTTTACTATTAATCAAGTTTATGATTATTTAAAAGGAAATGTAACAAAATTAAATTGGAATGGCAACACTTTTTAGGACTATTTTTTGGTAGACACTTGTTCTTGATATTTGATAGGAGTTAAGTAGTTTAAAGTGCTGTGGATTCTTATGTTGTTGTATCAATTGATATAATCAAATAATTCTAATTTTAATTGGATTAATGATGTAAAATTTTTATCATTAATAAATTCTGTTTTGAAAGTTTTAAAAGTTGCTTCAGCAACAGCATTATCATAAGGACAACCTTTTTTGCTTAAAGATCGAGTAATATTGAATGCTAATAAAAGATTATTAATAATTTTATTGTTAAATTCATTACCTCTATCACTATGAAATATTTGGATATCTTTTAAACAACGATTTGATTGCATAAATGCTTGATATACTAGTAATGCATCTTTTTTAACTCCAACACTATGTCCAATAATTTCGCGGTTAAATAGGTCTATTAATATGCAAATATAGTTTCATTTACCATTAACTTGAACGTAAGTTAAATCACTAACAATAACTTCATTTTTAACCATATTATTAAAGTTTCTATTAACAAGATTGGTTATTTGACTATTATTGACTTTATTATGATGATTTTTGAATGATAATTTAGTGTATTTTGATATTAAATTATGCTTATTCATAATTTCTTTAATTTTTCTGCGTGATAAATAAATTTCTTGGTTTTCTAAAATTTTTTTTAATCTTCTAGTACCATAAACTTCTTTATTTTCTTTAAAAGCACTAATAACAGCTTCATCATACATATTATTTTTGATTTTATTTTCTTTTTTCTTTAAGTTAAAATAATATGTTGATTTAGATATTTTCAAAAAACGACACATTGTGCGAATTTTATATTTAACTTTATTTTTAGCAATAATTTCTGCTTTCTGCCTATTATTAGTGCTGCTTGCTTTAAAATATCATTTTCCATTCTTAATTGTTTTAATTCTTTTCTTAATTTAATTAATTCATTTTCTTCAACAGAACGATTATCTTTAGTTTTAAACCTGTCTGAATTAGTAAATTGCTTAATTCAATTATAAGTAGCTGCTCTTGTAACATTGTACTCTTTAGCAAGACAAGACACTGACTTACCGCTTTGATATAAAGCTACTATTTGTTTTTTAAATTCATCTGAATATGAGTTAATATTGGCCATAATTATACTTCCTTTCTTTTCACTAATTTGTTCACTTGTCTACGTAATTAGTGTCCAATAAAGTGTAACCCATCCATATTGAATGAATAAAGGAAAATTTACCTAAATATATTTACTTTTATAATAACCATCGACCTCAAATAAAATTAAAAGGAATGAGCTAATCGATATTCGATTGGACTCATTCCATTTTCATTTGTTCCTCTGCACGTACATGTGATGAGAAATCGGTTAAATAATATTTTTAAAAAAAGCGAAATAAAATTTAAAAATCGCTACCCTAACAAAAAGTTATTTGTTAGGGTAGCTAACAACGAGGTAAACTCGTTGGAGTGAGTTACGAAATAACAAGAGCAAACCCACTATTACTTGACTTCTATTAAAAATTTTTAATTAGTCTTTTTGCCAATAAAAAAACCAACACTTGCAGAAATAATTATACAAATTGTAATAATAATCACTCATATTCATCAAGTCATATTTTAATCACCTTTCTAATTTAAATTTAATTTAATACAATTTTATTATAACACATTTTAAAATAAATTAGGATATCAAATAGTGGAATGGCAACACTTTTTAGGACTATTTTTTGGTAGACACTTGTTCTTGATATTTGATAGGAGTTAAGTAGTTTAAAGTGCTGTGGATTCTTATGTTGTTGTATCAATTGATATAATCAAATAATTCTAATTTTAATTGGATTAATGATGTAAAATTTTTATCATTAATAAATTCAGTTTTGAAAGTTTTAAAAGTTGCTTCAGCAACAGCATTATCATAAGGACAACCTTTTTTGCTTAAAGATCGAGTAATATTGAATGCTAATAAAAGATTATTAATAATTTTATTGTTAAATTCATTACCTCGATCACTATGAAATATTTGGATATTTTTTAAACAGCGATTTGATTGCATAAATGCTTGATATACTAGTAATGCATCTTTTTTAACTCTCCAACACTATGTCCGATAATTTCGCGATTAAATAGGTCTATTAATAGGCAAATATAGTTTCATTTACCATTAACTTGAACGTAAGTTAAATCACTAACAATAACTTCATTTTTAAGAACCTGTTTAGGATCTTTTTTAACTTATTTTTGATTAAATTAATATCATAAATGTTATTTTATAGTTGAAAAATAAATTTTTAATCGATAAGTTGTCAAATGATAAAATCTTTTTAACAAAAAAATGACAAAGAAAATAAAATGTTAATTAACTGTCAGGTTAGAAATAATTATTCCCTTTTTTAGTTTAATTATGTTTAAAAGATTCCAAACAGGTTCTAAGACTATTATTAAAGTTTCTATTAACAAGATTGGTTATTTGACTATCATTGACTTTATTATGATGATTTTTGAATGATAATTTAGTGTATTTTGATATTAAATTATGCTTATTCATAATTTCTTTAATTTTTCGTCTTGATAAATAAATTCCTTTATTTTCTAAAATTTTTTTTAATCTTCTAGTACCATAAACTTCTTTATTTTCTTTAAAAGCACTAATAACAGCTTCATCATACATATTATTTTTGATTTTATCTTCTTTTTTCTTTAAATTAAAATAATATGTTGATTTAGATATTTTTAAAAAACGACACATTGTGCGAATTTTATATTTAGGTTTATTTTTAGCAATAATTTCTACTTTCTGCCTATTATTAGTGCTGCTTGCTTTAAAATATCATTTTCCATTCTTAATTGTTTTAATTCTTTTCTTAATTTAATTAATTCATTTTCTTCAACAGAACGATTATCTTTAGTTTTAAAACTACCTGAATTAGTAAATTGCTTAATTCATTTATAAGTAGCTGCTCTTGTAACATTGTACTCTTTAGCAAGACAAGACACTGACTTACCGCTTTGATATAAAACTACTATTTGTTTTTTAAATTCATCTGAATATGAGTTAATATTGGCCATAATTATAGTTTCTTTCTTTTAACTAAAATTTGTTCACTTGTCTACGTAATTAGTGTCCAATAAAGTGGAACCCAATCAATGATTATAGTTATCGTTGTTCTTATGATGATGTTTTTAAATTTAATCAATTAAATAGTAATTATGCTTTTAAAGAGTGCGATATGGTTGTTTTAGATGAGTTAGGTTTGAAAATTAATAGTAATGATTTGTCACCCGAATTTAAAGAAACACAAAAAAGTTTGGAAATGTTTTGCAAATTAATAGGTCATAATTTTAATGGAATTATGTATATGATTGAACAACACCCCGATAGAACACCAAAACAAGCACGTGAAAAAGTAGAATATATTGTTCAAGTTAAAAGAATGCGTATTTTGTTATTTTTAGTTAAGTTTAAACTAAATATTTATACTAATGTTGATGACTATAATAAAGTTGTCTTATCTAAAAGACAAACTAAGAAAATAATTAAACGTGGTAGATTACTACCTAGTTATAGTGGTGAAAATATGACTTTTAGTTTATGATTTACTAGGTCTTATTTACAAAGATATAATAGTCCGTGCTTTAAATTATATTCATTCGTTAAAGAGCGAATTAAGTAGTGTTAAAGACTATGAAAAGTCACAAGCATTAGATTTTACTGTTGATGATACACAGATTTGTTAATAATGCGTTTATCTTGTCGTATTTTAACTACTATGCAATCAAAATAAACAATCGGATAAATACTATCTAATGGTCGATTTTGCCATGCTTTTACATCATCAATAACATCATCAGTAATTTGACTAATAACACTTTCACTAATATCAGCACCATGATATAACTCTTGTAATTGCATTCTAATATCTGATAATCTCATACCTTTTGCATATAAAGAAAGAACTTGTTGATCAAAACCATCAAATCTTCTTTGTCTTTTTGCAACTATTACAGGATTAAAATTACTATTGCGATCTCGTGGTACATCAATCTCAATTTTACCTTGTTGAGTTATTAATTTTTTTGAACTTATACCATTACGAGCATTGTCACTATTACTATGTTGATTCTTATCATATTCTAAATAATTTTGCATCTCAGAATTCAACATTTTTTCTACTAATCTTTTTGTTAATTCTTTATACAAACCTCCCTCTTTAAAAACTGTTGTTAAATCTTCAGTATTTTCTAATAATAAATCTACTGCTTTTGATATTGGATCATTATTATTAATATTTTGCTTTTTAGCCATCTGTAATTCACTCTTTCTAGGTTTATTATAGAATTAATTAAACATAGTTATTTTTGTAAGTTACACAGATTACTAAACATTACCCTAATGTCACTTTGGAATTGCATAATATATGAATTATTACTTGCTCCACCATCAACTTTAATCTTAATTTTTAAATCTTTTAAATCTTTATTTAATTTAACATCTGCTTGCATTGCCAGAATAACATCTTGTGACTGGTAAGCTAATGATTCAATGGTACCTTTAACAATATGTTCACGCTTCGTACCACGTTCTAAACCAAATATAGCGCCACGTGCTGTTGAATCTCAATAAGAACCTGTTTGGGCTTTTAAACATAATTAAACTAAAAAAGGGAATAATTATTTCTAACCTGACAGTTAATTAACATTTTATTTTCTTTGTCATTTTTTTGTTAAAAAGATTTTATCATTTGACAACTTATCGATTAAAAATTTATTTTTCAACTATAAAATAACATTTATGATATTAATTTAATCAAAAATAAGTTAAAAAAGATCCTAAACAGGTTCTAAGGGGCACCCAAACCAACAAAAGCAGGTATTACATAAATACGTTGTTCTTCTTTGGGATCAACAATTTGTGAATATCATAGACTTTCATCGGAACGATATAACATTCGTAATTGATCACGTAAAAATTGAACAGCAGCCCCTGCAATAAAAACTGAACCTTCTAAAGCAAAAACTGGTTCTTCGCCTGATAATTGATAAGCAATAGTCGTTAGTAAACCTTGTTTTGAAAAAAGAGGAGTATTTCCAATGTTCATTAAAATAAAACAACCAGTACCATAAGTATTTTTGATTTCACCAGGTGTTAAACATAATTGACCAAATAATGCAGCTTGTTGATCACCAATTGCAGCAGTAATAGGAATTTCTTGCTCATCATTTTGGAATAACATTCCTTTAGAACCTGTTTGGAATCTTTTAAACATAATTAAACTAAAAAAGGGAATAATTATTTCTAACCTGACAGTTAATTAACATTTTATTTTCTTTGTCATTTTTTTGTTAAAAAGATTTTATCATTTGACAACTTATCGATTAAAAATTTATTTTTCAACTATAAAATAACATTTATGATATTAATTTAATCAAAAATAAGTTAAAAAAGATCCTAAACAGGTTCTTATAAGTAGTTCCAATTTTACCTGAACTGGGAACTACTTCTGGTAACATATTTTTAGGAATATTAAATAATTCTAGTAATTCTTCATCTCATTTTTTAGTATTAATGTTGAATAACATTGTTCGTGAAGCATTTGTAATGTCAATAACATGTTTAGTTTTTTCAACATTATTTTCAATACCATTTGTCATTTTATAAATTAATCAACTATCAATAGTACCAAAAGCTAGTTTTCCTTTTTTTGCTAATTCACGTGCATTTTTAACATTATCTAAAATTCATTTTATTTTAGTAGCAGAAAAATAAGAATCAATTAGTAAGCCGGTTTTTTTATGAATTTTTTCTTTTCATCCTTTTTTTGCTAATTCTTCACAGTAATCTGCTGTTCTGCGATCTTGTCAAACAATAGCGTTATAAATTGGTAACCTGTATCACGATTTCATACTACTGTTGTTTCACGTTGATTAGTAATACCAATTGCTTCAATTTGATTAGATTTAATATTACTTTTATTTAAAGCTTGTTGCATTGTTGTTAATTGATTATTTCAAATTCCAAGTGCATCATGTTCAACTCAACCTGATTGAGGGGGATAATGCTGAGGTATATCAATTTGATGGATACCAGTAATTTTTCCTTCTTTATCAATAATTAAAGTACGACAACTAGATGTACCTTCATCTAATGCCATAATATTTTTTTCTTCTGACATATTATTTATCCTTTCTGTACTTTTATTAAAGTATTTCAATTACTTGAATTAAACCACCAGCAATAATTGCTCCTAAAATTGGTCCAATAACAGGAACTGGAGCATATTTTCAATCAGAACTTCCTTTATTTGCTATTGGTAAAATAGCATGAATAATTCGTGGTCCTAAATCTCGAGCTGGATTAATAGCAAAACCTGTTGGTCCACCAATAGCAAGTCCAATAACCATAACACTAATACCAACAGTCGCAGGTCCAGTAATAAACGCAGAACCACTATTAAATATTTGTGAATTAATAACTAAATTTTTAATACCAATAGTAGCACAAACAATCATAACTAGCATAAATGTTCCAATAATTTCTGTTATAGTATTTCAAATATAACTACGTTCGGCTGGAGCTGTTGCAAAAGTTGCTAAAATTTTATTATTATCTTCAGTAATGTTATATTGTTTAAAATATGCTAAGTAAACAACTAATTGTCCTAACATTGCACCTAAAAATTGAAATAAAATATAAAATGGAATATAAAGGAAGTTTTCCCCAATAAAAGCTGTTTTTTTATTAGCAACTCATAATCAAATAGTAACAGCTGGATTTAAATGTGCTCCTGAAATTCCACTTAACATTGCAGCAATAGCAACAGCAAATCCTCATCCAGTACAAATAACAAGTCAACCGCTATTTTCTCCCTTTGTTTTTTTAATAAAACGTTGGCAACAACACAATTTCCTAGTAAAATTAGGATAAATGTGCCAAATAGTTCACCAATAATTACTTGTGAGACTTCTGGCATAATATTTTCCTCCTTAAATTAAATATTTTTTATCATATTTGCTACTAGTAAAGCAATTGCTGGTGCTGAACTTAGACCTGGTGATTTAATACCAGCAACATTAATAAAGTTAGTATTATTACTAGCAAATTTTATGAAAAAATCATCAGTTTCAACACAAATTGCTCGTGAACCACTAATTACTTTACAAGTTTTATTAATATTTAAAGTTGGAATAATTTTTAGACCAATTTTATTAATAAGTTCAATATCTTCAATTGTAATTAATCTAGTATCACTTTTCGGTACATTTTCATGAGAAGTAGGACCCACCAAGATATGACCATCAAGCATTGGAGCAACTATTACTCCTTTACCATGAATAGTAGGTATCATAAATAGAATGTGATTATTTATAATATGATTTTCGGTTTTTTCAAGAATACAATACTGTCCTCTTCTAGTTTTTAAAGTGAAATCTTGACAATTTATTAACTTTGCAATATCATCAGCATAATGACCAGCAGTATTAATAATATATTTTGAAGTAAAAGTTACTTTTTTTTTGATTATTTAAACAAGTAACTCGAAAACCTGAATTTAATGTTTCAATATTAATTACTTGATGATCAACTTTTAGTTGTCCTCTATTTTTAATCATGCGATTAATTAAAGATTGTGTTAATAATACTGGATCAACAGCATATGAAGCAGAACAAAGTAGTGCACTAGTAACTTTTGGGTTAACATTAGGTTCTAATGAAATTACTTCTTCTCTTGTTAATATTGATAATTCTTTTTAGCAAGACCATTAGTAATACCACGTGCATATAATTTTTGTATTTCTGAGTTTTCTTCTTTGCTAAAAGCAAGTATTAAAGAATCAATTTTTTTTCATGGAAAATCTAAATTTTTAAATCAATCATTTTCATATAATTTTCTGCCCTCTAGATTTAATTTAGCATTTAGTTTTCCTGGTGTTGGATCAAATCCACCATGAATGACTCCAGAATTTCCTTCTGATGTTTCTTGGGCAATTCTTAAATTTTTTTCTAAAATAACTACTTTTAAGTTTCTTTTTGATAATTCATCACTAATAGCAGCACCAATAACACCAACACCAATAGTAATAACATCAAAATCAAATTCCATTACTTTCACCTCTCTCTAAACATCATTAAGAACAAAAGTTCTATCTGTGTATAGTCTAATTATAATATATTTTTTTATTATTAACTTAATTCAAAATATTAGATTAATTTTTAAACATTTTTAAATGAGATTTTATTAAAAAAAATAAGAAAAATTTGTGTTATATTATAAATAACGATATAAATTCAATATCGTTATAATTTTAATGAGTATATATAAAAAGATATCTAATTATTAAAATTGTATTATTTAAAAGGTAGGTATATGAATGAAACAATTATTAATTACTTTAAGTACATTAACAACATTAACTTTAACAAGTAATACTGTTATTAACAGTATTAATGATAATATTGTTAATAACAGTAGCTTAACAAATAAATCATCAATAAAGAATTCTACAAATTCATTATTTAATAATCAATGAAATATTTTAGGTACTAGTGATTGAATTACTAACCAATCAATAACCGATTATAAATTTTACAGTTATGATACTTCAGCATTAAAAAGTTATACTTTTGCCAATGCTCAAAATACTTTTTTAGTAGATACAACAGGTAATCTAGTTTATAATACCAAAGTAATTGTTCCTGATAAAGATAAATCAGATATTGAAAATACAAAACAAGAAATGAATAATACTAAAAAAGTAACTACTATTAAAGATACATATAATCCATATAGTAAAAGTGAATATAGTACTTCTTACTTTAGTGGTGATAATCAAGATTGAAAGTTAATTCAGCAAGGTGGAATTGAAAAACACATTGATATTTCACAACAAACAGGTGGTCATAAAGTTGAGCATAGTGATAATTTAAGTGAAACATTGGGTCTATATTATATTGCTAAAGCAACATTATCTAATAAAATTGATAGAACAATTGCTGAGAAGTTGTCTAATTATTTTATTAGTCAAAGTAGTTTAAAAGGAAAAATTAATAATGAATTAGCTATTAAAATTGTTGATTTAATTGTTGATAATAAAGATATTAATAATTTTATTTATAATCTTCCATTTAATATTAGTGACAAGAACTATTCATTAAACTATATTTTTGATAATAATAATTTAATTGAAATTTATTATAATAAATTTAAAAATGATAATATTACACAAAATGTAAATTTTAATTATACTACTAATTATAATGGAACAGATTCTACAAATGTTTATAATAGTGAGCAAAAAAATATATTTTCAAATTGAACTGACTATGCTAAATCTTGGGATGATTTTACTACTTTATTTCCTAGTATCAGCTTTGATAATAATTCTTTTATTTCTGCTGGTGATTCAAGTCAAAGTACTCAAAAACATAATATTAAAATTAGCACAAAAGATGTAACAGAAGCGATTGATAATTCTGCTAAAATTGATAATATTTTTTCTGTAAGTGGTTTTATGTGACATGCATATATTAATTCATCTGTTTTTATTTGACATGATTCTTCTGGTATTTACATTAAATTTTGAATTGTTGAAGATTCATTTTTTTATAATGATAGTCTTATTTTTTCTATAGTATTAGATAAAGCTACTTTTAATAATTCAATGAATAGTTAGTTTATATTAAAAGAATGCAAATTTGAAAAATATTTATTTAAGTATAAAGGATATTGAATTAAAAATGCTGGTAATTGTCCAGCATTTTTAAAGTTATATTGGTAATGTTTAGTAATCTGTGTAACTTACAAAAATAACTATGTTTAATTAATTCTATAATAAACCTAGAAAGAGTGAATTACAGATGGCTAAAAAGCAAAATATTAATAATAATGATCCAATATCAAAAGCAGTAGATTTATTATTAGAAAATACTGAAGATTTAACAACAGTTTTTAAAGAGGGAGGTTTGTATAAAGAATTAACAAAAAGATTAGTAGAAAAAATGTTGAATTCTGAGATGCAAAATTATTTAGGATATGATAAGAATCAACATAGTAATAGTGACAATGCTCGTAATGGTATAAGTTCAAAAAAATTAATAACTCAACAAGGTAAAATTGAGATTGATGTACCACGAGATCGCAATAGTAATTTTAATCCTGTAATAATTGCAAAAAGACAAAGAAGATTTGATGGTTTTGATCAACAAGTTCTTTCTTTATATGCAAAAGGTATGACATTATCAGATATTAGAATGCAATTACAAGAGTTATATCATGGTGCTGATATTAGTGAAAGTGTTATTAGTCAAATTACTGATGATGTTATTGATGATGTAAAAGCATGGCAAAATCGACCATTAGATAGTATTTATCCGATTGTTTATTTTGATTGCATAGTAGTTAAAATACGACAAGATAAACGCATTATTAACAAATCTGTGTATATAGCTTTAGGAGTTGATTTAGAAGGTAAAAAAGATGTTTTAGGCTTATGAATTAGTGAAAATGAAGGTTCTAAATTTTGATTAGCCAATTTCACAGAAATGAAAAATCGAGGCTTAAATGATATTCTTATTGCTTGTAGTGATAATTTAACAGGAATGTCAGAAGCAATACAATCAGTTTATCCTAAAACAGAACATCAATTATGCATCATTCATCAAATTAGAAATAGTTTGAAATATGTCTCATATAAGCATAGAAAATCTCTAGTTGCAGATTTAAAACCAATTTATACTGCATGTAGTGAAGAACAAGCAATGCAGGCTTTAGAAACATTTGAAAATAAGTGAAATAAACAATATCCTCAAATTGCTAAATCTTGATATAAAAATTGAGAAAATTTGATAGTTTTTATTAGTTATCCAACAGAAATTAAAAGAGTAATTTATACCACAAATGCTATTGAATCTTTTAATAGTCAATTACGAAAAGTTATCAGAAATAAAAAAGTTTTTCCTAATGATATGTCAGTTTTTAAAATATTTTATTTAGCAATTGAAAATATAACAAAAAAATGAACAATGCCCATTCAAAATTGAAATACAGCAATTGCTCATTTTATGATAAAATTTGAAGATAGAATTAATCTTAACTAGTACTTTGTAAAACAAAGATACACAGATTTCTAAAAAGCCTCGTTATATTTGATAATAAACTATATTAGAAAATTAAACTATTATTTATTCAAACTCTGATTTAGGAAATACATATTTATCGATAGCTTTTGCAACACCACCACAAGTATTTTTACTAGTAACATCATATGCTATTTCTTTTAAATTAGGATGAGCATTTTGCATTGCAATACCATATTTAGCCCATTTTATTAATTTATAATCATTCATACCATCACCACAAGCTAGTACTTGCTCAGGAGTAATATTTCATTTTTTGCATAAAAATTGTACAGCAGCAGCTTTATTAACACCAATTGGATTAATTTCGATAACACTATGAGAAGAAGTAGCAAGTTCTAAATCTTTTATAGTATTTAATTGTTCTAAAATTGGATTAACTTGTTTTTTCTTTTTACAAAATAATAAAATTTTATACATACCCTCATCGGTATTCTCATCAATTTGTTTAGTTGGTAGGTTATTAAAATTTTCCATAATTTTAACTTTTAGTGATCTGCGATTAATTAAGCCTGTTTTATTATCGGTACTATATCCTCACATTGCTAAATTATTTTTATTAGCAAATTTAATTATTGTTTGTATTTGTTCTTTTGTTAATGATTTTTCATACAATATATCTAATCTATTATCATTAGTAATATCAAGGATGTTACCACCATTATAACAAATAATATGACCGGTTTTTTCATGCATTAAACATGATTTTGCAATATCAATGGTTGAACTTGGTGCTCTTCCTGTTGCAATAATAACTTTAATATTTTTTTGATATGCTTTTTGAATTGCAATTAGATTTTTAGGATGAATTTTTCATCTACTTTTCAATAAAGTTCCATCTAGATCAAGAACAATTAATTTAATAGCCATTATAAATACCTTATTTTCCTATTTCTTCGATAATATTAGTCATATCTTTTTCAGAAACTAAACCAAAAGTTTTTTTAACTTCTTTTCCTTCTTTATTAAAATAAATTAATGTTGGAATTGATTGGATTTCATAATCTTTTGCTAGTTCTTTAGCTTTGTCAACATCAACTTTAATAAAATTAATATTTTTGTGTTTTTCGTCATTAGCAACATTTTCAAATCTTGGCCCTAACATTTTACAAGGACCACATCATTCTGCTGAAAAATCAATTACTGTTATTTTTTTTGATTGTAAAAGTTGCTCAACTTCTTTTATAGAATTAATATGTTGTATTTTGCTTTCATTATGCATGTGTTCACTACCTTTTCTTTTAATTTATTTTATGGTTTAATTCTATCATTAGTTTTAATTTTTAAAACATTAAACGATAAAATAATTTTTTTAATTTTAGTTATTATTATATAAATATTTATAATTTTTTTAGAATAAATTCATAAGAACCTGTTTAGGATCTTTTTTAACTTATTTTTGATTAAATTAATATCATAAATGTTATTTTATAGTTGAAAAATAAATTTTTAATCGATAAGTTGTCAAATGATAAAATCTTTTTAACAAAAAAATGACAAAGAAAATAAAATGTTAATTAACTGTCAGGTTAGAAATAATTATTCCCTTTTTTAGTTTAATTATGTTTAAAAGATTCCAAACAGGTTCTAAGAAAATTGTAAATTATTTTTTTTAAAATTAAAGAAATATCTTTTCAATTTTAGAATATATCTGTTATAATCTGAAATATATAGGTTAGGACTAAACAATTTATAGGTTAGGACTAAACAATTTGAGAAGGGGATAAATAAATTATTAGTACATTTTATAAAACTGTTTAATAAATAAATGTAAATGAATTTTAAAAGGTGTAGAGTTAATATTTATTTATGGTATTTCAAAAAAATAGTTTGGTAGAGAGTTATTTTTTAATTTTTAATATTATTTATTTTTCCACAAAAACAAAAATTGTAAAAACCTATGTGTTAAAGTATGTTTATATTAAGTTTTTAAGAGCAGGTTATTTGGGTTACTATAATTTATGCATCCTTTTAGAAGGAGAGTAAAAAAAATGTCTGTTTTTAATAGACTTGCATGTGTTTTTAAGCCACCTGCAAAAAAAGAAATTTTTAGTGAAGACTTAAAGCAAGTTAATAAAAAATTTATTATTTTACGTAATCAAGTTTTTGGTTTTAGCATTTTATCATATATTCTTTACTACTTTACTCGTCAAGCGTATACAGTAGCGGGTTCTGCTTTAGAAAGCAATGGTAGCATAACTAAAATGGAGTATGCTTTAATGGGAACAATTTTTGCCGTTGTTTATGGTGGTGCTAAATTTATTGTTGGAAATGTTGCTGACCGTAGTTCAGGAAGAGTAATCATGATTTTTGGATTATTTGTTTCTTCTATTTTAAATATTATTATGGGTGGTGTAGTTGCTTTTGCTGGAACTAAAATTAGTGTTGGCCCATTTGTAATGATGTTGAGTTTGATTGCGATGTTAGCTGTTTTCCAAGGCATGGGCTGACCAGCTACAGCTAGACTATTTTCTCATTGATTTACTGATAAAGAACGTTCGGGACGTATTGGAATTTGAAACTCAGGACAAAATATTGGTGCTGCTTTATTACCGGTTGTTGTTATTTCTTTAGTAACATTACTTGATCCGGGTGGAACAATTTATGGTTTATATTTTTGAATTCCTAGTATTTTTGCTTTAGCTATGATTCCATTATGTTTATTAGGATTGCGTGATCGCCCTGAAGCAGAAGGCTTACCTACTGTTGAAAAATGAAAAGGTGTTCTAGAACATAAAGAAGAAAGAGTAGAACTTAATTGAAAAGAAATTTTTGTAAAATATATTTTAAAAAATAAATTTTTATGAATATTAGCATTTGCTAATATTTGAGTATATGTTGTACGACAAGGACTGGCAGGATGAACATTAATTTTAATGAAAGATATTCATGGCTTAGATTTAAAACACAGTAAATGATTTGCTGCCTGTTTTGAATTATCTGGTTTATTTGGTGGTATTTCTGCAGCATATTTTGCTAAGTGATTTTTTAATAATCGTAAAGCACCATTAATGATATTTGGATTATTGATTGCACTTTGTGGACTAGTTTTATTGCAAGTTGCTCCTCGTGGTAATATGCCTATGCTTATTACTGCTTTAATGATTGCTGGTTTTGGTATTTATATGCCACAAGCGATGATTGGTGCTACTGCTATTGAACTAACAAATAAGAAAGCAGCTGCTACTGCTTCAGGATTTACAGGATTATCTGGTTATTTTCTTGGTGATGCTCTTTTTTCAAAAGTAGTAATTGCTGGTTTTGGTAATGAAAACTGAGATTATGTATTTTATTACTTTTATGGTTGTATTGCTGCTGCTATTATTTCATTAGCTTTACTATGAACAAAAAATCAAGATAATAAAATATTATAAAAATATTATTAGATTAGCACCCTTATTATGGTGCTAATTTTTTTATTTAAAATGATATTTTAATAATAAAATTAATAAAATTTTATTGATTTTCAAAGTTACGGTGTTATAATAAATTTAATTAAGTAACGTTTTTCTTTTATTGTTTGTTTTTATATTTTTTTATGTTAAGATTTGTTTGTTATTAAAATATATAAAAATGATTTTTATAGAAATATAATAGTCATACTGGAAGGTTTTATATATGCAACAAGATTTTTATATTAAAAAGGTTTTTTATGCTTGTTATGTGAAGAATATAGTATTACCTATTTCATTTTTGACTAATATTGGAAATAAAAAAGGTAAATGTTATGTTGGTAATAAGCAGAAATTAAGAAATAGTACTGTTCGTACTAAAACTAATTTAATTCAAAAAGCATTACATAATTTTTATAATAGTAAAATGTTAAGTTTTGTTACTTTAACTTATAAAGATAATATGCAAGATGTTAAAAAAGCAAAAAAAGATATTGGTTTATTTTTTATTAAATTACAAAAATGATGAAATGACCCTAAACGTTTTTCGCATTTAGGAGAATTAAAATATTTTTATGTTTATGAGTATCAATCTCGTGGTGCTATTCATTTTCATATAATTTTCAATAGAAAGATACATAAAAGTATGTTAGCAGAATGATGAACTCATGGTTTTAATGATTTGAAAGTAGTTAAAAGAGGTACAAATGAATTTGTGATTAAATATTTGGGTAAATATGTTACAAAAGCAATAGATGATGTTAAGTCTTTAAATCAAAGTGATGTAGGTGTAAAGGCTTATGCTTTTAGTCGTAATTGTAAAAATCCTATTGTAGTTCGTGGTATTAAGAAATTAACAATTGGAGATATAATTAAAGCAAGTTTTAATGCAACAAATATATTTTATTTTAAATCTCAAAGAGATAGTGAAGGTAATACTGTTATGATTGGTGGCATTATTGAAAGTACTGTTGTTAATGATTATTTTAAAAATTATGAAGATTATGAACGTTATGTATATTTAAGTGCTTTATCGTATAAGCATTATTTACGAACCAGTGAGATTGGTTATTTAATTCAAAGAGATAAAGATGTTTTGACTTGGGTAGAAAAAGTTTTTGGTGATAAGGTTGAAAAAATAGATTTTAAGAAGAAAGTTTTACATTAGAAAAAAAATTTAATTTTTTCTATAATTTTACTTGTATATATATATATATATATATATAATGGTTAATAGTCATTTGTATTACCTTCCAGTATACAGATGACATTTTTGTTGTATTTTTTTAATTTTATGTTATATTATTAATAAGTATAGGTTTTACCCTACTATACTCAATATATGTATTTTTAATACATTACTGGAAGGAATTGAGTTTTTTTATGTTTAAAGTTCAATTAGTTAATATTGAAAAAGGGCGTATTATTCCCGATAAAAATAATAAAGGTCAAACATTGAAGTTTGATGTTTTGAAATTTGTAGAAATAAACAAACAAACGAGTGTACCAACTGGTCAAACACGTGATAAATGATATAATCCAGAATTTGCTAGTGATTTTAATAATTGTTTATCTACTGTTGATTTAAAAGTTGGTAATTTTTATTCACTTGAACTTGATTTAAGCGGTAATATTAAAAGACTTTCTAATTGAAAATAGTTATTTATTAAAAGGGTAATTTTAAATAATTATTAATATGTTAGGAGTTAATTTTAAATTATGGCTAAAAATGATAATTGTTCATGTGAACAAGCATTTCATTTAGCAATTTATATGTGTAAACTTTGTGACCAAGTTATTTGTCCCAAAAGAGTTTTACAAAACTTATATACTAAAAATTATTATTGTCCAAATTGTATATTAGATATTGCTTTAAATAAAGCAATGAGACAACAAGAAAGTAAGTTAAATTATGAGACATAAGTGTAGTGATTGAACTTATGAAAGAGTAGGTTGTGAAATGTGTTACAGAGTTGCTAATGAAATGGAACGAATAAGAAAATAAAAGAAAAAAATAAAAACTAAATAAGGGGCATATATATACTTTTTAGTGTATTTTTGCCCCTTACTCTAATTAGTATAAATATGCTCCTTATTAGTATATAAAGTAAGGAGTTTTATTTATGGAAAAAAGGAAACAGTTTAAATATGACTATATGTTAATTGATAAAGCGTTTAGAGATGCTAGGGAAGATAAGCATTTGCAAGAGATTTTAAAAAGATTAAGTGAAAAATAGAGGAGACAGTAAACATGCCTAATGAGTTAGAACAAACTAGTAATTATACTTTAACTAAAATTTTAAGAACTGGATTAAGTCCATTAAGTGCTATGGTAGGAGTTAGTGCTTATTATGGTCAATATTTAAAAGACCCAATTTTAGGTTCTATTAATTCTTTGTTATTTAGTAAGAAGTTGGCAATTGATATATGAAATATTAATCAAAGACCAACTACTAAAAATAAAGTTATTAATAGTTATAAAAAGATATTTTTAGGATTAGGAACAATTGGTTTAGTTAATTATGCTAAGTTTGTTAATTATGTAGATAAGTCGGTTTTTTTATTAAGAGATGAACCATGTTTTTGACCACCTTGTCCTACACCACCACCAATTCCTACCCCAATACCAACACCTAGTCCAATAGTTAATAAACCTTTTGTAGACTGAGATACTTATATATCTTTAAATAGTTTTGGTATAGCAAATGTTATTAGTGGTTTAACTGAATTAATACCTAATAGATTTGAAATTATACGTAAAATAGCGAATACGGGTACTGGTGGTTGTTTGATTAGTAGTGGTGTTGCTATGGGTATTAATAATAATTTTAATAATTATTTTGCTATTCCTACGATTATTGCCGGTGCAAGTGAGATTATAAATATTTTATTGTTACCGTTAAGAAATACACATAATAATACAGAATTACAAGAAGTATTTACTGATGAAAGAGCAAGATTAATTAATGCTAGTGTTAATGATTATCAAAGTACAAATGACAGTATGGTTGATGTTGATTTAAATGATGATAATATGTCGGAGATTAATTTAGATAGAGCAAGTTTAAATTGGGATTATTCTTATGCTTATACGTTAGGTGGTGTTTAAAATGGATTTTAAGGAGATTGTTAAATATGCTTTATATATTGGTGGGTTTTGCCTTATACTTTGATTTTGTCGTAATTGAATACATGAGTGTATACAGAAATTCAAACATAAAAAACATGTAAAGGAAAAAGAAAATGACCCAGATTGTATTTTTTGTCGTAAAGATTTTGAAAAGAAGAAACGTAAATTAGAAATGGAAAAACAACAAAAAGAATTAGAGAAAGGGGGTGATTAATATGCCTGCTGGATTATCAGCATTATTAAATATGATTGGTGGTGTTGGCCAACAATTATTAAATGCTTTTACTTATATTTTTGGTTGAGTATTTACTACTGGCGATGGTGGAACACTTACAAATTGACCAGTGTTAATTTCAATTGTATTTATGGTTCTTGTATTTATTAAGCAGTTTGTTGGTCATATTATCCATGGAACACATTAGTAATTAGAAAGGAAGTAAGCAAATGGTAAAGTTATTTTTTAGTTTGGTTTTTGTTTTACCTTTATTGGGTAGACTTTTACCAGTTGTTAATACTTTGGTGCAAACTATTTATATGCAGTATTTAAGTTCTTTTGCTGGATTACATACTGTGACACTTTTTATTAAGTCGTTCTTTTATGATAGTTTATACACTTTACCTTTGCCTATTCTTGCTTTAATAAATGTTAGTTTTGTATTTTATTTAATTTTAGGATTATTTAGATTTACAAGACATTAGGATGTGAAATTATGTTTATACCTTTTATTACAACTGTTATGCAATTATTTGCTTCAATTTTTATGAAGTTTTTTAGTTTTCCACTTGGTGATTTAGGTTTTAATTTAGGTACGTTAATGATATTTTTGATTTTGCTTAGATTTGCATTTAGGGTTATTTTACCCGAATTAATGTTACCAACATTAGGTTTAGGTTATGGTGTTAAATTTATTGGTAAATCTGCTGTTGCTATTGGTGGTGGTGCTGGTAAAGATATTGCAAATGCTTATCGTAATGGAGAATCTGGTGTAAAACCAGTTCAACGTTATAAAGGTGGTACTTATTCTTATAAACAAAAAGGTACTGCTGTTGCTCGTACTAGTGGATATGAACAACATTATTATAATCCTAAGTATATTAAGTAGGTGTTATTATGTCTAATTTTGTTTTTAGTATATTGCATTTTATTTTTATATTTTCTAGTAAAGATATTCAAATATTTTTAAATCAACCAAATATTACTGATGAAGTTTATATTTTGTTTAATTTGACTTTTTGGTTGGTATTAGGTGTATTTTTTAATTTTATTTATCGTAGTATTAAATTTGTTTTTAGGTCATTGTTTGGGTAGGTGTTAATTATGAGTGTTTTAGAAATTTACAATAAAATACATCAATGTATAGTTGATTATTGAACTATGTTTATAGGTAGTCCAGTTGACCAATTTACTACTATTTTATGAAATTTAGTAGTTTATGGTACACAGTTTTTTATTGGATTTATTTTGTTTTATGGTTCATGGTGAATTTTAAAATGTTTATTTGGTAAATAATTATGTGATTTAAGTTTGCTAAATTATTTTTTGTTGTAAATACTTCTGTTCAAGCACCAACTAGTTTAATTGCTTCAAATGACCCTAATGTTGTTAATTATGATATTACAAAAGAAATGGTTAAACATGTTAAATATCATAATTTTGATGATTGAGCAACAATACCATGAAATTCTGCTTATTTTGACATTGACCAACCAGATTTAAAATTAGTAAGTGGTGAATTTATTGGAAATGGTGAGGGTATTTATACATGTCGTTATTTTAGTGATACAGTTGGTGTTTTACCACAAGTGGTAAGGATGGGAACTGGTGTTTATACTTTTAATAGAAAACAATTAGATGACTTTTCACGTATTATGTTTAATCATAATTATGTTTCAAATGATAATGTTAATTATTTAGGTTTTCTTAATACTGGTAAAAGTATTATAAATTTTCAAACACAGTTAAATTTTGAAATTGATAAACCTTTAAGTTTTTATATTCAAGGTTTTATGTTTTATTTTTCTTATCATGATTTTAAAACTTTCTCTGCTCATTTTACTTTTAGTTTTTTAGATAATGTTGGTGATACAAAATATGTTTTTAAAGGTAAAGTTGATAATGATATTTATCAGCAAGATTTATATAATTTTGTTACTATGCCTATTCGTGTTCCAAATTTAAGACATTTAACAGTATTTTTTGATATTCATGGTCAATCAATTAGACCAACTTTTTCACCAGATGTTTTTTTTGGTCAAGTTAATATTTTTTCAAGTGAAAATATAACTCCAGTGCCACCAAATAGTCCTTTTAATCCTGAATATGAAAGACCAAGTTGATATGATGTTTTTGGTCATTTACGTAATGCTTTTAGATGAGTACTTTATGGAGTTGTTGGTAAAGTTTTACCAGTTGAACCTTTAAGAGAATTTTTTACTAAACTTGACGGATTATTAAGACGTATTTTTGATGATACTATTAGTTCTGTTTTAAATGTTGATTTTACTAGTGGTTTAGAGCAAGTTTTACTTTATGAGTGTTTTTAAAAGCAGTAGGATTTTTAGTTGGTTAGGAGTTGAAATAATGCCTTGATATGGTTATTTACTTTTAGGAGTTATATTATTAATAATACTTTATCCATTTTTAATAACTAGAAAAAATATAAAGATATTACAACGTGTAGGTAGTTATATTATTTCAGCACCACCACGTACTGGTAAATCCGCTCTTGCTTGTTGTTTAGCACAAAAACATAAAGGTAGAGTAGTAAGTCCTATTCCTATTAAAGTTCGTAATGAATATAGTTATCGTTGTTCTTATGATGATGTTTTTAAATTTAATCAATTAAATAGTAATTATGCTTTTAAAGAGTGTGATATGGTTGTTTTAGATGAGTTAGGTTTGAAAATTAATAGTAATGATTTATCACCCGAATTTAAAGAAACACAAGAAAGTTTAGGAATGTTTTGTAAGTTAATAGGTCATAATTTTAATGGAATTATGTATATGATTGAGCAACACCCCGATAGAATACCAAAGCAAGCACGTGAAAAAGTGGAATATATTGTTCAAGTTAAAAGAATGCGTATTTTGTTATTTTTAGTTAAGTTTAAACTAAATATTTATACTAATGTTGATGATTATAATAAAGTTGTATTATCTAAAAGACAAACAAAGCGAATAATTAAACGTGGTGGATTACCACCTAGTTATAGTGGTGAAACTATGACTTTTAGTTTATGATTTCCTAGGTCTTATTTACAAAGATATAATAGTCGTGCTTTAAATTATATTCATTCGTTAAAGAGTGAATTAAGTATTGTTAAAGACTATGAACAATCACAAGCATTAGATTTTACTGTTGATGATATTAGAGCAGTAGGATTAGATAAGTTGGATAATATATTACAAACTGAAAAGAAAGAAACTGAAAATACTGTATGCCGTACTTGTTATTATAGAAATAAATATTCTAAGAACCTGTTTGGAATCTTTTAAACATAATTAAACTAAAAAAGGGAATAATTATTTCTAACCTGACAGTTAATTAACATTTTATTTTCTTTGTCATTTTTTTGTTAAAAAGATTTTATCATTTGACAACTTATCGATTAAAAATTTATTTTTCAACTATAAAATAACATTTATGATATTAATTTAATCAAAAATAAGTTAAAAAAGATCCTAAACAGGTTTTAAAACAGAACATCAATTATGCATCGTTCATCAAATTAGAAATAGTTTGAAATATGTCTCATATAAGCATAGAAAATCTCTAGTTGCAGATTTAAAACCAATTTATACTGCATGTAGTGAAGAACAAGCAATGCAGGCTTTAGAAACATTTGAAAATAAGTGAAATAAACAATATCCTCAAATTGCTAAATCTTGATATAAAAATTGAGAAAATTTGATAGTTTTTATTAGTTATCCAACAGAAATTAAAAGAGTAATTTATACCACAAATGCTATTGAATCTGTTAATAGTCAATTAAGAAAAGTTATCAGAAATAAAAAAGTTTTTCCTAATGATATGGAAGAATTGAAAATATTTTATTTAGCAATTGAAAATATAACAAAAAAATGAACAATGCCCATTCAAAATTGAAATACAGCAATTGCTCATTTTATGATAAAATTTGAAGATAGAATTAATCTTAACTAGTACTTTGTAAAACAAAGATACACAGATTTCTAAAAGCCTCATTTTATAATCTAATTACGGTGCATTTTTCATTTTAAAATATAAATTTTACTTAACTTCACTAAAGTAGTCATCCATTTTAAAATAATCAATACTATGATCAAAAGTTGATGAATAAATGATTTTAAAATTTAAAGAAATGCGATGTTCTTTATTTAATTCATCAACTTTATTATTTAATTTCTTTTTAATTCTTTTGATATTTCTAATATTACGATCAGTTTCTCTTCTAATATTAAATACAAAAAAACATTTAATTTTGTCAAAAGAAATTTCATGTTTTTTATCAATATTATGTTGAAAACAAATAAAGGTATCAGTAAATTTTCTTGATAAATCATTAATAATGTCTTCATGAAAATGTTTTTGAATTTTAAATTCAATGAATAAAAATTCATTTCTTTTATTATAAGTGATAGCATCAATTGATTTAATACCACGTGAATGACTACAACATAAAAGTTTAAGATTATCACCATCAATTGCATATTCTTCAGAATCTGAAGAATATGTTTTAGAAGCAGTACTATAAGATAACAAACGAAAAGTTTTTTTATTTTTTTTATAAATAAATATTAAATTATTTTTTAATGTCTCATTTAAATTCATATTCGTCTAACTCCCTATATGGATAACTTAAAGCTTCATTAATGTGTTCTAAACTATTCTCTTCAATTATACAAGAATCAAAATTTTTATCTTTGTTAATAAAATTATATTTAAAATTTAAGTTTTTAAAGTCACGACTTGCTAGTGAAGTTATTGTTTCAAGAATATATGGACTATGTGTTGAAATAATTAATTTTAAATTAATTATTTTAGCAATATTTAATAATAGTTTAGTAAATAAATATTGTCATTCTGGATGAATATAGGCTTCGGGTTCATCAATAATTACTAAGTTACCTTCTTTAAAAAAGTCACTTTTAACCATTTCTTTAAATGATTCAATAATTTTTAATCCACGTGAGGAGTTAGCAAGTTTAATAGTAATACCATTCTTAGTTAAACTACCATTTTCAAAGTTAATTTTATTTTCATTACCAAAATAGTTTTCAAGTTCTTGATTAATTTTTTGTTTAATTAATACTAATTTCAAATTACTATACTGTTCAATATTTTTTTGAATATTAATTTTATTTTTAAAATCATCTAAGTAGTGACACTTTTTAAATTTGAAAATGTTATTTAATGATAATTTTAATTTTTCACTCTCTAACATATATGATGATTGTTTTTTACTAAGACTTTCTTCAATCATTAAATTTAAAATTTGGTCAGTATCACTAATATAAGTAGCATCAATTATTGGGTTTTCAATAATATTTTCTAAGTAATTAAACTCATGTTCTAAAGAAAATTTATTTTTTTCATTAATATTAATTGTTAAACTTTTGTTATTGTCTAAACTAAGTTTTAAATAACTATCTTTATTATTATATTTTTTATTTCTTAAGTTTTCACCATGAAAGTTTTCACGAAGAATATTAGCCATTAAATATGAAATGATATCAGTATCTTTATTATTAAATAATTCTAAGGTTTGTAAAATATCATTATTAATAATATTAATTGTATATTTAATAATTTTAATTTTGTAACTATCTTTATTAGTATCTAATTCAATTCTTTGTAATGTTTTGGTAATTAAATCATCATTTATTTTTAGCAATTGATGATAGTCTGTTAATAAATTAATTCAAAAATTATTAAATTTTTCAATTTTATAATTAAAATTTGTTATTCATTTTTGCATAAATGTTTTATTATTTAAATTAATATTATTATAAATAGATTCAATTTCTTTAAATAAAGCACTTTCTTTTTCACTACTATTAAAATTTGTTTCAAGAAAATTACTACCAGTATTTTCAATTTGTGTAAAAGTATCTTCAGCAAAGTTAAAAAAATTCTTAATTATTTCTGACTTAATATCACTAGTAGCAATTTTCACCATTGCAAAAACTAACCTACTTAAGTAACTTTTACCAGTATCATTAACACCAGCAATAATAGTAATATCGCCAATATTTAAAGAAGTATCATTAAAAGGACCAATATTTTTTATTTTTAATTTCATTTATATCACCTATATATCATTTTAAACTATATAAATATAATAACATTTAACATTATTGAAATGTAGAAAAATAATAATAGTAAAAAATAATAAATATAAATTATTAAATTTTAATGAATATAGTAATTGTTGAGGCTTTTTAGAAATCTGTGTATCTTTGTTTTACAAAGTACTAGTTAAGATTAATTCTATCTTCAAATTTTATCATAAAATGAGCAATTGCTGTATTTCAATTTTGAATGGGCATTGTTCATTTTTTTGTTATATTTTCAATTGCTAAATAAAATATTTTCAATTCTTCCATATCATTAGGAAAAACTTTTTTATTTCTGATAACTTTTCGTAATTGACTATTAACAGATTCAATAGCATTTGTGGTATAAATTACTCTTTTAATTTCTGTTGGATAACTAATAAAAACTATCAAATTTTCTCAATTTTTATATCAAGATTTAGCAATTTGAGGATATTGTTTATTTCACTTATTTTCAAATGTTTCTAAAGCCTGCATTGCTTGTTCTTCACTACATGCAGTATAAATTGGTTTTAAATCTGCAACTAGAGATTTTCTATGCTTATATGAGACATATTTCAAACTATTTCTAATTTGATGAACGATGCATAATTGATGTTCTGTTTTAAAACCTGTTTAGGATCTTTTTTAACTTATTTTTGATTAAATTAATATCATAAATGTTATTTTATAGTTGAAAAATAAATTTTTAATCGATAAGTTGTCAAATGATAAAATCTTTTTAACAAAAAAATGACAAAGAAAATAAAATGTTAATTAACTGTCAGGTTAGAAATAATTATTCCCTTTTTTAGTTTAATTATGTTTAAAAGATTCCAAACAGGTTCTTAGGATAAACTGATTGTATTGCTTCTGACATTCCTGTTAAATTATCACTACAAGCAATAAGAATATCATTTAAGCCTCGATTTTTCATTTCTGTGAAATTGGCTAATCAAAATTTAGAACCTTCATTTTCACTAATTCATAAACCTAAAACATCTTTTTTACCTTCTAAATCAACTCCTAAAGCTATATACACAGATTTGTTAATAATGCGTTTATCTTGTCGTATTTTAACTACTATGCAATCAAAATAAACAATCGGATAAATACTATCTAATGGTCGATTTTGCCATGCTTTTACATCATCAATAACATCATCAGTAATTTGACTAATAACACTTTCACTAATATCAGCACCATGATATAACTCTTGTAATTGCATTCTAATATCTGATAATGTCATACCTTTTGCATATAAAGAAAGAACTTGTTGATCAAAACCATCAAATCTTCTTTGTCTTTTTGCAATTATTACAGGATTAAAATTACTATTGCGATCTCGTGGTACATCAATCTCAATTTTACCTTGTTGAGTTATTAATTTTTTTGAACTTATACCATTACGAGCATTGTCACTATTACTATGTTGATTCTTATCATATCCTAAATAATTTTGCATCTCAGAATTCAACATTTTTTCTACTAATCTTTTTGTTAATTCTTTATACAAACCTCCCTCTTTAAAAACTGTTGTTAAATCTTCAGTATTTTCTAATAATAAATCTACTGCTTTTGATATTGGATCATTATTATTAATATTTTGCTTTTTAGCCATCTGTAATTCACTCTTTCTAGGTTTATTATAGAATTAATTAAACATAGTTATTTTTGTAAGTTACACAGATTACTAAACATTACCTATAAAATCAATATGGTGCATTTTATTTTTTATTTTACTAAAATTTTTTTAGTAAACTTTTTTGATTTACTTGTTGTAAGTTTTGTATTATTTACTACTGGTTTTAATTTATCAAAATTAACATTTTTAATATTATTATTTAGTTCTTGATTTTTACAAATTTTATATATTTTTCTTATTCTTTCATTTTTTAACATTGACTTTCTTGCTTTATAAATCTTAAATGCTATAACTGATCCAATTACTCCACCAATTGCATAGGGCATAATTTTAATTAAATTTTCAATTCCTAAAAAAAATGAAGTAATACCGTTATAAAATGATTCAATATTATTACCAATATTATTAAAAAAAGTTTTTATATTATTACCAAAATCTTTAAAGGCGGTTTCAAAATTATGAACAAATGTTTGAAAACCTTCACTAATTTCATTACTCAGAGATTGAAACTCCTTACCTAGATCATTAAAAAAAATTCTACATCATTACTAACAATTTGAAAACCTTCAGTAATTTCATTACCCAGAGATTGAAACTCCTTACCTAGATCATTAAAGACATTACTTGCATCATTGCTAAAAGATTGAAAATTAGTATTTAAATCTTTTGTAAATACTTCAAATTCTGAACTTATATTATCACCAAAATTATTAAAGAAAGTTTCAGTATCATTTCCAAAAGACTGAAACTGTGAACCTAAATCATTAAACAAGTCTTCGATAGGATCAAAATGCATAAGTAATCTTCCTTTAAACTATATCTGATTTTATTATTTGTTTCATTAATGTATATGATATTACATAGAAATAAGAGGTTTTTGGTTTTCTTGTTTATCAGCAACAGGTTTTGAAGATGGACTTATAGACATTAAATTAGCAGCATTTATTACATCTTGAGAAATAGGATTACCCTTATTTAAAGTAGCAAAAGTCATAGGAACAGTAGATAATGTGTTTGCTAATTCTTTTGTAAGAATATCATCGACTGAATTATTTTGAATACTCAATTCTTTTAATTGTTGTTCTTGCTTTTGAAATTTTGCATCTAATTTCATGTTTCGTAATAAAAGTTCTCTCTTTTTTATTGATTCTTCTTTTAATGTTATTTTTTTCAAAATCAGTATACAAACTATTTTCTTTGTTTTGTTCAAATTCTTGTTCTGATTCTTCTTCGGATTCTGAATCTGATGAATTATTTATATTTTCTAATAGCATGTATTGTAATTTTTCTTGTCGTTTTGCTTTTTTTTCAGCAATATTAGCTTTGTAATTTTGTTTTACAACAGATCCAATTATTGCTCCACCAACACCTGAAGAAATTGCAACAGGTATATCAAAAATAGTATTATAATTATTATCAGTAAGTCCTGCACCAAATCCACCTGCTAAAAACCCCAACGTACCACCTATTGTTGGCGCATGATTAATAGCAATTTTCCCTGCTTTTTTTGCTGTACTTTTTGTTTTTAATATCATTTCTTCTTGAATTGCTTTTTGTTTTTTATAATTTTTAAAATTTTTATATTCTTTTTCTGTCATTTGTATATTTTGTATATTTTTAGGCATATCTTTTTATCTTCCTTTCAAATATTTTAATTTAATAAAAATCCTAATATGGAGAAATATCTATATTAGGATTGGACATCTATTAAATTATAATTAGAATTGTAATTTAATTTTTTTAATATGTCAATTAAAATTCTTTTTTTTGTCATTATTTAGTAAAAATTTTCTATTAGTTATCGAGTAATAATTTCCCAAAAGTGAAGTTATTTATATAACTTATAATTAATAATAATTCGATTTAAAACAGCCCTAAAAAGGGCTGTTTATTTTTTGAATACTAAACATATAAATTTTTAAATCGTTTGAATATGAGCAAATTTGGTGCCTTAAAATTCATTTTAAATATATAAAGATATTGCAATTGCAATATCTTTTTTATAATTTTAGTGATTTTATTTTAAAACCCTTATAATTTTTATTTTCAAAGCTATTAATTTCAACTTCATCAAACTTTTTTATTTTTAACTTTTCTAAATTTTTGTTATAAATTTCCATTTTTAAATTTGATATTTTTTTTAATTCTTCTTTTATTGAATTAAATTTAATTTCAAAATAATTTACTTTTTGAGAAATAATTCTATGTCCATTTTCATATTTTCTTATTTCATTTCTTATTTTTAATTCATTTTTATTGTTAATATCTTGATTTGTTAAACAAGATATTTTTTTATTTATTTCTTTTTCTTTTCTTTTTTCATTATCTAGCTTTTTCTCCAAACTTCTAAATTCATTACTTAACTTAGAACCTGTTTAGGATCTTTTTTAACTTATTTTTGATTAAATTAATATCATAAATGTTATTTTATAGTTGAAAAATAAATTTTTAATCGATAAGTTGTCAAATGATAAAATCTTTTTAACAAAAAAATGACAAAGAAAATAAAATGTTAATTAACTGTCAGGTTAGAAATAATTATTCCCTTTTTTAGTTTAATTATGTTTAAAAGATTCCAAACAGGTTCTTAGAACCTGTTTAGGATCTTTTTTAACTTATTTTTGATTAAATTAATATCATAAATGTTATTTTATAGTTGAAAAATAAATTTTTAATCGATAAGTTGTCAAATGATAAAATCTTTTTAACAAAAAAATGACAAAGAAAATAAAATGTTAATTAACTGTCAGGTTAGAAATAATTATTCCCTTTTTTAGTTTAATTATGTTTAAAAGATTCCAAACAGGTTCTTATATATAATTCTTTTACTTTTTTTAATATTTCCAAAAAGTTCTTTTGATATTTTTATAAAAAAATCATTTTTTTCTTTAATTATTTTATTTTTATCAATTTTTCCAAAAGTAAATATTTTTAATATTAAATAACTAATTTTTTTAAATTTGCTAATCTTTTGTTTTTTTAAATTTTCATTAATATCAACAATAGTAGTTTGAGCTAAATTAACTCTATTACTAATAATTTCTGGAGTAAATTGATTTTTATCAATGATTATTTTTATCAATTCTTTATTAATTCATTCATATTCTTCTTGTAAATTTTTATTCATTTTTTCATCCTTTCAAAATAAAAACTCATTTACTTTGAAATTAAAGCAATGAGTTAAAAACTTATATTAAGTTTAATTAAATTATACAAAAAAATTCCTATATTAAAAACAGGAATTAAAATTTTAAAGGTTATTTGGAATTTGTGTTTATTTAACAGTGTAACTTTCCAAAATAATTTAATTTTTTGATAAATATTTTTAGGAAATTTTCATTCGATATTGACATTAAAATGCTTTTTTAGTTTAAATAATTAAATTATCAATAATACTCTTAATTTCTTCTGCTTCTTTAAATTCATTTTTTCGTTTGAAGGCTATACATAAATTAGATAATAAAATTTCTTGATTATTGGTTTTTTCAATTTCATTTTTTAAAACAAAATAAAGGTACCCACACTGTCAAAAAGTTGGCTTTCTAAGAACTAAATAATTAATATTATTAATCATAATAATATTTTTAGTTTGTTTTTTTAAACTAAAAGTTGTTAATCCTTTATGATAAATAGTTATTTTTTTATCATCAATAGTTATTGTACTTCGACTATATTGATTTTCAAATCATCAATTTTTTTTATTATTCATATATTAATATTATTTTCTTTTTTTATTTTTAGTTTTAATTCCAATTTTATTTAATAACGTTAAAATTGAAGATCTATATAATCCTTGCTTTTGCAATAAAAGTGAAGTATAAATAATAGATTGTACTACCGTACCAATAATAATAGCTACTGCATATCATAAAATACCAATATAACTACCATTAATATTAGTAACACCACCAAATAAAGCAATAATAAAAGAACCTCAAGCCCCAACATGACCAAGTACACCAAAACCAAATGCTAAAGCACCCGCAACAGCACTACCAATAACATTAGCAACTATTGTTCTTCATGTATCTCTTACTGCAAATGGAATAGCAGATTCAAAAATTTCCATAAACCCTAATAATCAGGCATTTCACCCTAATGATTGTTCTTGTTTTGTAAATAATTTACGACTAAATACTGTTGATGTCAATGCACAACCCAATGGCGCAATCGGAATCGCTGCTGCTACTGGTCCCATTAATCGACCACCATCTTGTACCATTAATGATGTTGCAACAAGAACAGCTGTTTTATTAATTGGACCACCCATATCAAATCCAATCATTGCTCCTAATAATAATCCAACTAAAACCCTATATTTGGATGTAACCCCATTCAACTTAAACCATAATCCAATGCACCCATTACATATCCAAATGGTGCTGCTAAAAAGAAAGCGGTTGGAATTGCAATAATTGCTGTACAAAAAACAGGAATAATAATAATTGGCATAATTGGTAATAATCATTTTGGTACTTTTCATGAATTTACAAATCGAACTAAATAACCAGCCATTAGTCCTCCATAAAGAGCACCAAATAATGTTCATGAAACATTAGCATTACCCTGAAAAGGTTGACTTGCATCAATTTTAGAACTGGCAGTAAGATTAAATACTCCTCATCCAAATCACATTCCCGTACCAGGTGATACTAATAAAAATGTAATAATCATTGCTGGAGCAATACCAGGACGTCCTGCGATTGAATAAGCAATATAAGCACCCATGATTGGTATCATCAATGTTATTGATAATCATTAATACATGCATTAGCGTTGTACCACCAATTAATCCAGAATTAACTCCTGGTGGATTTGTTTTTAATCAAGCAAGTTGTTCTTCTCATGAATTTTTAAATTCAAATCCATTACCAAAAGTACCTTTTGCGATACCACCAACAATAGCAAAAATTAAACCAGCAAAAACAACAAATGGTATCATATATGATACTCCACTTAATAAATGTTTTAAAATTGCTGGTTTACCTTTCGAAGCATTTAAAATGAAATCACCACTATTTCCATTAGGTTCACCGTATATTTTTGCTTTTGTTAAACTTTCTTTAATAGTTTGTTTAGCGTCTTTAACTACTGGTTTTGTACCACAAGTATATGTTTTTACCAATAAAACGTTCTAAGTCAATTGCAACATCTGTTGCTAAAATAACGACATCCGCTTCTTTAATTTCTTGTTCTGTTAGTACATATTCTGGTCCTTTTTGACCTTGACATTCAATATGTACTTGATAGCCTAGTTCTTTTCCTGCGGTTTCTAATAATTCTTTACACATGTAAGTATGAACTACTCCAGTTGTACAAGAAGAAACTCCAATAATTTTTTTTGTTTCCTTGTTTTTCATTGTTTTTATTTCTTTTTTAGTACTATTTTTAACTGTTTCATCATTAATAAGCGATATTATTTCTTGTGAATTTTTTGCATTTTTTAATTTTTTACGAAAATCTTCATTTACAAGTTTAATTGCAAGTGTACTTAAAATATCTAAATGTAAATTTTCTGCTTGTGTTTCAGGAATTATTAAAGCAATAATAAAAGTTGTTAATTGTCCATCTATTTGCTTTTCAGTCAACGCCATTATTATTACATAATATTAGAATTGCAGGTTTTTTAATTGATTTAATTCTAGCGTGTGGAATTGCAATTCCACCTTCAAAACCTGTTGATGATTCTTGTTCACGAGCAAGAAATGCTTTTAGTAATTCATCACGATTAGTAATATAACCTAATGAAAATGCCAAATCAGTAATTTTAGTTAGTGCTTCTATTTGATTTTTAATATTAGATTCAAAAATAATATGTGAGTTGTTTAATAAATCATTAGTTATTTTCAATTTTACCTTCCTTTCCAATGATTATTTTATCTCCTTTTTTTAATAAAAACCAGAGATTTTTTCAGATAATTAAAATATATTTTTAACTATTTATTCAATTAAATTTAATATTTATAAAATTAGAAATATTACATACTTCAAAGTTTTTGCTGTTTTTTAAACAAAATATAATAAATAAAAATTATCAACATTAATCCCATATTTCCTTATAAATTAATATAAATAACTTATTTATAAAATAATGTAAAATTAATTTAGATAAAATTTAAGTATTTAAAGAAAGGGAAAATTAGAGAAATGTTTAAGAACCTGTTTGGAATCTTTTAAACATAATTAAACTAAAAAAGGGAATAATTATTTCTAACCTGACAGTTAATTAACATTTTATTTTCTTTGTCATTTTTTTGTTAAAAAGATTTTATCATTTGACAACTTATCGATTAAAAATTTATTTTTCAACTATAAAATAACATTTATGATATTAATTTAATCAAAAATAAGTTAAAAAAGATCCTAAACAGGTTCTAAAACAAGAAAAGAAAATTTAAATCAGAAAAATAACAAACTTAAATCAATAACTGATTATCAATGATTAGCTTTAGATATCGGAACAGAAAACTTTAAAGCTAGACATATTAATATAGGTCTTAGAACCTGTTTGGAATCTTTTATAAAATAACGTAAAATGACTATATATTTTAAGATAAGGGGTATATATGCATAAAAATTATCCAAGTCATGTTACTAAAGAACAATTTGAGAACATAAGATCAATTTTAGAAAATAGCAAAAAGAAAACAAAACCAAGAAATTTAGATTTATATGAAGTATTTTGTGCAGTTTTATATGTATTAAAAAGTGGATGTCAATGAAGAATGTTACCAAAAAATTTTCCAAAATGACAAACTGTATATTATTATTTTCAAATTTGAAGTAAAAATAGTGATAAAGAACCTAGCACTTGACAAGTAATTTTAAAAAAAATTAGTTAGAAAAGTTCGTATCAATAATGGTAGAAAAGAACAAACTAGTTTTTGTATAATTGATTCACAAAGTGTTAAGAACACAGATACTGCTAAAAATAAAGGTTATGATGCTGGTAAAAAAATTTCAGGAATAAAGCGTCATATTGCTGTTGATTCTCAAGGTTTACCGCATACAATTTACATAACCACAGCAGAAAAAACAGATCGTAACAGTGCTATAATAATGATTGAAAATGAAAAAGAAAATTTATCTAAAGTTCAAAAAATACTAGTAGATGCTGGTTATACTGGTGAAAAATTTGCTTTTAAAATCAAAACAATCATAAATGCAAATGTTGAAGTTATCAAACGTAATGAATTACATTCTTTTGTATTATTGCCAAAAAGATGAGTTGTAGAACGAAGTTTTGCATGATTAGAAAAATGCAGAAGATTATGAAAAAATTGTGAAAGAAAATTAAATAATAGCTTACAAATGGTTGTTCTTTCCTTTATTTCAATTTTATTAAAAAGATTTTAAACAGGTTCTTAGATATGATGCTCCAACCTATTTAGCTGAAGACTATGAAAAAAATAGAATTCTTTACGGTGAAGAGGCTAAGACTTTAACTGACAAAACAAATGAAAACGTTATTATTAAACGTCCAGTTCGTGATGGTAATATTGCTGATCCAGATGCTTTACAACGTATTCTTACTAAAATTTTTCAAGATTTCAGACTTGAAATTAAAAATTTAAAAGAAATTAATAACAATTCTATAAAAAAACATGAAAAATTAGATAAAAATCCTAATTTGATTGTGTTGATGGCAACACCAAGTGAAATTAATTCAGTACAAAAAGAAGCTTTAGAAAATATTGTATATCGTTTAGGAGCACTCCGTGGATTTGTACAAGAAGAAGTAAAAATGGCAGCGTTAGGCTCAGGGCAAGATATTTTTGGAAGTGCAATTATGTGCATTGATATTGGTGGTGGCAGTACTGATGTTGCTATTATTAGTAATAATTCAATATTATATTCATATACAACACATTGTGCTGGTGACTATTTAATACAAAAAGTTCAAGAATATATTATAAAAAAACATGCCTTAAAAGTTGGAATAAAAGAAGCTGAAGATGTTATTAAAAATATTGGCTCACTTATGAAATATCAAGATGAAAAACCATACACAATTTCGGGTTTTTCATTACCTAGATTAAATTCTCAACCAGGAGAAACAATGTCAATTTCTAAAACTATTGAAATTACACCAGAAGAAATTCGTGAAAATGTTATGCAAGCTCAATTCAAAGAACATATTATTCCAGCCATTCGTAGAGTATAAGAACTGCTGGTGACAAGGCTGCCGGAAGTATTAGTGATTTAAAGAAAAAAGGTAAGGGAATCACAATTTGTGGTGGTGGAGCTTATATTAAAAAAGTTGATAAATTTATTGAAGAAGAATTAGCTAAAGAATATTATATTGAAGTTAAAACTGAAAAAGGTACAAAACCAATGCGTCAAAAATATGAAGGAGATCTTTTTGAAGTGCGTACTGCTCTAAATTCTTTAGATAATGTTATTGATGGTTGTGTAAAATATCGTGATACAATTTACAAACAATTAATAATTGAACAAAATCCTAATCGTGAAATTCTAATAAAGGACGAAGATTTAGGATAAAAAACTATAAAAATCTTAAATTAGTATTTTAAATTATTAAAAAATTTTTTTAAACTTTGGTAATTTTTTTGAGTTATGAAGTCCTGAATCAAAAGAAAAACTTTCGTATTTCATAACATTAGATACATTTCACTTTGATAAATCTTGATTAAATACTTATGTATTACTAAACATATTGTTCATATTTGTTACATTAGATACATCTCATTTTGACAAATCTTGATTAAATTTTCTTGCACCAGCAAACATATAACTAATATTTGTTACATTTGAAGTATCTCAAGATGATAAATTTTGATTAAATGCATTTGCAGCGGGAAACATTCAACTCATATTTGTTACATTAGATACATCTCATTTTGATAAATCTTGATTAAATGATGTTGTATGAATAAACATATAATTCAAAGAAGTTATTTCTGGTGGTAATTGTTCTGGGACTTCTTTAATTGTTATTGGCATATTAACAACTTGAATTTCTCCCTGATCATTTTTATAAAATCCAATTTGAGTAATTTTGGTAGTTTTTATATATGATAGATTATGCTTATTAGTTATTACTTTTTTGCCATTTTCATCAATGTAAATTGTATCTTGTTGAGTTTTATTATTTAAAACATCATTTTTTTGGGAACTTGTGTTTAAGACAGTTACAGTTAAACTTCCTACAGCTGATGCAAATGTTAAAACACTTAATGCTGTCAATATTTTTTCATCTTTTCATCCTTCTATTTTATTATTTTGACTTTATTTAAGAAGCCAATTTTACTTTACTACTTTTTGAAGATAAATTCACAAAAATTATATTTTTTAAAGTTAAAACTTTTTTGCTGCTTCTTTAATATACTGTTCAAATTTATCCATCGTTTTTTCTGGCCCTAATGCTGGCAAACCTCCACCTTTTGCTAATATTTTAGAACCAATAAGTAAATTAGCATCATTTTGATGAAGTTCTTGAACCTTAGTACCACAAATAAGAATTGGTTCTACTACTTTAGCACCTACAAATTCTCATGTCCCTTTTAAATAAGTTGCATGATTACCTCATAAATATCAGCCATATGGTGCTCCTTGTGTCGCCAAAATTTGAACTTTTAAATGTGGTAATAATCCTCTAGCTTCACCTTGTTTGGTATATTTATAATCAAAAGTTTTACCAGCAACTAAGATGTGATCTAAATAATTTTTTGTCATGCTAGTAACATTAAAATTTGTCATTGGTGTTGTATATATAACTTTATTAACATTTTTTAGTTGATTAATATAATAATCAGAATCTTTTTCATTAAAATATGAAGTAAAGTTTTTTTGCGTAATAGTAATACTTGCCATTGGTATTTGATTTAAATCTAATTCAATTATTGAATCTTCTGGATGAAATTCACGATAATATTTAACAAAACGAGATACTAAACTTTCAGAATAAGATAGTTCTTTTTTAATCATAGAAGAACGAATTACTAATATTTTATTTGCCATTATTTTTGCCTCCGAAATATCTAAAATAACTTTGTAATTTGATTTTATCAGTTTTTATTTATTATTTTTTAAAAAATAATAAATAAAAATATAGTTTTATAAAAAAATGAAATATTTATTATAATTTTATCATGGAATGGCAACACTTTTTAGGACTATTTTTTGGTAGACATTTGTTGTTGATATTTGATAGGAGTTAAGTAGTTTAAAGTGCTGTGGATTCTTATGTTGTTGTATCAATTGATATAATCAAATAATTCTAATTTTAATTGGATTAATGATGTAAAATTTTTATCATTAATAAATTCAGTTTTGAAAGTTTTAAAAGTTGCTTCAGCAACAGCATTATCATAAGGACAACCTTTTTTGCTTAAAGATCGAGTAATATTGAATGCTAATAAAAGATTATTAATAATTTTATTGTTAAATTCATTACCTCGATCACTATGAAATATTTGGATATCTTTTAAACAGCGATTTGATTGCATAAATGCTTGATATACTAGTAATGCATTTTTTTAACTCCAACACTATGTCCAATAATTTCGCGGTTAAAAGGTCTATTAATAGGCAAATATAGTTTCATTTACCATTAACTTGAACGTAAGTTAAATCACTAACAATAACTTCATTTTTAACCCTATTATTAAAGTTTCTATTAACAAGATTGGTTATTTGACTATTATTGACTTTATTATGATGATTTTTGAATGATAATTTAGTGTATTTTGATATTAAATTATGCTTATTCATAATTTCTTTAATTTTTCTTCTTGATAAATAAATTTCTTGGTTTTCTAAAATTTTTTTTAATCTTCTAGTACCATAAACTTCTTTATTTTCTTTAAAAGCACTAATAACAGCTTCATCATACATATTATTTTTGATTTTATTTTCTTTTTTCTTTAAGTTAAAATAATATGTTGATTTAGATATTTTCAAAAAACGACACATTGTGCGAATTTTATATTTAACTTTATTTTTAGCAATAATTTCTACTTTCTGCCTATTATTAGTGCTGCTTGCTTTAAAATATCATTTTCCATTCTTAATTGTTTTAATTCTTTTCTTAATTTAATTAATTCATTTTCTTCAACAGAACGATTATCTTTAGTTTTAAAACTACCTGAATTAGTAAATTGCTTAATTCAATTATAAGTAGCTGCTCTTGTAACATTGTACTCTTTAGCAAGACAAGACACTGACTTACCGCTTTGATATAAAGCTACTATTTGTTTTTTAAATTCATCTGAATATGAGTTAATATTGGCCATAATTATACTTCCTTTCTTTTCACTAATTTGTTCACTTGTCTACGTAATTAGTGTCCAATAAAGTGTAACCCATCCAAAGTGTAACCCATCCAATTTTGTAAATTATCTATTTTTTCATCATTTGCCTTATTTTTTATATGATTAAAATTATTATTAAGAATGGTAGGTATTTTATCTAATTTTTGGTTAAGTATTATTTCTAATTCATTAATTTCTTTTTCCAAAATTTGGCATTCTTCTTTTAATTTTAGTGCTCTTTTTTTTGATCCATTACTTTTTTTCATTTCATTGTATGTTTTTGTCCACTAATTTTCATTTCTTGTCCTCATTTTTTACTTAATTCTGGATTATCTTCAATTAAATATTTATTACGTATTATTTTATATTTAGAATATAATTTTTCTTGTTCTTTTTTAGTATTTGATATTTTTATTTTTTGCTGTTTATAAAGATTATTTAATTCATTAAATTTGTCGATAAGAATTCATATTGATTCATGATATTTTTTAATTTCTAAATTTAGTTGATTAATTTCTATTTTCTGTTTTTCAGTCATTTTAACTACCTTTTATAAATTAATTATTTAAAAAATAATTAATTTATATTTCCTTTCATTTTTCTAAATAAAAAACTACTATTTTTAAATAAAAATAATAGGTTAAAAACTCATATCAAGTTTAACTAAATACTATCATATTTGATTAATAAATATAGAAAATTGATTAGAAGATTTATAATTATATTTCAACTCCTTTTAAATCATTGATGTTTACTCCTATTTTTGATATAAATAATTTGTATTTAAAAATAATACAAATTATTTATTGAAAATAGAAGAATATTATTCTTAAATATTTGGTAGTTTTAAGAACTTTATTCACTAAAATAAAGTTCTTTTGATTTTAGTATACAATTAAATTATACGTTTGAAGAAAGGTTGGTTGATAATGCAATTTTTTAAAAAGAAGCATATAGAACAAAAAACAACAACCATGTTTAAACAATTTTCGCAACTATCGAAAGAAGAAGTTATCCAACAATTAGATGGTAGTATGTACGGATTAAAAAAGGAAGAGGTAGAAGACAGACTTAAAAAATATGGTAAAAATGTTTTTTCTCATAAACGATTTGTTTGATACAAAAAATTAATGCACAATATTTTTAATCCTTTTATTATTGTTTTAATGATAATAGTTATCTATAATTTTATTAGTTACAGTATTATTGATACTAATACTGATAAAAATGTTGATTTGTACAGTGCTATTATTGTTTTAGTAATGATTATTTTGAGTGTTTTTATATCTTACTTTCAAGATTATCGTTCCTATAAATCTTCAGAAAAATTACGACAATTAATTGAAACAACAGCCAGTGTTTTTCGATTTAGTAATAAAAATAAAAAAATTGATTTTAATGCTTTAAATAGTGTTGCCAATTTTACAAAAGAAGTATTAATTGAAAATTTAGTACCAGGTGATATTATTTTCTTATCTTCTGGTGATATGATTCCTGCTGATGTTCGAATTTTAGTTTCAACCGATCTATTTATTAATCAATCAGCACTAACTGGTGAAACATTTCCTGTTGAAAAACATGCTATTAATACTAAAGATGATAATAAAAAAAGTAGTATCCTAGAATTAGAAAACATATGTTTTATGGGTACTAGTATTGTTTCGGGCGGTGCTATTGCTATTGTTATTGCATCAGGTGTTAATACTTATTTTGGATCAATTGCTAGTGCAGTAACTAGTAAACGTCCTGTTACTAGTTTTAGTAAAGGTATTAAAAAAGTTACCTACATTCTTATTGGTTTTATGTGTGTAATGGTACCATTAATATTTATTGTTAATGTAATTACTAAAAATAATATTTTAACAGCGTTAATATTTTCAATATCAGTTGCTGTTGGTATTACCCCCGAAATGCTGCCAATGATTGTTAGCGCTAACTTAGCAAAAGGTGCAATTAGATTATCACATAAAAAAGTAATTGTTAAAAATTTAACTAGTATTCAAAGTTTTGGTGCAATGGATGTTTTATGCACTGATAAAACCGGTACTTTAACTGAGGATAGAATTGAGTTAGTTAAACACTTAGATCCAGAAGGTGTTGAATCAAACAAAGTTTTAGAAATGGCATATTTAAATAGTTCTTTACAAACTGGATTAAAAAATAATATTGATAAAACAATTGTCCAACACATTAAAGCTCATCATAATAAAATAGTTGAAATGCCCTATCGTAAAATTGATGAAATACCTTTTGATTTTATAAGAAGACGAATGTCAATAGTAGTTTCAAAAGATAAAATTAATAATACTTTAATTTGCAAAGGAGCAGTAGAAGAAATATTAAAAATTTGTACTAAAGTTGAAATTGGGGGGAAAGTAATTACCTTAACTGATAAAATTAAAGAAAATGTTTTAAAATTAAGTACGGAATTAAATAATGATGGTTTACGAGTAATTGCAATTGGCTATCAAGATTTTGCTAGTGACAAAACAGTTTTTAAAATAGAAGATGAATCTAATTTAGTTTTATTAGGATATATAGGTTTTTTAGATGTACCTAAACCTAGTGCTATTAAAGCAATAACAACTCTTAATCAACACGGAATTGATGTTAAAATTTTGACTGGTGATAATGAAATTGTTACTAAAGCAATTTGTAAAAAGGTGGGATTAGAGCCAGGAATTCCTTTATTAGGTAGTGACATTGAAGATATGGATGATCAACATTTACAAGCATTAGTAAATAAAACTACTATTTTTGCGAAAATGGATCCATTACAAAAATCAAGAATTATTGACATTTTAAAGTTAAATGGTCACACTGTTGGCTTTTTAGGTGATGGTATTAATGATGCTGTTGCTTTGCATCACGCTGATGTTGGAATATCTGTTAATAGTGCTACTGATATTGCCAAAGAAGCATCTGATATTATTTTATTAGAAAAAGATTTAGATGTTTTAGAGCAAGGAGTGATCAGCGGTAGAAATACTTTTGGTAATATTTTAAAATATATTAAAATTACTATTTCTTCTAATTTTGGTAATTCATTAAGTATTTTAATTGCTTCAATTTGGTTACCTTTTTTACCAATGATGGCAATTCAAATTTTACTACAAAATTTATTATATGATATTTCTCAATTAGCAATTCCTTGAGATAGGGTTGATGAAGACTTTATTAAAAAACCACAAAAATGAAATGCAAAAAGCATTTTACCTTTTGCATTCTGGAATGGACCGCTAAGTTCAATATTTGATATAACCACCTTTTTATTTTTAGGATATGGTTTACATATCTTTGCCAATTTTGCTAATGTAGATCCTAATAGTGCTGCTGACATATATCAACAATCATTATTTCATACTGGATGATTTATTTTAGGAGTTACTTCACAAACATTAATTGTACAATTATTACGAACTTCTAAGGTACCTTTTATTCAAAATATGCCATCTCATCAGCTATTTTTAACAACAATTATAATTACTATTATTGGCATTAGTATTCCATATACACAATTAGGAGCTACTATTGGTTTAACACCAATTCCTTTAATTTTTTATGCTTATTTAGCGGGTGTTGTTATTGTTTATTTCATTGCTAGTCAATTATTAAAAATGATATATATAAAGGTTAATAAACGCTGATTGTAAACTAAATTTTAATTTTAAGAAAAATGTATTGGTTTTTTTAAAGTTATGATACAAATAAATGTAAAACTAAAGAAAGTTTTTGTATTCCTGTTACTTTATTAAAAGTAACAGGAATTTTATATTATAGATAGGAACAAATAAAAGTATGCTAACATTAAATTACCTTATTGATCAATTTCAAAAGAAAAGAATTCAATTTTCTATTATTGAAGATTTTATGAATAATCCAAACATTAGTGATGAGGAAGTTATTAGTTTAGATAATAACAATAGAAATGCCCTTCATAATAATTTTTTATTAGATTTAGATGAAGGAGCAGAAATAGAAGATGAATATAACTATGATCCACATGAGGAAGGTTGAGAAACTTCAAGTGAATTAATAGAATTTACAACTAATAAAATAAAACTTATTAATTGATTAATAAATTTTAAAAAAAATGATAAAAATTTTTTAAATCAACAAGATATTTAAGGAAATTCACCCTTACATTTAGCAATTATGAAACAATATATTGTAGACTGAAAACTTGGAGGAGAGTTTAAAAATATAGGAAAGCAACTAATTAATAATTCACAAGTTAATCCCAATTTAGTAAATTTGCAAAATGAAACTCCATTTTGCAAATTATTAATACAAGAAATTAATAAAGCTGATACATACCCGACAAATGAAGAAATTCGTGAATTAGTTAATGATTTTCAAAATAATTCTCATTTTAATATTAATAGTGTTAATAATAAAAAACAAAATCTTTTACATATTATTGCTAAAGAAGGTAATAAAACTGATTTTAGAATTAATTTTGCTATCACTAAAAAAACTAATTTTTATCAAATAGATGATAATGGTAATATACCTTATGAAATAGCAATCCTAAACAACAATTTTGATATGTTAGAAATAATAGAAAATTACAAATATTTTGATATTAATACACCTATTGATAAGTTTAATAACACTATATTACATAGAGAAATTAGAAGTAATAATAAAAAAATTATAAGAATACTACTATTAAAAAATGAAAATGGTGATTTAGAAATTAATTTTGATATTAAAAATAAAAATAATAAAAAACCTTTTAAATTTGAAGATATGATACTTGATTGATTACATCAATTACCAAGAAATCAAAATCAAATTGAAATGATGATTATTGATTTTTTAATAACAAATGAATGTAATTATAATAATTATATAACTAGAGAAGGATTAACTTGATGAACTTTAGCTATTAAATATAATTTAAAAGAAGTTACTAATTATTTGGTTAATAATGTATTAACTGATATTAACAAAATAGATAGTAATCCTTTTAAAAATAAAAATTATCTTTTTGATAATGAGATAAAAGAAGAAGTAGATAGTATGTTAGACGATTTATCATATGTTGATTCAAAAATTATAACATCTATTAAAAAACTTCCAAATTGTCCTAATTTTAATGAATTACAAAAAGATGTTTTAGAACAACGAGTAACTGCTATCCATAATTTCAAAAAATATCAAACTGATCAAAATTTATCTGATAATGAAAAAGCAATTTTTAAGATATACCTAGATGCAATATTAGATGAAGATGATACAAATTGATCAGAAGAAAAGAAAACAGATTTTAATAAAGTAAAAGAATGATTAACAAAAGAAGAAGTTAACAAAGAAAAGCGTAAATTAGAAAATACAGAAAAAAATGATAACAAAAAAAGAAAAAAGTTATCAATTGCATAACTACTACTAAAACTTTTCTTAAAAATTAATATTTTAATAAAAATAACTGCAAAATAATAGAAAATAGTTTCCGTATTATTTATAAAAATAGATAAAAATTATTGTAAAGTTAATTAAATTTGTTAATATTGTTACGTTGTATAAATAAAAATATTTTTATTTTTCAAATATAAGGTAATGTTTAGTAATCTGTGTAACTTACAAAAATAACTATGTTTAATTAATTCTATAATAAACCTAGAAAGAGTGAATTACAGATGGCTAAAAAGCAAAATATTAATAATAATGATCCAATATCAAAAGCAGTAGATTTATTATTAGAAAATACTGAAGATTTAACAACAGTTTTTAAAGAGGGAGGTTTGTATAAAGAATTAACAAAAAGATTAGTAGAAAAAATGTTGAATTCTGAGATGCAAAATTATTTAGGATATGATAAGAATCAACATAGTAATAGTGACAATGCTCGTAATGGTATAAGTTCAAAAAAATTAATAACTCAACAAGGTAAAATTGAGATTGATGTACCACGAGATCGCAATAGTAATTTTAATCCTGTAATAATTGCAAAAAGACAAAGAAGATTTGATGGTTTTGATCAACAAGTTCTTTCTTTATATGCAAAAGGTATGACATTATCAGATATTAGAATGCAATTACAAGAGTTATATCATGGTGCTGATACTAGTGAAAGTGTTATTAGTCAAATTACTGATGATGTTATTGATGATGTAAAAGCATGGCAAAATCGACCATTAGATAGTATTTATCCGATTGTTTATTTTGATTGCATAGTAGTTAAAATACGACAAGATAAACGCATTATTAACAAATCTGTGTATATAGCTTTAGGAGTTGATTTAGAAGGTAAAAAAGATGTTTTAGGCTTATGAATTAGTGAAAATGAAGGTTCTAAATTTTGATTAGCCAATTTCACAGAAATGAAAAATCGAGGCTTAAATGATATTCTTATTGCTTGTAGTGATAATTTAACAGGAATGTCACAAGCAATACAATCAGTTTATCCTAAAACAGAACATCAATTATGCATCGTTCATCAAATTAGAAATAGTTTGAAATATGTCTCATATAAGCATAGAAAATGGTAATGTTTAGTAATCTGTGTAACTTACAAAAATAACTATGTTTAATTAATTCTATAATAAACCTAGAAAGAGTGAATTACAGATGACTAAAAAGCAAAATATTAATAATAATGATCCAATATCAAAAGCAGTAGATTTATTATTAGAAAATACTGAAGATTTAACAACAGTTTTTAAAGAGGGAGGTTTGTATAAAGAATTAACAAAAAGATTAGTAGAAAAAATGTTGAATTTTGAGATGCAAAATTATTTAGGATATGATAAGAATCAACATAGTAATAGTGACAATGCTCGTAATGGTATAAGTTCAAAAAAATTAATAACTCAACAAGGTAAAATTGAGATTGATGTACCACGAGATCGCAATAGTAATTTTAATCCTTTAATAATTGCAAAAAGACAAAGAAGATTTGATGGTGGAATGGCAACACTTTTTAGGACTATTTTTTGGTAGACACTTGTTCTTGATATTTGATAGGAGTTAAGTAGTTTAAATTGCTGTGGATTCTTATGTTGTTGTATCAATTGATATAATCAAATAATTCTAATTTTAATTGGATTAATGATGTAAAATTTTTATCATTAATAAATTCTGTTTTGAAAGTTTTAAAAGTTGCTTCAGCAACAGCATTATCATAAGGACAACCTTTTTTGCTTAAAGATCGAGTAATATTGAATGCTAATAAAAGATTATTAATAATTTTATTGTTAAATTCATTACCTCGATCACTATGAAATATTTGGATATCTTTTAAACAGCGATTTGATTGCATAAATGCTTGATATACTAGTAATGCATCTTTTTTAACTCCAACACTATGTCCAATAATTTCGCGGTTAAATAGGTCTATTAATAGGCAAATATAGTTTCATTTATCATTAACTTGAACGTAAGTTAAATCACTAACAATAACTTCATTTTTAACCCTATTATTAAAGTTTCTATTAACAAGATTGGTTATTTGACTATTATTGACTTTATTATGATGATTTTTGAATGATAATTTAGTGTATTTTGATATTAAATTATGCTTATTCATAATTTCTTTAATTTTTCTGCGTGATAAATAAATTTCTTGGTTTTCTAAAATTTTTTTTAATCTTCTAGTACCATAAACTTCTTTATTTTCTTTAAAAGCACTAATAACAGCTTCATCATACATATTATTTTTGATTTTATTTTCTTTTTTCTTTAAGTTAAAATAATATGTTGATTTAGATATTTTCAAAAAACGACACATTGTGCGAATTTTATATTTAACTTTATTTTTAGCAATAATTTCTACTTTCTGCCTATTATTAGTGCTGCTTGCTTTAAAATATCATTTTCCATTCTTAATTGTTTTAATTCTTTTCTTAATTTAATTAATTCATTTTCTTCAACAGAACGATTATCTTTAGTTTTAAAACTACCTGAATTAGTAAATTGCTTAATTCAATTATAAGTAGCTGCTCTTGTAACATTGTACTCTTTAGCAAGACAAGACACTGACTTACCGCTTTGATATAAAGCTACTATTTGTTTTTTAAATTCATCTGAATATGAGTTAATATTGGCCATAATTATACTTCCTTTCTTTTCACTAATTTGTTCACTTGTCTACGTAATTAGTGTCCAATAAAGTGTAACCCATCCAAAAGAAAAAGAGAATTAGCCAAATATGAAAATAAAATATTAAAAATAGAAAATATAAATAAAGATGTTATTTTGGAAATTTATGAAAGAATGTTTGAACAAGTAAAAGCTGAAATTAATTACTTACATAATGAACTAACTGAAGTTCAAAAAGAAATTGATATAAAAGACTGAAATATAGATAATTCTTTTCAATATAAATATGTAACACGATTATAAATAACTTATTTTAGGATTATAAAATAAATAAAATACTTTTTATTTTATAACAATAAATAAAATATTTGATTTATTAGTATTTTATTTCCAAAAATTTGAAAAACTTATCAAAAAAAATAGATTTTTCTGATAAATCAATATATAATTTATGAGATACGAAAGCAAGGAGGCAACAGACTATGGCAGTACCAGCAAGAAGAACGTCAAAAATGCGTAAAAATACACGTCGTGCCCATGATAGTTTATCTGCAACAACTACAACTAACTGTTTAAATTGTGGAGCAATTACTAAACCACATCATGCCTGTATGAAATGCAAGACATACAAAGGTGTAAGTATTACTAATCCATTACAAGCAGAAAAAACATCATCAACAGAAAAAAAATAAAATATGAATATATCTTATCTTAGATTACCTTCCTCTTATTTATTTAAAATAATATTTTAAATATTAGAGGTTTTTTACTTTACAAAATTATTTTATAATAGTTAATAATTTATTAAAATAGACACTATTTATTATTAGGAAGTGTAGAGTATGAAAAATAAGGGCTATTATGATTTATTATTAAAGATTAGTGATGATATTACTAATAATTTCCAAACATCACATATTAATGACGAAAAAGAATTAATTAAAGACATTGATCATTATTTAGTTAAACAATTAAATAATACTTTAATTGAACAATTAAAAAGGATTAAATCACCAGAAGCAAAAATTGATTTTTTAAATCAAATCATAAGTAATTTTACTACTAATAAATTTAGTAATAACATTTTATTACAAGTAAATGATAGTATAATTGATAATCCTTTAACTTCTAATATTAGATTAAGTGACAATTTTCTATTTACTAATGAAAACCAACAAGTATTAATTAATCATTTAAATCAGGAAATCAGAACTTGTGATGAAGTATACTTTATTTATCCTTTTATATCAAATTCAATTATAAATAAGTTACGTTCATCATTTACTTATGCTTTAAATCATAATATTACTATTAATTTTATTACTACTACTTTTGATGATATGGCTTTATTTGTTAATTTATATGCATTAGTTAAAATAATAAAAAAGTATCCTAATATTAAAGTTAAAGTTGAAAATAATTTAGAAAAACGTAGTGAAAGAATTCATATTAAAGCTGCCATCTTTAAACGAAATTCAGGTTTTTCTTCAGCAATAATTGGTTCATCAAATTTAACGCAAAAAGGTTTAGCTAGTGGTCGTGAATGAAATATTAAAATTAATGAATTTGATAATAAGCAACTATATCAAAATATTTTAAATCAGTATTATAAATTATGAAATGATAATTTAGTTGATTTAAATAATGAACAACAACGATTACAATTACTATCGCGAATTGAATATAATCGATTGCTTGTAAATAAAAAAGATGAACAATGATTAGCAACTAATTATTTTCTTTATGATTTTCAAATTGCCTTAATTAATAAATTAAAGTTAAGAAGAAAACTTAAAAAAACAAAACATTTAATTGTCATGGCAACAGGTGTTGGTAAAACAGTAGTATCTGCTTTTGACTATTTAAATCAAATCAAAGAAAATAATAATCAAAAACCTTCAATTTTATTTTTAGCACATCAAAGAGAAATTATTGAACAAGCAATTATTACTTTTCGAAAAGTAATAAATGATAAAAAATTTGCAACTATTTTAAATAGTAAACAAAATAATTTTCAAGAACAATATTTATTTGCAACAGTACAAACTGTACATAGACATCTAAATAAGTTTAAACGTCAACAATTTGATATTATTATTTTTGATGAAGCTCATCATTTGGCTGCCAAAACTTTTCAGACAATTTTAAATTATTTTCATCCTAAACAAATTATTGGTTTAACAGCAACACCAGAACGAGAAGATAATAAAAACATTATTAATTATTTTGATAATGAGTTTGCACATGAATTACGATTGTGAGATGCAATTAATGAAAAACTTTTATCACCATTTGATTATTATTGTATTGATGACATTACTGCTGATTTAACTGGTATTGATTTAAATAATGATCAACAATTATTTAAAAAATTAAATACTGAAGCAAGAAATAAGTTATTATTAGATGTAATTAATGACTATATTGGATTTTATAGTAATCGGATTTGTTTAATTTTTTGTATTAATATTACTCATGCACAAATTGTTGCTAGATTTTTGCAAAATCAGGGCTTAAAAGCAGACTTTTTAACAAGTAAAAATCAAACTAATCGTAGTAAAATAATTAATGATTTTAAAAATAGAATTATTAATTATTTATGTGTAGTAAATATTTTTAATGAAGGAATTGATATTCCTGAAATTGATACTATTATTTTATTACGACCAACTAATTCAAAAACAGTATATTTGCAACAGTTAGGAAGAGGATTGAGAAAAACAGAAACTAAACATTGTTTAGAGGTTTATGATTTAATTGCTAATATTGATAAAAAATATGACATAACGATTGGTATTAAAAATCTTTCAAATTCACATATTATCAATGTTAATAAACAATTACCTAATAGTTTTAATTTACCTTATGGATGTACTATTACTTTAGAACCAAGAAGTCAAAACGTCATTTTAACTAATTTAAAGCAATGATATCAATCGCGAAAAAAAATTTATTTGGTAATTCAATCATACTATCAACTTTATAATGATAATGCTATTTTTAAAATATTAATTGATTATGATTTGACAATTCAAGAATTTTATAATTTTTTAAATGATTTTTATTTACGAATAGCAAAAAAAATAAAAAATTATCAAACCCATGATAATGATACTAATCGTAATCAAAATATCTTAAAACAATTCTTATTTTTAAATGATTATCAAATAGTTAATTATTTTTATTTAAGATTAAGTCAAGAATTAGATACTAAATTAATTAATTATCATTATGACAATTTATTAATAGCATCATTATTATATGAGGTTACAAGTAATAAAGTATTTAATCGTATTTTTCCAAATTTTAATGAAATACCATGTTTAGTTACAAATTTCATTGAAAATAACAAATTAGTTGTTAATGAACTAAAAATTATTCTTAAATATAAACTAGATTATGAAACATTATTACTCAATGAACATTTTAATCAAGATTACCCTTTATTATCTTATCAATCAACATTTACTGTGCATCAGGCACTATGTGCAATTAATCGTGTTAATTTTAATAAAAAACTTGGAGCTTTAAAAATTATTGCCTTTCAAGCAGGTCATTTGACATTTAATGAAAATAAATCAGTAATTTTTGCAGATATTGATGGAACAAATTATGGTAAATTAACTAGTTATAATAAATTAACAAAAGAATATTACTGATCAATACCAGAAAATAAAACGATTAATTCAAAATTAGTGAAAGATTTACAAAATAATAATATTGAAAAAATATTATTTTTAAATAATGATTGTAATAAAAAATTTAAAAATCTTGCTTTAAAGTTGTATGACTTTATTGGTATTGGTCAATATCAATTAACAATTAAAAGTGATTATATTACTATTAAATTTTTAATAGAATAAATAATATTTTATTTTTTTAATTTTATAAAAAAATTTTAAAAATTTTAATTTTAAAAAAATAATGCTTTTTTATGATAATTAGGTTGACAATAATTATGGCATGTTGTACTATTGTTATTGTCCCAAAAATAAATGGGTTACAAACTAGAAAAAACGATCTTTGAAAACTAAATAGAACAAGAATTAATCCGTCAATTTTTTATTAAAAATTAAATAAGTCAGACATCATCTTTTAACAAAAACAATTTTATTGAGAGTTTGATCCTGGCTCAGGATTAACGCTGGCGGCATGCCTAATACATGCAAGTCGAACGAAAGTAGCAATCTTTAGTGGCGAACGGGTGAGTAACACGTATCTAACCTACCATTTAGCGGGGAATAACTGTTGGAAACGACAGCTAATACCGCATATGTTATTTATTTGCAATGATAAAAAATGAAAGGAGCATTTGCTTCGCTAATTGATGGGGATGCGGCGCATTAACTAGTTGGTAAGGTAATGGCTTACCAAGGTAACGATGCGTAGCCGATCTGAGAGGATGAACGGCCACATTGGGACTGAGACACGGCCCAAACTTCTACGGAAGGCAGCAGTAGGGAATTTTTCACAATGGGCGAAAGCCTGATGGAGCAATGCCGCGTGACTGATGAAGGTCTTCGGATTGTAAAGGTCTGTTGTAAGGGAAGAAGTGCTAGAATAGGAAATGATTTTAGTATCGACCATACCTTACCAGAAAGCCACGGCTAACTATGTGCCAGCAGCCGCGGTAATACATAGGTGGCAAGCGTTATCCGGATTTATTGGGCGTAAAGCGTGCGTAGACGGTTTTGCAAGTCTGAGATTAAATTTAGGGGCTCAACCCCTAACCGCCTTGGAAACTACATTACTAGAGTATAGGAGAGGTTAGTGGAATTTCATGTGTAGCGGTGGAATGCGTAGATATATGAAGGAACACCAGTGGCGAAGGCGGCTAACTGGCCTATTACTGACGTTGTGGCACGAAAGCGTGGGGAGCAAATAGGATTAGATACCCTAGTAGTCCACGCCGTAAACGATGAGTACTAAGTGTTGCCATGAGGCAGTGCTGTAGCTAACGCATTAAGTACTCCGCCTGAGTAGTATGCTCGCAAGAGTGAAACTCAAAGGAATTGACGGGGACCCGCACAAGCGGTGGAGCATGTGGTTTAATTCGAAGCAACGCGAAAAACCTTACCAGGTCTTGACATACCTTGCGAAGCTATAGAGATATAGTAGAGATTAACAAGGATACAGGTGGTGCATGGTTGTCGTCAGTTCGTGTCGTGAGATGTTTGGTTAAGTTCAGCAACGAACGCAACCCTTGTCCTTAGTTGCCAGCATTAAGTTGGGGACTCTAAGGAGACTGCTAGTGTAAGCTAGAGGAAGGTGGGGACGACGTCAAATCATCATGCCCCTTATGACCTGGGCTACACACGTGCTACAATGGCTGATACAAAGAGTCGCTAAACCGCGAGGTCAAGCAAATCTCAAAAAGTCAGTCTCAGTCCGGATTGAAGTCTGCAACTCGACTTCATGAAGTCGGAATCGCTAGTAATCGCGAATCAGCAATGTCGCGGTGAATACGTTCTCGGGTCTTGTACACACCGCCCGTCAAACCACGAGAGTTGGCAATGCCAGAAGTCGGTGTCCTAACCGTAAGGAGGGAGCTGCCAAAGGCAGGGTTGATGATTGGGGTTAAGTCGTAACAAGGTATCCCTACCGGAAGGTGGGGATGGATCACCTCCTTTCTATGGAGTTTAGTTTCTAATAAGAAACCAAGACAACAAGAAAAAATAGATGGATGATTTATTGGATTACTTCTTTTGTTCTGTTTAGTTTTCAGGGATTGTTTTCTCTGAGCAATTGTTCTTTAAAAACTGGATAATAGACATCTTTTAAAAAAAATAAGATAATTTTTATCTTGCAATAGGATATTCTAAAAATAAATTATTAAGAGCGTATGGTGGATGCCTTGGAATTGGAAGACGATGAAGGACGCGATTACCTGCGATAAGCTTCGGGGAGCTGGAAATAAGCTTTGATCCGGAGATGTCCGAATGGGGAAACCCACTATCTTTAATAAGATAGTACTGTACAATGAATTCATAGTTGTGCAGAGTGATACCTAGAGAATTGAAACATCTTAGTACCTAGAGGAAAAGAAAGCGAATGCGATTCCCTTAGTAGCGGCGAGCGAAAAGGGAGCAGCCTAAACCAGTCGTCAGACTGGGGTTATAGGACTGTCTATTAGGTTCGACCTATGAAGAGTTACAAAATTTATATATAGCAGAAGTTGTTGGGAAGCAACGCCATAGATGGTGAAAGCCCAGTATGCGAAATGTATAAATCTCTTGACAGTATCCTGAGTACGGCGAGGCACGTGGAACCTTGTCGGAATTTGCGCAGACCACTGCGTAAGGCTAAATACTAACCAATTACCGATAGTGAACCAGTACCGTGAGGGAAAGGTGAAAAGTACCCCGAGAGGGGAGTGAAATAGTTTCTGAAACCATATGCTTACAACAAGTCGGAGCCCGTTAATGGGTGACGGCGTGCCTTTTGTAGAATGAGCCGGCGAGTTACGATTACATGCAAGGTTAAGTTGAAAAGACGGAGCCGAAGTGAAAGCGAGCCTGAATAGGGCGTTTAGTATGTGGTCGTAGACCCGAAACCAGGTGATCTAGCCATGAGCAGGTTGAAGTTAATGTAACAGTTAATGGAGGACCGAACCAACGTTCGTTGAAAAGACCGTGGATGACTTGTGGCTAGCGGTGAAATTCCAATCGAACCTGGAGATAGCTGGTTCTCCCCGATATAGTTTTAGGACTAGCGTCAGAATTAGTGCAATGGAGGTAAAGCTCTGAATGTATGATGGCCCCACCTCGGGGTACTGAATGCAATTAAACTGCGAATGCCATTGTTACATATCTGGCAGTCAGTCTATGGGTGATAAGGTCCATGGACGTGAGGGAAACAGCCCAGATCATCAGCTAAGGTCCCCAAATCAAATGCTAAGTGGAAAACGATGTGGAATTGTTCAGACAGCTAGGAGGTTGGCTTAGAAGCAGCCATCCTTTAAAGAGTGCGTAACAGCTCACTAGTCGAATGATTCTGCGCGGAAAATGTACCGGGGCTAAGCATTGTACCGAAGCTATGGGTCTATATATATATGTTTACATATATTGTGGGCGGTAGGGGAGCGTTCTAATCTGCGACGAAGTTAGACCGGAAGGACTAGTGGAGCGTTTAGAAGTGAGAATGCCGGCGTGAGTAACGATTGAAGGTGAGAATCCTTCATGCCGATTGACCAAGGTTTCCTGGGCTAGGTTCGTCCACCCAGGGTTAGTCAGGACCTAAGGCGAGGCCGAAAGGCGTAGTCGATGGATAACAGGTTGATATTCCTGTACCACCATGGTGACTGATGGAATGACGGAGAAGGCTAAAATGTCCCAGTGATTGGTAGTGCTGGGCTAAGTACAAAGAGGGTTGTGTAGGCAAATCCGCACAGCGTTAACCTTGAAGTACGATGGGGAGTGAACGGTTCGCTTAGTAACGAAGCATTTGATGCCATACTTCCAAGAAAAGTTTCTAAAGACATCACCATGGTGCCTGTACCGAGAACGGACACACGTGGTCAAGGAGAATATCCTAAGGCAAGCGAGATAACTATAGCTAAGGAACTCTGCAAAATAACCCCGTAAGTTAGCGAGAAGGGGAGCTCATAGCAATATGAGTCGCAGTGAAGAGGTCCGGGCGACTGTTTAGCAAAAACACAGCTCTCTGCTAAGTCGTAAGACGATGTATAGGGGGTGACGCCTGCCCAGTGCTGGAAGGTTAAAGAGATTTGTTAGCGTAAGCGAAGCTTTGAACTGAAGCCCCAGTGAACGGCGGCCGTAACTATAACGGTCCTAAGGTAGCGAAATTCCTTGTCAGGTAAGTTCTGACCCGCACGAAAGGCGTAACGATCCGGACGCTGTCTCGGCTATAGACTCGGTGAAATCTTAGTACCTGTGAAGATGCAGGTTACCCGCGATTAGACGGAAAGACCCCGTGGAGCTTTACTACAACTTGATATTGAATTTTGGTGTAGTTTGTACAGCATAGGTGGGAGACGTTGATATGCAGACGCTAGTAGGTATGGAGTCACCATTGGGATACCACCCTTGCTATATTGAAATTCTAACTTGAGACCATAATCTGGTCTAAGGACAGTGTCTGGTGGGTAGTTTGACTGGGGCGGTCGCCTCCTAAAAAGTAACGGAGGCGCCCAAAGGTACCCTCAATATGAATGGAAATCATATGTAGAGCGCAAAGGTAAAAGGGTGCTTGACTGCGAGACATACAAGTCGAGCAGGAACGAAAGTTGGGCTTAGTGATCCGGCGGTGCTGTGTGGAAAGGCCGTCGCTCAACGGATAAAAGTTACCCCGGGGATAACAGGCTAATCTCTCCCAATAGTTCATATAGACGGGGAGGTTTGGCACCTCGATGTCGGCTCATCGCATCCTGGAGGTGTAGTCGCTTCCAAGGGTTGGGCTGTTCGCCCATTAAAGCGGTACGCGAGCTGGGTTCAGAACGTCGTGAGACAGTTTGGTCCCTATCTGTCGTGGGCGCAAGAAATTTGAGGAAAGCTGTTCCTAGTACGAGAGGACCGGAATGGACCTACCTCTGGTGCACCAGTTGTCACGCCAGTGGCACAGCTGGGTAGCTATGTAGGGCATGAATAAGCGCTGAAAGCATCTAAGCGCGAAGTCAGTTCCAAGATGAGATTTCTCATTCGAAAGAAGTAAGATCCCTTGAATACTACAAGGTTGATAGGTCAGGTGTGTAAGCATAGTGATATGTTCAGCTTACTGATACTAATAGATCGAGGATTTATTGAAGAATATATTCTCTATTGCAAATCAAAAGTAATCAAATTTAAAGATGTCTGTTTCTAGTTTTTAGGGAGCAATTGCTAAACTATTTGGTGTCCATGGCGGAGTGGTCACACCTGTTCCCATATCGAACACAGCAGTTAAGCACTCCAGCGGCGAAAATACCAGCAATGGGAAAATAGCACGATGCCAAATTTTTTTATTGTGTTAATATTTAATTTAAAATTTAAATTTTTTTTATGTTAAGATTGAGAATATTAAAATGTAAAAAAGATTTTAAGAAAAAAGGAAAAAAAATGGATAAGGTTGAAAAGAAATTAGATAAAAAATTATACATTGGAGCTAAAATTGGATTCATAACAAATATTATAAGTATTATTTGAAGTGTAATTATTACAATTATTTTAGCTACAGCAAGTAGTGTTATTTTTAACAGTTTTACAAAATATGATCACACTTCATTAACATCAGGAGTTAGTACAGTATTTATTGTTGGATTGATTTTTGGACTTTTAATTGCTATTGGATTTTCAATTGCAATAATTATCATGTGCAATAACGTTTTAAAAGGAAATGCTAATAGTGGTTTAGCTGTTGGAATTGTAACTTTAGTTTTAGCAGGTTTTTCTTTAATAGCTATGTTTTCATCACATTTTAATTTTATTAGTGGTATTAATATTATTTTTTTAGGACTTAATATTGCTTCAGGTGTATTATTAATTATTGGTAAATATCTTCCAGTTACTAATAAACCAGAAGAAGTAGTTTCTATGGTAAATGAATAATTAAAAATATTTAATAAATTATATAAATAAGGCTTTTAATTTCTAAAGCCTTATTTTATTTTTTTATAATTTAAAACCATAAGGATAAGTAATGATTGGAAAATTTGGTTTATCATCATCATGCTTTTTTTTATATTGTATATTATTAATTCATAAATAAAGGTATTGTAAACCAATACTAATAATTAACAGAAAAATAATAGCAGTAATTAATACTCCTACACCATATTTTTGGTAGTTGAAAAAAAAGTAAGGATAACAAGTATTAATATTTTCTCCTTGTTTAACACGTAATACACCACGAACCATTACCATTACTACATAAAAACAAGGATAAAATAAAATAAATCACATATAAAGTTTATGATGATTTTTTAGTGAATAAAAATCACGTCCACATGATAAAGCAAAATTTAAAATCATAACAATTGGCATAATTAGATTTAGAATTATTGTTTTAAATCATAAATAAATATCAGTTCCATATTTACTTCTTTCTTGGCTATTACTAATGATACCTATTCAAAATACTAACATTGTAATTGTAATATAAATAGTAATGCTTAATAAAATATAAAAACTTGGTTTTGAGTTTCCTTTAAATTTACTTTCAAATAAAAAAGCAAATAAATAAATGAGTACTAAATAATTAGTTTGAGTTGTAAAATAAAAATAATAAATTGCTAATCTTTCAGTTGGTTTATCAACATTAGGAACAATGAAAGCATTGGGATAATTAATAGTAATTATTAAATCAAAAATTAAAAATAAAGAAATAATAAGTAGGCCAAATAAACGTCAAATAAATTTAATAAGATTTCTTTTTTTTAATCGGTATTCACTACTATTTTTTCAATTCATATTTTTTCTCCTATTTATATTAGAATTAAATTTAATTAAATTTCCTATCAAAAATTTAATTTTTTATTATGATTGAATATGCTACTTATTTAGTATATCAAGTTTTTCCTTATCACTATTAATATTTACTAACTGATTATTTAAAACACTTAATAAGTTAAAAAAAATTAACTTATTAATTATTTAATCTGTCATTATTTAGTGATAATTTCCTATTAGTTATCGAGTAAAAATTTCCCAAAAGTGAAGTTAAATATACTTGGTGATAAATATGGAAAGAAGCATGACTATGAAAGAAAAATATAAATATAAGAACCTGTTTGGAATCTTTTAAACATAATTAAACTAAAAAAGGGAATAATTATTTCTAACCTGACAGTTAATTAACATTTTATTTTCTTTGTCATTTTTTTGTTAAAAAGATTTTATCATTTGACAACTTATCGATTAAAAATTTATTTTTCAACTATAAAATAACATTTATGATATTAATTTAATCAAAAATAAGTTAAAAAAGATCCTAAACAGGTTCTAAGATTATAAACGACATTACTATTAAAAAATTATCTAAGCATCAAGCTAAAAGTAAACTTAACTTAACTATTAGAAGAATTAATCAATTAATTCAAATTTTTAATAGAGAAGGTAAAATTGGTTTTATTCATAAATCACGTAATAAAATTTCTAATAAAGCAACAAATATTAAAATTAAAAATGAAATTATAAACTTGTATAAAACCAAATATTATAATTTTAATTTTCAACATTTCCATGAGAAATTAATTAATGAAGAAAAAATTAAAATTTCATATAGCACACTTTATACTATATTAATTAAAGAAAAACTCACTTCACCAAAAAAACATAAAAATAAGAAAAATAACTTACATCCAACAAGAAATCGTAGAACAAATTTTGGTGAATTAATTCAAATGGATGCAAGTAATCATCATTGATTTGGTAATGATAAACCAAAAGCATTTTTACATGCTGCAATTGATGATGCTACAAGCAATATTGTCGGGCTATGATTTGATCATCAAGAAACATTAGATGGTTATTATAATGTCTTTTATCAAATTTTAACTAAATATGGCATACCAAAAGCATTTTATACTGATAACAGAACAGTTTTTGGATATAAGAACCTGTTTGGAATCTTTTAAACATAATTAAACTAAAAAAGGGAATAATTATTTCTAACCTGACAGTTAATTAACATTTTATTTTCTTTGTCATTTTTTTGTTAAAAAGATTTTATCATTTGACAACTTATCGATTAAAAATTTATTTTTCAACTATAAAATAACATTTATGATATTAATTTAATCAAAAATAAGTTAAAAAAGATCCTAAACAGGTTCTAAGAAAAAAATCGATGCGGGTAAAATAAACACAGAAAATGACACTTATACTCAATTTCAAAAATGCTGTAATGATTTGGGTGCTGAAATAATTAGAACTTCAATTCCACAAGCTAAAGGTCGAATTGAACGCTTATTTGGAACACTTCAAAGTCGATTAATTAGCGAACTAAGACTTAATAAAATTAAAACTTTAGAAGAAGCTAATCAATTTCTTAAAACGTACATAAACTTTTTTAATAAAAAGTTTGCTTTTCCTATTGATGATAATAAATCTGCTATGATTAAAGCTCCTACACAAGAAGAAATAAATATTTATCTTTCAAGATTTTCTAAAAGAAAAACAGATAGTGGTTCAACTATAACATATTATAGTAAAAAATATTTTCCTTATAAAAATAACAAAGTTCAATATATACAACCTAGAACTGATGTAATTGTACTTAAATCATTTATTAATGACTTATATCTTAGTTACAATAATCAAATGTATGAACTAAAAGAAATAGCTTTAAAACCAATTATCAAAGAAAATTTAATAAAAACTAAAAAAGTTTATATACCCAATAAAAATCATCCTTGAAGATATGGATATTAATAATTCCTAATTAAAGTTATATAAGATTTACATTTTGTGAATACTAAACCATATAAATTTTTAAATCATTTGTATATGAGCAAATTTGGTGACCTAAAATTGATTTTAAATATAAAAGAAATTGTAATTGCAATCTATCGTTTTTACATTTGTGGTAAGTTTGATTTATTCGGATTTATTAATAAATTATTTAAAGTTGCATTATTAATTTTATTAACATCTATATTTATTTCACTATTTGATTTTCTTATATATAATTCTTTTACTTTTTTAATATTTCCAAAAAATTCTTTTGATATTTTTATAAAAAAATCATTTTTTTCTTTAATTATTTTATTTTTATCAATTTTTCCAAAAGTAAATTGGATGGGTTGTTACACTTTATTGGACACTAATTACGTAGACAAGTGAACAAATTAGTGAAAAGAAAGGAAGTATAATTATGGCCAATATTAACTCATATTCAGATGAATTTAAAAAACAAATAGTAGCTTTATATCAAAGCGGTAAGTCAGTGTCTTGTCTTGCTAAAGAGTACAATGTTACAAGAGCAGCTACTTATAATTGAATTAAGCAATTTACTAATTCAGGTAGTTTTAAAACTAAAGATAATCGTTCTGTTGAAGAAAATGAATTAATTAAATTAAGAAAAGAATTAAAACAATTAAGAATGGAAAATGATATTTTAAAGCAAGCAGCACTAATAATAGGCAAAAAGTAGAAATTATTGCTAAAAATAAAGTTAAATATAAAATTCGCACAATGTGTCGTTTTTTGAAAATATCTAAATCAACATATTATTTTAACTTAAAGAAAAAAGAAAATAAAATCAAAAATAATATGTATGATGAAGCTGTTATTAGTGCTTTTAAAGAAAATAAAGAAGTTTATGGTACTAGAAGATTAAAAAAAATTTTAGAAAACCAAGAAATTTATTTATCAAGAAGAAAAATTAAAGAAATTATGAATAAGCATAATTTAATATCAAAATACACTAAATTATCATTCAAAAATCATCATAATAAAGTCAATAATAGTCAAATAACCAATCTTGTTAATAGAAACTTTAATAATAGGGTTAAAAATGAAGTTATTGTTAGTGATTTAACTTACGTTCAAGTTAATGGTAAATGAAACTATATTTGCCTATTAATAGACCTATTTAACCGCGAAATTATTGGACATAGTGTTGGAGTTAAAAAAATGCATTACTAGTATATCAAGCATTTATGCAATCAAATCGCTGTTTAAAAGATATCCAAATATTTCATAGTGATCGAGGTAATGAATTTAACAATAAAATTATTAATAATCTTTTATTAGCATTCAATATTACTCGATCTTTAAGCAAAAAAGGTTGTCCTTATGATAATGCTGTTGCTGAAGCAACTTTTAAAACTTTCAAAACTGAATTTATTAATGATAAAAATTTTACATCATTAATCCAATTAAAATTAGAATTATTTGATTATATCAATTGATACAACAACATAAGAATCCACAGCACTTTAAACTACTTAACTCCTATCAAATATCAAGAACAAGTGTCTACCAAAAAATAGTCCTAAAAAGTGTTGCCATTCCACTTTTGTTTTTTTAAATTTTCATTAATATCAACAATAGTAGTTTGAGCTAAATTAACTCTATTACTAATAATTTCTGGAGTAAATTGATTTTTATCAATGATTATTTTTATCAATTCTTTATTAATTCATTCATATTCTTCTTGTAAATTTTTATTCATTTTTTCATCCTTTCAAAATAAAAACTCATTTACTTTGAAATTAAAGCAATGAGTTAAAAACTTATATTAAGTTTAATTAAATTATACAAAAAAATCCTATATTAAAAACAGGAATTAAAATTTTAAAGGTTATTTGGAATTTGTGTTTATTTAACAGTGTAACTTTCCAAAATAATTTAATTTTTTGATAAATATTTTTAGGAAATTTTCATTCGATATTGACAACACAAAACAAAAATGATACTTAATTAATATTATTTTTTTATTGAAAAGTAACCAATTAATAATTGCATTTTTTAATCAAACAAGTTAAGATTACTTATGGTAAATGTTATGCCCACGTAGCTCAGTGGATAGAGCACCGCCCTTCTAAGGCGGGGGTCAGAAGTTCGAATCTTCTCGTGGGCGCCATTAAATTTTAAAATACTAAGAAGGTTTAACTAAATAATGATAAATCATGACAATTATTATCAAGACATTATTGGTAAAATTAACCACCTCATTAGTGAAAATAAATGAGATCAAGCAATGAAGTTGGTCAAACATGAATTAGAGATGCCTTATATTCCTATTCATCATGAAATTACATTACAAGAGTTACATCATAATATTACTACTCATATTAGATTAAATAGTAAAAATGAAAGTCATGAGTGAAATTTAGAGAGAATAAGTCGTGTATTAATGAATCCATTTGATGAAGATCTTCATCCGGTGGCATTTTATTATTTACAAAGTCATAATGCTAGGTTAATTTTGCCAACAATTAAGATTTATCTTACAAATAAAAATATAAATAATATAAATAAAACACAACTATTACTTATATTAAATAATCAAGGTATTGATGAAGAAATAGAAGTAATAAAAGGTCATGATACATTTAAAATTAATCCAAAAAAAATAACACAATGACAGGAATCACTCGTTTATTTAAAAATTACAAAAATATTTGAAGATGAAGTTCATATTGATAATCCAGGTATTTATGGTATTTGCTTGTTTTTATTGGATAGTTATTTTGAGAATTTGTTTCCAACATTACCTAATAAAAATCAAGCAGCAGCATTAGCAGCTGCTTTGTATATTCGTGCTTGTAGTTTCCAGTTTATTAGTGTAAAATTGGTAGAAAGTGCTAAAAAATTTAAAACTACTACTACTTTAATAAAAAAATACTTAAGTATTATGATTCAACAACAAATTACATAAGGAGAGATTTGAAAAATGACATTAAATATTATAAAAGATGAAAAAAATGGTCTTGGAAAATGACATGTTACCATTGATACTAAAACTTGAAAAGATCAATTGGCAAAAGCTGAAAATAAATTGATTGCACAAGTAGAAATTCCTGGATTTCGTAAAGGAAAAGTTCCTACTAAAATGGCTAAAAAACATGTAACTGAAGAACAAACTTTACAAACAGCAACTAAAGCAGTTATTACTATTGCTTATGATTTTGCCTTAAAACAAAAACCTAATTTAATGCCTACTAATCAACCCGAAGTTAATGTGGAAAAATCTACTATTAAAGAGTGTGAAATAATGTTTGTATTTGATTTACCAGCAGAAATTACTATTGGTAAATATCGTGGTATTGATATAGTAAAACCTGTAGCAACTGTTAATCAAGAAGAAATTGATACTCAAATTAAACTATTACAAGATCGTTTTGCTATTTTTAATCCAAAAGAAAAAGGAAAATTAGAAAAAGATGATACTGCAGTTTTTAATTTCACTGGTTTTTTAGACGGTAAAAAATTCCCTGACGGTGAAGCTAAAAATATGGAATTAGAAATTGGTTCTGGTAAATTTATTCCTGGTTTTGAAGAAGGAATGATCGGTATGGAACCTAAATCTAAAAAAACTATTGAAGTAACTTTCCCAAAAGATTATCATGTTCCAAATTTAAAAGGTCAATTAATACAATTTGAAATTGAATTAAACGAAATAAAAACAAAAGTTATTAATGAAGATTTAGAAGAATTAGTAAAAGATGTTAACATTCCAGATGTTACTACTACTGAACAATTATTAGAAAATATTAAAAAACAAATTGAAGTACAAAAAACAATGACAATTAAGGAACAATTTATGGAAGAACTTATTGCTAAAATTGTTAAAGATTCAAAAATAATAATTCCAAGTTTTGCTGTTAAAAATGAAACTGAACGTTTAGAAAATGAATTTAAAAAACAATTAGCTAATCAAAACTTTACAATTGAAAACTATATGGCAGCAACTGGTTTATCTCATGAAGAAATTATTAATGAAATAAAAAAGGATGCAATTATGCAACTTCAGAATTTTTTAGTTATTGAAGAAATTATTAAACAAGAAAAAATAGAAATTACCGAAGAAGAAGTTCAAAAACAATTAACAACATTTGCCGACCAATTTAAAATAAGCATTGAAGAAGTTAAAGCAAATATTAAAGATTTAAGTTTAGTTACTATTACCCTAAAACGTAATAAAGCCTTTGATTTATTATGAGAAAGTAACGGTAAAAACCAAAAGCAAACAACAAGTGCTTAATTTAATTTGATAATTATTATATAACCTAATTACCAATTTAATAATTAGGTTATTTTATCGTTTATTTTTTTCAAAAAGTAAAAAATATCAAAAAAAAAATAAATGTAATAAAATACTACTAGTATAAATTAAATATGAATTAATAAGTGCTGCTGTAATAGTATAGTATAAATCAAAAATTAGAAATTTTAGCAATTAACTATTGCAATTGCTAATGTTTTATATTATAATCCAGTTAATACATTATTTGAGGTGAGACAATGAAGATAAAAAATATTACTAATATTCCAGTACTAGTAACAAGAGGAAGTTTTGTTTTCCCAACAGTTGAAATAGAACTAGAAGTTGGCAGACATAAATCAGTAGCGGCAATTAATGAATCGGTAGCTAAGTTTAATTCAGAAATTATTTTAGTTTCGCAAAAGGATCCGAAAGTAGATAATCCGCAATTAAGTGAAGTCTACAATCATGGTACTTTGTGTAAAGTGCAAATTCAAAAAAGTCATAATGATGGTACACTTACCGTATCTTTTTATGGACAACAAAGAGTTAAAGTTTCTAAGTTTTATGATGATAAATTTTATACAGGAGATGCTGAAACTTTAGTTAGTCCTAATGTTTCAAAATCATTAGAAGAAGAGTTGATTCAAAGAATTGTAAATAATTTACAACAGATTTTAGATGTTCATGGTTCAATTCCACAAGGTGTAATTAGTCAAATCACCGATGGAATGAAAGCTAGTGAAATTATTGATAAAATGGCTCAATTTTTACCATTTTTAACTATTAATAAACGCCAAGAAATTTTACAAGAAACTGATATTAATAAACGTTTAGATTTATTATTGAAAGATGTTGGTGGTCAAAAACAAGTTGGTGCCATTGAAAAGGATTTAACAGCTAAAATTAAAGATCGTATTGATGAACAACAACGTGAATATTATTTACGAGAAAGATTGCGTGCTATTAAAGAAGAATTAGGCGAAATTGATGGTAAGTCTAATGAAATGAAACGTTATTTAGAACGCTTAGAAACAGAAGAGTTTCCTGAAGCAATCAAAACGCGTGTTAAAGAAGAAATTAGTCGTTATGAAGATATGCCGCAAGCTTCAAGTGAATCAAATATAATTCGTACATACATTGATTGAATGATGACTTTACCTTGATTTCAAAAAAGTGAAGAAAAATTTGATTTAATTAATGCAAAAAAAATTCTTGATAAATATCACTATGGTTTAGAAAAAGTTAAAGAAAGAATTATTGAATATCTTGCTGTTAAAAAAATGGCTAAGGCAATGCCAGGACAAATTATTTGTTTAGTTGGCCCTCCTGGTGTTGGTAAGACTTCTTTAGCTAAATCAATTGCTGAAGCGATGGGGCGTACTTTCGTTAAAGTTTCACTTGGTGGAGTTAAAGATGAATCTGAAATTCGTGGTCATCGTAAAACTTATATTGGTGCGATGCCAGGAAGAATTATCCAAGGTATGAAACGTGCTAAAGTTATTAATCCATTATTTTTATTAGATGAAATTGATAAAATGTCATCTGATTATCGTGGTGATCCAGCTAGTGCTATGTTAGAAGTATTAGATCCTGAACAAAATGCTAATTTTTCAGATCATTATATTGAAGAAAATTATGATTTATCACAAGTTATGTTTCTAGCAACAGCTAATTATATGGAAGGTATCCCTGAACCATTAAAAGATCGAATGGAAATTATTGAACTTTCTTCATATACAGAATTAGAAAAACTTGAAATTGCAAAAAAATATTTAATTCCTCGTGTTATTGAAATTACTGGTTTAAATAATAAAATGTTAAAATTTAAACCAAATTCAATTGAAGAAATAATTAAATATTATACAAGAGAATCAGGTGTTCGACAGTTAGAAAGATTATTAAATAAAATTGCTCGTAAATTTATTGTTAAACTTTTAAATAAAAAAATTAGTACTGAAGAAATTGTTGCTGATAATGTTAAAGATTATTTAGGAAAACAAATTTTCGATTATACTAAAAAAGAAAATGAATCACAAATTGGAGTGGTAACTGGTCTTGCTTATACTCAATATGGTGGTGATATCTTACCAATTGAAGTAAACTACTTTAAAGGAAAAGGTAATTTGGTATTAACTGGTAAATTAGGTGAGGTCATGAAAGAATCTGCTACTATTGCTTTAGATTATATTAAAGCAAATGCTATTACTTTCAATATTCCTGATACTTTCTTTGCAGAACATGATATTCATATCCATGTTCCTGAAGGAGCAGTGCCAAAGGATGGTCCAAGTGCTGGTATTACTTTAACAACTGCAATTATTTCTGCTCTGACAAGTAGACCTGTATCAAAAGATATTGGTATGACAGGTGAAATTACACTTCGTGGTCATGTATTACCAATTGGTGGATTAAAAGAAAAATCAATTTCTGCTCATCGTAGTGGACTAAAAACAATTTTAATTCCAAAAGCTAATATAAAAGACTTAGAAGATATTCCAGAAGAAGTAAAGAAAAAATTAAATATTGTTTCAGTTGAATTTTATTCTGAAGTATATGATTTTATTTTTAATAAACATAAAGCAAAAATTCACTCACCTATTAATAATGTTAAACCAACTTCAAGTATTATTGATGAAGGTTAAAATCTAATTAAATTATTAATAACTATAACTTTAAAAAAAGTAAATACTAAAAACAAGTATTTACTTTTTTTATATAAATTTTTTTATATTTGTGATAAATTTGATTTACTTTTATTTGTTACAGAAAAATTAATTTCTGAATTTACATTATTAATTATATTTTTTTTGTTAATTCGTAATATTAGTTCATTTATTTTTACTAAATTTTGTTGTTTAATTTCTTTGATTTTTGTTAAAATAGTTATTTTTGTTTCTATTTTTTTATTTCAATTAAATAATCCAATAGTAAGTACTTTTATTTTTTTATTTATTTTTTTATTATTTAATTTTTTTGATAGGTTATTTATTGAATTTATAAAATTATTTTCTAATTTTTTTAAAGATTCTAAAGTTTTTATTTTTTTATTTAAAAATTGATGATGATTTTGAGTATTTTTTTATTATTTTGTCAAAAGTCAAAAATATCATTGTAATCTTTACTATAAGTTTCAATTGGAAAATGTAAATAAAGATTAATAATATGATAATTATCTGCTATAAAGTTAACTTCTCTTTCTAAATCATTAATATCCATTTTTAATGTCTCCTCTTTTAAAAAATAAAAAACCCTTTACTTTTAAAATAAAGTAATGGGTTAAAACTTTGATCAAGTAATAGGGACTACGTCCCTCGCCACTACGTGGCTCACCCAAATTATAGTCCAGTAGGTTCACTGGGACTATAATCATTTTTATTTATCTTTATTTTTAGGTTTATCTTTCTTTTTTAAAATATTATCCAATTTATCTAAACCAGCAGATTTAATATCACTATAAGTCATATCAATGCTACTTGCCTCTTTAAGGTATTTCTTAGAACCTGTTTGGAATCTTTTAAACATAATTAAACTAAAAAAGGGAATAATTATTTCTAACCTGACAGTTAATTAACATTTTATTTTCTTTGTCATTTTTTTGTTAAAAAGATTTTATCATTTGACAACTTATCGATTAAAAATTTATTTTTCAACTATAAAATAACATTTATGATATTAATTTAATCAAAAATAAGTTAAAAAAGATCCTAAACAGGTTCTTAGGTGACAATTCACTTTTAAGTTCATGTACATAATGTAAAGCCCTAGAATTGTACTTCTTTAACCAATGTCTAGGAAAAAATAAAGTCATAGCCATTGCTTCACCACTATAACTTGTAGGCATAATACCTCTTTTAATCATTTTCTTTGTTCTACGACGTGAAAACACTACTTTATTATAATCCTCATATTCGTATATAAATTAATATTAAACACAACAAAAAATAAAAAAACACGCATTCTTTTGACTTGAACAACATACTCTACTTTTTCTCTTGCTTGTACTGGTATTCTATTAGGATGTTGTTCAATCAAATACATTGTACCATTAAACATATGACCTATTAACTTACAAAATTGTCCTAAACTTTCTTGTTGATTTTTAAACTGCATTCCTAAATCATTAGAATTTATCTTTAATGCTAATTCATCTAAAATTATTAAATCTTGTTCTTCAAAAGCATAATTACTTGCTAACTGATTAAAAGTAAAAACATCATTATAATTAACCAAATAAGAATAACCTTTTTTTAATTTAATAGGAAAAGGACTAACTACTCGTTTTTTATGAGAACAAGCAAGAGCAGGTTTACCAGTACGTGGTGGTGCTGAAATAATATAACTACCTACACGTTTTAAAATTTTAACATTACGAATAGTTATACAAATTGGATAAATAATTATAATCAAACCTATAACTAATAACACATAACCATATCAAGGCATTATTTCAACTCCTAACCTATAATTAAACTAATTGCTCTAACAAATAATCACAAAGGTATAATATTTTCAATTTCGCTAACAATATCAACATTTAAAGCAGTACTAATAGTATCTGAAAAAATATGCCGTAATAAACTATCTGTTGTAAAAAGAAACTGTCTTAATGGCTCAACTGGTAAAACCTTACCAATAACACCATAAAGCACTCATCTAAAAGCATTACGCAAATGAGCAAAAACATCATATCAACTTGGTCTTTCATACTCAGGGTTAAATGGACTATTTGGTGGAACTGGAGTTATATTTTCACTTGAAAAAATATTAATTTGACCAAAATTTAATTGTGGTGAAAAAGTTGGCCTAGTTGATTCACCACCATGAACATCAAAAAATACTGTTAAATGTCTTAAATTTGGAACACGAATAGGCATAGTAACAAAATTATATAAATATTGTTGATAAATATCATTATCAACTTTACCTTTAAAAACATATTTTGTATCACCAATATAATCTAAAAAACTAAAAGTAAAATCAGCAGTAAAAGTTTTAAAATATTCATATTCAAAATAAAACATAAAACCTTGAATATAAAAACTTAAAGGTTTATCAATTTCAAAATTTAACTGTGTTTGAAAATTTATAATACTTTTACCAGTATTAACAAAATTTAAATTATTAGTATTATTCTTTGCAACATAATTATGATTAAACATAATACGTGAAAATTCATCTAATTGTTTTCTATTAAAAGTATAAACACCAGTTCCCATATCTATCATTTGTGACGGAACACCAACTATCACTATAATAATAACACGTATATAAACCTTCATTATTACCTATAATTCACCACTTACTAATTTTAAATCCGGTTGGTCAACATCAAAATAAGCAGAATTTCATGGAATTGATGCTCAATCATCAAAATTATGATATTTAACATGTTTAACCATTTCTTTTGTAATATCATAATTAACAACATTAGGGTCATTTGAAGCAATCAAACTAGTAGGTGCTTGAATAAAAGTATTTACAACAAAAAATAATTTAGCAAACTTAAATCACATAATTATTTACCAAAAAAAATTTTAAAACTATCCAAAAACCATAAAACATAATAAATCCAATAAAAAACTGAGTTCCATAAACTACTAAATTTCATAAAATAGTAGTAAATTGGTCAACTGGACTACCTATAAACATAGTTCAATAATCAACTATACATTTATGAATTTGATTATATATCTCTAAAACACTCATAACTAACACCTACCCAAACAATAACCTAAAAATAAATTTAATACCACGATAAATAAAATTAAAAAATACACCTAATACCAACCAAAAAGTCAAATTGAACAAAATATAAACTTCATTAGTAATATTTGGTCGATTTAAAAATATTTGAATATCTTTACTAGAAAATATAAAAATAAAATGCAATATACTAACTACAAAATTAGACATAACTATTTACCTACAAACTTCCCTTTTTTATTTTCAATACCTTTTGCCTTATTTCTTAAACGTTTTCTTTCATGTTGTTTAGCAATTTGCTTTCCAACAAATTTTGAACTGCCCTTAATATTTTTATAACTTTGCTTTACAGTCCCCGATGTAGAAACTGGTTGAATATCAATATTTAAAAAAACTGACATAGCAAACTTTATTAAAAGAATAAAAACAACAAAAGTACCTAAATTAAAACCTAAATCTGCCATTGGCAAATTTCAAAATTTCATAAAAATTTCTCCAAATAATTCTTAGAACCTGTTTAGGATCTTTTTTAACTTATTTTTGATTAAATTAATATCATAAATGTTATTTTATAGTTGAAAAATAAATTTTTAATCGATAAGTTGTCAAATGATAAAATCTTTTTAACAAAAAAATGACAAAGAAAATAAAATGTTAATTAACTGTCAGGTTAGAAATAATTATTCCCTTTTTTAGTTTAATTATGTTTAAAAGATTCCAAACAGGTTCTAAAACTTTTGAAATAAAAGCAACACCCATAATAAAAAACTCCTATATTATTTTTTATAATTTTAAAATTAAAGAAAAAGTAAAAAGTACTAAAATAATTGCTAACAATGGGGCTGGCATTGAAATTATATGTTGTGAATTATCACCAAAAATAAAACTTTTAATAACCAAAGATAAATTATGCAAACCAGAAAAATCAGTAATATAACTTTGCAAAAATAGGTAATGTTTAGTAATCTGTGTAACTTATAAAAATAACTATGTTTAATTAATTCTATAATAAACCTAGAAAGAGTGAATTACAGATGGCTAAAAAACAAAATATTAATAATAATGATCCAATATCAAAAGCAGTAGATTTATTATTAGAAAATACTGAAGATTTAACAACAGTTTTTAAAGAGGGAGGTTTGTATAAAGAATTAACAAAAAGATTAGTAGAAAAAATGTTGAATTCTGAGATGCAAAATTATTTAGGATATGATAAGAATCAACATAGTAATAGTGACAATGCTCGTAATGGTATAAGTTCAAAAAAATTAATAACTCAACAAGGTAAAATTGAGATTGATGTACCACGAGATCGCAATAGTAATTTTAATCCTGTAATAATTGCAAAAAGACAAAGAAGATTTGATGGTTTTGATCAACAAGTTCTTTTTTTATATGCAAAAGGTATGACATTATCAGATATTAGAATGCAATTACAAGAGTTATATCATGGTGCTGATATTAGTGAAAGTGTTATTAGTCACAAATTACTGATGATGTTATTGATGATGTAAAAGCATGGCAAAATCGACCATTAGATAGTATTTATCCGATTGTTTATTTTGATTGCATAGTAGTTAAAATACGACAAGATAAACGCATTATTAACAAATCTGTGTATATAGTTTAGGAGTTGATTTAGAAGGTAAAAAAGATGTTTTAGGCTTATGAATTAGTGAAAATGAAGGTTCTAAATTTTGATTAGCCAATTTCACAGAAATGAAAAATCGAGGCTTAAATGATATTCTTATTGCTTGTAGTGATAATTTAACAGGAATGTCAGAAGCAATACAATCAGTTTATCCTAAAACAGAACATCAATTATGCATCGTTCATCAAATTAGAAATAGTTTGAAATATGTCTCATATAAGCATAGAAAATCTCTAGTTGCAGATTTAAAACCAATTTATACTGCATGTAGTGAAGAACAAGCAATGCAGGCTTTAGAAACATTTGAAAATAAGTGAAATAAACAATATCCTCAAATTGCTAAATCTTGATATAAAAATTGAGAAAATTTGATAGTTTTTATTAGTTATCCAACAGAAATTAAAAGAGTAATTTATACCACAAATGCTATTGAATCTGTTAATAGTCAATTACGAAAAGTTATCAGAAATAAAAAAGTTTTTCCTAATGATATGGAAGAATTGAAAATATTTTATTTAGCAATTGAAAATATAACAAAAAAATGAACAATGCCCATTCAAAATTGAAATACAGCAATTGCTCATTTTATGATAAAATTTGAAGATAGAATTAATCTTAACTAGTACTTTGTAAAACAAAGATACACAGATTTCTAAAAAGCCTCATATTTAATAATGCTGATAATCCAGCAGGCATATTAATCACCCCCTTTCTCTAATTCTTTTTGTTGTTTTTCCATTTCTAATTTACGTTTCTTCTTTTCAAAATCTTTACGACAAAAAATACAATCAGGCTCACTATCATTCTCCTTTATATGTTTTCTATGTTTATATTTTTCTATACCCTCACGTATTCAATTTCTACAAAACCAAAGAATTAAACAAAACCCACCAATATATAAAGCATATTTTATAATCTCCTTAAAATCCATTATTTATCAACTCCTAACAACTTATTAAAATTCATATTTTCACTTAATCTTTGTTCAAAATTTCGCTTTGCTTTTTTCTTATGTAATTTTTGTCTTGACATATTTTTTCATTTTATTTTTTTCATTTTAAACACCACCTAACGTATAAACATAAGAATAATCCCAATTTAAACTTGCTCTATCTAAATTAATCTCCGACATACTATCATTTAAATCAACATCAAACATATCATCATTTGTACTTTGATAGTCATTAACACTAGCATTAATTAATCTTGCTCTTTCATCAGTAAATACTTCTTGTAATTCTGTATTATTATGTGTATTTCCTAACGGTAACAATAAAGTATTTATAATCTCACTTGCACCAGCAATAATCGTAGGAATAGCAAAATAATTACTAAAATCATTATTAATACCCATAGCAACCCCACTACTAATCAAACATCCACCAGTACCCATATTCGCTATTTTACGTATATTTTCAAATCTATTAGGTATTAACTCAGTTAATCCACTAATAACATTCGCTATACCAAAACTATTTAAAGATACATAAGTATCCCAATCTACAAAAGGTTTATCAACTATTGGATTAGGTGTTGGTATTGGGGTAGGAATTGGTGGTTCAGTTGGACAAGGTGGTCAAAAACAAGGTTCATCTCTTAATAAAAAAACTGACTTATCTACATAATGAACAAACTTAGCATAATTAATTAAACCAATTGTTCCTAATCCTAATAAGATTTTTTTAAAACTATTAATTACTTTAGTTTTAGTATTTGGTCTTTGATTAATATTCCATATATCAATTCCTAACTTTTTACTAAATAACAAAGAATTAATAGAACCTAAAATTGGGTCTTTCAAATATTGACCATAATAAGCACTAACTCCAACCATAGCACTTAATGGACTTAATCCAGTTCTTAAAATTTTAGTTAAAGTATAATTACTAGTTTGTTCTAACTCATTAGGCATGTTTACTGTCTCCTCTATTTTTCACTTAATCTTTTTAAAATCTCTTGCAAATGCTTATCTTCCTTAGCATCTCTAAACGCTTTATCAATTAACATATAGTCATATTTAAACTGTTTCCTTTTTTCCATAAATAAAACTCCTTACTTATTTAATAAGGAGCTTATTTATGAATTATAATCTAATCCATTGGGGCTTAATGAAAAATATATAATCCATATATAAGCCCCTTATTTAATTTTGTTAATACTACTTCAAACGTTTAATATTAATTTTAAATTTCTGTTCATCTTTACCAAGATAATTAAAAGAATGTAAAAGTAAAGTTTGAAATTTAACTAAATCATTAACAATAATTTCTAATTCTTCAATACGTTTTTCTAAATCTTGCATTTTTATTTACCACCTTGATTTTTTTATTTTGTTTTCTTATTCGTTCCATTTCATTAGCAACTCTGTAACACATTTCACAACCATATACTCGTTCATAAGTTCAATCACTACATTTATATCTCATAATTTAACTTACTTTCTTGTTGTCTCATTGCCTTATTTAAAGCAATATCTAATATACAATTTGGACAATAATATTTTCCAGTATATAAATTTTGTAAAACTCTTTTAGGACAAATAACTTGGTCACAAAGTTTACACATATACCTTGCTAAATGAAATGGTTGTCGACATGAACAATTATTACTTTTAGCCATAATTTAATTAACTCCTAAGAACCTGTTTAGGATCTTTTTTAACTTATTTTTGATTAAATTAATATCATAAATGTTATTTTATAGTTGAAAAATAAATTTTTAATCGATAAGTTGTCAAATGATAAAATCTTTTTAACAAAAAAATGACAAAGAAAATAAAATGTTAATTAACTGTCAGGTTAGAAATAATTATTCCCTTTTTTAGTTTAATTATGTTTAAAAGATTCCAAACAGGTTCTTATATATAATTCTTTTACTTTTTTAATATTTCCAAAAAGTTCTTTTGATATTTTTATAAAAAAATCATTTTTTTCTTTAATTATTTTATTTTTATCAATTTTTCCAAAAGTAAATATTTTTAATATTAAATAACTAATTTTTTTAAATTTGCTAATCTTTTGTTTTTTTAAATTTTCATTAATATCAACAATAGTAGTTTGAGCTAAATTAACTCTATTACTAATAATTTCTGGAGTAAATTGATTTTTATCAATGATTATTTTTATCAATTCTTTATTAATTCATTCATATTCTTCTTGTAAATTTTTATTCATTTTTTCATCCTTTCAAAATAAAAACTCATTTACTTTGAAATTAAAGCAATGAGTTAAAAACTTATATTAAGTTTAATTAAATTATACAAAAAAATTCCTATATTAAAAACAGGAATTAAAATTTTAAAGGTTATTTGGAATTTGTGTTTATTTAACAGTGTAACTTTCCAAAATAATTTAATTTTTTGATAAATATTTTTAGGAAATTTTCATTCGATATTGACAACAGCAATTGCTCATTTTATGATAAAATTTGAAGATAGAATTAATCTTAACTAGTACTTTGTAAAACAAAGATACACAGATTTCTAAAAAGCCTCTACTATTGCGATCTCGTGGTACATCAATCTCAATTTTACCTTGTTGAGTTATTAATTTTTTTGAACTTATACCATTACGAGCATTGTCACTATTACTATGTTGATTCTTATCATATCCTAAATAATTTTGCATCTCAGAATTCAACATTTTTTCTACTAATCTTTTTGTTAATTCTTTATACAAACCTCCCTCTTTAAAAACTGTTGTTAAATCTTCAGTATTTTCTAATAATAAATCTACTGCTTTTGATATTGGATCATTATTATTAATATTTTGCTTTTTAGCCATCTGTAATTCACTCTTTCTAGGTTTATTATAGAATTAATTAAACATAGTTATTTTTGTAAGTTACACAGATTACTAAACATTACCAAAATTTCATTAATAAATTTAACTAAGACCTTTGAAACTTCTGAACAAACAGAACTTAAAAATAATACAAACCTTGAACAACAACTTAGTACACAAGAATACGATAAAGAAGTAACAAATACTTATTCTGTTACTAATACATATGATGTTGGTATAAGTGAAAAAATATCAATACCTTTTGAAGAAACAACCTTTAATTTTAACTTTGGTCATAGTACCACAAATACAAATTCTGAATCAGTAACATTAAAATATCCATCTCAAAAAATAAATGTATTACCTCATAAAAAGGTAAATATAGATTATGATATATTTTTAAATAATACTAAATCTGACTATATTCTAACTTTAAAATTAGATAAGAGCTCAACTTTTTCTGGAAATTTATATTATTGAGAAGATAATGTTAATAAAGGTTGACAAACATATAATTTCTATGAGCTTCTAACAGAATTAAATAAAAATCAATTTGCTAATAATTGTTTAATGTATGCTAACAATAACGAATTATATTATTCTATTCCATTAACCTTATATGGTAAATCTAATGAATTAGATGTTACAGTCAATACAGAACAACCAATTTAAAGTTTATAAAAATATTTAATTCAAAAATAACATTTTTTAAAATATTTTTTTATTCAACTTTAAAATTATTAAAACAACACTAACAAAAGAAAATTATTATGAAAATCATTAATAAGTGCTAAAAATATATAATTTATATCAGAACATTATTTTTAATTAATTACTAAATTATTAAAAATAACTAAAATTTTTCTAGATTTAAAAGGAGAAAGAAAAAATATGAAAAATATAAAAACTTTATTTAAATTAATGACAGCAGTTATTTTAACAACAGTTAGTACAGGCTCACTCATTGCATGTCAATCAGATGATATTCTAAAAATTAATATGCAAGTACAAAAAGATTTTAATTTTTTAGATTCAAATAATAATTCAACAATCAAATTAGATATCTATCAAAATAATATAACTAAATTAACAAAATGAAACTCTATTCAACTAAACAATATTACTGCCAGCAATTTATTAGAAAATGATAGCGAAACTACTAAAGCTAAATCTGCTGATGCTGCTAACTTTTTAGTTGATATTTTAAAATTAAAAGCAGTTAGTGGTCAAGGAAAATATAGACTTTTTAAACATAGTGATACACAATCCATTAAGATGAAAGTTAAATCTTACTCACCAATAATTAATAAAAAAATAGATCATACAGATTATATAATTACAGGTGGTACAGTAACTATATTTTTTTTAAAAAATAATAAACAATTATCTGACAATTATTTATTAAATATTTTATCCAAACCAAATGATGGTCTTGTATTACCTAAATTACCAACCACATCTAACGTATCATTAAATAATTTTAATGATATTCCAGAATTTAAAATTGGACAACCTAAATCAAAATTATTAGTTGATACAGATTTAACAAACTATCTAAAAAGTCCAATTTATTCTTTAGGAGAAAGAATTGCTGATCTTATGAAACAAGGTGACCACTTTAAAGTTAAAGTAAGTAAGTCCGTAAATGATGGAACTTATTTTGCAAAGGGTGATGTTATTAAAGTAAAATTTTCAATTGGTGAAATTCAATTTAATAGTGAATATACGCTAACTATTATTTAAAATAATATTTCATTATATTAATTTATCTATATTACTGATGTTAATCTTTTTGTTTGAGATTTACTACCTTCAATAACACTATTATTTTCTGATTCATTTATTTTTTCTACTATATATGTAATAGCAGAAACCGTTCCCACTGCAATAATACCACCAGCAAGTGCAGGAACAATAACAGGCGCACCACCAGCTCCAATCATAATGCCACTAATAGCAGCAGCAGAAAGAACAGTAGTTCCAATAACTGTTTCAGATGGTGTTGGATCGATTATATGATTTTTAATTACTTTTTTTAACTTAGATATTTTTTTAAAACTTTTTTTAATTTTTTTATTCATAAAACCTTTTTCTCCTTATTTTAATTAAAAACCCTTTACCTTAAAACTTAAGTAAATGGGTATAAACTTATATTAAGTTTATAAAATTATACCATATTGTCTATATTAGATATAAATAATGGATAATAAGTAAACTATTCTAAAACAGTTATTTTTTTATTTTTTAAATAATCAAATTCTTGATCATTTCAAAAACTATAATTTGATCTAATTTTATTTTTACTAAGAGCATAATAAAATGGAATAGCAACAAAATAAGCAAAGATAGCTTGAATACTATCAGTAATTAATTCATTAACTGTAATAGCATAATCTTGATAAATTACTAAATAAGACAATGGGTAAATAAGTAGTAAAATAGCAGCAAAAAAGAAAGTATAAACAGTACTTCATCAAGATTTATTAATTAATAACTTAATAACAAAAAACATTAAAATTCTAATAAAAATTGTAATAGGAATAACCACAATTTTAACACCACTAATTAAATCAAAAATGCCACCCGCAATTGGTCCTGCAAATAACAGCATTGGTCCTTCAAAAAAAGCACAAAATGGAATAAAAACAGCATCAAATAATTGCAAAGTAGAATTTCCACCAAATAAACTAGTAATTGCTCAACCAAAAAGAAAAGTTGAACAATAACCAATTGTTACTAATAAACCAGTAATAATACCAGTCATTGCTAAATATTTAATTGAGCGAAAACGATACATCTTTTCCTCCTAGATTACCAAAAAATATTAGTTATTTTTTTATTATTTAAAGATAAAACCAATTGCAATTGGATTAATTTTAGAACCATAGTAACAAGCTGCTATAATTTCTTTTTTACCTGCTGGTTGAATAACTTTAATTACTATGTTATTAGTTTTAGTGGCAACAATAATACCTAATTTATTTATTGCAACAATTGTTCCTGGCAGAGCATTTGATAATTCATTAGTTACTGCTACTTGATGAATTTTGTATATATTATCATTCAATGTAGTATAAGCAATTGGTGTATTATACAATCCACGAACATGACATGAAATTAATTGTGCTGAAAGATTTCAATTAATTTTTTCATCACTTCTTTTAATATTTAAACCAAAAGTTACTTTATTTTCATCTTGTTCTTGTTCTTCAATTTCATTATTAATGATTTTTAATAAATATTTTATTAACATATTTTGTGCTAAAGTTATCAACTTATTAACTAAAGAAGTATATGTATCATCAATACCAATTGAAACTTGTTCTTGAACATAAATTGCTCCTGCATCCATTTTACTTACCATTTTCATTAATGTAATACCAGTAGTTTGTAATCCATTAATAATTGCTCGTTGAATAGGGGCACCACCACGCAATGATGGTAATAATGAAGCATGAATATTTAAACATTTATATTTTGGTAAATTTAAAATTGCTTTTAGTAAAAATTGACCATAAGCACAAGTAAGAATAACATCAATATTTAATAATTGTAAATCTTTTAAACTGTCAATAATATTTTCGGGTTGGAAAACAGGGATTTGATATTCTTGTGCCAATTGTTTAATTGCTAAAGGAACAACTTCTTGTTTACGACCAATTTTACGATCTGGCTGACAAACAACACCAACTATTTCAATTTCATTTTTCATTGTTAATAACAATGTTTTTAAAATATTTTCAGAAAAAAAAGAAGAACCCATAAATAAAATTTTAAATTTTTTCATAATTTTCGCCCTCAATTTTTGCTTTGTACATTTCAATAATATTTTTTACATGTCAGAATAATACTACCATACCTAAAGTATCTTGAGCACAATATTTTAACATATTTTCACGAAAATTATGAATTCAATTAGTTAAACTAATGTTATTTTCAACTCTTCTACGAAAAACTTCTGATGCCATATCTCCTTTTTTAATAACTAATTCTTCATAAGAAAAGGAAGGTTCAAATGCTGGTAAAGTTTTTTTAATTGAAAGAGAACCATAAAACTGTTCTTTATAAATTTTAAATTCTTTAAAAAAATCTTGTAAATCAATAGTACCATCATGAATTAATGATAATTTATTTTTATATTGAGGGTAATAATAAGCTAATTTTTTAAGAACAGATTTCTCAAATGATTGATTATAAGCAACATACGTACCCTTACCATGAATATTAATTAAATCATGACATAATTTTTTTGTTAACATTTCTCTTGGATCATCATTGCCATCTGCTAAAAATTCATAATGTTTAATTGATTTATAAGTTTTAAAATCAAAATCTGGTGCTAATAATACATGGACAGAATATTGAAAAGGAATTTGTTGATATGGTTTACTATTTTTAAACTTAGGTATTGCAGATTTCATAGTCTCAAAATCATACATATAAATTGGATATTGGTACTTTTTGTATTCAATTTTTAAATCAACAAATTTATTGCCATCAATTAATTTTTCACCATTTTTAATTACATCATATTGTCTTAAATGTAAATTAGACTTTGTTAAAAATGGTAATAATCTTTCATCATTAATTTCTAAGAAATCTTCTTCATAATATCACAATGCTTTCTTAGTTTTTCTTAAACGATATAATTCAAAAATAGTATTATGAATAGAAAAATATTTAAAAATATGAGGACAAAATTGATTACTATTTTCATGACAATAAGGTAAAGTTAATAATTTAACTATTTCGTCAATATCACTAATTTTAATAATATTCTTAATATTTTCATATTGTAATTTCAAATTATTATTTAAAATTTCATCTTGAATTGATTCAAAAAGACTAAAACTTTTTTTAGTATTTGGACTTTTTTGCCAAGTTGATCCATTAACAATAAATAATTCATTTAAATCTATTTTTTCTTTCTTAACATAATTATTATTTAAATACATAATATAAGTATTAACTACTTTAATTCCACATTTGGTTAAAATATCATACTGATAAAGTAAATCTCACATATGTTCTTCTTTAACTCAAGTTACTGCTTTTACTTCAATTAAATCCCAACCATCATTATTTCACTTTAAAATATCACACTTAGTAACACAGCCCTGATATTCAAATCTTGGTTCAAATAAAACATCATACTCTTTATTATTAATAATTTCTATAACATTATTAACCGGTTCAGACTCAAAATTAAAACAAGAATATTTTACTTTAAAATATTCTTGAGCATAGTGCCCAGTTTCAATACCGTCTGCAATTGTTTCACCAAGATAAAATTCAGAATCATCTTCTTCATTATAATTATTTTCAAATGTATCATCGTCTAAATCAGAAATAGTAATTAAATTAGATTTAAATTTACTACTTGTTTTAGTATGCGTTAGTTCAACAAAATTTATTATCTTTTTCTCTTCAATTAAATGCTTAGCTAAAGCATAATTTTTTGCATTTAAAAATCACGAAAGTTTTCGACAAATACGGAAATGCTTATAATCATCTTTATAAATTTTCATTACATATCACCCAATTGCCTACTTAAAAATAAAGATTTATTTATCTTTTCATCCAGAAAATTTATCATGAATTGCAATTTTAGGTTTTTCTAAATTTTTAGCACGTTTTTTATTTTCTTTATTTTGTAAACGTTCTTCTTCAATTGCAAGTTTAACGGCTTCATTTTCTTTTTTAATTGCTGCTTTTTCTTCTGCTGTCTTTCTTTTTATTTTAATTTTACCACTACGTTTTTTTGAAATTTCAATTTTCTTAAGTGTTTCTTCTAAATCTAATTCACAATTTACTTTTCAAATTGTTTCAAATTCTTTCTTTGATAATTGTTTAGTAAACCCTTCTACCTCAAATGCTTTAGTTGCAAATAAATCATTTTTCTTAGAATCATATAATTTTACAATTACATCAAAAACATCACGATAGCGATATTCTTTACTACTACGTGAAACTACTTGTTCAAATTCTACTGTTTTATGTTGCAATTTTAATTCATCACGCATAAAGGATTTAATAATATTTTTTACTTCTTTTTGACGTTGTTTTTTCTCTTCTTTTTTCTTCTTTTTTGCTGAAATGGTTGTAAAAATAAAAATTATTAAAACTACTCCTATAAGCGCTAACATTCATCATTGACTAGATAAATTTCCCATTTTTTATTCCTCTTTTTTGATTTATAAATTTTCCTCGATTACTGCTAATAGTTTAGTTGGACTCATCGGTGAAATTGTTAAAATTAAATTAACATCTTTTTTAATTACAAAATAAAGATGTGTTTTATTTACTCTAATATATTTAAAACTTTTTGTCTCTTCAATATCATAAGACTCATTAATCAATTTTAAACAATATTCACGTAATTAGATATCATTTAAGTCTTGCAATTTTAATCTTGTTCTAATCCTACCAATACTATGGTAAGAAAATTGATAAGGGTTACGAAAATAGTAACTCATTTATTTACCACACCTACATTTATCATTAAAGTTTTTTAAACAAATAATTTACATTAAAAGTGTAAAAAAATTAAAATATACTATTAACAAAAAGCTAACACATTAATTATACTGAAAAAATAAAAAATATTATACAACATTTATGATTTTTGTTATAATTATTTTTGTTGTAATTAATCTATAAAACATGTTCAAAACAAAAAAGGAGAAAAAATGGCTAACATTGCATCACAAATTAAAAGAATTAAAACAAACCAAAAAAGAAATGAAATTAATAAAAGTTATAAATCTAAAGTTAAAACTGTTTTAAAAAAAGCTGAAATATCAATAAAAAACAAAGCAGAAAATGCTGCAGTACTTGTTAATGAAGTATGTAGTTTAATTGATAAAGCTGTTGTTAAAGGCATTTATCACATTAATAAAGCTGCTCGTCAAAAATCTAAAATTATGACTAAATTAGCAAAAGCAAAATAACTATAATTTATTTTAAAAAGAGACACTAATAATAGTGTCTCTTTTTAAAATATAATTGATATTTTTAAACTAAATTTTTGTTTTAATAAAATACCAAATTTAAAAACTATTTAGCTAATAATGTAAAGTTAGAACTTGATGTTCTAATCTCAGCAAAAATTTTATTTTTTTGAAATTCATCTGATGTATCCATAACTATAAAAATACTAAAATTACTAATATCTAATTTATTACGATCAAATGTACTGTGAATTTTATAAATAGAGGCACCATTTTTAGTAATAATATTAATAATTTCACTAATAGTACTATTATTAATTTTACCGTTAACTGAAAAAGGAACTCGTCGATGTGAACTAATTAAGGCGCTATTAATAATTGTTCCTAATGTAGTAATATCAACATTACCACCACTAATTACACAAACAACATTTTTATCTTTACCAATGATTTTATCTAATTTACCAGAAAGAATAGCAGCAACACTAACAGCGCCACTACCTTCAGTTACAATTTTACATTTTTCTAATAAAAATAACATTGCTTGCGCAATTTCTTCTTCGCTAACAGTAACAACTTTATCAACATTTTTCTTTAAAATATTAAATGTTAATTCTCCTGTTTGTTTAACAGCAATTCCATCAGCAATTGAACTTTTACCTTGAATTTTAAATGGTTTTCCTTGTTTTAAAGCTTGATTATAAGAATCAACATTTTGTGCCTCAATCCCAATAAATTTAATATTTGGATTTTTACTTTTTAAATAAATTGAAATACCACTTAAAAGTCCTCCTCCACCAATTGGAACTAAACAATAATCAATTTCTTTACCCCTTGCATTCATTTGCTCATATATTTCTAAACGAATTGTACCTTGACCAGCAATAACAAAATTATCATCATATGGATGAACTAACGTTAACCCTTCTTCTTTTTCAATTCTTAATGCTTCAGACATTGCATCATCAAACATATTACTACAAAGTTTAACAGTACATTTAGCACCACCAAATTCTTTAGTAGCGGCAATTTTGGCTAGTGGTGCTGTTACAGGCATAACTATCTTGGATACTAAATTTAAACTTGAAGCTGCTAAAGCGACTCCTTGTGCATGATTACCAGCACTAGCAACAATTAAACCCTTTGCTTGCTGTTCCTTTGATAAATTAAGAATTTTATTTAAAGCTCCTCTAATTTTAAAACTACCTGTTTTTTGTAAATTTTCTAACTTTAAAAATATATTATTACCAGAAAATGAAGAAAGTTTATCTGCTTTTATCAAACTTGTCTTACTAATTTTATCTTTAATTTTTGAATACGTTTCTTCAATTACTTCTTCACTTACTAAATTTTCCACAATGGTTCCTCCTGAGTTTCTATCTAATTTCTCAAATATAATTAATTATACAATATAATAACTTTTATTTATAAAACAACAAAAGTAATCATTAATAGTATATGATTTTATAATTAAATGGGATTTGAATTCATAAATGTTGATTTAAAGCATATGTTAAATTGCTATACTACATAATTACTATTTTCCAAGTATATAGGGACTTCGTCCCTCGCCACTACGTGGCTCACCCAAATTATAGTCCCAGTAGGTTCACTGGGACTATAATCATTTTTATTTATCTTTATTTTTAGGTTTATCTTTCTTCTTTAAAATATTATCCAATTTATCTAAACCAGCAGACTTAATATCACTATAAGTCATATCAATACTACTTGCTTGTTTAAGGTATTTCTTAGGTGATAGTTCACTTTTAAGTTCATGCACATAATGTAAAGCCCTAAAATTATACCTCTTTAACCAATGTCTAGGAAAAAATAAAGTCATAACCATTGCTTCACCACTATAACTTGGAGGCATTATGCCTTTTTTAATCATTTTCTTTATTCTACGATGTGAAAACACTACTTTATTATAATCTTCAATATTAGTATATAAATTAATATTAAACACAACAAAAAATAAAAAAACACGCATTCTTTTGACTTGAACAACATACTCTACTTTTTCTCTTGCTTGTACTGGTATTCTATTAGGATGTTGTTCAATCAAATACATTGTACCATTAAACATGTGACCTATTAACTTACAAAATTGTCCTAAACTTTCTTGTTGATTTTTAAACTGCATTCCTAAATCATTAGAATTTATCTTTAATGCTAATTCATCTAAAATTATTAAATCTTGTTCTTCAAAAGCATAATTACTTGCTAACTGATTAAAAGTAAAAACATCATTATAATTAACCAAATAAGAATAACCAGTCTTTAATTTAATAGGAAAAGGACTAACTACTCGTTTCTTATGAGTTTGTGCTAAACAACAAGCAAGAGCAGATTTACCAGTACGTGGTGGTGCTGAAATAATATAACTACCTACACGTTTTAAAATTTTAACATTACGAATAGTTATACAAATTGGATAAATAATTATAATCAAACCTATAACTAATAACACATAACCATATCAAGGCATTATTTCAACTCCTAACCTATAATTAAACTAATTGCTCTAACAAATAATCACAAAGGTATAATATTTTCAATTGCACTAACAATATCAACATTTAAAGCAGTACTAATAGTATCTGAAAAAATATGCCGTAATAAACTATCTGTTGTAAAAAGAAACTGTCTTAATGGTTCAACTGGTAAAAACTTACCAACAACACCATAAAGTAATCATCTAAAAGCATTACGCAATTGACCAAAAAAATCATATCAAATAACTCGTTCATAATCAGGGTTAAAAGGACTATTTGGGGGTACTGGATTAATATCTTTGGAAGAAAAAATATTCATCTGAGAACCTGTTTAGGATCTTTTTTAACTTATTTTTGATTAAATTAATATCATAAATGTTATTTTATAGTTGAAAAATAAATTTTTAATCGATAAGTTGTCAAATGATAAAATCTTTTTAACAAAAAAATGACAAAGAAAATAAAATGTTAATTAACTGTCAGGTTAGAAATAATTATTCCCTTTTTTAGTTTAATTATGTTTAAAAGATTCCAAACAGGTTCTTAGAAACTGATGTTTCAGTAAGTTCAGATTGAGCTTTAAATAATGTAAAATTGATATTTACTAATGATGAAATACAACCAACCAAAGATAATACACTTTATATTTTTGATTTATCAGACAGATTTAAAGGTGAAACTGTTAGAACCTGTTTAGGATCTTTTTTAACTTATTTTTGATTAAATTAATATCATAAATGTTATTTTATAGTTGAAAAATAAATTTTTAATCGATAAGTTGTCAAATGATAAAATCTTTTTAACAAAAAAATGACAAAGAAAATAAAATGTTAATTAACTGTCAGGTTAGAAATAATTATTCCCTTTTTTAGTTTAATTATGTTTAAAAGATTCCAAACAGGTTCTGACCAAATTTAAGTGACATTGACTTTTGTGGATTTCCAATAGTAGAAAGAACATCAAAATCAACAGTTAAATATTTTAAATTTGGAACACGAACTGGCATAGTAATAAAATTATAAATATTTCTTGAACAAAACTGACTATCAATTTCTCCTTTAAAATCATATTCTGTATTACCATCATAATCCAAAAAAGAAAATCTAAATGTTGAACCAAAATAAAGAAAATTTAAAAAATCAAAATAAAACATAAAACCTTGTATATAAAAACTCAAAGGTTTAGAAATTACAAATTTTAATTGAAAACTAAATTTTTTTTGACTTGCAACATTACTACCAAATTCAAAAAAATTACTTTGATTAGACTGTATCAAATTATGATTAAACATAATACGTGAAAAAGCATTCAACTGCTCAGCATTTAAAAATAAATGACCATCAAAATCAACATGTTTTTTTGAAACACCAGTAACATCACTAACGTAATTTAAAAAATATTTATAATTTGGATTATAAAAATCATAAAAATAACCACTAACTAATTTTAAATCCGGTTGGTCAACATCAAAATAAGCAGAATTTCATGGTATTGTTGCTCAATCATTTAAATCATTATATTTTAAATGTTTAATCATATCTTTTGTAATATCATAATTAACAATATTAGGGTCATTTGAAGCAATTAAACTAGTGGGTGCTTGAACAGAAGTATTTACAACAAAAAATAATTTAGCAAACTTAAATCACATAATTATTTACCAAATAAACATTTTAAAATTCACCATGAACCATAAAACAAAACAAATCCAATAAAAAATTGAGTTCCATAAACCACTAAATTTCATAAAATAGTAGTAAAATCATCAACTGGATTACCTATAAACATAGTTCAATAATCAACTATACATTTATGAATTTGATTATATATCTCTAAAACACTCATAACTAACACCTACCCAAATAATGACCTAAAAATAAATTTAATACTACGATAAATAAAATTAAAAAATACACCTAATACCAACCAAAAAGTCAAATTAAACAAAATATAAACTTCATTAGTAATATTTGGTTGATTTAAAAATATTTGAATATCTCTACTAGAAAATATAAGAACCTGTTTGGAATCTTTTAAACATAATTAAACTAAAAAAGGGAATAATTATTTCTAACCTGACAGTTAATTAACATTTTATTTTCTTTGTCATTTTTTTGTTAAAAAGATTTTATCATTTGACAACTTATCGATTAAAAATTTATTTTTCAACTATAAAATAACATTTATGATATTAATTTAATCAAAAATAAGTTAAAAAAGATCCTAAACAGGTTCTAAAAATAAAATGCAATATACTAACTACAAAATTAGACATAACTATTTACCTACAAACTTCCCTTTTTTATTTTCAATACCCTTTGCCTTATTTCTTAAACGCTTTCTTTCATGTTGTTTAGCAATTTGCTTTCCAACAAATTTTGAACTACCCTTAATATTTTTATAACTTTGCTTTACAGTCCCCGATGTAGAAACTGGTTGAATATCAATATTTAAAAAACTGACATAGCAAACTTTATTAAAAGAATAAAAACAACAAAAGTACCTAAATTAAAACCTAAATCTGCCATTGGCAAATTTCAAAATTTCATAAAAATTTCTCCAAATAATTCTAAGAACCTGTTTGGAATCTTTTAAACATAATTAAACTAAAAAAGGGAATAATTATTTCTAACCTGACAGTTAATTAACATTTTATTTTCTTTGTCATTTTTTTGTTAAAAAGATTTTATCATTTGACAACTTATCGATTAAAAATTTATTTTTCAACTATAAAATAACATTTATGATATTAATTTAATCAAAAATAAGTTAAAAAAGATCCTAAACAGGTTCTAAAACTTTTGAAATAAAAGCAACACCCATAATAAACTACTCCTATATTATTTTTAATAATTTTAAAATTAATGAAAAAGTAAAAAGTACTAAAATAATTGCTAACAATGGTGCTGGCATTGAAACTATTTGTTGTGAACTATCACCAAAAATGAAACTTTTAATAACCAAAGACAAATTATGTAAACCAGAAAAATCAGTAATATAACTTTGCAAAATATTTTGCACAATATTATTTAAAGAAGGTAAAAGTTTACCTAATAAAGGAAAAACAAAAATTATTGCAAAAAATAATTGGGCGGTTGTCAAAGTTACGAAATAATTAATTATCATATTAGTAACTTATTTCCAAAATTACCATTTAAAAATGATGATAGACAAATTAAATTCTCTTTTACCCTTAAATTTAAATTTATATTCGACGTATTTTAAAAAAATATACATTTAAAAGATAAAATAAAAACTATTAACAAGGAAAAAGACAAGAAATAATCTTGTCTTTTTTTGTAATTGTAAAATTTTAAAATTTTTAATAACCGTCTTTAACGCTATTATCAACACGTGTTAGGGAACTAAAACAGTGAACTACAACACAGTTGTTAAAAATAGTAGCTAGCATGTGGACTTGCATGGAAAAATAAAAAGTGGATGATACCTAATAAATTATACTAACCAGTAATGGTAATTCTTGGGGTGGGAGCGAATTGGAAACTAGTATATATAGACCTGTTGTAGGAACCTATTGTATTAATTCTATTCTTTATTTAACCAACCTTGCCACTCCCCAGTGAGCAAGTGTTGGTTTTATTTTTTATTTTTTTTGAAAAATTTTTTGGGCGAGAAAATAAATTTCAAACTTGTAAAAAAAATTGAGCGGTGCCGGTTCAATTAAAATATTAATTTGCTAAACACAAATTAAATAAATATTGAATCGAATGCCTCAATGTTTTTTAAAATTTCACAATTTATTTTTGAGCCCAGAATTTCTGGAATGAATAAAACGAATAGTAGTTATGTTCTTTATGCTAGAAGCAACAGAACATATTAATAATGAAAGTAAGGTAATTCAATAATGATTAATGAACATGATTGAATATGATTTTGTGATATTTATGGTTGTAAAAATAATAATAGTAAACAAGAAATATATGTTTGTTCAATTAAAAAAGATACAAAATTAGGATTATGTAAAACTCACTTAAATAATTATAAAAATATAACAATTGATTATGTTATTGATAAAAAGCAAGAAAATGTAGGTAAATAAAATGAAAAAGTATTTTTGTTGAACATGTAAACAACATAAATTTGATTATTTATTCTTTAATACTGATGATATAAAAACAAGAAAATATTTTTTAAGAGATAAAAATAATAAAGCAATTTGTTATGACTGTATTTTAAATATTAGGTTAAGTAGGAGGTATAAATATGGATAAAGAATATTTAACTAAAAGAGGAACGATTTGCATACCAGACAGTGATGATATTGAATTTAAAATAGGACTAATTAAACTGATTAATGATTTAAAAAAAAAGATAATTTAGTTTGTGGTCATAAAGAATTTATTGAAGAATGTAAATATTGTTGATGTAATTGTGATTTAGAAATTATTAAAACAGTTATTAGAGGTTAACTTAATTAATGCAATATGACTTAATTATTGGAATTGACCCCGCTGGAATTGGTAATAATGGAATTGTTATATATTCACATGAAACTAATAATATTATTTTTAATGAAACATTTAATACATTAACTGTTTTATGAACTAAAAATATGTATAAAGAAAAATTTCAATTAATTAAAGAAAAATTTATTGATAAAAAAATATTAGTTATTGTAGAAAATTTCTTTTTAAGTTCAAAACAATTATTAACTAATCCATTAGCAACACCTAAAATTATTGGTGCATTAATGGTATTAATACAAGATGTTTTCAACTGAGATTATCTAGAAAACCACCCAAAAAATAAAAATAAAATAACAAATTATAAAGGAAATATAAAATTAACAAAACATGAACAAGATGCTTATAAACATATTCAATATTATTTAAAAAATCATAAAAAAATATTAATTTTTGATAATTATTTAAGGAAATTATAAACATGAAAGAAAAAGCAAATTATGTCAAATTAACAGTAAAACTAAGTAATACTATTGAAGCAAAATATTACGAAAAAGGTAATAAAGAATTATATTATAGTGTTAGAGGTCAATGAAATGGATTAAACTATGTTACTTTAATTTTTAATAACCCAAAATTTTATAAACGATGTATTTTATTAAACAAAAATGATGAAATTATAGTAACTGGTCAAATTTTTAATACTTTAAATATTCCTAAAAATCGTGCATTTTGTTCAATTAATGTTAAATGATTTAAAAAATGAAAAGAGTAAAAAATGATATTATGAAAAATTTTATTAATAGTACCAATATTAATAACAAGCATAACACTAATAATATTTTTAATATTTATTATTAAAGATTTAAAAAATGAATATAAAGTATTAAAAATATTAAATGAAATTGCTAATCAAATTGAAAATAAGGAGAATCATGATGTATGACAAGAAATGTAATATATGCAATAAAGTAAAAGAAAATTCTATAAATAAAAACTGTTATAGTTGCTGATTAAAATTACTCAACAAATGAAGTCTAAGAACCTGTTTGGAATCTTTTAAACATAATTAAACTAAAAAAGGGAATAATTATTTCTAACCTGACAGTTAATTAACATTTTATTTTCTTTGTCATTTTTTTGTTAAAAAGATTTTATCATTTGACAACTTATCGATTAAAAATTTATTTTTCAACTATAAAATAACATTTATGATATTAATTTAATCAAAAATAAGTTAAAAAAGATCCTAAACAGGTTCTAATGTTTTACTATTAATTTGATAAGTATTTTCTTCTTGATATTCTTCTAATTTACTAACAAAACCGTAATTAATACGACTTTTTTGTTTAATAAAAATTTTATTATCTTGCAATCAAAGAATACTTATTATATTATTTTCTTCAATAAAACTTTCTAAATAATTATTATTTGAAGCGTCAAATATAAATTCTTTAATAACATTTGGACTAGTAGATTGACCCCAATTATAATAAACTTTATATCTTTTATCTCTTATAAAATTATAAGTAATATTTTTTTTATCACTACTAACTGTTCCTACTTCTTTTCATTTACCAATTTTTAAATCTTTTATTTTATCATCAATTAATTTTTTAACAAATTTAACAGGTGGAATATCATTATCTGCTGTAAAAGGTATACTACCTAAATTAATATATTCAAACGCACCCCATTTATTTTCTTGAACATAAATTAATTTATCTTGTTTTTTATCAATCTTTTCTTTATTTTCATTAATACCACCAACAATAGTTTTATTTTTAGTTTCTAAACCAGAAATTTCAGTACCAATAGCATTTAATTGAAAAGCATATTCAAATTGGTTTTTATCAATTTTATCTTCTAATTTTTTATCTACTTCTTGTATTTTATCATCAACATATTTTTTATTTGGAATATCTAAATTATCAGTTACAACTGGTTCATTTCTATAAATTAAAGTTTTACCACCAACATTAGTTTTAATAACTTCATTAACTAATCTTGTAGTACTATCTTTATCATCTTTATTATTAAATATTCTATTTTCATCAACTGAACTACCACCAGTAGCACTAATAGTATTAGTTTTTTCATCAATCTTAATATTTTCACTAGCAATTAATTTATCTTGTTTTTTGTCAATATTTAATTTATTTTCATTAATTGCCGGAACTATTTGTTTTTCTATTGTTTGTAAATTATTGTCATCTATATTTTGTTTTTTATCTAATAATTCATTAGTTTCTTGTTTTGTATAATAATCATGCTCAGTACTTTCTTCTGCTATAAATTCAGTTGGTGTATCTATTCCTTGATATTGATATATTTCTTCTATATCACCAATTAAATTAATTTTTCCACGTTCAGGATAAGAATTACCGCCACCACTAAATTCTTTCTTTTTATTGTTATAGTAAATCGTTCCGGTATTTAAAATTTTTTTATTTTGGATTTGTTCACTATCGTCATGGAATCAACATTTAGCAATTCAAATTCATTAAAAACATTATTTAAATAAATTTTAATTACTTTATAAAATTTCATAAAGTTATTTTCTGTTGAATATTGATAACTGATTTTAATAAAATATCATTTAAATATTTCTATATTATTATTTTCAACTTTTTTTCATAAAGGACTAGTTTCAATATTAAATCAATTATTTTTAATATCATTAATATTTTCATTAGTTTTAATTAATTCATTATTTATTTTAGTTATATTGTTTTCATTTGTAGTAATTCTTTTTTGTTGTTTAGCAGAAAAATCAGCAGTTGGCGCATGCGTAAAATCACCAATTTGTGGATTATTTTGTAATGCTTCGGGTGGTAATGTACCAATTTCATCAGGTCAATCTAAAATCATTGTTTCAGTTTCTTTATCATAATCAGTTGCAACATAACCTTTATTAACAAATTTACTAACAGAACCTCTATATATTTCATTTTCATTATCATCAACTAAATCATCATATAATTTAATTTGTTTTGATAATGTAAATTCTTTTTGTTGTTCGATTAATTCATCAACTTGATTTCTAGTATAAAATGCTTTTAAATCAATTTTTTCAACATCTATTTCATCATCATTATAATTTGATAATATTTGTTTTAATTCTGTTAGTCTTGCCAATATTTTCATTCTACTTGGTGCTAAATCTCAAACATTGATTGTAGGAATACTATTTGCACTAAATTGACTACCATTATTAAACTGAATAGTAGCATCAACATTAAATTCAATTGGTGTACGATTAAATACTCAATGTTCAGCGGTTACAAAAACCATATCTCTTAATGTTTCTTTAATTAATTCATCTTTAAAACTATCAAAAGGAAATTTAGATAAAATAAAACCAAGATAAGCATTAATATCATTTTGAGCACGAATAGCAAAAGTTTTAAATCAATCATTAACATTTGGTCATGTTTGTATATATTGCTGTGGTGTTTCTGTGATTTTTCCAGTTAATGGATATCAGTTATTATAATTTTCTAGACTGACACCAGTTCAAAGTTTATTAATCATATTTTATCATTCCTTAAAAAATGCTTTTTTATAATGTTTAGTTTTTGTTTTAGTTTTTCTATGTGATATATGCATAATTTCTTTTTGTAATTTCTTTTTACCTTTTTTTACAACTTGACTATATGCAAATTTTTCTAAATGATGTAATAATCCAGTACCAAATACAGTATTTACTGAAAATTTTAAACCAACATTTTTAAATGATTTATTAATATTTTCAATAGGATTATTAATAACATTTGCTACTTTATGATAAGTTCTTACGATTCTAAATATTTCTCTATATACTTTAAAACTATCTCTAATTATTTGTTGAACAACCGGTGGAGCAAATGCTATTGCTTTTAATCATTTATTTTGATTAACTCCATAACCAATGTATCAACCACTATATCAACGATATCAATGGAATGGATGTATTTGAGTAACAAAAGTTTCTGCTTTAAGAATACTATCAACAACTGTAATTGGTTTATATTTAGGATTACGATGATAAATAGTAATTGCACATTTATCTAATGATAAAGGTTGAATTTTACAACCCATAAATACTGGGGAATTTAATGGAATTAATTGTGCATGTTTAATTGCTTTTTTCTCTGCACTAGTAAATAAATCAGTTACTTTTTCTTTTAATTTATTAATTTTTTCAAATGCTTGTTTTTCTAATTTTTCAAATTTTTCTTGTAATTTATATATACTTTCTCGTAATTTTTCAAAATATGATGTATTTTTTCAAAATTTATTTAAACCTTTTTTTAAATAAAATCTAATATCCAAATATTTAAAAATTTTATTTGCATTTAAAACAATCTTATGAATTGAACTTTTTTTAAAATTAAATTTAATAGCATTAGCACGAATTTTTTGTAAATCTAAAATTAAAGTTTTTCCATATCTATTTTCTGAATGTATTGTATGAACTAAATTTAATCAATCGTGTTGGTTCATAGATAGTACTTTTTTTAAATCAGTATTATATTTTTTTAAAAAATTATTTGCTTTTTCAATATCTTTAATTTTAGAACCTGTTTGGAATCTTTTTAACTTATTTTTGATTAAATTAATATCATAAATGTTATTTTATAGTTGAAAAATAAATTTTTAATCGATAAGTTGTCAAATGATAAAATCTTTTTAACAAAAAAATGACAAAGAAAATAAAATGTTAATTAACTGTCAGGTTAGAAATAATTATTCCCTTTTTTAGTTTAATTATGTTTAAAAGATTCCAAACAGGTTCTGACATAGCAAACTTTATTAAAAGAATAAAAATAACAAAATTACCTAAATTAAAACCTAAATCTGCCATTGGCAAATTTCAAAATTTCATAAAAATTTCTCCAAATAATTCTAAGAACCTGTTTAAAATCTTTTTAATAAAATTGAAATAAAGGAAAGAACAACCATTTGTAAGCTAGTATTTAATTTTCTTTCACAATTTTTTCATAATCTTCTGCATTTTTCTAATCATGCAAAACTTCGTTCTACAACTCATCTTTTTGGCAATAATACAAAAGAATGTAATTCATTACGTTTGATAACTTCAACATTTGCATTTATGATTGTTTTGATTTTAAAAGCAAATTTTTCACCAGTATAACCAGCATCTACTAGTATTTTTTGAACTTTAGATAAATTTTCTTTTTCATTTTCAATCATTATTATAGCACTGTTACGATCTGTTTTTTCTGCTGTGATTATGTAAATTGTATGTGGTAAACCTTGAGAATCAACAGCAATATGACGCTTTATTCCTGAAATTTTTTTACCAGCATCATAACCTTTATTTTTAGCAGTATCTGTGTTCTTAACACTTTGTGAATCAATTATACAAAAACTAGTTTGTTCTTTTCTACCATTATTGATACGAACTTTTCTAACTAATTTTTTTTAAAATTACTTGTCAAGTGCTAGGTTCTTTATCACTATTTTTACTTCAAATTTGAAAATAATAATATACAGTTTGTCATTTTGGAAAATTTTTTGGTAACATTCTTCATTGACATCCACTTTTTAATACATATAAAACTGCACAAAATACTTCATATAAATCTAAATTTCTTGGTTTTGTTTTCTTTTTGCTATTTTCTAAAATTGATCTTATGTTCTTAAATTGTTCTTTAGTAACATGACTTGGATAATTTTTATGCATATATACCCCTTATCTTAAAATATATAGTCATTTTACGTTATTTTATAAAAGATTCCAAACAGGTTCTTAGATACTATTTTAAATTCACCTAAATTTATTTTTAATCAAACTTATGGTAATGTTCAATCAACGTTAGAGCAAGCAGTAAGAGAACTCGTTACTAAAAATTACTTATTTAAAAGTGGTGGAGATAATAACGAACAAAATGAAAATATTAATATGACAAGTAGTAATTTTAAAGGTAAAAATTTAAGAACCTGTTTGGAATCTTTTAAACATAATTAAACTAAAAAAGGGAATAATTATTTCTAACCTGACAGTTAATTAACATTTTATTTTCTTTGTCATTTTTTTGTTAAAAAGATTTTATCATTTGACAACTTATCGATTAAAAATTTATTTTTCAACTATAAAATAACATTTATGATATTAATTTAATCAAAAATAAGTTAAAAAAGATCCTAAACAGGTTCTAACTGATATATACGATTGAAATGTTAATGAAATATTTAAACGTTGTGGTATTCATATACCAAGTCAAAAGAAATCTGCACAACAATCAGTTCCCGAAAGTACAGCAGTAAATATTTCAACTATTAATTATATTGAACAAAAATTATGACAATTTAATATTGATATTCTTAAATTTATTCAAATACTAGTACGTTTAGATAAAGACTTATTAAATAGTAAAACATTTAATATTAATGATGAACAAAAAATTAATAATTTAACAGTTAAAATACAATTATTTAATCCCGAAAATAACCAATTAATAGGAGAGAACAATGGAAAACAACAACAAACCACAAACGAAGTTTCCACAGAAACAAACTAAACTTAATCAAGCAGAAGTGGAAAATGATTATTTAATTGATAATATTCCTTATGACTTTACTAATATGATGCGCGCTACTAGTGACCCCGATATTAATAGAGCATACGATGAATTTAAAAAAAGAACAATTTATATTTATGAAATTGAACGTTTATTTAAAAATAATGAAAATAATAGTTTAAAATTTTCAGCAAATACTATTAAAATTGGTTTTATTGATATTGATAAAGTATTAAAAACTACTGCTGTTGAAACATCAGATTTTACTATGCAATTAAATCAAAGAGCAAGTACAAATATTAATGATAATACTATTGAATATAGTATGACTGATATTAAAAATTTAATTTTTCAAGAAATAAATTTATTAAATCAATTTAAGTTATATGCTGTATCTATTAATGAACCATTAACTGAAAATAATATTGATAATTTATATATCATTAATAATTATTCTCAACCTTATCAAAATCCAAAAACTAGAAGTACTAAAAGTATTACTATTATTAAAATTAAAGATTTTAAAACAAGAGATGGTTATCCAATTATTATTAAATTACAAAAACCATTAGATAAAGATACAAAAGTAATTGGTTTAAAAATTAAAGCCCCTAGAAGCATGATTTTCGGCAATATAAAGGTACTTGGTGAAGTTGACAATATGGAAGTATACCCAAAGTTATTTGTTAAAGATAAGATAGCATTTCCGCTATTATCAATGCCTATTGAAACTCAACCAAAAGTTAGAATATTACAACAATGATTTAGTGAACAAATATTACCTTGAAATTTAGCAAAACAATTTATTAGCCAAGAAAAATCAGTTTTAGATTTAATTAAAATTAGTAGTGGTTCTGTAACAAGAAAAGAAGTCATTAAAAATGCAAGAGTTACACATGCTTGATTAGGGTATGAATTTAGTAATGTTTTAGGTGGTAAATGACCACTAAAAAGTCAAAAAGAATTAAAAGATAAAGAAGTTTGAGATTTTGTAGGTGAAAGTCAATTTTATAGTTATGTTGCTACAAATGATAAATTTGATGATATTGAAATTGAAATTAAAGATGCACCAACTAATGATAGTTTACAGCAACTTTTATTAGATATGTTAAGTTATACATATAACTATAATAGAAATTTTGAAGGTGATACATATAATGATAATGGTAAACCAAAAAATGAAATTGCAAAATTACGTGCAAAATTTGAAGGACAAAAACCAGAAGATGTTATTACCAATTTATTTAAACAGTGAAAATTAGATTATCCTAATTATATTAATTTAAAACAAGTAAAAATATTTAAACAAATATTTATAATGTTATCAGAATATATTTATTCAATATTATCAATTAATAAAGGTTTAAATGATGATAATAAAATATTATTACCTTATTATTTTGAATTAAAATCAAGTCCAATACATCCTACTAAGGATGATATTTGAAAATTTAAAGATGCAAAAGTCATATTAAAATCAAAATATTTTGATTTTACTGATTTAAATAATATTAAATTAAAAAATAATGATATTAGTCAAAATGAATTGTTTAAACTTGATGATAATCAATTTAACTGATTATCTATAACAAATGAATTAGAAACTAATAATATACCTTCGTTAATCCCAGCAGATTGAACATTAGCAAATGGCGAATATGGAAAATATTTTACAAAAGCAATCATTAATAATAATAAAATTGAAAATGCTTTAAATTTATATGGTTCAAATAAATCTCAATTATTTTCTAAATTAGAATTTTATAAAGAAATTTTGGTAATGTTTAGTAATCTGTGTAACTTACAAAAATAACTATGTTTAATTAATTCTATAATAAACCTAGAAAGAGTGAATTACAGATGGCTAAAAAGCAAAATATTAATAATAATGATCCAATATCAAAAGCAGTAGATTTATTATTAGAAAATACTGAAGATTTAACAACAGTTTTTAAAGAGGGAGGTTTGTATAAAGAATTAACAAAAAGATTAGTAGAAAAAATGTTGAATTCTGAGATGCAAAATTATTTAGGATATGATAAGAATCAACATAGTAATAGTGACAATGCTCGTAATGGTATAAGTTCAAAAAAATTAATAACTCAACAAGGTAAAATTGAGATTGATGTACCACGAGATCGCAATAGTAATTTTAATCCTGTAATAATTGCAAAAAGACAAAGAAGATTTGATGGTTTTGATCAACAAGTTCTTTCTTTATATGCAAAAGGTATGACATTATCAGATATTAGAATGCAATTACAAGAGTTATATCATGGTGCTGATATTAGTGAAAGTGTTATTAGTCAAATTACTGATGATGTTATTGATGATGTAAAAGCATGGCAAAATCGACCATTAGATAGTATTTATCCGATTGTTTATTTTGATTGCATAGTAGTAAAATACGACAAGATAAACGCATTATTAACAAATCTGTGTATATAGCTTTAGGAGTTGATTTAGAAGGTAAAAAAGATGTTTTAGGCTTATGAATTAGTGAAAATGAAGGTTCTAAATTTTGATTAGCCAATTTCACAGAAATGAAAAATCGAGGCTTAAATGATATTCTTATTGCTTGTAGTGATAATTTAACAGGAATGTCAGAAGCAATACAATCAGTTTATCCTAAAACAGAACATCAATTATGCATCGTTCATCAAATTAGAAATAGTTTGAAATATGTCTCATATAAGCATAGAAAATCTCTAGTTGCAGATTTAAAACCAATTTATACTGCATGTAGTGAAGAACAAGCAATGCAGGCTTTAGAAACATTTGAAAATAAGTGAAATAAACAATATCCTCAAATTGCTAAATCTTGATATAAAAATTGAGAAAATTTGATAGTTTTTATTAGTTATCCAACAGAAATTAAAAGAGTAATTTATACCACAAATGCTATTGAATCTGTTAATAGTCAATTACGAAAAGTTATCAGAAATAAAAAAGTTTTTCCTAATGATATGGAAGAATTGAAAATATTTTATTTAGCAATTGAAAATATAACAAAAAAATGAACAATGCCCATTCAAAATTGAAATACAGCAATTGCTCATTTTATGATAAAATTTGAAGATAGAATTAATCTTAACTAGTACTTTGTAAAACAAAGATACACAGATTTCTAAAAAGCCTCGAAATTTTACAAATTGATAATAACAGTGAATTTGAATTACGAATTGAAAACCCGATTAATAATTTAAATCGGGTAGAAATTAGTGGTATATTTGGTGCTGGTAATTATGATTTAATTTTAATAACTGATAAACAAGAAATAAATCTAACTAATATTAGTTTATTCGATAAATATAACGAAAATATTTCTTATATTAATTTAGAAATTTAATTATCAAAATATCCATTAGGATAAACACCATCTCATCTTATATCATAACTTTCATCTGGTTTAATTCCAAAATATAACTCTATTTTGTGTTCATCATTTGTTTTGTGCGACCATATAGTTGTTCCAGACCCCCCAGTAAACATTATACTGATGTCCTAAATAATATTGTAAATCATTAGTTTTATGATGTGCTAATGAACCAATTGTTAAACCAGTTACTCCACTTATAGCACCAGTTAGTGCTAATGCTAATGTTATTTTATTTAAATTTGTTTTTATTCATGTTTTCATTTTAAATTACTCCTTTTTTCCTTGATTTTACTTATAAATTGTACTATTTTTCATTATTTTTACAAGTATGCTTTTAAATGCAAAATAACGCCTAAATTAAAGGCGTTTATTTTGTGAGACCAATAAATTAATGATATTCAATTTGTTTATTATATAGCAAATGTGAAGATACTTTTTTTCACACTAGCATTATTTTTACCCCTAATTACGTTTTTATATGGATATAATCTTTTATTTCAATTAATTTATTTTTATCTTTTTTAATCAAATTAAATATTTCATAAATTAAGTTATTAAATAACTTAATTTATAGTAATTTTAATTTTTTGTGTTTCACCATATCAATTAGGTTCTGAAAAATCTGTTTTAATAACTACTCAAAAGTTTCCTTTTCGTTGAGCATTATCAGAATTAATTTTTGATTGTGGGTCATATTCATAATATGTAACTGTTGTAAAACTATATGAAATAGGTTTATCTTTAAATACATCATTATTTAAAATTATCGAATCAAAATCTTTAAATTTTTTAAGTGAATTAGCAGTCAAATTTAAACCAATTAATTGGGTAATATCACTTAATTTATATTGTTTTAAAGATATTTTAATTAGATTTGTCGAACCTTGATAATTGGTATCATCATTATCAGCAGTAATAACTACATATAAATCACCTGCTTTTTGTTTTTGATTACTTACATTAGTTTTTCCTTGTGCATCACTAAAATATTTAATAGTTGGATTTACTAATCTTGGTTTTAATACTCATAAATAAAAATCACTTAAAATTTTTGAATCAAGTTCTTGATTTGTTTTATTTGCATCAAAAAGAATATCAACACTTAAATTTTTAATCTTAGTATTTAAATCAATCTTTTGTTTTGGAGTTGGACTTGGCTCTGGTGTTGGATTTTCTCCTCCACCACATGCAACCACATTTGCACTTGCTGTTCCCATTAAAATCATTGCTCCTATCATACTTAGTAATTTCTTCATATCTTTTACCTCCTTATAACTTTTTCCATTAAATATTATAATTAATTTAAATAGAAAAATTATATTTATGCTATTTATATAGAAAATGTTTAAGAACCTGTTTGGAATCTTTTAAACATAATTAAACTAAAAAAGGGAATAATTATTTCTAACCTGACAGTTAATTAACATTTTATTTTCTTTGTCATTTTTTTGTTAAAAAGATTTTATCATTTGACAACTTATCGATTAAAAATTTATTTTTCAACTATAAAATAACATTTATGATATTAATTTAATCAAAAATAAGTTAAAAAGATCCTAAACAGGTTCTAAATATTTTTTTATTTTATTTAAAGTTACACTTATATATGTTTATAATAAACCAGTAAATTAATATTTTAAAAATATTTACAATAAATTTAGAAATTTAAAAAATAGTTAGGAGAAAAATATGAGTTTTAATTACTTATGAACTTATAAAGAACAATATCCTAAAATTGATAAATTAATTTTAGAACATATAACAAAGAAATGAGAAAAGTGAGATTGAAGAATAAAAAATACAAGAGATAAAAAGAAATATAAAATTGTTGATTATCAATATCGAACAAGAAAAACAATGTATGGATTAGTAACTTATAAAAGAAGAATTTATGAATATTTTGATGAAGAATTACAAAAATGAGTTCGTGTTTGTTTAGTTGATGAAAAAATGGAACTTCCAAAATATAAAAGAATTGGTGAAGATATCGAAGATACTATTATTGAAAATTTTGCGGATGGAAAAAGATATCGTGATATTTGTACTATTTGTAAAAAAGCAGGTATTAGTGTTAGTAGTGTTCATAGAGTTTTTAAAAATTTAGAAATATTTGAAGCAAACCCAATAAAAGTAAAATTAGAAAAAAATCAACCTATTTTTGTAGCAATTGATGATGGACATCGAAAATTTTGAAACTTTAAACGTAAAGGTACAAAACATTCTATGCGATTAATAGTAACATATACAGATAATATTAATCACAAAGTACAAAACAAAAGAGTAAAAGCAATTATAAGAAAAACAAGAACACCAATTGGAGTTAAAAAAACTGCTGAATTTGTTAAAGAACATTGTCAAAAATTTTATGAAAATATTGAACAAGCAAAAATTATTATTTGTGGTGATAGTGCAGGATGAATAAAAGAACTTGCTAATTATTTAGGTGTAGAATTTGTTTTAGAACCTGTTTAGGATCTTTTTTAACTTATTTTTGATTAAATTAATATCATAAATGTTATTTTATAGTTGAAAAATAAATTTTTAATCGATAAGTTGTCAAATGATAAAATCTTTTTAACAAAAAAATGACAAAGAAAATAAAATGTTAATTAACTGTCAGGTTAGAAATAATTATTCCCTTTTTTAGTTTAATTATGTTTAAAAGATTCCAAACAGGTTCTTAGATAAATTTCATTTAATTAGAACATTATATCTTGGAGTAATGGCTGGAAATAAAGAAAAATATTTAGAAGAATATAAGCATTGTAAAAATTTAATTAATAATGGTCAATATCAACAATTAATTGATTATTTATATAACCAATTAGATAATCATAAAAAATTAAAGAAAAAGTATTTTAAAAATAATAAACAAGGTATTGAAAATCAAGGTGCAAAGTGAAATATAGGTTGTTTTACTGAAACTAATATTTGACACGTTTTAAAAGAAATGCTTGGTAATAGAACATATAATATTAGTATTTACATTAAAATGGTTATTTTTAAATGTAATAAAATAAATACAACAGTACAGTTATTATAAAATAAAAATCCCTAAATAGGGATTTGCCTAAGAGACCACGTACTTTACATACGCTTAGTAATCATAACGGTATACGGTTTATCTTAAAGGACTTTAAAATATTATAACATATTTAAAAACTTATTAAAGTTTATTTTAATAAGCATTTTTGTTATATATTAACAATACATTTATTTTTTATTTTTTTAGTAATTTTTAAAAATAAGTATTTTAGTTGTATTATCTTTTAAAAAATAGTAATATAAAGTTACAATTTCATAAAAATCCAAATTATTTCTTGTCTAAAATATAATAAGACTATATAGATTTAATTTATTCCGGATTTTTGACAATCTCCCATATTTAAAAATATCCAAAATACAGTATAAAATTTTTCATAAAAATTAAAAGATAAAATAAATATTTTTAAATAAAATTATGATTTATTAACTCAAAATTAAGGATGTTATTTTTTTAATTATTGTGCTTAAAAATTGAAAATATGTTATACTAACATCATAATAAACTAAATTATTAAAGACCATTAGGTTCGACTTATTCTTTTTTATTAGATAAGTGGAACCTAATTATTTTTAAATAAAAAAGGATGTGAAAATTATGTCAGCACAACAACAGCAACAACCAAGTAAAGAAATTTTTGATAAATTACAAGGTGAAAAAAATAAAAAAGAAAAAGCAACTTCTTCTGGTGGTGGTAGAAATTGAATTGTAAAATTTGCAAAAGATGTCGCTTATATTTCTTTTCTTCCATACATATGATTAAAAAAACTTTTAGTTTCACTATTTAATAATCGAACTAAAAAACCTAAACTAAATCAATCAGTTAATATTATTAAAAATAAAGATAATGTTAATCAAAAAAATAATGTTTCTACAAATAGTAATGGACAAGTTAGTTTTAAAGAAGTAGATGCACTAGATCCAGAAAATGAATCAGTAGCAGAAACAACAGCAGAAGCACTAAAATTAAATGGTAATACTACTAATCCATTCCAAAATGTTGCACATAGTTGTAATCGTGAAGAAATTCCAGTAGTTTCAACAACAACTTCTGGAAAAAAATTAACTACTTAAATTATTTAAAATATTTATTAGTTCGTTCTAAATCAATAATATTATCAACATCCCAATGACAATCAAATGATAAAACATAAGGTTTTAATTCAAAATTATGTTTAATACTATTACTAATTAAATATTTACCAACCATTGTTGTTTGCAATACAATTTCTTGGTGTGGATTTATTAAATCTTCACCAAGAACTTTTGCTCATTTTTTAGTAATATAACTTCATTCTCCCGCCAAGAAACTATCCTTTTTTTTACTTTTAATAATATCAATAATATTACCATTCTTGTTTAATTTATAACTTCAATCTTCTTTGATATTATCATGATCACACTTAATAGCGGCCATCATATTAGTTGAAAAATTATTTAAAAAAATATTTTTTGTACTAATCATATCACCAGAAATAATAAAAATATCATCTTGACCATTAAAATATGATGATACTAATGTCAAAGCATAACCACTATTATAATCAAGGAAATGTTGATTATTTATTAAGATTAATTTTGAATATTTATGAGTAAGAAAATTAAATTCATCTTTTAAATGACCAGTAATGACAATAATTTTTTTTAAATCATGTATTTCAATTAAATGATTAATTATATGTTCAATTAAAGTTAAACCTTTAAATTTAATTAACGATTTATGAACATTATTTAAGATAGGTTGCAATCTACTGCCAATTCCTGCTGCAAAAATAATAGCAACTTTCATTATTCCTCCTTTACTTAACAACAAAATTAACAATCTTATTTGGTATACAAATTGTCTTAATAATTGTTTTATCTTGCAATCAATGTTTTACTTTTTCTTCATTATTAACTACTTTTAAAAGTTCTTGATTATTTAAATTTTCTTTTACTACTAAAGTTATTTTCGTTTTACCATTAATCTGAATAGCAATAGTAACTTCACTAGTAATCAAAAATTTTTCATCATAACTTGGAAACTGACTTTTATTAATACTTTCTTTATTACCAAATTGAAATCATAATTCTTCAGCAATATGTGGAGCAAATGGATTTAATAATTTTAAAAAATTAACTAAATATTGTTGATAAATAGTTGGTGCTTTATAACAAGCATTGATAAAAATCATAAGTTGTGCAATAGCAGTATTAAAATTTAAATCATTAATATCATTAGTTACTTTTTTTACAGTTTGATGATAAATTGTATCTAATGATTTATCATTCTTAGTAGTAATTTTTATTTTATACTCATCTTTATTAACAAGACGATAAATACGCATTAAAAACTTATAACAACCAACCAAACCACTATTTAATCACGGTAAAGATGCTGTTAATGGCCCCATAAACATTTCATATATTCGCAAAGTATCAGCACCATATTCATTAATAATATCATCTGGATTAACAACATTACCGCGTGATTTAGACATTTTTTCATTATTTTCACCAAGAATCATACCCTGATTTACCAATTTTAAAAATGGCTCTTTAACATTAACTAACTTTAAATCATATAGCACTAAATGTCAGAAACGAGCATACAATAAATGTAAAACAGCATGTTCTTGACCACCAATATATAAATCAACCGGTAATCAATAGTTAAAACGTTTTTGCGCAATAGCACTATTAAAATCACAATAAGTACCATCATCATTTTTTAAAATATATGCTAAATAATATCAACAACTACCTGCTCATTGTGGCATTGTATTAATTTCTCTTTTTCCTTTTACACCATCTTTTCTAGTTACATGTAATCAGGAATTTGGTGCATTAGTTAAAGGTGCATTCCCCGAATTAGATGGCTTAATATTAGTCATTTTTGGTAATAATACTGGTAATTGTTGTTCATCTACTGTTGATATTGTACCATCTTCTCAATAAATTATCGGAAAAGGTTCACCTCAATAACGTTGACGAGAAAAAAGTCAATCTCGTAACTTATATGCAGTATGTACTTTTCCTTGTTTTAAAGTTAGTAATTTTTTAACAATTAAATTAGTAGCTGTTTCTAAATCCTTACCATTAATAAAATCAGAGTTAATATATTCACTAGTACCCAAAAATGGTTCATTTTTATTATTAGTTTTCATAATAAAATTGATTGGTAACTTTTTATTTTTAGCAAAAATAAAATCACGACTATCATGTGCAGGAACACCCATAATTGCTCCTGTCCCATAATGATTTAAAACATAATCACCAACTCAAATTGGTAATTTACTTTTAGTAAAAGGATGAATAGCATAACTTCCAGTAAAAACACCAGATTTTAAAGTATCATCTCCTTGACGCATTAAATCTGTTTTAGTTTTAGCAGCTAAACAGTATTGAGTAACTGCTTGCGAATATTCACTAGTTGTTAAATCATGAATTAATGGATGTTCAGGGGCAAGTACTAAAAATGAAACACCAAAAATAGTATCAACCCTTGAAGTAAAAATAGAAACCTTACATTTATTATTTTCAACTATAAAATCAACTAGTGTTCCAAGACTTTTACCAATTCAATTACGTTGTAATTCCTTAACACTATTTGGTCAGTCTAAATCATCTAATCCTTTTAATAATTTTTCAGCATACTTAGTAATTTTTAAAATCCACTGACGCATTGGTTTTTTAATAACTGGGAAATTACCACGTTCAGAAACCATATGACCATTAATGTTAATTATTTCTTCATTAGCTAAAACAGTTCCTAACTGTTCACAAAAATTAACTTCAACATCTTTAATTTCAGCTAACCCTTGTTCATAAAGTTTAATGAAAATTCATTGTGTTCACTTATAATATTGAGGATCTGTAGTATTAACTTCTTTATTATAATCAAAACTTAGACCAATACTTTGTAATTGTTTACGAAAATTATTAATGTTTTGTTTAGTAAATGTCTCTGGAGTATTACCTGTATTTAAGGCATATTGTTCAGCTGGTAAACCAAAAGCATCTCAACCAATTGGATGCAAAACATTAAAACCATTCATTATTTTAACTCGTGAAATAACATCAGTAGCACAATAACCTTTAGGATGGCCAACATGTAAACCTGATCCTGAAGGATAAGGGAACATATCAAGAATATATGATTTTGGTTTTTTATTATCATCAATATTTGTTTTAAAAGTTTCATTTTTTAATCAATACTGCTGTCATTTTTTTTCTATTTGTTGGTGATTATAACTCATGTTTTTCTCCTTTAATATGTTTAGGTAAAGTAATCATAAAACCATAATATCATAATCATTTAACAAGTTGCAATGTTTACTTATTGATTAAATTATATTTTAAATATTTTGTTAATTATCAATCAATGTTATTAAACTATTTACTAATATTTATTTTCTACAAAAATGAAATAGTTTTTATTGTATTTCAAATAAAATATAATATATAATTATCGTTAATATTAAATAAATTCAAAGGAGGATTCTATGAACACACAAAAAGTTTTAAATAAGTCTTTAAAACAAAAAACAAAGCAGCAAAAAATAGGCTTAGGAGAACTGGTGTGACTTTGGATTTAATTATACTTGCACAATAGCTTTTCCTATGTCTTTTATAGGAATATATTATTGAAATAATGGCGGAGTTGGATTACATCTAATCTGAATTATGATTTTAGGTGCTATAATGGCTAGTATTAGTGCATGTGCTTTTTTAAAATGTAGTAAAGTTTATGCTGGTAATAATGGTTGGAGCATATATTTATGTTAGGGCAACTTTTGGTCGTTTTTGAGGATGAATAATCGGCTTTATGCAATATATCATTTTACCATCTACTGTTATTGGTGGTATTATTTCAATGTTTAGAATTAACTTAAACCAATTATCATTTTTTTCATGATTACCTGATAGATGATCTAATTTATTTATTGATAGTTTAGGAATTATAGTTTATTGTTTGGTTACAATTTGTATCTATTTTGGATTAAGAGGTTTTCGTTGATTTGTTAATATTTCAGGAATCATTAAATGACTGTCAACTTGTTTTTTGATTATTTGTGCCATTATTCTGGTAATCAAAAATGGAACTATAGTTTATCAACAAGCATTTGTTGGTACTAAACATCTTCATTTTACAATTAATATTTTTAATAATGCTTTTAGCATTTTTTTCTACTTTTTCCTTGGTTTTGAGACCTTTACTGTTATTGGAAAAAATGTTAAAAATCCTAATAAAAATTTAGGTAGGGGAACAATTATTGTCTTATTTTTGACAACTTTTTTTTATTTAATTATTACAATTTTAATTATTGGTGCCATCAGTTCACAAGGACCTAATGGTAATAACGGATGAGCAAATGGTGATAATAATTATAATCCAAATAATGTTATTGCTGGGATTGCTGGTACAACAGGTATCATTTTACTAGTTATTTGTACTTTATCAATTAAATTGAATGGTGTAATACAAGTAGCGCTATTCTGGAGCTATGCTACAACCATTAGCGAAAGAAGGATACATTAGTGAAAAAATAGCCAAATTAAATAAAGAAAATATTGCAATGTATGGTAATACTATTAATTTTATAATTACAATTATAATTTGTATTATTATGCTAATAATTCCGGATTTAATTGGAATTAGTTTTAATTACAACCAAATGTTGGGATTTACAACTAATATAACAATCTTTGTTTATCTTTTTGTTATAACAGCAACTTGTGTTATGGGTTATTATAAAAAAATAAAAATAAAAGTTATCGAATGAATTATGTTTATTATCTGTTTATTATTTTTAATTAGTCAATTCATTATTTTTAATTATAATATGATTCATGATTTAGTAAGCAACAGAGGAATCATATTAATTGCAATTACAATTAAGTTTTTAATGTTTTGAGTATTTATTATAATTGCTACTATTATTTATTTTACTTATTATAAACCAAAACTAAAACAAAGATTAATAACAAATCCAGAATATCAAAATCAATTAGATAAAGAATTTATTTTTAATTCTCATCTAGTAGTTAATTAAATTATTTAAAAATTATATTATCTTATTATCGTCAAAAATAAACTAAATGAGTTGCTGGTTTTTTACAAAAACAAGTACCAGTAGTAGTTGTACTTTTTAATTTAGCATATGCTTGAAAATGTTCAGATCAACCAATATCAATTGTATGTTGAGCATGTTTTCCTAATTCAATTGCTGCTAATACAACCTTTTTCTCATTTAATGCTTTATTCATTAATTTAATATTACCATCCATAATAATAATATCTTCTTTGATTATTTCATCATTTTTCATTATAATCACCCTTTCTATCAATTAATATTATAACGCTATTTAAAAAAAGAAATAGTAATTGGAATTACTATTCTAACGATATCTTTCTACATAGTGACTAACTAAACCACGATAAATAAAAGGTATTGTTAATTGCATAATTGGATAAGTAAACAAAAAAATATGAATAAAATTGTAAACTAATGAGTAAAAAAGAGGATTAAATCCTGATCAAATATTTTTACTTCCATCAGCATTAGTAATTTGTGATCAAATAAAATATCCTGTTATTGTTTGTCAAAAATAAATAATTAAACAAACTAAAAAACAATGTAAAAAATAATTAATATAAGTAAAAATTGATTTATCAGCTTTTAAATTAAAACGTAATAATGAAATAATAGCGGGTGTTGTCATTGGCAAAAAATAATCTAATAAATAACTTCAAGCACTAATAACATAACCACCACTAATAAATAATAATGACATTAAAGCACTAATCATACCCGTTAATCATCCACCTGCAAAGCCAATAATATAACTAATAACCATTAAAGGTATATATTTAATAGCAATACCGCCGCCGTATGGCATTTTTGGTAATAAATTTTGTTCAATAAAAGCACAAGCAATAGTTACACCAGTAAATAAACCAATAATTGTATAATCAATAACTAATCATCGTTTAATACCAAATGCAAATTTAAAATTAGTTCATCATCTTGTTTTTAAAATGGAAAAAGTTTCTTCTTTTTGTCATTGATAATGTTTAATTAAATTAAAAATTAATGCAATGGGATTGATACTAAAAATTGATAGTAATGTAACAATAACAATATTTTTATGAATATCTTCTATTTTAACTGTTCATGTAATAACAGATAATAAAATTGATGAAATTAATAATAAACAAAGAATTAATATTAAATAAATTTTACTGCTATAAAATTGTCAACCAGTAATAGTAGTAACTTTAAAAAAGTGATTAATACTACTAGCAGGTAAAATACTAATAATAACTGTTAATGTTAGAAGAGTAATTAAACTAAAAATGGCTGATGCTTTAATTAACATTCCTACCTCCAGTTTGCTTTTAACTTTATTATAATTGATCGTTGTTAATAGTTGTTCTTTAAACATAATAAAATGATAACTTCTTTAATTTATCTTACATAACAAAAAAGGAGTTATCATTTTTTAAAATATAAAAAATAAAGTCTCCCTCCGCTAGTACTAACTAGATCAGGTTATAGGGTATTTCTCAGGCAATGCCACCCCTGCTTTATATAATATATGCAAATTAATCCATATTTACTACTATTATAACATTCAAAATATTTTTTTAAATATAAAATATATTTTTTTTATGATTTTTAGTTTAAATTAAAATTTGCTCTATTTTTATTTGAAATTTATTTGAAAAAAATAAAATATATTCACTTCTTAAAAATAAGAAGTTATTGGGAAAAAATAAAAAGGAGTGGATGGGTTACACTTTATTGGACACTAATTACGTAGACAAGTGAACAAATTAGTGAAAAGAAAGGAAGTATAATTATGGCCAATATTAACTCATATTCAGATGAATTTAAAAAACAAATAGTAGCTTTATATCAAAGCGGTAAGTCAGTGTCTTGTCTTGCTAAAGAGTACAATGTTACAAGAGCAGCTACTTATAATTGAATTAAGCAATTTACTAATTCAGGTAGTTTTAAAACTAAAGATAATCGTTCTGTTGAAGAAAATGAATTAATTAAATTAAGAAAAGAATTAAAACAATTAAGAATGGAAAATGATATTTTAAAGCAAGCAGCACTAATAATAGGCAGAAAGTAGAAATTATTGCTAAAAATAAAGTTAAATATAAAATTCGCACAATGTGTCGTTTTTTGAAAATATCTAAATCAACATATTATTTTAACTTAAAGAAAAAAGAAAATAAAATCAAAAATAATATGTATGATGAATCTGTTATTAGTGCTTTTAAAGAAAATAAAGAAGTTTATGGTACTAGAAGATTAAAAAAAATTTTAGAAAACCAAGAAATTTATTTATCACGCAGAAAAATTAAAGAAATTATGAATAAGCATAATTTAATATCAAAATACACTAAATTATCATTCAAAAATCATCATAATAAAGTCAATAATAGTCAAATAACCAATCTTGTTAATAGAAACTTTAATAATAGGGTTAAAAATGAAGTTATTGTTAGTGATTTAACTTACGTTCAAGTTAATGGTAAATGAAACTATATTTGCCTATTAATAGACCTATTTAACCGCGAAATTATTGGACATAGTGTTGGAGTTAAAAAAGATGCATTACTAGTATATCAAGCATTTATGCAATCAAATCGTTGTTTAAAAGATATCCAAATATTTCATAGTGATCGAGGTAATGAATTTAACAATAAAATTATTAATAATCTTTTATTAGCATTCAATATTACTCGATCTTTAAGCAAAAAAGGTTGTCCTTATGATAATGCTGTTGCTGAAGCAACTTTTAAAACTTTCAAAACTGAATTTATTAATGATAAAAATTTTACATCATTAATCCAATTAAAATTAGAATTATTTGATTATATCAATTGATACAACAACATAAGAACCTGTTTGGAATCTTTTAAACATAATTAAACTAAAAAAGGGAATAATTATTTCTAACCTGACAGTTAATTAACATTTTATTTTCTTTGTCATTTTTTTGTTAAAAAGATTTTATCATTTGACAACTTATCGATTAAAAATTTATTTTTCAACTATAAAATAACATTTATGATATTAATTTAATCAAAAATAAGTTAAAAAAGATCCTAAACAGGTTCTAAGAATCCACAACACTTTAAACTACTTAACTCCTATCAAATATCAACAACAAATGTCTACCAAAAAATAGTCCTAAAAAGTTTTGCCATTCCATTAATCAAGTTGTTAAAAATCTAAATTTTCAAAAATATTTAATAAATGCAAAAGTAACAAAAAATGGACCTATTAACCCAGCAAATTTTTGTAAGAACCTGTTTGGAATCTTTTAAACATAATTAAACTAAAAAAGGGAATAATTATTTCTAACCTGACAGTTAATTAACATTTTATTTTCTTTGTCATTTTTTTGTTAAAAAGATTTTATCATTTGACAACTTATCGATTAAAAATTTATTTTTCAACTATAAAATAACATTTATGATATTAATTTAATCAAAAATAAGTTAAAAAAGATCCTAAACAGGTTCTAATATTATCATATGTAATAATAAAGAAAATTTCCTACTTGCCAGTTTATTAATAACTATTAAATTAGGGTTAATTTTTTATGAAGAAAATGGAAAATGATTTTTTCAAATCATCATTGCTCATTATGGTGAAACATGAGGATCTGAAAGTGGAGGACAAATTAAAACAATTTTAGGAAACGGTTTTCGATTATACTCATAATTTATTTTTTTAAATATTCCTACTCCTTTAAATTTATTTTTAAAGGAGTATTTTTAATAAACCTATTGTTTCAAAATATTGTTAATATATAAAAAATCTAATTATTTATAAAAAATAATTAGATTATAAATTAATAAAAATAAGTAAGTTATTATATTAAAACATTTTCAATTTTTGATTTAAATTTGAAACATTTGCCAAATATTTATTTTCTAATTGATTTATTACTTTAGTATTTAACTTATCACTTTGTTTTAAATAGTTTTGTTGAGATGCAACTTCTGACAATAGTTCTAAATTTTCAAATTTATTTTGATTATCTAATCATGCTTTAACTTTATCAAAATAATTAATTGGTTGTTCATCAATAACATAATTTCTTATATTTTTAGGCATTGTATATTTTCACTCCTTTGTTATTTTATAATTCATTACATACTTTTATAAAAATTAATCAAATCATTTAAATAGTTTTCAAGTTAAATAATAAATGCCACAACTAATAAGATTTAAAGCAATAAATATACCTACTAAAATACCAACAACAGCACCAACACCAATACTTGAAACTAATCCTTCACCAATAAGACTAGCTAAAAAGTAAGTTAAAATAATTAATGGTGCAACAATTAATAAACTAGTAAATAAACTAACAATTGCTTGTCCAGTACGACTTTTAATAATAACTGACATTAGCAAAGCAATACTAGTAATAGTAATAGAAAAAAATAATGTAAATAAAATAATAATTAATAATTGTCAATTAAAAATGGAACTAATCATTCCAGATAAAGGAACAACATAACCAATAATCATAACACCAATAAAAATAATAATATCAGAAATTAAAACTAAAGCTAAATTAAATATTGATGTTATAATAATAAACTTGGTTTTGCTAATTCTTGTTAAACCAATGCGTCGATAAACTACGCTTTGTTTTAAATCTAATAAAATAGCTAAAAAGGTTTGAATTGAAAAGGAAGCAGTTTGTGTCAATCAAATAATCATCAAAATAAATCGTCCAATGTTTTTACCAGCAGGTGATGATAATATTTGATTATTTCCACCAATTGATGCACCAATAAAAATCAATGGTGAAACAAAAACTGAAAAAATAATAATTGAACGATTACGTTTTAAATAACTTCAAAATAAATTAAGAAGAGATCAATCGTTATTTTTGTTTTTTAAGGTGTTTTTTTCAAGACTTAGCTCATTTTTCATTATTTTCCCCTCCTAATCTTTTTAATAACGCTTCGCTATCATACATACCTATTTTATATTCTTTAAATTTAGTTTTAACATATTCTTCAATACTTCCATATTCTTTAACAACAGTTTTAACATCATTTATACTAATAATTGAACCTTCAAACATGAAGATAATTTGTTGACAAAAACGTTCAATTTCTTGCATATTATGTGAAACAATTAATACTGAAAGATTACGTTTAATAAAAACTTCTTTTTCTAGTAATTCATAAATTCGCTCACGTACCTCTAAATCTAATCCCGTAGCTAATTCATCTAAAATTAATAAATCCGGTTCAACAATTAATGCTAATAAAATATTTATTTTTTGTTGTTGACCACCCGATAAAGTAATAATAGGTTTATTAATAAATGCTTCGGCGTCCAAATAGTACAATAACTTTTGAATGTCTTCAACATACTTATTTAAACGATAAGCTCTCATATAATATTGGGCCATATCTCAACCAGTTAAACCACGAGGAAATTTAGTTTCTTGTAATTGCATGCCTATTTTTAAATCAGATTTAATATTAATAGTACCCGTTGTTGGTTTACGAAGTTGGGAAATCATTTCACATAATGTTGTTTTTCCAGTACCATTGGGGCCAACAATACCAATTTTGGCACCAATAGCAATATTCAGACTAACATTTTTAATGACTTCATTACTATCATAGTTTTTACTGACATTAATGATTTCAACATTATTTTTTTTATCTTTAATCATAATTACTTCCTTCCTATAACTTTATAATTTTATCATAATTACTACATAAATATTACTTGTTTTTTAAGATATAAAAATTAAAATATTATATAATATAATGTAAACTTCATTAGGTTTTTACTCATTATTTTCATAAAAAGTAAATGAGTTTTTATTTTTAAAAAAGGAGAAAATTATGAAAAAAAATGCACAAAAAAAAGAAATAAAAAAATTAAAAAAAGTTTGAATCCATTTAACAAAAATTTTAGTCTTAATAATAAAGAAAAGGTATTAAAAGAAATTGCTTTAATCAATGAAAAAATTATTAACTTAAAACAAAAATTATTAGTAGATTATGAAGAAGATTTAGATGAAATTGAAAATGGAAATCTAGAATTTAATTTTAACATCCAACAGTTAAATAATGAAGATCAATATTTAAAAGATAGTACTTTTCTAATAACTAATTATGATATAAATAGTATAAATTCAGAAGAATTAATTAATATGCAATATGGTAAAAAATGTTGTCCACCATGCACAATTTTCTAATTTTAAATATTTTTATATAAAAATTTAAATAATTATTAATAACAACACATTAAGTATCATTTTTGTTTTGTGTTGTCAATATCGAGTGAAAATTTCCCAAAAATATTTATCAAAAATTAAATTATTTTGGAAAGTTACACTGTTAAATAAACACAAATTCTAAATAACCCCTAAAAATTTAGTTCCTTGTTTTCATATAGGAACTTTTTTATTTACAAACCAATTTTTAATGAATATAATAAATATGAATTAAAAATAGTTTTAGAAACCTAATTGTTTAAAAATAAAACAATTAGGTTTCTAATTTTGAAAGGATTTTTAATATATGGATAAACAATTACAAGAAAGTCAAAATCAAATTTCTAAGTTAAGTAATGAATTTAGAAGTTTGGAGAAAAAGCTAGATAATGAAAAAAGAAAAGAAAAAGAAATAAATAAAAAAATATCTTGTTTAACAAATCAAGATATTAACAATAAAAATGAATTAAAAATAAGAAATGAAATAAGAAAATATGAAAATGAACATAGAATTATTTCTCAAAAAGTAAATTATTTTGAAATTAAATTTAATTCAATAAAAGAAGAATTAAAAAAAATATCAAATTTAAAAATGGAAATTTATAACAAAAATTTAGAAAAGTTAAAAATAAAAAAGTTTGATGAAGTTGAAATTAATAGCTTTGAAAATAAAAATTATAAGGGTTTTAAAATAAAATCACTAAAATTATAAAAAAGATATTGCAATTGCAATATCTTTATGTATTTAAAATGAATTTTAAGGCACCAAATTTGCTCATATTCAAACGATTTAAAAATTTATATGTTTAGTATTCAAAAAATAAACAGCCCTTTTTAGGGCTGTTTTAAATCGAATTATTATTAATTATAAGTTATATAAATAACTTCACTTTTGGGAAATTATTACTCGATAACTAATAGGAAATTTTTACTAAATAATGACAATTTTTGTTTTGTGTTTGCTTTTATAATTTTTTATGTTAAGATTTGTTTGTTATTAAATATATAAAATAAATGAATGGCTAGGTTTTTTATATATGGATATTCAGCAATATTTTTATATTAAAAAAGTTTTTTATGCTTCTTATGTTAAAAATGTAATTTTACCTGTTTCTTTTTTAAGTAATGTTGGAAATATTAGGGGTAAATCTTATGTTGGTAATAAACAAAAGTTAAGAAATAATACTTCTCGTACTAAAACTAATTTGATACAAAAAGCATTACATAATTTTTGTGATAGTCAAATGTTAAGTTTTCTTACTTTAACTTATAAAGATAATATGCAAGATATTAGAAAAGCAAAAAAAGATATTCGTTTATTTTTTCTTAAATTAAAGAAATGATGAAATGACCCTAAACGTTCTAAATATCTAGGTGAATTAAAACATTTTTATGTTTATGAATATCAAACTCGTGGAGCAGTACATTTTCATATATTGTTTAATCGTAAAATACCTTAGAACCTGTTTAGGATCTTTTTTAACTTATTTTTGATTAAATTAATATCATAAATGTTATTTTATAGTTGAAAAATAAATTTTTAATCGATAAGTTGTCAAATGATAAAATCTTTTTAACAAAAAAATGACAAAGAAAATAAAATGTTAATTAACTGTCAGGTTAGAAATAATTATTCCCTTTTTTAGTTTAATTATGTTTAAAAGATTCCAAACAGGTTCTTACAGTATGATAATTGATTGATGACCACATGCTGGAAATGCTAAGGGTATTGATTTGAGAGTTGTTCGTAAAGGTACAAATGAGTTTGTTATTAAATATTTAGGTAAATATGTTACAAAAGCATTAGATGATGTTAAATCTTTAAATCAAGAAGATGTTGGTATAAAAGCATATGCTTTTAGTCGTAATTGTAAAAATTCTATTTATAGTTCGTGGTATTAAGAGATTGACAATTGGAGATATAATTAAAGCAAGTTTTAATGCAACGAATGTATTTTATTTTAAAACTCAAAAAGATAGTAATGGTGATACTGTTATGATTGGTGGTATTATTGAAAGTACTATTGTAAATGATTATTTTAAAGAGTATGAAGATTACGAACGATATGTATATTTAAGTGCTTTATCGCATAAGCATTATTTACGGATTAGTGAAATTGGTTATTTAATTCAAAAAGATAAAGATGTTTTGACTTGGACAGAAAAAGTTTTTGGTAATAAAGTTGAAAAAATAGATTTTAAGAAAAGATTTTTACATTAGGAAAAAAAATATTTTTTTTATAATTTTACTTGTATATATATATATATATATATATAATGCTTAATAGGTTAATGTATTACCTAGCCGTGTACATTAGCCAATTTTTTTATTTTTATTGTATTTTTATAATTTTGTGTTATATTACTAATAAGTATAGGTTTACCCTACTATACTCAATATATGTATTTTTAGATACATTACGGCTAGGAGTTGAGTTTTTTTATGTTTAAAGTTCAATTAGTTAATATTGAAAAAGGGCGTATTATTCCCGATAAAAATAATAAAGGTCAAACATTAAAGTTTGATGTTTTGAAATTTGTAGAAATAAATAAGCAAACAAGCGTGCCAACTGGCCAAACACGTGATAAATGATATAATCCGGAATTTGCTAGTGATTTTAATAATTGTTTATCTACTGTTGATTTAAAAGTTGGTAATTTTTATTCACTTGAACTTGATTTAAGCGGTAATATTAAAAAACTTTCTAATTGAAAATAGTTATTTATTAAAAGGGTAATTTTAAATAATTATTTATGTTAGGAGTTAATTTTAAATTATGGCTAAAAATAATAATTGTTCATGTGAACAAGCATTTCATTTAGCAAGGTATATGTGTAAACTTTGTGACCAAGTTATTTGTCCTAAAAGAGTTTTACAAAATTTATATACTGGAAAATATTATTGTCCAAATTGTATATTAGATATTGCTTTAAATAAGGCAATGAGACAACAAGAAAGTAAGTTAAATTATGAGACATAAATGTAGTGATTGAACTTATGAACGAGTATATGGTTGTGAAATGTGTTACAGAGTTGCTAATGAAATGGAACGAATAAGAAAACAAAATAAAAAAAATCAAGGTGGTAAATAAAAATGCAAGATTTAGAAAAACGTATTGAAGAATTAGAAATTATTGTTAATGATTTAGTTAAATTTCAAACTTTAATTTTACATTCTTTTAATTATCTTAGTAAAGATGAAGAGAAATTTAAAAATAATATTAAACGTTTAAAATAGTATTAAAAAAAACTAAATAGGGAGCATATATATATATATATATATACTTTTTTGTGTACTTTGCTCCCATGTTATACAAATTAGTATAAATATGCTCCTTATTAGTATATAAAGTAAGGAGTTTTATTTATGGAAAAAAGGAAACAGTTTAAATATGACTATATGTTAATTGATAAAGCGTTTAGAGATGCTAAGGAAGATAAGCATTTGCAAGAGATTTTAAAAAGATTAAGTGAAAAATAGAGGAGACAGTAAACATGCCTAATGAGTTAGAACAAACTAGTAATTATACTTTAAGTAAAATTTTAAGAACTGGATTAAGTCCATTAAGTGCTATGGTAGGAGTTAGTGCTTATTATGGTCAATATTTAAAAGACCCAATTTTAGGTTCTATTAATTCTTTGTTATTTAGTAAAAAGTTAGGAATTGATATATGGAATATTAATCAAAGACCAAATACTAAAACTAAAGTAATTAATAGTTTTAAAAAAATCTTATTAGGATTAGGAACAATTGGTTTAATTAATTATGCTAAGTTTGTTCAGTATGTAGATAAGTCAGTTTCTTTATTAAGAGATGAACCTTGTTTTTGACCACCTTGTCCTACACCACCACCAATTCCTACCCCAATACCAACACCTAGTCCAATAGTTAATAAACCTTTTGTAGACTGAGATACTTATATATCTTTAAATAGTTTTGGTATAGCAAATGTTATTAGTGGTTTAACTGAATTAATACCTAATAGATTTGAAACTATACGTAAAATAGCGAATACGGGTACTGGTGGTTGTTTGATTAGTAGTGGGGTTGCTATGGGTATTAATAATGATTTTAATAATGCTTATGCAATACTTACGATAATTGCCGGTGCAAGTGAGATTATAAATACTTTATTGTTACCGTTAAGAAATACACATAATAATACAGAATTACAAGAAGTATTTACTGATGAAAGAGCAAGATTAATTAATGCTAGTGTTAATGATTATCAAAGTACAGATGACGGTATGGTTGATGTTGATTTAAATGATGATAATATGTCGGAGATTAATTTAGATAGAGCAAGTTTAAATTGGGATTATTCTTATGTTTATACGTTAGGTGGTGTTTAAAGTGAAAATATATATGTGATGAATTTTAAAATTTATGGTATTAACTGGATGTATTACATTTAGTATATTTTTAGGATTATTTCCTAAGAACCTGTTTGGAATCTTTTAAACATAATTAAACTAAAAAAGGGAATAATTATTTCTAACCTGACAGTTAATTAACATTTTATTTTCTTTGTCATTTTTTTGTTAAAAAGATTTTATCATTTGACAACTTATCGATTAAAAATTTATTTTTCAACTATAAAATAACATTTATGATATTAATTTAATCAAAAATAAGTTAAAAAAGATCCTAAACAGGTTCTAACATTATACTTTTAGGGATTGTTGCAATTAAACCATTATCTATTTTAATCAGTATTGTTATAGGTTATGTTCGTATTCCATGAAATAATATTAAAAATAAAATAACAAATTGGGTTTTTAAAAGAAAAGAAAATAAATTGATTAAGAAAAATTATTTAAAAGTAGAAAGAAAAAGATATGAAAAACAAAAATTAGAAAGAAAATTTGAAAATTTAAACAATCAAATAAAAGAATTAAAACAAACATTAGAATTTCAAAATAAATTATTAGAAATTAATAATGAAATGCCAAAAATTAGCGAACAAAATAAAATGATAAAAACATTTATTTTATAAGGAGTGAATTAATTTATGAAAAAAGATAAATGAAAAAATATGCCAAGACAAAAGTTGCATAAGAAAAAGGCAAAAAGAAATTTTGAACAGAGATTAAGTGAAAATATGAATTTTAATAAGTTGTTAGGAGTTGATAAATAATGGATTTTAAGGAGATTATAAAATATGCTTTATATATTGGTGGGTTTTATTTAATTCTTTGGTTTTGTAGAAATTGAATACGTGAGGGTATAGAAAAATATAAACATAGAAAACATATAAAGGAGAATGATAGTGAGCCTGATTGTATTTTTTGTCGTAAAGATTTTGAAAAGAAGAAACGTAAATTAGAAATGGAAAAACAACAAAAAGAATTAGAGAAAGGGGGTGATTAATATGCCTGCTGGATTATCAGCATTATTAAATATGATTGGTGGTGTTGGCCAACAATTATTAAATGCTTTTACTTATATTTTTGGTTGAGTATTTACTACTGGCGATGGTGGAACACTTACAAATTGACCAGTGTTAATTTCAATTGTATTTATGGTATTAGTGTTTATCAAACAATTTGTGGGACATATTATTCATGGAACACATTAGTAATTAGAAAGGAAGTAAGCAAATGGTAAAGTTATTTTTTAGTTTGGTTTTTGTTTTACCTTTATTAGGTAAAATTTTGCCAGTTGTTAATGCTTTGTTACAAACTATTTATATGCAGTATTTAAGTTCTTTTGCTGGATTACATACTGTGACACTTTTTATTAAGTCGTTTTTTATGATAGTTTATATACTTTACCTTTGCCTATTCTTGCTTTAATAAATGTTAGTTTTGTATTTTATTTAATTTTAGGATTATTTAGATTTACAAGACATTAGGATGTGAAATTATGTTTATAACTTTTATTACAACTGTTATGCAATTATTTGCTTCAATTTTTATGAAGTTTTTTAGTTTTCCACTTGGTGATTTAGGTTTTAATTTGGGTACGTTGATGATATTTTTGATTTTGCTTAGATTTGCATTTAGGGTTATTTTACCTGAATTAATGTTACCAACATTAGCATTAGGACGTAATGTTAAAACCATTGGTCGTTTTGCTAGTAATGTAAATAATGTTGTTGGTACAAGTATTGCCAAACATCATTTAAGAAAATTGGAACAAAAAGAAGTTAAAGAAAGAATGGAACGACGTGCTAATTATGTAAGGCTTAAATATGGTGAATAGTTATGTCTAATTTTGTTTTGAGTATATTGCATTTTATTTTTATATTTTCTAGTAATGATATTGGTATATTTTTAAATCAACCAAACATTACTAATGAAGTTTATATTTTGTTTAATTTGACTTTTTGATTGGTATTAGGTGTATTTTTAATTTTATTTATCGTACTATTAAATTTGTTTTTAGGTCATTGTTTGGGTAGGTGTTAAGTATGAATGTTTTAGAAATTTACAATAAAATACATCAATGTATAGTTGATTATTGAACTATGTTTATAGGTAATCCAGTTGATGATTTTACTACTATTTTATGAAATTTAGTGGTTTATGGAACTCAATTTTTTATTGGATTTGTTTTGTTTTATGGTTCATGGTGAATTTTAAAATGTTTATTTGGTAAATAATTATGTGATTTAAGTTTGCTAAATTATTTTTTGTTGTAAATACTTCTGTTCAAGCACTCACTAGTTTAATTGTTTCAAATGACCCTAATGTTGTTAATTATGATATTACAAAAGATATGGTTAAGTATGTTAAATATAATAATTTTGATGATTGAGCAACAATTCCATGAAATTCTGCTTATTTTGACATTGACCAACCGGATTTAAAATTAGTAAGTGGTGAAATTATAGGTGGTGTAGAGAATGATTTGGATGTTGAATATCGAAGTGATGTTGTAGGTGTTAAAAAGACAACACTTAATACTGGAACTGGTGTTTATTCTTTTAAGAGATATCAGTTAGATGACATTTCTCGTATTATGTTTAATCATAATTTTATTCAATATGGCAAAAAAAATCAAATTCTTATTTATAATGTAAATCGTTGAGCTAAACCTTTGAGTTTACGTTTTGAATTAAATTTTGAAATTGATAAACCTTTAAGTTTTTATATTCAAGGTTTTATGTTTTATTTTAGTTATGAGGGTTTTTCTACATTTACTGGTGATTTTTCTTTTAGTTTTTTAGATTATGTTGGTGATACTAAATATGTTTTTAAAGGTGCAATTGATAATACTACTTTTAGTCAAGATTTATATAATTTTATATCTATGCCGGTGCGTGTTCCAAATTTAAGACATTTAACTGTATTTTTTGATATTCACGGAACTACAGATTTAACTATTTCACCAGATGTTTTATTTGGTCAAGTTAATATTTTTTCAAGTGAGAAAGTAACACCAGTTCCACCAAATAGTCCTTTTAATCCTGAGTATGAACGAGTTAGTTGATATGATGTTTTTGGTCAATTGCGTAATGCTTTTAGATGAGTACTTTATGGTGTTGTTGGTAAAGTTTTACCCGTTGAACCTTTAAGAGAATTTTTTGCTAAACTTGACGGATTATTGAGACGTATTTTTGATGATACTATTAGTTCTGTTTTAAATGTTGATTTTACTAGTGGTTTAGAACAAGTTTTAACTTTATGAGTATTTTTAAAAGCAGTAGGATTTTTAGTTGGTTAGGAGTTTATTATGAAAAAGAAAGATTTATTTGAAATTTGTAGTGGAGTTATTTTTTGTTTTTTAATATCATCGCTTACTGCGTTATTTTTTGATTTTGATGTAGACAAATTAAAGTTATTTTTTGAAAATGCTAGTTTTGGTTCAAAAATTTTAATTTTCTTTTTTGATTTTATTTTTCCCTTTATTTTAAGTTCATATTTTGTAGAGTTTTGTTTTTGAATTAAAAATAAGTTTAAAAATAAAAGTAAGGTGGTTAAATAATGCCTTGATATGGTTATTTACTTTTAGGAGTTATATTATTAATAATACTTTATCCATTTTTAATAACTAGAAAAAATATAAAGATATTACAACGTGTAGGTAGTTATATTATTTCAGCACCACCACGTACTGGTAAATCTGCTCTTGCATGTTGTTTAGCACAAAAACACAAAGGTAGAGTAGTAAGTCCTATTCCTATTAAAGTTCTTAATGAATATAGTTATCGTTGTTTGGAATGGCAACACTTTTTAGGACTATTTTTTGGTAGACACTTGTTCTTGATATTTGATAGGAGTTAAGTAGTTTAAAGTGCTGTGGATTCTTATGTTGTTGTATCAATTGATATAATCAAATAATTCTAATTTTAATTGGATTAATGATGTAAAATTTTTATCATTAATAAATTCAGTTTTGAAAGTTTTAAAAGTTGCTTCAGCAACAGCATTATCATAAGGACAACCTTTTTTGCTTAAAGATCGAGTAATATTGAATGCTAATAAAAGATTATTAATAATTTTATTGTTAAATTCATTACCTCGATCACTATGAAATATTTGGATATCTTTTAAACAGCGATTTGATTGCATAAATGCTTGATATACTAGTAATGCATCTTTTTTAACCAACCTATGTCCAATAATTTCTCGGTTAAATAGGTCTATTAATAGGCAAATATAGTTTCATTTACCATTAACTTGAACGTAAGTTAAATCACTAACAATAACTTCATTTTTAACCCTATTATTAAAGTTTCTATTAACAAGATTGGTTATTTGACTATTATTGACTTTATTATGATGATTTTTGAATGATAATTTAGTGTATTTTGATATTAAATTATGCTTATTCATAATTTCTTTAATTTTTCTGCGTGATAAATAAATTTCTTGGTTTTCTAAAATTTTTTTTAATCTTCTAGTACCATAAACTTCTTTATTTTCTTTAAAAGCACTAATAACAGCTTCATCATACATATTATTTTTGATTTTATTTTCTTTTTTCTTTAAGTTAAAATAATATGTTGATTTAGTTAAGTAACGTTTTTGTTTTATGTTTGTTTTTATATTTTTTTATGATAAGATTTGTTTGTTATTAAAATATAAAATTTGCTACTTTAAAGTAGTGTTTCATCGGAGTTTTATATATGGATATTCAACAAGATTTTTATGTTAAAAAGATTTTTTATGCTTGTTATGTTAAAAATGTAGTTTTACCTATTTCTTTTTTAAATAATATTGGAAATAAAAAAGGTAAATGTTATGTTGGTAATAAACAAAAATTGAGAAATAGTACTGTTCGCACTAAAACTAATTTAATTCAAAAAGCATTACATAATTTTTATAATAGTAATATGTTAAGTTTTGTTACTTTAACTTATGCTGAAAATATGCAAGATGTTAAACAATCAAAAAAAGATATTCGTTTATTTTTTCTTAAATTAAAAAAATGATGAAATGACCCTAAGCGTGCTAAATATATGGGTGAATTAAAATATATGTATGTTTATGAATATCAAGAACGTGGTGCAGTTCATTTTCATATAATTTTTAATAGAAAGATACCATATAATATGATACGTGATTGATGACCACATGCTGGAAATGCTAAGGGTATTGATTTAAGAGTTGTTCGTAAAGGTACAAATGAGTTTGTTATTAAATATTTAGGTAAATATGTTACAAAATCATTAGATGATGCTAAATCTTTAAATCAAGAGGATGTAGGTATAAAAGCATATGCTTTTAGTCGTAATTGTAAAAATCCTATTATAGTTCGTGGTATTAAGAAATTGACAATTGGAGATATCATTAAAGCAAGTTTTAGTGCTACAAATGTATTTTATTTTAAAACTCAAAGAGATAGTAATGGTGATACTGTTATGATTGGTGGTATTATTGAAAGTACTGTTGTAAATGATTATTTTAAAGATTATGAAGATTACGAAAAATATGCATATTTAAGTGCTTTATCACATAAGCATTATTTACGGACTAGTGAAATAGGTTATTTAATTCAAAGAGATAAAGATGTTTTGACTTGGGTTGATAAAGTTTTTGGTAATAAAGTTGAAAAAATAGATTTTAAGAAAAAAGTTTTACATTAGAAAAAAAACTATTTTTTTCTATATTTTTACTTGTATATATATATATATATATATATAATGTTTAATGTCAAAGTAATTTAAAGTCACCGATGAAGATTTTACTTTACTTTGATGTTTTTTTTGTTTTTACTTGAAATATATATAAATATCTGTATATTTATAGATAAGATGGTTTACCCACATCTTAATCTGACTTTATTAGTCGTTTCATCGGAGGTTAAGTTTTTTTATGTTTAAAGTTCAATTAGTTAATATTGAAAAAGGGCGTATTATTCCCGATAAAAATAATAAAGGTCAAACATTAAAGTTTGATGTTTTGAAGTTTGTAGAAATAAATAAACAAACAAGCGTGCCAACTGGTCAAACACGTGATAAATGATATAATCCGGAATTTGCTAGTGATTTTAATAATTGTTTATCTACTGTTGATTTAAAAGTTGGTAATTTTTATTCACTTGAACTTGATTTAAGCGGTAATATTAAAAAACTTTCTAATTGAAAATAGTTATTTATTAAAAGGGTAATTTTAAATAATTATTAATATGTTAGGAGTTAAGTTTAAATTATGGTTAAAAATGATAATTGTTCATGTGAACAAGCATTTCATTTAGCAATTTATATGTGTAAACTTTGTGACCAAGTTATTTGTCCCAAAAGAGTTTTACAAAACTTATATACTAAAAATTATTATTGTCCAAATTGTATATTAGATATTGCTTTAAATAAGGCAATGAGACAACAAGAAAGTAAGTTAAATTATGAGACATAAATGTAGTGATTGAACTTATGAACGAGTATTTGGTTGTGAAATGTGTTATAGAGTTGCTAATGAAATGGAACGAATAAGAAAAGAAAATAAAAAAAATCAAGGTGGTAAATAAAAATGCAAGATTTAGAAAAACGTATTGAAGAATTAGAAATTATTGTTAATGATTTAGTTAAATTTCAAACTTTGCTTTTACATTCTTTTAATTATCTTCGTAAAGATGAAGAGAAATTTAAAACTAATATTAAACGTTTAAAATAGTATTAAAAAAAACTAAATAGGGAGCATATATATACTTTTTTGTGTACTTTGCTCCCATGTTATACAAATTAGTATAAATATGCTCCTTATTAATAAAGTAAGGAGTTTTATTTATGCCTAATGAGTTAGAACAAACTAGTAATTATACTTTAACTAAAATTTTAAGAACAGGATTAAGTCCATTAAGTGCTATGGTTGGAGTTAGTACTTATTATGGTCAATATTTGAAAGACCCAATTTTAGGTTCTATTAATTCTTTGTTATTTAGTAAGAAGTTGGCAATTGATATATGAAATATTAATCAAAGACCAACTACTAAAAATAAAGTTATTAATAGTTATAAAAAGATATTTTTAGGATTAGGAACAATTGGTTTAGTTAATTATGCTAAGTTTGTTAATTATGTAGATAAGTCAGTTTTTTTATTAAGAGATGAACCATGTTTTTGACCACCTTGTCCTACACCACCACCAATTCCTACCCCAATACCAACACCTAGTCCAATAGTTAATAAACCTTTTGTAGACTGAGATACTTATATATCTTTAAATAGTTTTGGTATAGCAAATGTTATTAGTGGTTTAACTGAATTAATACCTAATAGATTTGAAATTATACGTAAAATAGCGAATACGGGTACTGGTGGTTGTTTAATTAGTAGTGGTGTTGCTATGGGTATTAATAATAATTTTAATAATTATTTTGCTATTCCTACGATTATTGCCGGTGCAAGTGAGATTATAAATACTTTATTGTTACCGTTAAGAAATACACATAATAATACAGAATTACAAGAAGTATTTACTGATGAAAGAGCAAGATTAATTAATGCTAGTGTTAATGATTATCAAAGTACAAATGACAGTATGGTTGATGTTAATTTAAATGATGATAGTATGTCGGAGATTAATTTAGATAGAGCAAGTTTAAATTGGGATTATTCTTATGCTTATACGTTAGGTGGTGTTTAAAATGGTTAAATGAATAGTTGTGATAATTGCTGTGTTAGGTACTTTTTGATTTTTTAAAGATTCTATTAAAAAGTTAGTTTGAAAATTTAAACATAAAAAACATGAAGTAATTGAACCCGATTGTTGATATTGTAAAGAACAAAAACGTAAAGAAAGAGCAAGAAAAGAATTAGAGGAGGGAGGTGATTAGTATGCCAAAAGGACTTAGTGCTTTAATCGATATGATTGGAGGTATTGGTCAAAAGTTATTAGAATCTTTTAGTTATGTATTTAATTGAGTATTTGCTGGTGATTCTATTATGACAAATTGACCGGTTTTAATTCCAATATTTATGATGGTATTAGTGTTTATTAAAGAATTTATAGGACATATTATTAGGGGGTTTAGATAGAAAAAAAAGAAACTTATTTTTAGGAGGTAATGGTTATGATTAAATTATTTTTTGCAATAATTTTTGTTTTTCCTTTATTAGGTAAACTTTTACCTTCTTTAAATAATATTGTGCAAAATATTTTGCAAAGTTATATTACTGATTTTTCTGGTTTGCATAATTTATCTTTGGTTATTAAAAGTTTTATTTTTGGTGATAATTCACAACATATAATTTCAATGCCAGCACCATTATTAGCAATTGTTTTAGTACTTTTTACTTTTTCTTTAATTTTAAAATTATTAAAAATAATATAGGAGTAGTTTATTATGGGTGTTGCTTTTATTTCAAAAGTTTTAGAAATATTTGGAGAAATTTTTATGAAATTTTGAAATTTGCCAATGGCAGATTTAGGTTTTAATTTAGGTACTTTTGTTGTTTTCATTCTTTTAATAAAGTTTGCTATGTCAGTTTTTTTAAATATTGATATTCAACCAGTTTCTACATCGGGGACTGTAAAGCAAAGTTATAAAAATATTAAGGGTAGTTCAAAATTTGTTGGAAAGCAAATTGCTAAACAACATGAAAGAAAGCGTTTAAGAAATAAGGCAAAGGGTATTGAAAATAAAAAAGGAAAGTTTGTAGGTAAATAGTTATGTCTAATTTTGTAGTTAGTATATTGCATTTTATTTTTATATTTTCTAGTAGAGATATTCAAATATTTTTAAATCAACCAAATATTACTAATGAAGTTTATATTTTGTTTAATTTGACTTTTTGGTTGGTATTAGGTGTATTTTTTAATTTTATTTATCGTAGTATTAAATTTATTTTTAGGTCATTATTTGGGTAGGTGTTAGTTATGAGTGTTTTAGAGATATATAATCAAATTCATAAATGTATAGTTGATTATTGAACTATGTTTATAGGTAGTCCAGTTGACCAATTTACTACTATTTTATGAAATTTAGTAGTTTATGGAACTCAGTTTTTTATTGGATTTATTATGTTTTATGGTTTTTGGATAGTTTTAAAAATTTTTTTTGGTAAATAATTATGTGATTTAAGTTTGCTAAATTATTTTTTGTTGTAAATACTTCTGTTCAAGCACCAACTAGTTTAATTGCTTCAAATGACCCTAATGTTGTTAATTATGATATTACAAAAGAAATGGTTAAACATGTTAAATATCATAATTTTGATGATTGAGCAACAATTCCATGAAATTCTGCTTATTTTGATGTTGACCAACCAGATTTAAAATTAGTAAGTGGTGAATTTATTGGAAATGGTGAGGGTATTTATACATGTCGTTATTTTAGTGATACAGTTGGTGTTTTACCACAAGTGGTAAGGATGGGAACTGGTGTTTATACTTTTAATAGAAAACAATTAGATGACTTTTCACGTATTATGTTTAATCATAATTATGTTTCAAATGATAATGTTAATTATTTAGGTTTTCTTAATACTGGTAAAAGTATTATAAATTTTCAAACACAGTTAAATTTTGAAATTGATAAACCTTTAAGTTTTTATATTCAAGGTTTTATGTTTTATTTTTCTTATCATGATTTTAAAACTTTTACTGCTCATTTTACTTTTAGTTTTTTAAATAATGTTGGTGATACAAAATATGTTTTTAAAGGTAAAGTTGATAATGATATTTATCAGCAAGATTTATATAATTTTGTTACTATGCCTATTCGTGTTCCAAATTTAAGACATTTAACAGTATTTTTTGATATTCATGGTCAATCAATTAGACCAATTTTTTCACCAGATGTTTTTTTTGGTCAAGTTAATATTTTTTCAAGTGAAAATATAACTCCAGTGCCACCAAATAGTCCTTTTAATCCTGAATATGAAAGACCAAGTTGATATGATGTTTTTGGTCATTTACGTAATGCTTTTAGATGAGTACTTTATGGAGTTGTTGGTAAAGTTTTACCCGTTGAACCATTAAGACGTTTTCTTTTTACAACAGATAGTTTATTACGGCATATTTTTTCAGATACTATTAGTACTGCTTTAAATGTTGATATTGTTAGTGGAATAGAAAATATTATACCTTTATGATTATTTGTTAGAGCAATTAGTTTAATTATAGGTTAGGAGTTGAAATAATGCCTTGATATGGTTATGTGTTATTAGTTATAGGTTTGATTATAATTATTTATCCAATTCTTATAACTATTCGTAATGTTAAAATTTTAAAACGTGTAGGTAGTTATATTATTTCAGCACCACCACGTACTGGTAAATCTGCTCTTGCTTGTTGTTTAGCACAAACTCATAAGAAACGAGTAGTTAGTCCTTTTCCTATTAAATTAAAGACTGGTTATTCTTATTTGGTTAATTATAATGATGTTTTTACTTTTAATCAGTTAGCAAGTAATTATGCTTTTGAAGAACAAGATTTAATAATTTTAGATGAATTAGCATTGAAGATAAATTCTAATGATTTAGGAATGCAGTTTAAAAATCAACAAGAAAGTTTAGGACAATTTTGTAAGTTAATAGGTCATATGTTTAATGGTACAATGTATTTGATTGAACAACATCCTAATAGAATACCAGTACAAGCAAGAGAAAAAGTAGAATATGTTGTTCAAGTTAAAAGAATGCGTGTTTTATTATTTTTTGTTGTATTTAATATTAATTTATATACTAATGTTGATGATTATAATAAAGTAGTTTTTAGTCGTAGAAAAACTAAAAAAATGATTAAAAGAGGTATTATGCCTCCTAGTTATAACGGTGAAGCAATGGTTATGACTTTGTTTTTTCCTAGACATTGATTAAAGAGGTATAATTCACGTGCTTTACATTATGTGCATGAACTTAAAAGTGAATTGTCACCTAAGAAATACCTTAAAGAAGCAAGTAGTATAGATATGACTTATAGTGATATTAAATCTGCTGGTTTAGATAAATTGGATAATATTTTAAAGAAAAAGGGAGATAAAAATTAAAAAAATGACCAGAACCAACAAAGAACCTTTTGTTGGGTTGGTCGCGGGGTTTATCCCCGCTGGGGTGAGTTGCGAAGCAACGAGGGGCAAAGCCCCTATTACTTGGATATTTTCAAAAAACGACACATTGTGCGAATTTTATATTTAACTTTATTTTTAGCAATAATTTCTACTTTCTGCCTATTATTAGTGCTGCTTGCTTTAAAATATCATTTTCCATTCTTAATTGTTTTAATTCTTTTCTTAATTTAATTAATTCATTTTCTTCAACAGAACGATTATCTTTAGTTTTAAAACTACCTGAATTAGTAAATTGCTTAATTCAATTATAAGTAGCTGCTCTTGTAACATTGTACTCTTTAGCAAGACAAGACACTGACTTACCGCTTTGATATAAAGCTACTATTTGTTTTTTAAATTCATCTGAATATGAGTTAATATTGGCCATAATTATACTTCCTTTCTTTTCACTAATTTGTTCACTTGTCTACGTAATTAGTGTCCAATAAAGTGTAACCCATCCAATTTTTAGTTAAGTTTAAACTAAATATTTATACTAATGTTGATGATTATAATAAAGTTGTATTATCTAAAAGACAAACAAAGCGAATAATTAAACGTGGTGGATTACCACCTAGTTATAGTGGTGAAACTATGACTTTTAGTTTATGATTTCCTAGGTCTTATTTACAAAGATATAATAGTCGTGCTTTAAATTATATTCATTCGTTAAAGAGTGAATTAAGTATTGTTAAAGACTATGAACAATCACAAGCATTAGATTTTACTGTTGATGATATTAGAGCAGTAGGATTAGATAAGTTGGATAATATATTACAAACTGAAAAGAAAGAAACTGAAAATACTGTATGCCGTACTTGTTATTATAAAAATAAATATTCTAAGAACCTGTTTGGAATCTTTTAAACATAATTAAACTAAAAAAGGGAATAATTATTTCTAACCTGACAGTTAATTAACATTTTATTTTCTTTGTCATTTTTTTGTTAAAAAGATTTTATCATTTGACAACTTATCGATTAAAAATTTATTTTTCAACTATAAAATAACATTTATGATATTAATTTAATCAAAAATAAGTTAAAAAAGATCCTAAACAGGTTCTAAGAAAAATAAGAAAGATGTTAAAATAGAGTAAACCTATATTATTGGTCGGAGCCAACCAGAACCTTGGTTGGTTGGCCGTGGCGTTTACGCCACTGGGGTGAGTTGCGAAGCAACTAGGGGCAAAGCCCCTATATTAAGTAACACAATTCAATTAAGTAACACAATTCACCCCCGAGTTTTTATTTTTAAATAATTTTTATTTTTTTGTGATAATATATTAATTAATAATAATATGTAAAATTAATAATAAATCTTGGGAGTTTTATATATGGAAGAAAATTTTTATATTAAAAAAACATTTTATGGTTGTTATGTTAAAAATGTAGTTTTACCTATGGAAGCAATTTTAAGTAATAAACGTAATGGTCAAGGTATTAAAAATTTAGGAATTAATGATAAGAAATTGAAAAATAGTACTATTCGTACTAAAACTAATCTTATTCATCGTGCTTATCATAATTTTTATGATAGTAAAGTTTTAAGTTTTGTTACTTTAACTTATGCTGATAATATGTAAGATGTTAAATTGGCAAAATATCATATTTCTTTATTTTTTAAGCGTTTGAAAAAGTGATGAAATAATCCTAAACGTGCAAAATATTTAGGTGAATTAAAATATCTTTATGTTTATGAGTATCAAAAACGTGGAGCAGTTCATTTTCATATACTTTTTAATAGAAAAATACATAAAAGTATGTTGCCACAATGATGACCATTTGGTATTAATGATGTAAAAGTTGTTCAAAAAGGTACTAATGAAAATGTAGTTAAGTATTTAACAAAATATGTTGTTAAAGTTCAAAATAATATGAAATCTCAAAATATGTTTGATTTAGGTGTTCGTGCTTATGCTTTTTCACGTAATTGTACTTGACCTAAGGTTATTAAAGGTCAAAAAGTAATGTTGTATCAACGTTTAATTGACGCTTCAATTAAGGCAATAAATTCAATGTTTTTTAAGAAAAAGATTGATACTTTTGGTCGTACTATGCTTTTTGGTGGTAGTTTTGATACTACTATTAAAAATGATAGTTTTACTGATTATAATAATTATATTTCAATTGATAGTGTACGTTGTAGAAATGCGGTTAAGCAGTTTGACCCATGGACATTTAAAAAAGAAAAATTGTTGAATTTTTTAGATAAAGTTTTTGGTAATAAAGTTGAAAAAAATATTTATTGAAAGCAAGAAAGGAATTTTACATTAATTTTATAGAAAACACTTGTATATATATATATATATATATATAATGGTTAGTGGATATTAGTAATTACCCGATATTTTTACTAATATCTATTTTTTCATATTTATTGACAATTTTTTTATTTTATGTATATTTATAATTAAGATACTTTTGTTATCTTAACTTAGTTACATTTAGTAACTTAAATATCGGGAGGTTAAGCATTTATGCAAAATTTTTTATGTCAACTATCAGATTGACAAACTGACAAAATTATTAAAGACAATAAAGGTAAGGATAATAATTATACTGTTCTTACATTTTCGCCGTTTTATGAAACAAATAAAGGTATAAAAGTTGCTACTGGTGAAAAATCAAAGGACAAATGAGTTCTTGCTAATAGTGATTTATCAATAAAATTGTCTAAAATGATAATTGAAATTGGTCTTTATTATGATGTTGAAATTTCATGAGAAGGTAAAATTGTTGATATTAATTCTATTGTAGAAAAGAAAAAGTAATGAGATGTAAATATTGTAGTAAGAGATTATGATTAACTCAATATATGTGTGATAGATGTATGATGAATAGAGTTGATGAATTTTTAAAGAAACAACAAGAATTAAATAACAATTTTAAAATTATAGATAAGAAAATTAGGGAGATTGTCAAAAATCCGGAATAAATTAAATCGTTGTAGTCTTATTATATTTTAGACAAGAAATAATTTGGATTTTTATGAAATTGTACATTCATCTTACTATTTTTTAAAAGATAATACAACTAAAATACTTATAATTAAGTTTAGTAAGTGTTAAACTTATTAAGTAATATTTAAGAACCTGTTTAGGATCTTTTTTAACTTATTTTTGATTAAATTAATATCATAAATGTTATTTTATAGTTGAAAAATAAATTTTTAATCGATAAGTTGTCAAATGATAAAATCTTTTTAACAAAAAAATGACAAAGAAAATAAAATGTTAATTAACTGTCAGGTTAGAAATAATTATTCCCTTTTTTAGTTTAATTATGTTTAAAAGATTCCAAACAGGTTCTAAGGAGAATTTAAAGATGAAAATTAAAACACTGAAAAAATTACAGTTAATAACTGTATCACTATTTATTTTAACTGTTTTAATTATAATTAATGGACTATTATTACTTGGTTTATTTCACGGAAAAGAAGTAGTAACTGTTAAAAATAATTATTTATTTAAAAATACAAAACGTTTAATATATGAATATAATGGTTTTACTTTGTGAAGTAAATATAGTTGATATTACATATTAACCAATAATAATATTTCTTTTAAAGATTTTGGAAATGAATATATTATTGATAATTATTATAGTTATCCTTTATTATGGTTAAAAATTGCAGTTATTTTTTCTACAATTGTAGTTCCGATTTTTGTCTCTATAATTTTGTCATTAACATTCTTAATTATTGGTTTAAAAAGAAAAATAAAAAATAATAATTTTTGAGATGCTATTGCAAATTGTGAAATAATAAGTAATTATTACATTCATTAAATTATGTTTCTAAATTTATTTTATTACATTTGAAAATAACCATTTTAATGTAAATACTAATATTATATGTTCTATTACCAAGCATTTCTTTTAAAACATGTCAAATATTAGTTTCAGTAAAACAACCTATATTTCACTTTGCACCTTGATTTTCAATACCTTGTTTATTATTTTTAAAATACTTTTTCTTTAATTTTTTATGATTATCTAATTCTTTATATAAATAATCAATTAATTGTTCATATTGACCATTATTAATTAAATTTTTACAGTGATTATATTCTTTTAAATATTTTCCTTTATTTCCAGCCATTATTCCAAGATATAATGTTCTAATTAAATGGAATTTATCTAAAACAAATTGTGCACCTAAATAATCAGCAACTTCTTTAATTCATCCTGCACTATCACCACAAATAATTATTTTTGCTTGTTCAATATTTTCATAAAATTTTTGACAATGTTCTTTAACAAATTCAGCAGTTTTTTTAACACCAATTGCTGTTTTTGTTGGTCTTATAATAACTTTTACTCTTTTATTTTGGACTTTGTGATTAATATTATCTGTATATGTTACTATTAATCGCATAGAATGTTTTGTACCTTTACGTTTAAAATTTCAAAATTTTCGGTGCCCATCATCAATTGCTACAAAAATAGGCTGATTTTTTTCTAATTTTACTTTTACTGGATTTGTTTCAATTACTTCTAAATTTTTAAAAACTCTATGAATAGAACTAAGACTAATATTTGCTTTTTTTATAATATCTCAAATATCTCTGTATTTTTTTCCATCAGCAAAATATTCAATAATAGTTTGTTCAATATCTTCACCTATTCTTTTATATTTTGGTAGTTCTAGTATTTCATCGACTAAACAAATACGAACTCATTTTTGTAATTTTTCATCAAAATATTCATAAATTCTTCTTTTATAAGTTACCATTCCATGTAATATTTTTCTTGTTCGATATTGAAAATCAACAATTTTATATTTCTTTTTATCTCTTGTATTTTTTATTCTTCAATCTAGTTTTTCTCATTTCTTTGTTATATGGTCTAAAACTAATTTATCAATTTTTGCATTTTGCTATCTAAGAACCTGTTTAGGATCTTTTTTAACTTATTTTTGATTAAATTAATATCATAAATGTTATTTTATAGTTGAAAAATAAATTTTTAATCGATAAGTTGTCAAATGATAAAATCTTTTTAACAAAAAAATGACAAAGAAAATAAAATGTTAATTAACTGTCAGGTTAGAAATAATTATTCCCTTTTTTAGTTTAATTATGTTTAAAAGATTCCAAACAGGTTCTAAAATTTCATTTATAATTAAAACTCATATTTAATTCTCCTAATCTGTTTCTGCACCAATTATTAATTTTAATTTACATAAATTTAAAGTGTTAAAATATAATAAATTATATTAATAATTTATTTTTGGATGGGTTACACTTTATTGGACACTAATTACGTAGACAAGTGAACAAATTAGTGAAAAGAAAGGAAGTATAATTATGGCCAATATTAACTCATATTCAGATGAATTTAAAAAACAAATAGTAGCTTTATATCAAAGCGGTAAGTCAGTGTCTTGTCTTGCTAAAGAGTACAATGTTACAAGAGCAGCTACTTATAATTGAATTAAGCAATTTACTAATTCAGGTAGTTTTAAAACTAAAGATAATCGTTCTGTTGAAGAAAATGAATTAATTAAATTAAGAAAAGAATTAAAACAATTAAGAATGGAAAATGATATTTTAAAGCAAGCAGCACTAATAATAGGCAGAAAGTAGAAATTATTGCTAAAAATAAAGTTAAATATAAAATTCGCACAATGTGTCGTTTTTTGAAAATATCTAAATCAACATATTATTTTAACTTAAAGAAAAAAGAAAATAAAATCAAAAATAATATGTATGATGAAGCTGTTATTAGTGCTTTTAAAGAAAATAAAGAAGTTTATGGTACTAGAAGATTAAAAAAAATTTTAGAAAACCAAGAAATTTATTTATCACGCAGAAAAATTAAAGAAATTATGAATAAGCATAATTTAATATCAAAATACACTAAATTATCATTCAAAAATCATCATAATAAAGTCAATGATAGTCAAATAACCAATCTTGTTAATAGAAACTTTAATAATAGGGTTAAAAATGAAGTTATTGTTAGTGATTTAACTTACGTTCAAGTTAATGGTAAATGAAACTATATTTGCCTATTAATAGACCTATTTAACCGAGAAATTATTGGACATAGTGTTGGGGTTAAAAAAGATGCATTACTAGTATATCAAGCATTTATGCAATCAAATCGCTGTTTAAAAGATATCCAAATATTTCATAGTGATCGCGGTAATGAATTTAACAATAAAATGATTGATAAACTTTTATTAGCATTCAACATAACTAGATCTTTAAGCAAAAAAGGCTGTCCTTATGACAATGCTGTTGCTGAAGCAACTTTTAAAACTTTCAAAACTGAATTTATTAATGATAAAAATTTTACATCATTAATCCAATTAAAATTAGAATTATTTGATTACATCAATTGATACAACAACATAAGAATTCACAACACTTTAAACTACTTAACTCCAGTTAAATACCAACAACAAATGTCTACCAAAAAATAGTCCTAAAAAAGGTTGCCATTCCAAAGTTTATACCTACAAGGGTTTACTTTTGAAACAACTTATTATTATTTTGAAGATAGCACATTAATAAATCCTAATATAAAAAATATTTTTTGCCAATCTTTACCTTTTGTAGGAAGTTATGTAGTAAGTAATGGACTCCAGGCACATAATAATTATTCTTGACAAACAATACATAATGATTTTTTATTGTTAACAAATTCTAACTTAAATGAAAATCAAATTAAATGCTCATTAATAGGAGTAATTCTAGCTACATCAGAAAGTATTCGTTTCAGAAGTGTTAAATATTTTATTCTTCAAAGTCAAAGACCTATAAATCCAATAATACAAAGTTGATTTTTTTTCAAAAAATTATAAGAACCTGTTTGGAATCTTTTAAACATAATTAAACTAAAAAAGGGAATAATTATTTCTAACCTGACAGTTAATTAACATTTTATTTTCTTTGTCATTTTTTTGTTAAAAAGATTTTATCATTTGACAACTTATCGATTAAAAATTTATTTTTCAACTATAAAATAACATTTATGATATTAATTTAATCAAAAATAAGTTAAAAAAGATCCTAAACAGGTTCTAAGAAATTGAGATCGCGGAACACATAATGCTATTAATTATCTTTTAAATAATAAAGGTAACTTAAATAAATATTTTCACCAAGAATTAAGTAATAATGGATTAAGAATAATGGTTTTTAACACAAGCATGTATCATGCAATTAACAATTATCAAAATCCATCATTAATAACTCCAAATCAAAAATGAAAAATAAAAAAATTACAAGATTGAATAGATATCGGTATTAAAATCTGTGAAAAACAAAAATACGCTATTGCTAAAGAAATAAATAAATTTCAAAACTTAAATAATCTTATTGAAATACTGAAAAATTTTAAAAATGATATTATTACAAATAAAAAATTACAAGACGAAATAAAAACAGCAAAAGATTTTGCTGATAATATTATTGAAATAAATAAGGTTTTTGATATAAAGACAAACCCAGAAAATATAAAAAGTTGTTATATTTAAAAAATAAATTATTCTTTTATTTTAACTCTTTTGACTCAATTTCATCAATGTTGTTACTTCTTCTTCTGTCAAATAACGATATTCACCCATTGTTAAACCTTTTAAAGTAATATTAGCAACTTGTAAACGCTTTAAAGTAATTACTCTACTTCCTACTGCTTTAATCATACGTTTAACTTGTTGATTTTGTCCTTCATGAATAGTGAGATGTAGTAAAGTATTTTCTTTTTTTATATTTTTATAAATTATTTTAACAATAGCAGGAGAAGTTGTAAATGAAGTTGATAAAATAATACCGTCTTGTAGTTTTTTAATAGCATTTGATGACAAAATACCACTTGCCAATACTTCATATACCTTATCTATTTTATAACGAGGATGAATAATAGCATTAGTAAATTCACCATCATTAGTCATTAACAACAAACCTGAAGTATCAAAATCTAAACGACCGACTGGGTAAATTCTACTATTAATATTAGTAAAATAATTCATTACCGTTGGTCGATTTTTAGGATCACTTACTGTTGTTAAACAATTGGGTGGTTTATAAAATACTAAATAAATATGATTGGATTGTTGAATAATTTGATTATTAACCTTAATAATATCACTACTTGTAACTTTAAAACCTAACGTTGTAATAATTTGCCCATTAACTGTTACTTGCCCATTAATAATTAGTAATTCTGCTTTTCGTCGTGAACATACTCCAGAATTAGCAATAACTTTTTGCAAGCGTTCTAAATCATTATTCATTAGTAAAGTTGTAGATTTCTTGTTCATCATTTTGGTTATTAAATTGGGGCAAAGTTGGTAATTGAGTTAAAGATTCGATATTAAAATGATCCATAAATTCATCAGTTAAATCATATAAAATTGGTTTTCCTGGTAATTCACTACGACCAATCTCGGTAATTAAATTTAAACTTTTTAGTTTAAAAATAATAGAATCACAATTTACACCACGAATATCTTCAATTTGTGGTTTAGTAACTGGATGATTATAAGCAATAATAGCAAGTGTTTCTAAAGCTGCTTGTGATAAACGTATTAAAGGTTGTTGTTTTAATACTTGATAACGATTATAATGAATAGGTTTTGTTGTTAATTTATAAATATTACCAACTTTAATTAAACTTAAACCGCTGGTATCATCATCATTTAATTTCATTTGTAAAGATACAATTAAATTTTCAACAGTTTTTGGTTTTTTTGTTAATTCTAAATATTCAGCAAGCGTTAATAAATCAAGGCCTTCATTGCCAGCAATAAATAATAAACCTTGTAAAACTGCTAATCTTTCGTTTGTTTTTCAATTGCAATTATTCATTTTTCTCACCTCGATAAATTACTGTAATTTCAGTAAAAGTATTAGTTTGTATAATATGTAACATTTGATGATTTGCAAGATCTAAAATTGCAATAAAAGTAATAATAAAATAATGTAAAGTTAATGTTTTAGTAAAAAATAATTGTTCTAAAGTAAAGTGTTGCTTGGGATTTTTTTTCAGTAACTGTTTAATTTCTTTAGCGCGATCTTCAGCTGAAATTAAGTTTAATGCTAAATTAACTGGTAATTTATTTTCATTTTGTAATCTATTAAATAAATTTAACATTGCTTGTGTTAGTTTATTAACATTATTTTTTACCAAAATTGGTGTAATTTCATCAACTAAATATGTTTTTAAATCACTAGGTGCTTTTGTTAATAATTGGGTTCTATATACAGCCTGTTCTTTAAAATAATTACTTATTTCTTTAAATTTTTTATATTCTAATAAACGAGCAATTAATTTTTGACGATTAACTTCATTTTCATAAGCACTATCTACTACTAGTTCTTGTTTTGGTAATAATTGTTTTGATTGCAATTCTAATAAATAAGCAGCAATCGGTAAATATTCACTCACTAAATCAATGTTTTTAATTAATTCTTCATTAATAAAATGAACATATTGGTTAGTAACATCATTTAGATTTAAATCTAAAATATCAATATTTTTTTCTTTAATTAAATGCAAAAGCAAATCCATTGGTCCTTGAAAAGATTCAATTGTAATTACTGGTTGTAACATTATTCTCGTTCCCTCAATATCATTTTATACTTATTAATATTAATTATAACTTAATTTAATAGTACTTGATTAATCTTTAATAAATAAAAAAACTTATTTTTAATTTTTTAATGATTAAAATAAGTTTTAAAAGTTATTATATATTTAAATATTATTATTTAACTTCACGTAACGTAATATGAATATTTTCGGCAGATATTTCAAATTCTGAAGATGTCTTTATATCTGTAAAGCCTTTACTTAGATCATATTCTAATTTAAAGTTTAAATTAAAATAACCATTTTTTTCATTAGGATTAAGATTAAATCCACTTTCAGGGTTAGTAATAGTTATTACACTATCATTTCATTTAGAAGCAAGAATACTATAAATTTTATTAATTTTAGCAAAATAACCATTTGTTATAACTTGTTCTTTTATTTTTCCATCTTTGTCATAATCTGAATACTTATCTGAAGCTTTTGGCAATTCCTTTACTGTATCAACTGTTCAGTCAGAAAATATTTTTGAAATTTGTGTTGTTGCATCAACAAAAGTTTGGTTAATCTTAATAGCAGTAGTACTTTCAATATCAACAGTATTAAAAGTAGATTTACCATCATTACCAACTAAGAAATCAATAGTAATATTACTAACATTACCATTAAATACAATTGATTTATCATCATTATTGGTCACCGTTGGATCTGTCATTTTAAATAAAGTTGATTTAGGAACATTTGAAAAATCACCTGAAAATTCAAAACTTAAACTTAAACCAGAATATTGAACTTTATCTTTAATGGCAACATTTAAATTTTGTTTAATATATGATAACTGAGTTCTAGCAATTTCTTCTTTATCTTTTTTTTCTGCTCCTTTAATTTCTCCGGTTATTGGTAAATTTTCAACATTAATATTTAGATTATCTTTAGTAATTTCTTCTTTAATAAAGTCTCTAATTGCATCAGCTTTTTTTTGATCACTAGTATGACTTGTATCATTATTAATTGTAATTTTAATATTTTTAGTAACTGATCGTAAATTTAAATAAGAGATTTCTGCTTTTACTCATAAATGACCATTGACTAATTCACTACCAGTTGATAAAACAAACTTAGGTTTGTCTTTTTCATCATTATCATTATCTTTTTCTGGAACATAGTCCATAATTTTGACATGTGCATCAGGGTGATATCAATTTGTTGGATGTTCATTGGTACTTTCTTTAAGTTTACTAGAGAAAAAGTTACCAATAGCTGTTTGCACAGAAGTATCTAATTCGCTAAAAATTTTACCTTTCATTTCTCCTATATTGGTATCATCTGATAAATTAAGATCAGCCTTAATTTGCACACTACTACTATCAGTAACAAGAGAGGCAGCAAAATTAAGAATATCCCTTGAAGTCATTTGATTATTTTCACTACCACAAGCAACAACTGTTACAACTTGTGTTGTTGCTAAAGCAAGTGTGCCCAGTAATTTTAATAAAGATTTCACAAAAACGCTCCTTATCATTTCATTTAATTAATATTTTTAAAATACTGTAACATTATAAACAATTTTAAACTAAATTACATTATTATTTCTAAAATTATTGGTTTAATATCGTATTTTTTATTAGTAATCTGAAATGTAGAAATTGCCAAATCTAAAAATTGTTGATGAAAATGTTGATCTTTATTAGTATGGAGCTCCATAATTACACTATTTTTTTCAACTTTTTGACCATGAATTTGTTTTAAATAAATTCCTGCCACTGGATCAATGATATCAGTTTTAGTAGTTCTTCCTGCTCCTAATATTACTGATAATTCACCTAAAGAATAATTATTAGTAACATCTAAATAGCCCGATAATTGTGCCTTAACTTTAATAATATATTTAGCTGGTGGTAATTTATCAATATTATCAAGATATTTAGTATCTCCACCTTGACTTTTAACAAAATCATAAAAAATTTGTAGTGGTTTTTCACTAGTAAACATAGCATTAGCTTTATCAATACCCTCTTTTAAGGTTTTTACGTTTTTAGCTCCCAATAAGGCTAAAGCTACTAAATTACTAACAAGAATTTTCAAATCTTCTGGTCCTTTATTTTTTAAGCTTAAAATAACTTCTTGTAATTCTAGTGCATTACCAATTGTTTGTCCTAAAGGCTTATTCATATCACTAATAATAGCATAATTTTTTTTATTAAAAGCTTTACCAATATGTACCATTAATTTTGCTAACTTTCTTGCAGTTACTATATCCTGAACAAAGGCACCTTTTCCACATTTAATGTCTAGTAAAATTAAATCAGCACCCATCGCTATTTTTTTAGACATAACACTAGCAGCAATTAATGGTAATGAATCAACTGTTCCTGAAACATCACGTAATGCATATAATTTTTTATCAGCAGGCACTAAATTACTAGTTTGACTAATAATACTCATACCAACTTTATTAACAACTTTAATAAAATCTGATATTGCCAAATCACATTTAAAATTTGGAATTATTTCCAATTTATCAATAGTACCACCAGTAATACCCAATCCTCTTCCAGAAATTTTTGCAACCTTTAATCCACAAGCAGCAGCTAATGGACCAAATACTAAACTAGTTTTATCACCAACACCACCAGTTGAATGTTTATCAATACTAAAACCAGTAATTTGTGATAAATCCATGGTTTCACCACTATTAATAACGGCTTTTGTATATTCTACTAATTCATCATTAGTCATTCCCTGAAAATAAACAGCCATTGCTCAAGCACTAATTTGATAGTCTGGTATTGTTTCATTAACAATACCTTCTGTTAAAAATTTTAGTTCTTCTTTATTTAAACTTTGTCCTAATTTCTTTTTAGAGATTAAATCAATCATATACATTTTAATAAAACACCTTACTTTCTTTTTATTAAATAACAATTGCAATTGCAATTGCATTAGTTTCATTATGTGATAAAGATAAAAGTAATTGATAATTCTTAATGATAGTTATTGGTTGATTATATTGATTATAACTAATATCAATATTTTTAAATGTTAACTTTTCTTGTGGTAATGCCTTAAAAATTGCTTCTTTTAATGCTCATCTTCCTGCCAAAAATTCCTGTTGACGTTGTAAAGAATATTGATTAAAAAGTATAATTTCTTTCTTACTTAAAATTCTTTTAGCAAATTCTTCAATATTTTCTATTCGATTTACTTCAATAATATCTATACCTACACTACGCATTGTTAACTCCTTATATAAAATAAAAGGTTAAAACCCTAAAATCCTTGTTTTTATTATATAATTAATATGAAAGAAAGTGTGATATTAATTTCAATAAATCAAATAAATTTTGAAAAGATGGTGGTATATTAATGACATTTTACTTAAATCAAAAACAAAAATCATTAATTAAAGAACACTACCAAAACTATAAAGTTGATAATAAAAATAGTAGTTATGAATTATTTCAATATCATAATATAACAATTGAAATTTATCAAGAAAAAGTTATTTTTAAAGGTACTAAAGAGGATATTATTGCAGAATATCGTAGAATTTGAAATCAACTTGATGAAAATCAATCACCAGTCATTGGCAATGCTGAATTTGGTATTAATAATTTTTTTGGTCCACTTGTTATTATTAGTTCTTATATTGGTTCGGGTAATTTAGAAAAATTACGTTTACTTAACATTCGCGATTATAAAGACTTATCACAAAGTAAATTTATTGAATTAGCACAAGATATTATGAAAACAATTATTTTTGAGTCAGTAATCATTAACAATCGTAAATATAATCAATGAATTGATGCGGGTTATAGCCCCAATATTATTAAAACCTGAGGAGAAAATCAAGCATTAGTTCGTATGTTACAACATAGAATTCAATATGATACTATAGTTATTGATCAATATATTAATGAAGATACATATTACAAATACATTGAAAATATGAAAGATAATCGTAATAAAATTATTAAAGATAAAGTTCAATTTGTTACTAATGCAGAAAGTAAGTATTTAGCTATCGCTTGTAGTACTATTATTAGTCGTTATTTATTTTTAGAAGAAATTAAAAAAATAAAAGGTATTGACACTAATACAATTCCATTAGGTACTGGAAAAGAAGTTAATATATTTTTAGAAAAAATTAAAAATGAAAAAACAATTGAATTTAATAAATTTCTTGAACGTCATAGCAAAAAATCATTTACTGAATTTTTTAAATAAATAATTAAAACTTAATTTTTATTAACTATATATAAAAAATATTTTTTATTTAAAAACTATCAAATAAATGATATAATCCAAATCAGATATATGTTTAAATATATTTTTAAGTCCTATTTTGTTTATAAAAACAAAATAGGACTTTTATTACTTAAAGGAGAAAATAAAATGCCAAAAGAAGAAAAAAACCTTTATTAGAAAAAAATAAACATACTAATTATGGAATTACCCAGCAACAATCTTCTATAAATAATAGTAATTCAAGTAGTACTGAAAGTCTTAATAGTTCAAGTACAATCATCGAAATAGAAGATAGTGAAGAAAATAATTGAATAACTTGTAATAGTCGTTATGGAGGAACAACACAAAAAAACTCGATGATAATGGAAATTGAAAATATGAAACCCAAATTAGAAATAACTTTGATAGTTTAACTTTTTTTAATGAAAGCACTATTACCATTAATAACAATCAATACTGACAAAAACTAACATTTGTTGAAAAAAATGGAACAGTAATTATAGTGATTTTAGAATTATTAAAAATAAACTTTAATAGAAATACAATAGAAATATATAAAAAAGAATACAATGATGTTGATGAATATATTGATGATAATTTAGATTTAAAAACTTTTCAAAAAAAAGAAAGAAAATTATCACTTGAAGATCAATTCTTAGAAGGTATTACTATAAAAACTATTAATAATCTTAATAAATTTATAACAAATACCAACTCACTTAATGAACAATTAAAATTATTTAAAGAAAATTCTAATAATAGAGATTTAAATGTTTTATTAAAACTATATAAATATTTAACAATAATACAAAATTTTATTGATCAAACAAAACCAGGAATAATAAGAAATATTGCATATAAATTTTTAGGATTATTAGAAATTTATATTGGACTTACTGGTAAAAATTTACAAAGAGTAGTTTCTAATTTTCCCATTGATGGTAAAGAACATACATCCCAAGATTATATTGATGCTATATTTTGAAATTGACAAAATTATGTTATGGTATTACTTGATACTGCACTTGGCACATTTTTCACTTCAGCAGCTTCAAGTTGATCACGAGATGTTTTTTTAATAAAAAAACAAAATAAATCCCATTGAAATCAATCAATTTAATACCAGTGACTTTGAAAAATATAAAGAAATATTTGAAACACTTTTATTTGAAGAAGATCATCAAAAATTAATGAAATATTTTTCAAATATTTCCATACTTAATGATTTAATACAGAAATTTAATCAAATTGAAAATTGTGTAGAAACAGAATTTGAATATCATCCAAATTTTAAAAAAAAATTGAACGAATTAAAAAACTAATTATTAATTCACAAAATGAAAATAATAATGCTAATAATGATAGTGAAATTAAACAAGTAATATCTTTAGCAAATAAAACAATTAAAACTATGGAACAACAAAATAATAAACCAATAGCATTAGTAACTAATTGAGGACGTAATCTTTTAGTTAATTTAACTTTAGAAACACTAACATGGGCAGGTAGTCATATTATTCTAACTGGTTCATCAGAAAATACTTCTAAAGAAGATTTTAATTTACATGATTGAATCACGAAAGACATTTTTACTACAGGTGCTTTAGCAGCAAATATAAGTCGTTATTTTGTTATGAGACCAATTAATAATATTTTTAAATCGGGTTTAACAAACTTAGGAATTCCAACTAATCTTTGTCCTGAAAAACTTTCAAAATGAGTTGAAAAACAAACTCGATATAAAAAAATATTAATGGCAATCCCTTTATTTTTATCAGTCACTTGTGCTGTTAATGCTGTTAAAACAGAAGCTGCATTAGTTACTGAATATGGATTTCAAAAAGCCACAAAATTATTTTATGAAAAATTTGTTAGATGAACAACATTAGGATTTTCAATTGGTGTAACAGCAATTGATATGATTGCTTTTGCTATTTCTGATTTTTATAAAGATGTATTTAATCAACCAATAACTATAAAAAAAATAACAGAAATATTAACTAGTTGTTGTGGATTTACTAAAAAAGAAGCAGTTTTTCTTGAAAAACATTTAGAAAAATTAGAAAACAATGGGAAATTCACAACTTTTGATGAATTGTTTAAAAAATATCAGGAAGAAGAATTTGAAGATTCTGGTATTGAAGAAGTTTTATCACAACAAATAGAATCAGAAAAATCATCAAATGAAAAAGAAACTGATGACGAAACATCAATAGAAGAATTTCCTATTGACAATCCATATGAATTTGCAAATGATATAAATAACCAACCATCAACAAGTACAGGAATATACCATCCAATGCCATTCAATTAAAAGCACTATTTAAATTTAATTTTTAGTCACCCTTTTAAAAAGAGTGACTTTTTTAATATTTTATATTTATTTTTTTTCTAAAAAATGTACACTGATTTTGGGTATTTTAGATGTATAAGAATAAATATACCAAAAAAGTAGTGAGAAAGGGATTTTTATGGATGAAAAAAATAAAAAGAGAAAAAGAAATAGCAAGAATAAAAGAAAAAATTGCAGCTAATAAATTAAAAAAAGAATCCGAAAAAGCTGAAAAAGAAAGACAACAACAAGAAATCGAAAATAAGAAAAAAAATGAAAATAAAAAAAACTTTATAAAATTAAGGTAATGTTTAGTAATCTGTGTAACTTACAAAAATAACTATGTTTAATTAATTCTATAATAAACCTAGAAAGAGTGAATTACAGATGGCTAAAAAGCAAAATATTAATAATAATGATCCAATATCAAAAGCAGTAGATTTATTATTAGAAAATACTGAAGATTTAACAACAGTTTTTAAAGAGGGAGGTTTGTATAAAGAATTAACAAAAAGATTAGTAGAAAAAATGTTGAATTCTGAGATGTAAAATTATTTAGGATATGATAAGAATCAACATAGTAATAGTGACAATGCTCGTAATGGTATAAGTTCAAAAAAATTAATAACTCAACAAGGTAAAATTGAAATTGATGTACCACGAGATCGCAATAGTAATTTTAATCCTGTAATAATTGCAAAAAGACAAAGAAGATTTGATGGTTTTGATCAACAAGTTCTTTCTTTATATGCAAAAGGTATGACATTATCAGATATTAGAATGCAATTACAAGAGTTATATCATGGTGCTGATATTAGTGAAAATGTTATTAGTCAAATTACTGATGATGTTATTGATGATGTAAAAGCATGGCAAAATCGACCATTAGATAGTATTTATCCGATTGTTTATTTTGATTGCATAGTAGTTAAAATACGACAAGATAAACGCATTATTAACAAATCTGTGTATATAGCTTTAAGAGTTGATTTAGAAGGTAAAAAAGATATTTTAGGCTTATGAATTAGTGAAAATGAAGGTTCTAAATTTTGATTAGCTAATTTCACAGAAATGAAAAATCGAGGCTTAAATGATTGGATGGATTACACTTTATTGGACACTAATTACGTAGACAAGTGAACAAATTAGTGAAAAGAAAGGAAGTATAATTATGGCCAATATTAACTCATATTCAGATGAATTTAAAAAACAAATAGTAGCTTTATATCAAAGCGGTAAGTCAGTGTCTTGTCTTGCTAAAGAGTACAATGTTACAAGAGCAGATACTTATAATTAAATTAAGAAAAGAATTAAAACAATTAAGAATGGAAAATGATATTTTAAAGCAAGCAGCACTAATAATAGGCAGAAAATAAAAATTATTGTCAAAAATAAAGTTAAATATAAAATTCGCACAATGTGTCGTTTTTTGAAAATATCTAAATCAACATATTATTTTAACTTAAAGAAAAAAGAAAATAAAATCAAAAATAATATGTATGATGAAGCTGTTATTAGTGCTTTTAAAGAAAATAAAGAAGTTTATGGTACTAGAAGATTAAAAAAAATTTTAGAAAACCAAGAAATTTATTTATCACGCAGAAAAATTAAAGAAATTATGAATAAGCATAATTTAATATCAAAATACACTAAATTATCATTCAAAAATCATCATAATAAAGTCAATAATAGTCAAATAACCAATCTTGTTAATAGAAACTTTAATAATAGGGTTAAAAATGAAGTTATTGTTAGTGATTTAACTTACGTTCAAGTTAATGGTAAATGAAACTATATTTGCCTATTAATAGACCTATTTAACCGCGAAATTATTGGACATAGTGTTGGAGTTAAAAAAGATGCATTACTAGTATATCAAGCATTTATGCAATCAAATCGCTGTTTAAAAGATATCCAAATATTTCATAGTGATCGAGGTAATGAATTTAACAATAAAATTATTAATAATCTTTTATTAGCATTCAATATTACTCGATCTTTAAGCAAAAAAGGTTGTCCTTATGATAATGCTGTTGCTGAAGCAACTTTTAAAACTTTCAAAACAGAATTTATTAATGATAAAAATTTTACATCATTAATCCAATTAAAATTAGAATTATTTGATTATATCAATTGATACAACAACATAAGAATCCACAGCACTTTAAACTACTTAACTCCTATCAAATATCAAGAACAAGTGTCTACCAAAAAATAGTCCTAAAAAGTGTTGCCATTCCAAAGAACAAGCAATGCAGGCTTTAGAAACATTTGAAAATAAGTGAAATAAACAATATCCTCAAATTGCTAAATCTTGATATAAAAATTGAGAAAATTTAATAGTTTTTATTAGTTATCCAACAGAAATTAAAAGAGTAATTTATACCACAAATGCTATTGAATCTGTTAATAGTCAATTACGAAAAGTTATCAGAAATAAAAAAGTTTTTCCTAATGATATGGAAGAATTGAAAATATTTTATTTAGCAATTGAAAATATAACAAAAAAATGAACAATGCCCATTCAAAATTGAAATACAGCAATTGCTCATTTTATGATAAAATTTGAAGATAGAATTAATCTTAACTAGTACTTTGTAAAACAAAGATACACAGATTTCTAAAAAGCCTCAAAATTAATATTTAAAGAAAAAATCACTTAATAATTAAGTGATTTTTTTATAAAAATGAATAATTTTAATATTTTGGTTTTCTTTTTCATTTTGAATTATTATCAACATTACGTTTAAAATCATTTCTATTATTATGAGATAAAAAATTTAATTTAGTTGGTACTTTAACAACATTTTTAGGTAAATCTCAACCTGTAGCATCTAGTAAAGTAATTTCATGATTTTGATAATATTGAATTTCTTGAATTTCATTATATTGAACTCTATTACTTACTAAAGTAATAGCAGTTCCTTGTGCTCCAGCACGAGCTGTTCTACCAATACGATGAGTATAGTATTCATATTCACGTGGAATATCATAATTAAAAACATAATCAATGCCATTAATGTCAATTCCTCTAGCAACAACATCAGTAGCAATTAATACTCTAACCTTACCATTTTTAAATTGTCTCATTGCTTCCATACGTTCTCTTTGACTTTTATCGCCGTTAATAACAGCACATTTAATATTATTTTGTTCTAATAATTGTGCAATTTTGTTAGTAAAAGCTTTTGTATTTGAAAAAACAATACTTAATTGTGGTTGTAATTTTTGATATAAAGTAACTAATGCAGTTTCTTTTGTTATATTACGACAATCAAAATAATATTGTTTAATATTTGCTTGTTGTAATTTTTGACTTTCATCTTCAACAGTAATACTAACTGGATTATTTTGATAATCATCAGCAATTTTTAAAACTGGTTTTGACATTGTTGCTGAAAAAAGGACAGTTTGAATATTTTGTGGTGAATTCTCAAATAAGAAATCAATATCTTTTTTAAATCCCATTTTTAACATTTCATCTGCTTCATCTAAAACTAATGTTTTAATTGAATTTAATCTTAAACTACCACGATTAATATGATCAGTAATTCTTCCTGGTGTTCCAACAACTATATTACTAGTTCTTAAATCATATAATTGATTTCTAATATTAACACCACCACATAATAAAGCAACATTAACACCATTTAAAAAATAAGCATATTTTTTTACTTGTTTAGCAACTTGGATTGCCAATTCTCTAGTTGGACAAACAATAATGGCTTGATTACGATATAATTTTATATCTAAATTATGTAATATAGGTAAGACAAAAGCAGCAGTTTTTCCGGTTCCGGTATGACTTTTTCCAATAATATCTTTTTTTTGTAAAGAAACTGGAATTGTCTTCTTTTGAATTGGTGTTGGGGTAGTATAACCTCATTTAGCAATAGCAGCAGTTAATTCTTGTTTTAAATTTAGTTCTGTAAAACTCATATATTTCTCCTTAAAAATAAATTTTGAATAAATTTAGAAAAAATGATAATTATAACCTGAAAAATAACCTCTAAAAGAGGATTATTTTAAAAAGGGATTAGTTTTATTTATTATTTATATATAATATACTTACTTACATTTTAAAGTATTAATTCATCTAATTTTTCTAAAATTAAAAGTTGTCAAATAATTTCATGATATTATTTATTTCTTTGACATCATTAACAACTTTTTGATATTTTTTTATCAATCATATCTTAAAAGAAAATTGCGAATTAATCAACAACTTAAATATAATACACTATTTTTAATTAAATGTAAAGATAAATTTTTAGAAATGAAAATATAAAAATAATAATTAAAATACTATACAAATTTTTAATTTTAATCAATTTAAAAATTTAAATTATATTAGAAATTTTTTATCATAACAAAAAAATTTGAAAAATAATATAAATTATCAAACATTAGTATCTGCTTTTTTAATAATTCAATTATCAAATAAAATATGATTATTTTTATGATTCTTAATCATTCCAGTTAAAAAACTAGTGTTTGCATAACGAATAGTTAAATAATTATAACCATGCATACCACCCGCATTTCTTTTAACTTTAAATGTATTATCATCTAATTTTTCCACACTAGTTTTATCACTTAAAGTAGGATTTTTTGCTCCTTTTCAAAGACCATTTAAAGTAACTGAAATATTACCTTTAATAAGATCTTCGGTTGTAGCTTTAGAATTTATTTTTGAACTAATATAGTCACTAATATCACTCATTTTTTTATTATTTTGAACAAAGTCATCAAAATCTCCAGGATTCATATATATTGTTAAATTATTATCAGTAGTTATATCAATACGCCCTTCAGCAAATGCACTTTTTGTATAAAATATTTTACCTAATGCTGTTGCTGTTTGCTCTGCTCATTCACCTTGCGTTTGATTAGGACTAATATTAATAAAATCTAAAGTCATTGGTGTTAATCTTAATCCTGAAATGCTTCAATCACTAATAGTGATTTTTCCAAAAGCATTAATTTTCTTTTTATTTTCTTCAGGCACTCCTTGTTTTCCAACAAGTCACTTAGTAATCTCATCTGAAAAAGCTGTTGCTGTTGGTGATAAATAATTTTTCAAAGAATCAATTGCTTCATCAATTGTAGGTTTAGTAAGCGCTTCATACATATGATCACCACTAGCATAAACATCATTTTTTTGAAGCACTTCTGATTGAGCATTAATATCAACTTTAGTAATATTAACTTTATTGTTATTAAGTTTTTCAGTAATTAATTTTTTTGCTTTTTGTAATAAACTTTCACTATCAGTAGTGGCGTTTTCCATTTCTATCATAAAATTTTTTAATACTTTTGTTACATTACTAGTTGAAGCTTCAATTAAATCTTTTAAATTAGCACCAGTATTAGCGTAATTAAAATCAAAAATATTAGATACTTCAATTTCTGTCTTTTTGTTACTTTCATCTTTATAAGATAATTTTAATTTTAAATCTGCAGTAAGTTTATATCACATTGTTATGTTATACGTTGCTGGATCATAATTTTCAATACCAAAATCAGCATTTTCCTTAGTTCAATTGAATTGTTTATTTGTCATTGTTGTTTCATTAAAATCAATTTTTAAAATTTCACTAGTAGTTATATTATTAAATAATGGTTTTAAATCAGATGGTTGTAATAAATAATCCTCAATAATAAGATTTGTAATATCTTTTTGAAGCCTAGTTAAAAATATATCTTTTATTTTACTATCAACTAGAGTGTCACTATCTTTAGATAAACTATTTAAATTATTAGTAATATCTTTTCCAAATTCACCAAATTCATCTTCAAAAGTTAAATTCTTATATTCACTAATTAAATTTGCAAGTCCTAAACTAATTTGCTCTTTAGCTTTTTTTAATAATTCTTGTACATCAGCATTTTCCGATACTTCATCATCAGTATCAGAACTATTACCATTTCCACATGCCACTACATTTACTGCTAATGGTGCTGTTAATCCAAAAATTGCTAATAATTTTAATATTCCCTTCACTCTAGTACCCTCCTAAAATTTCTTTTAATATCTTTTATTAAAGTTTTAGTATATTCTATAATATTTATAATTAAAATGTTGTGAATATATTAATTTTAATATTTATGTAAACTAATAATTTGATTATTTTTCTACTTATAATATATTATAAGTATTAATAATATATTATAAGAAACTAAACTATTCATATTCTATATATAAATTAATTTATTATAATTTTTGTAATATTTAAATTTTTAAAAAGAAAAAATAAACTACTCAAATTGAGTAGTTTTAAAATATTTTAGTTAATTAAAATATTGGATAAATAGGCATTATTACTAAAACAATATACTTTAATTTAAAATGATAGAAAAAATTTTGATGTGAAAAAATGAATCAATTCCAAAATTTGCATAATTTGATAAAAATCATCTAAAATAAATATAATCCTTATCGCGTCAAATATTTAAAGAAACATTTATACTATTTCCACGACCAGCACTATCAATTGTGTTTATTTTTATATTATACATACTATTACTGTTTCCTGTCCCTATATTTTGCAAATTTTTTTGTATTAATGGGTGTTTCTAAGTTTTAAATACTATTTGTGTCGTTTGCTAATCTAACAGAAAAATTATTAAGAACCTGTTTAGGATCTTTTTTAACTTATTTTTGATTAAATTAATATCATAAATGTTATTTTATAGTTGAAAAATAAATTTTTAATCGATAAGTTGTCAAATGATAAAATCTTTTTAACAAAAAAATGACAAAGAAAATAAAATGTTAATTAACTGTCAGGTTAGAAATAATTATTCCCTTTTTTAGTTTAATTATGTTTAAAAGATTCCAAACAGGTTCTAAGAGATTTATTAAAATGAAATGTTTTATATTTTTCTGTAAAATTATCTCAGGAATTAGAAAAAGTACTTCATTTTAGTAATTTATATGTATTAGAACTATCTGTAAAATTAGAATGTAATCCGTTAGAACCTGTTTAGGATCTTTTTTAACTTATTTTTGATTAAATTAATATCATAAATGTTATTTTATAGTTGAAAAATAAATTTTTAATCGATAAGTTGTCAAATGATAAAATCTTTTTAACAAAAAAATGACAAAGAAAATAAAATGTTAATTAACTGTCAGGTTAGAAATAATTATTCCCTTTTTTAGTTTAATTATGTTTAAAAGATTCCAAACAGGTTCTTATAGGAATCCTTAAATTCGTAATCAATGGAATAGTTAGAAATATTATTCATAATTTTCCATCCTTTCAATTAAAAAATAAAAAAACACCTAACAATAGGTATTTTTGTGATTAAAAAAGTAAAATCCTAAAATAATTAAATAAAATTAATAAATATTTTCAACATATCTTTTAAATTTGATTAATTTTATTCCTTAGAACTCATACTTCTTAGAACCTGTTTAGAACATTAATCGGTAATGTTTAGTTTTTATAATGTTGGTGGTTGATTTCTGCTTGTTGAATTTGGATTTTGTAAATCCATAGCATTTACTTGAAAAGAGTTAAATGGTTCTCTTTGTTGTCTTACTGCTTTTTGTTTTATCTCATCTATGACTACTTTTACAGCACCAACACCAAGAAGAGTGGCACCAGCAATAACCTCACCTGGACTAGGTGAGATAACCACACAACCAATACCAGCAACAAACCCAACACCACCAACAATAGCACCATTTTTCGCATATTTTTTAATTATTTGTTTTTTTGATTTTTCTTGTTTAATTCCACTTCGCATATTTTTTCTCACTTTCTACTTTAAAATATAAAACCTATTTACTTTAAAATGAAAGTAAATAGGTTAAACACTAATATTTAGGTAATATAATACTAACATAAATATTAGTGTTTAGAATCTTTTTTCAATAATTTTTCATTTTCATTAAATTATATTTTATAAACAAAAAAAATAATTGATTATAATTGATAATATGTAAAGGAGAAAAAAATAATGGACAGATTACTAGAAACCACAACGAAAACTATAGAAAAAACTAAAACCAAAAAGACAAGTTGATTTAAGTTATTTAGATTAATTATAATTAAAATTAGTTACAGTTTTATTACAGCATTTTTATTTTTATTTTCAATAGTAATTTCGGTATTGAGCATTAGTGTTTTGTTTTTTTTAAATTTATCAATAGAAGATTTTATTATTGATTTACAATACTATATTATGATTTTTTATAGTATATTTCTATTTATTTTCATTTTATTAAATGCTATAAAAATTTTTGGTACTCAATTTGAAGATAGTTCTTTCCTATTATTACTTACTAAACCTTATACAAGAAATGTTATTATTTTAACTCAATACGCTGCTTTATTTTTTATGAGTTTAACTTTTATTTTCATAAATATTATTGCTTTATTAATCTTTGGCGGGATTTGCGGAATTATTATAAAAGTTTCTTATTTAACTTTTTACGTATTAACAATCCTAAAATTTTTTGGCTTTTGCTCTTTATTTGCTGCTTTAGTTACTGTTGGTGTAGTAACAATGTTAGCTTTTACTCCATCACAAACAGTTTTTTTAATTTTTGTTATTTTCTGTAGTCTATTTTTATTAGGTGGTTTGCCTTACTCATTAACCAAAATAAATAGTGACATTATTAAAATTAATTTTGAAAATAATATCCAATATACTGTTAGTGAAATCAAAGAAGCAATTTTATTTAAACAAAATTTAGAAAAAGGATTAATTAAATATCCAAATTTAACAAAAGCTATTTTTGATTTTTATTCTAATCTTAGTGATCAAGAATTAAAGGATATTAAAGAAAATAATGTTATTAATAAGCGTATTGATTTTTATCAAAAATTAGGATTTATTAAAACAAATCCTACTGTTAAAACTCTTAGTGGTAAAACAACCTCTTGAAAACCACCTGAATTTCAAAATAAAAATATATTTATGAAAATTACTTTTAATAGTTATTTTAAAAACTTAGATGAATTAAAAAACAATGTTGATAATAATCAAATTACAGAAGACTTAATTAATATAATTAATGATTATGATAAAAAATATAATATTGATTCATTTATGGATCTGCAAAGCGGTAAAGCACCTTCACTATTAACATACGATACTGATATTAATAATACTTATATACAAATTACAGGTCCAATATTAGAACAACCCGTTCCACTATCACCCAAGGAAATTAAAAATATTTTTATTGATACATATGCATATAAATTTGATTTTCGTAATGAATTTAATAAAATTTTTTATAATCCTGTTTATTTTTTAGTTAGAACAACCGAAGAATATATTTATAATCAAATTCATATTTATCGTCAGATTACTAATAATTCTGTTACTAATGATAAAAATTATAAAAATTACATTAGTATTGCAAATAGTTATCAATTTATCAATGCAATAAATTTTATTGAACATTGAAATCAAATTTGGACTTATTTTATGGACTACTATGGTGATTTTTGATTTGAACCTTATGCAACATCTAGTATCGATTTTGATACACAAAAAAATACTTTATTTAGTTATCCTGATTTTAAACTAACATTAAATAATAAAAAAATAAAAACCGATAACATTGATTATTTTCAAAATAATAAATCAGTTCTTGAAATATATTGTGGATTTTCTATCTTTTTATTCTTACTTTCTTATTTAATGTATAATCGAAAAATTGTTAGTTAGGAGAAAACTTATTATGGGAACTACAGAAGACATTATGATTAGTGTCAGAAACTATAACAAAAAATTTAAAAAGTTTAATATTAGTAATATAAATTTTACTGTATTTAAAGGAACTATTCATGCTTTGGTTGGTCAATCTGGTAGCGGAAAATCCGTTTTATTAAAGTCTATCATTGGTGCAATGCCCAGTAACAGATACATTGGTACAATTAAGGTTAATGATTACAAAGCAGGAAGTGCAAAATCAAAATTAAGCTTAGGTTATTCCTTAAATTTAGAAAACTTTCCACAAGGTTTAACAGCTTATAATTTTCTAAAATATTTAGGACAAACAACTACTATTACCGATAGTGCTTTAGAAGTTAATTTACAAAAATTATTAAATAATTTTAATTTATGAGAACATCGTAATAAGGGTTTAAATTCTTTCTCTTCAGGAATGAAAAATAGAATTATGCTAATTCAAGCCTTAGCACATGATCCAGAACTAGTAATTCTTGATGAACCGGGTGCAAACTTAGATTCAGAGTCACGAAAATATTTTACAAATGTATTAAAAAGATTAAAAGCAGAAGGTAAAACTATTTTCTTAACAACTCATATAATTAACGAGGTTAAAGATATTATTGATGATTGTACTATTATTGATTTGGGAAAAATGCTTTATAGTGGACCAATAGCAAAATTTGATGTTGGCAAAATTTTTATTTTAACTACCAACAATTTACCATTAACAGCCACTATATTAACAAAATATCAATATCAATTTAAATATCTTAAAGATTTAAATGAAATCTTAATTCGCTTAGATACACAAGAAAAAATTGATAATCTTAGTTCAATTTTAAATAAATATAAAATTGGTATTCAAAATCTTTATGAAAAAGAAATAGATTTATCACATTTAAAAAATTTTTTATAAAATAAAAAAACAAAAATTTAACTATAAAATTTCTAATCTTTTTAATTTCTCATAGTATAATTATTTATAAACTTAATATAAGTTTAATTATTTTAAATAAATAACTTTACATTTTAATAAGGAGAAAAAATGCGAAAAGTTAATGAATGAATAAATAAACATCAACATGAATTTAAGAAAACACTTGAAGAAAGAAATCAAATAAAAATAAATTGAGAACAAGAACACAAAATAATTAATAATTTAAGAGAAGAAATAAACAACAAATATAAAAAAACTAATTTAATAAAAAAATAAGTTACTCTATAGAGTAACTTATTTTTTTATTAACTATTACATTTTGCTAATTTTGCTTGATGTTCTAAATTAAAAGAAAATTCACTATTCAATTCTACTTGTAAATTAGGATTTGTTTTTAAACGAAGTTTATATTTTTTAGAGTAATAAGCAAAGTATCAAGTTATTGCAAAAATCACATTACTTAAAATAAATACTAACTCAATAACCATAGCAACTATTGCACTTGAATCAGTTGCTGTAACTGCATCATAAATAATAGAATAATAATGTCAAACGAACATTAAACCTAAAGTTACCAAAATAAATGGAAAAGTAATTTTTTCATATCAATTCAGTTTTAATTTTTTATCTAATGCTAATTTTAATACTGTAATTAAAACCATGATATAAATAAACATGTCAATATCGAGTGAAAATTTCCCAAAAATATTTATCAAAAATTAAATTATTTTGGAAAGTTACACTGTTAAATAAACACAAATTCTAAATAACCCCTAAAATTTAGTTCCTTGTTTTCATATAGGAACTTTTTTATTTACAAACCAATTTTTAATGAATATAATAAATATGAATTAAAAATAGTTTTAGAAACCTAATTGTTTTATTTTTAAACAATTAGGTTTCTAATTTTGAAAGGATTTTTAATATATGGATAAACAATTACAAGAAAGTCAAAATCAAATTTCTAAGTTAAGTAATGAATTTAGAAGTTTGGAGAAAAAGCTAGATAATGAAAAAAGAAAAGAAAAAGAAATAAATAAAAAAATATCTTGTTTAACAAATCAAGATATTAACAATAAAAATGAATTAAAAATAAGAAATGAAATAAGAAAATATGAAAATGAACATAGAATTATTTCTCAAAAAGTAAATTATTTTGAAATTAAATTTAATTCAATAAAAGAAGAATTAAAAAAAATATCAAATTTAAAAATGGAAATTTATAACAAAAATTTAGAAAAGTTAAAAATAAAAAAGTTTGATGAAGTTGAAATTAATAGCTTTGAAAATAAAAATTATAAGGGTTTTAAAATAAAATCACTAAAATTATAAAAAAGATATTGCAATTGCAATATCTTTATATATTTAAAATGAATTTTAAGGCACCAAATTTGCTCATATTCAAACGATTTAAAAATTTATATTTTATAGTATTCAAAAAATAAAAAGCCCTAAAAAGGGCTGTTTTAAATCGAATTATTATTAATTATAAGTTATATAAATAACTTCACTTTTGGGAAATTATTACTCGATAACTAATAGGAAATTTTTACTAAATAATGACACAACAACTTATGGAATATATCTAGGAGTTGCGCTTGGATTAATTGGTATTTACACAATAGTTGCAAGTTCAAAATTACGTTGACAAGCATAAGAACCTGTTTGGAATCTTTTAAACATAATTAAACTAAAAAAGGGAATAATTATTTCTAACCTGACAGTTAATTAACATTTTATTTTCTTTGTCATTTTTTTGTTAAAAAGATTTTATCATTTGACAACTTATCGATTAAAAATTTATTTTTCAACTATAAAATAACATTTATGATATTAATTTAATCAAAAATAAGTTAAAAAAGATCCTAAACAGGTTCTAAGATATTAAATCTAATAATTAAAAATAATAAAATTAAAAAGGACTTTTAGTCCTTTTTAATTTTATTATTTAAATAAATCACTATTACGTCAAAATTTATGATCTTTTGTATCTTTTTTATTATCATTATCTAAACTATCATCAAAAAGTGATGGATCGATTTCATAGGATTTACCACTTAAAGCATTATTAATAGCATTTTGATATTCCGAATTGGCTCTCATAATTTTATTACGATCAATTTTTGGATTAAGAATAGCAATAACTAGTATAATAGCAATTGGTAAAATTGCTGATGCTGCTGTAATATATGTTAATATTTGAAAAGCTTTAAAAGTTGCTAATCCTTTTAATCAAGGTAAAGCATTAGGATTAAAATCATCAGGTTTATCTAAAAAAGAAGTAAATGTTCTTTTTAATGAATCATCTGTTGTCATATAAATTAAATTTGAAATTGTATAAATTATTCAAAAAATTAAAATAACTATTAAAAAATATGATGTTCGATATAAATCACGACCTAATTTTGGTGGTTTTAAAATTGAATATAAAAAGCCTCCATTTAGAACTATTGTTGTAACAATAGTGAAAACTATAGTTTTTGATTGTTTTGCAAAATTATAATAGTCAGGTGCACTATTATTTTTAATTTGAAAAGTACCTGCTATAAAATAAGTTAGTATATAAGTAGCTATTGCTAGCACTGTTGTTAATAAGAAAAAAGCTGATAATATTTTCTTTAAAAGTGGAATATATTTTGGTTTATTCATATACGGGTAAAATTTAGGATTTGTGGCGGGATGTTGCGGTAATACACCTAACTTCGCTAAATTTGCTAAACTATTATTATCAAGATTATTAATATTTAAATTATTACCTAGATTCCCAATGCCACCAATATTAGGATTTGTATCAACATTATTATCAACATTCTGATTATTTGGAGTAACACTTGGCTTAACCTCAGTAGCATCATCACTAAAATTATTTAATGCAGTAATTTGATCATTTAATTCATTAAAAGTATTATTATCAAACTGTCTTATTCGTTCAAGACTTTCTTTTTCCACAGTCTTACAAATATTAGTAATTGTAACTATTAATAAGTTACGCTCTTCAAGAATTTCAATACGATTTTTAAGAGAACTTTTAGTAATACTCAAACTACGATTTACCAAATTAGAAATTAACTGCAAAAATTCTATTGCATACTTTTTATCGTTTAATTCTTTTAGTTCTTTTTCAAGAAAAAATAAATTAGAAATTTGTAATTCTAAAATTTTTAAAAGTTCTTCATTAGCAAAAATAGATTTTCTAACAATTAAATTATTTAAACTGTTATATATAGTACTTGATATTTCATAGTATAATGCAACATTTAAATCTTCTTCTGAGTACACTTTTTCGGTTTTTTTCTTTGTAACTCTTTTTACTTTTGGTTTAACCAATGTAATGTCACTATTTTCTTCTACTAACTTTTTTTCTGTAACATCAGTATTTTTATTACTTTTCATTATATGTATCACCTCTTGAGTTTAAAACATCTATAATTATATACTAAATATTCAAAAAAAATAAATCAATTGCAATATTTTTATTAAACTTTCCTTTTTTGATATTGTAATCTAATTCATATGATTTTAACAAAATATTATTAATATTTAAATTAATATTTAAATATTGTTCTAATATTTTTACTTGAAACTTAGAAATATTTAATATATTGGAAATATCTTCATTACTTTTTTTTTGTTTAACTAAAATTTTGATATCTCTAATTAATTCTAATTGATATACAAGAATATTAATCAATTTAATTTTATCATAATTAATAACATTATAATAGTTATATTGTGTTCAAAAATTGTTATAATCTTTTTTTAATATATATTCAACAGTTTTAAAAATATTTGTTTCAAAATATTTAGGAACCACCTCAATAATAATATCTGAAGTTATTTTTTTTCCAATTAATCTTAATTTTGATAATTCATTTAAAATAATACTGACATCATTTGGCAAGTATTCTAAAAGAAAATTAGTTGCTTCTTGAGTAATGTTAATTTTAAAATTATTGCAAACTTTATTAATTAATAATAATAATTGTGATTTTGTATAATTTTTAATTTTGATAATATTAAATTGTTGAAATTCTCTACTAATTTTAAAATCAACATTTAAACTTTTAATAATTATCATTGTTTTTTGATTATGATTAAGCAAAGCATTAACAAATTTTTTTTCTTTAATATATTTTTGTCATAAATTACTGCTATCATTAATTACGATTACTTTATTTTCTTCAAATATACTCATAATTTGAATTTCATTAATAATATTAACAATTGTATCCTCTTGTAATTCATATAGATTATAATCATAATTTTCTTTTTTATGATTTTTTTTAATTAATTGTTCAATATTTTTTCTTACTAAATACTCATCTTGACCATGAACAATATAAACCATGTTTCCAACCTCACAAAATTATTAATATATTTTATGTTAATGTTATAATATCATAATGTTTCATATATAATCACACTTTTATTTTTTCCTCAATAATAAACTTTTTTAAGATTATTCAGTGTTTCAATATTCGGAAAATACTTTTGTTTTTGATAATATTCCAAGGGCGGTTGTCAAAGTTACGAAATAATTTATTATCATATTAGTAACTTATTTCCAAAATTACCATTTAAAAATGATGATAGACAAATTAAATTCTCTTTTACCCTTAAATTTAAATTTATATTCGACGTATTTTAAAAAATATAGATTTTATAAGATAAAATAAAAATTATTATCAAAGGAAAAAGACAAGAAATAATCTTGTCTTTTTTTGTAATTGTAAAATTTTAAAATTTTTAATAAACGTCTTTAACGCTATTATCAACACGTGTTAGGGAATTAAAACAGTAAACTACAACACAGTTGTTAAAAATAGTAGCTAGCATGTGGACTTGCATGGATAAATAAAAAGTGGAGTGATACCTAATAAAATATACTAACCAGTAATGGTAATTCTTGGGGTGGGAGCGAATTGGAAACTAGTATATATAGACCTGTTGTAGGGACCTATTGTATTAATTCTATTCTTTATTTAACCAACCTTGCCACTCCCCAGTGAGCAAGTGTTGGTTTTATTTTTTATTTTTTTTGAAAAAATTTTTGGGCGAGAAAATAAATTTCAAACTTGTAAAAAAAATTGAGCGGTGCCGGTTCAATTAAAATATTAATTTGCTAAACACAAATTAAATAAATATTGAATCGAATGCCTCAATGTTTTTTAAAATTTCACAATTTATTTTTGAGCCCAGAATTTCTGGAATGAATAAAACGAATAGTATTAATAATATAAAAATTAAAATATATGTCCTTTATGCTAGAAAGCAACAGGACATATTATGAAAGGATTATTATGGCAATAGAAATTCTTGATTATGAAGCACTAAGAAAGATTGATAATAAAATTAAAAAAAGAAGAAAAAGATGTGTTGAATGTAATGAATTATATGAAGATGACAAAATGAATATGCTTTATTACTTTAAAACAGAATTAGAAGCAGAACAACATGATATTAAAAAATATGAAGATGATTATGATATAGAAGAACATTTGGATTATAAAAATCCATATGGATATGTTTGTGATTGATGTGCAGATTAATATGCAAATAGAATTTAAAAAAGAACAAATTGTTAGAACCTGTTTGGAATCTTTTAAACATAATTAAACTAAAAAAGGGAATAATTATTTCTAACCTGACAGTTAATTAACATTTTATTTTCTTTGTCATTTTTTTGTTAAAAAGATTTTATCATTTGACAACTTATCGATTAAAAATTTATTTTTCAACTATAAAATAACATTTATGATATTAATTTAATCAAAAATAAGTTAAAAAAGATCCTAAACAGGTTCTTAAAGATAAACCACAATCTATTCTTATTGATTATGTTGAATATAAATTATCGCTTCCAAAATGAATGATTAAAAATAATTCTTTTATTGTTGATAACAGTTACACATATTGAGTTTTTAATTTAGAAAATATTAAAAGAGAATTAAGTGGTAATGAATTAATAAAATTATTAGAACCATATATTAAAGACCAAAAAATAACTGTAAATAAACCAACTAGTCCAAAAGAATATTATCTTAATGATATAAAACTTGAACCATTAACATTTTATGAACAGCATAATAGTTGATTTATGGGTGAAATAACTGATAACAAAACTAAAATTACTAATCCTTGTTTTAAATATAACATTACGTGAGAAGAAAACAGAAAAGGTTTTAAAATAAATAATCCATATAAAGATGATGATTTACCAATTAATTATATAGTTACTTCTTATAAAGAAATTTCAACTCATAATGAAAAAGTATTTTTGTTGAACATGTAAACAAAATAAACTAGATTATTTATTCTTTAATACTAATGATATAAAAACAAGAAAAAACTTTTTAAGAGACAAAAACGGTAAAGCAATTTGTTATGACTGTATTTTAAATATTAGGTTAAGTAGGAGGTATAAATATGGATAAAGAAAAATTAATTAAAGAATTAAGAAATAGTATATATCTTGGAAAAATAGATACATGTTGCGCTCCAAATCTACTTAAAATAATCATAAAAATCAATAATGGTGAATTTGATTAATAATGAAATATGACTTAATTATTGGAATTGACCCTGCTGGTATTGGTAATAATGGAATTGTTATATATTCAAATGAAACTAATAATATTATTTTTAATGAAACATTCAATACATTAACTGTTTTATGAACTAAAAATATTTATAAAGAAAAATTTCAATTAATTAAAGAAAAATTTATTAATAAAAAAATATTAGTTATTGTAGAAAATTTCTTTTTAAGTTCAAAACAATTATTAACTAATCCATTAGCAACCCCTAAAATTATTGGTGCATTAATGGTATTAGTACAAGATGTTATAAATTGAGATTATCTAGAAAGTGAACCAAAAAATAAAACTAAAATAGAAAATTATAAAGGAAATATAAAATTAACAAAACATGAACAAGATGCTTATAAACATATTCAATATTATTTAAAAAATCATAAAAAAATATTAATTTTTGATAATTATTTAAGGAAATTATAAAAATGAAAGATAAAACAAATTATGTCAAATTAACAGTAAAACTTAGTAACACTATTGAAGCAAAATATTACGAAAAAGGTAATAAAGAATTATATTATAGTGTTCGTGGTCAATGAAATGGATTAAACTATGTTACTTTAATTTTTAATAAACCAAAACTTTATAGACGCTGTATTTTATTAAACAAAAACGATGAAATTATAGTAACTGGTGAAATCTTTAATACTTTAAATATTCCTAAAAATCGTGCATTTTGTTCAATTAATGTTAAATGATTTAAAAAATGAAAAGAGTAAAAAATGATATTATGAAAAATTTTATTAATAGTACCGATATTAATAACAAGTATAACACTAATAATATTTTTAATATTTATTATTAAAGAATTAAAAAATGAATATAAAGTATTGAAAATATTAAATGAAATTGCTAATCAAATTGAAAATAAGGAGAAAAAATAATGAATAGATGTACATTTAGTCAAACTACTAAATTTACTAGTTTAATACCACCACATGATGAAAATTTTGAACAAATACAATGTGAAAATATAACAGAAGAGCAATTTGATGAATATGGTAGAGCATACTGTAAAGAACATAGAATTAAAGTTGATGAAATTAATAAATCAAGACATAAAAATTGTATTAATAAAGAAAAATTACTTGAACATATTAAAAATATAAATTTTAAAGGAATTTTTGGTTTATTAATTAAAAAAATAGAAAACGGAGAAATTAACTAATGACTAATTGTAAACATGAAGATGTAAGCATTGAATTAATATTTCGTTGTAATGATTGTTTAGCTGTTCAATTTCAACATCCAAAAAATAATAAGGAGAAATAACTAAATGAAAATGTGTAATGATTGTAAAGAAAATTATAATTGACCAAATTGTCAAAATTGTTTTAAAAAGAATGATAATAAAAATTAAAAAGAATAATAAATGTGGTTATGGTAGAGTTTATGCCCATAAATGTAATAACTTATGTAAGCAAAAACAAAATAAAAGAGTTAGGAAAGAGAGATTAAATTATGAATAAAGAAAAATTACTTAAATATATGAAAGATATAATTAAATGAACTAAAAAAATTAATTATACAAACTCTGATTTTGACAAAAATATTTTAAATTTATTAATTGAAAAAATAGAAAAAGGTGAATTTGATTAATGATAATATTGCCTACTTTGTTTGAAAATAAAGATGAAATTGAAATATTATCACCATTTCCAAAAGCAATTCATACAAGTAATGATATTAGAGCAATTATTTTAAGACAATACCCAAATGTTAAATCAAAACACATAATTGTTTCTGACCCCGAAAGTAATGTTGCATTAATAGTTGGTGATAATGATGTATATCAAGGTTGAATTAAAGTAACAATTAAAAAATTAGAAAATTAAAGGAGAACAAATAAATGCAAAAAGAAAAAATTAAAATTAGAAATTATGAATTTGAATTAAATTCTTATGTAGTAGATTCCTTATTAGATGTTATAAGAGAACTGATAAAAACAAATAAAGGAGATTAAATTATGTTAGATGAAATTTTACAAGTCATTTTTGATAAAGCAGATAAAAAAGAGTTAATCGATACGATAGAAAAGTTAATTAATGTTACTAACAATCGTTCAGAAACAAAAAAATGACTTATTATAAATTTTGATAAAACTAATTATGTTTTAGAAAAATTATTGAATATGAACGGAGAAATTAAATAATGCCAAATATAGAAAATCAATCAAATTATACATTAACTAAATTAATTAGAACTGGTATAAGTCCTATTTGTGCAATGATTGGTACAAGTGCTTATTATGGTCAAGTAATGAACAGTTCACTATTAGGTAGTATTAATAGTTTATTATTTGGTAAAAAATTAGGTTTAGATATTTGAAATTTAAATCAAAGACCAAATACTAAAACTAAATTAATTAATAGTTCTAAAAAAATATTACTAGGTTTAGGAACAATTGGATTAGCAAATTATAGTAAATGAACAGAAAATAATATTACTCCAATTATTCCCACAACACCAACTCCAATAACTACTACAACTACAACTGAGGGTCCACCATGATTATTATTAGATAAACAAGAACATCAGTCATTAATGGATTGAGATACATATATTAGTTTAAATGCTTATGGTATTTCAAATCTTATTAGTGGATTAACTGAGTTAATACCTAATAAGATTTGAAACAATAAGAAAGATTTGTAATATGGCTACTGGTGGATGTTTAATATCAAGTGGTGTAGCAATGGGTATTAATAATGATTTTAGTAATGCTTATGCAGTACCTACCATAATTGCTGGTGCAAGTGAAATTATACATAATTTACTACCTATGGAAACTACACATCATAATGAAGAAATGCAAGAAACATCATTTAATGATGAAACTGCAAGATTAATTAATGACAATAGATTTACTATTAATAGTGAAACAACTAGTCAATATGGTAGTGATAATATGAGCGAATTACCATTAAATCATGATAATGCTTCACTAAATTGAGATTATAATCACATGAGTTTATAAAGGAGGTGAATAATTTATGAATAAAGAAAAATTACTTGAATATTATAATAATGAAATTCAGACATATAAAGAGAGAATGGAACAATTAAATAAAGAAATTGCCTTATTAGTAAGCATTATAAGTAATTCAAAATCGATGATTGAAAGAATTAATGGTGGTCAATTTGATGAATAATTAAAAAATAAATACTTGAAAGGAAAATATTGGAATGAAAGAATTTTTACATGAATTAATAATTATTGGAACAAGTGTTGGAACATTAATTTGCAGAGAAATTATTGTTTTATTAAAAAGATTTATCACAACTCCAAAACATGTTAGAGCAAATAACAAAATTATCAAACATCAAAAAAAATTAGCAAAATTAAATGAAAAGATTAATAAAGGAGAAAAATAATATGACAAAAATTGAATTTAATGAAAAATATAGAAAACAAGATATTAGTATTGATAGAGATTTTGATTTACATATTGATAATTGTTTTAAATTTTCTGATATTGATATATTAGAAAATGCTGTTAATGATTATAAAAAACTAATAAGTGAAATGCCACAATTAGTTAAAGATTGACTATGGGGATAAGATTAGGAGAATGTTAAATGTTAGAACCTGTTTGGAATCTTTTAAACATAATTAAACTAAAAAAGGGAATAATTATTTCTAACCTGACAGTTAATTAACATTTTATTTTCTTTGTCATTTTTTTGTTAAAAAGATTTTATCATTTGACAACTTATCGATTAAAAATTTATTTTTCAACTATAAAATAACATTTATGATATTAATTTAATCAAAAATAAGTTAAAAAAGATCCTAAACAGGTTCTTAGAAAATGAAAATAATGTTCAACAAACAACTGAACCTTTAACTGAAAACAATGCTTCTTCACAAGAAATAGAAAATAAAGTTAATGAAGCAGAAAATAAGTTAAATAAACTTAATCAAGAAATTAAAGAAAAAGAAATTATTAATATATTTAAAAAATATCAAGTTAAAACTGAATTTTATGATTATTTAAAATTTAAAACTAATAATTTAGAAAATTCAAAAATTGAAGAAACTATTAAAAAAATAATTAAAGAACAACCAGTATTTAAAGAAACAATTAATACAGGTGGCAAACCACAAACAATAATAACAAATCAACCAAATTCAATAAAAAGTACTTTATTGGATTATAAAAAGAAAAATAATTTATAACAGAAAGGAAAATAAAAAATGGCAGTACCATTCAATAAAAATTTAGATAATACCGAAAAATTAGTAGAAGCACCAGAATTTATAGAATTTTATAAACAATCAAATTCACCATGAGCAAGTTTTTTTCCCATTGAAATGGTTAATTCTACAAAAATTGAATTTATAGTTAAAAAACCAAAAAATCCAGAAATGAAAATACTAAAATGAAATGATAAAAGCAAAGGATTAGATGTTAGTTATGCTGAAACTATTAAAATTTTAAAAGAAATTAAAGAAGAAGCAGTTGCAGGTGAAATAATTGCTAATGTTGATTTAAATGCTGAAAATGGACAAAATTTATTAAATACAATGCAATATGAAGTTGCTAATGATTTAGCAGATTATTTAGCAAATAATGATACAAATGTAATTGCAAAATATGCAACTAAAGTAGATATTACTGATAAATCATCAGTAGGATATTTAAAATCAATGTTAGATGCTTGAAATACTTTATTTAAATTAAGAAAAATAGTAATAATTGTCGTTTTTTTATTACTAATAATCTTTATGATAGTATTGTTTATTTAGCTAATAATAAAGGTTTAATTACTGATAATCAGATTGCTCAACAATTAAGATTAAATGGAAATGACTTATATATTAAAGGTGTACTATGTCAAATTGTAATGGATGATTATATGACTTTTACTGATAATAATGAAACTAAAATTATGTCTTTTGTTTTAGCTACACCAAGAGCAATGAAAAGATATATGTTGCAAAATACAGTTGTATATGTTCAAGATATTGCTGATGGTAAAGTTGGAAGAAGATATTTAGTTGGTGGAGAAGTAACTGGTGAATCAATACCATATATAACACATGAAGAAACAACTTCACGCTGAATGTTATGTGCAATTATTAATAATGATAAAACTGATTTAAAAACTAAAATTACAATTTTAACAACTGATATTACTACAAATGTTAATAACAATAATAGTGAATTAAATACACAAATAAAAAGCACTAATGAACTTAAATCATTAAATCCTAATTTAACAAATCCAACTATTAAATATTTTAGTGATGCACAAGGCAAAACTAATGTAAGTAATCAAAAACAAAAAGCAGGTGACTTATATATAACTATTACTGCAAATGTTAACGACTTAAATTATAAAGGAACAACAAATCCAATTAAAATAACTCTTAAATAAAGGAAAATAAATGCCATGCCAATCGGTACAACTAGTACAGCAATACTTTTGAACATAAATAAACCCAAACATACTAGAATAAGTAAACAGCAAGAAAATAAAAGTTTTTGATGAGAAATTTTAGAAATGATTGGTGTACAGGTCATAGCAGTAGCGCTTGCCCCTTTTACTGGTGGATTAAGTGAAAGTGTAGCCCTTGGATTAGGTGCAAGTGATTTAGTTGCTAGTATTAGTGCTGTTGGTGTAGAGTTTTTAACTGATTTTACTATTAATCAAGTTTATGATTATTTAAAAGGAAATGTAACAAAATTAAATACTTTCTTTAATATACTTCCTGCATTTGCTGGACTTAATAAAATTAGTCGTGGTTATCGTACTACTAAATTTATTAAATTAGCAGAAAAAACTAAAACATTAGAACAAGTTGGAATTAAAGAAGCAAAAAACTTACAAGAAATTATAAGTCAAGTAAGTGGAAAAGAAATTTTAACAGATAAAATTATTGGTAATAAACGTTATTTAATGAATTATAGTTTTACTCCTAATCGTGAAACAGTATTACGAGATTTAGGTTATGTTGCTGAAAGACAATATAAGAACCTGTTTAGGATCTTTTTTAACTTATTTTTGATTAAATTAATATCATAAATGTTATTTTATAGTTGAAAAATAAATTTTTAATCGATAAGTTGTCAAATGATAAAATCTTTTTAACAAAAAAATGACAAAGAAAATAAAATGTTAATTAACTGTCAGGTTAGAAATAATTATTCCCTTTTTTAGTTTAATTATGTTTAAAAGATTCCAAACAGGTTCTTACTATTTTTTAAAAGATAATACAACTAAAATACTTATTTTTAAAAATTACTAAAAAATTAAAAAATAAATCTAATATTTATACACAACAAAAATTCTTATTAAAACACATTTAATAAGTTTTATTTTATTTTATTTTGATTTTTTAAAAAAAGTAAAATTTTAACTTGGTAATGTTTAGTAATCTGTGTAACTTACAAAAATAACTATGTTTAATTAATAATAAACCTAGAAAGAGTGAATTACAGATGGCTAAAAAGCAAAATATTAATAATAATGATCCAATATCAAAAGCAGTAGATTTATTATTAGAAAATACTGAAGATTTAACAACAGTTTTTAAAGAGGGAGGTTTATATAAAGAATTAACAAAAAGATTAGTAGAAAAAATGTTGAATTCTGAGATGCAAAATTATTTAGGATATGATAAGAACCTGTTTAGGATCTTTTTTAACTTATTTTTGATTAAATTAATATCATAAATGTTATTTTATAGTTGAAAAATAAATTTTTAATCGATAAGTTGTCAAATGATAAAATCTTTTTAACAAAAAAATGACAAAGAAAATAAAATGTTAATTAACTGTCAGGTTAGAAATAATTATTCCCTTTTTTAGTTTAATTATGTTTAAAAGATTCCAAACAGGTTCTAATAATAAATCTACTGCTTTTGATATTGGATCATTATTATTAATATTTTGCTTTTTAGCCATCTGTAATTCACTCTTTCTAGGTTTATTATAGAATTAATTAAACATAGTTATTTTTGTAAGTTACACAGATTACTAAACATTACCTAAGGACAACCTTTTTTGCTTAAAGATCGAGTAATATTGAATGCTAATAAAAGATTATTAATAATTTTATTGTTAAATTCATTACCTCGATCACTATGAAATATTTGGATATCTTTTAAACAGCGATTTGATTGCATAAATGCTTGATATACTAGTAATGCATTTTTTTAACTCCAACACTATGTCCAATAATTTCGCGGTTAAATAGGTCTATTAATAGGCAAATATAGTTTCATTTACCATTAACTTGAACGTAAGTTAAATCACTAACAATAACTTCATTTTTAACCCTATTATTAAAGTTTCTATTAACAAGATTGGTTATTTGACTATTATTGACTTTATTATGATGATTTTTGAATGATAATTTAGTGTATTTTGATATTAAATTATGCTTATTCATAATTTCTTTAATTTTTCTGCGTGATAAATAAATTTCTTGGTTTTCTAAAATTTTTTTTAATCTTCTAGTACCATAAACTTCTTTATTTTCTTTAAAAGCACTAATAACAGCTTCATCATACATATTATTTTTGATTTTATTTTCTTTTTTCTTTAAGTTAAAATAATATGTTGATTTAGATATTTTCAAAAAACGACACATTGTGCGAATTTTATATTTAACTTTATTTTTAGCAATAATTTCTACTTTCTGCCTATTATTAGTGCTGCTTGCTTTAAAATATCATTTTCCATTCTTAATTGTTTTAATTCTTTTCTTAATTTAATTAATTCATTTTCTTCAACAGAACGATTATCTTTAGTTTTAAAACTACCTGAATTAGTAAATTGCTTAATTCAATTATAAGTAGCTGCTCTTGTAACATTGTACTCTTTAGCAAGACAAGACACTGACTTACCGCTTTGATATAAAGCTACTATTTGTTTTTTAAATTCATCTGAATATGAGTTAATATTGGCCATAATTATACTTCCTTTCTTTTCACTAATTTGTTCACTTGTCTACGTAATTAGTGTCCAATAAAGTGTAACCCATCCACACTAGGTACACCATAATATCAAGATTGTGCTTTAATAGGGTCTAATACTTTTAATTCTTCTAAGTTATTAATTATATCTTGTGATAAGTTATGTTTATTTAATTTTCAATTTGAATAATGAAATAATTTAAATTTATTATTATCAAATACTGATTTTATTTGTTCATTTTTTACTTTCATTATTTCTAAATTATAAGGTACACGTTCATTCATATAATTAATATGATATTGATATATATTATCTGGATTACAACTTCTAATTTTAATAGTTTTTTTAGCATTACCTAATGCAAATGTAATTGCTTGAAATTCTGCTTGACTAAATTCATTTGCTTCTTCACATCATTCAATTGCTAAATCAAAACCTTTTATTTCACTACGAGAAAGACCTTTTAAAGGTATTCTATCATTACTATTACTATATACACCCATCACTCGTATAAATGATTTATTACCTTTAAATCTAAAATATGCTTGTTTATTTGGATATTTTAAATTAAAGTCTACATAATCATTAAATCCAGAAGAAATAAATGCTTCATATATTTCTTTTGTTAATTCATTAATATCTTTATTTAATTTTCTAAATCCATAAATAGCAATTGATTTATTAACTTTAATTGAAATAGCAATTAATATTGCTAATTCTTCTGCAATACTATATGTTTTACTTGAATAACGACTACCACTTAAATTATATTCACTATGAGTAAAATCACTTTTATTTAATAATCAATAACTAATTTCATACAAATAAGTAAATTCTTTATTCATAATATTATTCCTGCAATTCTTCTAATTTTAAAAGTTTTCCAAAACTAAAAGGGTATGGTGCCATAACCATATATATTTTTTGGAAATTTGCTAATAATCAAGTATTATTATCATCACGAGTTCTAAAATACTCTAAATATAAATCATCTCTACTTGGAATCCAATCACATAAGAACCTGTTTGGAATCTTTTAGAACCTGTTTGGAATCTTTTAAACATAATTAAACTAAAAAAGGGAATAATTATTTCTAACCTGACAGTTAATTAACATTTTATTTTCTTTGTCATTTTTTTGTTAAAAAGATTTTATCATTTGACAACTTATCGATTAAAAATTTATTTTTCAACTATAAAATAACATTTATGATATTAATTTAATCAAAAATAAGTTAAAAAAGATCCTAAACAGGTTCTTAAACATAATTAAACTAAAAAAGGGAATAATTATTTCTAACCTGACAGTTAATTAACATTTTATTTTCTTTGTCATTTTTTTGTTAAAAAGATTTTATCATTTGACAACTTATCGATTAAAAATTTATTTTTCAACTATAAAATAACATTTATGATATTAATTTAATCAAAAATAAGTTAAAAAAGATCCTAAACAGGTTCTAAGAATTCTTTAATTAATCAACCATAAGTTTTATTTGTTTCTGTTTCACAATAATTATAATAAATACGATATCTTTTATTTTTAACAAAATTATAATTAATAGTTTTTTTATCTTGCTTAGTTCCTACTTCTTTTCAATTTGAACCACTTGGACTTGGTTGTGATTGTTTTTCTAATATTTCATTAATTGCTTGTAATAATTTTTTATTTTGAGTTTTTAATAATTTATATTCATTATTTTCTAATAAATCTCTACAAAGTAATGAATTTTCGGTAATGTTTAGTAATCTGTGTAACTTACAAAAATAACTATGTTTAATTAATTCTATAATAAACCTAGAAAGAGTGAATTACAGATGGCTAAAAAGCAAAATATTAATAATAATGATCCAATATCAAAAGCAGTAGATTTATTATTAGAAAATACTGAAGATTTAACAACAGTTTTTAAAGAGGGAGGTTTGTATAAAGAATTAACAAAAAGATTAGTAGAAAAAATGTTGAATTCTGAGATGCAAAATTATTTAGGATATGATAAGAATCAACATAGTAATAGTGACAATGCTCGTAATGGTATAAGTTCAAAAAAATTAATAACTCAACAAGGTAAAATTGAGATTGATGTACCACGAGATCGCAATAGTAATTTTAATCCTGTAATAATTGCAAAAAGACAAAGAAGATTTGATGGTTTTGATCAACAAGTTCTTTCTTTATATGCAAAAGGTATGACATTATCAGATATTAGAATGCAATTACAAGAGTTATATCATGGTGCTGATATTAGTGAAAGTGTTATTAGTCAAATTACTGATGATGTTATTGATGATGTAAAAGCATGGCAAAATCGACCATTAGATAGTATTTATCCGATTGTTTATTTTGATTGCATAGTAGTTAAAATACGACAAGATAAACGCATTATTAACAAATCTGTGTATATAGCTTTAGGAGTTGATTTAGAAGGTAAAAAAGATGTTTTAGGCTTATGAATTAGTGAAAATGAAAGTTCTAAATTTTGATTAGCCAATTTCACAGAAATGAAAAATCGAGGCTTAAATGATATTCTTATTGCTTGTAGTGATAATTTAACAGGAATGTCAGAAGCAATACAATCAGTTTATCCTAAAACAGAACATCAAATATGCATCGTTCATCAAATTAGAAATAGTTTGAAATATGTCTCATATAAGCATAGAAAATCTCTAGTTGCAGATTTAAAACCAATTTATACTGCATGTAGTGAAGAACAAGCAATGCAGGCTTTAGAAACATTTGAAAATAAGTGAAATAAACAATATCCTCAAATTGCTAAATCTTGATATAAAAATTGAGAAAATTTGATAGTTTTTATTAGTTATCCAACAGAAATTAAAAGAGTAATTTATACCACAAATGCTATTGAATCTGTTAATAGTCAATTACGAAAAGTTATCAGAAATAAAAAAGTTTTTCCTAATGATATGGAAGAATTGAAAATATTTTATTTAGCAATTGAAAATATAACAAAAAAATGAACAATGCCCATTCAAAATTGAAATACAGCAATTGCTCATTTTATGATAAAATTTGAAGATAGAATTAATCTTAACTAGTACTTTGTAAAACAAAGATACACAGATTTCTAAAAAGCCTCATAGTTTCTTTTAAAAACTTAAATTTTAATAATTCTAAATTATTTTTTTTAATATTATTTAATCTTTTTTTAATCCAATTTTTCTTTAACAATTGATTCTCCAATTTAATTATATTTATTATTTAATTGATAGCAAATCATTAAATTTTCTAATAACATGGCAATAGTCATTGGTCCAACACCACCAGGCACAGGAGTAATTGCTGAAGCGGTATTTTTCATTGTTTCAAAATTAATATCACCAACAACTTTTTTTTCTTTACCTTGATAATTAATTGCTACATCAATAATAACAACATCACGTTTAACTTGACTACTATTAATAATATTATAGACACCAGTAGCACTACAAATGATATCAGCTTCTTTAGTATAAAGAGTTAAGTCTTTAGTTAATTTATGAACAATGCTAACAGTTGCTCCCATATTAGTTAATGATAAAGCCAATGGTTTACCAACAATATTACTATCGTTAATGATAGTAATATTTTGTTTAGAAATGGGAATTTGATAGTGATTTAGTAATTTTAAAATACCTTTTACTGTACAAGGCAACATTGTTTTTTTATCACCTTGTAATAATCTTCCAGCATTAATATTTGTTAAACCATCAACATCTTTATTAATAGTAATGCTATTAATAATTGCTAATGTATCTAAATGTTTTGGTAGTGGTAATTGTACTAAAATTCCATCAATATTATTATCACTATTTAATTGTTCAATTTTATTAATTATTTCTTTTTGTGTTACTACTGTTGTTAGTGAAAATACTTGTCCATCAATACCACATTCTTGACATGCTTTAATTTTAGTTCGTACGTACATTTGTGATGCTAAATCTTCACCAATAATTATTACTGCTAGTTTAGGTTTACGATTAGTAATAGTTGTTACTTGTGCTTTAATTTTTGCTTTAATTTGCTGGGCAATTATTTTACCATCTAAAATTTTTATCATATGTGTTCACCGTTTCTTAATTTATCCAATTAATACGTTTTCTTCAACTCTACTTATCGTTGGTTTTGATTTACGATCACTTCAAGCAAGAACAGTAGTTGATACTCCTAATTGTCCCACAAACATGACAAAAATTAAACTAAGTTGAGTAAAAATACCTAATTTCGAATTATCAAATAATGAAAGTCCTGTTGTTCCAAAAGCACTTGAAACATCAAAAATTACTTGTGCAAAGGTCATGTCAGAATTATCTGTTATAAAAAAATTTTCAATTGTGATAATCATTACTGATACAAAAACTAAAATAAAACCAAGTGTGCCGATTATAAATGACATACGAACAGTTTGATTAGGAATTTTACGCTTGAATACAAAAACATCATTACGGCCACGGGCAATATTAAAAATTGTTAAAAGAATGATTGCTAAAGTTGTCGTTCTAATTCCTCCGGCAGTACTTGCTGGTGAAGAACCAATTCACATCATTAATGATTGGATCATTTGTGAGGCAAGGTGAAATTTATTTAAGTCAACTGTATAGTATCCAGCATTTCTTGTTGACATTGTATTAAAAAAAACAGCCATAATTGCATCAGATGTCGATAAATTTTTAAAAATAGGCTCTTGCCTTGATGGAGTTATGACATTACGTGAAAAATATTCAATAAACATAACACTACTAACACCCAATATCGCAACTAAAAAATATGTTATTAATGTTAGTTTAGTTGGGCGGTTGTCAAATTTACGAAATAATTTATTATCATATTAGTAACTTATTTCCAAAAATGAATTATTTGAAAAATAATGAAAATTAGACAAAATTACTCTCTTTAAACCTTAAATTTAAATTTATATTCGACGTATTTTAAAAAATATACATTTAAAAAAAATAAAAATTATTGTCAAAGTTATTATTAAGGAAAAAGACAAGAAATAATCTTGTCTTTTTTTGTAATTGTAAAATTTTAAAATTTTTAATAACTTTCTTTAATACTATTATCAACACGTGTTAGGGAACTAAAAAAGTGAACTACAACACAGTTGTTAAAAATAGTAGCTAGCATGTGGACTTGCATGGATAAATAAAAAGTGGAGTGATGCCTAATAAAATATACTAACCAGTAATGGTAATTCTTGGGGTGGGAGCGAATTGGAAACTAGTATATATAGACCTGTTGTAGGGACCTACTGTATTAATTCTATTCTTTATTTAACCAACCTTGCCACTCCCCAGTGAGCAAGTGTTGGTTTTATTTTTTATTTTTTTTGAAAAATTTTTTGGGCGAGAAAATAAATTTCAAACTTGTAAAAAAAATTGAGCGGTGCCGGTTCAATTAAAATATTAATTTGTTTAACACAAATTAAATAAATATTGAATCGAATGCCTCGATTTCTTTTTAAAATTTCACAATTTATTTTTGAGCCCAGAATTGATGGAATGAATAAAACGAATAGTAGTATTATTAATAATCTAAAAATCAAATTATATGTCCTTTATGCTAGGAAGCAACAGGACATATTTAGGAAAGGATTATTATGCAAATAGAATTTAAAAAAGAACAAATTGTTAAAGATAAACCACAATCTATTCTTATTGATTATGTTGAATATAGATTATCGCTGCCAAAATGAATGATTAAAAATAATTCTTTTATTGTTGACAACAGTTACACGTATTGAGTTTTTAATTTAGAAAATATTAAAAGAGAATTAAGTGGTAATGAATTAATAAAATTATTAGAACCATATATTAAAGACCAAAAAATAATTGTTAATAAACCAATTGCTCCAAAAGAATATTATCTTAATGATATAAAACTTGAACCATTAACATTTTATGAACAGCATAATAGTTGATTTATGGGTGAAATAACTGATAACAAAACTAAAATTACTAATCCTTGTTTTAAATATAACATTACGTGAGAAGAAAACAGAAAAGGTTTTAAAATAAATAATCCATATAAATATGATGATTTACCAATTAATTATATAGTTACTTCTTATAAGGAACTTTCAACTCATAATGAAAAAGTATTTTTGTTGAACATGTAAACAACATAAATTTGATTATTTATTCTTTAATACTAATGATATAAAAACAAGAAAATATTTTTTAAGAGATAAAAATAGTAAAGCAATTTGTTATGACTGTATTTTAAATATTAGGTTAAGTAGGAGGTATAAATATGGATAAAGAAAAATTAATTAGTTGATTAAATTTAATTTTAGATAGTGATATAGAACAATATAATAAAGAAAAAGACATATATTATTTAAATAAATTAAAAGGTTCAATTGATATTATTAAAATTTTAATTAATAAAATACAATGCAGAGAATTTGATTAATAATGAAATATGACTTAATTATTGGAATTGACCCTGCTGGTATTGGTAATAATGGAATTGTTATATATTCAAATGAAACTAATAATATTATTTTTAATGAAACATTCAATACATTAACTGTTTTATGAACTAAAAATATTTATAAAGAAAAATTTCAATTAATTAAAGAAAAATTTATTGATAAAAAAATATTAGTTATTGTAGAAAATTTCTTTTTAAATTCAAAACAATTATTAACTAATCCATTAGCAACTCCTAAAATTATTGGTTCATTAATGGTATTAGTACAAGATGTTATGAATTGAGATTATCTAGAAAACCAACCAAAAAATAAAAATAAAATAACAAATTATAAAGGAAATATAAAATTAAAAAAACATGAACAAGATGCATATAAGCATATTTAATATTATTTAAAAAATCATAAAAAAATATTAATTTTTGACAATTATTTAAGGAAATTATAAAAATAAAAAATAAAGAAAATTATGTCAAATTAACAGTAAAACTGAGTAACACTATTGAAGCAAAATATTACGAAAAAGGTAATAAAGAATTATATTATAGTGTTCGAAGTCAATGAAATGGATTAAACTATGTTACTTTAATTTTTAATAAACCAAAACTTTATAGACGCTGTATTTTATTAAACAAAAACGATGAAATTATAGTAACTGGTGAAATCTTTAATACTTTAAATATTCCTAAAAATCGTGCATTTTGTTCAATTAATGTTAAATGATTTAAAAAATGAAAAGAGTAAAAAATGATATTATGAAAAATTTTATTAATAGTACCAATATTAATAACATCTATAACACTAATAATATTTTTAATATTTATTATTAAAGAATTAAAAAATGAATATAAAGTATTAAAAATATTAAGTGAAATTGCTAATCAAATTAAAAATAAGGAGAAATAATTAATGATAATATTACCTACTTTGTTTGAAAATAAAGATGAAATTGAAATATTATCACCATTTCCAAAAGCAATTCATACAAGTAATGATATTAGAGCAATTATTTTAAGACAATATCCAAATGTTAAATCAAAACACATAATTGTTTCTGACCCCGAAAGTAATGTTGCATTAATAGTTGGTGATAATGATGTTTATCAAGGTTGAATTAAAGTAACAGTTAAAAAATTAGAAATTAAAGGAGAATAAAATGCCAAACGAAAATACACAATCTGGATGGGTTACACTTTATTGGACACTAATTACGTAGACAAGTGAACAAATTAGTGAAAAGAAAGGAAGTATAATTATGGCCAATATTAACTCATATTCAGATGAATTTAAAAAACAAATAGTAGCTTTATATCAAAGCGGTAAGTCAGTGTCTTGTCTTGCTAAAGAGTACAATGTTACAAGAGCAGCTACTTATAATTGAATTAAGCAATTTACTAATTCAGGTAGTTTTAAAACTAAAGATAATCGTTCTGTTGAAGAAAATGAATTAATTAAATTAAGAAAAGAATTAAAACAATTAAGAATGGAAAATGATATTTTAAAGCAAGCAGCACTAATAATAGGCAGAAAGTAGAAATTATTGCTAAAAATAAAGTTAAATATAAAATTCGCACAATGTGTCGTTTTTTGAAAATATCTAAATCAACATATTATTTTAACTTAAAGAAAAAAGAAAATAAAATCAAAAATAATATGTATGATGAAGCTGTTATTAGTGCTTTTAAAGAAAATAAAGAAGTTTATGGTACTAGAAGATTAAAAAAAATTTTAGAAAACCAAGAAATTTATTTATCACGCAGAAAAATTAAAGAAATTATGAATAAGCATAATTTAATATCAAAATACACTAAATTATCATTCAAAAATCATCATAATAAAGTCAATAATAGTCAAATAACCAATCTTGTTAATAGAAACTTTAATAATAGGGTTAAAAATGAAGTTATTGTTAGTGATTTAACTTACGTTCAAGTTAATGGTAAATGAAACTATATTTGCCTATTAATAGACCTATTTAACCGCGAAATTATTGGACATAGTGTTGGAGTTAAAAAAGATGCATTACTAGTATATCAAGCATTTATGCAATCAAATCGCTGTTTAAAAGATATCCAAATATTTCATAGTGATCGATGTAATGAATTTAACAATAAAATTATTAATAATCTTTTATTAGCATTCAATATTACTCGATCTTTAAGCAAAAAAGGTTGTCCTTATGATAATGCTGTTGCTGAAGCAACTTTTAAAACTTTCAAAACTGAATTTATTAATGATAAAAATTGGATGGGTTACACTTTATTGGACACTAATTACGTAGACAAGTGAACAAATTAGTGAAAAGAAAGGAAGTATAATTATGGCCAATATTAACTCATATTCAGATGAATTTAAAAAACAAATAGTAGCTTTATATCAAAGCGGTAAGTCAGTGTCTTGTCTTGCTAAAGAGTACAATGTTACAAGAGCAGCTACTTATAATTGAATTAAGCAATTTACTAATTCAGGTAGTTTTAAAACTAAAGATAATCGTTCTGTTGAAGAAAATGAATTAATTAAATTAAGAAAAGAATTAAAACAATTAAGAATGGAAAATGATATTTTAAAGCAAGCAGCACTAATAATAGGCAGAAAGTAGAAATTATTGCTAAAAATAAAGTTAAATATAAAATTCGCACAATGTGTCGTTTTTTGAAAATATCTAAATCAACATATTATTTTAACTTAAAGAAAAAAGAAAATAAAATCAAAAATAATATGTATGATGAAGCTGTTATTAGTGCTTTTAAAGAAAATAAAGAAGTTTATGGTACTAGAAGATTAAAAAAAATTTTAGAAAACCAAGAAATTTATTTATCACGCAGAAAAATTAAAGAAATTATGAATAAGCATAATTTAATATCAAAATACACTAAATTATCATTCAAAAATCATCATAATAAAGTCAATAATAGTCAAATAACCAATCTTGTTAATAGAAACTTTAATAATAGGGTTAAAAATGAAGTTATTGTTAGTGATTTAACTTACGTTCAAGTTAATGGTAAATGAAACTATATTTGCCTATTAATAGACCTATTTAACCGCGAAATTATTGGACATAGTGTGTTGGAGTTAAAAAAGATGCATTACTAGTATATCAAGCATTTATGCAATCAAATCGCTGTTTAAAAGATATCCAAATATTTCATAGTGATCGAGGTAATGAATTTAACAATAAAATTATTAATAATCTTTTATTAGCATTCAATATTACTCGATCTTTAAGCAAAAAAGGTTGTCCTTATGATAATGCTGTTGCTGAAGCAACTTTTAAAACTTTCAAAACTGAATTTATTAATGATAAAAATTTTACATCATTAATCCAATTAAAATTAGAATTATTTGATTATATCAATTGATACAACAACATAAGAATCCACAGCACTTTAAACTACTTAACTCCTATCAAATATCAAGAACAAGTGTCTACCAAAAAATAGTCCTAAAAAGTGTTGCCATTCCATTTAGTAATCTGTGTAACTTACAAAAATAACTATGTTTAATTAATTCTATAATAAACCTAGAAAGAGTTAATTACAGATGGCTAAAAAGCAAAATATTAATAATAATGATCCAATATCAAAAGCAGTAGATTTATTATTAGAAAATACTGAAGATTTAACAACAGTTTTTAAAGAGGGAGGTTTGTATAAAGAATTAACAAAAAGATTAGTAGAAAAAATGTTGAATTCTGAGATGCAAAATTATTTAGGATATGATAAGAATCAACATAGTAATAGTGACAATGCTCGTAATGGTATAAGTTCAAAAAAATTAATAACTCAACAAGGTAAAATTGAGATTGATGTACCACGAGATCGCAATAGTAATTTTAATCCTGTAATAATTGCAAAAAGACAAAGAAGATTTGATGGTTTTGATCAACAAGTTCTTTCTTTATATGCAAAAGGTATGACATTATCAGATATTAGATTGCAATTACAAGAGTTATATCATGGTGCTGATATTAGTGAAAGTGTTATTAGTCAAATTACTGATGATGTTATTGATGATGTAAAAGCATGGCAAAATCGACCATTAGATAGTATTTATCCGATTGTTTATTTTGATTGCATAGTAGTTAAAATACGACAAGATAAACGCATTATTAACAAATCTGTGTATATAGCTTTAGGAGTTGATTTAGAAGGAAAAAAGATGTTTTAGGCTTATGAATTAGTGAAAATGAAGGTTCTAAATTTTGATTAGCCAATTTCACAGAAATGAAAAATCGAGGCTTAAATGATATTCTTATTGCTTGTAGTGATAATTTAACAGGAATGTCAGAAGCAATACAATCAGTTTATCCTAAAACAGAACATCAATTATGCATCGTTCATCAAATTAGAAATAGTTTGAAATATGTCTCATATAAGCATAGAAAATCTCTAGTTGCAGATTTAAAACCAATTTATACTGCATGTAGTGAAGAACAAGCAATGCAGGCTTTAGAAACATTTGAAAATAAGTGAAATAAACAATATCCTCAAATTGCTAAATCTTGATATAAAAATTGAGAAAATTTGATAGTTTTTATTAGTTATCCAACAGAAATTAAAAGAGTAATTTATACCACAAATGCTATTGAATCTGTTAATAGTCAATTACGAAAAGTTATCAGAAATAAAAAAGTTTTTCCTAATGATATGGAAGAATTGAAAATATTTTATTTAGCAATTGAAAATATAACAAAAAAATGAACAATGCCCATTCAAAATTGAAATACAGCAATTGCTCATTTTATGATAAAATTTGAAGATAGAATTAATCTTAACTAGTACTTTGTAAAACAAAGATACACAGATTTCTAAAAAGCCTCCAAGATTTAGCAATTTGAGGATATTGTTTATTTCACTTATTTTCAAATGTTTCTAAAGCCTGCATTGCTTGTTCTTCACTACATGCAGTATAAATTGGTTTTAAATCTGCAACTAGAGATTTTCTATGCTTATATGAGACATATTTCAAACTATTTCTAATTTGATGAACGATGCATAATTGATGTTCTGTTTTAGGATAAACTGATTGTATTGCTTCTGACATTCCTGTTAAATTATCACTACAAGCAATAAGAATATCATTTAAGCCTCGATTTTTCATTTCTGTGAAATTGGCTAATCAAAATTTAGAACCTTCATTTTCACTAATTCATAAGCCTAAAACATCTTTTTTCCTTCTAAATCAACTCCTAAAGCTATATACACAGATTTGTTAATAATGCGTTTATCTTGTCGTATTTTAACTACTATGCAATCAAAATAAACAATCGGATAAATACTATCTAATGGTCGATTTTGCCATGCTTTTACATCATCAATAACATCATCAGTAATTTGACTAATAACACTTTCACTAATATCAGCACCATGATATAACTCTTGTAATTGCATTCTAATATCTGATAATGTCATACCTTTTGCATATAAAGAAAGAACTTGTTGATCAAAACCATCAAATCTTCTTTGTCTTTTTGCAATTATTACAGGATTAAAATTACTATTGCGATCTCGTGGTACATCAATCTCAATTTTACCTTGTTGAGTTATTAATTTTTTTGAACTTATACCATTACGAGCATTGTCACTATTACTATGTTGATTCTTATCATATCCTAAATAATTTTGCATCTCAGAATTCAACATTTTTTCTACTAATCTTTTTGTTAATTCTTTATACAAACCTCCCTCTTTAAAAACTGTTGTTAAATCTTCAGTATTTTCTAATAATAAATCTACTGCTTTTGATATTGGATCATTATTATTAATATTTTGCTTTTTAGCCATCTGTAATTCACTCTTTCTAGGTTTATTATAGAATTAATTAAACATAGTTATTTTTGTAAGTTACACAGATTACTAAACATTACCAATTGTAATTGCAATCTATCGTTTTTACATTTGTGGTAAGTTTGATTTATTCGGATTTATTAATAAATTATTTAAAGTTGCATTATTAATTTTATTAACATCTATATTTATTTCACTATTTGATTTTCTTATATATAATTCTTTTACTTTTTTAATATTTCCAAAAAGTTCTTTTGATATTTTTATAAAAAAATCATTTTTTTCTTTAATTATTTTATTTTTATCAATTTTTCCAAAAGTAAATATTTTTAATATTAAATAACTAATTTTTTTAAATTTGCTAATCTTTTGTTTTTTTAAATTTTCATTAATATCAACAATAGTAGTTTGAGCTAAATTAACTCTATTACTAATAATTTCTGGAGTAAATTGATTTTTATCAATGATTATTTTTATCAATTCTTTATTAATTCATTCATATTCTTCTTGTAAATTTTTATTCATTTTTTCATCCTTTCAAAATAAAAACTCATTTACTTTGAAATTAAAGCAATGAGTTAAAAACTTATATTAAGTTTAATTAAATTATACAAAAAAATCCTATATTAAAAACAGGAATTAAAATTTTAAAGGTTATTTGGAATTTGTGTTTATTTAACAGTGTAACTTTCCAAAATAATTTAATTTTTTGATAAATATTTTTAGGAAATTTTCATTCGATATTGACAGTGTTGAACATTAATTAGATCTTTTTGATTATAATCAATCATTATTTCTAAATTTAAACGTTTACTTTTTAATTTAAAAGCTGATAAATCAATTTTTACTTATATTAATTATTTTTTACATTGTTTTTATAATTTCATATGACTTTGGCATATAAATATCCTTTCTTTTTTTAACTTATTAATAATTATTTAATACTAAATTAATTATATATTATGTTGGATTTTAATGTAGTAATAGGAGTTTTAAATAACATTATAAGTTTAATTTAAAAAGATATTATTAAAATATTATTATTTTAGAATAATAAGTTATTTGGTGTACGAGGAAAAGGAATAACATCTCTAATATTATTAATACCAGTAATAAACATTAAAAATCTTTCTAGACCTAAACCAAAACCAGCACTTGGTGCATATCCATATTTTCTTAAATCAAAATATCATTGTAGATCATTACCCTCAATTTTGAATTGGGTTTTATTTTTTAGTAATTGTTCATAATTATCTTCACGAACAGAACCACCAATTAATTCACCAATCCCTGACACTAATAAATCCATAGCTGCCACTGTTTTTTGTTGTGGATAATTACTATCAATTGGATTAAGTTTCATGTAAAAAGCTTTGATGGTTTGTGGATAGTTAATAACAAAAGTTGGCTGTTTAGTTATTTCTTCACATAAATATCTTTCATGTTCTGATTGTAAATCAATTCCTCATTTAATTTCATTAAATTCAAATTTTTTTCCTTTTTTTTGTGCATTTAAAAGTAATTCAATTACTTCTGTATAAGTAATAACTTTAAAATCAGATTTAAAATCGGCAATTTTTTCTAATTTTTCAATTAGTGATTGTTCATTTTTAGTTTCTTGTTTTTGTTCTAAAAATTTTAATTCAGAATTACAATTATTTAGAACATCTCTAATAACAGTTTTTATTAGTTTTTGGGCTAGTATAATATTATCTTGTAGATTACTAAAGGTAAATTCTGGTTCTACCATTCAAAATTCTGCTGCATGACGTGTAGTATTAGATTTTTCAGCACGAAATGTTGGTCCAAATGTATAAACTTTTTGTAAAGATTGAGCGTAGGCTTCAGCATTTAACTGACCACTAACAGTTAATGAGGCTTTTTTCCCAAAAAAATCCTTTTCATATTTATCATTAGTTATAGTAGTAACAATAAAATTTTCACCAGCACCTTCAGCATCATTAGCTGTAATAAGAGGACTATGTAGGTAAATAAATTGATTATTATGAAAAAAATTATGAATAGATCATGATACTTGATCACGAATTCTAAATAATGACAAGAAAGTATTAGTACGAACACGTAAGTGTGCATGTTCACGAAGAAATTCATTTGTATGTTCTTTTTTTTGGATTGGATAATCATTAGCGCATATGTTGTAGACAGTAGCAGTAATTACTTTTAGTTCAAATGGTTGTTTCGCATTTGGTGTTAAAATTAAATTACCAGTAATAGTAACAGCACTACCAGTAGTAACATTAGTTAAATTGTTAGTATTTTCTAAATTTGGATCATATACTACTTGTAAGTTATTAATTGAAGAACCATCGTTTAAATCTAAAAACCCAACTTTTTTACTATTTCGATTAGAACGAACCCAACCGTTAACAGTTACTTGTGTTGGTATTTTTTTAGTTTTATCGTTACTATTAATAAATAAATTATTAATTGTGTAAATCATTATTGTTCCTCCTATTTATTTTTATATAATAAATAAATTATATATTAACTATTATCTTAGTAGGGAATTATTTATGATTTTTTTCATTAATATTTGGGATAAATTTTATTTTTAGTTAGTATAAAATTTAAAATTGAATTTTAAGTTAATGTTATAATATTACTTATAGTAAAGGGGGTTTATTATGGGCAAATTTTTAAAGTTAATTACTAATGGCTTTATGACAGGTGTTAGTGAACCATGATGTAATAATGAAGGAGTTGCAGTTTTACCTTTTGTATATAAATACAATCAATATTGATTTTTATTAATGAAAGAAAAGAATCCTTTATTTGAAAATAAAAAGATATCATTTTTTAGTACTCTAACAGGTGGTTGTAAATTAGGTAAATCATCACTAGAAACTGTTAAGAATGAAATTTTAGAAGAGACAGGAATTAATATTAGAAGCTTAAAACTTGATTGTATTTATAGACTTGGTAGTTACTATGCTAATAAAACTTCAATAAAAATATGACATTTTTATGCTGTTGATTTATCTAGTTTGAATTTAGATTTAAAGTTAAGTTATTTTGGTAAAGGTGATGGTAGTATTGGTGAAAATGGTATTAATGATATTTTCATTAATGAGAGTGAACTAGATAAAGTTAATGATGCACTTACATTGGCAATTTATGGAAAATTACGATTGAATAATACATTAGTGAACATAAATAAATAAATAAATTTAAAAGGAAGAAAATATGTTTAAAGATATAAAATTTAGATTTATAAAAAGAAAGAAAAATATAAAAGAATTTTTATTATCAATACCCAAAGATCTTAATAAAATTCCATTTTCTGCTAAAGTAGCTATTATTTGTTTAGGGATTTTTATGTTATGAAATACATTTTTTGATTTGAATCATTTTATTAATCCTAATTTATATCCTTCGGTTTGAACTATTGTAAATCGTCAAGCTTATCATCCTTGACAGCAAGTATTATTATTCTTAAATGGTATTGCTGCTTTTACTAATGTTATTTGTATAATTTTAATTTCATTTGGTAAAATTTCTAATTTTTTTTGACGCTTTTTTGCTGTTAGTATTTATGGTTGTATTGCTTTAGTTTGAGATTATGTTGGTGATATGCAGTTGAATTTATTTTTCTTTTTGCCTTTTCAATTTATTGGCTATAGTTTATGGAAATTTCATTTAGATTCACAACAAGAAATAATTTCTAAACGTTTAAATTTAAAAACAAGTATTGTTACTATTTACTTTGCAATTGTTTTATCAGTATTTTTTTATTTTGAAATTCCTGAATTTTCACGTGTAATTTTAGGGAAATATGATTTTGATGGTAATACTTTTCAACAAGTTTTACCACATATTCTAGATTCATTAACTAATTCTTTAAGTATTGTTGCGCAAATACTAATGTTATTACGTTTTCGTGAACAATGAATTTTTTGAATAATTGTTAATATTTTTCAAATAGCTATGTATTCGGGAGTTGCTCATAATCGTTTGGATGTAAATCTTTTATTAATGTGAATTGTTGCTCTTGGTAATTCTGGTTTTGGTTTTTATCAATGATTTTTTGTAAGAAGTAAAGAAAAAGTAGTAGTTAAAAAAGAAACATATGAGCAGTAATAACTTTTAAATAAGAAAAATAATAATTTAGAAAATAAGTTATTATTTTGTATAATAGTTTGTAAAGTATAAAATAATTATCAAAGAAGGTTATTATGAAAAAAAAGTATATATATTAAAAAATTTAGATGACACTAATACTCTTGCCAAAATAATTGCTAAAATTGCTAAACCAAATTTAATTTTATTATTAAATGGTCCGCTTGGTAGTGGTAAAACGCAAATTACTAAATTAATTGGTAATTTACTTGGAGTTAAAAATATTATTAATTCACCAACTTTTATTATTTGAAATAAGTATCAAACTAAATATGAATGAAATTTAATTCATATGGATGCTTATCGTTTAATTAATCCTCATTTAGAAGAATATTATGAAATAATGATGAATAATTTTATGATAATTGAATGATCAGAAAGATTAAAAATTAATTTTAATAATTATTCATATATTGCTATAGATTTTAAAATTATTGATATTAATAGTAGACAGATAGTTATTAATACTAATCTTCTTACAAAAGAGGAAGAAAAGTATTTATTTGATGCATTAAAAAAAATATAGAATTTTTTTTATACTTGTATGTGAAAGTAATTAAGCATAATACTATTAATAGTACTTTGACTAATTAGACCAAGTTTTTGATATTGTTTTAATACTTCTAAAGTATAATTATTATCATCAACAGGATAATAATTATTTAAACCCCAAAGTAAACCAACAAATAATACTAATGAACCAATAGCAATTGGACTAAAAGCATAATACACAGTTATTTTACGATTATGATATCCGATTAAAGAAGCAAATAATCATCCTGTGACAAAAGCAATCATTCAATATAATAATGTCACTACTTGTTGATCAGTTATAAATCAAAATATTAACATTAATAAAATAGTTGTAAAGAAACGACTCATAATTGGAGTTTTAAATAATTTATAATTTCAAATGAAAGGTAACATTGCTCCTAATGAAATTACAGGAAAAACTCAAAATCCTGACATGATATTAATATTATCAACAACACTTTGTAAAATACCGGTTAGAATCATTGCACCAATTCAAATGAAAATTGCTTTTCATCATCCATAAAATCCTTCAACAAATCTACCAATACGATAAAACATTCAAAGTGAAAATATTAAATTAATAGGAGCTGAAGGATTTATATCATTACCAGCAAATGGATAAATTAATCACCTTCAATATTGATAAGCACCAAATATTAAGTTATGATAATTGGCACCAAAAAGCAAATGTTGTTGTTTATAATCTAATGCTAATCAATCATCTTGACTAAGATTTATAATTACTAGAAAAACAACAAGTGTAATAATAGGAATTATAAAAAGAAATCAGGTAACTGCCAAATTAGCATTAGTACATTTTTTTAATGTTTCGCTTAAGTAACGACGGTTTTGAAAATTAACTTTTTTTCAATTATCACTTAAAGTTCCAGTACCATTATCTTCATTAGTCTCTTCATTATTTTCGGTTTCAGTTTCAAGTTGGGGTAAGTCTACCTTAATAAATTTAGTAATACTACGATAAAATTTAGATAATTCTTGAACAATTTTTTCACTAGTAGCAATAATAACATCAACCGCTGGTGACATTCGATTTTCGTTTTGGTTATCATCATTTAAAATAACCATTAAATAACGAATATCTTTAACACCTTCATCTGCTAATTGTTTATGTAAAATTTCATAAACTTCATCTTTATTTTTTAAATGGTGAGGATTAAAATTATTTTCTTTAATAATTTTAATGATATGATAAGTATTACTATCTTTATTAGTTAGATATACTTCACCTTTAACATGTAGCTTTAATTCTTTAGGAACATTAAATGGTCGATAATCTTGATGACTAATAAAATAATCAACTAATTGTAAACCTAAAATATCTAGAATATTATCATCCATTATTTAACACTTTCCTTTCGTAATAATTGTAATTTATTTTCAAAAAAATCAGGTAAATTACATTCAAAAGTCATAACTTTTTTAGTTGTGGGATGAGTAAAAGTAATGACTTTAGCATGTAAGTATTGTCCAATATTAGCATTTTCCAATTTAAACTTGCTGTATAAAGGGTCATTTACAATTGGATGTTCAATTCACTCAAAATGAACACGAATTTGGTGTGTTCGACCAGTTTCTAATTGACATTGAACTAAAGTATAGTCTTTAAATCGCTCAATAACTGTAAAATGAGTAGTTGCTTTCTTACTATTTTGTTCATTGACCATCATTTTTAGACGATTATTATTGCTTCTAGCAATAGGCGCTTTAATGGTTCCTGATCTACCTTTAATTGTACCATGAACTAATGCAATATAAATTCGTTTAATTTCATGTTTTTGTAATTGTTCTGCTAAAATATGATGACTAATTTTATTTTTAGCTACTAATAATAACCCTGTCGTTTGTTTGTCAATACGATGAACAATGCCTGGACGTAAATTATTTTCATCAATATTTTCAATTTTAGATTGGAATAATAATCCATTAACTAAAGTATTATCTCAATTACCTGCTCCTGGGTGGACAACCAAATTATTAGGTTTGTTAATAACAAGAATTTCATTATCCTCATAAATTATTTCAAAATCAATTGCAGTTGCTTTTAAAGTGTTCTCTTTTTCATTTTTAATAATAATATTTATTTCATCATTATTTTTTAATAATAAGTTAGCTGATGAAATAGTTTTATTATTAACTATTACTTGCCCATTAGTGATTAAATTTTGGATAAAATTTCGTGAATAATGATGTTCTGTTAATATCATTGCTAAATATTTGTCGATGCGGATATTTTTGTTTTCATGATATGTTAGTTTTATCATCTTTTGATTTTCTATCATTGATGATTGTTGTGAATGTTCCGTTGTTGACTTCATTATTGTGTTCTCCAAACTTTTCTTGATAGGTATTAATTATGGTTCCAATAATTATTTGTAGAATAATAATTGTGATACCAATGGTAATAAATATATCCGCAGTATTAAAAATAGTATATGGTGGGAATAGTTGTCATAATAAAAAGTCAATAACACCACCACTATGTAAAAATCTATCGGTTAAATTACCGATTGTTCCTGCAATAACAAAACTGAGACCTAGTGCTCTGTTAATAGATTTAGTAAATAATAGTCAGGTGCTACTAGCAATTGCTACTAGAAAAGCAAAAGTTATTAGAAAGATTTTTTGATTTTGAAAAAAACTAAAAGCAGAACCATAATTAATAATAAATTTTAAATTAATAAATCCGGGTATGAATTTATATTCTTCACCAACTTTTATTCCATTTTGTACTGCTAATTTTATCATTTGATCAGTGACAATTAGAATAATAATTGCACAAAAACAAATTATTTTAGTTAATCATTTTCAATCACGTGTTTTTAAATGATTTTTAATTGCTAATCAAGAAAATTCCATAATTACTTCTTTCTAAACTAATATTAGTTATTTACATTATTAAGGATAACACTTCAAAACAACGATTACAAACATCTTCTTTTGTTTCATTAACAATTAATCAACAGCGAGGACATTTAGTACCCTCTTTTGTTTTAAGATTAATAGTTCAGTCATTAACGTTGCTATTATTATAATTAATATTAACTTCACTAACAATTAATAATTGTGCTAATTCTTTTTCATCAATTGTTGATAAGATATTATGATTATCTTTAAAAATAATAGTCACTATTGTTTCTAAGGCTGTTTTAACAATTTTGTCTTTTTTAGCTTGTTCAATAACTTTATTAACTTCATTTTTAAAGTTAATAAAATATTCTCATTTTTCCATTAGTTTTGTTGGTTTGTTTAAATTTCATGGTTGTGGAAATTTTTTTAAATGAATAGAATCACTGCTTGTGTTTAAATCTTTTTTAGTTAAACTTTGGAATGCTTCTTCAGTAGTGTGTGGTAAAATAGGGGCTAATAAACCAATTAAAGTTTTTACTATTAAAAACATTGTCATTTGTACTTGTTTTCTTCTAATGTCATTTTTGCTATTAACATATAAAATATCTTTAGTAAAATCACAATAAAAAGCAGACAAATCATTAGTAACAAAATTTAAAATTAAATGATAGATAGTATTAAATTGGTAAGTTTGATAATTTTCATTAATTTTAGTCACTAATCCGTTTAATTTATTTAAAATATATTGTTCAACTTCTGATAAACTATTAATAATTTCTTCTTCTGTTTTATTTTCAATAGTTTTGATATCTAAATCAAATAAATTACCTAGTAAGAAACGAAAAATATTTCTGATTTTACGATAGTTTTCACTAACTTGTTTTAAAATTTCAGTACCAATTCTTGTATCATCAGTAAAATCAACACTGGCTACTCATAATCGTAAAATATCAGCACCATTAGTATCACAAATTGATTTAACACTAATAACATTACCAATTGATTTTGACATTTTATTGCCTTTAGCGTCAGTTACAAAACCATGTGCCAGCAAGTTTTTATAGGGACTACTATTATTAGTAATAGTTCCTGTTGTTAAACTTGAATTAAATCAACCACGAAATTGATCATTACCCTCCAAATATAAATCTGCTGGTCAAGGTAAATTATTATTTTTAATAACTGCCAAGTGGGAAACGCCACTATCATATCAAACATCCATGATGTCTTGTTCTTTATAAAAAATACCATTTGGACTATCTTTATGTTGATATTTAGGTGGTAATAAATCTTTTGCTTCTTTTTCGAATCAAATATTTGAACCATGTTTAGCAAATAAATCAGCAACATGATTAATAAGGTTTATATCCATGATTGGTTCTTTTTTTTCGGTGTAAAAAATTGGAATTGGTAATCCTCAAGCACGTTGACGAGAAATGCATCAATCATAGCGATTATTTGTCATTAATAACATTCTTTTTTTTGCTCATTCAGGAACAAAATTTACTTTATTAATATTTTTAGTAAGTAATGGTTTGATTTTTTCAATAGCGATAAATCATTGTAAAGTAGCACGATAAATAACGGGTTTTTTAGTTCGTCAATCATGTGGATATTGATGTTTAAATCATTTCATACCAATTAATGTACCATTATTTTTTAAGCGCTCAACAATAATTTTATTAGTATCATCATAAAATTTATTGACTAATTGTTCATCATTGATTTCTGCTGTAAATTGACCTTGATCATTAATTGGACAAAGAATTTTGATATTATGTTTTAATCCTAAATCAAAATCTTCTTCACCAAACGCTGGAGCAGTATGAACAATTCCAGTTCCATCATTTATAGTAACATGAGAACCATGAACGATTGGAGTTTTTCTTTGATATAATGGATGTAATGCTGTTAATCCAATTAAATCTTTACCAGAAATTGTTTTAACAATTATAAAATCGGTGATGTTGTTTGCTTTAGTAAAAGAATCAATCAATGGTTGTGCAATAATATATTGTTGTTCATTAGTTTTAATAATACTATATGTAAATTCTTCATTTACTGCTAACATTTGATTGCTAGGAATGGTTCATGGTGTTGTTGTTCAAATTATTAGTGAGGTAGGTAAGTTAAATATTTTTTTTTCATCATTTAGTAAAAAGGCAACATAAATAGCAGCACTAGTTTTTGTTAAATATTCAACTTCAGCTTCAGCTAAGGCACTTTCGCTTGATGGTGATCAATATACAGGATATAAATTACGATATACTAGTTTTTTTTCTACCATTTTAGCAAAAACTTTAATTTGTTCAGATTCATATTTTTTATCATAAGTAACATAATGATCTTCAAAATCTGTTAATAATCCTAATGTTTTAAATTGATTAATTTGATTAGCAACTTGCAGTTCTGCATATTTTTGACATTGTTTTCTAAAATCTGATACTGCTATTGTTTTACGATTAATTCCCGAGTTAGTAACTGCTGTTTCAATAGGTAAACCATGCGTATCTCAACCTGCAATATAGGGTGCATAATAATTGCTACTATTATAATAGCGAACAATAATATCTTTTAAAATTTTATTTAATGCATGTCCTAAATGTAGATCACCATTAGCATATGGAGGTCCATCATGAAGAATAAAAGTTTTCGTAGATTTTTTATTTTTGTTAATTAGTTGTTGATATATTTTTTGGTCTTGTCAATATTTTTGTAGTTGTGGTTCTTTTATAGTTAAATTAGCACGCATTTCAAAGTTAGTTTGAGGCATTAATAATGTATCTTTATAGTTTTTATTCATGTATATTATTCTCCTTTAAAATAACAAGTTTTATTTGTACTAATTATTCTTTTTTATTCTTAAATCATTATACTAGTAATTACTTGAAATTTGTATAATATTTACTTTATTTTAATAATAAGATTTTATAAAACTTAAAAGTTAAAAATATTACTTTTAGTGAGTATTATTTTATAATAAAGTATAAACTTATTAAAGTTTATAAAAAATATTTTTAAAATTTTAAAAAAGAGGTTAATGAATAATATTGCCTCCTAAAAAGATATTTAAAACTATTAGAGAAGAGTATTTAAAAGATTCAGATATTACTGTAGTTATTTTAGGAAAACATACAAAATGTAGAAAACATATTGATTGAGAAATTGCATCTTCATTATCAATATATGGTAGCCTCCATCGAAGGGGAAAAAATGGTTTATTAATACTTTTAACTGATGATTTTATTAAGAAAGCAAAAAAAATTGTGATTTTAATGATAATGATTACAAAACTTTAATTAATGAACAAAATTCTACTCCAAGAATTTATGAAAATGTAATAAATAACTATGCAATCGTTGAAATTTTTTCAAATATAGTTTCAAATCCTTTAAAGTTAAAAAAATTACTTGATAAATGTCAAGATAAAGTTAAAACTGAAAAATTGAAAGAAAACTTTGATCTTTTCAAAGAAATAAATTTATTTGAAGAAAATATAGAAGATTGTCCAAAAAAAATCTAAAAATAAACTAAATTGTTATTTTTCACAAAAACATAAATCAAAAAAATTATTTTTTGAAAAAGTTAAAACTGAAAAATTGAAAGAAAACGTTGAACTTTTCAAAGAAATAAATTTATTTGAAGAAAATGTAGAAAATTGTCCAAAAAAATCTAAAAATAAACTAAATTGTTATTTTTCACAAAAACATAAATCAAAAAGATGATTTTTTGAAAAAGTTAAAACTGAAGTTAATAATAACGAACATTATTTTGAAAAACTTTTTAGTTGTGAAAATCTTTTAAAAGATTTTCAATATTATTATTAAGGTTAAAAATTAAAAAATATACTTTTTTATCAATTATTTAAGAAAATTTTATGTAATCAGAATGTTGTTTTAAATAATATTTTTAATTAGAAAAAAATAAATAATTGAATACCAATAAGAATACAGATGTATATTAGTAGTTAATTATAAATATCAAAAATATATAAAATTAAAAAGGTTTTAATTTTTTTAGTAAATAAAACTAAAAAAACTTTATTTTAGTAGTATAATAAAAATACTTACTTAGTTAAGGGTAAGTAAATATTCATTGCGGTTGGCACCTAACAGTGAATAGGAGTTACCATTATTGGTAACTCTTTTATTTTAAATAATTATTATATACCTCAAAATTTAATAATATTTAAATTATTTATATAATATGAAAATAAAAAATATTGTAAAAATTTCTAAAATTTGGTAAAAGATAAGTGTAAAACTAAATATAGTTTTTAACCCATTGCTTTGTTTGTAAGTAAATGGGTTTTATTTTACTAAGAAGGTGTATAAAATGCGTGAGGGCGGTTGTCAAATTTACGAAATAATTTATAGAAGATGTCAAAAGAACAAATGATGATTTAAATAAAAAATTAACTATTATTAGAGAAAATCTTTTTGAATTAGAAATTATTCAACTTAATCCATTACTTGATGATTTAAAACGTAAAGAAAGAAAAATGGAAATAAATAAAACTAAGAAACAAAATACAACCGATAGTGAATTTAGAGAATATTTTGCGCTTAAAGAAACAATATCAGATAAAGAATTAGAAATTGAAGAAATCAAAAATAATATTCTTAAAATAGAAAAAAATAATTCTAAAATTGAAGAATTAGAAAATACTATAAGCAATTTAAATAATGAACTAGATAGTTATAGTGATGATTGGATGCCGTTATCATTAAAAGAAAATATTAATAGAAGAATAGAACTACAAAGAAAAATTGATGAAGAAAATTTAACTGAAGAGCAAAAACTAGAAATATTTTCTAATATTTCTAAGTTAAAAAAAGAAATAAAAAAAGAATGAAATATTAAAAGTCAAAATGTTCAAAAAATTTATGAAGAAATTTTTCCAATTGAAGATAAGATATTTTATATAACAACTGTAGTTTATAATGATGAATCAATTTTTGAAGAAATAATATATTTTGATAATAATGAAAAAATTGAGGTTGAAGTTTGAAAACAAACTAAAAAGTACCAGAGTATTGAAGAATATAAAAAAAGCACTTGTTTAATTGATAAAGAAAATGCAAATAATATTAGTACAATGTCAGTTAAAGATTTATTAAAAGAAAAAATGGAATTAAAATCAAAGCCATCTAAAACGGAGTGAAAAGTTTGGGTTATTATTTTAGTCATTACTATTGTTATTGCTGTTCTTCCAAATTTGCTTCCTGTGATTTTAGCTCCTTATTTGGCTGCTGTAGTAGTGGCAACAATTAAGATTGATATTGCTATTGCTTCAGTTTTTATTAGTGGAGGTTTTAAAGCAATTACATCAGTTTTTTTCAACTGCATCAAAAAAAGTTGAATCATGAATTTATAATAAAATATTTAAAAATAATAAAGATAAAAAAGAAAAAGAAAAAAAAGAAGTTAAATCAGTATCTAAGAACCTGTTTAGGATCTTTTTTAACTTATTTTTGATTAAATTAATATCATAAATGTTATTTTATAGTTGAAAAATAAATTTTTAATCGATAAGTTGTCAAATGATAAAATCTTTTTAACAAAAAAATGACAAAGAAAATAAAATGTTAATTAACTGTCAGGTTAGAAATAATTATTCTCTTTTTTAGTTTAATTATGTTTAAAAGATTCCAAACAGGTTCTAAGGATTTAACAAGTGATAAATTAGAAACTAAGTTAGAAACACAATTTAATATATTAAAACAAGAACTGGATGGTAGAAAACTTAAAACTATAAATGAACTAATGAATGATAAAACAATAATAAATGTTGAAAATAATATAATTACAGTTGAAAATCAGTTTGATGTAGATAAAGCTAATTCTATGGACAATATGCAACCTCCTACAAATGTAAGAACCTGTTTAGGATCTTTTTTAACTTATTTTTGATTAAATTAATATCATAAATGTTATTTTATAGTTGAAAAATAAATTTTTAATCGATAAGTTGTCAAATGATAAAATCTTTTTAACAAAAAAATGACAAAGAAAATAAAATGTTAATTAACTGTCAGGTTAGAAATAATTATTCCCTTTTTTAGTTTAATTATGTTTAAAAGATTCCAAACAGGTTCTAAGACAACGACGTTATTCATTTTAAAATATAACGATAATTAGTTTAATTATTCTTACAAACAATTGTAAATTTAAAAAAGTATAAAATAATATTGAATTATATGGTATTTTGATTAAATCCCAATTTAAATTTATAATTGAAAAAATAAATATACAATAAAAAAAGTACTTTAATTTACTAAAATACTTTTTTCTGATTTCTAAAAAACCTCCACAATAGTTATTGAATGTTCCATAGTTATTTCTTGGTTTAGTAGTAGATCCAAAATTACTATTTACTTTCTGCTCTTCAACAGCATCAAAAAAGATTTCATTTTCTTCATCATTTTTAAAATTTCATTTTTCTTCATTACATAATTGTCCAATAAAACTAGAAAATTCTTCAATACTTTCTAATTCACTAAAAACATCTACTAAACAAGAATCATTAATAGAAGATTGACATGATGTTACTGATTGTTCAATATTACCATTATTTTGTTGATAACCAGTTCATCTTTTAATAGTATCTATAACAGTACTCAGTTTTGGAAGAAATGGTATTCCTTCTTTATTAACCATACAATTAAGTAAAGATGAAACTAGAGAAAGAGTTATACCACCAATAACTTTTGGAGCATCTGTTGACAGTTTTTTTCAAGTAAATTCTTGATTAGATATATAATTCTCAGTACCTCATGTTATAGACATTGATATTGGTGTTATAAAAAATAATGATAAAATATTTTTATAAAAAAAATTACTATTTTCATCAATATTTTGTTCACTATTAAGAAGTTGATTTTCTATATCATTAATATTGTTATTAAATAATCTTTTAACTTTTTCTCAACCTAATTTTATTACTTTTTCTATCCTAGAAATGATTGCACCATGAAAAGTCATATTTAACACATAACTAGTAAATTCAATAGTTGTCTGTCCAAGAATTTCCATTGAAATTCAATTATCTAAAATATTATTAGAAGCTCTATCCAAAATTACACCAGAATAACTTAAAAATAATAAGAAAGGAATAACTTTTATTATTTCTTTTCCTACATTAATATTATTTTCATTGTTTTTTCATTTATCTATAACTCAATTTTCAATATTTTCGATTGAACCAAAAATAAAAGGTTCAATAGCTGTATCAAAACCAATAAGTATACCACTAAATAGCAAACTATCCTTAATAGTTTGTCAATTTCATGGTGTTTTAGCAACAGTAGTACTAATTATCATTTGAGAAGTGATATTACCAGAAAGAGCAACAATAAAAGTAATATTTTTACCTAAAAGTTTAGTTATTTTTGATAAATATTTGTTTTTTCTAATAGCAGTTTCTTCAAAAATAGATATTGTACTACTATTAGATATGCTAGAAAAATCACCACTTGAACCTAATAAACTTATTGCACTATCATCAGACATTCTACAAATATTAAGATTTTGATTACCTGTAAATAAAGGAGACATTTTAAACACTTCTTTCATATATAATAATAATTTTCTTAAGTTGCTACTTTTTTAAAATAAAAAGTAGTATCCAGTAATATAATTATTACGTGAAACTACTTCTTTTAGTCGCATATATTATTTAACCTAAAAAGGTATGAAAAAATAATAGCATATGTTTTATAACTTGTCTATATTTTTTTTAATTTTTTTAATACAAAATTAGTTATAAAAGTAATTTTTATTATTAATTTTTATCTTTTCAAAAAGGAACTAAAAATTTATTAATTAACTATTAGTAGTAAAAATAAAAGTTAAACCTTCATATTTATTACCAAAAGCAATATCCTTTGAATTTTTACCCTCTAATCCAATTTTTATATAATCATAATATTTATCACCAAATTTTTTATTGCCAGTAATAGCAATAACATTATTATAGCCGCCAGCATTTAACAAATATGGTTTAAAATTATCAAAAGTTAACCAAGTAAAGGGTTTTTTTGGAATAAAATTTAATAATGGAACTAAAATATTACCAAGTAAAGGGTTTTTCACTTCTTCAGAAGGAATTCACTCTTGAAATAATTTTCAAAAATTTTTAGCTTTATCTGAATTATTTCTTAAATATTGTTCTTTTTGATTTTTTTCTTCCCTTTTAAAAGTAGCACCAGCAGTAACTAAATCATTATAAAATCCACCACTGTCTTTTTTGTTAATTGATAAATATTGTGTTCCATTAACTAATGGTTCTAATTTTTCATTTATATAATCTTGTAATGGACTAAAATTAGCATCAAAACTACAATCTTTTACCGTAGAATTATTATAAACAGCTAAATGAATTTTAATATTAGTAGTACTAATTTTTTTTATTTCATCTTGACCATTAGTAATTTCATAAGTAATATTACTAAAATCTTCTGGAGCAATATTAAACAAGTCACTAATATTGTCTTCAATTAATTTTTTAAAATCAAAAACATGAGTTTTATTTTCGGGTTTTAAAAAATTATTAAAATTGGGATAAGTATTATTAGCAATTAAATTTGCAGCATCTTCTAATAATTGCTGATAATCAACTGATGAATTGTGAAAAACATCACATGCACTAATATTAATACTAGTAAATGCAAAAACACTTATAATTTTTAATATTTTTTTCATAATAAACTTCCTTAGATAATCACTACTTTTTTAGTATTATCTTCAAATTTTTCTTTTTTGTATTAATAATTCTATTTTTAATTTGTGAAATTTCATCGCGGTTTGTTATTTCATAAAATAAATGATAATAAATATATTTCAACTCACTAACTTTAATATTTTGTTTTTCAACAAATATTAGAAATTGATAAATTTCATGTAAAAGTTCAAATATTTTAATTTTTTCTTCATTAGTTAATACTTTTTGTTTTAATTCATTTCGAATAATTAATGGTGCTTCTTTAACAAATAGAAAATCACTAATGATATTTTTATAATCTCAATTATAAAATATTTTAAAATCATCAACTTTGGTTTTAACATTTTTAATATTATTTAAAATAGTTTTAACATCATTTTTAACTAAACTTTGAATGAAGACTGCTAATATTAATGCTAAAGAACTAGCGGGAATAAAGTACTTTAAAACTTGATCAATGTTAATAGTACCCTTAGTAAAATTCAAAATTGAATTTTTTACAATTAAATATAAAACTTCAAAACCTAAAATAATAAATAATGATCGTTTTTCTATATCTTTTCATCAAGGATTACCAAGAATCTGATTTTTTTCTTCTAATATTTTTTCTAAAATAATATAAATAATAAAATAATAAAATCAATAAGTTAAAACAAATAATGTGGTAAAAACATTAGTAAAACAAAAAATATAAGTAATGTTTCTAGCAACATTTAATACTAATAAAGCTTTAAAAATAAAGAAATTATTTTCAAAATTTGAAATTACCTTATATTTATTTTCAATATATTTTTTCATTCAACATCTGATTTGAATAAATATTAAAGTATTACTTGCAATACAACTACTAAAAATGGCAATATATAAATAAGTTTTTAAAGTAATAATAGTTTCATCAGTAATACTAGCATTATTAAAAAAATCAAATGTTAAAATTTTATTAAAAATACTACTTTTAACTTCTCATAAAATTGCACAAATAATCAAACAAATTGTTAACAATATTCATAAGATCGTCTGCATCAAATATTTATTGTTAAATCATTTTCAACTTGATTTTAATAATTGATAGTTATTCATAATTTTATCTACCTTATTTTTAAATTATTGTAAAGTAATTTATATAAATTATTATTAAAATAATTGTAAGTTATTAACTCACATTTGTGCTTGCGTTAAATTTAAAATATCTTTAGTAATAATTGCTAATAATTTATTAATAAACTTTTCAAGATTAGTAGTAGTGGGTAAAACCATCAATTTTCCTTTTCCATCATTATAAGGATTTTTTCCTAATTCATATTTTCAACTTAATGTTAATTGTTCATTTTCTATGTGAATAACTGGTAAATCCTTATTTCCTAAACTATAAGCAAATTCATTAAGTAAATTCATTACTTTTGGTTCTAAAATTAATCTTAATTTAATTTGATTATCACATTTTACTTCAAATAAATCTTCAAATAAATGTGATTCTAATTGAACTTTCTTTTTACTACGAAATTTTTTTGAAAATATATTACGTGGTGTTAATGTCATTGTAAAATTATTATTCCTAATAATAGTTGTATAATAAACAAAACGTGCATAATAACAAGTAATTTTTTCTGTTTCAATAACTTGAGCAGCACTATTATATCCAGAACTTGTCTCATACATAACTTTTTGGTTAATGATACTTCCATAGTTAAAATTTTGACCATTAATACTTCCTATCATTACTTGTTCGCAATAATTATAATAATTAGGTTGTTCATCTAAAGGTAAATTACCTTGTGGTTCAATTGTTCAATAATCACTAATAGTTGTTAAATTCATTTGTGAATTATTATCTTTAATAACTCATTGATAATAGTTAATAATTGGTAATTCTTCTATTAATTTTTCATGAATTTTAGTTTTTAATACAAAACTCTGTACTAATAAAAAACATCCAACAATGAATCCAATAATACTAATAATGATAAATGGTTTTTTAATAAATGATGATTTGTTAATGCCAATACTAGCACCAATAGCAACTAGAGCAACAATGATAATAATAATTCATAAACTAATTCATAAACGATTATTTATTAATTTAATTCATCAATGATTACTACTATTATTATAGTCAGTATAAATATTATTAACAATCTCATTTACAACCTTTGGCGATAAATTATGTTTCATAATTATTCCATTCTTTTTTAATTTTTAATATAATTTATAACTAATTTTGTTTTATAAAAAATAGAAAAAGACTAACTATAGATGTAATAATCTATTTAGAAGTCTAAAAACCTACTATTATAAAACTAATTACATTATAACATATATATTATTAGTTTTTTTCTAAAAAATCATTAATTTCAGTAATATTAACAGGTGCATTTTGTGGAGGTTTACCTGCATTACCACCATGCATATATTTTGCAGGAACTGCTACCATAAAAACTTTAGGATCGATTCGAACTATTTTTGTTTTAAAAAAATTATATTCTAATAATGACATTGTTGTCATCATCATTTTATATTCATTACCTGAATACAAACCTTTCACATTTCAAACATTACCACCACGTAAATAATTATTTCGATAAATATCATTACGGATTTGCTCTAATTCATTAGAAATAATAAAGACACTCATCAACATATATTTTGGATAAACTCTATTCATAACAAAAGCTGCTACATAAATATAAACAAGCGTTGACATAAAATAAGGCCTAACTAAAAAATTATCAACAAGACTAGTTTTCTGTAAAAAAGTTCCATCAAGAATTAAAACAATAACAACAATAATAATATTAGTATTTCTAATAATAGTAGCAATTGAATATTTACGTTTCATAGAAATATAAGTACTAATAAAATCCATACCACCACTAGATCCACCAGTTTTAAATAAAATACCAATACCAGCACCATAAATTAATCCACCTAAAGCAGCAAAAATAAAAGTACGTGGTAAAACTAAGTGCCAATAATCTGTAGTACCTTTTAATGGCTCATTACCTAAAACTTGAAAATTTTTAAGAGCATCAATTGCTGTTAACAAAAAGTTAATTCCATTTTGAAATAACAAATAAATAATAGTATAAAGAGTAAAACGAAATCCAACCTTGAATAGTCCTCAAATAATGATAGGACCATTAATAAGAAAATATACTGGATAAAATCAAAATGCTTGGGTTGTTTCTTGTTCAGTAATACTGCCATTATAAGATAAGGCAATAAATTTAGCTATTAATTGTGCAAAAGCTGATAAACCATTAGTATATAAACCAGCACGATTAATAAAATAAAAAAAGGAAACAGTTGTTAAAAAAGCACCAAGAAAAATTAATAATAAATTTTTGGAAGTTATTTTTCAATTAAAGTTTTTTCATGAAGAATGGATCTCTTGCTTAACACCAATATTTTTAAAAGTAAAGGCATCAACAATTAACGATGGCTCTTTATCTTTATTTTTTGCTTCTGAATTATTGGACATATTAAACTCCTTTTTAACTATTAAATTGAAGTATTGTTGGAACATAATTACTATCATCATAAGGCGAAGGTAAAGACATGTCAATTAATGAATCTTGAAAACTAATCACAAAATTAACTTTAAGTTCTAATTTATTAGGACCAGAACTTGTAACTTTTTGACCATCAATTCCTTTGATATTAATATTAACAGAATTAACATGAGGATTATTATTTAATGCTAAACTTATTCCTTCTTGAACTAAAGTTTTAGTTTTTTGAGAAAAATCAGCATATGTTTTATCAATATCAGGTTTAGTTTCTTCATCAACACTAATTGGTACTATTTGTCCTGATAATTTAGTAACATCACTAACACAACTATAAACTATGTAATCGCTTTGTGTATAAGAACATTTTATATTAAAAGTTTTTTTTATGTATTGTTCAACTTTAAAACTTTTATCATTATTTACTACTCTAACTTGATAAGTAATATTAATACTAATTCTACCAGTTGAAGCATCAACATCTCAAGTTCTTGCTTTTGTTGATTCATCTATTTTACCATTATCAATGGTAAAATAATAACATTTAGTACCTACTTCTAATTGACTATCAAATCAAGTTGGTTCTTTAATATTTGCTTTATCTAAAATTAATTTGGCAAGTGATTGTGCAAGACTGTTTTCTAATGGTTTATTTTCAATAACTTGTTCTTTTTCAGGTCTTTGACCATCAATAGGAACACCCACTGGTTTTTTAATACCAACTTTTGATAAAGTTGATTCTCAACCATTATAATTACCATTACCATTAGTAATTGCTTTTAAAATACTATCTTGTTGTTGATCAGAACAAGCTAAAACTGGCGTTACTATTCCACTACCAAAAGCAATAGTACCCATTAATGTTAAAATTTTTTTCATAATTATAATCATTCCTTAATTTATAAAATATCATATATAAATTGTAACTTATTTTTATTATTTTGCTATACACTATCTTCAAAATCTTTATAATTAATATTAGTTTATATTAAAGGAATTGATAATATGTTTAAAATTTTATATACACTAGTTACTATTTCACTAGCCACTTTTACTAATTTAAGCCAAGTGAAAATAAATAATTATCATCATAAAGAAATAAAATCAGAAAATACTATCCTAAATGAACAAAGTTTAACCTTAGCTTTTGAAAGTGGAAATTTTTATAATTGAAATGAAAATGATTCAACTAATTATATTGCTGGTATTTTTACAAATTCACAAGCACAATCTTATTTATTAAATAAGGATGGCACATATAATAATTTAGACTTACAAATTAGTAATTTTATTAGATTTGATGATAACTTAGGAATTGCTACTTTAAATAATTTTCATAAAAGTGATGATAGTAATTTTATTAATAATTCATTTTTAATGACTAAAAATGGTATTAGTGATGATGCTACTGCCATTGAAACTCCAAATCATACTTTTACTAACTTTGGTAATAATATCGTTAGTACCGATATTGGTGCTTACTTAATTAATACAGACGGAAAAGTAACTAACTTAGTTACTCCCTATCATTATGGAAAAGGTAAAACTAGTTTTACTACTATAAATTCTACTTTTGGCGTTTTTGTTGGTGGTGATCAAAATTCTTATATTCTAAAAGTTGATGGTAATATCAAGCCAATTAATATTAATGTTCCTAATCCAATACTATTAAATTCTTTTGTTGCCATTAATGATAATGGTGGCATTATTCGTGATGTTAATGGTCAATTATTTTATTTAACAATAGATGATAATGGTAATGCTACAACAAAAACATTAATTATTAATAAGGAACCACTGTTTAGTACTACTACTGTTTTTTTTAGCAAGACTGGTAACAATCAAGGAATTTTAAATGTAAATCTCAAAAATAACTCCAAATTTTTTGGACAACCTTATCATTTAAGCATTACTGATAGTAATGATATTAAACTTACAAAAATTAATGAACATTATATGAATAATTTCATTTTACTTCATGATGGTTTAGGTGTTTTTATTGATGAACAAGAAATTGGCTATTTTGTAAATGAATTAGGTACTTTTACTAAAATTGGTTATTGTGCCAATTTCCAAAGAATAAATGATAATCTTGGTTTTATTAATAATAATACAAGTAAATTATTACTAAGTGATAGTAAAAATAACAATTGAAGTCGAATTAATACTATTAAATTTACTAAAACTAAAGATGAACAATTGACTAATTTTATTAATTCATATATTGATAAAGATAAACTCACTACAGTTAATCGTACTAATAATTGAATTAGTAATAATAATATAATTTTAAATGTAACTAATGATGAACTAAAAGATATTACTATTAATGATAATCAACCATTATTACCAAATATTAATAATAGTATTACAACTATTATTAATAGTAATTCTGAAATTAATATTAAATTTAAAGATGAAATAATAACTTACCATGTATTAATATATAATCAAAATATTTTGCCAACACTAGATAATAGTACTAATACTAATATTAAATATGTTGGAATAGTAAATAATAATTTATATGATATTAATAGCACTAATACTAATGACGGTTTTACAATTAATTTTAACTATGATAATACTATTCAATTTGTAAATATTATTACTATTGATAGTACTACTATGAATAAAATGAATTTATGAACATTAAAACCAAAAACTACTTTTAAATTAAATGCCAAAAGCAATAATAATGTATATTTAATACAAACTGTTAATTGAAATAATATTAGCGACTGACAATATTTTACTTTTTATCATGGTAATAATTTACCTATTGTTGAATTTTGAACTACTGATACTGGTATAAAATTATGAAATGCTGCTTTAAAACTTAATTATACTTCTAAGGAGCTAGAAAATATGAATGCAACAGAAATTAATAATCTAAGAAATTTATCAGTTAATTGAACAATTAATGAAGCCCGTGGTAATACTTTAGGTTATATTATTTCTGGTTTTCTTAGTATTGGTTTCATTTTAACTATTATTGCTATTATTTATGATTGATACTTAAAACAACAATTTAAAAAAAAGGAATCTAACACAAAGACAAACGTGAATTAATACAAAATAACTGCTCTTTTATTTTTTTGGAATTAGGTTTATCATTTTCTAAACTATTTACTGCTTCAACATTAACTGATAAACTTAGTTCATTAGATTTCCGTCTTTCACTTTGTTCTTTTCTTATTTTTCTAACTCAAGGATTAAATGAATTAGCAAAACCTAAAAAATCAGTTTGTTTTACAAAACAATTATTTGGAACATAATATCCTTTTGTTTTTATATAAAACAAAAAAGGTTCTAGAAATTTTTCTCATAAAAAAATTCCATCATTAAAAGGTTCATAAACAGCAAAATAAGAAATAGTCTGTTTATCTACTTTTATTCCATTAGGAAATGTAAAATCAATTAATAATTGTTGATTAGGTAAAAAAAATGTATAAAAATTTTCATTAAAACCTTTAGAATAAGGATTAACAAGTTCAAAGGTATGATGAATCGGACATAATTCATCCTTTAATCCTCTTTCATATCCTAAATTTTTATTTAATTTATCAAGAAATTCTTTAGTTTTATCCAATACATTTCCTCCGCCTTCTTCATCTTGTTCAAAATCTTTGCCTTTTGCGCGACTATTAGGTTTTTTAAAAATTTTATTAAAATATCTTTCTTTATAACCAACTGATCAACTATCTAGTTTAAATGCTGCAAATGAATTTGTAGGTATTCGTGGTTGATGATTTTTTATTGCATCATCTATTTCTCAACAAACTGCAAAAAGATCATAATCAGGAATTATTGGTTTTTTTCTTTAGAAATTTCTTGACAAAAAATAGAAATTGGAAAATAAATTAAATTATTTTTTTCAATTTCTATTATTTCTTTTAAATCTCTATTATTTAAATTTTTAATATTATTTTCATCATCAAGCGCAAAAATATAATAAACATTATACATATTATTATTTTCTTTTTCTAAATAGAGTACTATCTCATTTTTTTTATTTTTTGGTTGACAACATTTAACAAAAATTTTATCCAAAAAAAATTCAGCATCAATAATTCCAAACTTTTCCATATTAACTAATAAAAAGAAAAAATGTTCACTAGTAATTTTTAAAATAGTTTCATTATTTTTTAATTTTAAAGAAACAGGATTTATTTTATTATCTTTATTATTTTTATTTAATTTTATTGAAAATTTCTTAGAACCTGTTTAGGATCTTTTTTAACTTATTTTTGATTAAATTAATATCATAAATGTTATTTTATAGTTGAAAAATAAATTTTTAATCGATAAGTTGTCAAATGATAAAATCTTTTTAACAAAAAAATGACAAAGAAAATAAAATGTTAATTAACTGTCAGGTTAGAAATAATTATTCCCTTTTTTAGTTTAATTATGTTTAAAAGATTCCAAACAGGTTCTTACAAAGAAGATTTATTTTTTCAGTTTGTGTTTCATTATCTTTTAATCCTATTTTGCTTAAAAATGCTAACTCATCTAAAGCAACTATAAAACCAGATTGTATACCTCAATCAGAACTTTTATTTTTAATACTTGATGATTTTGTTGGATATTTTTGTGGTAACAAATATTTAGTAATTGGATTAACGGGTCTTAGAATAATAACTACATTTTCTTCTTGAGCAGTTTTAACAAAACCTTGAAAGTGTTTCTCTAAAACTCCATTATTTTCACATGTTTCAACATTTTTATTAATATAAATTTCCATATTTTATTTTCCCTTCTTTATCTTATATATATTTTTTACTTACTCTAATGCTATTTTTTCACATTTTGTATATGATTATCATATTTTAATAAATACAAGTACATTTTTCCTTCTTAGAACCTGTTTGGAATCTTTTAAACATAATTAAACTAAAAAAGGGAATAATTATTTCTAACCTGACAGTTAATTAACATTTTATTTTCTTTGTCATTTTTTTGTTAAAAAGATTTTATCATTTGACAACTTATCGATTAAAAATTTATTTTTCAACTATAAAATAACATTTATGATATTAATTTAATCAAAAATAAGTTAAAAAAGATCCTAAACAGGTTCTTAGATATTTTTTAAAAAAAATAAAAAAATATCCAAAATAAGTGTACACATTTTAATAATTAATTAAATATACTTATTAAAATAAAAAAGCACTCTATTAAGAGTGCTTAAAACTTTAAACAATCAAACTCTTTTTTATATCAGTAAATATTTTTATATATAAATTAAAATTTATACTTTAATTATTTTTTATGTCACAAATATATAAAGTGAAACAGAAATAATAATTGAAAATATTGATAAAATTAAAAATAAAATACCTAAAACTAGGATTTTATGCTTTTTAGTAGCAATAATAGAATTAATTTGAATTTGTTCTGATAAATAGTTTTCTTTATTTTGTAAAATTCCTTCTTTTTCTTGGAAAAATTGTTAAAATAAAAAATAAAAATGCTAAACATAAAAACAGTTGGATGGGTTACACTTTATTGGACACTAATTACGTAGACAAGTGAACAAATTAGTGAAAAGAAAGGAAGTATAATTATGGCCAATATTAACTCATATTCAGATGAATTTAAAAAACAAATAGTAGTTTTATATCAAAGCGGTAAGTCAGTGTCTTGTCTTGCTAAAGAGTACAATGTTACAAGAGCAACTACTTATAATTGAATTAAGCAATTTATTAATTCAGGTAGTTTTAAAACTAAAGATAATCGTTCTGTTGAAGAAAATTAATTAATTAAATTAAGAAAAGAATTAAAACAATTAAGAATGGAAAATGATATTTTAAAGCAAGCAGCACTAATAATAGGCAGAAAGTAGAAATTATTGCTAAAAATAAAGTTAAATATAAAATTCGCACAATGTGTCGTTTTTTTGAAAATATCTAAATCAACATATTATTTTAACTTAAAGAAAAAAGAAAATAAAATCAAAAATAATATGTATGATGAAGCTGTTATTAGTGCTTTTAAAGAAAATAAAGAAGTTTATGGTACTAGAAGATTAAAAAAAATTTTAGAAAACCAAGAAATTTATTTATCAAGAAGAAAAATTAAAGAAATTATGAATAAGCATAATTTAATATCAAAATACACTAAATTATCATTCAAAAATCATCATAATAAAGTCAATAATAGTCAAATAACCAATCTTGTTAATAGAAACTTTAATAATAGAGTTAAAAATGAAGTTATTGTTAGTGATTTAACTTACGTTCAAGTTAATGGTAAATGAAACTATATTTGCCTATTAATAGACCTATTTAACCGCGAAATTATTGGACATAGTGTTGGAGTTAAAAAAGATGCATTACTAGTATATCAAGCATTTATGCAATCAAATCGCTGTTTAAAAGATATCCAAATATTTCATAGTGATCGAGGTAATGAATTTAACAATAAAATTATTAATAATCTTTTATTAGCATTCAATATTACTCGATCTTTAAGCAAAAAAGGTTGTCCTTATGATAATGCTGTTGCTGAAGCAACTTTTAAAACTTTCAAAACAGAATTTATTAATGATAAAAATTTTACATCATTAATCCAATTAAAATTAGAATTATTTGATTATATCAATTGATACAACAACATAAGAATCCACAGCACTTTAAACTACTTAACTCCTATCAAATATCAAGAACAAGTGTCTACCAAAAAATAGTCCTAAAAAGTGTTGCCATTCCAGTTAATCATAAATTAGTTAATAAAAGAGTAGATGTAATAATAAGACCAACAAAAACAGCAATTGGTGTTAAAAAAACTGCTGAATTTATCAAAGAACAAGGAAATAGATTTTTTGAAAATTTTGACCAAGCAAAAATTATTATTTGTGGAGATAGTGCAGGATGAATTAAAGAAGTTGCTGATTATTTAGGTGCAAATTTTGTTTTAGATAAATTCCATTTAGTTTAAAAATTATATGTTGGAATAATCGCTGGAAATAAAGGAAAATATTGAGATGAATATAAGATTTGTAGAAATTTTATTGAAAATGGTCAATATGATGAGTTAATAAAATATATGAATGAAATATTAAAAAACCATAAAAAATTAAAAAAACAATATTTTAAAAATAATAAACAAGGTATTGAAAATCAAGGTGCAAAGTGAAATATAGGTTGTTTTACAGAAGGTAATATTTGACATATTTTAAAAGAAATGCTTGGTAATAGAACTTATAATATTTCAATTTATATTAAAATGGTTATTTTTAAATGTAATAAAATAAATTTAAAAACATAACTTAATTAATTTTTTATTAAAATTTTAAAAACTTATTAAATTAAAATTTAATAAGAATTTTTGTTGTATATAAATATTAATTTTATTTTTCATTTTTTTAATATTTGTATTTTAATTGAAATTAATTTAATTTAGTAGTAAGATTTATTTACAATTGCATATAATTACAATTATTTCTTGTCTATAATTTGAAAGAAATGTTTAAAAAGTAATTATATCCTCCGTTTTTGTTACCGTCCCTTACTTTCTTTAACTGGTAAAGTCATTCTTGCTCTAAGTTTTAAATATTTTTCATTACTAACCATTATATTTTATTCCTCTCAAAATTAATTTGATAAGGCAATCTATTTTTTCTTACCTTTTAAATATGGATCTGGATATGTAACATCTTCTTTTGTTAAAATTCCTGTTGCTAAAAGTGCTGCCGCAGTAACAAAGTTATAAGGCTTATTAAAGTGTGGTAAGAAATACATATCAATTAATGAAATTTCATCAATAGTAACCTTTTTCAATATTGCTAATGAAAACATTGCAATTGTTTCTGTATGATCATGAGTTGAACCAATTTCAGCTCCAACAATACGACGAGAACTCTTTTCTCATATAATTTTAATTTTTACTTCATGATTTTCACTCATAAAAGGTGGAAACACTGTATCTTGATAAAAATATGCTTCTACATTATTAGATCCTAAAATTGCTTTTGCAGAAACTTCTGATAAACCAGTAGCACACAGTTTTCAACCAAAAACAGCAATTGCATTTGTTCCTTGAACACCAGGAAAGGCGATTCTTGTTTTAGGATCTGTTTTTGCAACATTTAATCCAGCAATTAAACCACTACGTACAGCATTAGTTGCTAAGGCAATATTAACATTTTTATTTCAAGCATTTGAACGAATATTAATACAATCACCAATTGCATAAACATTAGGATCTGAAGTTTGAAAATATTCATTAACTTCAATTGCACCACGAGGATCTAAGTTAAGTTGAACTTTACCATTCTCATCTTTCAAGATAGCAGTATTTGGTAAGAAACCAACAGCCATAATTACTAAATCAGCTTTATATGTTCCTTTATTAGTTTTTACTTCACTCACTTTATCATCTTTAATAATAAATTCTTGTAAAGTTTCTCCTAATTGTAATTTTACTCCTACTTTTTTCATATCTGCTTCAACATCATTTGTAAATTCTTCATCATAATAACGAGGCATAATACGATTTTCAAAATCAATTAAAGTAACTTCTTTTTTATCTTTATAAAAAGCTTCTACTAATTCAATACCAATATAACCTGCACCAATTACTACTACTTTTTTTACTTCTGGTTTACTCAAATCAGAAATAATTTCTTGAGCATGTTGATATAGTTTTGATAAATGAATGCCATTTGTTAATTTAACACCATTTAAAGTATCTTTAACAACTACGCCATCTTTATGAGCAATTAAACCAGGAATTTCTTTACCACCTGGATTTAAGATTGGTCATGAACCAATTCCTAATACTAACTTATCATAACTTTCAGTAAATACTTCATTAGTATCTAAATTTTTAATAGTAACAATTTTGGCTTTACTATCATATTTAATCATTTCATGTTTTTCTTTAATTTTAACACCTAATGCTCTTAACTTTTCAATTGTGGCATAAAATAATCCTTTTGGATCAGTAAATTCTTTACCAACTCAAAGCGCAATTCCACATCCTAAAAATGAAATATTATCATTACGATCATATGCTACTACTTCACTATTTGGATTAGACCTCATAATTGCCTTTAGTGCTGTTGTTCCGGCATGATTAACACCTATAACAACTATCTTTTGTTTTCTTTCCATGCTAAAATCCTCTCTTACTTATTACTTTTTTTCAATTTCTTTTATTGTGTAATCACAAATACAAATATATATTATTTTATCACTTTTTATTTAATAGTTACAACTCTTTCTTTCGGTAGACAATATACCATTCATTTTAAAAACCTAAAATTGCAATTGGTCAATTTCTATCATGATAATTATCTTTATTACTTTCTTCTTTTCAATCACGACAAGTAACCCTACTACGACTTGATGATGACTTCTTAGTTAATTTATTAATTTCATTTATCATATTTTATCAAAATTTTTATATTGATTTTCCTCACTAATTTTATGATTATTTTTTTCTTTAATGTATTTAAATTCCATACTTTTTTCTCCTTGAATCTTTAAAGTATTTATTTTTAATTAAAATTTGATAATTATTAAGTATTTTCACTTAATTTAAACATTATATATCAAAATAAAAAAACTTAATATATTTTTTTATTTTTTAAATATTTTTTAATAAATTATATGTATCTTGACAAATCATTAATTCTTCATTTGTTCTAATTTTAAAAATAGGAACTTCTGATTGTTTATCACTAATTTCTAAGTAATCATTATACTTATCATTATTTTTATTAGTTACTAATTTTAAAGTAAACACTTTAATTTCCTCAATAACTAATTGACGAATAATTGCAGAATTTTCACCAATACCTGCAGTAAATACTAATGCATCAATATTACTATCTAAATCATTACCATATTGAACAATATAATTAGCAATTCTTTGCACAAACATTTTTATTGCTAATTGTGATTGTAAATGATACTTATGGTTTTTATCATTACTACTTGCAAGAACATCACGTAAATCAGAAGAATGTCCACTAATTCCTAATAAACCCGAACTTTTATTTAAATCATTAGTAACGGTTTCAATAGTTGCTTCTGCTTTAACATTACACATATAACCATGAATAGAAGGGTCAATGATACCACTTCTAGAACCCATAATTAAACCATCTAACGGTGTTAATCCCATGCTAGTATTAAAACTTTTACCATTTTTAATAGCACAAATACTAGCACCATTACCTAAATGACAAATAATAGCATTAATCTTATCTTTTGGTTTATTTAAAATATTAGTTAATTTATCTAAAATATAACGATAACTAGTACCATGAAATCCATATCTTCTTACCTCATATGTTTTATATCAATCATATGGAACTGAGTAAAGATATTTTTCTTCAGGAATAGTACTATGAAATGAAGTATCAAATACTGCCACATGTTTAGCATGTGGAGCTAATTTTTGAAAAGATGATAATCCTTTTAAAGCTGGTGGATTATGTAATGGTGCTAAAGGAATACATGCTTTGATACCAGCAATGACTTTCTCATCAATAACAATTGAGTTATTAAATTTTTGACCACCGTGAACCATACGATGACCAATTCGTTTAATATCATCAAAATTATTAATGACCTTATACTCAATTAATGCATCAATTACTGTTTGCGCTCCTATAACATGATCAGCAATATCTTTTGTTACTTCATGTTTAATAAAGTTATCACCATTAGCAATTTCAATAATAAAATTACTATTTTTAATAGTTATCCTTTCAACTAAGCCTTTACAAAGAATAGTAAAATGAGGTTGTTTATCATTATTAATAGCATTAAAAAGTTGAAATTTAATAGAACTACTTCCGGCATTAATAACTAAAATTTTATTTTGTTCTGACATATTTGTTTTATCTCCTTATTAATTTTTAATTAATGTTTGAATAGCAGTGATCAATGCTGTGTAATAAATGTCATCAATAGTAGCACCACGAGAAAGATCATTAACTGGCTGATTTAAACCCAAAACAATAGGACCAATAGCTTTATAATCACCTAATCTTTGGGCAATTTTATAACCAATATTAGCAGCATCTAAAGTTGGGAAAATAAATGCATTACAATGATTTTTAATTGTTAATTCTGGGAATTTTTTATTTCGCACTTCTTGATCTCAAGCAGCATCAAATTGAATTGGTCCTGCTACTTGCACGTTTTTTAATTTTAATTGTTGAACAAAGTTAGTAGCATTACGTACTTTATCAACACTTTCACCACTACCACTAGTATTAGTAGAATAAGATAACATTGCTAATTTAATTGGATTAAATTCTAAAAGTTCACCAAAGTGAATTGTAGATTTTGCAATATCTGCTAATTGTTCAGCTGTTGGATTTAAATTAATTGAACCATCACTAAATAAAAATATTTCTTCATTTTTATTCATAATAAATGTACTTGAAACAGTTTTAGTACCTGCTTTTGGTCCAATAATTTGCAAAGCTGGACGTAAAATATCAGCAGTAGTAAAAGTAATACCACCAACAAAACCATTAACCTCTTTATTATTTAATAACATCATTCCATAGTAATTACAACTTAATACCAATTTATTAGCTGCTGCTAAAGTTAAACCCTTTGCTTTTCTTAATTCATATAATTGATTAGTAAAATTTGTTACTTGATTTTCTTCAATAGATAATGTTTTAATATTAGAATTTTTAATATTACTAGGAATTTCCTTATCATTATTAAATAATAAAACTGGTGTAATAAAATTTTTAACAGGTGAATTATCATTAATAATTTTTAAAGCTACTGCCTGTACTTTTTCATTATCTCCTTCTGGAAATAAAATTCTGATTGGTGTTTTGCTTTTTTGTAAAATAGATAAAATAAAATCTAATAGTTTCATATTATCTTCTCTCCTTTAATTTGTTAATTTTGATTGCTAATAATAGTTGCAATTGCTTTATTTTGTACTGCTTTAATGATATTGTTTTCAACCTTAATATCAAATACCATAATTTTCAAGTTAGCTTCCATGCACATCGTTGAAGCAGTTAAATCCATTACTTTTAATTGTTTATTAGTAATATCTTGATATGATAAATGTGAATAACGAATAGCATTTTTGTTAATGTTTGGATCTTTATCATAAACACCATCAACACCATTTTTTGCCATTAATAATATATCCGCATTAATTTCAGTAGCACGAAGTGCTGCTGCAGTATCCGTTGTAAAGTATGGTGAACCAGTACCACCAGCAAAAATACAAACATAGCCTTTTTCAAAACTACTAATAGCTTTTTTGTAATAAAAAGGTTCAGCAACTTGATTAATCTCTAATGATGTTTGCACAATAACTTTTACGTTAAGCGCTTTTAACTTTGATTCAATTACCAAAGCGTTCATAATAGTCGCTAACATTCCCATATAATCAGCATTAATTCTTTTTAAACCAATCTTTTCTCCTTGTTTAGCACTACGTCAAATATTACCACCGCCAATTACTAAACCAACTTCTACTTTTGCCTTAACTAGGGTTTGAATTTGTTGACAAACATTATCAATACTTTCATTATTATATAATTCATTACTACCATCACCTAAAGCTTCACCACTAATTTTTAATAATATTCGTTTATATTTAAATTGTTCCATTTTTGATCATCCTCCTTAAATTTAATATTATAAAAAGCCACAGATTGCTTTGTGGCTTCTTATTTATTTACTGTTATCACTAGATAATGAATCATTATTTGCGCTTTCAGCAACAGTTTCTAATTCAACGTTAGCAATAACTTTTTGTGCTAAATGATCTTTAACAAAAAGTTGTGCTTGTGGAGTAATAATTGTTAAACGTTTTTTATTTTTTTTAATACCCTGTTCATAAACAATTTTTAAAACATTTTTCTTTTGTTCCAATGCAACAATTTTACTAGTATTAACGCTTTGTCCAAAGAAATAAATATTATGTTCATCAACTGCGATACCAAAATCAAAACTAAAAATATATGCTAATCCTAACATGATAACTAAAAATATATATTCTACTATTAATAAAGTTAAAAAAGCAGGATCAGATTTAATATATTCTGGTTCAAATGTTCAAACTTGCATTCCAATTGGAACAATCGAGATAACTAAACCAATTACACCAACTATTAATGTTGCTACTAATAATTTTAAATTCAAAAATTTAATAGTTGTTTTTGGTTTATTAAAACTATATCATCCTCAACCAAGAATAACTAATAATAATATAAACATTACTAATGCAATATAATATATAATTTGAAAATTCACTTTATTTACCTCCTAAATGTTTATTTGGCAGAACTATCAATTTTTTCACCTAATTGATAACGTATCATAGCTATAATTGTAGCATGATTTTTAGTTAAATACTCTTTAACCTTAATTGTATTATCTTTAATATAAAGTTGATCAACAATAGTTAATTCAGATAATACTTTTTCAAAACGACCTCTTATAATATTTTCAAGAATATTATCAGGACGTTTTTTTGCTTTCAATTTTTCTTCTTCTTTTGTTTTTTCACTAATAATTGATAATTCTTTATCACGAACTGTTGCAGGTATGTGATCAATATCAATGTATTTAGCATCTGCTGATACTAATTGCATAGCAACATTATTTGGAATATCACTTTCCTTATCAACACCTTTGATAATAACTAAACCACTATATTTACCACCACCATGGACATATGAACCAAAAACTTCATCACTATTTTTACTTAAATATTGAAAACGATTTAAAACAATATTTTCACCTAATTTAGCGATAGCAAATCTTATCTCATCATTTAAACTTTCACTACTTCCATCAGCTTTTAACATTAAAGCTTCTTCAATAGTTTTAGGTTGATGTTTTAAAATTGTTTCTAAAATTTTAGTAAATAAATCATTAAAATCTTCTAAATCAGCAACTTGTTCAGTTTGACAATTTAATTCACCAATAATTGCATTATTACCACTAATAACAACTTTAGTAACCCCTTCAGTAGCTTTATTAATACTTTTTTTCTCTGCTTTTGCTAAACCTTTAATTTTTAATAGGGAAAGTGCTGCTTCAAAAATATTATTTTTTTCCATCAAAGCTTCTTTACAATCAGTAATTGGTAAATCGGTTGTATCTCTTAATTTTTTCAATAATTTAACATCTACTTTAACTTCTGACATATAAACTATTCTCCTTTATTCTTTATTTTTTTCAATTACATTTTCAGTTTTATTTTCATCAAGACTAATAGTTTCTTCTACTACTATTTCTTTTTTATCAATAACTGGTTTTACACTTTGTCCTTCATTAATAGCTTCAGCAATTTTCTTTGTAATTAAAGTAATTGATTTTGTAGCATCATCATTACCAGGAATAATATAATCAATATTATCTGGATTTGAATTACTATCACAAATCGCAATAATTTTGATACCAAGTTTAACTGCTTCTTCGACAGCAATTTTATTAGTAATAGTATCAGTAACAAAAATAGCTTCTGGTAATTTATACATATTTCTAATACCACCAAGGTTACGTTCTAAACGTGCTTTTTCTTTAATTACTAACATTTGCTCTTTTTTTGTTAAAAGTTTAATTTCTCCACTTTTTTCTTTATTTTCAATATCAATTAACTTTTTAATACTTGATTTAATAGTTTTAAAATTAGTTAAATTACCACCTAATCAACGTTCTGTTACATAAGGTGAATTACAACTAATTGCAAGTTCTTGCACAGCTTCTTTGGCTTGTTTTTTTGTACCTACAAATAAAACTTTACCACCATTTTCACTAGTTTCTTTAACAAAGTGACAAGCTTCATCTAATTTACGCATTGATTTTTGTAAATCAATAATATGAATACCATTTCTTTGACCAAAAATATATTTACGCATCTTTGGATCTCATCTTTTAGTTTGGTGACCAAACTGAACTCCTGCTTCAAGGAGTTGTTCACGTGTTACAACTGACATATTGTCTCCTTCTAATTTGTTTTTCTTCCATTTATTTCTAACATTGGCCACTTTTTAATTAAAAAGCACTAGGCAATGAATTCACAAATGTGTTGCTTATTTTCATTAAATTAAGCCTGTATATTGTAGCATATTTTTTATATTTTAAACAAATTATTTTTAAACATGGGCGCATAAAGTTGATGGATAGATTTATAAATAATAAGAACGATAGAAATATCGTTCTTATTTATTATTAGCACCCTTTAAATATCTACTACACGCAGTGACCAAGTAGGAGAGTTAATAATAAATCAAAATCTATATTTATAAAACTTAATACAAGTGTCATAGAAGTCAAATAGCGAGTACGAAAGGTAAATACTTCTATATCACTATAAAAGAGATATTAACCTTGAACAAGTTAAATATTTACGCTGATTGGTTCAAACGGGAAATGATTATATGTGAGATTAATTTCAAAGCATCATATCTTAGAACCTGTTTAGGATCTTTTTTAACTTATTTTTGATTAAATTAATATCATAAATGTTATTTTATAGTTGAAAAATAAATTTTTAATGGATAAGTTGTCAAATGATAAAATCTTTTTAACAAAAAAATGACAAAGAAAATAAAATGTTAATTAACTGTCAGGTTAGAAATAATTATTCCCTTTTTTAGTTTAATTATGTTTAAAAGATTCCAAACAGGTTCTTAACTGTCGGGATGTCCGAAAAACTATAATTCCTTAATTAAAATGGTTCACAAGGGGCGGATGAGTGAAAGAAATAATTATAGTGCTACTTTTCTAAGGAACATACTATGTAAAATTAGGAGAATATAAAAATGTTAAATAAAACTAATTATTCTTGAAAAGAATTAGAACAATGAAGTAATTATTTAGATAATTTAAAACAACCAGTAATAGATTGAATTGATTTAGATAATAAATTACAAAATTTATATGATTTTATAAGTAAAGGAAGTATGACTAATGAATAAAAAATATTATCGTTGTAATCAAAATATTTGGTAATGTTTAGTAATCTGTGTAACTTACAAAAATAACTATGTTTAATTAATTCTATAATAAACCTAGAAAGAGTGAATTACAGATGGCTAAAAAGCAAAATATTAATAATAATGATCCAATATCAAAAGCAGTAGATTTATTATTAGAACCTGTTTGGAATCTTTTAAACATAATTAAACTAAAAAAGGGAATAATTATTTCTAACCTGACAGTTAATTAACATTTTATTTTCTTTGTCATTTTTTTGTTAAAAAGATTTTATCATTTGACAACTTATCGATTAAAAATTTATTTTTCAACTATAAAATAACATTTATGATATTAATTTAATCAAAAATAAGTTAAAAAAGATCCTAAACAGGTTCTTAGAAAATACTGAAGATTTAACAACAGTTTTTAAAGAGGGAGGTTTGTATAAAGAATTAACAAAAAGATTAGTAGAAAAAATGTTGAATTCTGAGATGCAAAATTATTTAGGATATGATAAGAATCAACATAGTAATAGTGACAATGCTCGTAATGGTATAAGTTCAAAAAAATTAATAATTCAACAAGGTAAAATTGAGATTGATGTACCACGAGATCGCAATAGTAATTTTAATCCTGTAATAATTGCAAAAAGACAAAGAAGATTTGATGGTTTTGATCAACAAGTTCTTTCTTTATATGCAAAAGGTATGACATTATCAGATATTAGAATGCAATTACAAGAGTTATATCATGGTGCTGATATTAGTGAAAATGTTATTAGTCAAATTACTGATGATGTTATTGATGATGTAAAAGCATGGCAAAATCGACCATTAGATAGTATTTATCCGATTGTGGAATGGCAACACTTTTTAGGACTATTTTTTGGTAGACACTTGTTCTTGATATTTGATAGGAGTTAAGTAGTTTAAAGTGCTGTGGATTCTTATGTTGTTGTATCAATTGATATAATCAAATAATTCTAATTTTAATTGGATTAATGATGTAAAATTTTTATCATTAATAAATTCAGTTTTGAAAGTTTTAAAAGTTGCTTCAGCAACAGCATTATCATAAGGACAACCTTTTTTGCTTAAAGATCGAGTAATATTGAATGCTAATAAAAGATTATTAATAATTTTATTGTTAAATTCATTACCTCGATCACTATGAAATATTTGGATATCTTTTAAACAGCGATTTGATTGCATAAATGCTTGATATACTAGTAATGCATCTTTTTTAACTCCAACACTATGTCCAATAATTTCTCGGTTAAATAGGTCTATTAATAGGCAAATATAGTTTCATTTACCATTAACTTGAACGTAAGTTAAATCACTAACAATAACTTCGTTTTTAACCCTATTATTAAAGTTTCTATTAACAAGATTGGTTATTTGACTATTATTGACTTTATTATGATGATTTTTGAATGATAATTTAGTGTATTTTGATATTAAATTATGCTTATTCATAATTTCTTTAATTTTTCTGCGTGATAAATAAATTTCTTGGTTTTCTAAAATTTTTTTTAATGTTCTAGTACCATAAACTTCTTTATTTTCTTTAAAAGCACTAATAACAGCTTCATCATACATATTATTTTTGATTTTATTTTCTTTTTTCTTTAAGTTAAAATAATATGTTGATTTAGATGTTTTCAAAAAACGACAGACACATTGTGCGAATTTTATATTTAACTTTATTTTTAGCAATAATTTCTACTTTCTGCCTATTATTAGTGCTGCTTGCTTTAAAATATCATTTTCCATTCTTAATTGTTTTAATTCTTTTCTTAATTTAATTAATTCATTTTCTTCAACAGAACGATTATCTTTAGTTTTAAAACTACCTGAATTAGTAAATTGCTTAATTCAATTATAAGTAGCTGCTCTTGTAACATTGTACTCTTTAGCAAGACAAGACACTGACTTACCGCTTTGATATAAAGCTACTATTTGTTTTTTAAATTCATCTGAATATGAGTTAATATTGGCCATAATTATACTTCCTTTCTTTTCACTAATTTGTTCACTTGTCTACGTAATTAGTGTCCAATAAAGTGTAACCCATCCATTCATTATTATCAGTAAAAATCATATAATCATCCATTACAATTTGACACAGCACACCTTTAATATATAAGTCATTTCCATTTAATCTTAATTGTTGTGCAATCTTATTATCAGTAATTAAACCTTTATTATTAGCTAAATAAACAATACTATCATAAAGATTATTAGTAATAAAAAAACGACAATTATTACTATTTCTTAATTGAAATAAAGTATTTCAAGCATCTAACATTGATTTTAAATATCCTACTGGTGACTTATCAGTAATTTCTACTTTAGTTGCATATTTTGCAATTACATTTGTATCATTATTTGCTAAATAATCTGCTAAATCATTAGCAACTTCATATTGCATTGTATTTAATAAATTTTGTCCATTTTCAGAATTTAAATCAACATTAGCAATTATTTCACCTGCAACTGCTTCTTCTTTAATTTCTTTTAAAATTTTAATAGTTTCAGCATAACTAACATCTAATCCTTTGCTTTTATCATTTCATTTCAGTATTTTCATTTCTGGATTTTTTGGTTTTTTAATTATAAATTCAATTTTTGTAGAATTAACCATTTCAATGGGAAAAAAACTTGCTCATGGTGAATTTGATTGTTTATAAAATTCTATAAATTCTGGTGCTTCTACTAATTTTTCAGTATTATCTAAATTTTTATTGAATGGTACTGCCATTTTTTATTTTCCTTTCTGTTATAAATTATTTTTCTTTTTATAATCCAATAAAGTGCATTTTATTGAATTTGGTTGATTTGTTATTATTGTTTGTTGTTTACCACCTGTATTAAGTATTTCTTTAAATACTGGTTGTTCTTTAATCATTTTTTTAATAGTTTCTTCAATTTTTGAATTTTCTAAATTATTAGTTTTAAATTTTAAAAAATCATAAAATTCAGTTTTAACTTGATATTTTTTAAATATATTAATAATTTCTTTTTCTTTAATTTCTTGATTAAGTTTATTTAACTTATTTTCTGCTTCATTAACTTTATTTTCTATTTCTTGTGAAGAAGCATCATTTTCAGTTACAGGTTCAGTTGTTTGTTGAACATTATTTTCATTTTCTAACATTTAACATTCTCCTAATCTTATCCCAATAATCAATCTTTAACTAATTGTGGCATTTCACTTATTAGTTTTTTATAATCATTAACAGCATTTTCTAATATATCAATATCAGAAAATTTAAAACAATTTCCTATATCTAAATCAAAATCTCTATCAATTTTGATATTATTTTTTCTATATTTTTCATTAAATTCAATTTTTGTCATATTATTTATTCTCCTTTATTAATTTTTTCGTTTAATTTTGCTAATTTTTTTTGGTGTTTTATAATTTTGTTATTTGCTCTAACATGTTTTGGAGTTGTGATAAATCTTTTTAATAAAACAATAATTTCTCTGCAAATTAATGTTCCAACACTTGTTCCAATAATTATTAATTCATGTAAAAATTCTTTCATTTCAATATTTTCCTTTCAACTATTTATTTTTAATTTTTAATTATTCATCAAATTGACCGCCATTAATTCTTTCAATCATTGACTGTGAATTACTTATAATTTTTACCAATACAGATATTTCTTTATTTAATTCTTCCATTCTTTCTTTATATGTCTGAATTTCATTATTATAATATTCAATCAATTTTTCTTTATTCATTACTTTTCACTCCCTTTATAAACTCATGTGATTGTAATCTCAATTTAATGAAGCATTATCATTATTTAATGGTACTTCGCTCATATTATCACTACCGTATTGACTGATTGTTTCACTATTAATTGTGAATCTATTATCTAATTAAACGTGAGGTTTCATTATTAAATGGTGTTTCTTGCATTTCTTCAATATGATGTGTAGTTTCCATAGGTAATAAATTATGAATAATTTCACTTGCACCAGCAACAATAGTAGGAACAGCATAAGCATTATTAAAATCATTATTTATACCCATTGCTACACCACTTGATATTAAACATCCACCAGTAGCCCCATATTTGCTATTTTACGTATAGTTTCAAATCTATTAGGAATTAATCAGTAATTCCATTAATAAGATTTGATATACCATAAGCATTTAAACTAATATATGTATCTCAATCCATTAATGACTGATTATCTTGTTTATCTAATAATAATCATGGTGGACCCTCAGTTGTAGTTGTAGTAGTTATTGGAGTTGGTGTTGTTGGAATAATTGGAGTAATATTATTTTCTGTTCATTTACTATAATTGGCTAATCCAATTGTTCCTAAACCTGGTAATATTTTTTTAGAACTATTAATTAATTTAGTTTTAGTATTTGGTCTTTGATTTAAATTTCATATATCTAAACCTAATTTTTTACCAAATAATAAACTATTAATTGAACCTAATACTGGATTACCTATTACTTGACCATAATAAGCACTTGTACCAATCATTGCACAAATTGGACTTATTCCAGTTCTAATTAATTTAGTTAAAGTATAATTTGATTGTGTATTTTCGTTTGGCATTTTATTCTCCTTTAATTTCTAATTTTTTAACTGTTACTTTAATTCAACCTTGATAAACATCATTATCACCAACTATTAATGCAACATTACTTTCGGGGTCAGAAACAATTATGTGTTTTGATTAAATCATTTGGATATTGTCTTAAAATAATTACTCTAATATCATTACTTGTATGAATTGCTTTTGGAAATGGTGATAATATTTCAATTTCATCTTTATTTTCAAACAAAGTAGGTAATATTATCATTAATTATTTCTCCTTATTTTTAATTTGATTAGCAATTTCACTTAATATTTTTAATACTTTATATTCATTTTTTAATTCTTTAATAATAAATATTAAAAATATTATTAGTGTTATAGATGTTATTAATATTGGTACTATTAATAAAATTTTTCATAATATCATTTTTTACTCTTTTCATTTTTTAAATCATTTAACATTAATTGAACAAAATGCACGATTTTTAGAAATATTTAAAGTATTAAAGATTTCACCAGTTACTATAATTTCATCGTTTTTGTTTAATAAAATACAGCGTCTATAAAGTTTTGGTTTATTAAAAATTAAAGTAACATAGTTTAATCCATTTCATTGACTTCGAACACTATAATATAATTCTTTATTACCTTTTTCGTAATATTTTGCTTCAATAGTGTTACTCAGTTTTACTGTTAATTTGACATAATTTTCTTTATTTTTCATTTTTATAATTTCCTTAAATAATTGTCAAAAATTAATATTTTTTTATGATTTTTTAAATAATATTGAATATGCTTATATGCATCTTGTTCATGTTTTGTTAATTTTATATTTCCTTTATAATTTGTTATTTTATTTTTATTTTTTGGTTGGTTTTCTAGATAATCTCAATTCATAACATCTTGTACTAATACCATTAATGCACCAATAATTTTAGGGGTTGCTAATGGATTAGTTAATAATTGTTTTGAACTTAAAAAGAAATTTTCTACAATAACTAATATTTTTTTATTAATAAATTTTTCTTTAATTAATTGAAATTTTTCTTTATAAATATTTTTGGTTCATAAAACAGTTAATGTATTGAATGTTTCATTAAAAATAATATTATTAGTTTCATTTGAATATATAACAATTCCATTATTACCAATACCATCAGGGTCAATTCCAATAATTAAGTCATATTTCATTATTAATCAAATTCTCTGCATTGTATTTTATTAATTAAAATTTTAATAATATCAATTGAACCTTTTAATTTATTTAAATAATATATGTCTTTTTCTTTATTATATTGTTCTATATCACTATCTAAAATTAAATTTAATCAACTAATTAATTTTTCTTTATCCATATTTATACCTCCTACTTAACCTAATATTTAAAATACAGTCATAACAAATTGCTTTACTATTTTTATCTCTTAAAAAATATTTTCTTGTTTTTATATCATTAGTATTAAAGAATAAATAATCAAATTTATGTTGTTTACATGTTCAACAAAAATACTTTTTCATTATGAGTTGAAAGTTCCTTATAAGAAGTAACTATATAATTAATTGGTAAATCATCATATTTATATGGATTATTTATTTTAAAACCTTTTCTGTTTTCTTCTCACGTAATGTTATATTTAAAACAAGGATTAGTAATTTTAGTTTTGTTATCAGTTATTTCACCCATAAATCAACTATTATGCTGTTCATAAAATGTTAATGGTTCAAGTTTTATATCATTAAGATAATATTCTTTTGGAGCAATTGGTTTATTAACAATTATTTTTTGGTCTTTAATATATGGTTCTAATAATTTTATTAATTCATTACCACTTAATTCTCTTTTAATATTTTCTAAATTAAAAACTCAATACGTGTAACTGTTGTCAACAATAAAAGAATTATTTTTAATCATTCATTTTGGCAGTGATAATCTATATTCAACATAATCAATAAGAATAGATTGTGGTTTATCTTTAACAATTTGTTCTTTTTTAAATTCTATTTGCATAATAATCCTTTCCTAAATATGTCCTGTTGCTTCCTAGCATAAAGGACATATAATTTGATTTTTAGATTATTAATAATACTACTATTCGTTTTATTGATTCCATCAATTCTGGGCTCAAAAATAAATTGTGAAATTTTAAAAAACATCGAGGCATTCGATTCAATATTTATTTAATTTGTGTTAAACAAATTAATATTTTAATTGAACCGGCACCGCTCAATTTTTTTTACAAGTTTGAAATTTATTTTCTCGCCCAAAAAAATTTTTCAAAAAAAATAAAAAATAAAACCAACACTTGCTCACTGGGGAGTGGCAAGGTTGGTTAAATAAAGAATAGAATTAATATAATAGGTCCCTACAACAGGTCTATATATACTAGTTTCCAATTCGCTCCCACCCCAAGAATTACCATTAATGGTTAGTATATTTTATTAGGTATCACTCCACTTTTTATTTATCCATGCAAGTCCACATGCTAGCTACTATTTTTAACAACTGTGTTGTAGTTCACTTTTTTAGTTCCTTAACACGTGTTGATAATAGTATTAAAGAGGGTTATTAAAAATTTTAAAATTTTACAATTACAAAAAAAGACAAGATTATTTATTGTCTTTTTCCTTTGATAATAATTTTTATTTTATCTTATAAAATCTATATTTTTTAAAATACGTCGAATATAAATTTAAGGGTAAAAGAGAATTTAATTTGTCTATCATCATTTTAAAATGGTAATTTTGAAAAGAATTTATTTTTATAGTAATTCATCTTCCTACTTTTTTGGGAACCTCCCAGAAAGTAAATATAAAATTGCTTGATGATTAAAAATTATTTTGATATTTACTTTTCCGTTATGGATTATTCCTTTTTTAATTACTAATTTTTTATTGGTTTGATGATGCGAAATGTTATGGAAAATTTTCAACGAATTGGACGAAGTACTAATCCAAATTTTGCTAAAATTGATCTCAATACTTTGAGTTTTTATAATCGAGATATGGAATTACAAAATTCTCTACAACTAATGATTGATGATAGTAATTGGGATATGATGGAAGCACAAGATATGACGATAACTACTTATGATAATCGCTTGTTATCAGCTTTTTTCATTAATAATCATCAATCTAATAAAAATCATAAATGAATAATTGCAACTCATGGTTGACAACAAAATCGCTATAGCATTTTATATTTAGTTAAACATTTTTATGAATAGGGATATAGTATTGTTACTTATGATACAAGAGGTCATGGTAGTAATAATATCCATGATGCAATTACTTTTGGTAATAAAGAAGCAGATGATTTATATGCTGTTATTTTAAGTCTTAATAATTATTTAGCAGAAACAGATTTTAAACAACCTCCTAATATTACTTTAATTGGTAATAGTATGGGTACCAGTACTGTTTTGGAAACAATATCTCGATTTGATGCTGGTAAATATTTGGTGTTAAATGTGCAATTTCTGATTGTGGATTTGATAGTTTTAGTCATATTATTAAAATTATGGGTAAACAATACTTTAACCTTCATTGATTTTGATTTTATTATGGTGTTAAATTTTTCTTTAGGTTAAAAGATAAATTTAATATTAATAGTATTGATCCTATTAATAAATTAAAATATTGTTCTTCAATTCCTGTATTATTTATTCATGGTAATGATGATGAAACTGTACCAGCAACAATGGCACAAAAAATGTATGAAGAGAAAATAAATTATGAAGAAGAAACAATAAGTGAATTATTAATTATGCCATCTGCTAAACATATAAGAGCCGTCATTACCGATTATGATACATATTGCAAAACTACTTTAAAATTTGTTAATAAATGAACAAATTTTAAAACCGAAGATAAAGGAGATTAAATTAATAATGATTTATTATATTAATAATAGCAAAGACCCATATTTTAATTTAGCAGCCGAAGAATATTTGATTACTAATCCTTATATAAATGATGAAATCTTATTATTATGACAAAATAATAATACTATTGTTGTTGGTAGAAACCAAAATACAATTGAAGAAATTAATAATGAATATGTGAGAACAAAAAAAGTTAATGTTGTACGAAGATTATCTGGTGGTGGAGCTGTTTATCAAGATTTAGGAAATTTAAATTTTACTTTTATTCTTGATAAAAATAAAGATAATGCTCGTAATTATGGTCTTTTTACAAAACCAATAGTTAATGTTTTACAAAATCTAGGTTTAAATGCTCAATTTAGTGGTAAAAATGATATTTTAGTTGATGATAAAAAAATATCGGGTAATGCCCAATATACATATAAAAATCGAATTTTACATCATGGTACTATTCTTTTTAATGTTGATATGCAAATGTTACCAAAAGTATTAAAACCTGATTTGGATAAATTAAAATCAAAAGGTATTAAATCAGTACAAGCACGAGTAACAAATATTTTACCATTATTAAATCCACCAATAACAATTGAAGAATTTCAAAATTTAATTATTGAACAATTAAAAAGTACAAAAAATACAAAGATTATGGAATTTTCTGAAAAAATGATTGCTGATATTGAATCATTAGCAAATACTAAATATCGAACTTGAGATTGAGTTTATGGTAAATCTCCAGATTTTGATTTAAAACATAAAACACTTTTTCCTAGTAAAGGAACTATTCACGTTTGAATGAATGTTAAGGCAGGAATTATTGAAAATATTAAAATATATGGTGATTTCCTAGGGTCAGCAGGTACTACTAGTTTAGAAAAAAAACTAGAAAAACAAAAATATAATGTAGCAACTATTACTAATATCATTGAAAATGCTAATATTAACGAAATTTTTGGTGAAAATTTTCTTGCTGAAGAAATCATAAAAAGTATCATAAAATAATGAATAAAATTCTTATTTATGATATCCTTACTTTTATAACTAATATATAACTAATATTAAAGAGGAAATATGAAGAAATATTTATAGATTTTATTTATAATGTTTATTTTTATAACACCAATTAGCAATGTTATTACATTTTTAGTAAATAATAGTTTTGATCAAACAAATAGTATAAATGATATTCTTTATCCAACACGTGGTTGACCAAAAAAAGATAGAAATCAATTAAATGTTTGACAATTTTTATATCAAGATGCTATTGATAAAGTAGGTAAAACTAATGATAATATTGTTAATGGTTTTAATAATTTTTATCTTGCTGAATTTGATAAATACCGTGATTCAGCAAGTAAAAATGCTGGTAAACCTGGCTATGATGAAATTGGTATACCAACAGCAGATATTAATGATTATATTAATAATAAAATTATTCATTCACAATCAATGCAAATATACATGGCCTTAACATTGCGAACATATTTTATTGAGTTTACTATTAATAAAATTAATGATCCAAGTAGTAATTATATTAATGCAAATGAATATTTAAACTTATGAGTTATGAAGTATTTTGAAGCTGGTTTTTTATTTTCAATGAGTAAAAATTTGAATTCAAGATTTAGGTAGAACAATTGAAAAATCAGTTGGAATGGCAACACTTTTTAGGACTATTTTTTGGTAGACACTTGTTCTTGATATTTGATAGGAGTTAAGTAGTTTAAAGTGCTGTGGATTCTTATGTTGTTGTATCAATTGATATAATCAAATAATTCTAATTTTAATTGGATTAATGATGTAAAATTTTTATCATTAATAAATTCAGTTTTGAAAGTTTTAAAAGTTGCTTCAGCAACAGCATTATCATAAGGACAACCTTTTTTGCTTAAAGATCGAGTAATATTGAATGCTAATAAAAGATTATTAATAATTTTATTGTTAAATTCATTACCTCGATCACTATGAAATATTTGGATATCTTTTAAACAGCGATTTGATTGCATAAATGCTTGATATACTAGTAATGCATCTTTTTTAACTCCAACAACTATGTCCAATAATTTCGCGGTTAAATAGGTCTATTAATAGGCAAATATAGTTTCATTTACCATTAACTTGAACGTAAGTTAAATCACTAACAATAACTTCATTTTTAACCCTATTATTAAAGTTTCTATTAACAAGATTGGTTATTTAACTTTATTTTTAGCAATAATTTCTACTTTCTGCCTATTATTAGTGCTGCTTGCTTTAAAATATCATTTTCCATTCTTAATTGTTTTAATTCTTTTCTTAATTTAATTAATTCATTTTCTTCAACAGAACGATTATCTTTAGTTTTAAAACTACCTGAATTAGTAAATTGCTTAATTCAATTATAAGTAGCTGCTCTTGTAACATTGTACTCTTTAGCAAGACAAGACACTGACTTACCGCTTTGATATAAAGCTACTATTTGTTTTTTAAATTCATCTGAATATGAGTTAATATTGGCCATAATTATACTTCCTTTCTTTTCACTAATTTGTTCACTTGTCTACGTAATTAGTGTCCAATAAAGTGTAACCCATCCACATTTGTATCTTGAGACCCGTAATACTTACCTTTTTTAGCTAATTCACTTTTAACATATTTTCTTAATTGACTTGGTAATCATTTTCTATTTCAAAATTTTCAAAATATAGTTCCAGCACCAGTACCATTTTTACCTTTAGCTTGTGTCATTAATATTCATATTTCTTGTGGAAATGTTGGATAAGTATAAGGACCATATCATATTTGTTTTTTATCATTATCACTTTGAAATAATGTTGTTAAAGTTCCAATTTTTAAATTTTTATTATCAACAATAAATCTTCCTTTTTTAAATCATGAACTTGATAATACTTCTCATGCATTTTCTGGTATTTCTTCTTCATTTTCTTTAAATAAATTATTAAATTTATTTACATAATTTTTAACAGTTCTAATTTCTGTTGGTATAATAGAATTTTTAAAACTATTTATTGGATTTTTAAATTTATTAATTTCATTTTGTAATATAGATAATTCACTTGGTTTTAATATACTTGTTAATTTTTTAAGTATATTTGGATTAAAAACACTATATGGTTGATGTATTTCTTTTTCACTAATATTTTCACTATCAAATACTGCTTTTAATGATTGATTTTTATAATAAGTTTTTAAAGCATTTATTAATGCTAATTTAATATCATTACTTGCTAATGCATAATATATTCATTCAATAATTAAAGGTAACATTATAAACTCATATGACTATAATCTCATCTTAAATTTGATTCACTAATTTCACTAATAGCACCATATTGACTTATACTATCATTAATAAGATTTGCAGTTTCATTATTAAATGGTGTTTCTTGCATTTCTTCAATATGATTTGTAGTTTCCATAGGTAATAAATTATGAATAATTTCACTTGCACCAGCAACTATTGTTGGCACTGCATAAGCATTATTAAAATCATTATTAATACCCATAGCAACACCACTTGATATTAAACAACCACCAGTTGCCATATTTGCTATTTTACGTATAGTTTCAAATCTATTAGGTATTAATTCGCTTAATCCACCAATTAGATTTGAAATACCATAAGCATTTAAACTAAAATATGTATCTCAATCCATTAAATTATTAGTATTATTTTTCATTAATAATAAATCATCTGGAAAAGGATTAATTGGTGTTGTACTTGGAAATGGATTAGGAGTTGGATTAGGATTAATATTTATATTAGTAAATTTAGCATAATTAACTAAACCAATTGTTCCTAAACCTAATAAGATTTTTTTACTACTATTAATTAATTTAGTTTTAGTATTTGGTCTTTGATTTAAATTTCAAATATCTAAACCTAATTTTTTACCAAATAATAAACTATTAATTGAACCTAATACTGGATTTGCAATTACTTGACCATAATAAGCACTTGTACCAATCATTGCTGCTAATGGACTAATTGAAGAACGAATTATCTTTAATAAAGTATAATTATTTGATTGTATAGTTTCAGAAATTGGCATTTTCATTTACTCCTTTTAATAAATTAGGTTGTTTTTCTATTTTAATAATTACTTTACCTTCACAATGAATATTATCTCCTACACATATAGCATAAGTATCATGTACATCACTTACTATAAAATAATCATTTCTTAATTTAGGATATTCATCTAATAAAATTGCTCTAATATCATTACTTGTAGTTAAATCTGCTGGCTTTGGTGAATAAATAGTAATATTTGCTTTTTCATCAAAATATTTATAAATATATTCCATAATTATTTTTTAGAAAATTTTAAATTTACTACTCCATAATATTCAGTATTATTACCAGTCATAGTAACACTTGTTGATTTAATATCACTAAATATTGCTTTACCTTTTTCATAGCCAACATTACCAGCATTTATTATTGCTTCTTCTAATTCACCATTAGTAGGACTTGCACCAGCCATAGTTATTTTTCCTAAATTTCTATAATAAATAACATCTTCTAAATTTAATTTATTAATATCATCATATAAAGTTGATTGATAAGTTGCATTTTCATTTTTAGGATTAGTTAAAAAATCTTTTGCTCTTGCTTCTTTAATTTCTGCAAGTGTAGGCATAGTTGGTCTAATTAAATACATTAAATTAGGTCTAATAGCACTTGGTAAAGCAAATAAACATTTACCAATAATTTTAATATTATCTGTATCATTATCTAATTTTTGTCTTATTTTAGTAAATGAAATAGGCATACCTCACATATATCTATTAACTACAAATCCATGTGTATTTTTTAAACTATAATCTTTTTCTAAATGCATTGCTTTTTCAGTATCATGAATAAATTCTTGTTCTAAATAAAAACTTTCTCAAAATTCCATACCAGCAATTAAACTTGTATATCTTCTACCATACGCTAATGTATCTGCTGAAATTTGACTATAATTTAAAACCGTAAATGCTTTTGATAATCCTAAATTACTATCAATACCAGTTGCTCCCATTAAATCTTCTCTATTAGTTCCTACAGTAATATAATTTACTAATTTAATTAATTTATTATTTCTTGCTCAAATTGTATAATAAGCTTCTTTTGCTTGTTCTGCATTCATATTAATTAAATCTAAAGGTAATACTAATGATTTAGCAATAGCATAATCTTGAATACCATTTAAAAATATTAATTCTAAGTTTTCACCTAAATTTCTCATAAATGAAGCTGTTCAATTTGAAACAATTTGTACTGCAATATCTTTTGGTGCTTTCATAAATCTTTCAATATCAAATTCTGGAATTTCAAAATCAATTGTTAAATATTTATTAATTTCTAATTTAGTTGTATAAACATCACCTTTTTGTCTTTTAGTACCTTTATCTCATGTTCATGTTGAACCTCATAATACACGTACTGTTGCTCTATATATTGCTATAGCAACACCAGCCATTTCACCAATTTGAGAAGCACTACAAGTTCCACGCATAAACATTGTTGATTTTTCACTTGTTAATTCACCACGTACTTGTGCTTCAAGTACACTTAAAATAGCATTTTCTGTTGGATTATTACCTTTAATAAAAAATGCTTCAGGTATTTTTATTGCTCCCATAATAAAACCTCTTTCTATTTACTAATAGATTGAAAAGCTTCATTTCTAGTAATTTCAACTAAATCTTCTAATTCTTTTTTATTAGTCATTCCTTGTGTCGTTGCTTTATTTTTTAAATCTTGAGCAATTTTAAAATGGTCTAATGAATTATTATGTAATTTTAAAATTAAATCAGTAGGATTAATTGAATTATCTTGTTGTTTATTTTCTTGTTTAATAACTTCTGTTTTATCAATTAAAAAATCTTTATAATCTTCATTTATTTTATTAAATGCTTCTTGTTTAGATAAAGATTTATAATTATCAGTACTCATTAAATTTTTAATTAAATTTACTTTTTTAGTATCTTTAATATTTGAAAATAATTGTTGCTCTTCAAAACTATTAATTTTATTTTCATATTCTTTTATTTTTGTTTCATATTCACTTAATTTAGGTTCAATATTTTTTTTACTTTCAGCATATACTACATTTCTATGTTGTTTTAGTAAATTTTTAACATCATCTAAACTATAATTCTCTTTTTCATCAAAAGTAAAATCACTCATACTTTTAATCTCCCTTTTATTAAATTTTAATAATTCACTTGGTTAATAGGTCACTTTTATATATGTTAATTTAACATATTCACTTTAATATATTATATCATTTTTTCCCTTTAAAATAAAGAAAAAAACCTATATTTATTATAGGTTTTTAATCATTATTTTCTATTTTTCTGGGTTCACAAATATTAATAATTATATTACTTTGAGTAGTATTATCATCTTCATTAATATCAAATTCATTAGGATGAGATTTTAATCAATGTTGATAAATTAATTCTGGTTTTACTAATGCTTTTTCTAACATATGAGTTGAAATAATACTACGTGCTTTATCATAACTTTTTAAAAAATTACGTTGTCATGGACTGCTTCTGCGTCGGCAATCAAATATAAATTTTCTATCAATTCCAAGTGCATTATTTAATCCTTGTGGTGTTAATGTTTTATTTTTAGTTCTTAAATAATTACTAATTGTAACATCATAATTACCTAATTCTTTTCTTTTTGCTGGCATATTATATCACCTATATTCAATATTTATATACTAATTATAACATTTTAACTAAAGTATATTACAACATTCACCAGTTAATTATTGTTATACTCAAAGTCATGTATTTAGAAAGGCAAAAGCATTATGATTTTACTATCTGAAAAACTTGACAACTATCAACATAAAATTAATCATGAAAAACAAATGTTATTAGATTATGACAATAAAATATTAAAATATGATAATTATTGATTTTTAAATGAATATGATAGAAATAAATATAAATTAATAAAACGTAGAAAACATTTAATAAAAAGTGAATTTGGAATATCTTATTTACCATTAAGAACATATAAAAATAAATTAACAAATGAAATTATAACTCCAACAAGAACATATATTGATATTGATAAATATAAAAATTATACAAATTGAGTTAATAAATTAATAATAATTAATGCAGATTTAAATAATATTACATATCCTATAATTAAACATAATTTAAAAATAAATATATCTTTATCAACTATTTGTAGAAGATTAAAAGAAACTATTATATTTGTTCAAGAATTACCAAAAAAAAAGACAAATATTACCAACTGATTATATTTATATACAATCAGATGAATCATATAATAATTTAATTGATAATAAGCAAAAAAGAAAATTTAGACACAGAACGGTAAGTATTAGTTTAGGTTTTGATTTAAATAAATCTACTGATAATAGACATGTTTTAGAAAATAAATATATTTTTGTTATTTCAACTAGAAAAGGTCAAAGAATTACTAAAAAAGAATTTGGTAAATCAATAATAACTAATTTAGATAATATTTTTATTGGTTATACTAATGAAAATTTAAAATTAACTGGTGATGGTGCAACTTATCTTAAATCTACTGCTAATTATTTAAAAATTGATTATGCTGTAGATAAATGACATCCATTACAAAAATTAAAACAAGTATTTATTGTAGGAAAAGGTAAAAGAACAAAAGAAAATAATAAAAAATTAAATTATGCTTATTATGAATTATTTTTAAATGGTTGTTATTATAAATTATTAGATTATTTAAAAGAAAATAATGCTGATGAAAAAATATATGAATATTTTAAAAATAATAAAGAAGGTATTAGAAATCAAAATGCTATTTGAAATATAGGTTGTAGTGCTGAAAGTGATGTTTATCATTTAATAAAATCTATATCTAATAATAATGCAAAAATTTATTCAAAAGAAGCATTTTTTAATTTATTAAAATTAAAACAAGCAAGAATTAATAAATTAAAAGTGTTTGTTTAAATTTATAAAATTTAATAAATCTAAACCTAAATAGTTAGGAATTTTTAAATTATATTAATAAAAATGTGACACAAAATACTTTATTTTTTTTAATTAATGTGTTATAATTGTTATAACAATTAATAATTTATTTTATCTTTTATTTAGAGAAAATTAAATTATATCCACATTTGAAATACGTCCATTCTATCTTCAAATTTTATCATAAAATGAGCAATTGCTGTATTTCAATTTTGAATGGGCATTGTTCATTTTTTTGTTATATTTTCAATTGCTAAATAAAATATTTTCAATTCTTCCATATCATTAGGAAAAACTTTTTTATTTCTGATAACTTTTCGTAATTGACTATTAACAGATTCAATAGCATTTGTGGTATAAATTACTCTTTTAATTTCTGTTGGATAACTAATAAAAACTATCAAATTTTCTCAATTTTTATATCAAGATTTAGCAATTTGAGGATATTGTTTATTTCACTTATTTTCAAATGTTTCTAAAGCCTGCATTGCTTGTTCTTCACTACATGCAGTATAAATTGGTTTTAAATCTGCAACTAGAGATTTTCTATGCTTATATATTTCTAATAATGAAACAACATCACGTTGAATGGCATGTGGAATTATTAATACTGATAAAACTGATTTAAAAACTAAAATTACAAATTTAACAACTGATATTACTGCAAATGTTAATAACAATAATAGTGAATTAAATACACAAATAAAAAGTACTAATGAACTTAAATCATTAAATCCAAATTTAACAAATCCAACTATTAAATATTTTAGTGACGCACAAGGAAAAACTAATGTAAGTAATCAAAAACAAAAAGCAGGTGACTTATATATAACTATTACTGCAAATGTTAATGACTTAAATTATAAAGGAACAACAAATCCAATTAAAATAACTCTTAAATAAAGGAAATTAATACCATGCCAATCGGTACAACTAGTACAGCAATACTTTTAAACATAAATAAACCAAAACATACTAGAACAAGTAACCAACAAGAAAATAAAAGTTTTTGATGAGAAATTTTAGAAATGATTGGTGTACAGGTCATAGCAGTAGCACTTGCTCCTTTTACTGGTGGATTAAGTGAAAGTGTAGTCCTTGGATTAGGTGCAAGTGATTTAGTTGCTAGTATTAGTGCTATTGGTGTAGAGTTTTTAACTGATTTTACTATTAATCAAGTTTATGATTATTTAAAAGGAAATGTAACAAAATTAAATACTTTCTTTAATATACTTCCTGCATTTGCTGGACTTAATAAAATTAGTCGTGGTTATCGTAATACTAAATTTATTAAATTAGCAGAAAAAACTAAAACATTAGAACAAGTTGGAATTAAAGAAGCAAAAAACTTACAAGAAATTATAAGTCAAGTAAGTGGAAAAGAAATTTTAACAGATAAAATTATTGGTAATAAACGTTATTTAATGAATTATAGTTTTACTCCTAATCGTGAAACAGTATTACGAGATTTAGGTTATGTTGCTGAAAGACAATATAAAAATAATTTTCAAAAATTAGAAGCACAAGAATTAAAAGATTATTTATTATTACAAAATACATTAATAAAATTAAGTCCACAATTAACTCCTAAATTTAAAATCAAAGATATTGAAAAAGCAAATAACTTTTTAAAAAAATATAATACTGATTTAAAAAAGCATTAGAAATGAATCAACATGATTGATTAAATTTAGTTCATACAATACACACAGAAAATAGATATGGAAAAACTTTAATTTTAGATTTACAAAAAATTCGTGCTAATGCTCATAAATTTAATTGAATTCAAAATGACCTAATTCATAAAAATATTGTAAGATTAAATAAAATTTTTAAGTATTTTGATATTAGATTTTATTTAAAAAAAGGTTTAAATAAATTTTGAAAAGATACTCCATATTTTGAAAAATTACGAGAAAGTATATATAAATTACAAGAAAAATTTGAAAAGTTAGAAAAACAAGCATTTGAAAAAATTAATAAATTAAAAGAAAAAGTAACTGATTTATTTACTAGTGCAGAAAAAAGAGCCATTAAACATGCACAATTAATTCCATTAAATTCACCTGTATTTATGGGTTGTAAAATTCAACCTTTGTCATTAGATAAATGTGCAATTACTATTTATCATCGTAATTCTAAATATAAGCCTATTGTAGTTGTTGATAGTATTCTTAAAGCAGAAACTTTTGTTACTCAAATACATCCATTCCATTGATATCGTTGATATAGTGGTTGATACATTGGTTATGGAGTTAATCAAAATAAATGATTAAAATCAATAGCATTTGCTCCCCCAATTATTCAACAAGTAATTAGAGATAGTTTTAAGACATATAGAATAATATTAAGAACTACAAGAACTTATTATAAAGTTGTTAATGTTATTAATAATCCCATGAAAAATATTAATAAATCATTTAAAAATATTAGTTTAAAATTTTCAGTTAATACTTTATTTGGTACAGGATTATTACATCATTTAGAAAAATTTGCATATAGTCAAGTTGTAGCAAAAAGTAAGAAAAAATTAAAAAAAGGTAAAAATAAAATACAAAAAGAAATTGAACATATAACACATAAAAAAACAAAAAAAACATACTCATCATTATAAAAAAGCATTTTTTAAGGAATGATAAATTATGATTAATAAACTTTGAACTGGTGTCAGTCTAGAAAATTATAATAACTGATATCCATTAACTGGAAAAATTACAGAAACACCACAGCAATATATACAAACATGACCAAATGTTAATGATTGATTTAAAACTTTTGCTATTCGTGCTCAAAATGATATTAATGCTTATCTTGGTTTTATTTTATCTAAATTTCCTTTTGATAGTTTTAAAGATGAATTAATTAAAGAAACATTAAGAGATATGGTTTTTGTAACCGCTGAACATTGAGTATTTAATCGTACACCAATTGAATTTAATGTTGATGCTACTATTCAGTTTAATAATGGTAGTCAATTTAGTGCAAATAGTATTCCTACAATTAATGTTTGAGATTTAGCACCAAGTAGAATGAAAATATTGGCAAGACTAACAGAATTAAAACAAATATTATCAAATTATAATGATGATGAAATAGATGTTGAAAAAATTGATTTAAAAGCATTTTATACTAGAAATCAAGTTGATGAATTAATTGAACAGCAAAAAGAATTTACATTATCAAAACAAATTAAATTATATGATGATTTAGTTGATGATAATGAAAATGAAATATATAGAGGTCCTGTTAGTAAATTTGTTAATAAAGGTTATGTTGCAACTGATTATGATAAAGAAACTGAAACAATGATTTTAGATTGACCTGATGAAATTGGTACATTACCACCCGAAGCATTACAAAATAATCCACAAATTGGTGATTTTACTCATGCACCAACTTGTGATTTTTCGGCTAAACAACAAAAACGAATTACTACTAATGAAAATAATATTAAATTATTAGAAACTAAAGTTGATAATAATATCAAATCAATAGAAAATAAAATTGAGATTAATAAACAAAATATTGATGATATTAAAAATAACTGATTTAATATTGAAACTAGTCCATTATGAAAAGAGATATCTAAGAACCTGTTTAGGATCTTTTTTAACTTATTTTTGATTAAATTAATATCATAAATGTTATTTTATAGTTGAAAAATAAATTTTTAATCGATAAGTTGTCAAATGATAAAATCTTTTTAACAAAAAAATGACAAAGAAAATAAAATGTTAATTAACTGTCAGGTTAGAAATAATTATTCCCTTTTTTAGTTTAATTATGTTTAAAAGATTCCAAACAGGTTCTAATGAACTTTCAACTGATAATTTAAATAAAGAAATATTAGTAATATGAGGTTATATTTATGAGAGTGATATTTATAAATATAAATATACTAGAAAATCTATATTTAAATTAAATGAAGAATATGCAATAAAATCATATACTCTATTAGATACTTTTTATTCAGATAAAACTAATAATATTAGATTATATTTAACTTGCAGTAATTATAAAATTCGCGCTATTGCTACACCCGGGACATATTATTCAGGATTTATTTCTAAAATATATCAATATCAAGGAACTGGAACACCAACTGAATTTATAGCAGAAGAAAGTACTGAACGTGATTATTATACAAAACTAGAAACTAATAATTTATTAGATAAAAAACAAAATAAATTAACTGCTGGTGAAAATATTAAGATTGATGAAAAAACTAATACTATTAGTGCTACTGGCGGTAGTGGTGAATCATTATGATTAATAGACCCTAATTCGCCTAATATTATTCAACCTAAAGAAAAAAGAATTATTACTTCAAATAATACTAGAATTGTTTATATAGCAGACCCTACACAACCACAAGATGCTGTTAATTTAAGAACATTAAATAAAAATATCCCAGATTTAACTGATTATTATAAAAAAGAAGAAGTAGATAAAGAATTAGAAGATAAAATAGATAAAACACAATTTCAATATGCTTTTGTTCTCAATACTTTTGGTACTGAAATTGCTAATTTAGAAACTAGTGATAAAACTATTGCTGGTGCTATTAATGAATTAATTAAAAAAATAAAAGATTTAAAAATTGGTAAATGAAAAGAAGTTGGTATTAAACAAGATAATAAAACTATTAATTATAATTTTATTAAAAATAAAAGATATCGTATTTATTATAATTTTGAATTAACTGATAGTAACATAAATAATTTTTCATGAATATGTAAAGAATTTATACATAATGGGAATAATAATCAAGTTTTAGAAAATTTTTTATATAGTGATAATTCAAATACATTTTTACAATTAAATATAAATTCTATATTTATGAATACAATTCCAATTTCAAAAAAAGTTGGTCAATTGTTAAAATTAGAAGAAGAAATTACAGAAAATACTTATGAAATTACTTCAAATACATTAAATATTACAAAAAGTGAAAAAATAGATATAACTAAACCTTTAAAAATTAATTCAAAAACTTTAAATATTAAAGAATTAGCAGAAAATACTTTTGATATTGAATTAAAAAATACACCAACACCAAGTATTCCACAATGAAAAGATGTAGCCTTTAATATTAGTACTACTGGTATAAAAAACCAAGAAATTAGATATGATTGTAAAGAAAATAAATTATATCGTATATGATTTAATTTAAATCCAAGACAACAAAAAATAATATTACCAGATATTTATACATTTACTGAATTTGTTTATTCGTTAGGTTCTGGTATTCCACAAACTGTAACAGTATATAGTACTTATATAAAAGAGGGTGGAAGATTACAATTATTATGTTCAAGAAATGAAAATATTGATGTTTTTAAATGAGAAGACATGAATATTAGTGGTGGTAATTTATGAAAATTACAAGAATTGCAGGAATAATATTATGTTTTTTAAAATAATAAAAATTATTTTAGGTTTAATAGGAGTTTTATTATCTTCTGCTGTTGCTGGTTTAATTATATTTATTATAGTAAAAATTGTATTAAAAATTAATCAAATATTTTAAAAAAAGGTGGTGAATATTATGTTAGGTAGATTTTTAAGAAGAGATAAAAGCACTAATAATGAAGAAAAAACTAAATTAACTTTTTTAAAAGGTAAAAGTACACATGCTTCTATTTTAAGTTATTTTGGTTTTAATGATTTTAATCATGAAACATATTTTACTGATTTTGTAGCAGAAAATAATGCTAATTTATATAATGCTCCACTAGATATTAACAATGAAACTATTAAGCAGTATTTAATTCAACAAGAATTTTATAGAAAAAATTGAAATTCTATTTTTAAATTAAGTAAATTGGGAATTAGTGGTTATTTAATTTTTATTGCAAATGATGACTTATATTTTCAAGTAGTTGATATACAACAAAGAGTTTATGATATTACTGGTAAATTAATTCAATGTACTATTTTTTATGATAGTTATGAACAAAATGCACAAATTGTAAGATTATTTGAAGTTTATACATTAAATAATGAACAAGTAACTATTAATTGTGCAATTTATAGTGTTAATGATAGCAAAAAACAATTTTCACTAGATTTTAAATCGTTCATTAATAACCCTAATTTAGCACAAGAACAAATACTAAATATTAACTATATACCAATAGCAATTATGCGAAATAAAGCAAATGAATTAGCAGATTGTAATAAAGTAATGGATAAAATTAAAGCATTAGATGTTATTTATGAACAAATTGTTTTAAATACAATTTTAAACTCACCAAAGTTTATTTTTAATTCAACTTATGGTAATGTAAAAGATTTATTAGAAGATGCTGTAAGAATATTAGTTACTAAAAATTATATTTTTAAAAGTGGCGGAGATAATAACGAACAAAATGAAAATATCAATATGACAAGTAGTAATTTTAAAGGTAAAAATTTGACTGATATATACGATTGAAATGTTAATGAAATATTTAAACGTTGTGGCATTCATATTCCAAGTCAAAAGAAATCTGCACAACAATCAGTACCAGAAAGTACAGCTGTAAATATTTCAACTATTAATTATATTGAACAAAAGTTATGACAATTTAATATTGATATTCTTAAATTTATTCAAATATTAGTACGTTTAGATAAAGATTTATTAAATAGTAAAACATTTAACATTAATGATGAACAAGAAATTAATAATTTAACAGTTAAATTAAAATTATTTAATCCCGAAAATAACCAATTAATAGGAGAAAACAATGGAAAACAACAACAAACCACAAACGAAGTTTCCACAGAAGCAAACTAAACTTAATCAAGCAGAAATAGAAAATGATTATTTAATTGATAATATTCCTTATGATTTTACAAATATGATGGGTGCTACTAGTGACCCTGATATTAATAGAGCATACGATGAATTTAAAAAAAGAACAATTTATATTTATGAAATTGAACGTTTATTTAAAAATAATGAAAATAATAGTTTAAAATTTTCAGCAAATACTATTAAAATAGGTTTTATTGATATTGATAAAGTATTAAAAACTACTGCTGTTGAAACATCAGATTTTACTATGCAATTAAATCAAAGAGCAAGTACAAATATTAATGATAATACTATTGAATATAGTATGACTGATATTAAAAATTTAATATTTCAAGAAATAAATTTATTAAATCAATTTAAGTTATATGCAGTTAGTATAAATGAACCATTAACTGAAAATAATATTGATAATTTATATATCATTAATAATTATTCACAACCTTATCAAAATCCAAAAACAAGAAGTACTAAAAGTATAACTATTATCAAAATTAAAGATTTTAAAACAAGAGATGGTTATCCAATCATTATTAAATTACAAAAACCATTAGATAAAGATACCAAAGTAATTGGTTTAAAAATTAAAGCCCCTAGAAGCATGATTTTCGGCAATATAAAGGTACTTGGTGAAGTTGACAATATGGAAGTATACCCAAAGTTATTTGTTAAAGATAAGATAGCATTTCCCTTAGTATCAATGCCTATTGAAACTCAACCAAAAGTTAGAATTTTACAACAATGATTTAGCGAACAAATATTACCTTGAAATTTAGCAAAACAATTTATAGGACAAGAAAAATCAGTTTTAGATTTAATTGCTATTGGTGGCGGAACTGAAACAAGAAAAGAAATTATTAATAATGCAAAAATAACATATGCTAAAATTGGTAAATATGATGGACCAGCACCAGTACCTAAAAAATTAGCTGATTTTGAAATGAAAAAGAATGAACAATATATATTATATAGTCATAGAGAACCAACCCCACCATATCCTAGTAAATATATTGCTATTGAATTATCACAGAACTTTAATTCAATTGAAATTGAAATAAATGATAAACCACCAATTGATAGTTTACAGCAACTATTATTAGATATGCTATCTTATACATATAACTATAATCGGAATTTTGAAGGTGCTAAATATAATGATAAAACTGGTAAACCCGATAATGATATTGCAAAACTAAGAGCAAAATTTGAAGGACAAAAACCAGAAGATGTAATTACTAATTTATTTAAACAATGAGAATTAGATTATCCAAATTATATAAATTTAGAACAAGTAAAAATATTTAAACAAATATTTGTGATGTTATCAAAATATATTTATTCAAGTATGTCTATTAATAAAGGTTTAAATGATGATAATAAAATTTTATTGCCTTATTATTTTGAATTAAAATCAAAGCCAATACATCCAAATGAAAATAAAATTTGAGAATATAAAGATATAAAAGTTATATTAAAGTCTTCATATTTTGATTTTACAGATATAAATAATATTAAATTAAAAAACAATGATATTAGTCAAAATGAATTATTTAAGTTAGATGATAATCAATTCAACTGATTATCTATTACAAACGAATTAGAAAGTAATAACATACCATCATTAATTCCAGCAGATTGAACATTAGGTAATGGTGAATATGGTAAGTATTTTACAAGAGCAATTATTAGTAATAATAAAATTGAAAATATTTTAAATTTATATGGTTCTAATAAATCACAACTATTTTCTAAATTAGAATTTTATAAAGAAATTTCAAAAATTGATAATATTAGTGAATTTGAATTACAAATTGAAAATCCGATTAATAACTTAAATCGGATAGAAATTAGTGGCATATTTGGTTCTGGAAATTATGATTTAACTTTAATAACAGATAAACAAGAAATAAATTTAACTAATATTAATTTATTTGATAAATATAATGAAAATATTTCTTATATAAATATTGAAATTTAATTATTGAAAATAATTATCTGTATAAGTACCATTTCATTTTACAACTTCATCATGATGTTTAATTTTAGAAAAATATAATTCAGTTTTATTTGGACTATCTCATTTATTTCATCAAATAGTTGTTGTTCCTAATACTACTTCTCCATTGGGTTCTAAATAAGATTTAACATTAGTACCTATATTATGGGTAAGCACCCCCCATGATTAATCCTATTGTTCCAGTTGTAGCACCAGTTAGTGCTAATGCTAATGTAATTTTACTTAAATTTGTTTTTATTCATGTTTTCATCTTAAATTACTCCTTTTTTCCTTGATTTTACTTTTAAATTGTACTATTTTTGATTATTTTTACAAGTATGCTTTTAAACGAAAAATAACGCCTAAATGCAAGGCGTTTATTTTATGAGACCTATACTATTAATTATATTGAAATTGTTTATTATATGTTAAATATGAAAGTTGTTTTTTAAATAATTTTTATTTAATTTTAAATTACACTTATATATTTATATAATAAACAAGTAAATTAATATTTTAAAAATATTTACAATAAATTTAGATTTTTAAAAAATAGTTAGGAGAATAATATGAATTTTAATTATAAATGAAATTTTAGAGAACAATATGCCAAAATTGATAAACTAGTTTTAGAACATATAACAAATAAATTAGAAAAATGAGATTGAAGAATATTTAAAACAAGAGATAAAAAGAAATATAAAATTGTTGATTATCAATATCGAACAAGAAAAACATTATATGGAATGGTAACTTATAAAAGAAGAATTTATGAATATTTTAATGAAGAATTACAAAAATGAGTTCGTGTTTGTTTAGTTGATGAATGACTAAAATTACCTAAATATAAAAGAATTGGTGAAGATGTTGAACAAACTATTATTGAATATTTTGCTGATGGAAAAAGATATCATGATATTTGTGCTATTTGTAAAAAAGCAGGTATTAGTGTTAGTACTGTTCATAGAATTTTTAAAAATTTAGAAGTAATTGAAGCAAATCCAGAAAAAGTAAAATTAGAAAAAAATCAACCTATTTTTGTAGCAATTGATGATGGTCATCGAAAATTTTGAAATTTTAAACGTAAAGGTATAAAACACTCTATGCGATTAATAGTAACATATACAGATAATATTAATCACAAAGTACAAAATAAAAGAGTAAAGGCAATTATAAGACCAACAAGAACAGTAATTGGAGTTAAAAAGACTGCTGAATTTGTTAAAGAGCATTGTCAAAAATTTTATGAAAATATTGAACAAGCAAAAATTATTATTTGTGGTGATAGTGCAGGATGAATTAAAGAAGTTGCTGATTATTTAGGTGCACAGTTTGTTTTAAATAAATTTCATTTAATTAGAACATTATATCTTGGAATAATGGCGGGAAATAAAGGAAAATATTTAAAAGAATATAATCACTGTAAAAATTTAATTAATAATGGTCAATATGATGAATTAATTAACTATTTATATAAAGAATTAGATAATCATAAAAAATTAAAAAAACAGTATTTTAAAAATAATAAACAAGGTATTGAAAATCAAGGTGCAAAGTGAAATATAGGTTGCTTTACTGAAACTAATATTTGACATGTTTTAAAAGAAATGCTTGGTAATAGAACATATAATATTAGTATTTACATTAAAATGGTTATTTTTAAATGTAATAAAATAAATTTAGAAACATAATTTAATGAATGTAATAATTACTTATTATTTCACAATTTGCAATAGCATCTCAAAAATTATTATTTTTTATTTTTCTTTTTAAACCAATAATTAAGAATGTTAATGACAAAATTATAGAGACAAAAATCGGAACTACAATTGTAGAAAAAATAACTGCAATTTTTAACCATAATAAAGGATAACTATAATAATTATCAATAATATATTCATTTCCAAAATATTTAAAAGAAATATTATTATTGGTTAATATGTAATATCAACTATATTTACTTCACAAAGTAAAACCATTATATTCATATATTAAACGTTTTGTATTTTTAAATAAATAATTATTTTAACAGTTACTACTTCTTTTCCGTGAAATAAACCAAGTAATAATAGTCCATTAATTATAATTAAAATAGTTAAAATAAATAGTGATACAGTTATTAACTGTAATTTTTTCAGTGTTTTAATTTTCATCTTTAAATTCTCCTTAAATATTACTTCATAAGTTTAACACTTACTAAACTTAATTATAAGTATTTTAGTTGTATTATCTTTTAAAAAATAGTAAGATGAATGTACAATTTAATTAAGTATCGTTTTTCTTTTATTATTTGTTTTCATAATTTTTTATGTTAAGATTTGTTTGTTATTAAAATATAAAATTTGCTACTTTAAAGTAGTGTTTGTCTGGAGTTTTATATATGGATATTCAACAAGATTTTTATGTTAAAAAAATTTTTTATGCTTGTTATGTTAAAAATGTAGTTTTACCTATTTCTTTTTTGAATAATATTGGAAATAAGAAAGGTAAATGTTATGTTGGTAATAAACAAAAATTAAGAAATAATACTTCTCGTACTAAAACTAATTTAATTCAAAAGGCATTACATAATTTTTATAATAGTAAAATGTTAAGTTTTATTACTTTAACATATAAAGATAATATGCAAGATGTTAAAAAAGCAAAAAAAGATATTGGTTTATTTTTTATTAAATTAAAGAAATGATGAAATGACCCTAAACGTTTTGAACATTTGGGAGAATTAAAATATTTTTATGTTTATGAATATCAAGAACGTGGAGCAATTCATTTTCATATTATTTTTAATAGAAAGATACATAAAAGTATGTTGGCAGAATGATGAACTTATGGTTTTAATGATTTGAAAGTAGTTAAAAGAGGTACAAATGAATTTGTGATTAAATATTTGGGCAAATATGTTACAAAAGCATTAGATGATGTTAAATCTATAAATCAAGCAGATATAGGTGTAAAGGCTTATGCTTTTAGTCGTAATTGTAAAAATCCTATTGTAGTTCGTGGTATTAAGAAATTAACAATTGGAGATATAATTAAAGCAAGTTTTAATGCAACAAATGTATTTTATTTTAAATCACAAAGAGATACTAATGGTGATACTGTTATGATTGGTGGTATTATTGAAAGTACTGTTGTAAATGATTATTTTAAAGAATATGAAGATTACGAAAGATATGTATATTTAAGTGCTTTATCGTATAAGCATTATTTACGAACCAGTGAAATTGGTTATTTAATTCAAAGAGATAAAGATGTTTTGACTTGAGTAGAGAAAGTTTTTGGTAATAAAGTTGAAAAAATAGATTTTAAAAAAAGAGTTTTACATTAGAAAAAAAAGATAGTTTTTCTATAATTTTACTTGTATATATATATATATATATATATAATGATTAATGTCAAAATAATTTAAAGTTACCAGACAAGACTTTATTTTGTTTTGGCATTTTTTTTGTTTTTGCTTGAATTTTATAAAAATGTATGTATATTTATAAATAAGATGGTTTACCCACATCTTAATCTGGCTTTTTATAGCCGTTTGTCTGGAGGTTAAGTTTTTTTATGTTTAAAGTTCAATTAGTTAATATTGAAAAAGGGCGTATTATTCCCGATAAAAATAATAAAGGTCAAACATTGAAGTTTGATGTTTTGAAATTTGTAGAAATAAACAAACAAACGAGTGTACCAACTGGTCAAACACGTGATAAATGATATAATCCAGAATTTGCTAGTGATTTTAATAATTGTTTATCTACTGTTGATTTAAAAGTTGGTAATTTTTATTCACTTGAACTTGATTTAAGCGGTAATATTAAAAGACTTTCTAATTGAAAATAGTTATTTATTAAAAGGGTAATTTTAAATAATTATTAATATGTTAGGAGTTAATTTTAAATTATGGCTAAAAATGATAATTGTTCATGTGAACAAGCATTTCATTTAGCAATTTATATGTGTAAACTTTGTGACCAAGTTATTTGTCCCAAAAGAGTTTTACAAAACTTATATACTAAAAATTATTATTGTCCAAATTGTATATTAGATATTGCTTTAAATAAAGCAATGAGACAACAAGAAAGTAAGTTAAATTATGAGACATAAGTGTAGTGATTGAACTTATGAAAGAGTATATGGTTGTGAAATGTGTTACAGAGTTGCTAATGAAATGGAACGAATAAGAAAAGAAAATAAAAGAAAAAAATAAAAACTAAATAAGGGGCATATATATACTTTTTAGTGTATTTTTGCCCCTTACTCTAATTAGTATAAATATGCTCCTTATTATTAATAAAAGTAAGGAGTTTTATTTATGGAAAAAAGGAAACAGTTTAAATATGACTATATGTTAATTGATAAAGCGTTTAGAGATGCTAAGGAAGATAAGCATTTGCAAGAGATTTTAAAAAGATTAAGTGAAAAATAGAGGAGACAGTAAACATGCCTAATGAGTTAGAACAAACTAGTAATTATACTTTAACTAAAATTTTAAGAACTGGATTAAGTCCATTAAGTGCTATGGTTGGAGTTAGTGCTTATTATGGTCAATATTTGAAAGACCCAATTTTAGGTTCTATTAATTCTTTGTTATTTAGTAAGAAGTTGGCAATTGATATATGGAATATTAATCAAAGACCAAATACTAAAACTAAAGTAATTAATAGTTTTAAAAAAATCTTATTAGGATTAGGAACAATTGGTTTAATTAATTATGCTAAGTTTGTTAATTATGTAGATAAGTCGGTTTTTTTATTAAGAGATGAACCATGTTTTTGACCACCTTGTCCTACACCACCACCAATTCCTACCCCAATACCAACACCTAGTCCAATAGTTAATAAACCTTTTGTAGATTGAGATACTTATATATCTTTAAATAGTTTTGGTATAGCGAATGTTATTAGTGGTTTAACTGAATTAATACCTAATAGATTTGAAACTATACGTAAAATAGCGAATATGGGAACTGGTGGTTGTTTGATTAGTAGTGGGGTTGCTATGGGAATTAATAATAATTTTAATAATTATTTTGCTATTCCTACGATTATTGCCGGAGCAAGTGAGATTATAAATACTTTATTGTTACCGTTAGGAAATACACATAATAATACAGAATTACAAGAAGTATTTACTGATGAAAGAGCAAGATTAATTAATGCTAGTGTTAATGATTATCAAAGTACAGATGACGGTATGGTTGATGTTGATTTAAATGATGATAATATGTTGGAGATTAATTTAGATAGAGCAAGTTTAAATTGGGATTATTCTTATGCTTATACGTTAGGTGGTGTTTAAAATGGATTTTAAGGAGATTGTTAAATATGCTTTATATATTGGTGGGTTTTGCCTTATACTTTGATTTTGTCGTAATTGAATACATGAGTGTATACAGAAATTCAAACATAAAAAACATGTAAAGGAAAAAGAAAATGACCCAGATTGTATTTTTTGTCGTAAAGATTTTGAAAAGAAGAAACGTAAATTAGAAATGGAAAAACAACAAAAAGAATTAGAGAAAGGGGGTGATTAATATGCCTGCTGGATTATCAGCATTATTAAATATGATTGGTGGTGTTGGCCAACAATTATTAAATGCTTTTACTTATATTTTTGGTTGAGTATTTACTACTGGCGATGGTGGAACACTTACAAATTGACCAGTGTTAATTTCAATTGTATTTATGGTTCTTGTATTTATTAAGCAGTTTGTTGGTCATATTATCCATGGAACACATTAGTAATTAGAAAGGAAGTAAGCAAATGGTAAAGTTATTTTTTAGTTTGGTTTTTGTTTTACCTTTATTGGGTAGACTTTTACCAGTTGTTAATACTTTGGTGCAAACTATTTATATGCAGTATTTAAGTTCTTTTGCTGGATTACATACTGTGACACTTTTTATTAAGTCGTTCTTTTATGATAGTTTATACACTTTACCTTTGCCTATTCTTGCTTTAATAAATGTTAGTTTTGTATTTTATTTAATTTTAGGATTATTTAGATTTACAAGACATTAGGATGTGAAATTATGTTTATACCTTTTATTACAACTGTTATGCAATTATTTGCTTCAATTTTTATGAAGTTTTTTAGTTTTCCACTTGGTGATTTAGGTTTTAATTTAGGTACGTTAATGATATTTTTGATTTTGCTTAGATTTGCATTTAGGGTTATTTTACCCGAATTAATGTTACCAACATTAGGTTTAGGTTATGGTGTTAAATTTATTGGTAAATCTGCTGTTGCTATTGGTGGTGGTGCTGGTAAAGATATTGCAAATGCTTATCGTAATGGAGAATCTGGTGTAAAACCAGTTCAACGTTATAAAGGTGGTACTTATTCTTATAAACAAAAAGGTACTGCTGTTGCTCGTACTAGTGGATATGAACAACATTATTATAATCCTAAGTATATTAAGTAGGTGTTATTATGTCTAATTTTGTTTTTAGTATATTGCATTTTATTTTTATATTTTCTAGTAAAGATATTCAAATATTTTTAAATCAACCAAATATTACTGATGAAGTTTATATTTTGTTTAATTTGACTTTTTGGTTGGTATTAGGTGTATTTTTTAATTTTATTTATCGTAGTATTAAATTTGTTTTTAGGTCATTGTTTGGGTAGGTGTTAATTATGAGTGTTTTAGAAATTTACAATAAAATACATCAATGTATAGTTGATTATTGAACTATGTTTATAGGTAGTCCAGTTGACCAATTTACTACTATTTTATGAAATTTAGTAGTTTATGGTACACAGTTTTTTATTGGATTTATTTTGTTTTATGGTTCATGGTGAATTTTAAAATGTTTATTTGGTAAATAATTATGTGATTTAAGTTTGCTAAATTATTTTTTGTTGTAAATACTTCTGTTCAAGCACCAACTAGTTTAATTGCTTCAAATGACCCTAATGTTGTTAATTATGATATTACAAAAGAAATGGTTAAACATGTTAAATATCATAATTTTGATGATTGAGCAACAATACCATGAAATTCTGCTTATTTTGACATTGACCAACCAGATTTAAAATTAGTAAGTGGTGAATTTATTGGAAATGGTGAGGGTATTTATACATGTCGTTATTTTAGTGATACAGTTGGTGTTTTACCACAAGTGGTAAGGATGGGAACTGGTGTTTATACTTTTAATAGAAAACAATTAGATGACTTTTCACGTATTATGTTTAATCATAATTATGTTTCAAATGATAATGTTAATTATTTAGGTTTTCTTAATACTGGTAAAAGTATTATAAATTTTCAAACACAGTTAAATTTTGAAATTGATAAACCTTTAAGTTTTTATATTCAAGGTTTTATGTTTTATTTTTCTTATCATGATTTTAAAACTTTCTCTGCTCATTTTACTTTTAGTTTTTTAGATAATGTTGGTGATACAAAATATGTTTTTAAAGGTAAAGTTGATAATGATATTTATCAGCAAGATTTATATAATTTTGTTACTATGCCTATTCGTGTTCCAAATTTAAGACATTTAACAGTATTTTTTGATATTCATGGTCAATCAATTAGACCAACTTTTTCACCAGATGTTTTTTTTGGTCAAGTTAATATTTTTTCAAGTGAAAATATAACTCCAGTGCCACCAAATAGTCCTTTTAATCCTGAATATGAAAGACCAAGTTGATATGATGTTTTTGGTCATTTACGTAATGCTTTTAGATGAGTACTTTATGGAGTTGTTGGTAAAGTTTTACCAGTTGAACCTTTAAGAGAATTTTTTACTAAACTTGACGGATTATTAAGACGTATTTTTGATGATACTATTAGTTCTGTTTTAAATGTTGATTTTACTAGTGGTTTAGAGCAAGTTTTAACTTTATGAGTGTTTTTAAAAGCAGTAGGATTTTTAGTTGGTTAGGAGTTGAAATAATGCCTTGATATGGTTATTTACTTTTAGGAGTTATATTATTAATAATACTTTATCCATTTTTAATAACTAGAAAAAATATAAAGATATTACAACGTGTAGGTAGTTATATTATTTCAGCACCACCACGTACTGGTAAATCCGCTCTTGCTTGTTGTTTAGCACAAAAACATAAAGGTAGAGTAGTAAGTCCTATTCCTATTAAAGTTCGTAATGAATATAGTTATCGTTGTTCTTATGATGATGTTTTTAAATTTAATCAATTAAATAGTAATTATGCTTTTAAAGAGTGTGATATGGTTGTTTTAGATGAGTTAGGTTTGAAAATTAATAGTAATGATTTATCACCCGAATTTAAAGAAACACAAGAAAGTTTAGGAATGTTTTGTAAGTTAATAGGTCATAATTTTAATGGAATTATGTATATGATTGAGCAACACCCCGATAGAATACCAAAGCAAGCACGTGAAAAAGTGGAATATATTGTTCAAGTTAAAAGAATGCGTATTTTGTTATTTTTAGTTAAGTTTAAACTAAATATTTATACTAATGTTGATGATTATAATAAAGTTGTATTATCTAAAAGACAAACAAAGCGAATAATTAAACGTGGTGGATTACCACCTAGTTATAGTGGTGAAACTATGACTTTTAGTTTATGATTTCCTAGGTCTTATTTACAAAGATATAATAGTCGTGCTTTAAATTATATTCATTCGTTAAAGAGTGAATTAAGTATTGTTAAAGACTATGAACAATCACAAGCATTAGATTTTACTGTTGATGATATTAGAGCAGTAGGATTAGATAAGTTGGATAATATATTACAAACTGAAAAGAAAGAAACTGAAAATACTGTATGCCGTACTTGTTATTATAGAAATAAATATTCTAAGAAAAATAAGAAAGATGTTAAAATAGAGTAAACCTATATTATTGGTCGGAGCCAACCAGAACCTTGGTTGGTTGGCCGTGGCGTTTACGCCACTGGGGTGAGTTGCGAAGCAACTAGGGGCAAAGCCCCTATATACTTGATAAAAATCCAAATTATTTCTTGTCTAAAATATAATAAGACTACAACGATTTAATTTATTCCGGATTTTTGACAATCTCCCAATTTAACTAATAACTTCAGAAAATAACAAAGAACGATATAACTACCGTTCTTTTTTGTTAAAAGATTAAAACTTAATAAAACTGTCGTAGAAGTCTAATAGTGAGTACGAAATGTAAATACTTCTATATCAGAATAAAAGAGGATTTAATGTTAAGCAAGTTAAAATGTTACACTGTATCGCTTAATGTAATTATAGATTAATTTGAATAGCCTTATTATGGCTCAGTAAATACCCCATTAATCTAATTAACAATTACATTCATTCCGCCAGTAAATCCATTAAAGAAACTACCAAATACTGGTATAGTATTTAATTGAATTTTAACTGTTTCTCTTATTGATAAGGGTATTTCATTCATAGAATTATAAATGAAATACATTAAAGCGTTTAAATTTCTTAAATTTTTAAATTTTAAATTATTGATAATATAACCATTAACTTGACCTCTTAATTTTTTATTATTTTTATTAAAATATACAAAATAAGGATTACCAATAGTATAAAATTTATCAGTTTCTAAATTTGCTCCATTTAAAAATTACTATCTCAATAAGGAATATATTTACCAGTTTCAGTATCAATTTTGTTAGTTGCTGTTGTTTTTTCAATATCAGTTAATATATGACCTTCAAAAGTCTTTTTTGCACCATCATCATACATTGGTGCTATTACTTCTTGTCATTGTTGATAAGTATCAACCGTTGATTTTGCTCCTACGGTTAAAACATAATTTGTTTCTGGTAAAGCACTAAAACTAACTGGTTCATATGTAGATGCTTGATAATTTAAAGGAAAAATTAAATGTGTTGGATTCATAGTAATTTCCTTATTATCATTTTTATTAATATTTCTACCCCATAATCCAATTCCTATTTTCCCAACTGTTCCATAAAAAGTTATTTGTGCATGTGTAACTGGTCTTGGTAGTAAGTAATCTTGGTCTAATATAATATTGTTACTTAAATCAAGTGCAGGTATTGCAACTGGTTCACCAACAGCACCTAATTGCACATATTGATTAATTGCTAAACCACTTGTGGCTAATTTATCATTTAAACTACTAAAAGTACATTGAATATAAGCAAGTTCTTTATTTTCATTATTATAAGTTTTACTTGCAACTTCAAGAATATATCATTGTCTATCAACTTTAATTGATTTATTAATATTTATAACTTTATTAATTTCTGGAATCATATATAACTTATATAAATTAGTAACAATGTTACTAATTTATATTATTAATAAAATCAAAATTCTTTTTTTCATTTGGAATATTAATAATTACATTTTTAATTGCTTGTTCTTGAATAAAAGCATTATTTGCAGGAGTTGCACTATAAGTAATACCTAATTGGTCTGATAATATATTCCCATAAAATACATCACCAACTTTTAAAACCTTTTTACCAGTAGAATCGATTGTTTTTAAATCTGGTTCTATTAAATCAAAACTATTATTAAATTAAATCTACTAAAATTTAATAATTTTTCTATACTAAGTATGGATTATACTTTGATTATCTTCCTTAACACAATCATGAATTTTAACATCATAACTATCAAATAAATTTTCATAATCAACATTAAATGGCACTAGTAATTGGTTTTTACTAGAAAAACGAGTAATTAATAAGTGCAAATAATGATGATCATTATTGGCATTTAAAGTTTGTTCATAATAAGCGAACCGTTCTTTATACTTAAATTGAATTGCTAATACTTTAAAATTATGTGATAAATAATTACGAACATCTTTAATATACTCTAACTGTTCTAATAAAATTTTACTATCATTAAATTCTTTGATACCAAAATAATGAGCAATCTTAGCGATACTTTTATCATTTAAAGTTTGTAATAATTTCATTGTTCATTCAAATGACATAACTTCTATTAAACTTCGTATTGTTCGTGATTTTAAAACACCACTTCTATTATATTTATTATAACCAGCACGAATCAAACGTAAAGCTGTTTTCATTTGAGCTAGGTGTTCTGGATTAAGAAAAGTAGCATTATCTAAATTTTGAACATTATCATTAAAAAGTTGATGTAATAAAGCATTTTTTAAAGAATTTTCAATCATTAAAATATGTTTTAAATACAATAAACGTAAATCAATGTTTAATAATAATAAATCTTTAAGTTGATGTTGAGGATAATTACGCTTTAATAATTCTAAATATTTTTCTTCAACAATATTTTCTGCAAATCATTCTTTATTTAATAACATGTAATTCACTCCTTAAATAAACTAACCTCTAATTTTATAAATACCAACACGAATAGAAGAATTTTCAGATTCTTTTGTTTCACTTTTAATATCTACTTCTTTTTTTCTTCGTAACAACTCTTGTTCAATAAAGTCATCAACGTTCATATTGGTACTTTGATAAGTAGCAGTTCAATCAAATGTTTTATTAGTAAAGTTATTTTTGAGTTTATTACTATCTTTAAAAAATTCTTGTACTTCTTGATTCATAAATGCTTTTTGCTTACGTTTACGTGAAAATAAATTAGTAAAGAATTTCTTAAAATTAAAAATTGATCAAAACTGACGAAAATTAATAGTCATTGCTAAACCAAAAATTAAAATTGATGAATACAATAATGAATAACCGATAACTCGTAATACAAAACTATAATCTGTGAAATTATATGTTGGTGGATATTTGTCAAAGAAATAAAGGCATCCAAATAATGTTACTGCTAAAATTGGAATAATTAAAACTAAAGTATTTTGAATAATAAAACGTAAATCACTATTATACGTCAAATGTTTTCAAACATAAACTCAGATTGAAATTAAACGATAAACCCAACCAATACAACTTGATAAAAGAATCATATATAAACTTAATGATAAATATTGATAACTTTGATGTTTTCAACCTAAATTTGATAGTATTCAACCCAAAATAACACCTAAAACAAGATTTATTATTGATTGAATATATGAACCTCAAATTGTTTCTTTGTGTTTTACAGTAGCATTTACAATAACTTTTCCTGGTTCGGTTGCCACTTGAATTGTATTTTTTAAAGATAAAAGTAAAATAAATCATGGTTGTGACAAAAATAAATTAATAAAAAGATTTTTTGAAGAATCAAAATTACCATCAAAATTATTAATATTTGTAATACTTAAAGCAGACACTAAATATTGAGTAATAATAAATTGATTAATAAATAAAAAACCAGCAATCATATAAGCATATAACTCAAATTTAGTATACACAGTTCATCTAATTCGTCCACTTTTGGCAATTCAATATCCAAAAAATTCGCGAAAAGAACTAATTAAAATTAAAGCAATTGAGCGCATTGTTGTGGCAATAATAATATAAATAGTGTAAATTGATGTTGTTGTCAGTGATAAAAATAAAGTAATTAAAATAATATCAATGTTAGAAATAATCATGTCAGGTAAACGATTCAGGGCTACTCATCATGATTGTTTTAGCATCCTTTTTTGTTGTGTTCATTTTTTATGTTGTAATCATGGATATTCAATTTTAATAACGATAAAAGTAACAAATGCTTTTAATACACCACAAACAAAATAAGCAAAAAAAGGAATATACATATCTATTGGTTTACCATCAGATTTTCTAATAACTAATAACGTCATTAGTAAAATATACATAATAATCTCTGAAAAAATAAAAATTAAACGATTTAAATAACCTTTTTGATCAGCTTGAATTAAATTTTGATAAGCACCACTAAAATAAAAAAAGATTAATTCACGTGATCCTAAAGAAATAATAATAAGTGCTACTTGTCAAAAAGGAATTTCCATATCTAAACCAATTTCTGGTAAATGAACACTAGCTAATCCTAAAATAAAACCAGCACTGACAAGAATAATTAAATATATTCTTCCTGAATGATGATAATTTTTTCTTGTCGTATTAATAATATCGTTGACGGTTTCATAATCATCATTTTGTAAAGGACGATATAAAGAAAAAATGGTAATTAAACCAAGTCCTCCTTCTGTCAAACTAAGGTAAGTCAAAAAAGAAATAATAACACGAATTAAACCATTAATTTTTTCACCGTATGCTAAACCAGTAACATAAAGAAAAGTTAACTGTAAAATAGAGATAACAATTGTCACGATAACACCAACAATTGTATTAAAAATACCTTTTTTAGTTGTCATTACTTCACCCAATCTATATAAATAAAACTAATTTTGTTTTTTACTTAAATATGTTAACAACCCAAAATTAAAAGTTCAATATTATTAATCACTATTAAAAATAAAAAAAATAGCAAAAAAATAAAAATGTATTCTATATATTAGTATAGATTAATTTTATCATTTTTCTTTTTTAATCTGTTTAATTAAATCTGTTTTTAAATCTTTTATTATAAAATTTTGATCATTCAAATAAGTAAATGGTTCTTCTAAATCATTAAATGATAAATAATAAGCAAATAATGCAATTTTATTAGGAGTAACTATTGTTGACCCATACTTAGTGTCACCAACAATTGGTAAATTTAAAAATTGTAAAGTACTACGAATTTGATGTTTTCTACCAGTAACTAATTGACACTCAACTAAAGTAAAGTCTTTAGTATTAAATATTGGTGTAAAGATGGTGCTACAACTTTTACTTTGTTCACTTGGTTCAATTGAAAATTTCATTTTCATTGTTAACTCATCATGAGTAATATAACCAGAAATATTTAAATTTTTAGTTAATTGGCCAGAACAAATAGCCAAATATTTTTTAATAATTTGACCATTTTTGGTAGCATTATGAAATGCATTTTGTGTCATTTTATTTTTCGGATAAATAATTAAACCCTTAGTTAGTTTATCTAAACGATACTGATGACTAATATTAAATGTTTGCTCACGTTTCTTCTTCGGGTATTTTTGTTGTAAATAATATTTTACCATGTTATCTAAGCAAGAACCATATGGTTGATGGACAACAATATTATGATCTTTATTAACAATTAAAAAATTATCATCTTCATAAAACAATTCAATTGGTGCTTCTTTAGTAATTTTTTCTGGTTTATAGTTAACAACTAAATTACTTTCATAAATGACTACTAAATCATTTTCTTGTAAGCGATATTTAAAATCAGTAGTAGTTTTATTATTAACTCTGATTTTTTTTGTTCTAAATAAACGATAAATTTTTGACAGTGGTAGTGTTTTAAATACTTTTTTTAAATAATTAATTAAAGTTTGATCAGCATCATTGGCAGTAATTGTTAGGGTAGTCATAATTTCTCCTTTTAATTTTTATTAATAAAACCAGAAATAGTTGCAATTAGATTAGAAAAAGCATGTAAACCAATAGTATATGTAGTATTACCGCGTGTCATTATAAATAATAAGGGTAATATAATACTAAATCCTAAATAACCAATAATATTATTTCAATCACCACTATCCATAACATGCATTGATGGGAAATAAATTAATGAAGCAGCATATGCTAACCAACGATAACGAACAATGGTAAAAGTACCATGACGATATGATATTTCTTCATTAATTGGAGCAATAAAAATAGTACTAAGAACTAAAACAAAAATGCCATATGGACTATTCATTAATAAGTTTAAAACATCTTGATTTTTTGAAGTATTATTACTTGTTAACATATTAAATTCACTAAATTTAGGAATTATGTTGAAAATAATATTTAAAATAGTACCAATAACAGCAAAAATGGTAACTCAAGTTATTAAATCTAATTTTGCTTCTTTTAAAGTAGTAATAATTCTCTCACGTAATGATCTACAAAATATTAATACTAAAATTGATCCTAACAATTGAAATAATTGTTGAATTAAAAATGTAGTAGCAAGCGAAGTTACATCATCATCTTTACCACTAATAACTTTTGTTGCAATAAAAAATAAAAGAACAAATACTACACTAATAAAACCAAATACACTATGACTATAAGCAGCCCACCCACCTTTTTTAATCATAGTTTCTCAATCAATACCAAGTGAAACAACTAACCCAAAAATTGGCAATAAACTAAAAATAAAAAGACTAAGAAATGAACTTTGACTAGTATCTTTTACAGCATAAGTTTTGATTAAACTATAAAGAATTGGAATTATAATAAAAGATATAAGATAAATTATTGTTAGAGTTCAACTGGCTGTTTTGAAATTAAAGTTATTGGTGTCATCACAACTAAGTGATTTTGAAGTAAATTTATCAATAAATGACTGTTTTTGTTCATTTTTTTCTAAATTATTACTATTAATGTTATCAGTTTGGTTTACATTAATTCTACGTATGATATCATTGTTGTGAGAAACATTAATTTGATTAGATTTTTTATTAAACATGTATAAGTACTGCACGAAAACTTTCACCCTTTGTTAGTAAAATTAGTATTTAATATTAAATTTTAGTATAACATATAGTGAGAAATCTTGTAATATAATAAACTGTAATTTTACATTAATTTATTATAATGTAATGCAATATTTATATGTGAAGAGTTTAAAAAGAAAAGGAGGATAGAAAAGAATGCCTAAATACAAGATTAATATTATCGATTTACCATATAATTATGATGCTTTAGAACCTTATATTTCACAAGAAACAATGAAACATCATTATGAAGAACTTCATAAGAAATATTTAACTTCTTTAAAATTAGTGATGGATAAACATCCGAAAGTTTTTTCTGATTATAATCTTGAAACTAAAGGGGAACTAAATCGTTTATTAAGTAATTATTGTAAATTAGAAGATATATGTGAGGATAAAGAAACTTGTAATGTAAAAAAATTACAAAGTAGCATTCGACAATTTGGTGGGGGAGTAATTAATCATAATCTTTTCTTTTCACTATTGGGGAAAAATAAAGGTTTTAATGAAAAATCAGCTATTGGTAAAGCAATAATTAATCGCTTTGAATCTTATGAAAAATTTGAAGCTGCTTTAACAAAAACTGCCATAGATATTTTTGGAAGTGGTTGAGCATGATTAGTAATTGACAATAATGGTACATTAAGACTATACAAAACTTTTAATCAAGACAATCCATGATTCTTGAATATGTATCCATTGATCGCTATTGATGTATGAGAACATGCACATTATCTACAATATAAAAACGAACAAGAGAAATACTTACAAGCATTATTAAAAGTTATCAATTGAGAACAAGTAAATAACAATTATCAAGAGTATTTAAATGAAAAAACTAAAAAATAAGTAAAAAAGAACTCAGTTGAGTTCTTTTTTTTATAATATTATTAATATTAATCTAAGCTAAGTTATTTTTTAGAAGAATTTTTGGAAGAAATAGCAGCAATTCTAGTTTTTTTAATTTCTGCTTTTTTTTCTATTTTGATTTTTTCAACATGTTTTTTAAAACCACATCGATTACAATTCAATTGAATATTTTTTGCTTCTAAAAATTCGGCAATTAAAATAACCCTACCACAACGATGACAAGCAAAAGCATTTTCTGGCTTTTGTGCTAAACGAACAGATGCATATGTATCTTTCATAACTTACTCCTAACTCATATAAAATTAAAGTAATTATTTTTAGTTTTAATACTATACTTAAAACTTATCAAAGGTTAATATTAAAAAATGTGTCTAGTTATATATAAAAAAACTTTAATTCAAAATAAACTTAACAGGAGTTTAAAAACTAAATACTTAATTAGCCATTATTTTTTAATACTAATTTTATTATAATCATTTTTTTAAAAAAATGTATATTATTATTTATTTATTTTATTTACATTACTAAATTATACTTTTATAAAACAATATTACAATTAAAGTAATAATTCATTTATAATTAATTATGTCTTATTAACAAACCAATTAGGGGAGAAAGTAATATGAGTAACAAAAATAATGATATTAAAAATGAAATAATACAATTAAGAAACCAAATTAAACAATGAAATTATGAATATCATGTTTTAGATAAACCTACTGTTAGTGACGAACTTTATGATAGCGCCTATCATAGATTAATAAAATTAGAAGAACAATATCCCCAATTTAATAGTAACGATTCTCCAACTAAAACTGTTGGTAATAAACCAATTAATTCTTTAACAAAAATTTTTCACCAACAACCAATGCTAAGTTTGGGTAATGCCTTTAACTATGAAGATTTACTAAAATTTGATCAACAAATTAAAAAAACATTATCAGAAAATAACATTGAATATGTTTGTGAGCTAAAAATTGATGGTCTATCAATTTCTATAACTTATGAAAAAGGAAAAATAAAAACTGCTGCTACCAGAGGTGATGGTATTGCTGGTGAAGACATTACCAATAATATTTTGACAATTAAAACAATACCAAAAACAATACCAATTAATTCTAAATTAGAAGTAAGAGGAGAAATATATTTAAGTAAAGAAGAATTTAATCGCATTAATGAAAAACAACAACAACAAAACTTACCACTCTTTGCTAATCCTCGCAATGCTGCAGCCGGTACTATTCGCCAACTTGATATTAATATTGTTAATTCAAGAAAATTAGATGGTTTTCTTTACTATTATATTAATGCTACTAATGATAATATTAAAACCCATGAACAAGCATTATTTACCTTACAAAAATATGGTTTCAAAATTAATGAACAATGACAGTTATGTAAAAATATTGAAGAAGTATGAACTTATATTCAGAAATATGAAAAGTTAAGAAATACATTACCATATGAAATTGATGGTATTGTCATTAAAATTAATGATCTAACCAGTTATGATATGTTAGGAAGAACTAATAAGGTGCCAAAATGAGCAATAGCTTATAAATTTCCTGCTGTTACTAGTGTTACTAAGCTTTTAGATATATTTCCAACTGTTGGTAGAACAGGAAAAATAACCTATAATGCTAGATTACAACCAGTGATAATTGCTGGTACTACCGTTACTTTTGCCACACTTCATAATGGTGATTATATTATTAATCGTGATTTACGTATTAATGATTTAGTAAGTGTTAAAAAAGCGGGTGATATTATTCCAGAAGTAATTGCCCCAATTATTAGTAATCGTCAAATAAACAATATTATTTTTAAAAAAGCTATCCATTGTCCAGTGTGTAAAACAAAATTGGAACAAGTTCCGCCAGAAGTTGATCAATTTTGCATTAATAGTGATTGTCCATCACGAATTCTTAAATCATTAATGCACTTCTGTTCAAGAAATGCTATGGATATTATTGGTTTAAATGAAAAAATATTATTACGTTTTTTAGATTTAAAATGAATTAAAACTATTAGTGATATTTACAATTTAGTTAATTTACGAAAAGAAATACTATCATTACCACGTTTTGGTGAAAAATCTTTCACTAATCTTGCTAATTCAATTATTCTATCAAAACAAAATTCCTTAGAAAGACTTTTATTCGGTTTGGGAATTCGTCATGTTGGCCAAAAAACAGCAATTATTCTTGCAAAAAAATATTTAACTTTAAATAACTTAATGGAAGCAACCTTTGATGATCTAGCTAATACTAATGAAATTGGTCCAACAATTGCTACTAGTGTTATTGATTATTTCCTTAATCCTACTAATCAACAACTAATTACTAACTTGCAAAACTTTAAACTTAACTTTAATTATTTACAAAAAAACCAATCACAAGTATTGAATAGTAAAACTTTTGTCTTAACAGGAACTTTAACTAAAAGTCGTAACGAATTCATTCAATTATTAAATAACTATGGTGCTAAAATTACCAATACTATTACTAATAATACTTCTTATTTAATTGTTGGAGAAAATCCAGGAAATAAATTAGCACAAGCACGCAAACTTAATGTTAAAATTATTAATGAAGAGCAATTACAAAATTTATTGAAAGAGGTAGCAAAAAATGGATAAAATTGAAAAGAAAATGACAACAAAAATGCTACATGAATTTGCTAACGAACTTATGTTCAATTTAAGCGAAGAACAATGTGAAAATCTTTTACTAGAATTTAAAGCTATTGAAAAACAAATGGAAATTGTGACAAATATTAATACAAATGATATTGAACCTTTAAATTACCCATTTCCTATTATTAATAATTTATTACGTTCCGATAATGTTGGAACTCATTTAACATCTAAAGCTGTTTTAAATATTGCTCCAGAAGTTGAAAATAATTACATTAGTATTAATCAGGTGATTAATCATGAAAATTAATTACCACCAACTTTCAATTCGTCAACTTCATGAACTATTAAAAACAAAAATACTTACTCCAGATCAATTAACTAAATTAGTATACAAACGATTAGAACAATTCAAAAAATTAAATGCTGTTGTTACTTCACTGGAACAAAATGCCATTAAACAAACAAAAACAATTACTGAACAAGAAATTAATGATAATTTATTAGCAGCAATTCCATTTGTAATGAAAGATAATATTGCTACTATTAATTTCTTAACAACAGGTTCATCAAAAATTCTTGCTAATTTTATTCCTAATTATGACAGTACTGTTAATATGTTATTAACAAATAATAAAGCCATTAATATAGCTAAAACTGCTCTTGATGAACTAGGAATGGGTGGAGATGGTTTATATGCAGCTACCGGTCATGTCTTAAACCCTTGGAATTTAAAACATATCACTGGTGGTAGTTCTAGTGGCAGTGCAGCTTTAGTCGCTGCTGGAATTGTACCATTTGCTTTAGGAACAGATACTGGTGATTCAATACGTAAACCTGCCGCTTATTGTGGTATTGTTGGTTTTAAACCAACATATGGTTTAATTTCAAGAAATGGTGTTTTTCCTTATGCTCCAAGTTTAGACACAGTTGGTATATTTACTAATCATGTCGAAGATATTGCCATTGTCTTGGATAGTATTGCTTTATTTGATGAACAAGACTTTACTAGTGTTCAAAGTAAAGAAAAAGATTATACTCAAAACTTAAATCAAAATATAGAAGGTAAAAATATTGCTATTTTAAATTATAATGATTATCAATGAAATGATATAGTTAAATCTAGTTTTGATGAAGCAATAAAGCATTTAACTGATGGTGGTGCAAAAGTTCAACAAATTGAATTTAATAAAGAATTATTACAATCTTTATTACCAGTCTATATGATTATTTCTTTTGCTGAAGCAACTAGTTGCCACGCAAATCTAACTGGTATTAATTTTGGTGTTCGTAAAAATGGTAAAAATTATCAAGAAGTTATGACAAATTCACGAACATTTGGTTTCGGTGATATGGTAAAACGCAGATACATTATTGGTGCATATGCTTTATCTGAAAATCATCAAGAAGAATTATTTAACAAAGCTAAAAAAGTAAGAAGATTAATTGTTGAACATTTAAATACTATCTTTAAAAAATATGATGCTTTCATTATTATGCCAAATATTAATCCAGCTCCGAAAATTAAAGATGTATTAGAACAGAAAAAAGTTATTAAAAATGAACATGATTATTTAGAAGACTTACTACTACTTTCTAATTTAAATGGTGGACCAAGCATTAATATTCCGTTAACTACTGTTAATAGTTTACCGATTGGTTTTAATATTAATGGTGCACCTTTTAATGATCAAGTTATATTGAATATTGCTTCATTTTTAAGTAAAAAAATTAATTTTAATAATAAACTACTAGGTGATGATCATGAATAATAAATATGATGTTGTAATGGGTATTGAAATCCACTGTGAATTAAAAACTAAAACTAAATGTTTTTCCAACGCCGCCAATACTTTTGGTCAAAAACCAAATACTCAAATTAATGCCATTGATTGCGGATATCCAGGAACATTACCAACAGTTAATCAAGCTGTTATTATAATGGCAATTCAAACATGTACTGCTTTAAAAATGAATATTGATCCACTCTTACGTTTTGATCGAAAAAGTTATTTTTATCCCGATTTACCTAAAGGTTATCAAATCACACAATTTTTTCATCCAATTGGCACAAATGGTGAATTACCAATAGTTGTAAATAATGAAGAATTTATTGTTAGTTTTGAACGCTTACATATTGAAGAAGATACAGCAAAACAAATTCATAATAATAAAAAAACATTATTAGACTATAATCGAGCGGGAATTCCCTTATTGGAAATTGTTACTAAACCAATTTTTAACACAAGTGAACAAGTAGTAGCATATATTAATACTCTACGTCAATTATTAATTCATTTACAAGTTAGTGATGCTAAAATGAATGAAGGCTCATTACGATGTGATATTAATATATCGTTAAAACCACATGGTAGTGATATTTTAGGTACCAAAGTTGAAATTAAAAACTTAAATTCTACACATAATATTACTTTAGCAATAAATGATGAAATTAATCGTCAAACTAATATTTTAAATAAAAAACAAAAAATTAATCTTGAAACTAGAAGATTTGATGAAAAAACTAATAAAACCGTTAGCATGCGTAGCAAAGAAAATAAAATTGATTATAAATATTTTCCTGAACCAAATATTTTTCCAATTCAACTAGACGAAAAATGAATCAAAATGATTGCTAAAAATCTTCCTGAATTGCCTAAAGAAATAATGGAAAGATTAAAAAAACAATACAATCTATCAACAAAAGATATTAATTTATTAATTGACAAAGTAGAAATATTAACTATTTTTGAACAAACAGTTGCCATTAATAATTTAGCATTACCTACCTTTAATTATTTAGTAGGTCCTGTGCAAGCTTATTGTAATACTAATAACACTACTATTAAAAACAGCGAACTTACTGCTAATAATCTATCACAATTAGTTAGTCTAGTTTATGAGCAAAAAATTAATGATAAACAAAGTAAACAGTTATTAAATGCAATTATGATTAATAGTGAAAAAAGCCCTACCGATCTTATTAGAACATTAGGTATTACTTTAGTAAGTGATAGTAATGATTTAGAAAAAATATTAATCACAATTTTAAAAGCAAATGAAAACATGATTACTATTTATAAAGTCAATCCAGAAAAAGCAATGAAATTTTTTATGGGTCAATTAATGAAACTAACTAAAGGACAAGCAAATCCACAAGTTTCTAAAGAAATATTAAAAAAATTGATTGAAAACTATGAGGCTTTTATGTAATCTGTGTATCTTTGTTTTACAAAGTACTAGTTAAGATTAATTCTATCTTCAAATTTTATCATAAAATGAGCAATTGCTGTATTTCAATTTTGAATGGGCATTGTTCATTTTTTTGTTATATTTTCAATTGCTAAATAAAATATTTTCAATTCTTCCATATCATTAGGAAAAACTTTTTTATTTCTGATAACTTTTCGTAATTGACTATTAACAGATTCAATAGCATTTGTGGTATAAATTACTCTTTTAATTTCTGTTGGATAACTAATAAAAACTATCAAATTTTCTCAATTTTTATATCAAGATTTAGCAATTTGAGGATATTGTTTATTTCACTTATTTTCAAATGTTTCTAAAGCCTGCATTGCTTGTTCTTCACTACATGCAGTATAAATTGGTTTTAAATCTGCAACTAGAGATTTTCTATGCTTATATGAGACATATTTCAAACTATTTCTAATTTGATGAACGATGCATAATTGATGTTCTGTTTTAGGATAAACTGATTGTATTGCTTCTGACATTCCTGTTAAATTATCACTACAAGCAATAAGAATATCATTTAAGCCTCGATTTTTCATTTCTGTGAAATTGGCTAATCAAAATTTAGAACCTTCATTTTCACTAATTCATAAGCCTAAAACATCTTTTTTACCTTCTAAATCAAATCCTAAAGCTATATACACAGATTTGTTAATAATGCGTTTATCTTGTCGTATTTTAACTACTATGCAATCAAAATAAACAATCGGATAAATACTATCTAATGGTCGATTTTGCCATGCTTTTACATCATCAATAACATCATCAGTAATTTGACTAATAACATTTTCACTAATATCAGCACCATGATATAACTCTTGTAATTGAATTCTAATATCTGATAATGTCATACCTTTTGCATATAAAGAAAGAACTTGTTGATCAAAACCATCAAATCTTCTTTGTCTTTTTGCAATTATTACAGGATTAAAATTACTATTGCGATCTCGTGGTACATCAATCTCAATTTTACCTTGTTGAGTTATTAATTTTTTGGGAGCATACCGATGTTGTCAATAATATTCAAATTTGTCTTAAAATTATAAAGTTAGACGATAATAATTTTGACTTCAATATGCAATTGTATGTTAATCTTAACACTTGTAAAATATTAGTCAATAATAATACTTACTTGTCATTATTTAGTAAAAATTTCCTATTAGTTATCGAGTAATAATTTCCCAAAAGTGAAGTTATTTATATAACTTATAATTAATAATAATTCGATTTAAAACAGCCCTAAAAAGGGCTGTTTATTTTTTGAATACTATAAACCATATAAATTTTTAAATCGTTTGAATATGAGCAAATTTGGTGCCTTAAAATTAATTTTAAATATATAAAGATATTGCAATTGCAATATCTTTTTTATAATTTTAGTGAGTTTATTTTAAAACCCTTATAATTTTTATTTTCAAAGCTATTAATTTCAACTTCATCAAACTTTTTTATTTTTAACTTTTCTAAATTTTTGTTATAAATTTCCATTTTTAAATTTGATATTTTTTTTAATTCTTCTTTTATTGAATTAAATTTAATTTCAAAATAATTTACTTTTTGAGAAATAATTCTATGTTCATTTTCATATTTTCTTATTTCATTTCTTATTTTTAATTCATTTTTATTGTTAATATCTTGATTTGTTAAACAAGATATTTTTTTATTTATTTCTTTTTCTTTTCTTTTTTCATTATCTAGCTTTTTCTCCAAACTTCTAAATTCATTACTTAACTTAGAAATTTGATTTTGACTTTCTTGTAATTGTTTATCCATATATTAAAAATCCTTTCAAAATTAGAAACCTAATTGTTTAAAAATAAAACAATTAGGTTTCTAAAACTATTTTTAATTCATATTTATTATATTCATTAAAAATTGGTTTGTAAATAAAAAAGTTCCTATATGAAAACAAGGAACTAAATTTTTAGGGGTTATTTAGAACCTGTTTGGAATCTTTTAAACATAATTAAACTAAAAAAGGGAATAATTATTTCTAACCTGACAGTTAATTAACATTTTATTTTCTTTGTCATTTTTTTGTTAAAAAGATTTTATCATTTGACAACTTATCGATTAAAAATTTATTTTTCAACTATAAAATAACATTTATGATATTAATTTAATCAAAAATAAGTTAAAAAAGATCCTAAACAGGTTCTTAGAATTTGTGTTTATTTAACAGTGTAACTTTCCAAAATAATTTAATTTTTGATAAATATTTTTGGGAAATTTTCACTCGATATTGACATAATAATACTTACTTTTATAATTCAAAAATTCTTATTAATAATTACTTTAATAAGTTTTATTTTATTTTTGGTTTTTTTAAAATCTTTAATTTTAATTTATAATAACTGGATGGCAGTATTTATTTGATAGCATTTAAAATTAACCATTTTTGTATATATATCAATATTATAAGTTCTATCACCAATCATATGTTTTAAAATTTGTTTAATATTAGTTTCAGTAAAGCAACCAATATTTTCAACTAATGCTTGGATGGGTTACACTTTATTGGACACTAATTACGTAGACAAGTGAACAAATTAGTGAAAAGAAAGGAAGTATAATTATGGCCAATATTAACTCATATTCAGATGAATTTAAAAAACAAATAGTAGCTTTATATCAAAGCGGTAAGTCAGTGTCTTGTCTTGCTAAAGAGTACAATGTTACAAGAGCAGCTACTTATAATTGAATTAAGCAATTTACTAATTCAGGTAGTTTTAAAACTAAAGATAATCGTTCTGTTGAAGAAAATGAATTAATTAAATTAAGAAAAGAATTAAAACAATTAAGAATGGAAAATGATATTTTAAAGCAAGCAGCACTAATAATAGGCAGAAAATAAAAATTATTGTCAAAAATAAAGTTAAATATAAAATTCGCACAATGTGTCGTTTTTTGAAAATATCTAAATCAACATATTATTTTAACTTAAAGAAAAAAGAAAATAAAATCAAAAATAATATGTATGATGAAGCTGTTATTAGTGCTTTTAAAGAAAATAAAGAAGTTTATGGTACTAGAAGATTAAAAAAAATTTTAGAAAACCAAGAAATTTATTTGTCACGCAGAAAAATTAAAGAAATTATGAATAAGCATAATTTAATATCAAAATACACTAAATTATCATTCAAAAATCATCATAATAAAGTCAATAATAGTCAAATAACCAATCTTGTTAATAGAAACTTTAATAATAGGGTTAAAAACGAAGTTATTGTTAGTGATTTAACTTACGTTCAAGTTAATGGTAAATGAAACTATATTTGCCTATTAATAAACCTATTTAACCGCGAAATTATTGGACATAGTGTTGGAGTTAAAAAAGATGCATTACTAGTATATCAAGCATTTATGCAATCAAATCGCTGTTTAAAAGATATCCAAATATTTCATAGTGATCGAGGTAATGAATTTAACAATAAAATTATTAATAATCTTTTATTAGCATTCAATATTACTCGATCTTTAAGCAAAAAAGGTTGTCCTTATGATAATGCTGTTGCTGAAGCAACTTTTAAAACTTTCAAAACAGAATTTATTAATGATAAAAATTTTACATCATTAATCCAATTAAAATTAGAATTATTTGATTATATCAATTGATACAACAACATAAGAATCCACAGCACTTTAAACTACTTAACTCCTATCAAATATCAAGAACAAGTGTCTACCAAAAAATAGTCCTAAAAAGTTGGATGGGTTACACTTTATTGGACACTAATTACGTAGACAAGTGAACAAATTAGTGAAAAGAAAGGAAGTATAATTATGGCCAATATTAACTCATATTCAGATGAATTTAAAAAACAAATAGTAGCTTTATATCAAAGCGGTAAGTCAGTGTCTTGTCTTGCTAAAGAGTACAATGTTACAAGAGCAGCTACTTATAATTGAATTAAGCAATTTACTAATTCAGGTAGTTTTAAAACTAAAGATAATCGTTCTGTTGAAGAAAATGAATTAATTAAATTAAGAAAAGAATTAAAACAATTAAGAATGGAAAATGATATTTTAAAGCAAGCAGCACTAATAATAGGCAGAAAGTAGAAATTATTGCTAAAAATAAAGTTAAATATAAAATTCGCACAATGTGTCGTTTTTTGAAAATATCTAAATCAACATATTATTTTAACTTAAAGAAAAAAGAAAATAAAATCAAAAATAATATGTATGATGAAGCTATTATTAGTGCTTTTAAAGAAAATAAAGAAGTTTATGGTACTAGAAGATTAAAAAAAATTTTAGAAAACCAAGAAATTTATTTATCACGCAGAAAAATTAAAGAAATTATGAATAAGCATAATTTAATATCAAAATACACTAAATTATCATTCAAAAATCATCATAATAAAGTCAATAATAGTCAAATAACCAATCTTGTTAATAGAAACTTTAATAATAGGGTTAAAAATGAAGTTATTGTTAGTGATTTAACTTACGTTCAAGTTAATGGTAAATGAAACTATATTTGCCTATTAATAGACCTATTTAACCGCGAAATTATTGGACATAGTGTTGGAGTTAAAAAAGATTCATTACTAGTATATCAAGCATTTATGCAATCAAATCGCTGTTTAAAAGATATCCAAATATTTCATAGTGATCGAGGTAATGAATTTAACAATAAAATTATTAATAATCTTTTATTAGCATTCAATATTACTCGATCTTTAAGCAAAAAAGGTTGTCCTTATGATAATGCTGTTGCTGAAGCAACTTTTAAAACTTTCAAAACTGAATTTATTAATGATAAAAATTTTACATCATTAATCCAATTAAAATTAGAATTATTTGATTATATCAATTGATACAACAACATAAGAATCCACAGCACTTTAAACTACTTAACTCCTATCAAATATCAAGAACAAGTGTCTACCAAAAAATAGTCCTAAAAAGTGTTGCCATTCCATAATTTATTACCTAATAATACGGTAATGTTTAGTAATTTGTGTAACTTACAAAAATAACTATGTTTAATTAATTCTATAATAAACCTAGAAAGAGTGAATTACAGATGGCTAAAAAGCAAAATATTAATAATAATGATCCAATATCAAAAGCAGTAGATTTATTATTAGAAAATACTGAAGATTTAACAACAGTTTTTAAAGAGGGAGGTTTGTATAAAGAATTAACAAAAAGATTAGTAGAAAAAATGTTGAATTCTGAGATGCAAAATTATTTAGGATATGATAAGAATCAACATAGTAATAGTGACAATGCTCGTAATGGTATAAGTTCAAAAAAATTAATAACTCAACAAGGTAAAATTGAGATTGATGTACCACGAGATCGCAATAGTAATTTTAATCCTGTAATAATTGCAAAAAGACAAAGAAGATTTGATGGTTTTGATCAACAAGTTCTTTCTTTATATGCAAAAGGTATGACATTATCAGATATTAGAATGCAATTACAAGAGTTATATCATGGTGCTGATATTAGTGAAAGTGTTATTAGTCAAATTACTGATGATGTTATTGATGATGTAAAAGCATGGCAAAATCGACCATTAGATAGTATTTATCCGATTGTTTATTTTGATTGCATAGTAGTTAAAATACGACAAGATAAACGCATTATTAACAAATCTGTGTATATAGCTTTAGGAGTTGATTTAGAAGGTAAAAAAGATGTTTTAGGCTTATGAATTAGTGAAAATGAAGGTTCTAAATTTTGATTAGCCAATTTCACAGAAATGAAAAATCGAGGCTTAAATGATATTCTTATTGCTTGTAGTGATAATTTAACAGGAATGTCAGAAGCAATACAATCAGTTTATCCTAAAACAGAACATCAATTATGCATCGTTCATCAAATTAGAAATAGTTTGAAATATGTCTCATATAAGCATAGAAAATCTCTAGTTGCAGATTTAAAACCAATTTATACTGCATGTAGTGAAGAACAAGCAATGCAGGCTTTAGAAACATTTGAAAATAAGTGAAATAAACAATATCCTCAAATTGCTAAATCTTGATATAAAAATTGAGAAAATTTGATAGTTTTTATTAGTTATCCAACAGAAATTAAAAGAGTAATTTATACCACAAATGCTATTGAATCTGTTAATAGTCAATTACGAAAAGTTATCAGAAATAAAAAAGTTTTTCCTAATGATATGGAAGAATTGAAAATATTTTATTTAGCAATTGAAAATATAACAAAAAAATGAACAATGCCCATTCAAAATTGAAATACAGCAATTGCTCATTTTATGATAAAATTTGAAGATAGAATTAATCTTAACTAGTACTTTGTAAAACAAAGATACACAGATTTCTAAAAAGCCTCTATTGAAGTCAAAATTATTCTCGTCTAACTTTATAACTTTAAGACAAATTTGAATATTATTGACAACATCGGTATGCTCCCAAAATAAATTTATACAAATTTTTTAATAGCAATATGATTAGAACTAATAATTCTAATACCACCATGATTTTTATGAAAAGCAACTTGAATTTTATCACCAATTAATTTAGTAATAATACCTTTTCCAAAAATTTCATGAATAATTATATCTCCAACATTTCAATTATTAGTTATTTCAACCTTATCTTTATTATCAGCTTTATAGTAATTAAATTTAGAATGATTACGATTTTGATAAGTTGCTGCCATTTCTTGGTGTTCGTTATTAATGATTTTTAAATATTTAAGATCTAAATCTTTTAAGAAACGAGATGGTTGTTTCATACGATCCAAGATATATGAATATCCACTTGCACTAGATAAAAATAATCATTTTTTTGCCCTAGTAATTGAAACATAAAAAAGTCGTCGTTCTTCTTCAATTTTATCTAAGTTTTCTATACTAAATTTACCTATTCCAGGTAAAATACCTTCATTAATGCCAACTATAAAAACAACATCAAATTCTAGACCTTTAGCACTGTGAATTGTCATTAAATTAACGGCTTTATTAGTACTATTTTCATCTAAATCAGTATATAAACTTACTTCTTGTAAAAATGACGTTAATAATTCTTCGCCTTGTAATTCATTATTACTACTATCATATTCAAGCAATTGTTCTAATAATTGTTGAACATTTTCAATTCTTTCTTTTTCAAGATTATCTTCTAGTTTTTTTAAATAATTAGTTTTATTTAATAAATTTTCAACCATGTTATGTAAAGAAGTAACATCTTTGATATTAGTTTGCATCTCATTAATTAAATTAATTAAAGGTTGTAAATGTTGACGATAATTTTTTGGTAATCCATACTGAAATTTAAATAAGTATTCATTTAAAGTTAGTGATTGTTCATTAGCAAGTAATAATAAGTTATCAATAGCTTTTGGTCCAATTTTAGGTGTTGCATTTAAAATTCTAATCATTGATATATTATCATTTCAAACAATAATTTTTAAATACGCCAAAATGTCTTTAATCTCTTTACGTTCAAAAAATTTATAACCACCAAAAATTTTATAATTTATATTATTATTAATCAAAGCTTGTTCTAAATCTTTTGATAAATAATTATTACGATAAAGAATAGCAATTTTATTCAAATCTAAATGATATTTTAAATGAATTTTTTTAACAGTTGTTGCAACTCAATGTGCTTCTTGATCACTACTACTAGCATGATACATAACAATATCATTACCAAGATCATTTTTAGTAAACAGTTCTTTTTCAATACGTTGAACATTATTTTTAATTAAACTATTAGCTGTATTTAAAATCTTAGTTGTTGAACGATAATTTTGATTTAAAATAAATGTTTGTGTATTAGGAAATTGTTTAGTAAAATTCAATATTAAATTAATATTTGCTCCTCTTCAACTATAAATAGTTTGATCAGGATCACCAACTACAGTAATATTTTTATGATTTTTAGCAAGTGATAATAAAATATTATATTGAATATCATTAGTGTCTTGAAATTCATCAACTAAAATAAAATCAAATTTCTTTTCTCATTTTGTTAAAATATGTGGAAATTCTTTAAATAGACGTTCAACTAATAATAATAAATCATCAAAATCTAAACATGAATTAATAAATTGATATTTTTTATACGATTCAAAAACTTTGATACGTAAAATTCACTCATCTTGATTTTGATAATCAGCTAATAATTGATCTTGAGAAAGATAATTATTTTTTCAGTTAGAAATATTAGAACTTAATAATCTTAACTCCTGCAATTCAGCTTTATGTGAAAATTCTTTTTGAAAAATATCTTTTAATATTTTTCGTTGATCTTCTTGATCAATAATATTAAAATTATTATTAATATTTAAATGATGAATATCTCTTCTTAATATTTTGGCACATAATGCATGATAAGTAACAATATTAACATTAATGTTAGTATCATTTAAAAGTTGCATTATTCGTTCTTTCATTTCACGTGCTGCTTTATTAGTAAAAGTTAATGCCAATATTTTTTCACTAGCAATTTTAATTACATTAATTAAGTAAGCAATCTTATATGTTATAACCCGCGTCTTTCCAACTCCAGCCCCCGCAATAATACGACATGGGCCATCAACATTAATAATTGCTTGTAGTTGTTGTTCATTTAGATTTTCTAAAAGTTTTGTTTTATCCATGTTATTTATCCTTAAGTTAGTAAGAGTATATACTATTAAAGACTATTTATATTTTCTAATTCGTCATCATTAATATTTCCTGGTTGAGAATAAACTAAATGAATATGTGGATCATTAACGTTAGTTGATATCTTCCTTTTATTAGTTGCAAGTGGTTTCTTGTTAATGACAAAAGTTTTATGATAACGATCAAAGAATAGCTGATGATATTTATCAATTTTAGTGACGATCATAATCCCACAATACCAAGCAAAATCAAAACTAACTACAGAACGAATAAGAATATTTAATCAAGAATTTAAAGTATTATTACTATTAATAGTAGCAATGTTTTCATTAAAAGTCAATTTCATAAAAAGAATTATTGAAGTGGTTAATAATAGAGGAATAAAAACTAAAAATAGTTCACGATAAAAAAAATGTTTTAACTTTAAATCTTGATTTTTTTCATTTACTAATCTTATTTGAAAAATTAATTTTCCCAAAGTTTGACCCTTACATTTTCATGGGATAATAACAAAATATATAATGACAACAATTATATTAATAATAAAAATAATTATTAATTGTCATGATTCTTGATTACCTTTATTATCTAAATAATGAATTGCTAATCCAATTATTAATGGGATTAAACTAACAAAAATCACGTCAAAAATACGTGCAATAATACGTTTTCATGTTTTAGCTATTATATATGTTTCGGTTGTATCTAATTTTTTAATATTCATTTTTTTACTCTCAATATTTTGAATCATCTCTAATATTATTATCTTTAAAATATTTCTTAAAATAAGTACTTAGATCAGGAGCATAAGTGGTAAATTTATCATTTGGATTAATAGTATTAAAATAAGAATTTTTTTTAAAATTTTTAAATTTAAATTCAATAATTTCTTTGACACGATTATATGTTTTTTCAATTAATGCAGGTTTTTTAGAAATACTAATAAATCTTAAAAGAGTATATAGATAGTATCTAACAAAAGCATATTCCAACTCTTCATATAAAACTTTTTTAATTTTATAATTATTATAATAGTTTAAAATATGTATTCATTGGTGCATTAGTTCAAAAATATTATCATTTTCCAATGTGTTATTTTTAGACGTTAATAATGTTTCATTAATTGCATAATATGTTTTACAATGTGCTAAAAATGAGTATAAAAATAAACTATCAAATTGGATTTCTTTACGAAATTGTAAATTATATTCATTAATAATACTAACTTTCATGATTTTTGTTGTTAAAACTGGTGTTGTTAAAGCAAAGACTATTTTTCCTTGTGTTGTATTTAAATTATATATTTTATTAACTTCAGTTCTAATTGTTGAATGAAAAACATTATTTATATCAAATTCATAACGAACACAATATTCAATACAATCTAAATCCTTATTATTATCTAAAATTTTATTAACTGTTTCAACAAAATTAACGCTAAGAATTTCAGTTGGATTTAAAATAACTACATATTGTCCGGAAATATATTTAAGGCCAAGATTACGACTAATGGCAATACCTGATACTTGATAATTAGTAATCATTTTTAAATTTTGTGGATATAATTTAAAATATTTACTAAATATCTCCAAATTTTCATTGTTAATGCCATCAACAACAACAACAACTTCAAAATTAGTTTTTTTATTTACAAAAATCTTTGATAAAAAAGAATCTAAGTGCTCGGATTCAAATGAAGTTGTATATAAAATAAAACTTAGTAGCATAATAAATATTTCCTCTCTTTTATAAATAATTATAACACTTCTTTAACAATTTTAAGTGAAGGTTTATCAACATTTATTTTTTATTTTTTTGATTACTATTTTTAAGTTTATTTTTAGATACTAAAGTAGATTTTTCTATATTATCTGTTTCTTTAATAACTTTAACAGTCATATTTTTATGATCAAAAATAGTTTTTAAATTACCTTCAATAATAACAGTTTCAGTATTATTAGGTTTAATAACGTTTCGTTTTGCGGGCTTGCTAACTTTTTTCTTTTTTTGTCCTTTTAATATTTCTGCTCTTAATAAAGCACGTGTTTTTCTAATTTCAAATTTTTCAAATTTAAAAAGAAATGATTTAATAAACTTTTTATACGAATTAACAAAATATCGAAGTCTTTTCTTGCTTCGAGCATGATTATCATATTTTAATAAAATACAAACATAGTTTAATTCATTTCTTGCTTCTGATTCAATTAATGAATTAAAAAAACTGTGATAATTATGACTTAAGTTATATGGTTGACCAGATATTGGGCTTTTATAAGGAGTAAAACCTAGATTACCAGTAGTTTTATAATACTTAAAATCAGCAACTCGTGTTGTCATTTGTCCCTTAGGATGCTCTGGTGATTTAATTTCTGATATTTTAAAAATATTATTTGTATCAAATTCTAAAAAATAGCAATATACCTTATGAACAAAGTTACCTGCAGTTTTAAAAGCAATATATAAATCTACTTTTGCTTCATAATTTAAATTATCAAAAATACTAACGTATGGTTGATAAAAATCATATTTTTTATCAATAATTTCTCAACCTTGTTTTTTAATAGTAAGTTCAATCTCATCAGCACAAATATTTGGATTTAAAATAATTTTCTTCATTTTCTACTCCTAACTCTAATATTTTCTAAGTCTATTTTATCAAATTATATATAAAGTGTGGTCTAAGAAAATTTTTCACTTTGATTAATAATTAAAGTACTTTTATTTTTACTATTAAACAACTAACAATCATTATAAAATTATCTTTAAACTATATGAATATATCATATATTTCTACACATATTAAAGTTATTCTTTTTTAAAAACTTTTGAGGCTTTTTAGAAATCTGTGTATCTTTGTTTTACAAAGTACTAGTTAAGATTAATTCTATCTTCAAATTTTATCATAAAATGAGCAATTGCTGTATTTCAATTTTGAATGGGCATTGTTCATTTTTTTGTTATATTTTCAATTGCTAAATAAAATATTTTCAATTCTTCCATATCATTAGGAAAAACTTTTTTATTTCTGATAACTTTTCGTAATTGACTATTAACAGATTCAATAGCATTTGTGGTATAAATTACTCTTTTAATTTCTGTTGGATAACTAATAAAAACTATCAAATTTTCTCAATTTTTATATCAAGATTTAGCAATTTGAGGATATTGTTTATTTCACTTATTTTCAAATGTTTCTAAAGCCTGCATTGCTTGTTCTTCACTACATGCAGTATAAATTGGTTTTAAATCTGCAACTAGAGATTTTCTATGCTTATATGAGACATATTTCAAACTATTTCTAATTTGATGAACGATGCATAATTGATGTTCTGTTTTAGGATAAACTGATTGTATTGCTTCTGACATTCCTGTTAAATTATCACTACAAGCAATAAGAATATCATTTAAGCCTCGATTTTTCATTTCTGTGAAATTAGATAATCAAAATTTAGAACCTTCATTTTCACTAATTCATAAGCCTAAAACATCTTTTTTACCTTCTAAATCAACTCCTAAAGCTATATACACAGATTTGTTAATAATGCGTTTATCTTGTCGTATTTTAACTACTATGCAATCAAAATAAACAATCGGATAAATACTATCTAATGGTCGATTTTGCCATGCTTTTACATCATCAATAACATCATCAGTAATTTGACTAATAACACTTTCACTAATATCAGCACCATGATATAACTCTTGTAATTGCATTCTAATATCTGATAATGTCATACCTTTTGCATATAAAGAAAGAACTTGTTGATCAAAACCATCAAATCTTCTTTGTCTTTTTGCAATTATTACAGGATTAAAATTACTATTGCGATCTCGTGGTACATCAATCTCAATTTTACCTTGTTGAGTTATTAATTTTTTTGAACTTATACCATTACGAGCATTGTCACTATTACTATGTTGATTCTTATCATATCCTAAATAATTTTGCATCTCAGAATTCAACATTTTTTCTACTAATCTTTTTGTTAATTCTTTATACAAACCTCCCTCTTTAAAAACTGTTGTTAAATCTTCAGTATTTTCTAATAATAAATCTACTGCTTTTGATATTGGATCATTATTATTAATATTTTGCTTTTTAGCCATCTGTAATTCACTCTTTCTAGGTTTATTATAGAATTAATTAAACATAGTTATTTTTGTAAGTTACACAGATTACTAAACATTACCGTTTTGGTTGAAGAAATTTTTTATTTTATTAATTAAAAATCTAATAACTTTGTAAACTACATTATATAAATTAATAGAAAAATTTAAAATTTAAAAATTTCATGGATTATAATGTCCTTTACCTTTTATTTTTGCTGCATTTTCTGCTTCTGCACGTTCTCTTTTTTGTCTTTCATCTTCTTCAGCTGCTCTGGCGCGTTCTCTTAATTCTTTAGCTCGATCTTCTTTTAATTTTTCTTGAAAAATTTTTTCTCGTTTTGCTTCTCTTTCTATTCTTTGTTTTTCCATATATTAATTTGCTTCTTTTACAAGTTGGCTTTCTTCTTCAGCTTTTCTATTTTTTTCTTCTCTTTCTCTTTCTTCTTTTTGTTTTTGTCTTTCTTCTCTTTCGGCTTTTAATCTAGCTTGGTCTCTTTCAATTTTTCGTAGTTGTTCTGCTTGTTTTTCGGCTTCTCTTTGTCTTTCTTGTTCTTCTTTTTTATTTTTATTAAAACCCCACATTGTTTATGTCCCCTTTAAAATTAGAAAATAAAAACCCATTTTACTTTAAATAAAGCAACGGGTAAAACTTATATTAAGTTTACAATGATTATATAATATTATATAAATTAATTGTTAAATAAATATAAATAAGAAAAATGATTTATTTTAAATTTTTAAAATCTAGAAAATAATGAATATGAAATTTAAATAATACATTTTTTATGATAAAAGTATTAAAAAATTAATATTGTTTTTTGCAATAATAAATCAAAAATCGATTATAGAAAGATATTACATATATCAATTATGTTATACTATTTTTATAAGTTATTTTGTGGAGAATGTTAAGAGGTGATGTTCTTATGATTAAAAATGGCATTAAAATATCAAAATCTCAATCTCGTGGTGATGAAGTTGGATTACTTTTTTTCTTATTAGTAATCTTCTTTTTCCTAATAGTTAGTTTAACTAGATTTTCAATAATTGGTAAAGTACTTGATGATTTTCTTTTTTCTTTTTTATTTGGGTGAATGAAATATGCTGTTTATTTCTTTCTTTTTTTAATAATTATTCCTTTAGCTTTTGGTTATCACATGCAATTTAAATTGAAGTATATTTTTGTTTATTTTTTATTTTTAGTGATTAGTTGTTGGACAACGCAAACTTTAACTTTAATAATTTTAGGAAAGAATAATTTATGAACTAGTTATTATAATTTAAACCTATTAAATATTAGTGAAATATACGTTAAAACATGATGAAATACAAATGGTATAAATAATTATCTAGGTTTTTTTGCTTCACCAATTTCTTTTAAAGATTTTAGTGTTGAAACCTTTTTTCCAGCATATGCTACTGGTGGCATTATTAGTAATGTTTTAATAGGTATTTTTAATTATGGTTTTTTTGTTACTAATTTAATTGCAAACTTTATTAGTATTTTTTCTTTAACTTGTTTATTTATTTTTAATAAACCTTTTATTTTCTTTAGCAAAATGAAACAAAGTATTAAACAAATTATTATTAATAATAAAAATAAAAAGCAAAAAAATAAAATAAATGCTGATTTAAAACAAAAACATATTAAGTTAAAAAAAGAAAAATTATTAATTGATAAACAAGTTAAAAAATCTTTTAGAAAAGAAAATAATTTCAATAAGGAATCAAAGAAAGAACCACTTATATCACCAGTAAAAAAAGCAGAAATAAAACAAAATGATAATAGTGACATTATCAATAAACCTTCTTCGCCTATTGTTTATTTTAATGAAAATAGTTATTTAACTCCTTTTGGTAAAATTGACCCTGAAAAACAAAAAGATGTAATGAGTAATAGCAAAGGTACTCTGGTAGTTAAAAAAAGTTTAGAAGATAGTATTTTAAATCGTGAAATTCTTAATGATAACGAAACTATTATTAATAACGAATCATAAGTAATTAATAATGAATAAAATTAAGAGTTTACTTTAGGATAAAACATTATATTAATGTTAAAATCAAAGTATCTTTTAATTTGTTAATAAATTTAGGTGAACTAATGGCAGAAAAATCTTTACTACAAATGAAAATTAAACTTTTACCTAATATTGCTGGATGTTATTTATTTAAAGATATACATAATAATTTAATTTATGTTGGTAAAGCTAATTCATTAAAAAAACGAGTAACTTCATATTTAAATAAAGCCAGTAATTTTAAAACAATGTTATTAGTTAATGATATTCATGATGTTGAATACATTACGACATCTAATGAAAAAGAGGCTTTAATTTTAGAACAAACATTGATTAAAAAACATCATCCTAAATATAATATTTTGTTAGCAGATGATAAAAAATATCCTTATATTCAAATTACTAATAATCGTGATCCACAATATCGTTATGTACGTAGTGCTACTAAAAAAGAGGGACATTATTATGGACCATTTCCAGATGGTACTGGTGCGCGTGAAATTTTAAAGTTATTGGAACGAATTTTTCCATTACGAAAATGTGCTGGTAATCTTGGTAAACCTTGTTTATATTATCATTTACAGCAATGTTCTGGTGCTTGTTTTAAATCAGTACCTATTACTTATTATGAAGATATGATTAGTAAAATTGATCAATTTTTCAAAGGGAATGTTACTGCTGTTAAAAAAATATTAATTAATAATATGAATATTAGTGTTGAAAACTTACAATTTGAAAATGCTAATCGTATTAAAATTTTGTTATCAAAAATAGATTTATTTTTATCACAACAAGTTGTTGAGTTTCAAGATTATGGAAATCGCGATTTTATTAATTTTTTAATTGAAGATGAAATGGTTGTTTTAATTACTTTATTTTATCGTAATGGTAAATTGCAAGCTAAAGATGAACAAATAGTTCAAAATAATTACTTAGAAATTCAAGATTTAATTCGTAATTATTGTCAACAACTATATAGTAAAAATACATTGCCAAATGAAATATATTTACCATCAAATATTGATTTAAAACAATTAAAATTATTATTTCCACAAATAAAATTTATTAATCCAATTAAAGGAACAAAAGAACATATTTTAACATTGGCAAAAACCAATGCCATTTACGCATGAAATAATTATTTACAAACTAATCAATTTAATGCACCGTTAAATATGATGAAAGTATTATCACAATGATTAAAAATTCCTAATTTAAATCATTTAGAGGTTTTTGATGTTTCTAATCTTCAACAAAGTGCTAGTGTTGGCGGTATGATTGTTTATAAGAATGGTAATCCTAGTTTTAATGATTATCGCAAATTTTTATTAGATCCAAAAATTATTGATGATTATCATCGTTTTTGTGAAATGATTTATCGTAGATATCATCACTTAGTTATTAATAAATTGCCACTTCCTGATTTAATTATTGTTGATGGTGGAAAACCACAAATTAGTGCTACATTAGAACAACTAACACTATTAAACTTAACAATTCCTATTATTGGATTAGTTAAAAATAAAAAACATCAAACTGATAAAATTATAAATGATAAAATGCAAATTATTAATATTCCTAAAACTGATGCTTGTTTTTTATTTTTGAGTAAATTACAAGATCAAGTTCATAATTATGCAATTAAATATCATAAAACAAAACGAAGTCAATCAATGATAAGTAGTGTTTTATCATCAGTACCAGGAATTGGTTTACAATTACAAAATAAAATATTACAGCAATTTCCAACTTGACAATTATTGCAAAATGCTACAAAAACACAACTTTCATCATTAGTTAAATCAAAAGTAATTTTAGAAAAACTATGAAAAGAATTACATAGTTTTGAATAATATATGGGAGCGTACCGAAGATGTCGGTAACTAAAAAGTTTTAAAAATAGCTCCTTTCTTTTTTTACCCTTGAATTAAAAATAAATGACAAAAGACGAGAATAAAAATCTTGTCTTTTTTTTGTAATTGTAAAATTTTAAAATTTTTAAGAACCGTCTTTAACGCTATTATCAACACGTGTTAGAACCTGTTTAGGATCTTTTTTAACTTATTTTTGATTAAATTAATATCATAAATGTTATTTTATAGTTGAAAAATAAATTTTTAATCGATAAGTTGTCAAATGATAAAATCTTTTTAACAAAAAAATGACAAAGAAAATAAAATGTTAATTAACTGTCAGGTTAGAAATAATTATTCCCTTTTTTAGTTTAATTATGTTTAAAAGATTCCAAACAGGTTCTTAGGGAATTAAAACAGTGAACTACAACACAGTTGTTAAAAATAGTAGCTAGCATGTGGACTTGCATGGATAAATAATAAGTGGAGTGATACCTAATAAATTATACTAACCATTAATGGTAATTCTTGGGGTGGGAGCGAATTGGAAACTAGTATATATAGACCTGTTGTAGGGACCTACTATATTAATTCTATTCTTTATTTAACCAACCTTGTTTAACCAACCCTTGCCACTTTCCAGTGAGCAAGGGTTGGTTTTATTTTTTATTTTTTTTGAAAAATTTTTGGGCGAGAAAATAAATTTCAAACTTGTAAAAAAAAATTGAGCGGTTCCGGTTCAATTAAAATATTAATTTGCTAAACGCAAATTAAATAAATATTGAATCGAATGCCTCGATTTCTTTTTAAAATTTCACAATTTATTTTTGAGCCCAGAATTGATGGAATTAATAAAACGAATAGTAGTATTATTAATAATCTAAAAATCAAATTATATATCCTTTATGCTAGGAAGCAACAGGACATATTTAGGAAAGGATTATTATGCAAATAGAATTTAAAAAAGAACAAATTGTTAAAGATAAACCACAATCTATTCTTATTGATTATGTTGAATATAGATTATCACTGCCAAAATGAATGATTAAAAATAATTCTTTTATTGTTGACAACAGTTACACGTATTGAGTTTTTAATTTAGAAAATATTAAAAGAGAATTAAGTGGTAATGAATTAATAAAATTATTAGAACCATATATTAAAGACCAAAAAATAATTGTTAATAAACCAATTGCTCCAAAAGAATATTATCTTAATGATATAAAACTTGAACCATTAACATTTTATGAACAGCATAATAGTTGATTTATGGGTGAAATAACTGATAACAAAACTAAAATTACTAATCCTTGTTTTAAATATAACATTACGTGAGAAGAAAACAGAAAAGGTTTTAAAATAAATAATCCATATAAATATGATGATTTACCAATTAATTATATAGTTACTTCTTATAAGGAACTTTCAACTCATAATGAAAAAGTATTTTTGTTGAACATGTAAACAACATAAATTTGATTATTTATTCTTTAATACTAATGATATAAAAACAAGAAAATATTTTTTAAGAGATAAAAATAGTAAAGCAATTTGTTATGACTGTATTTTAAATATTAGGTTAAGTAGGAGGTATAAATATGGATAAAGAAAAATTAATTAGTTGATTAAATTTAATTTTAGATAGTGATATAGAACAATATAATAAAGAAAAAGACATATATTATTTAAATAAATTAAAAGGTTCAATTGATATTATTAAAATTTTAATTAATAAAATACAATGCAGAGAATTTGATTAATAATGAAATATGACTTAATTATTGGAATTGACCCTGCTGGTATTGGTAATAATGGAATTGTTATATATTCAAATGAAACTAATAATATTATTTTTAATGAAACATTCAATACATTAACTGTTTTATGAACTAAAAATATTTATAAAGAAAAATTTCAATTAATTAAAGAAAAATTTATTAATAAAAAAATATTAGTTATTGTAGAAAATTTCTTTTTAAATTCAAAACAATTATTAACTAATCCATTAGCAACTCCTAAAATTATTGGTTCATTAATGGTATTAGTACAAGATGTTTTCAACTGAGATTATCTAGAAAACTACCCAAAAAATAAAAATAAAATAACAAATTATAAAGGAAATATAAAATTAACAAAACATGAACAAGATGCTTATAAGCATATTCAATATTATTTAAAAAATCATAAAAAAATATTAATTTTTGATAATTATTTAAGGAATTATAAACATGAAAGAAAAAGCAAATTATGTCAAATTAACAGTAAAACTAAGTAATACTATTGAAGCAAAATATTACGAAAAAGGTAATAAAGAATTATATTATAGTGTTAGAGGTCAATGAAATGGATTAAACTATGTTACTTTAATTTTTAATAACCCAAAATTTTATAAACGATGTATTTTATTAAACAAAAATGATGAAATTTTAGTAACTGGTCAAATTTTTAATACTTTAAATATTCCTAAAAATCGTGCATTTTGTTCAATTAATGTTAAATGATTTAAAAAATGAAAAGAGTAAAAAAATGATATTATGAAAAATTTTATTAATAGTACCAATATTAATAACAAGCATAACACTAATAATATTTTTAATATTTATTATTAAAGAATTAAAAAATGAATATAAAGTATTAAAAATATTAAGTGAAATTGCTAATCAAATTAAAAATAAGGAGAAATAATTAATGATAATATTACCTACTTTGTTTGAAAATAAAGATGAAATTGAAATATTATCACCATTTCCAAAAGCAATTCATACAAGTAATGATATTAGAGCAATTATTTTAAGACAATATCCAAATGTTAAATCAAAACACATAATTGTTTCTGACCCAGAAAGTAATGTTGCATTAATAGTTGGTGATAATGATGTTTATCAAGGTTGAATTAAAGTAACAATTAAAAAATTAGAAATTAAAGGAGAATAAAATGGAAACAAATAATTATACTTTAACTAAATTAATTAGAATTGGTATAAGTCCAATTTGTGCAATGATTGGTACAAGTGCTTATTATGGTCAAGTAATTGCAAATCCAGTATTAGGTTCAATTAATAGTTTATTATTTGGTAAAAAATTAGGTTTAGATATATGAAATTTAAACCAAATGCCAAGTGTAAAAACTAAATTAATTAATAGTTCTAAAAAAATATTATTAGGATTAGGAACAATTGGATTAGTAAATTATGCAAAATTTATTAATACAGATATTATTCCTAATCCAACTGAAAGTCCAATAACAACTACAACATCTATTCCTATAACTACAACAACAGAAATTACAACAACAACTACACAAGGTCCACCATGATTACTATTAAATAAACAAGAACATCAGTCATTAATGGATTGAGATACTTATATTTCATTAAATGCTTATGGTATTTCAAATCTTATTAGTGGATTAACTGAATTAATACCTAATAAATTTGAAGCAATAAGAAAGATTTGTAATATGGCTACTGGTGGATGTTTAATATCAAGTGGTGTTGCTATGGGTATAAATAATGATTTTAATAATGCTTATGCAGTACCTACCATTATTGCTGGTGCATGTGAGATTATACATAATCTTTTACCAATGGAAACTACACATCATAATGAAGAAATGCAAGAAACAACATTTACAAATGAAGTTTCAAGATTAATTAATGATAATAGATTTTCAATTAATAGTGAAACAACCAGTCAATATGGTAGTGATAATATGAGCGAAGTACCATTAAATAATGATAATGCTTCATTAACTTGAGATTATAATCACATGAATTTATAAAGGGGGTGAAAAGCAATGAATAAAGAAAAAATAATTGAATATTATAATCAAGAAATACAATCATATAAAGAAAGAATGGAACAATTAAATAAAGAAATATCTGTATTAGTAAAAATTATAAGTAATTCACAATCAATGATTGAAAGAATTAATGGTGGTCAATTTGATGAATAATTAAAAAATAAATAATTGAAAGGAAAATATTGAGATGAAAGAATTTTTACATGAATTAATAATTATTGGAACAAGTGTTGGAACATTAATTTGCAGAGAAATTATTGTTTTATTAAAAAGATTTATTACAACTCCAAAACATGTTAGAGCAAATAACAAAATTATAAAACACCAAAAAAAATTAGAAAAATTAAACGAAAAAATTAATAAAGGAGAAAAATAATATGACAAAAATTGAATTTAATGAAAAATATAGAAAACAAGATATCAGTATTGATAGAGATTTTGATTTACATATTGATAATTGTTTTAAATTTTATGATATTGAAATATTGGAAAATGCTGTTAATGATTATAAAAAACTAATAAGTGAAATGCCACAATTAGTTAAAGATTGATTATTGGGATAAGATTAGGAGAATGTTAAATGTTAGAAAATGAAAATAATGTTCAACAAACAACTGAACCTTTAACTGAAAATAATGCTTCTTCACAAGAAATAGAAAATAAAGTTAATGAAGCAGAAAATAAATTAAATAAACTTAATCAAGAAATTAAAGAAAAAGAAATAATTAATATATTTAAAAAATATCAAGTTAAAAATGAATTTTATGATTATTTAAAATTTAAAACTAATAATTTAGAAAATTCAAAAATTGAAGAAATTATTAAAAAAATGATTAAAGAACAACCAGTATTTAAAGAAACAATTAATACAGGTGGCAAACCACAAACAATAATAACAAATCAACCAAATTCAATAAAAAGTACATTATTGGATTATAAAAATAAAAATAAATTATAAGGAAGGAAAATAAAAAATGGCAGTACCATTCAAACAAAATTTAGATAATACCGAAAAATTAGTAGAAGCACCAGAATTTATAGAATTTTTTAAACAATCAAATAGTCCGTGGGCAAGTTTTTTTCCTATCGAAATGGTTAATTCAACAAGAATTGAATTTATAGTTAAAAAACCAAAAGACCCAAAAGTTAAAGTTCTTCAATGAAATGATAAAAGCAAAGGATTAGATGTTAGTTACGCTGAAACTATTAAAATTTTAAAAGAAATTAAACAAGAAGCCGTTGCTGGCGAAACAATTGCAGCAAAAGATTTATTAGCAGAAAATGGTCAAAATTTATTACAAAGTATGCAATATGAAGTTGCTAATGATTTAGCAGATTATTTAGCTAATAACAATACTAATGTAATTGCAAAATATGCAATTAAATTTATGATTGAAAAATCAACAGAACCAAAAGCACAAGCAATTAAATATGTAGAAGCAATGTTGGGGGCATGAAATACATTATTTCAATATAGAAATATTGCAAATTGTAGATTCTTTATTACTAATTCTCTTTATGATAGTATAGTTTATTTGGCAGATAATAAAGGTTTAATTACTGATAATGAAATTGCACAACAATTAAGATTAAATGGTAATGATTTATATATTAAAGGTGTTTTATGTCAAATTGTAATGGATGACTATATGACTTTTAAAAATGATAAAAATGATGATGAAATTATGTCATTTGTTTTAGCAACACCAAGAGCAATGAAAAGATATATGTTGCAAGATACAATTATTTATGTTCAAGAAGTGGCAGATGGTAAAGTTGGAAGAATGTATTTAGTTGGTGGAGAAGTTACAGGTCAAGCCATACCTTATATTTCTAATAATGAAACAACATCACGTTGAATGGCATGTGGAATTATTAATACTGATAAAACTGATTTAAAAACTAAAATTACAAATTTAACAACTGATATTACTGCAAATGTTAATAACAATAATAGTGAATTAAATACACAAATAAAAAGTACTAATGAACTTAAATCATTAAATCCAAATTTAACAAATCCAACTATTAAATATTTTAGTGATGCACAAGGGAAAACTAATGTAAGTAATCAAAAACAAAAAGCAGGTGATTTGTATATAACTATTACTGCAAATGTTAATGACTTAAATTATAAAGGAACAACAAATCCAATTAAAATAACTCTTAAATAAAGGAAAATAAATGCCATGCCAATCGGTACAACTAGTACAGCAATACTTTTGAACATAAATAAACCCAAACATACTAGAATAAGTAAACAGCAAGAAAATAAAAGTTTTTGATGAGAAATTTTAGAAATGATTGGTGTACAGGTCATAGCAGTAGCACTTGCCCCTTTTACTGGTGGATTAAGTGAAAGTGTAGCCCTTGGATTAGGTGCAAGTGATTTAATTGCTAGTATTAGTGCTGTTGGTGTAGAGTTTTTAACTGATTTTACTATTAATCAAGTTTATGATTATTTAAAAGGAAATGTAACAAAATTAAATACTGTCTTTAATATACTTCCTGCATTTGCTGGACTTAATAAAATTAGTCGTGGTTATCGTACTACTAAATTTATTAAATTAGCAGAAAAAACTAAAACATTAGAACAAGTTGGAATTAAAGAAGCAAAAAACTTACAAGAAATTATAAGTCAAGTAAGTGGAAAAGAAATTTTAACAGATAAAATTATTGGTAATAAACGTTATTTATTTAATTATAGTTTTGCTCCTAATCGTGAAACAATAATCCAAAATTTAGGATATGTTGCTGAAAGACAATATAAAAATAATTTTCAAAAATTAGAAGCACAAGAATTAAAAGATTACTTATTATTACAAAATACATTAATAAAACTAAGTCCACAATTAACTCCTAAATTTAAAATTAAAGATATTGAAAAAGCAAATAACTTTTTAAAATATAATACTGATTTAAAAAAAGTACTATCTATGAACCAACATGATTGATTAAATTTAGTTCATACAATACATTCAGAAAATAGATATGGAAAAACTTTAATTTTAGATTTACAAAAAATTCGTGCTAATGCTATTAAATTTAATTTTAAAAAAAGTTCAATTCATAAGATTGTTTTAAATGCAAATAAAATTTTTAAATATTTGGATATTAGATTTTATTTAAAAAAAGGTTTAAATAAATTTTGAAAAAATACATCATATTTTGAAAAATTACGAGAAAGTATATATAAATTACAAGAAAAATTTGAAAAATTAGAAAAACAAGCATTTGAGAAAATTAATAAATTAAAAGAAAAAGTAACTGATTTATTTACTAGTGCAGAGAAAAAAGCAATTAAACATGCACAATTAATTCCATTAAATTCCCCAGTATTTATGGGTTGTAAAATTCAACCTTTAATGTGCAATTACTATTTATCATCGTAATCCTAAATATAAACCAATTACAGTTGTTGATAGTATTCTTAAAGCAGAAACTTTTGTTACTCAAATACATCCATTCCATTGATATCGTTGATATAGTGGTTGATACATTGTGGATGGGTTACACTTTATTGGACACTAATTACGTAGACAAGTGAACAAATTAGTGAAAAGAAAGGAAGTATAATTATGGCCAATATTAACTCATATTCAGATGAATTTAAAAAACAAATAGTAGCTTTATATCAAAGCGGTAAGTCAGTGTCTTGTCTTGCTAAAGAGTACAATGTTACAAGAGCAGCTACTTATAATTGAATTAAGCAATTTACTAATTCAGGTAGTTTTAAAACTAAAGATAATCGTTCTGTTGAAGAAAATGAATTAATTAAATTAAGAAAAGAATTAAAACAATTAAGAATGGAAAATGATATTTTAAAGCAAGCAGCACTAATAATAGGCAGAAAGTAGAAATTATTGCTAAAAATAAAGTTAAATATAAAATTCGCACAATGTGTCGTTTTTTGAAAATATCTAAATCAACATATTATTTTAACTTAAAGAAAAAAGAAAATAAAATCAAAAATAATATGTATGATGAAGCTGTTATTAGTGCTTTTAAAGAAAATAAAGAAGTTTATGGTACTAGAAGATTAAAAAAAATTTTAGAAAACCAAGAAATTTATTTATCACGCAGAAAAATTAAAGAAATTATGAATAAGCATAATTTAATATCAAAATACACTAAATTATCATTCAAAAATCATCATAATAAAGTCAATAATAGTCAAATAACCAATCTTGTTAATAGAAACTTTAATAATAGGGTTAAAAATGAAGTTATTGTTAGTGATTTAACTTACGTTCAAGTTAATGGTAAATGAAACTATATTTGCCTATTAATAGACCTATTTAACCGCGAAATTATTGGACATAGTGTTGGAGTTAAAAAAGATGCATTACTAGTATATCAAGCATTTATGCAATCAAATCGATGTTTAAAAGATATCCAAATATTTCATAGTGATCGAGGTAATGAATTTAACAATAAAATTATTAATAATCTTTTATTAGCATTCAATATTACTCGATTTTTAAGCAAAAAAGGTTGTCCTTATGATAATGCTGTTGCTGAAGCAACTTTTAAAACTTTCAAAACTGAATTTATTAATGATAAAAATTTTACATCATTAATCCAATTAAAATTAGAATTATTTGATTATATCAATTGATACAACAACATAAGAATCCACAGCACTTTAAACTACTTAACTCCTATCAAATATCAAGAACAAGTGTCTACCAAAAAATAGTCCTAAAAAGTGTTGCCATTCCAATTAAACAAATTTTAAAACATATGATTGGTGATAGAACTTATAATATTGATATATATACAAAAATGGTTAATTTTAAATGCTATCAAATAAATACTGCCATCCAGTTATTATAAATTAAAATTAAAGATTTTAAAAAAACCAAAAATAAAATAAAACTTATTAAAGTAATTATTAATAAGAATTTTTGAATTATAAAAGTAAGTATTATTATTGACTAATATTTTACAAGTGTTAAGATTAACATACAATTGCATATTGAAGTCAAAATTATTCTCGTCTAACTTTATAATTTTAAGACAAATTTGAATATTATTGACAACATCGGTATGCTCCCAAATATTAAAATAAGTAAGCGATAAAATTCTATAATCTTTATAAGAACGTGTTTAGGATCTTTTTTAACTTATTTTTGATTAAATTAATATCATAAATGTTATTTTATAGTTGAAAAATAAATTTTTAATCGATAAGTTGTCAAATGATAAAATCTTTTTAACAAAAAAATGACAAAGAAAATAAAATGTTAATTAACTGTCAGGTTAGAAATAATTATTCCCTTTTTTAGTTTAATTATGTTTAAAAGATTCCAAACAGGTTCTAAGATTATTATATTTATTTTATAACTGTTTTATTAATAATTAAAAATTATTAGATAAATATTTATTTTAAATCTATTATATTAAATTTTGTATAGAAACCTTTAACTTTAAATTATAAAATTGATTTAGTTCTTTTATCGACATTATTTTTAAATAAATAAATATATGATAAAATGAAAATGAAATAAATTGTAGTAAGGAGTTTTTTTCATGGCAAATAAACCAAAAAGCAGTGTTTATAATGAATCATCAATTCAAATTTTAGAAGGTCTAGAAGCAGTTAGAAAAAGACCTGGAATGTATATTGGTTCTACTGATAATCGTGGTCTTCATCATCTAGTTTGAGAAATTGTTGATAATGGTATTGATGAAGCATTAGCTGGCTTTTGTACTAGTATTGTTGTTACTATTAATGTTGATAAGTCAGTTACTGTTGAAGACAATGGTCGTGGTGTTCCAACTGGTATGCATGCTTCAAAAAAAAGTACTCCCGAAGTTATTTATACGGTTTTACATGCTGGTGGAAAATTTGACACTAATAGTTATAAAACCTCGGGTGGTTTACATGGTGTTGGTGCTTCAGTAGTAAATGCTTTAAGTAATTGAATGATTGTTACTATTCATCGTGATAAAAAAATTCATGAAATTAAATTTAAAAATGGTGGTAAGATTGATCAAAGTTTAAAAATGATTGGTAGCACTTATAAAACAGGAACTAGGGTACAATTTTTACCTGATTTTCATCGTGTTTTTCTAGGTTGTGATTGAAATGTTCATTTATTTGAACAACATTTACGTGAAAGTGCTTTTTTAATTAATGATTTAAGTATTCAATTAATTGATAAGAGGACAGGTACTGAAGAAACTTTTCATTATGAAAATGGCTTAGTTGCTTTCATGCAATATTTAAATAAAGATAAAAAAAATTTATCACCAATTGTTAGTTTAAAAGGTAAACAAAATAATATTGACGTTGAAATTGTATTACAATATACTGAAGATTATAGTGAAACGTTAGTAGGGTTTGCTAATAATGTTAAAACTGTTGATGGTGGAAGTCATTTAGTTGGTTTTAAAAGTGGTTTAACGAAAGCTATTAATGAATATGCAAGAAAACAAGAATTATTAAAAGCAAAAGATAAAAATTTAGAAGGTAATGATTTGCGAGAAGGTTTGGTTGCTATTGTTTCGTTGCGTATTCCTGAAAATTTAATTCAATATGAAGGTCAAACAAAAGGTAAATTAGGAACGCCCGAAGCAAGAATTGTTGTTGATAATATTGTTAATGAAAGATTTTCATTTTGACTTCACGAAAATAGTGATGCTGCTAAAAAAATTATTGATAAAGCCATTAAGGCTCGTGATATTCGTAATGCTTTAAGAAAAGAACGCGAATCATTGCGTAATAAAAGTAAAGATACGCAAAAATTTTTAGTAGGTAAATTGGTGCCTGCACAAAGTAAAAATCCTAACATTAATGAATTATTTTTAGTGGAAGGAGATTCCGCTGGTGGCAGTGCCAAGTCAGGTCGTGATCGTAAGTTCCAAGCGATATTACCGTTAAAAGGAAAAGTAATTAATGCCGAAAAAACTAAAGTAATTGATCTTTTTAATAATGAGGAAATTAGTATGATTATTAATGCGATTGGTGCTGGTGTTGGTAACGAATTTAGTATTGAAACTTGTAATTATAATAAAGTCATTATTATGACTGATGCCGATACTGATGGTGCCCATATTCAAATTTTATTACTAACTTTTTTCTATCGTTATATGCGAGATTTAATTACTTCGGGTAATATTTATATTGCATTACCGCCTTTATTTAAAATTTCTTTTAAAGAAGAAGAGCAAGAGAAACATGTATATGTTTGAAATGAGTTAGAATTAAAAGATAAAGTTGAAACAATTAAAGGTAAATATGACCTGCAACGTTATAAAGGTTTAGGAGAAATGAATGCTGAACAATTATGAGAAACAACTATGGATCCAAATGTCCGTCAATTAATTAAAATTACTATTGAGGATGCTCTATCAGCAGAAACAGAAATTCAAATATTAATGGGTGATAAACCAGAAAAAAGACGAAAATGAATTGAAGAAAATATTTCTTTTGAAGATAGTGATTATTAAGAAAAAGGAGTTTATAAGTTATGAATAGTAAAGAAGAGATTCAACAAAATAATGAACAAATTTTATCTTATCCTATTGATGATATTGTTGCAGAACGTTTTGGTCGATATGCCAAATATATTATTTTAGAACGAGCATTGCCCGATGTCCGTGATGGTTTGAAACCAGTTCAACGTCGAATTTTGCATGCTATGAATGATTTGGGTTTAACCAATGATAAAGCATATAAAAAAGCAGCTCGTGTTGTTGGAGAAGTAATTGGTAAATATCATCCTCATGGTGATACAGCGGTTTATGCTGCGATGTGTAGAATGGCACAAGAGTGAAAGGTAGCATGACCATTAGTACAAATGCATGGTAATAAAGGTTCAATTGATGGTGATAATCCTGCTGCGATGCGATATACAGAAGCGCGTTTATCATTAATTTCAGAATTATTATTGAAGGATATTAAGAAAAATACTGTTAGTTTAATTAAAAATTTTGATGAATCAGAAACAGAACCAACAGTTTTACCTGCCTATTTTCCTAATTTATTAGTAAATGGTGCTTCTGGAATTGCTGTTGGAATGGCAACTAATATTCCACCTCATAGTTTACAAGAAGTAATTAATGCAATTGTCATGAGAATTAATAATCCACAATGTAATTTAAGCGAATTAATGCGTGTTATTAAGGGTCCTGACTTTCCAACCGGAGGAATTATTCAAGGTATTAAAGGTATTAAAGAAGCTTATCGTTCTGGTAAAGGGCGAATTGCAATTCGTGCTAAAACTCATATTAATAATGAAGGTGAAATTCCACAAATAATTATTACCGAAATTCCATTTGAAGTTATTAAACAAGATTTGATTAAAAAAATTGATGATGTTAAAACATTAGCAAAAATTCATGGTATTAAAGAAGTACGTGATGAAACGGATCGTTTTGGTTTACGAATAGTTATTGATTTAGTAGAAGATAGTAAACCGCAAGAAATTTTAAATTATTTATTTAAAAATACCAATTTACAAATTTATTATAACTTTAATTTAGTAGCAATCGCTAACAAAAAACCAGTACAAATGAGTTTAATTAATATGTTAGATTTTTATATTAATCATCAAATTGATGTTGTTACTAAGCGTTCACAATATGACTTAGCACAATTAGAACGAAGATTAGAGATTGTTAATGGTTTAGTTATTGCATTAAGTGAAGTTGATAAAGTAATTAAAATTATTAGAACATCAACTGACCGTATGCAAGCAAAATTAAATTTAATATCAGCTTTTAATTTTACTGATATTCAAGCAGAAGCAATTGTACAATTGCGTTTGTATCGTTTAACTGCTACTGATATTCAATCATTAGTTTTAGAAAAAGCAGATATTGAAAGTAAAATTATTGTTTTACAAGAAATTCTTAATAATGAAAATTCACTACGTCAAGTTATTATTACTGAGTTAGAACAAATTAATTCTCATTTTTCTGGACTAAGAAAATCACAAATTCAAGGTGAAATTTCTGAAATTACAATTGATGAAAAAGCAACATTGCGACAAGAAAATGTATTTGTTAGTATTAGTTATGATGGTTGAATTAAGGTAATAAGTAGTAAAGTATTTTTACAAAATCTTGATTATCAAGATTTTGGACGTAAGCCAAATGATGTTATTATTGGTGGAGCAATGTTCAATAATTTTAATAATTTATTATTTTTTACAAATAAAGGTAATTATTTTTTAATACCAATTTTTAAATTAGAAGAAAATAAATGAAAAGATAATGGTATTCATGTTAATACGTTATGTAAACTTGAAGGAAATGAAAAAATTATTAGTGTTGCGCAAGTTAATAGTTTTGAACAGCCAAATGTAAATATAGTAGTCGCTACTAGATATGGTTTAATTAAAAGAATGCCACTTTTAGAGTTAGCAACTACTAGATTTAATAAAACCGCCAAATATGTTAAGTTAAAAGAGAACGATAGTGTTATTAGTGTTAATAGTACTACCGGTCATGATTTTATTGTTATTAGTACTCGCAAGGGTATGACTTTAAAATATTTAGAAACGAAAGTTCCATTATTAACTAAAACTGCAACAGGTGTTAAAGCTTTGAAAATTAATTCTGAAGAAGATGAAGTGGTAGGAATGGCTTGTGGTAATAGTAATGATATTTATGCAATGTTAACATCAGTTGGAACAATTAAACGAATGTTATTCAATACTATTGAACAAACTTCACGAACAACAAAAGGTAATAAAGTAATAAAAGTTCCTAAAAGTAAAAGTATTAGTATTATTAAAACCTTCTTATCACCAGCAACATCTTTTATTAATATATTAACGAAAAAAGAAAAATGATTAGTGATTAAAGCAAGTGACATTAATCTTAGCAAGGTAAATGAAGGAACTGGCAAAGTAGTTGCTGATGATATTATTGCTGGTGGTAATAATTTAGTGATTGATTTAAAAACTGATGTTATTGATACTGATATATCATCAATATCAGAAAATTTTAATACAAAAGAAAGCAAATGGTATTTAAAATAAACTTTTTTATTGAAAATTATGAACTTTTTTAAAGAATTAGTTTTTTGAATTTCATAATATAAATTTAAATAATAATTTTAGTTAAGAGTGAATAGGATAGGACTTATATCAATGCTATAATTATTATAGTAGTGATTTAAGGAGGAAGTATAGATGACAAATAATATTATTAAATATCAATCTCTAATTAATGGTGAGTTGTATGAAAATGGTAATTGAATATCAGTTATCAACCCCACTACTAATAAAATAGTAGGCCAAGTTCCTGCCTTAACTAAAGTTGAAATTAAAAAAGTATATGAATCTGCAAAATTTGCTCAAAAAAATTGAGAACAAATGCCTATTTTAAAAAGAATTTCTTTTTTAAATTCTTGAAAACAATTAATTATTCGCGATAAATTAATACTTGCTGAATTAATGACCAATGAAATTGCTAAAGGCACAAAAGCGGCTTGCAGTGAAATTAATAGAACAGTTGAATATATTGAATATACTTTACAAGAAGCATTACGTCTTCATCCTGAATCTTATACAGGTGATAGTTGAGGAAGTATGAACAAATTAGCTATTTTTCAATACGTACCAAAAGGAATTGTTCTTGCTATTTCTCCTTTTAATTATCCGATAAATTTATCAGTCTCTAAAATATTTCCAGCACTTGTGACCGGTAATAGTGTTGTTTTTAAACCCGCAACACAAGGATCATTGGCGGGATTACACTTAGCTAAATTAGCCAAAGAAGCTAACATTCCTAATGGTGTTTTTAATTCTATAAGTGGTAAAGGTAGTGAAATTGGTGATAGTTTAGTTGAAAATGAAGCAATTAATGTTATTTCTTTTACTGGTAGTGCTGTTGTTGGTAATCGTATTTCACAGAAATCTTTAAAAGCTGATTTGATTTTAGAATTAGGAGGTAAAGATCCAGCAATAGTGCTTAATGATGCTGATCTTGAAGATACAGCAACCAAAATTATTAAAGGTGCATTTAGTTATTCAGGACAACGATGTACTGCTATTAAGAGAGTGTTAGTGCAAAGAACAATTAGTAGCAAATTAATTCCAATTTTAAAAGAAAAAGTTGAAAAATTAACTGTTGGTTTGCCCACAGATGATTGTGATATTACTCCTGTTATTGATCAACCAACAGTTGATAATGCTAAAAAATTAATTAAAGATGCTTTAGATAAAGGAGCCAATTGTTTAATTGGTAATAAATTTAAAGAAAATTTAATGTGACCAACTATTATTACTGACGTAACAACAAAAATGAATTTAGCATGAGAAGAACCTTTTGCACCATTGTTGCCGATTATTATTTTTGATGAAGTAAAAGAAGCAATTAATATTGCAAATGATTCACAATATGGTTTACAAGCTTCTGTTTTTACTACTAATATTAATAGTGCAATGAGTATTGCTAAATTATTAGAAGTTGGAAGTGTTAATATTAACGATCAGTCACAACGTGGTCCCGATCACTTTTCTTTTGTTGGTGTTAAGGATTCAGGTCTTGGCGTACAAGGTATTCGTCCTTCGTTACTTGCTTTTACTAGACCAAAAGGTATTGTTATTAATTGAAAAACAAAAATTTAAAAGAAAAAATAAAACTTATTTTTTTATTAAAATAGTGGTAAGATAAAAATGTAATAAATTTTTGTCCTTGTTAATTAGATTTTTATTTTTTTAACATTCTTATATAAAAAGCATAATAAAAATATTACATATCATTGTAACTTTTATTTTAAAAAGTAAGTTATTAAAATAGTGCCGAGGATAAAGTACTGTTACATGAAATGCAAAAAATATGGAGGTAAATATGGCAAAACGAAAAATTGTACTTGTTGGATGTGGAGCTGTTGGTAGTAGTTTTATTTACAGTGCCATTAATCAAGGTTTAGCCCAAGAATATGTATTAATTGATGCTTTTGAAGGTATAGCTGAAGGTAATGCAATTGATTTTGCTGATTGTCAAGCAGCTTTAGATCATCCTTTTATTTCAATTAAGGCTGGAAATTACAGCGATTGTAAAGATGCTGATATTATTGTTATTACTGCTGGAAGACCACAAAAAGATGGTGAAACAAGATTAAATATGGTAGCAGATAATGTCAAAATTATGAAGAGCATTGCTTTAGAAATTAAAAAATCAGGATTTAAAGGTGTTACTATTATTGCATCTAATCCTGTTGATATAATGACAACTGTTTATCAAAAAATTACACAATTTGATTATCATCAAGTATTAGGTTCTGGTACGATTTTAGATACCTTACGTTTACAATATTTAATTGGAGAAAAAATTGCAGTTAATCCAAAGTCAGTTGCTGCTTATGTAATTGGTGAACACGGTGATTCTTCAATGATTCCTTGAAGTTCGGTTTCGGTAGGTAATAAAACTATTTATCAACAAATTACTGAAGGTAGAATTAAAGAAAAAGATTTAGAAGAATTAAGAAAAGAAGTAGCACAAAGAGCTTATAAAATTATTAAATTAAAACGTGCAACTTTTTATGGTATTGGTGCAGCATTGGCATTATTAGTAAGAAATATCCTTGAAGGACAAAATCACGTTTTAGTAGCGGGTGCTTATTTACAAGGAGAATATGGACAGCAAGGTTTTTATATTGGTGTACCAACAATACTTTACGAAAAAGGTTGAAAAAGAGTAGTTCAGTTACCATTAACGAAAGAAGAGCAAACGGCATTTGATAAATCTTGTGCAATTATTAAAGAAACTTTAGAAACAGCTTTTGCTGCTATTAAATAAAAGATAGGAGTAGTTTATTCGTGAATACAAGTGTAGAAAATATGAATAATGAAGAAACATTAACAAGTATTGAAACTTATATTGCTGTTTATAAGTATGCATTAAAGAAAGCACAAAGTCCGTTATTAAAAACTTTTTTAATGGGTATTGCGGTCGGACTTTTTGTTGGTATTGCTTATATTGCGGCTATTTTTGGTAGTAGAGGATTAAGTGATAATGGTATTAAAAATTTAACATTTGGTTTTATTTTTACTTTAGCAATTACTATGATTGTCTTTATGGGTGGTGAACTTTTTACTTCTAATTCCATGATATTTATGCCATTAATAAAAAAACAAGTTAAGTTAACAAGAATGTTAATTAACTTACTAGTAGTATTAATTGGTAATTTTATAGGTTGTTTTATTCTTTCATTATTTACATGATGAGCAGGATTTTTTGATAATCAAGCTTTTTTGGATAATGCTGTTAGTATTTTTAATCATAAATTAGTAATGTCTTGATGAAAAGCCTTTTTTAGTGGTATATTATGTAATTTTTAGTAGCAGGAAGTGTTTATATTTCTCATGCTACTAGTTCATCTACTGCTAAATTTTTATTAATAGGATTAGTAATTATGGTTTTTGCCTTATCTGGTTTTTCTCACTTTGTAGCAAATTCTTATGTTTGAGGATTAGGACCTTTGTTTAATATTTATGGAATTCATAGTCGATTTAATGACTTTTTACAATTTGGTTATCAAGTACAACTTCCAACCTTATTTGGTAATTTTATTGGTGGTGGTATTTTATTACCTGGTATGTATTATTTAATCTTTAGAAAAGAATTACCAAAAATAACATTATAAATATATTATTAGTTTAATATAAAAATAAATCCATTACTTAAAATTAAAGTAATGGATTTATTAATTTTATGAAAATAAATTAATTGTAAATAGAAGTTATTTGATAAGTATATTTTAAAATTTGTCGAATTAAAGATTTTAAAAAGGAGAATGGTTTTGATAAAAAATATTTTTTAGAAAATAGATTAGAATACCATGAATATTAATTTTTGGGCGGTTGTCAAAGTTACGAAATAATTTATTATCATATTAGTAACTTATTTCCAAAATTACCATTTAAAAATGATGATAGACAAATTAAATTCTCTTTTACCCTTAAATTTAAATTTATATTCGACGTATTTTAAAAAATATAGATTTTATAAGATAAAATAAAAATTATTCTCAAAGGAAAAAGACAAGAAATAATCTTGTCTTTTTTTGTAATTGTAAAATTTTAAAATTTTTAATAACCGTCTTTAACGCTATTATCAACACGTGTTAAGGAACTAAAACAGTGAACTACAACACAGTTGTTAAAAATAGTAGCTAGTATGTGGACTTGCATGAATAAATAAAAAGTGGATGATGCCTAATAAATTATACTAACCAGTAATGGTAATTCTTGGGGTGGGAGCGAATTGGAAATGGAATGGCAACACTTTTTAGGACTATTTTTTGGTAGACACTTGTTCTTGATATTTGATAGGAGTTAAGTAGTTTAAAGTGCTGTGGATTCTTATGTTGTTGTATCAATTGATATAATCAAATAATTCTAATTTTAATTGGATTAATGATGTAAAATTTTTATCATTAATAAATTCTGTTTTGAAAGTTTTAAAAGTTGCTTCAGCAACAGCATTATCATAAGGACAACCTTTTTTGCTTAAAGATCGAGTAATATTGAATGCTAATAAAAGATTATTAATAATTTTATTGTTAAATTCATTACCTCGATCACTATGAAATATTTGGATATCTTTTAAACAGCGATTTGATTGCATAAATGCTTGATATACTAGTAATGCATCTTTTTTAACTCCAACACTATGTCCAATAATTTCGCGGTTAAATAGGTCTATTAATAGGCAAATATAGTTTCATTTACCATTAACTTGAACGTAAGTTAAATCACTAACAATAACTTCATTTTTAACCCTATTATTAAAGTTTCTATTAACAAGATTGGTTATTTGACTATTATTGACTTTATTATGATGATTTTTGAATGATAATTTAGTGTATTTTGATATTAAATTATGCTTATTCATAATTTCTTTAATTTTTCTGCGTGATAAATAAATTTCTTGGTTTTCTAAAATTTTTTTAATCTTCTAGTACCATAAACTTCTTTATTTTCTTTAAAAGCACTAATAACAGCTTCATCATACATATTATTTTTGATTTTATTTTCTTTTTTCTTTAAGTTAAAATAATATGTTGATTTAGATATTTTCAAAAAACGACACATTGTGCGAATTTTATATTTAACTTTATTTTTAGCAATAATTTCTACTTTCTGCCTATTATTAGTGCTGCTTGCTTTAAAATATCATTTTCCATTCTTAATTGTTTTAATTCTTTTCTTAATTTAATTAATTCATTTTCTTCAACAGAACGATTATCTTTAGTTTTAAAACTACCTGAATTAGTAAATTGCTTAATTCAATTATAAGTAGCTGCTCTTGTAACATTGTACTCTTTAGCAAGACAAGACACTGACTTACCGCTTTGATATAAAGCTACTATTTGTTTTTTAAATTCATCTGAATATGAGTTAATATTGGCCATAATTATACTTCCTTTCTTTTCACTAATTTGTTCACTTGTCTACGTAATTAGTGTCCAATAAAGTGTAACCCATCCAGCCTCCAGCAATTATAAGACCAACAAGAACAGCAATTGGTGTTAAAAAAACTGCTGAATTTGTTAAAGAACATTGTCAAAAATTTTATGAAAATATTGAACAAGCAAAAAATATTATTTGTGGTGATAGTGCAGGATGAATTAAAGAAATTGCTGATTATTTAGGTGCCCAGTTTGTTTTAGATAAATTTCATTTAATTAGAACATTATATCTTGGAATAATGGCTGGCAATAAAGGAAAATATTTAAAAGAATATAATCACTGTAAAAATTTAATTAATAATGGGCAATACGAACAATTAATTGATTTTTTATATAAAGAATTAGATAATCATAAAAAATTAAAGAAAAAATATTTTAAAAATAATAAACAAGGTATTGAAAATCAAAGTGCAAAGTGAAATATTGGTTGCTTTACAGAAACTAATATTTGACATGTTTTAAAAGAAATGCTTGGTAATAGAACATATAATATTTTAATTTATATTAAAATGGTTATTTTTAAATGTAATAAGACAAATTTAGAAACATAGTTTTAATGAATATAGTAATTATTGATTATTTCACAATTTGCAATAAAGTCTCAAAAATTTTTATTTTTTATTTTTAAATAAATTATTCATAAAATTAATAATATAGTTATAAATATTAAAATTGGTACTAAAATCTCGCAAAAAATAATTCCAATTTTAAATTGTAATAAAGAATAATGATAATAATTATGAACAGTATAATAGTTTCCAAAATTTTTAAGAGAAATATTATTATTACTTAGAATATAATATAAACTATATTTACTTCATAATATAAAACCATTATATTTAAATATTTTTTTTAAAATTTTATGTAAAGAAATATCTTTCGAGATTACTACTTCTTTTCCATGAAATAAACCTATTAATCACAATCCTATAATTAAAGTTAAAATAGTTAAAATAAATAATGATACAGTTATTAACTGTAATTTTTTCAGTTTTTTAATTGTCATCTTTAAATTCTCCTTAATTTTATTCCATAAGTTTGGCACTTACTAAATTTAATTATAAGTATTTTAGTTGCATTTAATTTAAAAAAATTATATTATTTAAATACAATTTCATAAAAATCCAAATTATTTCTTGTCTGAAATATAATAAGACTGTGTATGAAGTAATTTATTCCGGATTTTTGACAATCTCCCTTAATTTTTTATTGCATTTATTTTTTTTGAAAATTAAAATGTAATTAACTTCTTAAATTTAAGAAGTTAATGGGGAAAAAAGGGGGTTTTCATCATGAAAGCATTATTAAAAACATTAAGTGTTTTAACACTTGCAACAACTGTTAGCAGTTTAAGTATTATTTTAAATACTAATAATATAGGTACGAATGCTAATCAGTTACAAGATTTAAAATGTAATCTTCAACAAAATAAAGATGATATTTCTTTAATTAATTTGAATAAAAAAGGTAAATTTTATTTTTTTAATAATAATCTTGGTTTAGTGATTAATGGAAATCAATTATGATTTTTAGATAAAGATAAGAAGTTTCAAGAAATTTCTAATCCTGATCATATAAGATTCACTGAATTCACTAATGGTCAAGGAGGAAATTACGGAATTTTAACAGAAAAATCTACCAAAAACCTGTATTTATTAACTTCTAATGATGTTTTAACTTCATTAAAAATAGAAATATTTAAAGAATTTAATCTTTATGGCAAAGTAACAGCAATTAGTAATACAAAATTTTTAATTGAAACAAAAATTTTAAATCACACTATACTTACTCTTGGAGAAATAAAAGATCAAAAATTAATGCCATTAAAATTTGTTTCTTTGTTTCATGCAATAAAAGAAATTAACTATATTCGTGATGATGAAGTTATTATTAAGTCAGATAATGGAGACTATAGTCTTTTAATAAGTAATTCCAATTTTACTATTAATAAATTATCGTGAACAGCAAAATATTTTTTTAAAACTAATAGGGAAGTTTGAGTAATTAAAGATGATAATAATCAAGTATTAATTTATGATTATGTAAGTAATACATATTCTGAATTAGATCTTTATGGAATTGATATTATTAGATTAAATAGTAAAACATATATTTTAAAATCAGATAGTAAAAATATTCAAATTATTGATTCATCAGGTCAAGTCATTAAAGGAAAATATAATTTTGAAATTTCTGATGATTATGATTTATTGAATATTAATAGTCAATTATTACTTTTATTTGATCGACAAAAAAAATGACAGTTAGAATAATTGAGAGAAATCTTAATTCTGAAAATGAATTAGTTGTATTAAAAACAATTAATTTAACTAATGAAATAAGTGAAATAAAATTATTAAATAATCAAGAAAATAAGGGTAAATCTTCAACTAATTTTTTCGTTAAAACATTAAATAATACAAATTATGTTCTTAATATTGATGCAAATATAAACAAAATTGAGAATTTAGAAGTTAATACTAAAAGTATTCCTGATGGAATGAATGGCGAAATTAATAGATATAATAAAACAGTTAGTATTTTTACACAGTATAAAACTGATGACTTATATTGATATCAAGTGTTTTAAATAATATTATTTAAATAATTACCTAGTTACTGATATTTTTTATTTTTAATATTAGTAACATTTTTTCATATAAGGAAGTTTAAAAATAATTCCTTTATTTAATTGAACTAACTATTTAATTATGCAATAATATTGTATTGTATATAACTCAATTATTATTAAGGAGGCGCACAATGCGTGATGGATTAACTTTAAGATGTGAAGTTTGCAAAGAAGAAAATTATATTGCTGATCGTAATAAAAAAACTAAGCCTGAAAAATTAGAAACAAAAAAACATTGTTCTCGTTGTAATCAACATACACTACATAAAGAAAAGAAATAAGTAAAACTTATTTCTTTTCTTTAATTTGCAGTACAATATACTTAGTTATTAATTAATGATTTATTAAAAGGATTGAATTTAAAATGAAAAATTTAAATAAAAAAGAAATTATTGAAACAATATTAACCAAAAATAAAATAGATGCTATGTTATTTTATTCTCCAGAAAATCGCTTTTGATATAGTGATTTTATTTCAACGTTAGGTTATTTATTGATTAGCAAAAATGATGCAAATTTATTATTAGATGGAAGATATATTACTGAGGGAAAAGAAAATGCCAAAAATGTTAAATGCATTCAATTTAGTAATATTTTTTCTTCATTGAAAGATTTATTAAAATCACAAAAAATTAAAAAAATTGGTTTTGAAGCAGAATATATTACTATTGCTCAACTAGAAAGTTGAAAGCAAGAAATTAAAGATATTGAATTTGTTCCAATTTATGTTAGTTCACTAAGAATGATTAAAGATGAAATCGAAATTGCACGAATTGCAAAAGCTTGTGCTATTGGTGATTTGGCTTTTAATGAAGTTTTAAACTTTATCCGACCTGGTGTTAGTGAAAAAGATGTTGAAGATATAATATTACGTTCATTTGTTAAAAATGGTGCAACAAAAGCATCATTTGATACTATTGTTGCTTCTGGAGAAAGAGGAGCAATGCCTCATGGTAAAGCCAGTAATAAAAAAATTGGCAATAATGAGTTAATTACTTGTGATTTTGGTTGTGTATATGAAGGTTTTTGTTCAGATATGACTAGAACTTTTGCGATTGGTAAAGTTAATCCAAAATTAATTGAAATTCATGAAATAGTTAAGTCAGCACAAATGGCAGGAATTAAGGCTGTAAAGCCGGGTATAGCTATTGGTGAAATTGATAAGATTTGTAGAGAATATATTAAAGAAAAGGGTTATGAACAATATTTTACTCATGGTACTGGTCATGGACTTGGTATTGAAATTCATGAATCACCTTGAGTTATTAAAAATGAATCTACTATTTTAGTTCCGGGAATGGTTATTACTGTTGAACCAGGTATTTATATTCCTAATTTAGGTGGTGTTAGAATTGAAGATGATATTTTAGTTACCAAAGATGGTTATCAAATTTTAACAAAATCATCTCGTGAAATTGATATTTGAAAGGAGAAAAAATAAAAATGATTAACGTTAATGATTTTAAACCAGGAATTACTTTTTTACATAATAAAACTGATATTTTAATAGTTATTGAATCAGCACATTCTAAAAGTGGACGTGGACAAGCGCATGTGAAAGTAAAAGCAAAAAATTTAAGAACACAAGCTATTATTAGTATTACTTTTACTGGTGGTGATACAGTTTATCCAGCTATTATTGATAAACGACCAGCAATTTATAGTTATGATGATGGTATGTATTCAGTTTTTATGGATAATGAAGATTATAATGAAATTAGGATTGATCAATCACGCTTATCATGAGAAAAAAAATTTTTAGTTCCTGGTAATGAAGTATCATTAAGGGTTTATAAAAATTTAGAAATATTAGGTATTGATTTACCTCCTTCGGTAGTATTAGCGGTTGTTGATGCTCCACCAGGAGTAAAGGGAAATAGTGTTTCTAATACGACAAAAACAGCTATTTTAGAAACTGGTTTACAATTACAAGTACCAATGTTTATTAATAATGGTGATAAAATTGTAGTAAGTACAGATGAAGGGAAATACAAAACTCGCGCTTAAGAAAGGTGAATATTATGGAAATACTTATTGAAGAAAGTAAAGTTGGAACATTAAAATTATCTTCGTTAGTTATTAAAAAATTTATTTATATGTTATTAATTAATGATAACTATCAATTAACATTAGAAGATGTTGAAGTTCTAATGTTAGAAACAAATGATATTACTGCTATTAATAATAATATTGTTGTCCGAATAAAATTAATTGTTAATCCAAATGAAGATTTAGTAAATTTAAAAAATAAAATTAATAATTTAATTTTAAGACGTACTGAATCAGATTTAAATTTATTTTTATTAAATATTCATATAATATTTATTGCTCAAACTAAGGAAGTAGAAATCAACAATGCAAGAACAAAAGAAGATAACCCAGCATCATAAAAGAATTGGCATGATGGAAGTATTATATCAATATTTCCTTGAAGGCCAATCACAACAAGCGTTTAAACAATTTCTTTTTGAAGAAGAAGGTAAGAGTTTAATTACTGAACAATGCGAGATATTAAATAAAATAATTGATTATGAATATGATTTAATAGATTTAATCAATAATAATTTAAAACAAGGATGAGATTTTGAAAATTTAAAACCAATTGAACAAGCAATTTTAATTTTAGCAGTGTATGAAATTGTCCATACTAAAACAGATAAAAAAATTATTATTAATGAAGCTATTATTATAACTAAAGCTTATTGTCCAAATGATGCTTATAAATACATTAATGGTGTTTTAGATAAAATAAATAAGTAATTATAACTAGTATATGATTGAATTTAGTTAATAACTATATTTCTAATATAAATATACTATATTATTTTAAAGATAGTTTTTTATTTTATAATCCAATATTTTTGTTCAATATAACTATTTTTTAAAAATTAATAGTTAAAAAATAAAAAAATAAAGTATAATATACTTTAATAAACTTAATATAAGTTTTTCCATTGTTTTTTTTAAAGCAAATGGGTTCTTTTGTTTTTAAAAAGGAGAAGTATATATGCCATTAACTAAAGAAGAATCTTTTTTAATATTAGATAAAGAAATTAAAGAATTAGATGAAAAAATATCTTATATTGATAAAAAAAATACAGAATTAAAATTGAATATTTCATTAATCAAAGAGGAGGAATTTTTTACATTAGATGAAGAAATTAATGAATTAACTTGACAAATATTTGATGAAGAAGATAAAAATATAAAATTAATTGGAGAAATTAAAGTATTAGAAAAAAATATTAAAGTTCTAGAAAAACAAAAAAACCAAAAAAATTGAAAACTAACTTTTTTAAATGTATTTACTTTTGGTATTTTTAAATATTATAAAAATAAAAATATTGATAAGCAAATTAAAGAAATAAAAATTAATAGAGAATATTTGAAACAAAGGATAAATAATAATAAAAATATTATTAAATTGTTAAAAATTAAAAAATTAAAAATTATTAAAAAAACTAATATTCTTTTAAAAAACTTATTTTTTGTTAACAATCGATTAATTAAAATTAATAAAGAATTTTTTCAACAGTTAGATAATTTAAAAAATCAAATAGCAAAAAAAATAGTAGTTCCTATTAATAATGATTCTTCATTAGAACAAAATTCTTCTGGATATAATAGTGATGATGATAGTGATATTGAAGTACTTTCTGAATTAGAACAAGAAAATGATAATCTAAAAATATATTCAAAGTCAAGCAGTATCAATTTTGAAAGACAATTATCAGATATACCAGAAGAAGAAATTACAATAACATCTTCAAGTAGCGATAGTACTTTTAATGAAGATGATGATGGCAGTGATATTGAAGTACTTTCTAAATCAGTGGAAGAAGAAGATGCTAAAATATTTGGAAGTTGTTGTTTTAGTCAAAATTTAATAAATAATTTTGCGAAAAGTTTTTCTACAGTACCTCCTATTTTACAACAAAGTATTTTAACTAGTTAAAATACTTTTTTTAAAACATATTAGTGAAAAAAATAATAATTAAAAATAAAAAAGTAACTATATTTACTTTATAAACTAAATATAGTTTTTAACCTATTGCTTTATTTATAAGTAAATGGGTTTTTTAATTTTTAAAGGAGAAAAAAATGTTAATTGAAAAAATTAATATATTAAAAAAAGCAAAAGAAGACTTGGATAAAGAAATATTTTTTATTGAGAAAAAAAGTGAAGAAATAGTTGAACAAATTGAATCTTTAGAAAATAAAATTAAACGTTTAAAAAAACTAAAAAAATCAAAAAAATACAACTATTTTCAAATATTAATAAACAAATTAAAGAAACAGAATTAAATATAAAAACTTTAATAGAAGAAATTGATGAAAATGAAAAAAATGCACAACCATTTAAAAATTCAAAATTAAATATTTTAAAAGAAATTATTGATTTACAAGGTCAGTTATATGAAAATAAAGTTAAGAGATATAAAGAAATATTTGAACAATTAGATTTTATTTTAAAAAATAAAAACTTTGAAGAATTAGAACATTCTATATATCCATCTAAATATCCATCTAAGAAAAATCCTTTTGAAGAAGATGGTGATACAGAATTATTTGATAGTATTAGTTTCTCAGTAATTCAAATTAAGGATTTAGAACAAAAAATATTTGATTTTGAAGAAAAAAATAAAGAAATATTAGATAAAATTGATTTACTTGAACTTGATATTAAAAATTTATTAAGAGGCTTTTTAGAAATCTGTGTATCTTTGTTTTACAAAGTACTAGTTAAGATTAATTCTATCTTCAAATTTTATCATAAAATGAGCAATTGCTGTATTTCAATTTTGAATGGGCAGGGCATTGTTCATTTTTTTGTTATATTTTCAATTGCTAAATAAAATATTTTCAATTCTTCCATATCATTAGGAAAAACTTTTTTATTTCTGATAACTTTTCGTAATTGACTATTAACAGATTCAATAGCATTTGTGGTATAAATTACTCTTTTAATTTCTGTTGGATAACTAATAAAAACTATCAAATTTTCTCAATTTTTATATCAAGATTTAGCAATTTGAGGATATTGTTTATTTCAATTATTTTCAAATGTTTCTAAAGCCTGCATTGCTTGTTCTTCACTACATGCAGTATAAATTGGTTTTAAATCTGCAACTAGAGATTTTCTATGCTTATATGAGACATATTTCAAACTATTTCTAATTTGATGAACGATGCATAATTGATGTTCTGTTTTAGGATAAACTGATTGTATTGCTTCTGACATTCCTGTTAAATTATCACTACAAGCAATAAGAATATCATTTAAGCCTCGATTTTTCATTTCTGTGAAATTGGCTAATCAAAATTTAGAACCTTCATTTTCACTAATTCATAAGCCTAAAACATCTTTTTTACCTTCTAAATCAACTCCTAAAGCTATATACACAGATTTGTTAATAATGCGTTTATCTTGTCGTATTTTAACTACTATGCAATCAAAATAAACAATCGGATAAATACTATCTAATGGTCGATTTTGCCATGCTTTTACATCATCAATAACATCATCAGTAATTTGACTAATAACACTTTCACTAATATCAGCACCATGATATAACTCTTGTAATTGCATTCTAATATCTGATAATGTCATACCTTTTGCATATAAAGAAAGAACTTGTTGATCAAAACCATCAAATCTTCTTTGTCTTTTTGCAATTATTACAGGATTAAAATTACTATTGCGATCTCGTGGTACATCAATCTCAATTTTACCTTGTTGAGTTATTAATTTTTTTGAACTTATACCATTACGAGCATTGTCACTATTACTATGTTGATTCTTATCATATCCTAAATAATTTTGCATCTCAGAATTCAACATTTTTTCTACTAATCTTTTTGTTAATTCTTTATACAAACCTCCCTCTTTAAAAACTGTTGTTAAATCTTCAGTATTTTCTAATAATAAATCTACTGCTTTTGATATTGGATCATTATTATTAATATTTTGCTTTTTAGCCATCTGTAATTCACTCTTTCTAGGTTTATTATAGAATTAATTAAACATAGTTATTTTTGTAAGTTACACAGATTACTAAACATTACCAAATACCCATCAGGATAATTACCATCTCATGGTATATCTGTTCTTTCGATGTTATTTCCTCCATTATAAAATTTTGTTTTTTTAGGACTATCAGCAAAATATATTTTAAATTCACTTTTTATAGAAACTGAAATATTATGAATGTCAGACATTCATATTTTTTGAACACCCATTATAGGTTCTTTATATGAATTTAAATAATATTTAAGTCCACTAAGATTATGGGTAAGCACCCCCATGATTAATCCTATTGTTCCAGTTGTAGCACCAGTTAGTGCTAATGCTAATGTAATTTTACTTAAATTTGTTTTTATTCATGTTTTCATTTTAAATTTCTCCTTTTTTCCTTGATTTTACTTATAAATTGTACTATTTTTGATTATTTTTACAAGTATGCTTTTAAATGCAAAATAACGCCTAAATTAAAGGCGTTTATTTTGTGATACCTATACTATTAATGATATTCAACTTGTTTATTATATAGCAAATGTGAAGATGCTTTTTTTCACACTAGCATTATTTTTACCCCTAATTACATTTTTGTATGGATATAGTGCATAAAACAAAGCATCATATGGGTCTTGATACATATTTTTATCAGGAATGTTAGTTTTTGTTTGGTCATAACGTAATTCTTCTAAACATTGAGTAGTTTTTGGTAAATCATTTTTATTTGCATAAAAATTTCCATAACTCATAATATTTCTCATTCAAACTACTCTATTAGTTAATCCTGCTTCTTGATTTAAATTTGAAGCATGTTTAATTGCAGTTTGTATTATTAAAATAGTATTATGTTCATCTATTAATTTTTGATTTAATCAATCTATTGCTGTTCTTGCTTTATCATCATAAAAATAAATTGCTTGTTCAAAATTTTCAAAATTATCCATTAACCCTAAAATTTCATTAACATAAGCATTAATTTTTTCATTTTCATTAATAAAATCATTCGGTGTAACTACTAATTCACAAATAATATAAGCATCATAATAACCAGTATTATTATATTCTTTAAAAGCAACTACCATAAATACAGTATGGTCTTTTGGTCCCGTAGCTCAATCAATACCAATACTATAAAAATCAAATTTATACATATCTTTTTCTTGATTATAAAATTGTTTTAAATCATATGATTGTCAATATTTTACAGTTTTTTGAAATGGAAAAATTGTTGCGTCACTATCTAAAAATTCAAAACCATAAAAAACAGTATTAAATTCATCAGGATTACTTTTTTCCATTTCTAATAATGTTCTTTGTTGAATTTCAGGTAATTTTTTTCAAAATGGTTTAATAGTAAATCTTAAAATAAATAAGCCTAAACCACTAAACATGTCTTTATTTTCATAATAAACTTTACCAATTTTTTTAAGATTTTTCGTTATTTCATCATTTAATGGCAAAAATGGCGTACAGTATTTTAAATAAAATGGATGATATTTATCATAAGGATTACATGTAAAAGTAATAAAGAAACTTTTATAAAAATAACGAGTAATTAATTTTCCAAAAGTAGGACTATATATATTTTTATCAATAAAAGTTCAACTTCATTCTTTAATTGGTTCATTTGAAACTTTAATACGATTACTTCTAAACATAGAATTTTGTAAACGCTCATATCTATATGTTAATTGCTTTTCTGTTAGTGTTTCTTTTTCTTCTGCCATTATTATTTCATCAGTACGTGAACCCAAAAAACTTGACCCACCCGCTTCTTTTCCAAAAATTTTATTACCATTAGCATAACCAATAAAATCAATTTGTTGATTATTAGGAAAAATAATACATCCACCATCTTTGGTTATTTTTCATTTAATACCATGTGTATTATTAGGTAATAAATTAATATTATATGTATCTAATAAAACTTGACAAACATTCATTAAAGCACCAATTGTAGTTTCACTATGAGTATTTTCATATCGTCTTACTTCTTGAACACTACTATTACTAAAATTACAACATTGGAATGGCAACACTTTTTAGGACTATTTTTTGGTAGACACTTGTTCTTGATATTTGATAGGAGTTAAGTAGTTTAAAGTGCTGTGGATTCTTATGTTGTTGTATCAATTGATATAATCAAATAATTCTAATTTTAATTGGATTAATGATGTAAAATTTTTATCATTAATAAATTCAGTTTTGAAAGTTTTAAAAGTTGCTTCAGCAACAGCATTATCATAAGGACAACCTTTTTTGCTTAAAGATCGAGTAATATTGAATGCTAATAAAAGATTATTAATAATTTTATTGTTAAATTCATTACCTCGATCACTATGAAATATTTGGATATCTTTTAAACAGCGATTTGATTGCATAAATGCTTGATATACTAGTAATGCATCCTTTTTTAACTCCAACACTATGTCCAATAATTTCTCGGTTAAATAGGTCTATTAATAGGCAAATATAGTTTCATTTACCATTAACTTGAACGTAAGTTAAATCACTAACAATAACTTCATTTTTAACCCTATTATTAAAGTTTCTATTAACAAGATTGGTTATTTGACTATTATTGACTTTATTATGATGATTTTTGAATGATAATTTAGTGTATTTTGATATTAAATTATGCTTATTCATAATTTCTTTAATTTTTCTGCGTGATAAATAAATTTCTTGGTTTTCTAAAATTTTTTTTAATCTTCTAGTACCATAAACTTCTTTATTTTCTTTAAAAGCACTAATAACAGCTTCATCATACATATTATTTTTGATTTTATTTTCTTTTTTCTTTAAGTTAAAATAATATGTTGATTTAGATATTTTCAAAAAACGACACATTGTGCGAATTTTATATTTAACTTTATTTTTAGCAATAATTTCTACTTTCTGCCTATTATTAGTGCTGCTTGCTTTAAAATATCATTTTCCATTCTTAATTGTTTTAATTCTTTTCTTAATTTAATTAATTCATTTTCTTCAACAGAACGATTATCTTTAGTTTTAAAACTACCTGAATTAGTAAATTGCTTAATTCAATTATAAGTAGCTGCTCTTGTAACATTGTACTCTTTAGCAAGACAAGACACTGACTTACCGCTTTGATATAAAGCTACTATTTGTTTTTTAAATTCATCTGAATATGAGTTAATATTGGCCATAATTATACTTCCTTTCTTTTCACTAATTTGTTCACTTGTCTACGTAATTAGTGTCCAATAAAGTGTAACCCATCCAACATATAAATAAATCAAATGCTAAGCAGTTTCAAGTTTTTCTTGTTCCACGTGCTGTTGGTATAAAACGATAAAAACAATTAGTAGTGAAAAATTCTGCTCATTCATCACCAACAAATTGTTTAAAAATATCTCAACTAAAACCATAATTATTATCACTAAAATTAAGATTATATTTTTTATTCAGTTGTGCATAACTACTAATAAAAGCCACATTTTACTCCCTAATTTTTATAAGTAATACAATTAAATTATAACAAACAAAATTTAGAAAGGAACATTAAAAAATGTTTATATTACCATTCTCTAATCATTTTGATTGAGATAAACATGATTTTAATCAAGATGAATTAAGTTTAAAACAAACAGAAGAATTATTTACAAAAATAGATGATTATTTATGAAGTACCTGTGATAAATCTGAATATAAATCATATAGATTTAGAAAACGAAAATTAAAAGCAAAAAAAGGTTTATTAAATTAAAAACGACGTATTTGTACAAAATATAACCAAAAAACACAAAAAAATGAATTTGTTTCATTGCTAGATAATTATCTTGGTGTTAAAAAATATAGTAAACTTGCACCTAATGTTATTAAACAAATTTTAAAATTTTTTGCTGATGGAAAAAAGTATCGTGATGTTTGTGATACTTTTATTGAAGATTTAATAAGTACTAGTACAGTTTGTAGAACATATCAAAAATTTGAATTACCAAAAGCTAATATCCCTAAAATAGTATTAGAAAAAAATCAAACTTTATATATAAATATTGATGATGGACATAGAAAATTTAAGTTTAATGAAAAACACAATACTAAAAATTGTAAAAAATGTTCTATGAGATTAATAGTATTTTGTACTGGTAAAAAGAAAAATGGAAAATTAATTAATAAAAGAGCAGTTTGTAAAATAAGAGTATCAAAAACAGAAATTGGTTCTGAAAAAACAGCACAATTAATTAAAAAATATGGTAATTTATATTTTGAAAACTTTGACCAAGCAAATTTAATAGTTTGTGGATATAGTGCAAAATGAATTAGAAAAACTGCTACAATTTTAAATGCTAAATTTATTTTGGATAAATTTCATGCTTTTCATGTTTTATTTCTTGGTATAATGGCTGGAAGAAGAAAAAATAAAATTGCTAAATTACACTATGAAAATGCAATAAATTTATTTGCAAAAGGTCAATATGACGAACTAATTGATTTTTTACAATCATTAACTTTACAATATAAAAAATTAAAAGTTGGTTATTTTATTAATGCAAAAGATGGTGTACTAAATCAAGCATTAGTTGAAAATATTGGTTGCTTTACTGAAACTAATATTAAACAAATTTTAAAGCATATGATTGGTGATAGAACTTATAATATTGATATGTATACAAAAATGGTTAATTTTAAATGCTATCAAATAAATACTGCCATCCAGTTATTATAAATCAAAATTAAAGATTTTAAAAAACTAAAAATAAAATAAAACTTATTAAAGTAACTATTAATAAGAATTTTTGAATTATAAAAGTAAGTATTATTATGTCAATATCGAGTGAAAATTTCCCAAAAATATTTATCAAAAATTAAATTATTTTGGAAAGTTACACTGTTAAATAAACACAAATTCTAAATAACCCCTAAAAATTTAGTTCCTTGTTTTCATATAGGAACTTTTTTATTTACAAACCAATTTTTAATTAATATAATAAATATGAATTAAAAATAGTTTTAGAAACCTAATTGTTTTATTTTTAAACAATTAGGTTTCTAATTTTGAAAGGATTTTTAATATATGGATAAACAATTACAAGAAAGTCAAAATCAAATTTCTAAGTTAAGTAATGAATTTAGAAGTTTGGAGAAAAAGCTAGATAATGAAAAAAGAAAAGAAAAAGAAATAAATAAAAAAATATCCTGTTTAACAAATCAAGATATTAACAATAAAAATGAATTAAAAATAAGAAATGAAATAAGAAAATATGAAAATGAACATAGAATTATTTCTCAAAAAGTAAATTATTTTGAAATTAAATTTAATTCAATAAAAGAAGAATTAAAAAAAATATCAAATTTAAAAATGGAAATTTATAACAAAAATTTAGAAAAGTTAAAAATAAAAAAGTTTGATGAAGTTGAAATTAATAGCTTTGAAAATAAAAATTATAAGGGTTTTAAAATAAACTCACTAAAATTATAAAAAAGATATTGCAATTGCAATATCTTTATATATTTAAAATGAATTTTAAGGAACCAAATTTGCTCATATTCAAACGATTTAAAAATTTATATGGTTTATAGTATTCAAAAAATAAACAGCCCTTTTTAGGGCTGTTTTAAATCGAATTATTATTAATTATAAGTTATATAAATAACTTCACTTTTGGGAAATTATTACTCGATAACTAATAGGAAATTTTTACTAAATAATGACAAAGTAAGTATTATTATTGACTAATATTTTACAAGTGTTAAGATTAACATACAATTGCATATTGAAGTCAAAATTATTCTCGTCTAACTTTATAATTTTAAGACAAATTTGAATATTATTGACATCTTCGGTATGCTCCCTAGTTTTACCTGCCGATTCTGGTCCATAAACTTCAATAATACGACCTTTTGGAAAACCTTTAACACCTAAAATATCATCTAATAATATACTTCCTGAACTAATAACTTCAATATCGCCAAAATACTACTATCACTTAATAACATAATAGCACCTTTGCCAAATTCTTTTTCAATTTGCTTAATGGCCTTTTCTAATAATTGCTCTTTTTCTTTAATATTTATTTCCATAAAATCACCCTACAAAATATTAATAACTCTGTAAGAACCTGTTTAAAATCTTTTTAATAAAATTGAAATAAAGGAAAGAACAACCATTTGTAAGCTAGTATTTAATTTTCTTTCACAATTTTTTCATAATCTTCTGCATTTTTCTAATCATGCAAAACTTCGTTCTACAACTCATCTTTTTGGCAATAATACAAAAGAATGTAATTCATTACGTTTGATAACTTCAACATTTGCATTTATGATTGTTTTGATTTTAAAAGCAAATTTTTCACCAGTATAACCAGCATCTACTAGTATTTTTTGAACTTTAGATAAATTTTCTTTTTCATTTTCAATCATTATTATAGCACTGTTACGATCTGTTTTTTCTGCTGTGGTTATGTAAATTGTATGTGGTAAACCTTGAGAATCAACAGCAATATGACGCTTTATTCCTGAAATTTTTTTACCAGCATCATAACCTTTATTTTTAGCAGTATCTGTGTTCTTAACACTTTGTGAATCAATTATACAAAAACTAGTTTGTTCTTTTCTACCATTATTGATACGAACTTTTCTAACTAATTTTTTTTAAAATTACTTGTCAAGTGCTAGGTTCTTTATCACTATTTTTAATTCAAATTTGAAAATAATAATATACAGTTTGTCATTTTGGAAAATTTTTTGGTAACATTCTTCATTGACATCCACTTTTTAATACATATAAAACTGCACAAAATACTTCATATAAATCTAAATTTCTTGGTTTTGTTTTCTTTTTGCTATTTTCTAAAATTGATCTTATGTTCTCAAATTGTTCTTTAGTAACATGACTTGGATAATTTTTATGCATATATACCCCTTATCTTAAAATATATAGTAATTTTACGTTATTTTATAAAAGATTCCAAACAGGTTCTAAGATAATTCCTTTTTAAAATTTAAAAACTTAATAAAATTTTTTTTAAAATAACTACTGCTTTTGCTACTATAGTTGATCTAATTTCGTTTCTATTACCTGAAATATTTAACACTTCACATCAAACATTATCATTGATAACAATACCTACATATACTAAACCAACCGGTTTATTTTCTAGAGCATTAGGTCCTGCATTTCCAGTAAAACTAATAGCAATATTTGTTTTTAAAATTTTTTGTGTATTTAAAGCCATTTCTATAGCACATTGTTTACTTATTACACCATATTTTTCAATGGTTGTTTTTTTAATTTTAACAATATTGATTTTTGATTCATTAGTATACGTTATAAAAAACCACCACTAAAATATTTAGAAGTACCAGCAATACTAGTAATCTCTTGAGCAAAAAGTCCACCAGTAATACTTTCACAACAACTAATTCTAAAATTAAATTTATCTAATAAAACTAAAAGTTCAGTCATTTTTAACCCTTCAATCAAATAATTTACAATACAAAAAAAGAATAAAAAAATCATAAGCCACGTTCTGTTCTTGCTTCTTGCAAGTGCTAACCATTTATCTACTATTGTAAACAATAGTTCGGTTTATTATTCATTTCTAATAAACCAATGCCCCTACCTAAATTTGGGTTTCTCGCTTGTGGGGTTTATCTCGTTCCAGCTTTTAAGTTTCCTTAAAACTCGTCTCTATGACACTTTTATAGACTAGAACCTTATTTAATAAAAAACTTAGGTTTTTGTCAGCCGTCAGAATTACTGCTTAGAGTTATTGTTTTCTCTAACACAAACATTACTTTCATCGCAGAAAGTGCGAGCGTGGACTTTCCTCTACATACTAATGCAGCGATTAGCTCATTTTTTATTCTTTTAGAAAAAAATTATAACATATTTATTCTTCATGTACAATACTTTCTAATTTGCTTAACCTCGTAATAATATCAACATTTTCTACACCTTTTTCTTCTAATTTTTGTTTTTCTTGTTTTAAAACTAAAATTTGTGTTTTTAAAACATCAATTTCTTTAAGTAACTTGTAATTATTATTTTCTAAAATTGCATTTTGCTTTTTTAGTTTATTTACAAATTCTTCTAGTATTTCATAATTAGTAGCTACTAAATCAAGAAATAAATCTACTTCTTTAGAATCATAGCCTTTATAATCAACAGTAAATTCTTTATCTATAATATCCTTTTTACAAATATTCATACTTATACCTCCTTTAATTAAAAGGAAAACTATTCCAAAGTTAGTAATATTCTATATGTAAGGGGGAATTAAAATAATGTTTTATGCTAACCGTGGAATGTTTCTTGAAACTATAATTAATTATACTATTGAAATTATAAATAATGAAAAACAAGCACTAATTTTTAAACAAAATCCATCAATTTTATATCAAAACAATAAAATTTTTAAAGAAAAAAGTAATGTTGATTATCATGGAGTTTATCATGGTAAATATTTTTGTTTTGAAGCAAAAAGTACTAAGTCTTTAACATTACCATGAAATAATTTTAAAAAACATCAACTTGAATACTTAGAAAATGCTTTTTATCTTAATGCTATTAGTTTTGTTATTATTTATTTTTCAGAACATAATGCCTTTTTTTTAGTTTTTTGAGAAAAATTAAAATTTTTAAAAGTTCAAAAAAAAGCACTGACATATAAAAAAGTAGAACAAAATGGATATAAATTAGAAATTATATATCCATTTTATCTTGATTTTTTAAAATTTTTAATTTAAGAAGCTAAAGTTTCTGTTTGTTGATTAGTATGTTTTTTAAATTCAGAACTCGCTTTAAATTTAGGTGCTTTAGAAGCACTAATTACAATAGATTCACCAGTTTGGGGATTACGACCTGTTCTTGCTTCACGAATAATAGTTTCAAATATTCCAAATTTTGGTATATTAATTTTACCACCATTTGCAACTTCAACTTTTATCTCTTCAAAAAATAAATCAATAATATTAGTCGCTAAGGCAATTGTGACGTCAGACTTTTGCGCCACTATCTTAATAATTTCTGTCTTTGTTTTAGAATTACTTTTTGCCATAAAAAATTTCCTCCTAATGTTTTAAGAATTATAATTATAATGTCTATTATAGATATTATTATAACTACGTTATCTTCAAACCAATTTAAAAATGTTACTGGTCTGTAATCAAATTATATAATAACATTTTATAAAGTGAACCATAAAATGTATTTTTTTTCTAAAAAAATGATAAAATTATTTGAATAATATTTTTTTTAAACTTATAAAGGTTAAAAAATAAAAATAATATTTAATTTTCAATACTGATAATAAAATATTAAATAAATATTTAATTAAAATTAAAATGAAAAAATATTAAAATGAAAAATAATTATTAAAAAAACGAAAAGAAAAACATGTAAAATATATTTATAGTTGTTCAAGTTTTAATAATTAATGATGCTAATTTTATATTACTAATTAATTATTTAATACCACGTAAATAACTTAAAAATAACGCTACATTTTACTAATATATTCAATGATGCAAAAACATAATAATTTTAGAAAGAGTGATAAACTATGAAAAATATTATCCATACGCCTAATGCTCCTGCTGCTATTGGGCCATATAGTCAAGCAATAATTGCAGGTGACTTTTTATATATTTCTGGACAATTACCAATTAATAGTAAAACAGGTGAATTTATTGGCACTGACATTTCTTCACAAACTAAGCAAAGTTTATTAAATATTAAAGCAATTTGTGAAGCTGCTAATATTACTTTAAATAATATTGTAAAAGTTAATATTTTCTTAAAAGACTTAAATCACTTTGTTGAAATGAATAAAGTTTATGAAGAAATATTTGGTACACACGCTCCAGCAAGAGCAGCAGTTCAAGTTGCTAGAATTCCCAAAGATGCATTAATTGAAATTGAAGCAATTGCTTATTTAAAATAATTTTTCTAATTTTATTTTTTTATTGCATATCTAAATTTTTAACTATAAAATTAAGTCAAGATTTATTTAGAAAAAGTACTTTAAAATTTAAAAAGTTTTATTCATATAATAATGATATTAGTAAAATAAACTAATATCATTTTTAATGATACATTACTACACTTTCCAATTTAATATTCTTACTACAATTTCACACTTTTCTCAAAATTCTAAATATTTTATACTTAAAACAATAATAAAATACATTCTAAATAAATCTTAATCTATATAAAATATCAATAATAAACTAAAATTATGTTAATTAATAAAAACTATAATAAGTATTGAATTTAAAATATGAATTTAAAGATTACTAGTAAAAAGGTAACCTTTTTTATTAAAAAAAATTTACTATAAAATAACAAAAAGATATTGTAGTATTTTCATATAAAAATTGAATATTAGATTATAACTACTTTTTTAAAACAGGATTGTTAACATTAATCTAAGATATTTATATACTTTAATATAAACTTGCTACCTTTATTTATATAAAAGGTAGTTTTAAAATACAAATTAAATGGAAATAACATAAAAATAAAATAAATTTATATCTATAAGGAGATAATTATGACAAAAATTAAAAAAAATAAAAATAATTACCACATTGCAACTAAATTAGTTCATTGTGGTAATTATAATGATAAATTTGGAGCCGCTCTACCTCCTATTTATCTATCAACAACTTTTGCTTTTGATAGTGCCGAACAAGGTGGTAGGATATTTAATTTACAAGAAGAAGGATATGTTTATACAAGAATTGGTAATCCAACAACAACTGTTTTAGAAAAACGAATGGCACATTTAGAAGGATCAGAAAAAGCAATTGCTTTCTCATCGGGTATGGGGGCCATTGCATCTACTTTTTGAACATTATTGAATGCTACTGACCATTTATTATCATCAAAAACAATTTATGGTGGTACTCATTCACTTATTGAAAAAAAATATCACGCTTTCAAATTGAAGTTGATTTTGCTGATTTTACTAAACTTGATGAAATTAAAAAAAATTTAAAACCAAATACTAAAGTTGTTTTTTCGAAACACCAGCTAATCCTACTTTAGAAATTTTAGATATTAAAGCAATTAGTGATATTGTCCATCAATATAATCCACAAATTCAAGTAATTGTTGATAATACTTTTTCTACACCAATCATTACTAAACCTTTAATTTTTGATGCTGATATTGGAATGGCAACACTTTTTAGGACTATTTTTTGGTAGACACTTGTTCTTGATATTTGATAGGAGTTAAGTAGTTTAAAGTGCTGTGGATTCTTATGTTGTTGTATCAATTGATATAATCAAATAATTCTAATTTTAATTGGATTAATGATGTAAAATTTTTATCATTAATAAATTCAGTTTTGAAAGTTTTAAAAGTTGCTTCAGCAACAGCATTATCATAAGGACAACCTTTTTTGCTTAAAGATCGAGTAATATTGAATGCTAATAAAAGATTATTAATAATTTTATTGTTAAATTCATTACCTCGATCACTATGAAATATTTGGATATCTTTTAAACAGCGATTTGATTGCATAAATGCTTGATATACTAGTAATGCATCTTTTTTAACTCCAACACTATGTCCAATAATTTCGCGGTTAAATAGGTCTATTAATAGGCAAATATAGTTTCATTTACCATTAACTTGAACGTAAGTTAAATCACTAACAATAACTTCATTTTTAACCCTATTATTAAAGTTTCTATTAACAAGATTGGTTATTTGACTATTATTGACTTTATTATGATGATTTTTGAATGATAATTTAGTGTATTTTGATATTAAATTATGCTTATTCATAATTTCTTTAATTTTTCTGCGTGATAAATAAATTTCTTGGTTTTCTAAAATTTTTTTTAATCTTCTAGTACCATAAACTTCTTTATTTTCTTTAAAAGCACTAATAACAGCTTCATCATACATATTATTTTTGATTTTATTTTCTTTTTTCTTTAAGTTAAAATAATATGTTGATTTAGATATTTTCAAAAAACGACACATTGTGCGAATTTTATATTTAACTTTATTTTTAGCAATAATTTCTACTTTCTGCCTATTATTAGTGCTGCTTGCTTTAAAATATCATTTTCCATTCTTAATTGTTTTAATTCTTTTCTTAATTTAATTAATTCATTTTCTTCAACAGAACGATTATCTTTAGTTTTAAAACTACCTGAATTAGTAAATTGCTTAATTCAATTATAAGTAGCTGCTCTTGTAACATTGTACTCTTTAGCAAGACAAGACACTGACTTACCGCTTTGATATAAAGCTACTATTTGTTTTTTAAATTCATCTGAATATGAGTTAATATTGGCCATAATTATACTTCCTTTCTTTTCACTAATTTGTTCACTTGTCTACGTAATTAGTGTCCAATAAAGTGTAACCCATCCAGAGTTTTTATTTTGAAAGGATGAAAAAATGAATAAAAATTTACAAGAAGAATATGAATGAATTAATAAAGAATTGATAAAAATAATCATTGATAAAAATCAATTTACTCCAGAAATTATTAGTAATAGAGTTAATTTAGCTCAAACTACTATTGTTGATATTAATGAAAATTTAAAAAAACAAAAGATTAGCAAATTTAAAAAAATTAGTTATTTAATATTAAAAATATTTACTTTCGGAAAAATTGATAAAAATAAAATAATTAAAGAAAAAAATGATTTTTTTATAAAAATATCAAAAGAACTTTTTGGAAATATTAAAAAAGTAAAAGAATTATATATAAGAAAATCAAATAGTGAAATAAATATAGATGTTAATAAAATTAATAATGCAACTTTAAATAATTTATTAATAAATCCGAATAAATCAAACTTACCACAAATGTAAAAACGATAGATTGCAATTACAATTTCTTTTATATTTAAAATCAATTTTAGGTCACCAAATTTGCTCATATACAAATGATTTAAAAATTTATATGGTTTAGTATTCACAAAATGTAAATCTTATATAACTTTAATTAGGAATTATTAATATCCATATCTTAAAGGATGATTTTTATTGGGTATATAAACTTTTTTAGTTTTTATTAAATTTTCTTTGATAATTGGTTTTAAAGCTATTTCTTTTAGTTCATACATTTGATTATTGTAACTAAGATATAAGTCATTAATAAATGATTTAAGTACAATTACATCAGTTCTAGGTTGTATATATTGAACTTTGTTATTTTTGGAAAATATTTTTTACTATAATCAATTGCTGTTCTTGCTTTATCATCATAAAAATAAATTGCTTGGTCAAAATTTTCAAAATTATCCATTAATCCTAAAATTTCATTTACATAAGCATTAATTTTTTCATTTTCATTAATAAAATCATTGGGTGTAACTACTAATTCACAAATAACATAAGGGTCATAATATCCAGTATTATTATATTCTTTAAAACCAACTATCATAAATACAATATGGTCTTTTGGTCCCGTAGCTCAAGCAATACCAACTGAATAAAAATCAAATTTATACATATCTTGTTCTTGATTATAAAATTGTTTTAAATCATATGGTTGTCAATATTTTACTGTTTTTTGAAATGGAAAAATTGTTGCATCACTATCTAAAAATTCAAAACCATAAAAAACAGTATTGAATTCATCAGGATTACTTTTTTCCATTTTTAATAAAGTTTTTTGTTGAATTTCAGGTAATTTTTTTCAAAATGGTTGAATAGTAAATCTTAAAATAAATAAGCCTAAACCACTAAATATATCTTTATTTTCATAATAAACTTTGCCAATTTTTTTAAGATTTTTAATTATTTCATCATTTAATGGTAAAAATGGCGTACAGTATTTTAAATAAAATGGATGATATTTATCATAAGGATTACATGTAAAAGTAATAAAGAAACTTTTATAAAAATAACGAGTAATTAATTTTCCAAAAGTAGGACTATATATATTTTTATCAATAAAAGTTCAACTTCATTCTTTAATTGGTTCATTTGAAACTTTAATACGATTACTTCTAAACATAGAATTTTGTAAACGCTCATATCTATATGTTAATTGCTTTTCTGTTAGTGTTTCTTTTTCTTCTGCCATTATTATTTCATCAGTACGTGAACCCAAAAAACTTGACCCACCCGCTTCTTTTCCAAAAATTTTATTACCATTAGCATAACCAATAAAATCAATTTGTTGATTATTAGGAAAAATAATACATCCACCATCTTTGGTTATTTTTCATTTAATACCATGTGTATTATTAGGTAATAAATTAATATTATATGTATCTAATAAAACTTGACAAACATTCATTAAAGCACCAATTGTAGTTTCACTATGAGTATTTTCATATCGTCTTACTTCTTGAACACTACTATCACTAAAATTACAACATATAAATAAATCAAATGCTAAGCAGTTTCAAGTTTTTCTTGTTCCACGTGCTGTTGGTATAAAACGATAAAAACAATTAGTAGTGAAAAATTCTGCTCATTCATCACCAACAAATTGTTTAAAAATATCTCAACTAAAACCATAATTATTATCACTAAAATTAAGATTATATTTTTTATTTAGTTGTGCATAACTAGTAATAAAAGCCATATTTACTCCTTATTAACATATATAAGTTAAAATTAAATTATTTAAAAGAAAGGAACATTAAAAATGTTAAAATTACCATTCCTTAATCTTTTTGATTGAGACAAACACGATTTTAATCAAGATGAATTAAGTTTAAAACAAACAGAAGAATTATTTGCAAAAATAGATGAACAACTATGAAATGAATGTGATAAATCTGTATATAAATCATATAGATTCAGAGAACGAAAATTAAAAGCAAAAAAAGGTTTATTAAATTATAAACGACGTATTTGTAAGTATTATAACATAGAAAAACAAAAAACTGAATATGTATCGTTATTAGATAACTATCTTGGTGTTAAAAAATATAGTAAACTTGCACCTAATGTTATTAAACAAATTTTAAAATTTTTTGCTGATGGAAAAAAGTATCGTGATGTTTGTGATACTTTTATTGAAGATTTAATAAGTACTAGTACAGTTTGTAGAACATATCAAAAATTTGAATTGCCAAAAGCAAATATCCCTAAAATAGTATTACAACCAAATCAAACTTTATATATAAATATTGATGATGGACATATAAAATTTAAGTTTAATGAAAAACACAATACTAAAAATTGTAAAAAATGTTCTATGAGATTAATAGTATTTTGTACTGGTAAAAAGAAAAATGGAAAATTAATTAATAAAAGAGCAGTTTGTAAAATAAGAGTATCAAAAACAGAAATTGGTGCAGAAAAAACAGTTAAATTTATTCAAAAATATGGTAATTTATATTTTAAAACTTTGACCAAGCAAATTTAATAGTTTGTGGAGATAGTGCAAAATGAATTAGAAAAACTGCTACAATTTTAAATGCTAAATTTATTTTGGATAAATTTCATGCTTTTCATGTTTTATTTCTTGGTATAATGGCAGGAAGAAGAAAAAATAAAATTGCTAAACTACATTATGAAAATGCAATAAATTTATTTGCAAAAGGTAAATATTATGAATTAATTAATTTTTTACAATTACTAACTTTACAATATAAAAAATTAAAAGTTGGTTATTTTATTAATGCCAAAGATGGTGTATTAAAATACTTTAACTAAAATTTTAAGAACAGGATTAAGTCCATTAAGTGCTATGGTAGGAGTTAGTGCTTATTATGGTCAATATTTAAAAGACCCAATTTTAGGTTCTATTAATTCTTTGTTATTTAGTAAGAAGTTGGCAATTGATATATGAAATATTAATCAAAGACCAACTACTAAAAATAAAGTTATTAATAGTTATAAAAAGATATTTTTAGGATTAGGAACAATTGGTTTAGTTAATTATGCTAAGTTTGTTAATTATGTAGATAAGTCAGTTTTTTTATTAAGAACCTGTTTGGAATCTTTTAAACATAATTAAACTAAAAAAGGGAATAATTATTTCTAACCTGACAGTTAATTAACATTTTATTTTCTTTGTCATTTTTTTGTTAAAAAGATTTTATCATTTGACAACTTATCGATTAAAAATTTATTTTTCAACTATAAAATAACATTTATGATATTAATTTAATCAAAAATAAGTTAAAAAAGATCCTAAACAGGTTCTAAGAGATGAACCATGTTTTTGACCACCTTGTCCTACACCACCACCAATTCCTACCCCAATACCAACACCTAGTCCAATAGTTAATAAACCTTTTGTAGACTGAGATACTTATATATCTTTAAATAGTTTTGGTATAGCAAATGTTATTAGTGGTTTAACTGAATTAATACCTAATAGATTTGAAACTATACGTAAAATAGCGAATACGGGTACTGGTGGTTGTTTGATTAGTAGTGGTGTTGCTGGGTATTAATAATGATTTTAATAATGCTTATGCAATACCTACTATAATTGCCGGTGCAAGTGAGATTATAAATACTTTATTGTTACCGTTAAGAAATACACATAATAATACAGAATTACAAGAAGTATTTACTGATGAAAGAGCAAGATTAATTAATGCTAGTGTTAATGATTATCAAAGTACAGATGACGGTATGGTTGATGTTGATTTAAATGATGATAATATGTCGGAGATTAATTTAGATAGAGCAAGTTTAAATTGGGATTATTCTTATGTTTATACGTTAGGTGTTGTTTAAAATGAAAAAAATAAAATGAAAAAATATGTCAAAACAAAAGTTACATAAGAAAAAAGCAAAAAGAAATTTTGAACAGAGATTATATGAAAATATGAATTTTAATAATTTTTTAGGAGGTAAAAAATAATGGTTAAATGGATAGTTGTTATAATTACTGTTCTTGGTACTTCTTGATTTTTTAAAGATTCTATTAAAAAAGTTAGTTTGAAAATTTAAACATAAAAAACATGAAGTAATTGAACCCGATTGTTGATATTGTAAAGAACAGAAGCGTAAAGAAAGAGCAAGAAAAGAATTAGAGAAGGGAGGTGATTAGTATGCCAAAAGGTTTAAGTGCCTTAATTGATATGATTGGAGGCATTGGTGAGAAATTATTAGAATCTTTTAGTTATGTATTTAATTGAGTATTTGCTGGTGATTCTATAATGACAAATTGACCGGTTTTAATTCCAATATTTATTATGGTATTAGTGTTTATTAAAGAATTTATTGGACATATTATTAGGGGGTTTAGATAGAAAAAAAATGAAACTTATTTTTAGGAGGTAATGGTTATGATTAAATTATTTTTTGCAATAATTTTTGTTTTTCCTTTATTAGGTAAACTTTTACCTTCTTTAAATAATATTGTGCAAAATATTTTGCAAAGTTATATTACTGATTTTTCTGGTTTGCATAATTTATCTTTGGTTATTAAAAGTTTTATTTTTGGTGATAATTCACAACATATAATTTCAATGCCAGCACCATTATTAGCAATTATTTTAGTACTTTTTACTTTTTCTTTAATTTTAAAATTATTAAAAATAATATAGGATTTTTTTATTATGGGTGTTGCTTTTATTTCAAAAGTTTTAGAACCTGTTTAGGATCTTTTTTAACTTATTTTTGATTAAATTAATATCATAAATGTTATTTTATAGTTGAAAAATAAATTTTTAATCGATAAGTTGTCAAATGATAAAATCTTTTTAACAAAAAAATGACAAAGAAAATAAAATGTTAATTAACTGTCAGGTTAGAAATAATTATTCCCTTTTTTAGTTTAATTATGTTTAAAAGATTCCAAACAGGTTCTTAGAATTATTTGGAGAAATTTTTATGAAATTTTGAAATTTGCCAATGGCAGATTTAGGTTTTAATTTAGGTACTTTTGTTGTTTTTATTCTTTTAATAAAGTTTGCTATGTCAGTTTTTTTAAATATTGATATTCAACCAGTTTCTACATCGGGGACTGTAAAGCAAAGTTATAAAAATATTAAGGGTAGTTCAGAATTTGTTGGAAAGCAAATTGCTAAACAACATGAAAGAAAGCGTTTAAGAAATAAGGCAAAGGGTATTGAAAATAAAAAAGGGAAGTTTGTAGGTAAATAGTTATGTCTAATTTTGTAGTTAGTATATTGCATTTTATTTTTATATTTTCTAGTAGAGATATTCAAATATTTTTAAATCAACCAAATATTACTAATGAAGTTTATATTTTGTTTAATTTGACTTTTTGGTTGGTATTAGGTGTATTTTTTAATTTTATTTATCGTAGTATTAAATTTATTTTTAGGTCATTATTTGGGTAGGTGTTAGAACCTGTTTGGAATCTTTTAAACATAATTAAACTAAAAAAGGGAATAATTATTTCTAACCTGACAGTTAATTAACATTTTATTTTCTTTGTCATTTTTTTGTTAAAAAGATTTTATCATTTGACAACTTATCGATTAAAAATTTATTTTTCAACTATAAAATAACATTTATGATATTAATTTAATCAAAAATAAGTTAAAAAAGATCCTAAACAGGTTCTTAGATTTTAGAGAAAGGAGAAAGTATTAAAGAAAGGAGAAATAGAAAGAAATATGCAATTTTATTTACAAGCTGATGTTGGTCAAGCTGTTATAAATACATTAAAAGCTTGAGGATTTTGAAGTGCAATTTTAGCAACGATATTTGTAATTTTTTAGGTTGATTTTTAACGAAGAGAGGGACATTTAAAAAAGACTGAGAAGCAGTTTTAATTAAAATTGTTATGGTTGTTGGTTTACCATCTTTAGCTTTTGATGGTTTTATGACAAATACAACAACAGAGCAAGTTAAAACGCAAGTTGCAATTTTACTAGTTGGTTTTTTATTCTATATGATACTGGGAATAGTTGCTAAATATTTTTATATTAAATATGATAAGGATATTCAAGATACATTAGCAATGTGTACTGTATTTGCTTCAACAACATTTTTTGGAATTCCTGTAGTAATAGCACTATTTGATAATGGAGCTGCCACCTTACTGGCTAATATTTTTAATATTCCATATCGAATATTTTTATATTCATTAGGGTTTATTGTAATGAGCAAACCTATTAAAGCAGCAGTAGTAACAAAAGGACAAACTGGTGCTGATTTTATTGTTGATACAAAACTAAATACTGATGGATATGCACAAATTAAATCAGAAATGAAAGTAATAAAAAGAGAAAATTTAATAAAGAATGTAAAGCAGATTTTTTTAAATCCAATTTTAATTGCAACTATGGTTGGATTTATTTTTTGAGTTACACAATTAATTCCTGGAATTGCTATTGTTCCCGATCAAAATGATATTACTAGTGGTCAATATTTTTCACCATTACGATTAGATAATACATTTCCACCATTGTTTAAAGTAACAAAAACTTTAGAGGCATTATGTACGCCATTAGCATGATTGGCAATTGGAATTACTTTAGCAAAAGGTAATTTTAAAGATGCTGCACAAGATAAAAAAGTATGATTTGGAATGGTAATGAAAATTATTTTAGCACCATTATTTGGATTAGCATTAGTTTGTGCAGTTGGTCAATTGGAAAAGAAACCGGAGCATGAAAATTAGATACTGTTGGATTAGGCGTTATTGTAATTATGTTAGCAGCCCCCCAGCATCAGTTATTGTTGCCTATTCAATTGCTTACAAAAAACAGCCATTGTTAACAAGTAATTTAACATTAATTGCTACATTATTTTCAATTATTTCATTACCATTTTGAGTAATTATTACTACAGCGATTGGCGCAACACCGTTATTTAGTTAAAATATAAACAAAAGAAAGGGAATAAAAATATGGCAAAAAAAATTAAAATGGTTTGTTATGGTGTTCGTAAAACAGAAAAGATTTTTTTTGAAACATTAAATAAAAATTATGGATATGATTTAACGTTAATTGAAGAGTATTTAACAAAGGATAATATTGAAACGGCAAAGGGATATGAAGCAGTAATGGTTCGTGCTAATTGTGACTGTTATGAGCAAAATTTATTAAAAATGAAAGAATATGGCGCGTTAAATATTTATTAACTAGAACTGTTGGTTATAATCATATTGATTTAAAAAAAGCTCATGAATTAGGTTTTGAAATGGCATATGTACCTGGTTATTCGCCCAATGCTGTTAGTGAATTAGCAGTAAGTATGGGAAACGGCTTACTTCGAAATTTATTTTATATTGCTAATCATCAACAAAATCATAATTTTAAAATTGATGATTTTATGTTTGCCAAAGAAATTCGTAATTCAACAATAGGAATTATTGGAACTGGTCGTATTGGTTATCAAGCAGCTAAGGCATGACATGGAATGGGAGCAAAGGTATTAGGATATGATATTTATGAAAGTGATCAAGCAAAAAGTATTCTAACTTATTGTGATTTAAAAACTTTACTTAAAGAATCGGATTTAATTTCATTACATTGTCCATATATTAAAGAAGAAAATTACCATTTAGTTGACAAGAATTTTTTAGCAAAAATGAAGCCTGGATCAGTTTTAATTAATGTAGCTCGTGGTGAATTAATGGATTTACAAGCAGTTTATGATGCAGTTAAAAGTGGTCATTTAAAAGGTTCTGGTTTGGATGTTTTAGAAAATGAAAGCAAAGTTTTTTTAAAGATTTTGCTGGAAAACCAACTCCCGATAATATTACAAATAAATTATTATCATTATATCCACGTGTTATTGTGACACCACATATTGGATCGTATACTGATGAAGCTGTTAAAAATATGATTGAAATTACTTATGAAAATTTAAAAGTAATTTTATCTGGTCAAGAATGTAAAAATAAAATTTAATTTAATAATTGATTATAGTTATTTTACATATTGTATATGAAAAAGATAATATGAATTTTAATATATACTGATGTATTATGTTATAATAACATCAAACTTAATATAAGTTTTTTACCTATTTACTTTATTTTAAAGTAAATAGGTTTTTTATTCTAAATTTCAAATAAGGAAGATTAAAAGATATATCCATTATAGAAAAAAGAGAAAAATTAAATAATAAAGTAAAAAATAATGTTACACCCATTGAACTTATTGCAGCGGGTAGTACTATTGGAGTTGTTACTGGTGCTGCAAAAGTTGTTGGTATTGGTGTTGCAGCTGTTAATTTAGTTGCTTCTACGGTTGCTACTATTGTTACTGGTGATGATGGGGGTGATGCTGCTAATATTGTTACTAATGTAGCCTCTATTACTTGTGCAGCCGGAGGGGTTGCTATTCTTGGTACTCCTACTATTATTGGTTTGGTTGCTGTTGGTGCCATTAGTGGTGCTATCGATGGTGGTTTTGAAATAAGTCAAATGTTAGCAAAAAAAGATGATAAAAAACAAGAAGAGCAAAAATTAGATTTTGAAGGTTCAAAAAAAATTATAAATTCAAATTTAGAAAATTTATATTCTTCAAAAAGTGTATACAATTCTAATACATCAACAATGTAAAAGGTAATTTATTAAAACACATCAATTTCTTCTTTACTAAAAAAAATAAAATATATTTTTTAAATTTATTACTTTATTTTAAAGTAATAAATTTTATTTTAATTTTATAGTAGAAAAATGAAAAAAATATTCTTTTTATTACACATTTTTACACTAATAATTTTATATTTATTTTATTTTTAATAAATAAAATAAATAATTGTTTTTTTAAAAAAATATTATATAATTTTATTTGTATTATTTAACTTAAAGTTTAGTATAAATAAACAAAAGGAGAAAATAATCAATATGAAAATTGGAAGAAAGTTAAAAACTTTAAGATTGAAACACAATTTAACTATGGAAGAGTTAGGGAAACGTTGTGATTTATCAAAGGGATTTATTAGTCAGTTAGAGCATGATGTTTCTTCACCTAGTATTGAAACACTAAAAAGTATTTTAGATATTTTTGATTGTCCATTATCAACCTTTTTTGCTGGTGAAGTTAAAGAAAAAATAGTTTTTAAATCACAAGATGTTACTGTTAGTCACGAAGAAGATTATCAAATAAAATGAATTATTCCTAATGCTCAAAAATTAACATTAGAACCAGTAATTTTAACTTTAAAACCATTTGGTAATTCAAATAAAATTCCGCCATTTCAAGGTCAGGTCTTTGGATATGTATTAAGTGGCACAGTATTTGTTCATTATGGTGCAACTAGAGTAAAAGCAGTAGCTAATGAAGCATTTTATATTAAAGGTAATGAAAAACATTATTTAGAAAATCCCAATAATTCAATTGCAACTATTTTATGAGTTTCAAATCCACCAATTTTTTAAACCATTTAAAGGAGGAAATTATGAGTGTAAATATTTTAGAATTACGTAATATTACCAAAGAATATGATGGTAAAGTTGTTTTAAAAGGAATTAGTTTAAATATTCATGAAGGTGAATTTCTTACCATTCTTGGTCCTAGTGGTTGTGGTAAAACAACATTATTAAGTATTATTGCTGGTTTTGAACAACCAAACAATGGTCAATTATTGTTTAAAGGTAAGGATTTAACTAAAATTCCAATTCATAAAAGAGAAATAAATACTATTTTTCAAAATTATGCTTTATTTCCACATTTAAATGTTTTTGATAATATTGCTTATGGTTTAAAGTTAAGAAAAATTGATCGTGAAAAAATCAAAAAAGAAGTTAAAAAAGCTTTAGATTTGGTTAAATTAAATGGTATGGAAGATAAAGATGTTAATGATTTATCTGGTGGTCAAAAACAAAGAGTAGCAGTAGCTAGAGCATTAGTTCTTAATCCTAAAATTTTATTATTAGATGAACCTTTTGCTGCTTTGGATTTGAAATTACGTCAACAAATGCAAGTAGAATTAAAAAAAATTCAAGAAGAAATTAATATTACTTTTATCTTTATTACTCATGATCAAGAAGAAGCATTTATTATGTCAGATCGGGTAGTTGTTTTAAATCAAGGTCAAATTCAACAAATTGGGACACCACAAGATATTTACAATGAGCCTGAAAATAAATGAACATCACAGTTTGTTGGTAGCTCGAATGTTATTGAAAATGGTGTATTTGTTAATGATTATTGTGTTCGTTTTGACGGTAAAAAATTTGCATGCTCTGATACTGGTTTTGGTGAACAAGAACGTAATATTGATATTGTTATTCGACCAGAAGATATTGATTTAGTTAATGCAGGTAGTGGTTTTTTTGATGGAACTATTAAAACTATTGCTTTTAAAGGATTATTATGAGAAATTGAAATTATTGCTAATAAACGCAAATGGATAGTTCATACTACTGATAATTTTGAAGTAGGTAACCGTGTTGGTTTAAAATGAAATGTTGAAGATATTCATGTTATGTGAAAGGAAATTGAAGAGTAAAATGAAAAATTTGTTTAAACGTAATATTAAAACACAAATTTTAAAATCACAAGATATGTTAGTTAATAATTCAAATCCAGAAAAAATCATTGATAATCAAAATAAAAAAAAGTATAGATTTAAAAAATGGTTTAAACTTAAAAAAAATAATGTTTTTTTACAAGAAGTAGCAAAAAATAAATCGAAAATGAAACGAGTAAAAAAGAAAAAAGCATTGTTATGTTGAAAAAAAACAAATCAAAAAATAAGTTTTATTAAAAATAAAATCAAAGATAAATCAGTAAATTTTGGTTTTAAATCATGAGTTACGCTTGCTTATCCATATTTATTGGTGATGGTAATTTTAATTGTATTGCCATTATTAATTGTAATTTTATATTCAATTATTAAAGCAACTAATAATGCTTGAATATTTCGTTTTACATTTAGTAATTTTAATGATTTTTTTAAAGAAAATAGTTATGTTATGGTTTTATTACGTTCAATTGGTTATTCATTTGTTGCCACTTTAATTGCTGTTATTTTTGGTTATCCCATTGCTTATATTATGACTTTTATGTCAACAAAAATTGCTTCAAAAAATATTTGAGTTTTAGTTACTTTACCAATTTGAATTAACATTTTATTACGTACAATTGGATTACAAATTATTTTTAGTATTTTAGGTCCTAATGTTTTATTAGGAACTCCAATTGGTATTATTTTAGCAATGGTTTATATGTTTATGCCTTTCGTTATTTTACCAATCTATAATTCTTTAGAAAAAACAGATCGCAATTTATTAGAAGCAAGTCAAGATTTAGGAGCTTCTAAGATGAAAACATTTTGAAAAGTTACCTTTCGTTTTTCAGTGCCTGGTATTGTTTCTGGTTTTACTTTAATGATGTTAAGTGCTATGACTTCACTAGTAGTAGTTAAATATATTGGTGAAGGAAAAACTATTTTAATTGCAAATATTATTGAATCATATTTTTATCGTGGTGCTAATTTTGCTTATGGTGCTGCTATTTCTGTTATTTTAGGTATTATTATTTTAATTATTATTTTTACTTTAAAAGCGATTGGTAGTTGAGCTAATGGTAAAAAAATAGGAGGTATTAATTAATGAGATCTTTTTTTAAAAATAGTTATTTAGCTATTATCTTTTTATTATTTTATACTCCAATTTTAGTTTTAATGATATTCTCTTTTAATGGTAGCGATTCAGTTCGTAGTTGAAATTCTTGATCATTGCAACCTTATTACGATTTATTTCAACAAAGTGAACTTTGAGAATCGGTTAGTGTAACATTAATTGTTGCTTTTATTTCTACTTTTGTTGCTGTTATTATTGGTACGTTTGCTGCTTTGGGTTTAAGTAAAACAAAAAAAATAACACGTAATATTACTTTAGGGATTACTAATATTCCTTTAGTTAATGCTGATATTGTTACTGCTGTTTCTTTAATGTTATTATTTATGGCATTTGGTTTTAGTTTTGGTCTTGGAACATTAATTTTCGCTCATATTTCTTTTAATATTCCTTATGTTATTATTACTGTTTTACCAAAAATTAGATCAATAAATATGTCACAATTAGAAGCAAGTCAAGATTTAGGTGCGACCCCTTGATATACGTTACGCAAAATTGTATTACCAACAATTAAACCAGCAATTATTGCTGGAGCAGCTATTGCGTTTGCTATGAGTTTTGATGATTTTTTAATTTCTTATTTTACTGGCGGTAATACTTCTAACGTTTCAACTTTTATTTATTCTTTAAAACGAATTAAGCCTTATATTAATGCTTTTTCAACAATAATTATTTTATTAATTGCAGTACTTATTATTTCTTGAAATACTTATGTTCTTTGCAAAAAACAAATTAAACAACGTAATGAAAAAATTGATAAAGGTATTTATCATGATAAAAAAATTATTAAAACTGAGAAGTTGTTAACTAAATATTATTTACAATTAAATGGTTTTAACTATAAAAAGGTTAAGAGTAAAGGTAGAAAACGTAAATCATTATATAGTGATGGTAATTTTGAAATTGTAACTGAGCAAGATATTATTAAAATTCAGGATTATATTAAAAATCACCCGAAACTTATTAATCAAATTTCTAAACTTGAAGCAAAACTTGAGATGGAATCAATTTGAATTGAACATATAAAGAATAAGATTAAAAAAAAGAAAGAGTTAAAAGAAGAACGCTCAAAATCAAGAAGAGAGAAATATCGTTTTTTACTATGACCGTGAAAATTAATTATGATTAGTATCATCTTATTATCAAGTTTTATTAGTTTGGGTGCTTTCTACATTTATACTAATGTTTATGATTTATCAATTGCTAATTGAGGCGAGTATATGAATCCCAATATTTTAAAAGAATTTGAAAATAAATATCAAGTTAAAATAAAATATTCAACTTTTGATGATAATGAATCATTGTATGCTAAATTGTATACTACTAGTTATGATGTAATGGTTCCTAGTGATTATATGGTGGCTAAATTAGCAAGTGAAGATAGACTTTTTCCAATTGCATCAAAAAATTCTGCAGGTGATATTGAGTATGATAGTAGAATTGATTTTAATCCCAAAGAAGATATTAATCATGATTTATATGAATTAATGAATAATTATCGAGTTGAAAATAGTGATGGAATTTTAAATGAATTTGGTTTAAATAGTTATAGTATTCCTTATTTTTGAGGTGATGTTGTATTAGTAATTAATATTACTAATACAAATAATCTTAGTGATCTTGGTATTAAAGCTGATGGTTCAAATGTTCAATGAAGTGTTTTAACAGATGCTGCAAAATTAGGTAAACGTATCGTTTTAAATGATGATATGCATAACTTATTTATGACTGCGCTTACTGATTTACACTATAAAAATAAATGAGGAGAAAATAACGGTTCAGGTCAATATAATCAAGTAGGAAATGAATTTAGTGATAATATTAATGCTCATAGTCCAATTGAAATTAAAGATGCAAGTGACTGGTTAGAACCAGTTATCAAAAATAAAAATACAAAATTATTAAATGATGATATTGTTGATGAAATTAGTAATGAAAATAAGTGGGATGTAGCAATGATGTATAATGGTGATTTATTATCTGCAATTGCTGATGATCCTGATTCTTATAATGGTAAGTACCTTGTTGTTAGACCATATATGGGGACTAATGTTTGAAATGATGATATGGTAATTAGTAAAGATTCTCCTCATAAAGATTTAGCTTTTAAATTTATTAATTATATAATGCAAAAACAAACACAAGTTGATTTAAGTAGTGAATTTGGTTATACCTCACCTTTACAAGCAGCCATGGATGAAGTTAGTACTAATTTTTCAGCAGAAATTTGAAAGCATGTATATATTCCAAAAAATGGCCAATTACCTGATCCATTAGATCCAAGTAAGCATCATGAAGGATATTTTAACGGTTTATATACTCGTAGTTTTGACCCGCAAATGCAAACCGCTTATAATAGATTATTAGCACGTTAATAAAATAAATTGTAATATTAAGTTTAAAAAAATATAAAAAAATATTGTAACTTATAGTATAATTTAATACGAAAGGGGTTAATTCATTGTGGCACGTCGTAAAAAGTGAGAAAAAGAAGACAAAGAAAAAATATGAAACTATTCTATTCAAAAAATGGAGAAATATTTTAAAGGATTATCTGAATTTTGAACATTGAATGTGCAAGTTCCTTGTCCGTGGTGTTGTTTGCCAATGATAAAAGGTGCTTATCAAGGTAAACAACCAACTTCAGCATTTGCTTGAAATATTGATCACATTGATGGTGATCCAAATAATAATAGTTTAGAAAATTTACAACCAATGCATGTTGAATGTAATATTAAAAAAAATTAATTTTTATCTTAATTAAGAAAAATTATTTTGAAAATTATTTTACTATTAGTGTTCTTTTTAATTAAAAATATTCAATCTTTTTTTAAAAAGAATATTGTCTTTTTTTATAATAAGTGTAATATTATTTTTAAGGACAGAGTATTTCTTTCCTTATAATTTTAATAGGTGTATAGCAAAGTTTATATAATTATTAAAATTATTAATATTAAAATATAAAAACTAAATTTAATTGGTTTACTTTAAACCTTACTTTTTTTTATTAAAACTAAGGTTTAAACTATTTTAATATTTTTTCCTATTTTAATATTTTAGTTAAAAATAGCAAGTTAAAGCGTTAATCTATATTTTTCACTTTAGATTATTTTAAAAATAATGCTAGGAAAGGATTGTTAAAATGAAATATAAAATAAATAGTAATAGCCCGAGTAAAGATATGGTTAATCAGGATAAACATAAAAAGATAAAAACAGGATCTAATTCAATATATACAATTAATGTTAAAAAAAATAAGAAGAAAAGAATCTTATTATTTTCGTTGTATTTATTAGCATTTGGTTCTACAACAGTTACTACGATATTACTCTTACATACTACTGCTTCTTTCAATAATTCTGAATTTAATCCGAATTCTAATAATAAATTATGAGATGAATATTATCAAAAACATCATCGTAACTCTGGACCTATTAGTTTAGATTCTACTATTGCTTATTTTGGTAAATCAACAAATATTGTTAATTTTAATGTTATTGAAAATGCTGCTGATAATGGTAATATTGATTTTACAAATGTTTTAAGTAGTATTGATAATAATTTACAAAAAACTGATCCTAAAATTGAAAGTGATGTTGATAATGATAATTCAACTTTATTACCAATTAATTTTTTCTTAAATGCTAATTATAATCCAGCAGTTAACTTTACTGTTGGTAAGGATAAAAAGTCGATAACTAATACTTCTTTTACTTTGCCAAAGAATTTTAATGAGTCTAAAAGTTATGTTTTAAACTTAACAACTAATGATCAAGCATCAATTTTTGGTATTAAAAATACTAACGTTAATATCGAAATTAATATTAATATTATAAATCAAGTTGCAATTAATATTGCTAGTTTACCAGTTAACTTTCTTAATAAAATTATTAATATTACTAATCCTGAAAATGCTACTATTGATTCAATAAAAGATAAATGATTAATTCCAACAATTCAAGAACAATTTGAAACAATTTTAAGTAAAGCATTAAATGTACCCAAAAAAGAAATTAAACCTAGTTATTACAAAATTGAATTTCAAAATGGTTCAGAACCACAAAACTTTACTAAAAGTGTTCCTGTTCAATTTTCAATTACATCTTTAGATAATAATCCTTGAAACTTTACAGGAAAAAAAGATAATTGCACTATAAATGTTAAAAATGATATTGCTGATTTAAGTACTATGAAAGAATTAACTAATGAAATTGAAACACAATATAATAATGATAAAGATAATAAAAACTTTCAAATTACTTTAGATAATCAAAAAGATAAAAATGGTAATTTTATTAATGCCGATAGTAAATTATCAGAAGAAGATGTTAAATTTGTTAATAGTCAAATTATTGAGAGTGTAAAGAAGATTTGTCAATCTTATTTCCAAAAAAATTATTCAGATCTTAATATTAAAGATAGTGATTATACAATATCAACAAATTTAAAATTTGGTTATAATATTTTTAATAATAAATTAGGTAAAAATATTGAAATAACAATAAAAGCTGCTGATAATAGTTATAAATTAGATGGTTCTTTAAGTGCTAAAGCTATTGTTCATGGTCATAATAAAAATAATATTACTGGTAATTATCCTTCGCCAAAAGATTTTGCATTAAAAGGTATTTGATTAAAAGATGGTCAAGATGCAAATATTTTACAAGAAGGTCAACATTTTTATGAACAAGATAATTTATTAGGTAATTGAATTACTAATAAAGATAGTTTATTAAATACAATTAATAACAATTCTTATCATCCAGTTGAGAATGCATTTACTGGACAGTTCACTATGAATTATTTATTAGATGGTGACACAAAACCAAATGGTATGTCAGTTGATATTAGTAAAGAAATTAAAGGTGGTAAGGCAAATAATTTTTGAGATTTAATTACTAAAACAAAAAGTATTTTTTTAGAAACCGATGTTGCAGTAACAACAAAATCGGGTTGAGAGTTAAATAATGTAAAACTAGTATTTACTGACAGCGAAACACAACCAACTAAAGATAATACACTTTATACTCTTGATTTATCAGAAAGGTTTGCTGGCAAAACTATTAGTGATCGTGCTACTTTAACATTCCCTGATTTTAATTTTAATTTTAATTACCAGTTAGTAAGTTAAAAAAAGGAAAAAGTAATATGAAACAATTATTAATCATTTTAAGTACATTAACAACATTAACTTTGGCAAGTAATAGTATTATTAATACTATTGATGCTACTAATACTACCATTAATAAATTATTAGCAAATAAATCATCAATAAGTGATTCTGTAACTTCATTATTTAATAATCAATATGGCTATTTAAATGATAGTGATATAATAACTAATCAATCAATAACTGATCATAAGTTTTATAGTTATGACACATCAGCTTTAAAAAGTTATACTTTTGCTAATGCAAGAGATGTTTTTTTAGTAAATAATGAAGGAACTTTAATTTATAATCCTGATGTTATTATTCCTGCTGATCAAAAATTAAATATTGAAAATACGATGCAAGAAATGATTAGTCATAAAAAAATAACTACAGTTAAAGCAAATTACAATTCTTATAGTAATAGTCAGTATTCATCTACTGATTTTAGTGGTGATAATACTGATTGACAATATTTGCAATTTGGTGGAATTGAAAAACATATTGATATTTCACAACAAGTAGGTGCTGATAAAGTTGAATATAGCAATAGTTTAAGCGAAACATCAGGTTTATATTATATTGCTAAAGCAGTAATTGAAAATAAGATTAGTCAGTCAGTTGCTATTAATTTGGGAATATATTTTATAGCACAAAGTAGTTTAAAAGGAAAAATTAATAATGAATTAATTACTAAAATTATTGATTTAATTATTAATAATAAATACGTTTATAATTTTATGTTAAATATGCCATTTTCAAATGATGATACAAGTTATGTCATTAGTTATATTTTTGATCATAATAATAATATTATTGAGTTAAATTATAATCATTATAGTTACGAAAAAAGTAATACAAGTAATTTTGAAACTCATGTTAGTCCTGGTCCTTTTGCTTCAGTTGATTATACAGGTGATATTTATATTAATTATCAGGATTTATATTATTTAATTAATAATCAAAATAATTGAGATGTAATTTATAAGTATTTTATTAATGGAAACTTATTTGATTATAGTAATATGAAGCATGAAATTGGTGATAATTGAACTTTTAAAAATTTTTGAAATTCTATATTTAAAGATAATTTAACAAAATTTTTAAATAATGTGGCTGTTAATGGAATAATAATTCATATTGACTGTTATGGTACAGATATATGACATCCTTCTTTAATTAATACATTTTATATTAAAAGTATTTCTCAATGAAATTAAGTACTTACATACTAAATTTAGTTTTTAAAATAAGCATTTTATTAATCTTCTTAAATAAAATTAATAAAGTGTTATATTTAGTATAGATTAGTCAGATATTTTTTATAAAATAATTTTTAGTAAACTTAAAACGAAAGGAGAATGTAACATGAAACAATTACTAATAACATTAAGTACATTAACAACATTAACTTTAACAAGTAGTATTATTAATACTATTGATGTTACTAACACTACCGTTAATAAACTATTAACAAATAAATCATCAATAAATGATACTTTATCTTCAGTGTTCAATAATCAATATGGTTATTTAAGTAGTAGTGATTTTGAATTACTAATCAAATAGATAATAACTATTATAGTTATGATACTAGTCATGCTGATTATTTATTAAGTGATGGTAAGACATCAGCACGAACATTATTTACTGTTGATAATAAAGGTGAATTAGTTTATAAACAAGGATGCTGTAATACCACCAAAAGATAAAGTCGAAGTTGATGCTACTAAACAAGAAATGATTACTCATAAAAAATTACCACAGTTAAAGATAAATATAATCCATATAGTAAAAGTGAATATTCTCACACATATTTTAGTGATGATAATACTGATTGACAATATATTCAATTTGGTGGCGTTGAAAAACATATTGATATTTCCCAACAAGCAGGTGCTGATAAAGTTGAACATAGCAATAGTTTAAGTGAAACATTAGGTTTGTATTATATTGCAAAAGCAGCAAAAAATAATTTAATTGATAATACTATTGCTAATAAAATAGGTCAATATTTTATGACACAAAGTAGTTTAAAAGGGCAAATTAATGATAATTTAATTAATATTATTATTAATTTAATTAGTAACAATAATAATATTTTTAATTTTATATATAGTGCACCAATGAACGTAAATGATAAAAATTATTCAATTAATTATATTTTTGATAAAGATAATAATTTAATTGAAGTTTATTATAATGAGTTTGATAAATCAAATATAGAAAATAACTTAAATTATAAATGAAATGACTCATATAATTGATTTAGTTCAATGAAATACTTTTACTAATAAATATCCAACTTTTAATTTTGATGCTAATTCATATTTAAAAGTTTCAACGGGAAGTGGTAAAGAAGACTATAAATCTCTAAATTCTCAAGTCACAACAACAAATATAAAAACTAATCAACAAAAAGATATTGATAATTCAATTTTTCAAGTTAATATTAGTACGTGACCACCATATGATCCAAATTACCCAGGAGGTGTAGGAACTGCCATTGATATTTATTTAGAACTTTGACATGATGATAATAATATTTATTGAAAATGACATATAATGACAGCTACTTTTTTAGGATCAACTTCATATTCTGATATTAAATTAATTATTTATTATTAAATTTAATTATGATTTTAAAAATGGTAAAAAGTAAAAGAAGGTATTGTAAATGAAACAGTTTTTATTAACTCTAAGTACAGTAACAACATTAACAATAGCAAGTAATACAATGTTTAATAGTATGATGATAGTAGTTCAAAAAAATAATATTGCTAGTAAAAAGAAAATACTACCTGTCATTCCAATAGATCAAAATAAATCATTATTTAATAATCTGGAATGGCAACACTTTTTAGGACTATTTTTTGGTAGACACTTGTTCTTGATATTTGATAGGAGTTAAGTAGTTTAAAGTGCTGTGGATTCTTATGTTGTTGTATCAATTGATATAATCAAATAATTCTAATTTTAATTGGATTAATGATGTAAAATTTTTATCATTAATAAATTCAGTTTTGAAAGTTTTAAAAGTTGCTTCAGCAACAGCATTATCATAAGGACAACCTTTTTTGCTTAAAGATCGAGTAATATTGAATGCTAATAAAAGATTATTAATAATTTTATTGTTAAATTCATTACCTCGATCACTATGAAATATTTGGATATCTTTTAAACAGCGATTTGATTGCATAAATGCTTGATATACTAGTAATGCATCTTTTTTAACTCCAACACTATGTCCAATAATTTCGCGGTTAAATAGGTCTATTAATAGGCAAATATAGTTTCATTTACCATTAACTTGAACGTAAGTTAAATCACTAACAATAACTTCATTTTTAACCCTATTATTAAAGTTTCTATTAACAAGATTGGTTATTTGACTATTATTGACTTTATTATGATGATTTTTGAATGATAATTTAGTGTATTTTGATATTAAATTATGCTTATTCATAATTTCTTTAATTTTTCTGCGTGATAAATAAATTTCTTGGTTTTCTAAAATTTTTTTTAATCTTCTAGTACCATAAACTTCTTTATTTTCTTTAAAAGCACTAATAACAGCTTCATCATACATATTATTTTTGATTTTATTTTCTTTTTTCTTTAAGTTAAAATAATATGTTGATTTAGATATTTTCAAAAAACGACACATTGTGCGAATTTTATATTTAACTTTATTTTTAGCAATAATTTCTACTTTCTGCCTATTATTAGTGCTGCTTGCTTTAAAATATCATTTTCCATTCTTAATTGTTTTAATTCTTTTCTTAATTTAATTAATTCATTTTCTTCAACAGAACGATTATCTTTAATTTTAAAACTACCTGAATTAGTAAATTGCTTAATTCAATTATAAGTAGCTGCTCTTGTAACATTGTACTCTTTAGCAAGACAAGACACTGACTTACCGCTTTGATATAAAGCTACTATTTGTTTTTTAAATTCATCTGAATATGAGTTAATATTGGCCATAATTATACTTCCTTTCTTTTCACTAATTTGTTCACTTGTCTACGTAATTAGTGTCCAATAAAGTGTAACCCATCCATTTCAAACTATTTCTAATTTGATGAACGATGCATAATTGATGTTCTGTTTTAGGATAAACTGATTGTATTGCTTCTGACATTCCTGTTAAATTATCACTACAAGCAATAAGAATATCATTTAAGCCTCGATTTTTCATTTCTGTGAAATTGGCTAATCAAAATTTAGAACCTTCATTTTCACTAATTCATAAGCCTAAAACATCTTTTTTACCTTCTAAATCAACTCCTAAAGCTATATACACAGATTTGTTAATAATGCGTTTATCTTGTCGTATTTTAACTACTATGCAATCAAAATAAATAATCGGATAAATACTATCTAATGGTCGATTTTGCCATGCTTTTACATCATCAATAACATCATCAGTAATTTGACTAATAACACTTTCACTAATATCAGCACCATGATATAACTCTTGTAATTGCATTCTAATATCTGATAATGTCATACCTTTTGCATATAAAGAAAGAACTTGTTGATCAAAACCATCAAATCTTCTTTGTCTTTTTGCAATTATTAAAGGATTAAAATTACTATTGCGATCTCGTGGTACATCAATCTCAATTTTACCTTGTTGAGTTATTAATTTTTTTGAACTTATACCATTACGAGCATTGTCACTATTACTATGTTGATTCTTATCATATCCTAAATAATTTTGCATCTCAGAATTCAACATTTTTTCTACTAATCTTTTTGTTAATTCTTTATACAAACCTCCCTCTTTAAAAACTGTTGTTAAATCTTCAGTATTTTCTAATAATAAATCTACTGCTTTTGATATTGGATCATTATTATTAATATTTTGCTTTTTAGCCATCTGTAATTCACTCTTTCTAGGTTTATTATAGAATTAATTAAACATAGTTATTTTTGTAAGTTACACAGATTACTAAACATTACCGACATTTCTCGTATTATGTTTAATCATAATTTTATTCAATATGGCAAAAAAATCAAATTCTTATTTATAATGTAAATCGTTGAGCTAAACCTTTGAGTTTACTTTTTGAATTAAATTTTGAAATTGATAAACCTTTAAGTTTTTATATTCAAGGTTTTATGTTTTATTTTAGTTATGAGGGTTTTTCTACATTTACTGGTGATTTTTCTTTTAGTTTTTTAGATTATGTTGGTGATACTAAATATGTTTTTAAAGGTGCAATTGATAATACTACTTTTAGTCAAGATTTATATAATTTTATATCTATGCCGGTGCGTGTTCCAAATTTAAGAACCTGTTTAGGATCTTTTTTAACTTATTTTTGATTAAATTAATATCATAAATGTTATTTTATAGTTGAAAAATAAATTTTTAATCGATAAGTTGTCAAATGATAAAATCTTTTTAACAAAAAAATGACAAAGAAAATAAAATGTTAATTAACTGTCAGGTTAGAAATAATTATTCCCTTTTTTAGTTTAATTATGTTTAAAAGATTCCAAACAGGTTCTAAGACATTTAACTGTATTTTTTGATATTCACGGAACTACAGATTTAACTATTTCACCAGATGTTTTATTTGGTCAAGTTAATATTTTTTCAAGTGAGAAAGTAACACCAGTTCCACCAAATAGTCCTTTTAATCCTGAGTATGAACGAGTTAGTTGATATGATGTTTTTGGTCAATTGCGTAATGCTTTTAGATGAGTACTTTATGGTGTTGTTGGTAAAGTTTTACCCGTTGAACCTTTAAGAGAATTTTTTGCTAAACTTGACGGATTATTGAGACGTATTTTTGATGATACTATTAGTTCTGTTTTAAATGTTGATTTTACTAGTGGTTTAGAACAAGTTTTAACTTTATGAGTATTTTTAAAAGCAGTAGGATTTTTAGTTGGTTAGGAGTTTATTATGAAAAAGAAAGATTTATTTGAAATTTGTAGTGGAGTTATTTTTTGTTTTTTAATATCATCGCTTACTGCGTTATTTTTTGATTTTGATGTAGACAAATTAAAGTTATTTTTTGAAAATGCTAGTTTTGGTTCAAAAATTTTAATTTTCTTTTTTGATTTTATTTTTCCCTTTATTTTAAGTTCATATTTTGTAGAGTTTTGTTTTTGAATTAAAAATAAGTTTAAAAATAAAAGTAAGGTGGTTAAATAATGCCTTGATATGGTTATTTACTTTTAGGAGTTATATTATTAATAATACTTTATCCATTTTTAATAACTAGAAAAAATATAAAGATATTACAACGTGTAGGTAGTTATATTATTTCAGCACCACCACGTACTGGTAAATCTGCTCTTGCATGTTGTTTAGCACAAAAACACAAAGGTAGAGTAGTAAGTCCTATTCCTATTAAAGTTCTTAATGAATATAGTTATCGTTGTTCTTATGATGATGTTTTTAAATTTAATCAATTAAATAGTAATTATGCTTTTAAAGAGTGTGATATGGTTGTTTTAGATGAGTTAGGTTTGAAAATTAATAGTAATGATTTATCACCCGAATTTAAAGAAACACAAGAAAGTTTAGGAATGTTTTGTAAGTTAATAGGTCATAATTTAATGGAATTATGTATATGATTGAGCAACACCCCGATAGAATACCAAAGCAAGCACGTGAAAAAGTGGAATATATTGTTCAAGTTAAAAGAATGCGTATTTTGTTATTTTTAGTTAAGTTTAAACTAAATATTTATACTAATGTTGATGATTATAATAAAGTTGTATTATCTAAAAGACAAACAAAGCGAATAATTAAACGTGGTGGATTACCACCTAGTTATAGTGGTTAAACTATGACTTTTAGTTTATGATTTCCTAGGTCTTATTTACAAAGATATAATAGTCGTGCTTTAAATTATATTCATTCGTTAAAGAGTGAATTAAGTATTGTTAAAGACTATGAACAATCACAAGCATTAGATTTTACTGTTGATGATATTAGAGCAGTAGGATTAGATAAGTTGGATAATATATTACAAACTGAAAAGAAAGAAACTGAAAATACTGTATGCCGTACTTGTTATTATAGAAATAAATATTCTAAGAACCTGTTTGGAATCTTTTAAACATAATTAAACTAAAAAAGGGAATAATTATTTCTAACCTGACAGTTAATTAACATTTTATTTTCTTTGTCATTTTTTTGTTAAAAAGATTTTATCATTTGACAACTTATCGATTAAAAATTTATTTTTCAACTATAAAATAACATTTATGATATTAATTTAATCAAAAATAAGTTAAAAAAGATCCTAAACAGGTTCTAAGAAAAATAAGAAAGATGTTAAAATAGAGTAAACCTATATTATTGGTCGGAGCCAACCAGAACCTTGGTTGGTTGGCCGTGGCGTTTACGCCACTGGGGTGAGTTGCGAAGCAACTAGGGGGGCAAAGCCCCTATATACTTGATTACTTTTTAAGGTAATAAATCCCCAATCATGTTATTGGGGATTTAGTGTTTTTAATATTTTTTAACATTAAAATGTGTATAATTTATTTTTGTATATATTGTGTGTTAAAAAATAATAAAAAAGATTAAAATATTAAAATTTGAGGAGATGAAGTTAATATGAATAATACAAGTGATATAAATGATAATTTTGTTATTAGTAGAGCAGTACTGTCAGATGTTTCATGTACCTCTTGTGCTAGTGTCATCGAAAGACATTTTACCAAAGAAGATGGTATTACTGTTAGTATCAATTTTGCTACTAAAAAAGCACAATTTAGTTATGATCCTAAGTTTTGAAATGAAAAAAAAATTAAAAAAGCAATGCATCATTTAGGATATGAAATTTGTAAGTTTGAAACTGAGATTAAAGATATAAAAACGAGTCACCAAGTTGATATGAAAGATATTACAGATGATCATAGTAGTCATAGTCATCATAGTAGTCATAGTCATAGTAGTGAACAACATCAATCTCATATGTCAGAACAACATCATAATCATCAACATAATGTTAAATTACGTGATTTAATTGAACTTATTATTGGTTGAATATTGTTACTACCATTATTATTAATTATGATACCTAATACTTCATTTTTTGATAGTTTACGTAATCCTTATGTCCAACTTGCAGTAGCACTTCCAATTCAATTTTATTTTGGTCGTAAATTTTATATTGGTATTTATCGAGAATTAATTAAACAAAAATGACCTGGTATGCATACTTTAGTAGCACTAGGAACAACAACGGCATTTATTTTTTCTATTTATTTAATGATAATTAATAAAACCGAACACTTATATTTTGAAGTTAGTGCTTCAATTATTATGATTGTTTTACTTGGTGATTTAATTAGTGCTGTTGCACAGAAAAGGGCTACTAGTGGCTTAGAAAGTTTAATGTCATTAAAACCAAAATCAATCTTAAAATATGATTATAATACCAAAACAGAAACTTTTATTAATATTGAAGATGTACAATTAAATGATATTTTAATTATTCGAAAAGGTGAAAATATTCCTACTGATGGTCAATTAATTAGTGAAGGAGCATTTATTAATGAATCAATGTTAACTGGTGAATCGCAAGTTATTACAAAACAAGTTAACCAAAATTTAATTGGTGGAACTAATAATGTTGGTGATAGTTTTAGGATGAAAGCAACTAAAATTGGTAAAGACACAGTATTAGCAAGTATTATTAAGGCAGTTGAAGATGCACAATCTCAGAAACCAAAATTACAAAAATTGGCTGATAAAATTTCTGGGTGATTTACACCAACTGTTATTTTAATTGCCATTTTAGTTTTTCTTATTCGTTATTTTGCAGTAGGTAATGGTGTGCAAGAATCATTAGAAATTGCAATTGCAACTTTAATAATTGCTTGTCCTTGTGCATTAGGGATTGCAACACCATTAGCAGTTGCTGTTGGAATTAATAAAGCAGCAAAAATAGGAATCATTTATAATAAGGCTAGTGCTTTTGAAAAAATTACTAAGATTGATACCATTTGTTTTGATAAAACAGGAACATTAACTACTGGTAATTTGGTTATTACTAAAATTTATGGTCAAGAAAAACATGTTAATAAGGCAATTGCTATGGAAAAACATTCAACACATCCTTTGGCTTTAGCTTTTTCTTTATATGCTAATACTAATAATGTTGGACAATCATTGACAATTACCGAAGTTAAAGAACAGATTGGTTTTGGTATTAAAGCAAAATATCAAACTGAAGAATTACAAATTTCATCACTTGAAAATTTACAAAAAGCAAAAATGCCATTTAGTCCATTTCTAAAAACATTTGATTTTGAAACAGTTACTCCTAGCCAGAAAGTATTGGCATTGGCAATTAATAAAGTTGTTACTAATATTTTTATTTTAGAAGATGAATTACAAACAAATGCATTATTAACAATTGAAAAAGTTAAAAAACAGGGAATTGAGGTTATTTTAATTAGTGGTGATAATGAATCACAAACACTTGCTATTGCTAATCGCGTTGGGATAGAAACATACTTTGCTAATGTTACACCACAAGGTAAATCACAAATTGTTGCTGATTTACAAGCAAAAGGAAAAAAAGTAGCGTTTGTTGGTGATGGTATTAATGATGTTATTGCCTTAGAACAATCTGATTTAGCAATTGCAATGGGATCTGGTAGTGATATTGCTAAAAAAATTGGTGATATTACTATTCTTGATAATGATATTAGTATTGTTTATAAGGCTATTGTTTTAACTAAAAAAACTAAAAATAATATTTGAATGAATTTTATTTGAGCATTTAGTTATAATATTATCATTATTCCACTAGCTGTTGTCGGATTTATTATTCCACCGTTGGCTGCAATTGCGATGGCTCTTTCTGATATAACTGTTGTTGGAAATTCATTAATTTTTAAATGAAGAAAATATAAATATTAGATAATATATAAATTAATAATAAATAAAAAAGTACTTTATTTCTTTGAAAAATGTTTGATATGTTAGTAACTTCTTCTAAAAATGAAAATGGAAAAGTATATTGAAATGGTATTGGTGAAAGACCTTATAATTTTGAATTTATACCAATTGCTATGGTTGACCAATTAGTACAAGATGAATTAATTAATAGTAGATTAAATAATGGAACAATGTCAATAGTTGAAGCAATTAGTTTATATGAAAATATTGATACATTAATGGCAAAACAAAAATTAGAACATATTATTAATGAAAATAAATTTTTAAATAAACATTTAGGAGATAATACAAATGATAATGAACAACGCAGTAAGAATTCAATTAATGAAACAAGCACATCTAGCATTAAAGCAAACTCAACAATTAATAAAGAGATGTAGTTGTTGAAAAATATTTCCATTTGTTATTAATAATGGTGCAATTCCTTTAACTGAAACGAGTTATAAATCAATTAATAGTAAAATAAGTGATTTTGGTCAATATGAATTAATATTAACTGGTACTACTCCAGTTGTATGTATTTGGAAAAATAGTACAAAAATATATCAAAAAAATAAAGGTAAAATTAATGAAGAAACACATAAAGTTAATGGTCAAGATGAATTTTATACAAAACAATATAAAATAGGTGATTATTGAAATGCTTATTTAATTGATGATACAAGTGGTGTTGATTTTAGTAATTTACCAAATAATCAAATATTTAAAACAGTACAAACAAAAAGACAATATACTTTTGGATGGGTTACACTTTATTGGACACTAATTACGTAGACAAGTGAACAAATTAGTGAAAAGAAAGGAAGTATAATTATGGCCAATATTAACTCATATTCAGATGAATTTAAAAAACAAATAGTAGTTTTATATCAAATCGGTAAGTCAGTGTCTTGTCTTGCTAAAGAGTACAATGTTACAAGAGCAGCTACTTATAATTGAATTAAGCAATTTACTAATTCAGGTAGTTTTAAAACTAAAGATAATCGTTCTGTTGAAGAAAATGAATTAATTAAATTAAGAAAAGAATTAAAACAATTAAGAATGGAAAATGATATTTTAAAGCAAGCAGCACTAATAATAGGCAGAAAATAAAAATTATTGTCAAAAATAAAGTTAAATATAAAATTCGCACAATGTGTCGTTTTTTGAAAATATCTAAATCAACATATTATTTTAACTTAAAGAAAAAAGAAAATAAAATCAAAAATAATATGTATGATGAAGCTGTTATTAGTGCTTTTAAAGAAAATAAAGAAGTTTATGGTACTAGAAGATTAAAAAAAATTTTAGAAAACCAAGAAATTTATTTATCACGCAGAAAAATTAAAGAAATTATGAATAAGCATAATTTAATATCAAAATACACTAAATTATCATTCAAAAATCATCATAATAAAGTCAATAATAGTCAAATAACCAATCTTGTTAATAGAAACTTTAATAATAGGGTTAAAAATGAAGTTATTGTTAGTGATTTAACTTACGTTCAAGTTAATGGTAAATGAAACTATATTTGCCTATTAATAGACCTATTTAACCGAGAAATTATTGGACATAGTGTTGGGGTAAAAAAGATGCATTACTAGTATATCAAGCATTTATGCAATCAAATCGCTGTTTAAAAGATATCCAAATATTTCATAGTGATCAAGGTAATGAATTTAACAATAAAATTATTAATAATCTTTTATTAGCATTCAATATTACTCGATCTTTAAGCAAAAAAGGTTGTCCTTATGATAATGCTGTTGCTGAAGCAACTTTTAAAACTTTCAAAACTGAATTTATTAATGATAAAAATTTTACATCATTAATCCAATTAAAATTAGAATTATTTGATTATATAAATTGATACAACAACATAAGAATCCACAGCACTTTAAACTACTTAACTCCTATCAAATATCAAGAACAAGTGTCTACCAAAAAATAGTCCTAAAAAGTGTTGCCATTCCAATTTTGATTATACTTTATCATTGTTGATTTGTATAGCAATTTTAGTGTTTTTTTAAAATTTTAATATTTTTTTATATTTAAAAGAGTCAGATTTTAAATCTGACTCTTTTAAGGAATTATCTATCTATCTATTTGTTTTTAGGATTTTCTTTAGCATTAGCTCATAATGCTGCTGCTTTTCCAAAAGCCTCAGTGTGTTTTAATTCTGGGTGTTCTGCTTTAACTTTTGGCAATGTAGCTTTCATAAAAATATTAAAAACAGTAGGTTTTTTTGCTACCATATTTTCCTTCTACTTTCACTTTTCTTATATTATTATTATAATATATTTTAATTATTAGTGTGTTAATAAACTATAAGAGTATATTTTTAAAAATATTAAGTTTTTATTTTTTAAAAACATAATTATTAATAATATATCCAACTCCATGTTCATCATTATTTGGAGCAATAGTTTTACCATATGGTTTTAAAACAATATTAGCATTTTCCATTACTATTGGATGACCAGATACTTCAAACATTGGTAAATCATTAAATCCATCACCAATCGTTAATGCATCTTTAGTGTCAATATTTAAATGATTACATAATCATTGTAGTGCTGAACCTTTATTAATGTTTTTATTACCAATTGAAAAAACATTTGTATGATATTGAACAATTGTTAAATCTGGAAAGTTAGTTTCAAAATTATTAATGAATTTTGTAATTTCATTAGCCTTTCAATATTTTTCTAAAATAACCATTACTTTTGAAATTGGCATTTTAATATCAGTACTATTAGTTAACTTAATAATTTTAATTTGCAGATTTTCAACTCATGTACTTCAACTATTAGCCACATGGTTAACATACAAAGTATCAATACTATTAAAATGTAAAATCATTTGTTTATTATATTTGGTTAATCATTCATAAAGTTTAATTGTTGTTTCTGAATTTAATTGTTGTAAATAAATTCATTTTTGTTTAGTATATGATCAAATTTCAGCGCCATCATTACCAATAATATAACCATCATATTTTTCAGCATTAATCATTTTACCAACACGAATAGCATTTTCACCATATCTACCTGTATTAATTACAACTTTAATATTATTTTTTTGAGCTTTTAAACAAGCATTAATATTAATTTCACTTAAGGCACTGCCACTATCAAATAAAGTACCATCTACATCAGTAAAAATTATTTTTACCATCAATCATTTCCTGCTTTCTTTTTTCTATTATTTTATTAATATTATAAAGATAAAATAATAAAATACTATATATTTCCATAGAATAAAATTTCTTAAATTAAAATAAAAATTTCAAAAAAGAAAAAACCTTTAATGAAAAACATAAAGGTTAATAAAATAATGTATGGTGCGGAACAAGGGACTTGAACCCTCATGCCTTTCGGCGCCAGAGCCTAAATCTGGTGCGTCTGCCAGTTTCGCCAATTCCGCATTTTTGGTGTCCCGTATAGGCCTCGAACCTACAACCCTCAGATTAAGAGTCTGATGCTCTGCCAATTGAGCTAACGAGACATCTAGGGGAATAAAAAACAAGTAATTATAATACTTGCAGTCTAAATATTAATTAATGGTGACTCGTACGGGGATCGAACCCGTAATGTAGGAATGAAAATCCTATGTGTTTACCAATTCACCAACGAGCCGTAGAAAACAAGAGTTTAGAATAATGGCGCCCAGTATAGGATTTGAACCTATGACACTTCGATTAACAGTCGAATGCTCTGCCGCTGAGCTAACCGGGCATTTACTAAACCTTAATTATTATATTGAAGAAAAGTATAATTTGCAATAACTAATAAAGTTTTTTTTATTTTTTTCTTGATTACGGCAATGTATATATGCTTTAAAAACTTATTATAAAAATCAATCATTAAAAGCAGTATTTGATAGTGAAAATATTAGTGAAAAAGAAATACATCAACCATATAGTGTTTTTAATCCAAATATACTTAAAAAATTAACAAGTATATTAAAACCAAGTGAATTATCTATATTAAAAAATGAAATTAATAAATTTAAAAATCCAATAAATAGTTTTAAAAATTCTATTATACCAACAGAAATTAGAACTGTTAAAAATTATGTAAATAAATTTAATAATTTATTTAAAGAAAATGAAGAAGAAATACCAGAAAATGCATGAGAAGTATTATCAAGTTCATGATTTAAAAAAGGAAGATTTATTGTTGATAATAAAAATTTAAAAATTGGAACTTTAACAACATTATTTCAAAGTGATAATGATAAAAGACAAATATGATATGGTCCTTATACTTATCCAGCATTTCCACAAGAAATATGAATATTAATGACACAAGCAAAAGGAAAAAATGGTACTGGTGCTGGAACTATATTTTGAAAATTTTGAAATAGAAAATGATTACCAAGTCAATTAAGAAAATATGTTAAAAGTGAATTAGCTAAAAAAGGTAAGTATTACGGGTCTCAAGATACAAATGTAATTTATCCAAATAATATTAATGTTCAAAAAACTATGCATTTTATTAATAGATTAGAAAAAGGTTTTTTTAAATTAAAAGAATATAAAACTTTATCTAAAAATGAAATTGGAAGTACACAATGAAGATATGAAAGAAAACAATTATTAAAAAATTCTTTACATACAAGAAAATATATAAAAATTAAACAAAATTCTAATTTTTATAAAACATGAAAGTAGGTGGTAATTATTATTGAATTAGATAAACCAATTAAACCAATTGGTATATGAAATATTATTAATCCATTAAGTAAAGATAATAAAGAATATAAAAGATTAAATAAGATTTGATTTAATAAAAATAGTACTCATATTGATAAAATTAAAATTTTAATATCAAATATTTTAAAAATAACTAGTCATAGTATTGGTATGTTTATAACATTATTTTTTACAATAACACCTTGATTAATACCTAAAATACCAATAGAAATGGGAATAGGCAATTATACTAATCAATATAATTTTACTTGACCTGACCATTTAATATTAACGTTATTTCCTATGTTTGGTCATATTGGATTAAATATTATAACTAAATTAGGTAATTATGGAAAATTAATTAAATATATATTAATAACAATCCCAATTATTATTACAAGTCCTTATTTAATATATCAATATAAAAATATTAGAAAACATAAAAAAGAATGTCATTTATGTAAACAACATTCAAATAAAATACAATTGGAGGAATAAAAAATGAAGTTATCTACAACAGTAATATCAGCAGTATTAAGTGGAGCAGTTGCTAGTGGAGTAATTGTTACTATTGTTTTATTATTTTTATCAAAAATTATTAAAAAATCAAAACAATCTAATGTAGCAAAAGAATTAAAAAATAATAAAGAATTAGAATTTATTAAAGCAAATATTAAACAAATAAATTCTCAATTACAATTAGAAACTACATCAACTGCTAAATTACTTGATAGTTTTAATGTAGAACAAGAACAAATAGATAATTTTGTAATAGCACAAAAATCTAAAAAGAAAGAATTAAGTGAAAAAGATAAGAAAAAAGTAACTAAATTTAAAATTTAAAGGGTTTAAATACCCTTTATTTTACATTAAGGAGTAAATTATTATGGCTATTAAAGACCCATTAATGTTTATTACAATTGAAGAATTTAAAAATTGAAAAGGATTTAATAAATCATTATTTGATGAAGTTACAACACCAGATAGTGAAATTAGATATGCAATAGAAATTGCAAGTAGTAATATTGATTTTTTAAGTGGTTTTACTATTTCAAAAAAATGACCAGAAATAAATACTACTAAATTTACAGATAATATTCAAACTGCAACTACTCATTATGTTAATTTTTTATTAGGTAAAGGTGTTGAATATGCACGTGGTCAAGCAAGTATTGGTCAAGGTGGTATTACTTATTCACAAAATAATCCAGAAGACCCTTATTTTATACCACCACAAGTATTTAATTATTTAAAAGAAATAAATGAATATCCAATTATGCAAGGTTTTAATCTTAATGTTTCTTCAAAACAAAATTGATTTAAAAAAATTATGGGTAATGGTGGTGAACAAAATCCATGAGAAATTTATGTACAATTTACTAATATTAAAAGTAGTGATGATAGAACTAAAATTACTATTACTCATCCAAAAAATATTATGGGTTCAGTACTTGATATTGATACTAGGGGTATTAAATCATTTGATAATTTAACAACACTTGAATTATTTACTAAATATTTTAGTAATGATACTATGAAATTAGTTGATGGTAAAGAAGGTCAAGAAAAGAAAGTTATTAGTGCTACTAGTGGTAATTCATTATGAGAAGTTGATAAAGATAATACTAATTTTATTAAATCCAAAGATGATAAAGGTATTAGTGCTAATGATAAAAGAATAATTGATGTTGGTACACCTACATTTTTAACTGATGCAACCAATAAAGAATATGTTGATAAAAAACAAGATAAATTAATTGCTGGTGAAAATATTAAGATTGATAAAGAAACTAATACTATTAGTGCTACTGGCGGTAGTGGTGAATCATTATGATTAATAGACCCTAATTCGCCTAATATTATTCAACCTAAAGAAAAAAGAATTATTACTTCAAATAATACTAGAATTGTTTATATAGCAGACCCTACACAACCACAAGATGCTGTTAATTTAAGAACATTAAATAAAAATATCCCAGATTTAACTGATTATTATAAAAAAGAAGAAGTAGATAAAGAATTAGAAGATAAAATAGATAAAACACAATTTCAATATGCTTTTGTTCTCAATACTTTTGGTACTGAAATTCCTAATTTAGAAACTAAAGATAAAACTATTGTTGGTGCTATTAATGAGTTAAAAGAAAAAATAAAAGATAAAAAATTTTCAAATGATTATTTTAAATATAATACTGAAACAAATGAAATTTTACTAAATGATGAAGAAAATTCATTACTTTGTAGAGATTTATTAGAAAATAATGAATATAAATTATTAAAAACTCAAAATAAAAAATTATTACAAGCAATTAATGAAATATTAGAAAAACAACCACAACCAAGTCCAAGTGGTTCAAATTGAAAAGAAGTAGGAACAAGAGAAAAAAATAAATGAGATAATTGACAAATTACTTATGATTTTCAAGAGAATAAACATTATAGAGTTTATTATTCTTGAAGTATATATAATCCAGTTTATACTATTCAAGAATTTATTATAACTGATAAAAAAATTGCTGGTGTACAAATACAAATCTTTAATGATAGTGCTAATATAGTAATTTTATCAGTTCAACATGCAAAATTGATTACTATTTATACTGTAAAAGGTAATTTAAAAGGTAATGTATGAAAATTAGAAGAATTGCAGGAATAATATTATGAATAAAGAATTTACTTATTTACATGAAATTAGTTATTGATTATTAAATAAAAGTGATTTTACTCATAGTGAATATAATTTAAGTGGTAGCAGATATTCAAGTAAAACATATAGTATTGCAGAAGAATTAGCAATATTAATTGCTATTTCAATTAAAGTTAATAAATCAATTGCTATTTATGGATTTAGAAAATTAAATAAAGATATTAATGAATTAACAAAAGAAATATATGAAGTATTTATTTCTTCTGGATTTAATGATTATGTAGACTTTAATTTAAAATATCCAAATAAACAAGCATATTTTAGATTTAAAGGAACTAAATCTTTTATTAGAGTAATGGGTGTATATTCAAATAGTAATGATAGAATACCTTTAAAAGGGCTATCTAGAAGTGAAATAAAAGGTTTTGATTTATCAATAGAATGAGAAGAAGAAGCAAATGAATTTAGTCAAGCAGAATTTCAAGCAATTACATTTGCATTAGGTAATGCTAAAAAAAATATTAAAATTAGAAGTTGTAATCCAGATAATATTTATCAATTGGAATGGCAACACTTTTTAGGACTATTTTTTGGTAGACACTTGTTCTTGATATTTGATAGGAGTTAAGTAGTTTAAAGTGCTGTGGATTCTTATGTTGTTGTATCAATTGATATAATCAAATAATTCTAATTTTAATTGGATTAATGATGTAAAATTTTTATCATTAATAAATTCAGTTTTGAAAGTTTTAAAAGGTAATGTTTAGTAATCTGTGTAACTTAAAACCTGTTTGGAATCTTTTAAACATAATTAAACTAAAAAAGGGAATAATTATTTCTAACCTGACAGTTAATTAACATTTTATTTTCTTTGTCATTTTTTTGTTAAAAAGATTTTATCATTTGACAACTTATCGATTAAAAATTTATTTTTCAACTATAAAATAACATTTATGATATTAATTTAATCAAAAATAAGTTAAAAAAGATCCTAAACAGGTTTTAAGTTACACAGATTACTAAACATTACCTCCAAATCATCAATGAGTTTTTGGAGTTGGTACAATTTGATGAAATAAATGGTATAATCCTAATAAAACATATTTATATTTTTCTAAATTTAAACATCATGATGAAGATATAAAATGAGATGGTACTTATACAGATAATTATTTTGAATAGTTATATTTCTAAATTTATATAAGAAATATTTTCATTGTATTTATCAAATAAACTAATATTATTTAAATTAATTTCTTGTTTATCAGTTATTAAAATTAAATTATAATTTTTGGCACCAAATATACCACTAATTTCAATCCGATTTAAGTTATTAATCGGATTTTCAATTTGTAATTCAAATTCACTATTATTATCAATTTGTGATAGTTCTTTATAAAATTCCAATTTAGAAAATAATTGAGATTTATTTGAACCATATAAATTTAAAGCACTTTTAATTTTACCTTTATCAATAATTGTTCTTGTAAAATATTTTCCATATTCACCATTACCTAATGTTCAATCAGCAGGAATTAATGAGGGAATATTATTACTTTCTAGTTCATTTGTTATAGATAATCAGTTAAATTGGTTATCATCTAGTTTGAATAATTCATTTTGACTAATGTCATTGTTTTTTAGTTTAATATTATTTATATCTGTAAAATCAAAATACTCAGATTTTAATATAACTTTGGTATCTTTAAATCTTCAAATATCTTTACCAGTAGGTTTTATTGGACTGGATTTTAATTCAAAATAGTATGGTAACAAAATTTTATTATCATCATTTAAACCTTTATTAATTGACATAATTGAATAAATATTATTTGATAACATAATTACTAGTTTCTTAAAAATATGAACTTGTGGTAGATTTATATAATTCGGATAATCCAATTTTCATTGTTTAAATAAGTTAGTTATTACTTCTTCGGGTTTTTGTCCTTCAAATTTTGCTCTTAACTTTGCAATTTCATTATCTGGTCTACCTTTATCATCATATGTAGCACCTTCAAAATTTCTATTATAGTTATATGTGTAACTTAGCATATCTAATAATAGTTGTTGTAGACTGTCAACTGGTGGTTTATCATTTATTTCGATTTCAACATCTTGAAAATTATTATCAGTAGCAATTCATAATGCAGTTGCTCCAATTGAACCCATACCATAGATTTCTTTATCAATTAAATGTTTTGAATTTGATAAAGGTCAGTTTGGTTTAGAACCAGCAAATTGACCAATTCAAAAATTAGTTACTCTTGCATTATTAAAAATTTCTCTTCTTGTTTCTTTACCACCACCAATAGCAATTAAATCTAAAACTGATTTTTCTTGTCCTATAAATTGTTTTGCTAAATTTCAAGGTAAGATTTGTTCACTAAATCATTGTTGTAATATTCTAACTTTTGGTTGTGTTTCAATAGGCATTGATAATAGCGGAAATGCTATCTTATCTTTAACAAATAACTAGGGTATACTTCCATCAACTTCACCAAGTACCTTTATATTGCCGAAAATCATGCTTCTAGGGGCTTTAATTTTTAAACCAATAACTTTGGTATCTTTATCTAATGGTTTTTGTAATTTAATAATGATAGGATAACCATCTCTTGTTTTAAAATCTTTAATTTTGATAATAGTTATACTTTTAGTACTTCTTGTTTTTGGATTTTGATAAGGTTGTGAATAGTTATTAATGATATATAAATTATCAATATTATTTTCAGTTAATTGTTCATTAATAGATACTGCATATAATTTAAATTGATTTAATAAATTTATTTCTTGAAATATTAAATTTTTAATATCAGTCATACTATATTCAATTGTATTATCATTAATATTTGTGCTAGCTCTTTGATTTAATTGCATAGTAAAGTCTGATGTTTCAACAGCAGTAGTTTTTAATACTTTTTCAATATCAATAAAACCAATTTTAATAGTATTTGCTGAAAATTTTAAACTATTATTTTCATTATTTTTAAATAAACGTTCAATTTCATAAATATATAAAGTTCTTAGTTTAAATTCATCATATGCTCTTTTAAGCTCAGGGTCTCACCTTTGCTACTCATAAGATTAGTAAAATCATAAGGAATATTATCAATTAAATAATCATTTTCTACTTCTGCTTGATTAAGTTTAGTTTGTTTCTGTGGAAACTTCGTTTGTGGTTTGTTGTTGTTTTCCATTGTTCTCTCCTATTAATTGGTTATTTTCGGGATTAAATAATTTTAATTTAACTGTTAAGTTATTAATTTCTTGTTCATCATTAATATTTAATGTTTTACTATTTAATAAATCTTTATCTAAACGTACTAATATTTGAATAAATTTAAGAATATCAATATTAAATTGTCATAATTTTTGTTCAATATAGTTAATAGTTGAAATATTTACTGCTGTACTTTCGGGTACTGATTGTTGTGCAGATTTCTTTTGACTTGGTATATGAATTCCACAACGTTTAAATATTTCATTAACATTTCAATCATATATATCAGTTAAATTTTTACCTTTAAAGTTGCTATTTGTCATATTGATATTTTCATTTTGTTCGTTATTATTTCCACCACTTTTAAATATATAATTTTTAGTAACTAATATTCTTACAGCATTTTCTAATAAATCTTTTACATTACCATAAGCTGAATTAAAAATAAATTTGGGTGAGTTTAAAATAGTATCTAAAACAATTTGTTCATAAATAACATCTAATGCTTTAATTTTATCCATTACTTTATTACAATCTGCTAGCTCATTTGCTTTATTTCTCATAATTGCTATTGGTATATAGTTAATATTTAGTGTTTGTTCTTGTGCTAAATTAGGGTTATTAATGAACGATTTAAAATCTAGTGGAAATTGCTTTTTACTATCATTAACACTATAAATTGCACGATTAATAGTTACTTGTTCATTATTTAATGTATAAATTTCAAATAATCTTACAATTTGTGCATTTTGTTCATAACTATCATAAAAAATAGTACATTGAATTAATTTACCAGTAATATCATAAACTCTTTGTTGTATATCAACTACTTGAAAATATAAGTCATCATTTGCAATAAAAATTAAATAACCACTAATTCCCAATTTACTTAATTTAAAAATAGAATTTCAATTTTTTCTATAAAATTCTTGTTGAATTAAATACTGCTTAATAGTTTCATTGTTAATATCTAGTGGAGCATTATATAAATTAGCATTATTTTCTGCTACAAAATCAGTAAAATATGTTTCATGATTAAAATCATTAAAACCAAAATAACTTAAAATAGAAGCATGTGTACTTTTATCTTTTCTTAAAAATCTACCTAACATAATATTCACCACCTTTTTTTAAAATATTTGATTAATTTTTAATACAATTTTTAATATAATAAATATAATTAAACCTGCTGTTGCTGATGACAAAAGAACTCCAATTAAACCTAAAATAATTTTTATAATTTTAAAAAACATAATATTATTCCTGCAATTCTTCTAATTTTCATAAATTACCAAAACTAAAAGGATATGGTCTTGTCATCATACTTATAATATTTTGATTTATTATTAATCAAGTATGATTACTATCCGTATCCATAAAATACTCTAAACATTCTTGTATTTTACTTTTACTATATATAAATTGTTTACATATTCATGAATATTCTGTATTATCACTAGTAACACAATAATTATAATAAATACGATATCTTTTATTTTTAATAAAATTATAATTAATAGTTTTATTATCTTGCTTAGTTCCTACTTCTTTTCATTGTGGAATACTTGGTGTTGGATTATTTTTTAATTCAATATCTCATTCATTTTCTCTAATTTCATTAGTTTCTAAACTATATCAATTAATTTTTAAAGGTTTTTCTATATCAATTTTTTCAGGAGCAATAATATCTAATGTTTTACTATTAATTTGATAAGTATTTTCTTCTTGATATTCTTCTAATTTACTAACAAAACCATAATTACGACCTTTTTGAGCAATAAAAATTTTATTATCTTGCAATCAAAGAATACTTATTTTATTATTTTCTTCAATAAAACTTTCTAAATAATTATTATTTGAAGCGTCAAATATAAATTCTTTAATAACATTTGGACTAGTAGATTGACCCCAATTATAATAAACTTTATATCTTTTATCTCTTATAAAATTATAAGTAATATTTGTTTTATCACTACTAACTGTTCCCACTTCTTTTCATTTACCAATTTTAAAATCTTTTATTTTATCATCTATATATTTCTTATTTGGAATATCTAAATCATCAGTTATAACTGGATTATTTCTATAAATTAAAGTTTTACCTCCAACATTAGTTTTAATAACATCATTAACTAATCTTGTAGTACTATCTTTATCATCTTTATTATTAATAATAACATCTTTTAAATTTTCTATTGTATTTTTTTTATTTATTTCATTAATAGCACCAGCAATAGTTTTATCTTTAGTTTCTAAATTAGGAATTTCTTTACTAACAGCATTTATTTGAAAAGCAATTGGAAATTGTGATTTTGTATCTTCTATTTTTTTATCTAAAGTTCTTAAATTAATAGCATCTTGTTGTTGTATAGGGTCTGCTATATCAACAATTCTAGTATTATTGGATGTTATTAGATGTTTTACATCACCTTTTATTTTTGGTTGTAAAATATTTGAACTATTTGGGTCGTATTCTCATAATGATTCACCACTACCACCAGTAGCACTAATAGTATTAGTTTTTTCATCAATTTTAATATTTTCACCAGCAGTTAATTTATTTTGCTTTTTATCTAATAAATTATTAGTTTCTAGTTTTGTATAATAATCACGTTCAGTATTTTCTTCTGCTATAAATTCAGTTGGTGTATCTATTCCTTGATATTGATATATTTCTTCTATATCACCAATTAAATTAATTTTTCCACGTTCAGGATAAGAATTACTGCCACCACTAAATTCTTTCTTTTTATTGTTATAGTAAATCGTTCCGGTATTTAAAATTCTGGATGGGTTACACTTTATTGGACTATTTTTTGGTAGACACTTGTTCTTGATATTTGATAGGAGTTAAGTAGTTTAAAGTGCTGTGGATTCTTATGTTGTTGTATCAATTGATATAATCAAATAATTCTAATTTTAATTGGATTAATGATGTAAAATTTTTATCATTAATAAATTCAGTTTTGAAAGTTTTAAAAGTTGCTTCATCAACAGCATTGTCATAAGGACAACCTTTTTTGCTTAAAGATCGAGTAATATTGAATGCTAATAAAAGATTATTAATAATTTTATTGTTAAATTCATTACCTCGATCACTATGAAATATTTGGATATCTTTTAAACAGCGATTTGATTGCATAAATGCTTGATATACTAGTAATGCATCTTTTTTAACTCCAACACTATGTCCAATAATTTCGCGGTTAAATAGGTCTATTAATAGGCAAATATAGTTTCATTTACCATTAACTTGAACGTAAGTTAAATCACTAACAATAACTTCATTTTTAACCCTATTATTAAAGTTTCTATTAACAAGATTGGTTATTTGACTATTATTGACTTTATTATGATGATTTTTGAATGATAATTTAGTGTATTTTGATATTAAATTATGCTTATTCATAATTTCTTTAATTTTTCTGCGTGATAAATAAATTTCTTGGTTTTCTAAAATTTTTTTTAATCTTCTAGTACCATAAACTTCTTTATTTTCTTTAAAAGCACTAATAACAGCTTCATCATACATATTATTTTTGATTTTATTTTCTTTTTTCTTTAAGTTAAAATAATATGTTGATTTAGATATTTTCAAAAAACGACACATTGTGCGAATTTTATATTTAACTTTATTTTTAGCAATAATTTCTACTTTCTGCCTATTATTAGTGCTGCTTGCTTTAAAATATCATTTTCCATTCTTAATTGTTTTAATTCTTTTCTTAATTTAATTAATTCATTTTCTTCAACAGAACGATTATCTTTAGTTTTAAACCTGTCTGAATTAGTAAATTGCTTAATTCAATTATAAGTAGCTGCTATTGTAACATTGTACTCTTTAGCAAGACAAGACACTGACTTACCGCTTTGATATAAAGCTACTATTTGTTTTTTAAATTCATCTGAATATGAGTTAATATTGGCCATAATTATACTTCCTTTCTTTTCACTAATTTGTTCACTTGTCTACGTAATTAGTGTCCAATAAAGTGTAACCCATCCAACATTCAAAAATAATTTTATTTTCATAAAATTCTTTAATAATACCTAAAAATATTCATCCATCACTTATTCCTCCTTTTCTATTCTTACTATTAATTAGATGAAAAAGAAAAATAAACCTTTTTATTTTTTAAAATTATGTTCAATTGAAAGCACATCATCATCATTTTCAATTGTTTCTAACAATATATCAATTAATTTAATTTGTTGTTGATCAGTAATGGTAATCAATTCATGGGGAATATTAACAATTTCGTTAGTAATAAAATCATTAATATTATTTTTTTCTAATAAATTAGTTACAGCATTTAACTGTTTAGGATTAACTTCAATATCAATGATATCTTCTTTTTTTTCAATATTAAAAATTTCAAAATCAATTATTAACTCCAAAATTTCTTCAACTGATAATAAACTTGAAAATTGAATTACCCCCGTTGTTTGAAATAAATATCGAACAGAATTAGTAGCAGCTAAATGACCACCCAATTTATTAAAATAACTTCGAATATTACTTGCAGTTCGATTTTTATTATCAGTTAAACAATGAATAATTATGGCAATATTACTTGGTCCATATCCTTCATAAGTGACTGCTTCATAATTAGTTGTTTCATTTTCATTACTAGCTTTATTAATAGCACGATTAATATTATCCTTTGGCATATTTATACGTCGTGCTTTTTCTAACATTAATTTCAATCGCGGATTATTTTCAACATTTGCACCACCTAATTTAACAGCAACATAAATTTCTCTTGATAATTTTTGAAAAATTTTACCACGTTTGTTATCTTGGGCATCTTTACGATGTTTAATATTTGCATATTGTGAATGTCCAGCCATATTCTCATTCCTTTATTTTTTTCTTGTTCATTTCGGAGCTTGCGGTACAGGTATTCTTTTGTGTGCACTATTCTGATGCATAAATTCAATTTTATTAATTACTGATGATGGTATTAATGATTTATTTCCTAGTAAATATTGATCTAATTGTTCATACTTAAATTGCATTTCCATTTCATCAGTTTGTTCATCTCATAAACCAGCAGTTGGCTTACGAATAATGATCTCTTCACTAACTTTTAATATCTTTGCTGCAGCAAAAACATCTTTTTTTAACAAATGAATAATTGGTAATAAATCAACACCACCATCACCATATTTAGTAAAATAACCAATGTGTCATTCATCACTATTATCTGTTCCTACAACTAAATAATTATGATTTTGTGCATATGCATAAAGAGCATTCATTCTTAATCTAGCTTTTAAATTGCCTAAAATTAATTTTGATTTTTCTATATTAATTTCAGTTTCTAATGTTTTTTTAAAACTTAAAAAAACATTATTTAAATTAACTACTTTGGCATTTAATTTATGAATATTAACTAAATTATTTGCATATTCTAAATCAATATCTGGTGAAAAACAAGGCATAATTAATGCTAAATGATCATTAGGAAAAGCTTTTTTAATCAATAATGCTACTACTGCTGAGTCAACACCACCACTTAAACCAACAATTAAACCTTTGGCATTTGCTTTTTTTACTTCACTTTGTAAAAATTTAATAATTTCATCTAAATATTGTTCTAAATTCATAATTATTCACTCTCTTTTATTTCTTCAGACATTTCAAAAATATTGTTATAATGTCCAGCAATTTTATTATGGGTTTTATCTAAAGTTTCAATGGCTTTATTAGTTGTATCAAAACCAGCCTTAACTTTTTCTCATCTATCAACCCAACGATCAAAATCATCTTTGAATAAACGTAATTTTTTTGCCATTTTTTCTAAATTTTTATTAAAATCAATATCTTTACGATTTTTATCAACTGTAAATAAAACAGCAGATAAAGTAGTAGGAGAGGTAATTCAAACACGTTTCTTAAAAGCATATTCAACAATATCATCAGCAAATTGTCCGTAAATAAAAGTAAATATTTCTTCAGAAGGAATAAACATTACTGCGCTAGAAATCTTATTTTTAATATTAATATATTTTCCAACTTCATCAATTCGTTTACGAATATCATTACGAAAATCTTTTAAATAATTTTCTTTAACTTTAATATCTTCACTTACTAAATACCTTTGATAGTTATCAATTGAAAACTTTGAATCAATAGCAATTCCTTCTTTTTCAGAATCTGTTTTTACATAGGCATCAACAACTTTGCCATCAATTGTTTTATATTGTCGTTCTCATAATTTTTGATTTGAACCCAACATATTAGTCAAAATTTTTTCTAAAACAAATTCACCAACATTACCACGTTTTTTAGTATTAATAAAAACTTCTTGTAAACTTTGAATATTATCATTAATTTTTCCTAAAACAGTTGATGATTCTTGTAACTTTGCTAAATCTTTAATAACATCTACTACTTGTCTTTGAATGACATCAGCATTGCGTTTATAATCATCTTCTTTTTTATCTAAATTTTTTTGAAAATTATCAATATTACTCATTAAATTAATTAATTTTTCGGTTTTATCACGATCCGAACCATTTCATGATGTTTTAAAATCATTTAATTGTTCTTTTAAAGTTTCTACTTGCATTTTTAAAAAGTCTTGTGCAATTGGGTCGCTAGTAACATTCTGACTTTTTTTAATTTGCATATAAATTATTAAGCCACCAATACTACTAATAATTAAAATAACTACCAATAAACTAATTACTATTTCCATTTCCTATTTTCCTTTGCCCTTTTTTTATTCTTCTTCTCAAATCATATCATAATTAAAAATCTTAACATGATCACCTTTTTTTATTCCTTGCTTTCTTAATTCATCATAAATTCCTAAATCTTGTAATTTAATTTTAAATAATAAAATATTATGATAATTATTTAAAGGATTTTTTTGATATATTACTTCAACGGTTTTACCAGAAATAGTTCATTGATTATTTGCAAATTTAGTAATAATAACTTGTGGAACTTCTTCTTTATTAATATGTTCATAAAGAATATGTTCTTCATTATTTTCATTATTATTAACTTGGTGCAGTTGTTCTTTTTCAACGGCTTTAGCAATATCTTTAATTAATATATCCAAACTAATATGTTTCATAGCAGAAATTGCAAGTATTGGTAATTTAATTTGTTCTTTTAATTTCTCTAAATTAGTTTGTGCATCTGGTAAATCAATTTTATTTGCAACAATTAAATGCGGTTTTTTTGTCAAATCTTTATTATAACTTTCTAATTCACTCATAATTAATTGATAATTTAAAAAATGATCTTGAGTCTTATCACTAATATCAATCATATGTACTAAAACTTGACAACGTTCAATATGACGCAAAAACTGTAAACCTAGTCCTTTTCCTAAACTAGCTCCTGCTATTAATCCAGGCAAATCCGCCATAACAAAATTATTATTTTTATCAACTCTAACAACACCTAAATGTGGATTAAGAGTAGTAAAAGGATAATCAGCAACTGTTGGAGTTGAAGCAGAAATAGCTCCTAATAATGTTGATTTACCGGCGTTAGGCAACCCAACTAATCCGGCATTGGCCAATAATTTCAACTCACAAATTATTTCAAAATGTTGTCCAGGCATTCCTTTTTCACATATTTTAGGTACTCGATTTATTGCCGAAGCAAAACGAGCATTTCCTCGTCCACCAAGACCACCGGCAGCAATTATTATTTCTTGTTTATCTTTAATAATATCACCAAGAATATTTTGAGTTTTGTTATCTCTAATAATAGTACCTAATGGAACTTTTACATAAGTATTGGTTCCTTTACGTCCATGCATATTTTTGGGTGCACCATTTTTACCATCTTCAGCAGTTATCTCTTTATTTTTACGTAAGTCTAATAGAGTATTTATACCTGAATCACCAATAAAGATAATATTACCGCCTCTTCCTCCATCTCCACCAGATGGACCACCTTTGGCTACATAAAGTTCACGACGAAAAGCAACAACACCATCACCGCCTTTGCCGGCAGTAACTTTTAATTTTGTTACATCTATAAAACGCATTTCTTACTCCTTTTTTATATTAAAAATAATTCTTATTATATAGTGTTAACATTTTTGTGTAAAATACTATTTTATTTTTCATATAATTTTAGTATACAGATATTATTGTTAAAAAAATAATAATTTACTATATCTAGTTAATATTTTTTGTAAACTATTTTTCCTTTATGAAAATTAAAAAAATGTTTTTTTAATGTTAAATATCATTTAAGTTATTTTCATATATGAAAAATTATATATTAAAATAAAACTTATAGGTGTTTTTATTAATTTTCTTAAAATCAAATCAATAGTTTTTTTATTTAATTGGGAGCGTGGCGAAGATGTCGGTAACTAAAAAGTTTTAAAAATAGCTCCTTTCTTTTTTAAACCCTTAAATTAAAAATAAATGATAAAAGACGAGAATAAAAATCTTGTCTTTTTTTGTAATTGTAAAATTTTAAAATTTTTAATAACCGTCTTTAACGCTATTATCAACACGTGTTAGGGAACTAAAAAAGTGAACTACAACACAGTTTTTAAAAATAGTAGCTAGCATGTGGACTTGCATGGATAAATAAAAAGTGGAGTGATACCTAATAAAATATACTAACCATTAATGGTAATTCTTGGGGTGGGAGCGAATTGGAAACTAGTATATATAGACCTGTTGTAGGGACCTATTGTATTAATTCTATTCTTTATTTAACCAACCTTGCCACTCCCCAGTGAGCAAGTGTTGGTTTTATTTTTTATTTTTTTTAAAAAATTTTTTGGGCGAGAAAATAAATTTCAAACTTGTAAAAAAAATTGAGCGGTGCCGGTTCAATTAAAATATTAATTTGCTAAACGCAAATTAAATAAATATTGAATCGAATGCCTCAATGTTTTTTTAAAATTTCATAATTTATTTTTGAGCCCAGTTTTCATGGAATGAATAAAACGAATAGTAGTATTATTAATAATCTAAAAATCAAAATATATGTTCTTTATGCTAGAAGCATAGGAAAGGATTATTATGCAAATAGAATTTAAAAAAGAACAAATTGTTAAAGATAAACCACAATCTATTCTTATTGATTATGTTGAATATAAATTATCGCTTCCAAAATGAATGATTAAAAATAATTCTTTTATTGTTGATAACAGTTATACATATTGAGTTTTTAATTTAGAAAATATTAAAAGAGAATTAAGTGGTAATGAATTAATAAAATTATTAGAACCATATATTAAAGACCAAAAAATAACTGTTAATAAACCAACTACTCCAAAAGAATATTATCTTAATGATATAAAACTTGAACCATTAGCATTTTATGAACAGCATAATAGTTGATTTATGGGTGAAATAACAGATAACAAAACTAAAATTACTAATCCTTGTTTTAAATATAACATTACGTGAGAAGAAAACAGAAAAGGTTTTAAAATAAATAATCCATATAAACATGATGATTTACCAATTAATTATATAGTCACTTCATATAAGGAAATTTCAACTCATAATGAAAAAGTATTTTTGTTGAACATGTAAACAAAATAAATTAGATTATTTATTCTTTAATACTAATGATATAAAAACAATAAAATATTTTTTAAGAGATAAAAATAGTAAAGCAATTTGTTATGACTGTATTTTAAATATTAGGTTAAGTAGGAGGTATAAATATGAATAAAGAAAAATTAATTAATCATATTAATAATTTAATTAAATTAGAACCAGAACGTAGAACTGATGTAACTTTATTTATTTTAAAGGAATTAATTGAAAATGGAGACTTTGATTAATAATGCAATATTACTTAATTATTGGAATTGACCCCGCTGGTATTGGTAATAATGGAATTGTTATATATTCAAATGAAACAAATATGATTATTTATATGGAAACATTCAACACAACACATGTTTTTGAAAGTAAAAATTGTTATAAAAGAATACTATCAATAATTAAAGAACAATTTTTTGATAAAAAAATATTAGTTATTGTAGAAAATTTCTTTTTAACTTCAAAACAATTATTAACTAATCCATTAGCAACGCCTAAAATTATTGGTGCATTAATGGTATTAGTAGAAGACGTTATGAATTGAGAATTTCAAGAAAGCGAACCAAAAAATAAAATTAAAATAGAAAATTATAAAGGAAATATAAAATTTACAAAACATGAACATGATGCATATAAGCACATTCAATATTATTTAAGGAATTATAAAAATGAAAGAGAAAGCCAATTATGTCAAATTAACAGTAAAACTTAGTAACACTATTGAAACAAAATATTACGAAAAAGGTAATAAAGGATTATATTATAGTGTTCGTGGTCAATGAAATGGATTAAACTATGTTACTTTAATTTTTAACAACCCAAAACTTTATAATCGATGTATTTTATTAAACAAAAAAGATGAAATTATAGTAACTGGTGAAATCTTTAATACTTTAAATATTCCTAAAAATCGTGCATTTTGTTCAATTAACGTTAAATGATGGAATGGCAACACTTTTTAGGACTATTTTTTGGTAGACACTTGTTCTTGATATTTGATAGGAGTTAAGTAGTTTAAAGTGCTGTGGATTCTTATGTTGTTGTATCAATTGATATAATCAAATAATTCTAATTTTAATTGGATTAATGATGTAAAATTTTTATCATTAATAAATTCAGTTTTGAAAGTTTTAAAAGTTGCTTCAGCAACAGCATTATCATAAGGACAACCTTTTTTGCTTAAAGATCGAGTAATATTGAATGCTAATAAAAGATTATTAATAATTTTATTGTTAAATTCATTACCTCGATCACTATGAAATATTTGGATATCTTTTAAACAGCGATTTGATTGCATAAATGCTTGATATACTAGTAATGCATCTTTTTTAACTCCAACACTATGTCCAATAATTTCTCGGTTAAATAGGTCTATTAATAGGCAAATATAGTTTCATTTACCATTAACTTGAACGTAAGTTAAATCACTAACAATAACTTCATTTTTAACCCTATTATTAAAGTTTCTATTAACAAGATTGGTTATTTGACTATTATTGACTTTATTATGATGATTTTTGAATGATAATTTAGTGTATTTTGATATTAAATTAGAGGCTTTTTAGAAATCTGTGTATCTTTGTTTTACAAAGTACTAGTTAAGATTAATTCTATCTTCAAATTTTATCATAAAATGAGCAATTGCTGTATTTCAATTTTGAATGGGCATTGTTCATTTTTTTGTTATATTTTCAATTGCTAAATAAAATATTTTCAATTCTTCCATATCATTAGGAAAAACTTTTTTATTTCTGATAACTTTTCGTAATTGACTATTAACAGATTCAATAGCATTTGTGGTATAAATTACTCTTTTAATTTCTGTTGGATAACTAATAAAAACTATCAAATTTTCTCAATTTTTATATCAAGATTTAGCAATTTGAGGATATTGTTTATTTCACTTATTTTCAAATGTTTCTAAAGCCTGCATTGCTTGTTCTTCACTACATGCAGTATAAATTGGTTTTAAATCTGCAACTAGAGATTTTCTATGCTTATATGAGACATATTTCAAACTATTTCTAATTTGATGAACGATGCATAATTGATGTTCTGTTTTAGGATAAACTGATTGTATTGCTTCTGACATTCCTGTTAAATTATCACTACAAGCAATAAGAATATCATTTAAGCCTCGATTTTTCATTTCTGTGAAATTGGCTAATCAAAATTTAGAACCTTCATTTTCACTAATTCATAAGCCTAAAACATCTTTTTTACCTTCTAAATCAACTCCTAAAGCTATATACACAGATTTGTTAATAATGCGTTTATCTTGTCGTATTTTAACTACTATGCAATCAAAATAAACAATCGGATAAATACTATCTAATGGTCGATTTTGCCATGCTTTTACATCATCAATAACATCATCAGTAATTTGACTAATAACACTTTCACTAATATCAGCACCATGATATAACTCTTGTAATTGCATTCTAATATCTGATAATGTCATACCTTTTGCATATAAAGAAAGAACTTGTTGATCAAAACCATCAAATCTTCTTTGTCTTTTTGCAATTATTAAAGGATTAAAATTACTATTGCGATCTCGTGGTACATCAATCTCAATTTTACCTTGTTGAGTTATTAATTTTTTTGAACTTATACCATTACGAGCATTGTCACTATTACTATGTTGATTCTTATCATATCCTAAATAATTTTGCATCTCAGAATTCAACATTTTTTCTACTAATCTTTTTGTTAATTCTTTATACAAACCTCCCTCTTTAAAAACTGTTGTTAAATCTTCAGTATTTTCTAATAATAAATCTACTGCTTTTGATATTGGATCATTATTATTAATATTTTGCTTTTTAGCCATCTGTAATTCACTCTTTCTAGGTTTATTATAGAATTAATTAAACATAGTTATTTTTGTAAGTTACACAGATTACTAAACATTACCTTAAATTATGCTTATTCATAATTTCTTTAATTTTTCTTCTTGATAAATAAATTTCTTGGTTTTCTAAAATTTTTTTTAATCTTCTAGTACCATAAACTTCTTTATTTTCTTTAAAAGCACTAATAACAGCTTCATCATACATATTATTTTTGATTTTATTTTCTTTTTTCTTTAAGTTAAAATAATATGTTGATTTAGATATTTTCAAAAAACGACACATTGTGCGAATTTTATATTTAACTTTATTTTTAGCAATAATTTCTACTTTCTGCCTATTATTAGTGCTGCTTGCTTTAAAATATCATTTTCCATTCTTAATTGTTTTAATTCTTTTCTTAATTTAATTAATTCATTTTCTTCAACAGAACGATTATCTTTAGTTTTAAAACTACCTGAATTAGTAAATTGCTTAATTCAATTATAAGTAGCTGCTCTTGTAACATTGTACTCTTTAGCAAGACAAGACACTGACTTACCGCTTTGATATAAAGCTACTATTTGTTTTTTAAATTCATCTGAATATGAGTTAATATTGGCCATAATTATACTTCCTTTCTTTTCACTAATTTGTTCACTTGTCTACGTAATTAGTGTCCAATAAAGTGTAACCCATCCAATTGATTCATTAAAACAAGTTGCTAATGCTATGAAATCAAAAGGTGCAAAAGATATTTTACAGTTAGCACATTCAGGTCGTTTTTCTATAATTAGTTTAAATCGTTTAGGTTATGTAGTTGGACCTTCTAAGCAATCTTTTATGTATCCTTTTCCACATGAAGTTCAAGAACTGAGTATTAAGCAAATCAAAGAATTAATTAAAGATTATCAAAAAGCTACCTTAAGGGCTATTGAAGCTGGTTTTGATGGTGTCGAAATTTCTTCAGCACAAAAACTTTTAATTCAAGCTTTTTTTCAGTAATTAGTAATCAAAGAAATGACATTTATGGTAATCAAAATTTAGAAAATCGTTCACGTTTGGGATTAGAAATTTTACAAGCAGTAAGAGAAACAATTGATAAGCATGCTAGTGAAAATTTTATTTTAGGATATCGAGCTACAGCTGAAGAAACTAGAGGTCAAGAAATAGGTTATCCAATTGAAGATTTTTTACAATTCATGGATCAAGTATTAATAAACATTAAAATTGATTATTTAGCACTAGCTAGTTGGGGAAGAAATATATATAAATATAAAATTCAATCTCAGGGGGAATATTTTAATCAATTAGTGAATAAAGTTGTTTATCAACACATTAATCAACGTATTCCTGTTATTGTTAGTGGTGGTATAAATAGTCCTGATAAATGTTTAGAAGCCTTAGAATATGGAGATATGATAGGATTATCTTCTGTTTTTGTAGCCGAACCTGATTTTGTTAGAAAAATAAAAACTATGCAAATTGATAAAATTAATTTACATATTACTGAAAAAGATATTGAAAAATTAGCTATTCCTAAAGCTGCTTTTAAGGAAATGGTTAAACTTATGGATTATGGTGAAAGTTTACCTAAAGATACTAGGGATGAGTTAAGAAAGTTAGAAAATAATTATTCAACTAAAAATTAATATTTTGTTTAGAAAAAGGTAATAAAAATATGAAACAAAAATGAAAAATTAAAACTATTAATGAGTTAACTACTTTACAATATGAGGTCATTATAAATTCAGTAACGGAACTTCCTTTTAAAAATAAATATTGAGATAATAAGGAAAAGGGAATTTATGTCGATATTTTATCAGGTGAACCATTATTTGCATCATCAGATAAATGTAATTTTGGTCATGGCTGACCAAGTTTTACAAGACCAATTAGTGAAATAGTTATCCTTAAAAAGGAAGATAATACTAACCTAATGTTGCAGCGTACTGAAGTACGTTCTAAAAAAACTGATATTCATTTAGGGTATGTTTTTAAGGATGGTCCACAAAAAGAAGGCGGTTTACGCTATTGTATTAATTCAGCAGTTTTACGTTTTATTCCGTTATCAGAAATGATTACAGAAGGATATGAAGAATATTTATCTTAGAACCTGTTTAGGATCTTTTTTAACTTATTTTTGATTAAATTAATATCATAAATGTTATTTTATAGTTGAAAAATAAATTTTTAATCGATAAGTTGTCAAATGATAAAATCTTTTTAACAAAAAAATGACAAAGAAAATAAAATGTTAATTAACTGTCAGGTTAGAAATAATTATTCCCTTTTTTAGTTTAATTATGTTTAAAAGATTCCAAACAGGTTCTAAGAACCTGTTTGGAATCTTTTATAAAATAACGTAAAATGACTATATATTTTAAGATAAGGGGTATATATGCATAAAAATTATCCAAGTCATGTTACTAAAGAACAATTTGAGAACATAAGATCAATTTTAGAAAATAGCAAAAAGAAAACAAAACCAAGAAATTTAGATTTATATGAAGTATTTTGTGCAGTTTTATATGTATTAAAAAGTGGATGTCAATGAAGAATGTTACCAAAAAATTTTCCAAAATGACAAACTGTATATTATTATTTTCAAATTTTAAGTAAAAATAGTGATAAAGAACCTAGCACTTGACAAGTAATTTTAAAAAAAATTAGTTAGAAAAGTTCGTATCAATAATGGTAGAAAAGAACAAACTAGTTTTTGTATAATTGATTCACAAAGTGTTAAGAACACAGATACTGCTAAAAATAAAGGTTATGATGCTGGTAAAAAAATTTCAGGAATAAAGCTTCATATTGCTGTTGATTCTCAAGGTTTACCACATACAATTTACATAACCACAGCAGAAAAAACAGATCGTAACAGTGCTATAATAATGATTGAAAATGAAAAAGAAAATTTATCTAAAGTTCAAAAAATACTAGTAGATGCTGGTTATACTGGTGAAAAATTTGCTTTTAAAATCAAAACAATCATAAATGCAAATGTTGAAGTTATCAAACGTAATGAATTACATTCTTTTGTATTATTGCCAAAAAGATGAGTTGTAGAACGAAGTTTTGCATGATTAGAAAAATGCAGAAGATTATGAAAAAATTGTGAAAGAAAATTAAATACTAGCTTACAAATGGTTGTTCTTTCCTTTATTTCAATTTTATTAAAAAGATTTTAAACAGGTTCTTATACTATATTAATTAAAGAAAAACTCACTTCACCAAAAAAACATAAAAATAAGAAAAATAACTTACATCCAACAAGAAATCGTAGAACAAATTTTGGTGAATTAATTCAAATGGATGCAAGTAATCATCATTGATTTGGTAATGATAAACCAAAAGCATTTTTACATGCTGCAATTGATGATGCTACAAGCAATATTGTCGGGCTATGATTTGATCATCAAGAAACATTAGATGGTTATTATAATGTCTTTTATCAAATTTTAACTAAATATGGCATACCAAAAGCATTTTATACTGATAACAGAACAGTTTTTGGATATAAGAACCTGTTTAGGATCTTTTTTAACTTATTTTTGATTAAATTAATATCATAAATGTTATTTTATAGTTGAAAAATAAATTTTTAATCGATAAGTTGTCAAATGATAAAATCTTTTTAACAAAAAAAATGACAAAGAAAATAAAATGTTAATTAACTGTCAGGTTAGAAATAATTATTCCCTTTTTTAGTTTAATTATGTTTAAAAGATTCCAAACAGGTTCTTACATTAAATAAAAATATTTTTATTGTATATTTATTATCTTGATAATGTTTTATGATTATAAATTTTATTATAAAGTCCTAATTTTATTAGGACTTTATGTTGTAAAAAATAAATAAACAATGATATTATGATTTAAATTATTTTTTCTGTTTTGTTTATTGTTAGAATATATTTTTCATTTTTACATGATAATAGGAAATAAAAAAAATAGTATATTAATAAAACCGCAGATAAATTAATATTTTAGTACAAATTATCTTGAACCAACAATTATTAGTAGTATAATGAAAAAGTATGTTCATTCATTATTTTAAAAATTAGTATAATTAAAAGTGTAACTGCAATTAACTAAAATATTTAGGAGGAAAATTTAAATGTGAGTTGAGAAATTTGATAATCCCCAAAAAGAAATTTTTCAAATATTAAATGAAAAAGGAGCAATTAATCCTAATTTTGTTGATTATTTAAAAAAATTTGATAGTAAGGTTTTATTAAAAGCATATGAAAACATGTGTTTTTCACGAATACAAGAACAAATGCAAATGGAATTAAACTATGAAAAAGATGAAAAAGGACAAGTTAAATTAGTAAATGGAATTCCAAAAGTAATCGGAAAAGTTATTAACTTTTTATCTTCAAAAGGTCAAGAAGGTGTTGAAGTTGCTTATGCTAGTTGCTTACGACCAGGTATTGATTGATTAGTACCAGCTTATCGTAATAATGCAGCATGAATTACTGCTGGATATCCAGTTGAAAAAGTAATTCAATATTGATTAGGAAATGAAATGGGAAGTCAAATGCCGAAAGGTGTTAATATTTTACCAGTTAATATTCCAATTGCTACTCAATATTCACATGCAACAGGTATTGCTTTTGCTGAAAAATATAAAAAAGATAAAGGAATTGTTATTACTACGATTGGTGATGGTGGTACTTCTGAAGGTGAGTTTTCTGAAGCAATTAATTTTGCTGCTATTCATAAATTATCTGTTGTTTTCTTTGTTGAAAATAATCAGTGATCATTAGATACACCAACTGCTAAAGCAACAATGAGTCGAACTTTTGCACAAAAAGGAACAGCATTTGGTGTACCTAATATTCGTGTTGATGGTAATGATTTTTTTGCTGTTTATTATGCTACACAAGAAGCAATTGAAAGAGCAAAAAAAGGTAAGGGTCCTTCATTAATTGAAGCTGTTACTTATCGTCAAAATGCGCATTCTGCTTTTGATATTAAAAAAGATTATTTTTCTGCTGAAGATTATAAAATTGAACAAGAATGATTAAAAAAAGATCCAATCGATCGTATTAGAGAATATTTAAAATCAATTAAACTTTGAGATGACAACAAACAAGCAGAATTAGATAAAAAAATTACTAAAAAGGTTAATGATGCAATTACTTGAGCATTAAAAAATGAAAGTGTTTCAATTGATGAAATATTTGATTATACATATGAAAAATTAACACCACAATTAATAGAACAAAAAGCAGAAGCAAAAGCTTTCTTCAATGAAGGAGAGAAAAAATAATTATGAAAAGAAATAATGTGCAAGCTATTACTTTAGCCTTAGAATTAGCAATGAAAAAAAATCCTAATGTTGTTGTTTATGGTGAAGATGCCGGTAATGTTGGTGGTGTTTTTCGAGCAACTAAAGGTTTACAAGCAAAATTTGGCGTTAATCGTTGTTTTGATGCACCAATTGCTGAAGCAGTTATTGCTGGTAGTGCCGTTGGAATGGCAATTAATGGTTTAAATCCAATTATTGAAATGCAATTTTCAGGATTTGCTTTCCCTGCTTTTCAACAATTGTTATGTCATGCTGCACGAATGAGAAATCGTTCTCGTGGTAGATTCACTTGTCCAATGGTAGTACGTATGCCTTCATATGATTGAAATAATGGTAATAATGGTGCTTTGGAGCATCATTCAGAAGCAATTGAAGCTTTATTTTGTCATATTCCAGGTTTAAAAGTAGTTATGACTTCAAAACCTAATGATACTAAAAAATTATTATTGGCAGCAATTGAAAGTCCAGATCCTGTTATTGTTTTAGAATGTTTAGGAACTTATTTCAATAGTTATACTAGCAATAATTATACATATGATGTTAGAGAAGAAGTTAGTGATGCTTATGAAGTGGCTGTTCTTGGTAAAGCTAAAGTTCTTAAAGAATATAAGGCTGAAGAAAAACCTGATTTAACGATTATAACTTATGGTTCAAAAGTTTATGATTGTGAAGCTGCTGTTAAAATTTTAGAAGAAAAAGAAAATTTTAAAATTGAATTAATTGATTTACAAACATTACAACCATGAGATGAAGAAACAGTTGTTAATTCTGTTAAAAAAACAGGAAGATTATTAGTTGTTTCAGAAGCGGTTCGTTCATTTTCAGTTGCCTCAGAAATTATTACCGTTGTTAATGAAAAGTGTTTTGAATATTTAGAATGTCCTCCAACAAGATTAACGGGTTATGATATTACTGTTCCACTGTCTAAAGGTGAAAAATGATTTATAATTAGTCCAGATAAAATTATGGAAAAAGTTAAACTAATGATGAATTATCCAGTTTAGTTAGTTGTTTAAAGAAAGGAAAGTGAAAAGATGGAATTGAAGTTTAAAGATATGGATGGAATCGATGAAGTTACTGTAACTCAAATTCATGTTAAAGTTGGAGATAATGTAAAAAAAGGTGATAATGTTGTTGATATCGAAGCAGATAAAGCTTCAGATAGTATTAAAGCCGAAGCAGATGGTAAAGTTTCTAAGATTCTTGTTAAAGAAGGAGATAGTATTAAGTCAGGTGCTGTTATTGTTGAGTTTGGTGGGACAATTAGTGATAATAAAAGTCCTTCATCAACAAATTCTTCACCAAAATCTGAATCAGTTGCTAGTACATCTACAGTATCACCAGTTGAATTACCAAAACAAAATGTGCAACCTATTCAACAAACGGGTAAAGTATTAGCAACACCATTAGCACGTAGAATGGCTCGTGACTTAGGTGTTGATATGGGAACAATTAAAGGAACTGGTCCTCGTGGTAGAATTTTAAAAGATGATTTATTAAATGCCAAGAATGGTGGTACAACAACTAGTGCTACTGCATCAACAACACCTATTAATTCAATATCTTCAGTTTCTGCTACAACTATTAGTTCACAAGGTATTAATGTTACTAAAATCGAAAGTTTTGGTAATGTTGAACATTTACCATTATCAGGAATTCGTAAGGCTGTTGCTAATCAAATGTCATTATCAGTTTATACAGCACCACATGTTAGTTTAATGATTAATGTTGATGCTGAAAACTTAGTACAATTACGTGCAACTTTAAAAGAACCAGCGGAAAAAGATCCAGATGGTAGTGCTAAATTAACATTTATGCCATTCTTTGTAAAGGCTGTTGCTAAAGCGTTAAAAGAAGAACGATTTAAATTACTTAATTCAACTTTGAACATGGCTAATAATGAAATTCTTGTTAAAAAATATTATAACATTGGTATGGCAGCTGATACTGAAAAGGGTTTAGTAGTTCCTGTTATTAAAAATGCTGATCAACTTTCATTATTTGAAATAGCAAGACAAGTTAATTCATTGGGTGATAAAGCTCGTAAGGGGCTATTAAAAGGTGATGAAATGCAAGGTGGATCATTTACTATTACTAATTTTGGTTCAGCAGGAATTGAAATGGGAACACCAGTTATTAATTATCCAGAAGTAGCAATTCTGGGTCTAGGAATGATGCAAAAAAAACTAATTATTGCTGATGGTAAAATTGTTGAACATAAGTTCTTTCCATTATCACTTTCAATTGATCATCGTGTTATTGATGGTGCACCTGCTGGTTATTTCCTTTCTCGACTTAAAGAGTTATTAGAAAATCCAACATTAATTTTAGCTTAAGGAGAAAATGTAAAAGATGTCTAACTATGATTTTGATTTAATAATTATCGGGGCAGGTCCTGGTGGTTATGTAACAGCGGCTCGAGCAGCAAAGATGGGTTTAAAAACTGCAATTGTTGAAAAAGATAACTGAGGTGGAGTCTGTTTAAATGTTGGATGTATTCCTACTAAGACGTTACTAAAGGGCGCAAAAGTTTTTCATTATATTGAAAATGCTGATAAATATGGTGTTGCTATTAAAGATAAAAAAAATATTGAAATTAATTGAAAAGTAATGCAAGATCGTAAAGCTGGTGTTGTTAAAGGTTTAACTGGTGGTGTTGGCTTTTTAATGAAATCTAATAAAGTTGAACAATTATTAGGAACTGGAAGTGCTATTGATAAAAATACGATTTTAGTGAAAGCTAAAGACGGTAAAGAAAAGAAATATACTACTAAATATATGATAATTGCTACTGGTTCAAAAGTAAAAATGTTTGATAATCCTAATGGTCCACAAGGTTTAAGTGAAAAAGATTTAAAAACAAACCAAACATTATTAACTTCGACTGAAATTCTTTCTTTAAAAGAAGTTCCAAAAACACTAACTATTATTGGTGGTGGTGTTATTGGAATTGAGTTTGCTTGTTTATTTAGTACACTTGGTACTAAAGTTACTATTATTGAATATTTAGATCGTATTTTAGCATTACTAGATGAAGATATTAGTACAACTTTAACTAAAATTCTTGAAAAAAATGGTGTTAATATTATTACTGGTCATAGTGTTAATGAATTAAAGGATAAAACTTTAACTTATTATGCTGCAACCGATAAAGAACATAAAAAACCATTAACAGTAACTAGCGACTATTTTTTATTAAGTACTGGAAGAACGCCAATTACTGAAGGTTTTACTAATTTGGGAATTCAAATTAAGCCTAATCAAGCATTTGCCGTAAATAATAAATTGGAAGCTTTAGATGCTAACAATAATGTTATTGATAATATATATGTAATTGGAGATGCTAATGGTCAAAGAATGCTTGCTCACGTTGCGTCAACACAAGGATTAGCAGCACTTAATAATATTTTAGTTAAAGAAGGTAGAACGGATGCTGATAATCAGCCATTGAAAGAGCAAGAAGTAGATTATAATAAAATGCCTAGTTGTATTTATTCATTCCCTGAAGTGGCAAGTGTTGGTTTAACTGAAATTGAATGTAAATCTTTAGGTAAAGAATATTTGATGAAGAAAATATCATTTACTATTAATGGTAAGGCATTGGCTGATGATGAGACTGATGGTTTTGTTAAAATAATTATTGATAAAAAATATGGAGAAATCCTAGGTGCTCATATTTTATGTTCAACGGCTACTGATATAATTGCTGAAATTGTTAATATTATGCAAACGGAAGGTACTATTGTTGAATTAGCCTCTTCTTGTCATCCACATCCAACAATGTCAGAAGTAGTTATGGATGTTGCACAAGATTTAGAATTAGAATGATACAAAGTTAATAAAAAATAGAAAATAATAAAAATGTACCTAAAAATTTAAAGGTACATTTTTATTGTAAAATTAATATAATATTGATTAAAAAGTATTGTTTCTTCTTTTTTTATCGAGGCTTTTTAGAAATCTGTGTATCTTTGTTTTACAAAGTACTAGTTAAGATTAATTCTATCTTCAAATTTTATCATAAAATGAGCAATTGCTGTATTTCAATTTTGAATGGGCATTGTTCATTTTTTTGTTATATTTTCAATTGCTAAATAAAATATTTTCAATTCTTCCATATCATTAGGAAAAACTTTTTTATTTCTGATAACTTTTCGTAATTGACTATTAACAGATTCAATAGCATTTGTGGTATAAATTACTCTTTTAATTTCTGTTGGATAACTAATAAAAACTATTAAATTTTCTCAATTTTTATATCAAGATTTAGCAATTTGAGGATATTGTTTATTTCACTTATTTTCAAATGTTTCTAAAGCCTGCATTGCTTGTTCTTCACTACATGCAGTATAAATTGGTTTTAAATCTGCAACTAGAGATTTTCTATGCTTATATGAGACATATTTCAAACTATTTCTAATTTGATGAACGATGCATAATTGATGTTCTGTTTTAGGATAAACTGATTGTATTGCTTCTGACATTCCTGTTAAATTATCACTACAAGCAATAAGAATATCATTTAAGCCTCGATTTTTCATTTCTGTGAAATTGGCTAATCAAAATTTAGAACCTTCATTTTCACTAATTCATAAACCTAAAACATCTTTTTTACCTTCTAAATCAACTCCTAAAGCTATATACACAGATTTGTTAATAATGCGTTTATCTTGTCGTATTTTAACTACTATGCAATCAAAATAAACAATCGGATAAATACTATCTAATGGTCGATTTTGCCATGCTTTTACATCATCAATAACATCATCAGTAATTTGACTAATAACACTTTCACTAATATCAGCACCATGATATAACTCTTGTAATTGCATTCTAATATCTGATAATGTCATACCTTTTGCATATAAAGAAAGAACTTGTTGATCAAAACCATCAAATCTTCTTTGTCTTTTTGCAATTATTAAAGGATTAAAATTACTATTGCGATCTCGTGGTACATCAATCTCAATTTTACCTTGTTGAGTTATTAATTTTTTTGAACTTATACCATTACGAGCATTGTCACTATTACTATGTTGATTCTTATCATATCCTAAATAATTTTGCATCTCAGAATTCAACATTTTTTCTACTAATCTTTTTGTTAATTATTTATACAAACCTCCCTCTTTAAAAACTGTTGTTAAATCTTCAGTATTTTCTAATAATAAATCTACTGCTTTTGATATTGGATCATTATTATTAATATTTTGCTTTTTAGCCATCTGTAATTCACTCTTTCTAGGTTTATTATAGAATTAATTAAACATAGTTATTTTTGTAAGTTACACAGATTACTAAACATTACCTTTTTATCAAAAAAAATAATTAGTGGTATTACTGTTAATTTCTTTTTGTAAATATTTATTTCATGTAGTTATTTGTTCAAATTGTATATTTTCTAAATTTTCATTACATAAATTATTATTTTCTGACGTTCTTTTTTTTAAATAGTGTTTGAAATGTTTTTACTTCATTTTGTTGCATTTCTGTTTTATCTTTATCTTCTAATGATTTGCATATAATAGTATTTTTTTCTGTTCGGCATTTAATAAAAATATTTTCTTTACATTTTACTGCTTGTTCTCAATTTTTATCTTTTTCAATATCAAAATCATATTTATTTGTTGACATTTTATTATTGTTCCTTTCGAGATAAAAAATGTTAATTATGTCACTTTGGGTAAAAAACCAATAGTAGTGACAAGTTAATTTTATAATGATATTTAAAAATATTTATATATGATCTATAAATAAAAAAAGTGTAAAAAAAATACTTTAATTTTCTAAGTAAAAAATTAAAGTAATCATTATTTTTAAATAACCTTATTAATTTGATTTTTTGTTTTATATTCAATAAATATTTTTTGAAAAAGAGGATCTGTTAAAACATTATTTAATACTAGTTGTTCATATGTTTCATAGTTGTGATTTCTTTGCACATAATATGTTTCATAAGCAAATAAGTGCATAATCATATTACCAATGGTAGGATTACTTTCTTTATTATTTTTTCAAAGTATTTCTTGTAGTTTAATACCGTGTTTTTTAAATAACATATTCATTGAATGTTTTATTTTATGTGGTCTAGTTAATATTAATTTTTCAATAGCACTACTAATATTAAGACCATTAGCAAATATATCATCTAAACTATGAATAAAATTTCTCAATTGAATTAATTCGAGATCTTCAAATAATTGTTCATTATCTTGCAAAATTTTTTTCATTAATAACATTTTAACATGACTATCATTTTGTTCAATATAAATAGGAATTTTAATCATATTAGTGAAACTTCTAATGATTGGAATTAATTCCTGTTTAAATTGATAGCCTAAATGGTAGTTAATTATAAAAAATAATAATAAAAGATTTTCATATATTTTATTTAAATTCAAAAAGGTAAGTGATTTTTTATGTTCATCTATTGTTTTAATAAATGACTGATGGAATTGAGTGATAATATTAATAATATCTTGTGAAGTATTTTCCAAACATACGTTTTTAAAATTGGTAAGTATAGTTTTTTTATATATAAGATTTGCATTATTAAATTCTTTTAAAGCATTTTTATAATAATCTGTTGTGAATGTTTCTGAAAGTTCTTTTTGTAAACTATTAATTTTTTCTTCATCACAAAGAATAACTGCATCTTGATAGTTTAAAAATAAAACAATTCAATTTATACACATTTTTTTTTGATCAACAGTTAAATTTGTATCAACGAAACATTGGAATAAAGCACCGCCAGTTTCAATGATACACTCATCAGCTGTTTTGTTAATTAACATTATTTGGCACCTAACTTTCTTTTTTGTAGTTTTAATAATTTAATTAAAAAGTGTTTTAAGGTCAACTATCTTCTTTAATATTCTATCATTATAAATGACTTTTTTAAATTTTAGTAAAAATTACCAATTTTAATATTTTTTTTAAACAAGTTAAAAAATGACTATTAACTTTAGATTTTTAAATCACTTGAAAAAATATTTAAAAATTTTTTAAATCATTAGATAATCAGATGTATTTTTTTGTTCAATAGTTAAGTTTGCATCAATGAAACATTGAAATAAAAACCTCTATTTTAATGATGCAATTATTAGTTGTTATATTAATTAACATTATTTGGCACCTAACTTTCTTTTATAATTTGATAACTTTTAATTAAAATATATTTTAAAAGTCAGTTATCTCTTTTAATCTCCTATTATTATAAATGACTTTTTTAAATTTTAGTAAAAATTACCAATTTTAATAATTTTTTAAATGAGTTAAAAAATATTATTAACTTTAAATTCTAAAATGTTATTTTTAAAATTATTTAATGATTTTAAAGTAGGTTACTATTATTATATTTATATAACATCAACATATACTTTAAAATTGAAGTAATGCTCATATTTTATCTCAAATTCTTTATACAAGGGAGTCTAATAATTTTTAAATAAGTATAATTTGTTATGCAAGTTTTTATAAACTTTTATATTTTTTCTAATTTTTTAAATATTAATTTTATAATCAAAAACTTAGTTAAACACTTATGGGACAAGATGTGATAGTGTGAATCTTGTATTCTTATTCTAACACATAATATTTGAAACTTCTTCTTTTTGGAAATTATTATTAATTGTAATAAAAAACTTTAGTATTAGCGATAATTATTAATTAAAAGCATTTTTTACTATAAATTAATTATAAAATAGATTATTAAAATTATAGTATTTTGACTTTAATAAGAGTAAAAAAAACTAATTTTATGAAAAATAAATAAATTTGTCAATATCGAATGAAAATTTCCTAAAAATATTTATCAAAAAATTAAATTATTTTGGAAAGTTACACTGTTAAATAAACACAAATTCCAAATAACCTTTAAAATTTTAATTCCTGTTTTTAATATAGGAATTTTTTTGTATAATTTAATTAAACTTAATATAAGTTTTTAACTCATTGCTTTAATTTCAAAGTAAATGAGTTTTTATTTTGAAAGGATGAAAAAATGAATAAAAATTTACAAGAAGAATATGAATGAATTAATAAAGAATTGATAAAAATAATCATTGATAAAAATCAATTTACTCGAGAAATTATTAGTAATAGAGTTAATTTAGCTCAAACTACTATTGTTGATATTAATGAAAATTTAAAAAAACAAAAGATTAGCAAATTTAAAAAAATTAGTTATTTAATATTAAAAATATTTACTTTTGGAAAAATTGATAAAAATAAAATAATTAAAGAAAAAAATGATTTTTTTATAAAAATATCAAAAGAACTTTTTGGAAATATTAAAAAAGTAAAAGAATTATATATAAGAAAATCAAATAGTGAAATAAATATAGATGTTAATAAAATTAATAATGCAACTTTAAATAATTTATTAATAAATCCGAATAAATCAAACTTACCACAAATGTAAAAACGATAGATTGCAATTACAATTTCTTTTATATTTAAAATCAATTTTAGGTCACCAAATTTGCTCATATACAAATGATTTAAAAATTTATATGGTTTAGTATTCACAAAATGTAAATCTTATATAACTTTAATTAGGAATTATTAATATCCATATCTTCAAGGATGATTTTTATTGGGTATATAAACTTTTTTAGTTTTTATTAAATTTTCTTTGATAATTGGTTTTAAAGCTATTTCTTTTAGTTCATACATTTGATTATTGTAACTAAGATATAAGTCATTAATAAATGATTTAAGTACAATTACATCAGTTCTAGGTTGTATATATTGAACTTTGTTATTTTTATAAGGAAAATATTTTTTACTATAATATGTTATAGTTGAACCACTATCTGTTTTTCTTTTAGAAAATCTTGAAAGATAAATATTTATTTCTTCTTGTGTAGGAGCTTTAATCATAGCAGATTTTGGATGGGTTACACTTTATTGGACACTAATTACGTAGACAAGTGAACAAATTAGTGAAAAGAAAGGAAGTATAATTATGGCCAATATTAACTCATATTCAGATGAATTTAAAAAACAAATAGTAGCTTTATATCAAAGCGGTAAGTCAGTGTCTTGTCTTGCTAAAGAGTACAATGTTACAAGAGCAGCTACTTATAATTGAATTAAGCAATTTACTAATTCAGGTAGTTTTAAAACTAAAGATAATCGTTCTGTTGAAGAAAATGAATTAATTAAATTAAGAAAAGAATTAAAACAATTAAGAATGGAAAATGATATTTTAAAGCAAGCAGCACTAATAATAGGCAGAAAGTAGAAATTATTGCTAAAAATAAAGTTAAATATAAAATTCGCACAATGTGTCGTTTTTTGAAAATATCTAAATCAACATATTATTTTAACTTAAAGAAAAAAGAAAATAAAATCAAAAATAATATGTATGATGAAGCTGTTATTAGTGCTTTTAAAGAAAATAAAGAAGTTTATGGTACTAGAAGATTAAAAAAAATTTTAGAAAACCAAGAAATTTATTTATCACGCAGAAAAATTAAAGAAATTATGAATAAGCATAATTTAATATCAAAATACACTAAATTATCATTCAAAAATCATCATAATAAAGTCAATAATAGTCAAATAACCAATCTTGTTAATAGAAACTTTAATAATAGGGTTAAAAATGAAGTTATTGTTAGTGATTTAACTTACGTTCAAGTTAATGGTAAATGAAACTATATTTGCCTATTAATAGACCTATTTAACCGCGAAATTATTGGACATAGTGTTGGAGTTAAAAAAGATGCATTACTAGTATATCAAGCATTTATGCAATCAAATCGCTGTTTAAAAGATATCCAAATATTTCATAGTGATCGAGGTAATGAATTTAACAATAAAATTATTAATAATCTTTTATTAGCATTCAATATTACTCGATCTTTAAGCAAAAAAGGTTGTCCTTATGATAATGCTGTTGCTGAAGCAACTTTTAAAACTTTCAAAACTGAATTTATTAGTGATAAAAATTTTACATCATTAATCCAATTAAAATTAGAATTATTTGATTATATCAATTGATACAACAACATAAGAATCCACAGCACTTTAAACTACTTAACTCCTATCAAATATCAAGAACAAGTGTCTACCAAAAAATAGTCCTAAAAAGTGTTGCCATTCCAAAATTTTAGATCAAAATCAACAGACTATTGATAATTATTTAGTAGTCAATAATAAATATAGTATTATTATTGCAAGTTTAAATAATAAAAAAATTACTAAATGAAAAAATAATTTTTTAAAAACTATTACTTTTGGTTTTTGAGATTGAAATAAAAAAATAACAGTTCAACAAGAAGAATTAGAAAATTATAAAATTAATAATGAAGAATTGATAAAAGGGAAAGAATTAGAAAATGAAAAACTAAAACAAGAAAAAACTACTATTTTGATTGAAAAACTAAAGAAAAATATGTTTGAAATAACTAGTGTTCTTGCAGAAGTTGACATTTTAGAAGAAGAATTTTAAAAAAATGCTCAGTGAAAAAGCTAATAATGAACCTGAATGTGAAATTGCAGAGGAAGCAATTGAAGTACTAAGTAAAAAAAGAAGTTCATTTTGTTCACAAGATAGTGGTTTTGATTCAAATGCAAGTAGCGATAGTGAAGAATCTTCTTATCCAGAAAAATTAAATCCATTTATTAATGATGATGATGTAAGTTCTCAATCAACCAGTATTTTTAGTAAACCAATTTTGCCAAAAATGTAAATAGATAAATATAGTTATTAAAATAATTGTTAATTTTAATAATTAAATATTAATAAATAAATTATTTAAATACTTACATCAGTAAGTGTTTTTAATAGAAAAACTTATTTATTTAGAAAAAATATGTAACTTAGTAAAAATAAAGAAATTATTATTTTAAAATCTTTTTATCTGTTAAGTATTTTAACTTGACATCATTATGTGAATAAGATATTATTAAAAAGGTTTATTTGCCACAAATTAATAGAAGGAGGTAATTTATGGTTAAATTACGCTTAATACCAACAGGAAAAAGTAAATCAGTGCAACCTAGTTACAGAATTGTTGCGATTGATGCAAGAAAAAAACTTAATGGTAGATATATTGATAAATTAGGTACTTATAATCCAACAAGCAAAGAAAAACAAGTAACTATTGATGAAGTAAAAGCATTAAAATTTTTATCAAATGGTGCTCAACCAACAGAAACTGTTCGTAGTTTATTATCAACAGAAGGAATTATGACTAAATTTCATAATTTAAGACAAGATAGAAAAAGTAGCAAACCTAAAAAAATAACAAAAAAAGTTACTGTAAAAAATAAAAAAACTGCTACTACTGATTCTATTAAAAAAGAAGAAGCACCCGCTACTTAATATTAAAATATGCTACAAGTGATTAATTAATATGTATGTAACATTGTTAGAACGTTTAATTGAACCAATTTTACTTGATAAAATTTGTGAAGTTGAGATTCGCGAATTAGTAGAAAAAAATCACTATGATTTAATATTAATGGTACCAAAATCATTAATATCAGTATTGATTGGTAAAAAAGGAAATACTATTCGTGCATTATCAACAATTATTGAAAGCAAAGCATATTTAGAAAACAATACTATTAAATTAGTAATTAATGAGTTTTAAGATGAAATATTTAGAGTTAGGTACTATTGTTAATACTCATGGTCTTATTGGTGAAGTTAAGGTTTTATGTAATTATTATGGTAATAAATTTTCATGAAAAGAAAAAACAACAGTTTATTTAGAAGAAACTAAACAACTAACACCTTTAATTATTTCAAGAGTAAGAAATCATAAGCAGTTTTTATTATTAACATTTGAAAATTATAATACTATTGAGTTAGTAGAAGGTATGAAAAATAAAAATTTAGTTATTAATACTGAAGAAATAATTAATGACAACTTACCTTGATTTTATGAAGATATTCTAAATTATGAAGCATTTGATGCTAATAATAATGCTTTTTTAGGAAAAGTTATTGCTTTCTTAGATAATAATCATCAAGGTTTATGAGAAATAAAAATGACTAATAAAAAAACCTTTTTTATTCCTAATAATAAAGTATTTATTAATAAAATTAATAAAGAAGAACAAAAAGTTTATTTTAATATTATTGAAGGATTAATTAATAATGACTAAAAACCAATTCACAATTATAACTTTATTTCCCAATGCTTTTAATGATTTTATGCAAACATCAATCATCAAACGAGCTATTACTAAAAAACAAATTAGCATTGATATTATTGATATTAGAAGTTTTGCTAATAATAAACACCAACAAGTTGATGATGCTCCTTATGGTGGTGGCAATGGTATGGTTTTACAAGCAATGCCAGTAATTAATGCTATTAATAGCGTAAAACTTAAATATCCTGAGGCTAAAACAATTTTACTTAGTCCACAAGGTCAACAATGAAATCAACAATTAGCTTATAAATATAGTCAAAAAAATATTAATTATATTTTAGTTTGTGGTCATTACGAAGGTATTGATGAACGCATTATGTCTTATATTGATGAAGAGATTTCAATTGGTGATTATGTATTAACTGGTGGTGAATTACCAGCAATGGTTATTATTGATTGTATTACTAGGTTAATTCCTAATGTTATTCAACATCAATCTCATCTTAATGATTCTTTTAATAACTCATTATTGGATTATCCAACATATACAAGACCAGAAGAAGTACTAGGTATGAAAGTTCCAGAAGTTTTAATTGGTGGTCACCATGAAAAGATAGCAGAATATCGTCATCAACAAGCATTAATTAATACTTATAAAAAAAGAATTGATTTATTTAAAAAATATCAATTATCTGCAAAAGATAAAATAATAATTGAAGAATATAAATTTTCAGTTAAAAAAAATAAACGAAAGGAGAAATAAAACATGCAAAATGCAATTATTAAATTAGTTAGCGAAAGTCAACTAAATCATAATCTTCCTAATTTTAAATCTGGAGATACAATCCAAGTTTTTTCTAAAATTAAAGAAGAAAAAAAAGAACGTATTCAAATGTTTGAAGGAGTAGTTATTGCTCGCAAAGGTTCAGGAATTACGCAAAATGTTATTGTTCGTAAAACTGTTGGTGGTAAAGGTGTCGAAAAAACATTTGCTTTACATTCACCATTAATTGATAAAATTAACGTTATTCGTAAGGGTAAAGTAAGAAAAGCACGTATTTTCTACTTACGTAAATTAAGCGGTAAAGCTGCTAGAATTAAAGAAATTAAAACAGTAAAACCCGTTAAATAATAATTAAACCACCGTTATTAAAATCAATGGTGGTTTTCTAAATTGATATAAAATAATAATAAAATGTATTAAAGGAGTTAAAAAAATGCCTAATGAAAGTACCCATAATCAAATTCATTGATTCCCTGGTCATATGATGAAAGCCATTAAAGCAATTGAAACTAAGTTACCAATTATTGATGTTGCAATTGAAGTTTTAGATGCACGAGCACCATTAGCAACAAAAAGTACTTTATTAGATCGTTTATTAGAGAAAAAAATAAGAATTATTGTTCTTAACAAAGTTGATTTAGCAGATGATAATTTTACTAAAGAATGAGTTACTTTTTTTGAAAGTCAAGGTTTTTCTGTTTTATTGGCAAAATCATTAACTACAAAAATGAAACCGCAGTTGTTAAATTTAATTACTAAATTAATGGAACCACAAATGGAAAAAGAATTGGCAAAAGGTATTGTTAATCCAAAAATTAAGGTATTAATTATGGGATTACCAAATACGGGTAAATCAACATTTATCAATAATTTATTACAACGTAAAGTAACACAAACTGCTAATATACCTGGTGTTACTAGAGGTCAACAATGAATTAAATTAAATCCAACGATTGATTTGTTAGATAGTCCTGGTATTTTACCACCAAAAATGAATGATCAAAAAGTAGTAATGATTTTAGCTTTAATTAAAGCAATTCCTGTTAAACATTTATTTTTAGAAGAAATGGCTAATTTTGCTTTAACATTTTTACTTGAGAATTATTATGAAAGATTAGTAAAATATTATAATATTAATTTTGAAATTAAAAATATTAATGATGAAACATTATTTCTTTATTTTAAGAAATTAGCACAAAAATATCATTTAAAATTGGCTAATGATGAAGATAATACTCATCGTGCCATGAATTTATTTATTAATGATTTACAAGTAGGGAAACTAGGATTAATTTCATTTGAAATACCACCTAAGATTTTAAAACATGAAAAGTAGTTTACGATACGAAATTGATAATTATTCATCAGGAACATTAATTGCTGGTTTTGATGAAGTGGGAAGGGGAGCTATTGCAGGACCAATTGTTGTTGCAAGCGTTATTCTTAAACAAAACTTTAATCATCCTTTAATTAAAGATTCAAAACAATTATCAGCAAAACAACGAATAGCAATGTATCAAATTATAATTGATAATGCACTAACAGTTGCTGTTAGTATTAAAAGTCATCAATTTGTTAATATTCATAATCCTAAGCAGACTAGTATTTTAGCAATGATAGAAGCATTTAATAAATTAAAAATAGTACCTGATGTGTGTTTAGTTGATTTTGAAAAACCGCAATTTCCTAATTTTCTAGGAAAAGTTGAAGCAATAGTTAAAGGTGATCAAAAATCACTTAATATTGCTAGCGCTTCGATTATTGCTAAAGTAGTAAGAGATAAAATTATGATTGATTATGATACTCAATATCCTAATTATGGGTTTAAAAATCATAAAGGGTATTATACAAAAAATCATCAGATAGCATTACAAAATTATGGTATTTGTGATATTCATCGTATTAGTTGTGCGCCCGTTAAAAAATATGGTAATGTTTAGTAATCTGTGTAACTTACAAAAATAACTATGTTTAATTAATTCTATAATAAACCTAGAAAGAGTGAATTACAGATGGCTAAAAAGCAAAATATTAATAATAATGATCCAATATCAAAAGCAGTAGATTTATTATTAGAAAATACTGAAGATTTAACAACAGTTTTTAAAGAGGGAGGTTTGTATAAAGAATTAACAAAAAGATTAGTAGAAAAAATGTTGAATTCTGAGATGCAAAATTATTTAGGATATGATAAGAATCAACATAGTAATAGTGACAATGCTCGTAATGGTATAAGTTCAAAAAAATTAATAACTCAACAAGGTAAAATTGAGATTGATGTACCACGAGATCGCAATAGTAATTTTAATCCTGTAATAATTGCAAAAAGACAAAGAAGATTTGATGGTTTTGATCAACAAGTTCTTTCTTTATATGCAAAAGGTATGACATTATCAGATATTAGAATGCAATTACAAGAGTTATATCATGGTGCTGATATTAGTGAAAGTGTTATTAGTCAAATTACTGATGATGTTATTAATGATGTAAAAGCATGGCAAAATCGACCATTAGATAGTATTTATCCGATTGTTTATTTTGATTGCATAGTAGTTAAAATACGACAAGATAAACGCATTATTAACAAATCTGTGTATATAGCTTTAGGAGTTGATTTAGAAGGTAAAAAAGATGTTTTAGGCTTATGAATTAGTGAAAATGAAAGTTCTAAATTTTGATTAGCCAATTTCACAGAAATGAAAAATCGAGGCTTAAATGATATTCTTATTGCTTGTAGTGATAATTTAACAGGAATGTCAGAAGCAATACAATCAGTTTATCCTAAAACAGAACATCAATTATGCATCGTTCATCAAATTAGAAATAGTTTGAAATATGTCTCATATAAGCATAGAAAATCTCTAGTTGCAGATTTAAAAGCAATTTATACTGCATGTAGTGAAGAACAAGCAATGCAGGCTTTAGAAACATTTGAAAATAAGTGAAATAAACAATATCCTCAAATTGCTAAATCTTGATATAAAAATTGAGAAAATTTGATAGTTTTTATTAGTTATCCAACAGAAATTAAAAGAGTAATTTATACCACAAATGCTATTGAATCTGTTAATAGTCAATTACGAAAAGTTATCAGAAATAAAAAAGTTTTTCCTAATGATATGGAAGAATTGAAAATATTTTATTTAGCAATTGAAAATATAACAAAAAAATGAACAATGCCCATTCAAAATTGAAATACAGCAATTGCTCATTTTATGATAAAATTTGAAGATAGAATTAATCTTAACTAGTACTTTGTAAAACAAAGATACACAGATTTCTAAAAAGCCTCAAAAATATAGCGGAATTATATAATAGAGAAACTTTTATTATTACAATTATTTACTGGTAATAAGTTATTATCTAATTTATTTATATCTGTTGCTAATATTTTATTATTTTGAATATTAAAAATTTCTTTAATTGGTTTAGTTCCTTGATTTATCAAAATATTTTTAAATGATTGAAGTCCATGTTTTTGTAAATTCTTTTCTAATTGGCTTGTAGGTGTTGTAATATTATAGGCAACTTCTAAATAAAAGAATCTTTTTTGAAAATCATGGTCAAAATCTTGATATTTTTTATAGATTTTTTCTATTTTATTTATTATATTTTTATTTAATATTTTTTGAAAGGCATTATTGTTAATAATGCCTTTGCTAATATTTTCTAATAAATAGTGTAGTGGAAATAATTCAGTAGAATAACTAGTAACATTTTTATATGGTAATAATAAGTCATTGATTATTTCATTTTTAATATTGTATTTTTGTCTAATTTTATTAGAAGTTTTAATTATATTTATTTTAAAACAAAATTTATTATCTTTATTATCAATTACTAACATAGTTGAAAATATTTCTTTATATATTTTTTTAAGAACCTGTTTAAAATCTTTTTAATAAAATTGAAATAAAGGAAAGAACAACCATTTGTAAGCTAGTATTTAATTTTCTTTCACAATTTTTTCATAATCTTCTGCATTTTTCTAATCATGCAAAACTTTGTTCTACAACTCATCTTTTTGGCAATAATACAAAAGAATGTAATTCATTACGTTTGATAACTTCAACATTTGCATTTATGATTGTTTTGATTTTAAAAGCAAATTTTTCACCAGTATAACCAGAATCTACTAGTATTTTTTGAACTTTAGATAAATTTTCTTTTTCATTTTCAATCATTATTATAGCACTGTTACGATCTGTTTTTTCTGCTGTGGTTATGTAAATTGTATGTGGTAAACCTTGAGAATCAACAGCAATATGACGCTTTATTCCTGAAATTTTTTTACCAGTATCATAACCTTTATTTTTAGCAGTATCTGTGTTCTTAACACTTTGTGAATCAATTATACAAAAACTAGTTTGTTCTTTTCTACCATTATTGATACGAACTTTTCTAACTAATTTTTTTTAAAATTACTTGTCAAGTGCTAGGTTCTTTATCACTATTTTTACTTCAAATTTGAAAATAATAATATACAGTTTGTCATTTTGGAAAATTTTTTGGTAACATTCTTCATTGACATCCACTTTTTAATACATATAAAACTGCACAAAATACTTCATATAAATCTAAATTTCTTGGTTTTGTTTTCTTTTTGCTATTTTCTAAAATTGATCTTATGTTCTCAAATTGTTCTTTAGTAACATGACTTGGATAATTTTTATGCATATATACCCCTTATCTTAAAATCAAGTTATAGGGGCTTTGCCCCTCGTTGCTTCGCAACTCACCCCAGCGGGGCTAAACCCCGCGGCCAACCCAACAAAAGGTTCTTTGTTGGTTCCGGCCATTTTTTAATTTTTATCTCCCTTTTTCTTTAAAATATTATCTAATTTATCTAAGAACCTGTTTAGGATCTTTTTTAACTTATTTTTGATTAAATTAATATCATAAATGTTATTTTATAGTTGAAAAATAAATTTTTAATCGATAAGTTGTCAAATGATAAAATCTTTTTAACAAAAAAATGACAAAGAAAATAAAATGTTAATTAACTGTCAGGTTAGAAATAATTATTCCCTTTTTTAGTTTAATTATGTTTAAAAGATTCCAAACAGGTTCTAAGAACCTGTTTAGGATCTTTTTTAACTTATTTTTGATTAAATTAATATCATAAATGTTATTTTATAGTTGAAAAATAAATTTTTAATCGATAAGTTGTCAAATGATAAAATCTTTTTAACAAAAAAATGACAAAGAAAATAAAATGTTAATTAACTGTCAGGTTAGAAATAATTATTCCCTTTTTTAGTTTAATTATGTTTAAAAGATTCTAAACAGGTTCTAAGAACCTGTTTAGGATCTTTTTTAACTTATTTTTGATTAAATTAATATCATAAATGTTATTTTATAGTTGAAAAATAAATTTTTAATCGATAAGTTGTCAAATGATAAAATCTTTTTAACAAAAAAATGACAAAGAAAATAAAATGTTAATTAACTGTCAGGTTAGAAATAATTATTCCCTTTTTTAGTTTAATTATGTTTAAAAGATTCCAAACAGGTTCTAAGAACCTGTTTAGGATCTTTTTTAACTTATTTTTGATTAAATTAATATCATAAATGTTATTTTATAGTTGAAAAATAAATTTTTAATCGATAAGTTGTCAAATGATAAAATCTTTTTAACAAAAAAATGACAAAGAAAATAAAATGTTAATTAACTGTCAGGTTAGAAATAATTATTCCCTTTTTTAGTTTAATTATGTTTAAAAGATTCCAAACAGGTTCTAAACCAGCAGATTTAATATCACTATAAGTCATATCAATGCTACTTGCCTCTTTAAGGTATTTCTTAGAACCTGTTTAGGATCTTTTTTAACTTATTTTTGATTAAATTAATATCATAAATGTTATTTTATAGTTGAAAAATAAATTTTTAATCGATAAGTTGTCAAATGATAAAATCTTTTTAACAAAAAAATGACAAAGAAAATAAAATGTTAATTAACTGTCAGGTTAGAAATAATTATTCCCTTTTTTAGTTTAATTATGTTTAAAAGATTCCAAACAGGTTCTTAGGTGACAATTCACTTTTAAGTTCATGTACATAATGTAAAGCCCTAGAATTGTACCTCTTTAACCAATGTCTAGGAAAAAATAAAGTCATAGTCATTGCTTCACCACTATAACTTGGAGGCATAATACCTCTTTTAATCATTTTCTTTGTTCTACGACGTGAAAACACTACTTTATTATAATCCTCAATATTCGTATATAAATTAATATTAAACACAACAAAAAATAAAAAAACACGCATTCTTTTGACTTGAACAACATACTCTACTTTTTCTCTTGCTTGTACTGGTATTCTATTAGGATGTTGTTCAATCAAATACATTGTACCATTAAACATATGACCTATTAACTTACAAAATTGTCCTAAACTTTCTTGTTGATTTTTAAACTGCATTCCTAAATCATTAGAATTTATCTTTAATGCTAATTCATCTAAAATTATTAAATCTTGTTCTTCAAAAGCATAATTACTTGCTAACTGATTAAAAGTAAAAACATCATTATAATTAACCAAATAAGAATAACCAGTCTTTAATTTAATAGGAAAAGGACTAACTACTCGTTTCTTATGAGTTTGTGCTAAACAACAAGCAAGAGCAGATTTACCAGTACGTGGTGGTGCTGAAATAATATAACTACCTACACGTTTTAAAATTTTAACATTACGAATAGTTATACAAATTGGATAAATAATTATAATCAAACCTATAACTAATAACACATAACCATATCAAGGCATTATTTCAACTCCTAACCTATAATTAAACTAATTGCTCTAACAAATAATCACAAAGGTATAATATTTTCAATTGCACTAACAATATCAACATTTAAAGCAGTACTAATAGTATCTGAAAAAATATGCCGTAATAAACTATCTGTTGTAAAAAGAAACTGTCTTAATGGTTCAACTGGTAAAACCTTACCAACAACACCATAAAGTAATCATCTAAAAGCATTACGCAATTGACCAAAAAAATCATATCAAATAACTCGTTCATAATCAGGTTAAAAGGACTATTTGGGGGTACTGGATTAATATCTTTGGAAGAAAAAATATTCATCTGACCAAATTTAAGTGACATTGACTTTTGTGGATTTCCAATAGTAGAAAGAACATCAAAATCAACAGTTAAATATTTTAAATTTGGAACACGAACTGGCATAGTAATAAAATTATAAATATTTCTTGAACAAAACTGACTATCAATTTCTCCTTTAAAATCATATTCTGTATTACCATCATAATCCAAAAAAGAAAATCTAAATGTTGAACCAAAATAAAGAAAATTTAAAAAATCAAAATAAAACATAAAACCTTTTATATAAAAACTCAAAGGTTTAGAAATTACAAATTTTAATTGAAAACTAAATTTTTTTGGACGTATTTCAAATGTGGATATAATTTAATTTTCTCTAAATAAAAGATAAAATAAATTATTAATTGTTATAATAATTATAACACATTAATTAAAAAAAATAAAGTATTTTGTGTCACATTTTTATTAATATAATTTAAAAATTCCTAACTATTTAGGTTTAGATTTATTAAATTTTATAAATTTAAACAAACACTTTTAATTTATTAATTCTTGCTTGTTTTAATTTTAATAAATTAAAAAATGCTTCTTTTGAATAAATTTTTGCATTATTATTAGATATAGATTTTATTAAATTGGAATGGCAACACTTTTTAGGACTATTTTTTGGTAGACACTTGTTCTTGATATTTGATAGGAGTTAAGTAGTTTAAAGTGCTGTGGATTCTTATGTTGTTGTATCAATTGATATAATCAAATAATTCTAATTTTAATTGGATTAATGATGTAAAATTTTTATCATTAATAAATTCAGTTTTGAAAGTTTTAAAAGTTGCTTCAGCAACAGCATTATCATAAGGACAACCTTTTTTGCTTAAAGATCGAGTAATATTGAATGCTAATAAAAGATTATTAATAATTTTATTGTTAAATTCATTACCTCGATCACTATGAAATATTTGGATATCTTTTAAACATCGATTTGATTGCATAAATGCTTGATATACTAGTAATGCATCTTTTTTAACTCCAACACTATGTCCAATAATTTCGCGGTTAAATAGGTCTATTAATAGGCAAATATAGTTTCATTTACCATTAACTTGAACGTAAGTTAAATCACTAACAATAACTTCATTTTTAACCCTATTATTAAAGTTTCTATTAACAAGATTGGTTATTTGACTATTATTGACTTTATTATGATGATTTTTGAATGATAATTTAGTGTATTTTGATATTAAATTATGCTTATTCATAATTTCTTTAATTTTTCTGCGTGACAAATAAATTTCTTGGTTTTCTAAAATTTTTTTTAATCTTCTAGTACCATAAACTTCTTTATTTTCTTTAAAAGCACTAATAACAGCTTCATCATACATATTATTTTTGATTTTATTTTCTTTTTTCTTTAAGTTAAAATAATATGTTGATTTAGATATTTTCAAAAAACGACACATTGTGCGAATTTTATATTTAACTTTATTTTTAGCAATAATTTCTACTTTCTGCCTATTATTAGTGCTGCTTGCTTTAAAATATCATTTTCCATTCTTAATTGTTTTAATTCTTTTCTTAATTTAATTAATTCATTTTCTTCAACAGAACGATTATCTTTAGTTTTAAAACTACCTGAATTAGTAAATTGCTTAATTCAATTATAAGTAGCTGCTCTTGTAACATTGTACTCTTTAGCAAGACAAGACACTGACTTACCGCTTTGATATAAAGTTACTATTTGTTTTTTAAATTCATCTGAATATGAGTTAATATTGGCCATAATTATACTTCCTTTCTTTTCACTAATTTGTTCACTTGTCTACGTAATTAGTGTCCAATAAAGTGTAACCCATCCACAATTTACTCCAGAAATTATTAGTAATAGAGTTAATTTAGTTCAAACTACTATTGTTGATATTAATGAAAATTTAAAAAAACAAAAGATTAGCAAATTTAAAAAAATTAGTTATTTAATATTAAAAATATTTACTTTTGGAAAAATTGATAAAAATAAAATAATTAAAGAAAAAAATGATTTTTTTATAAAAATATCAAAAGAATTTTTTGGAAATATTAAAAAAGTAAAAGAGGCTTTTTAGAAATCTGTGTATCTTTGTTTTACAAAGTACTAGTTAAGATTAATTCTATCTTCAAATTTTATCATAAAATGAGCAATTGCTGTATTTCAATTTTGAATGGGCATTGTTCATTTTTTTGTTATATTTTCAATTGCTAAATAAAATATTTTCAATTCTTCCATATCATTAGGAAAAACTTTTTTATTTCTGATAACTTTTCGTAATTGACTATTAACAGATTCAATAGCATTTGTGGTATAAATTACTCTTTTAATTTCTGTTGGATAACTAATAAAAACTATCAAATTTTCTCAATTTTTATATCAAGATTTAGCAATTTGAGGATATTGTTTATTTCACTTATTTTCAAATGTTTCTAAAGCCTGCATTGCTTGTTCTTCACTACATGCAGTATAAATTGGTTTTAAATCTGCAACTAGAGATTTTCTATGCTTATATGAGACATATTTCAAACTATTTCTAATTTGATGAACGATGCATAATTGATGTTCTGTTTTAGGATAAACTGATTGTATTGCTTCTGACATTCCTGTTAAATTATCACTACAAGCAATAAGAATATCATTTAAGCCTCGATTTTTCATTTCTGTGAAATTGGCTAATCAAAATTTAGAACTTTCATTTTCACTAATTCATAAGCCTAAAACATCTTTTTTACCTTCTAAATCAACTCCTAAAGCTATATACACAGATTTGTTAATAATGCGTTTATCTTGTCGTATTTTAACTACTATGCAATCAAAATAAACAATCGGATAAACACTATCTAATGGTCGATTTTGCCATGCTTTTACATCATCAATAACATCATCAGTAATTTGACTAATAACACTTTCACTAATATCAGCACCATGATATAACTCTTGTAATTGCATTCTAATATCTGATAATGTCATACCTTTTGCATATAAAGAAAGAACTTGTTGATCAAAACCATCAAATCTTCTTTGTCTTTTTGCAATTATTACAGGATTAAAATTACTATTGCGATCTCGTGGTACATCAATCTCAATTTTACCTTGTTGAGTTATTAATTTTTTTGAACTTATACCATTACGAGCATTGTCACTATTACTATGTTGATTCTTATCATATCCTAAATAATTTTGCATCTCAGAATTCAACATTTTTTCTACTAATCTTTTTGTTAATTCTTTATACAAACCTCCTTCTTTAAAAACTGTTGTTAAATCTTCAGTATTTTCTAATAATAAATCTACTGCTTTTGATATTGGATCATTATTATTAATATTTTGCTTTTTAGCCATCTGTAATTCACTCTTTCTAGGTTTATTATAGAATTAATTAAACATAGTTATTTTTGTAAGTTACACAGATTACTAAACATTACCAAGTAAAAGAATTATATATAAGAAAATCAAATAGTGAAATAAATATAGATGTTAATAAAATTAATAATGCAACTTTAAATAATTTATTAATAAATCCGAATAAATCAAACTTACCACAAATGTAAAAACGATAGATTGCAATTACAATTTCTTTTATATTTAAAATCAATTTTAGGTCACCAAATTTGCTCATATACAAATGATTTAAAAATTTATATGGTTTAGTATTCACAAAATGTAAATCTTATATAACTTTAATTAGGAATTATTAATATCCATATCTTCAAGGATGATTTTTATTGGGTATATAAACTTTTTTAGTTTTTATTAAATTTTCTTTGATAATTGGTTTTAAAGCTATTTCTTTTAGTTCATACATTTGATTATTGTAACTAAGAACCTGTTTGGAATCTTTTAAACATAATTAAACTAAAAAAGGGAATAATTATTTCTAACCTGACAGTTAATTAACATTTTATTTTCTTTGTCATTTTTTTGTTAAAAAGATTTTATCATTTGACAACTTATCGATTAAAAATTTATTTTTCAACTATAAAATAACATTTATGATATTAATTTAATCAAAAATAAGTTAAAAAAGATCCTAAACAGGTTCTAAGATATAAGTCATTAATAAATGATTTAAGTACAATTACATCAGTTCTAGGTTGTATATATTGAACTTTGTTATTTTTATAAGGAAAATATTTTTTACTATAATATGTTATAGTTGAACCACTATCTGTTTTTCTTTTAGAAAATCTTGAAAGATAAATATTTATTTCTTCTTGTGTAGGAGCTTTAATCATAGCAGATTTATTATCATCAATAGGAAAAGCAAACTGTTTATTAAAAAAGTTTATGTACGTTTTAAGAAATTGATTAGCTTCTTCTAAAGTTTGTCAATATCGAGTGAAAATTTCCCAAAAATATTTATCAAAAATTAAATTATTTTGGAAAGTTACACTGTTAAATAAACACAAATTCTAAATAACCCCTAAAAATTTAGTTCCTTGTTTTCATATAGGAACTTTTTTATTTACAAACCAATTTTTAATGAATATAATAAATATGAATTAAAAATAGTTTTAGAAACCTAATTGTTTAAAAATAAAACAATTAGGTTTCTAATTTTGAAAGGATTTTTAATATATGGATAAACAATTACAAGAAAGTCAAAATCAAATTTCTAAGTTAAGTAATGAATTTAGAAGTTTGGAGAAAAAGCTAGATAATGAAAAAAGAAAAGAAAAAGAAATAAATAAAAAAATATCTTGTTTAACAAATCAAGATATTAACAATAAAAATGAATTAAAAATAGTTTTAGAAACCTAATTGTTTAAAAATAAAACAATTAGGTTTCTAATTTTGAAAGGATTTTTAATATATGGATAAACAATTACAAGAAAGTCAAAATCAAATTTCTAAGTTAAGTAATGAATTTAGAAGTTTGGAGAAAAAGCTAGATAATGAAAAAAGAAAAGAAAAAGAAATAAATAAAAAAATATCTTGTTTAACAAATCAAGATATTAACAATAAAAATGAATTAAAAATAAGAAATGAAATAAGAAAATATGAAAATGAACATAGAATTATTTCTCAAAAAGTAAATTATTTTGAAATTAAATTTAATTCAATAAAAGAAGAATTAAAAAAAATATCAAATTTAAAAATGGAAATTTATAACAAAAATTTAGAAAAGTTAAAAATAAAAAAGTTTGATGAAGTTGAAATTAATAGCTTTGAAAATAAAAATTATAAGGGTTTTAAAATAAACTCACTAAAATTATAAAAAAGATATTGCAATTGCAATATCTTTATATATTTAAAATTAATTTTAAGGCACCAAATTTGCTCATATTCAAACGACTTAAAAATTTATATGTTTATAGTATTCAAAAAATAAACAGCCCTTTTTAGGGCTGTTTTAAATCGAATTATTATTAATTATAAGTTATATAAATAACTTCACTTTTGGGAAATTATTACTCGATAACTAATAGGAAATTTTTACTAAATAATGACACCAATTATTCTCGTCTAACTTTATAATTTTAAGACAAATTTGAATATTATTGACAACATCGGTATGCTCCTATTTTATTTAAAAAACCAATATTAATAGAATAATATATTAATATTATTCATTTTTCCAGTCCAATTAATTACACGACACTATCTTAATTTTTAATTTGATATAATTATAAAAAGAGTAAGTATATTAAAAATAGATTGGGGTATTTTTATGATAGAGGAAATAAATTCTAGTTCAGTGAAAGAACCAAAAATTTATCGTATTGGTCTATATAGCAAATTAACAATTCTTATTAATGGCCTTCTAATTACTACGAGTTTAATGATAGGTTGGGCTTTATGAGCAACTATTGGTCGAGATGCAATTGATAACTATATTAAATGATTCAATAATCCACAACAACCTAATTCTAATTTACAAATTAGTTTCAATATAATAAGTATTATTGTTTTCATAGTCTCTGGTTTATCTTTAGCATTAGTAGTCGTACCTTTTATTTTTTTAAAAACTAAAAATAGTGTATCAGCACTTTTTTGTTTAATAAGTTTTATTTTTTCAGCAATATTTGTTATCTTTCTTATTGTATTTTTTATTTTTAGATTTAAAACTTTTACTTTCTTAGCTAATAAAAAAGACGGCGAAATAATAAATACAACTGGTAACTTTCTAATAGCTTTTTTACCATGAATGTTGGCTGAACTATTTGCAATACTTTTATTAATCCACAGTCTCTGATTAATTATTAATATTACCTCTAAATACAAATCAAATACACTATTAATGCCTATTGCTAAACCAAAAGCAAAACAAGAAACAGTAATAGCAAAACAAGAAGTTGATGATACGATAACGCTTCCTAACGTCGTACCAATACCAGTACCTCAAAATAATGAAGAACAACAAGTAGCAAACCAAGAAACTAACAATACTGTTCTTAAGCAAGATCTAACACAAGAAAAAATAATCACTAACCCTTCAACAGCAACTGTCCATTATACTAATCATGAACTATGACAAACACCAACGCAAGGTGCTTATCATGCCGAAACTGTTTCACCAACACCAGGTACTCTTACTAATCTTAAATCCGAATCTATTACAAATGAAGAAGAAATAAATGATAATATCGAAAATGCAACAATATATTCAGAACCAACAGTTGAAAAAACAAGTGTAGAAGATACAACAATATATTCAAAATCACCAACAACAGAAAGTAATATTAATAGCGAAACTAATTACCAACCAAAAAATCAAGGTGGTTTTGATGTTAAAGACAGTAGTTATTCTGAATCTGAAATATCTAATTTTAATGAACAAGCAACAACAATAACTGTTGAAGAAACACAACCAATAATAGAGAAAACAAACACAAACACAAAAAAAGAAACAATCGAAGTGCAAAAAGTTACTACTCACCATTGAACATTAGAACAAATTGAAGCTGTTTGAGAAAAAGCGGAAATAATTGATGGTGTTAGTGATAAATTATATCGTAAAGATTATGGTGGTGCTTGAATGTTTCGTGATTCATTTACCACTGATTATAGCGCAGCAGATAACTTAGAAACTTACTCTTGAACTATTGTTCTACATCGTCCTACTAGTCAACAAGGAACAACTGAATTATATAATCTAGATCCAATGAATATTGTTAATGCAAAAAGTAAAGGTGAAAATTACCCTTCTTGAAAAACTAAAATTTCTTCAAAAGGAAATAAAAATATTGCAAAAGAACAACATTGAAAAGCACGAACATAAATATAATAAAAAAGATTTATTTTAAAATAAATCTTTTTTATTATATTTAATATTTAATAGTAATTTAAAATAAATATAGTATCATTTATTTATGAATACACAAACTACCATTGAACATTTATATATAGAAATACCTAATTTTAAACATGAAGTAAATACTAACTATTCTTATTTTATAGAAAGCATTAAAAAAGAATTAACAAAAATAATAAATAAATACCAATTAAAGTTAAAAACAATTTATCTTGCTAACAAAAATAAGTCAGTTTTACCAATTAATTTTTTAGAACAACTATTAATAATACTTAAACCATTAACAACCACTATCAAAGAATACAACTTTGAATGTACTATTAATAATACCAATTTCACAACTCTACAATTATTTTCCAAATTTCAAATTAAACGATTAATTTGAAAAATAATTAGTTTTCAAAATCAATTAAATAACAAATTTAATTGTCAACAAAGTATAAAAATTATTAATGATGCTATTAACTTAAAAATTAATAATTTCTCAATTGATTTAAAATATAATCTTCCTCATCAAACAGTAATTGATGTTAATAATGATTTACAAATATGTATGCAATTAAAAACACCTCATATTAGCTATGATAGTTATAATCACAAACAAAATCTTACTATTAAAAGATACATTAATAATTTCTTAAAAAAGCACAAATATGATAACTATGAATACTATAGTTATAGTAAAAATACTAATAATCAATCAAAATATATTATTGCATATTGTTTATTAGAAAACTATTATGGAATTGGTCCAAATGCTGTTTCATATATTAAAACAGAAGATAAAGCAATAATAATTACTAATAGCAATAACATTAATAATAACAATCAAAAAAATAGTATTTTATCAACAAATGAAATTTTAATCCAAAAATTAATACAAGGTTTATTACTAAAAAAGGGAATAAAATTTAACAAAAATGATAATATTCTAGAGCAGCCACTGATTAGTAAATTAATCAAAAATAAACAAATAAAAATAAAAAATAATCATTTATCTTGCACAAATAGTTCCTGATTATTGTTAAATGATTTAATAGTTGATATTATAACTAATACTACTATTTAAATTTATATATCAAGGAGTGAATAAATATGGAATTCAATGAAAAATTGCTAAAAGAAAAATATTTTCCGCAAGCATTAACAAAAATAAAAGAAATTGTTAAAATTCAATCATATGCTCAACCACCCACAACAGCAGCACCTTATGGGCCTGGTGTTAAGGAAGTATTAGATTATGCTATTAATTTAGGACAAGAATTAGGTTTTAAAACTTATCGTAATAAAAACAATAAGTATGGATATTTAGAATATGGTGATGGTAAAGAAATATTTGCCATGTTAGGTCATCTTGATGTTGTACCACCAGGTAATTTAGAAGAATGAAAAATTCCACCTTTTTCGCCAGAAATTATTAATGATATTTTATATGGACGAGGTGTATTAGATGATAAAGGTCCAACAATTATTATTCTATACTGTTTAAAATATTTAAAAGATCATGGCTATCAACCAAATCGTCGAATTAGAGTTATCTTTGGTTTAACTGAAGAAACAACATGAGATTCAATTAACACATATATGAAGCAAGAAGGTACTCCAACTTTTGGTTTTACTCCTGATGGTATGTTTCCGCTAGTATATGCTGAAAAAGGAATTATTAACTTAGATATTATTGGTACAGGTCATAAATCCATTGTTATTAATGCAGGTGATGCTTACAATGTCACTTGTTCTACTAGTAATATTAATGGTGTTGATATTGAATCATTTGTTAAAATTGGGAAAAATAAGAAATATCGAATTGAAAATAATAATCAACAAATTACCATTCATGGTAAACCAGCACATGGGTCACGACCAGATGAAGGAATTAATGCAGGATTAAGAAGTTTATTAATTTTAAATGAACTTAAAGTTGAACATAATCTAATTAAATTTGTTGGTGATATTTTACAAGAAGATACTGCTTTAACAAAATATTTTGGTGATTTAGATGATGAATCTGGAAGTTTTACTATTAATGTTGGCATTGTTGAAATTAATAGCAAAAGTTCAAAATTAGGATGTAATATCCGTATTCCAGTTAAAACTGATTTACAAGAAATTTTAAATAGATTAATAAAAATATTAAAACCTTATAATTTAACAATAAAACAACAACATTATGATAAACCATTATATATGCCACAAGAATCAACAATTGTTATTAAATTAATGGAAATTTATCAAGAAGTTACTGGTGATAAAAAAGCAAAACCAATTGCAATTGGTGGTGGAACTTATGCTAGAGCAATGCCAAATTGTGTAGCATTTGGTGCGATATTTGATCATACTAACTCAACTGAACATCAATATAATGAATGTATTAAAGTTGACGAATTATGAAAATCAATGTTAATTTATGTACGTGCTATTAGTACACTGGGAAGTTTAGAAATTGGTAAATTATATAAAAAGTTAGAATAGTTTATTCTAACTTTTTTATATTTTCATTCAAATAAATTTTATGCAATTGAAGGAGTTCTAGGACAACCAACAAAAGCACGACCATTAATACTATTAATAACACTTACCAATTCATCATTAAAGTTATTACTTAATTGTCGTTCATCACTACTATTAATACTCATATAATTACTATTAATTACTATTTCCTCTAATTCATTATTTGGAGTAGACGTAAAAAATTTCTGTCATTGTTTTTTAGCATATTTATTTAATACTTTATTACCAATAGTATCATTGATAATTAAACCAAACATAATAGCAAACATTGGAACTTGAAAAAATGTAGATTCAAATTCTGGTAATCTATCAGCAGTATACATAACAGCTGCAGTTTTAATTGCATTATCTATTATAGTTGCTATTACCATTGCTGTTAAATAACCACCACTTTTTAAAAGACTCATACATTTTGATTGTTGAGAAAGTAATGATTCTAACTCATCATTTTCATTATTATTATTTAAACAGTTAAAATATCTTTTGAAAGCAAACCACATATGTGTTTTTGTTAAATATTCTATACCCTTATCTATTAAGATAGAAGTATAACATAAAACTTCTGCTCGTATAATTGTTGATAAAATATTTGGGCCATAAATAATTTTACTTCAATATTCAGCTAAACTAGTTAAAGAACCAACTGAATACATACTAGAAGCCGTAATCATAAAATGATTCGAAATTCAATATCCAGCTTTTGCTATTAGCATTTTTCCAAAGATAGCTGTTTTTGAAAGACATGAATAACCTTCTTCAACACCAATTTCGGGATATAAAGATAAAAGCGGACTCATTTCTTGATCAGCAGTTCTATTAAATATTGTTCTTCCCTCTTGTCAAATTTTTTCTGCGCCCCATTTTCATAAATTCATTGCTTGTGTACTAATTACCAATTGTACTGGAGTTATTCCAAAATCAACTAAATTATTTAAAGGATTTACTTTATTTCAATCAAATGTTCCGATACTAGTAACTGCTACCTGAAATACTCGTTGTACAGTTTTCAAACCAACTGCTGCTGTTAATAAACTAGCTGTTCCAATTATTTTTTTAGTATCTGATCATATTAAACTACTTCAACTATTATTAATAGTATTTGTTTCTATATTGGTATCTATATCATTATTTATTAATAACTCTTCTTCTTGTGGCATTTTTTCTCTTCTCTCTATTTCTTTATTAAAACATAAAAAACACATTAGTAACAAACTTTACAAAAGTGGTTATAAACCATATTTTGTTAAATTGCTTTTATGTGTTTTAACATTAGTATAAAGGATTATTACTTAATAATCAATATATAAATTCAATAATTTAAAAATATTTATTTGGGTATTTATTATATATTTGTTACAATTATTAAGCATTTATGAAAAGTATTAAGGAGTAAAAAATGACAGAAAAAAAACGCATTGTTGTTGGTATGAGTGGTGGTGTTGATTCATCAGTAACAGCAGCACTTTTACAAGCAGAAGGCCATGAAGTTATTGGTCTTTTTATGCGTAATTGAGATTCACTTTTAAATAATGATTTACAAGGTAACAATAATCAAGATATTTGCCCACAAGAACAAGATTATCTTGATGCTTTAGCTGTTTGCCAAAAATTAAATATTAAATTAGAAAGAATTGATTTTGTTAAGGAATATTGAGATAATGTTTTTACTTATTTTCTTGAAGAATTTAAAAAAAGTCGTACTCCTAATCCCGATATTCTATGTAACAAATATATTAAATTCGATGCTTTTTTAAAATATGCACAAAAAAATTTAAAAGCAGATTATATTGCAATGGGGCACTATGCACGAATTAACTACAATCTAATTACTAAACAATATCAGTTATTAAAAGGAATTGATGATAATAAAGATCAAAGTTATTTTTTATGTCAATTAACACAAAAACAATTAAAATATAGTTTATTTCCTTTAGGTAATAAAACTAAAACTGAAGTTAGGGAATTAGCAAAAAAATATAATTTACCAACAGCAACAAAAAAAGATTCTACTGGCATATGTTTTATTGGTAATCGTAATTTTCAAACATTTTTAACAAATTATTTACCAGCTAATCCTGGCAAAATTGTTGATATTAATACCAAAACTACTATTGGTAATCACAATGGTGTTTACTACTATACACTTGGTCAAAGAAAAGGTATTAATCTTTCAGGAATGAAAGTTCCATATTTTGTTGTTGAAAAAGATGTTACTAATAATATCCTTTATGTTGCTAATGATAATGAAAATAAATGACTAATGAATAGCAGTTGTACTGTTAAATCATTGAATTGAATTAAGAATAGTACATTAAAAAACTCTTTAAAATGTAATGCAAAATTTCGCTATCGTCAATCTGATATTGCTGTTATTATTAATTTTATTAATAATGATGAAATTAAGGTTGAATTTTCAGAAAAGATACGCGCTATTACGCCCGGTCAAACCGCTGTTTTTTATGATGGTGATATTTGTCTTGGTGGTGGAGTTATTGACCAAATATTTCGCTAATCAATTATTAAAAAACTAATATAAATAATAAAATTTTTAATTGCATATTTTTTTATAATTTTCAAGATTCAAAAATTACTATTAAACTATTTTTTTAGTTTTTAGATACTTTTATTGCATTTTCTTTTTTACGTTTTTAAAATATAAAATAACCTATTATTATAAAAGTTATAGAAAAAAACAAAAAGGAGATTTTTAATGAAAAAAATATTAACAATATTGGATGGGTTACACTTTATTGGACACTAATTACGTAGACAAGTGAACAAATTAGTGAAAAGAAAGGAAGTATAATTATGGCCAATATTAACTCATATTCAGATGAATTTAAAAAACAAATAGTAGCTTTATATCAAAGCGGTAAGTCAGTGTCTTGTATTGCTAAAGAGTACAATGTTACAAGAGCAGCTACTTATAATTGAATTAAGCAATTTACTAATTCAGGTAGTTTTAAAACTAAAGATAATCGTTCTGTTGAAGAAAATGAATTAATTAAATTAAGAAAAGAATTAAAACAATTAAGAATGGAAAATGGTATTTTAAAGCAAGCAGCACTAATAATAGGCAGAAAGTAGAAATTATTGCTAAAAATAAAGTTAAATATAAAATTCGCACAATGTGTCGTTTTTTGAAAATATCTAAATCAACATATTATTTTAACTTAAAGAAAAAAGAAAATAAAATCGAGGCTTTTTAGAAATCTGTGTATCTTTGTTTTACAAAGTACTAGTTAAGATTAATTCTATCTTCAAATTTTATCATAAAATGAGCAATTGCTGTATTTCAATTTTGAATGGGCATTGTTCATTTTTTTGTTATATTTTCAATTGCTAAATAAAATATTTTCAATTCTTCCATATCATTAGGAAAAACTTTTTTATTTCTGATAACTTTTCGTAATTGACTATTAACAGATTCAATAGCATTTGTGGTATAAATTACTCTTTTAATTTCTGTTGGATAACTAATAAAAACTATCAAATTTTCTCAATTTTTATATCAAGATTTAGCAATTTGAGGATATTGTTTATTTCACTTATTTTCAAATGTTTCTAAAGCCTGCATTGCTTGTTCTTCACTACATGCAGTATAAATTGGTTTTAAATCTGCAACTAGAGATTTTCTATGCTTATATGAGACATATTTCAAACTATTTCTAATTTGATGAACGATGCATAATTGATGTTCTGTTTTAGGATAAACTGATTGTATTGCTTCTGACATTCCTGTTAAATTATCACTACAAGCAATAAGAATATCATTTAAGCCTCGATTTTTCATTTCTGTGAAATTGGCTAATCAAAATTTAGAACCTTCATTTTCACTAATTCATAAGCCTAAAACATCTTTTTTACCTTCTAAATCAACTCCTAAAGCTATATACACAGATTTTTTAATAATGCGTTTATCTTGTCATATTTTAACTACTATGCAATCAAAATAAACAATCGGATAAACACTATCTAATGGTCGATTTTGCCATGCTTTTACATCATCAATAACATCATCAGTAATTTGACTAATAACACTTTCACTAATATCAGCACCATGATATAACTCTTGTAATTGCATTCTAATATCTGATAATGTCATACCTTTTGCATATAAAGAAAGAACTTGTTGATCAAAACCATCAAATCTTCTTTGTCTTTTTGCAATTATTACAGGATTAAAATTACTATTGCGATCTCGTGGTACATCAATCTCAATTTTACCTTGTTGAGTTATTAATTTTTTTGAACTTATACCATTACGAGCATTGTCACTATTACTATGTTGATTCTTATCATATCCTAAATAATTTTGCATCTCAGAATTCAACATTTTTTCTACTAATCTTTTTGTTAATTCTTTATACAAACCTCCCTCTTTAAAAACTGTTGTTAAATCTTCAGTATTTTCTAAGAACCTGTTTAGGATCTTTTTTAACTTATTTTTGATTAAATTAATATCATAAATGTTATTTTATAGTTGAAAAATAAATTTTTAATCGATAAGTTGTCAAATGATAAAATCTTTTTAACAAAAAAATGACAAAGAAAATAAAATGTTAATTAACTGTCAGGTTAGAAATAATTATTCCCTTTTTTAGTTTAATTATGTTTAAAAGATTCCAAACAGGTTCTAATAATAAATCTACTGCTTTTGATATTGGATCATTATTATTAATATTTTGTTTTTTAGCCATCTGTAATTCACTCTTTCTAGGTTTATTATAGAATTAATTAAACATAGTTATTTTTGTAAGTTACACAGATTACTAAACATTACCATAAAATCAAAAATAATATGTATGATGAAGCTGTTATTAGTGCTTTTAAAGAAAATAAAGAAGTTTATGGTACTAGAAGATTAAAAAAAATTTTAGAAAACCAAGAAATTTATTTATCACGCAGAAAAATTAAAGAAATTATGAATAAGCATAATTTAATATCAAAATACACTAAATTATCATTCAAAAATCATCATAATAAAGTCAATAATAGTCAAATAACCAATCTTGTTAATAGAAACTTTAATAATAGGGTTAAAAATGAAGTTATTGTTAGTGATTTAACTTACGTTCAAGTTAATGGTAAATGAAACTATATTTGCCTATTAATAGACCTATTTAACCGAGAAATTATTGGACATAGTGTTGGAGTTAAAAAAGATGCATTACTAGTATATCAAGCATTTATGCAATCAAATCGCTGTTTAAAAGATATCCAAATATTTCATAGTGATCGAGGTAATGAATTTAACAATAAAATTATTAATAATCTTTTATTAGCATTCAATATTACTCGATCTTTAAGCAAAAAAGGTTGTCCTTATGATAATGCTGTTGCTGAAGCAACTTTTAAAACTTTCAAAACTGAATTTATTAATGATAAAAATTTTACATCATTAATCCAATTAAAATTAGAATTATTTGATTATATCAATTGATACAACAACATAAGAATCCACAGCACTTTAAACTACTTAACTCCTATCAAATATCAAGAACAAGTGTCTACCAAAAAATAGTCCTAAAAAGTGTTGCCATTCCAATCTTTTGTAATTGATTTTTTACCTAATTTATAATTAAAATCTTCAATTATTTTTAATGTTATTTTTTTATTTTTTTCATCAATAGTAGTATATTGTTTAGGAAATCATGTTTCATATTCACCAATTTCTAATAATATGCCACCTTTATTTTTTTCATCTTTATATGTTTCTCTAATTTTAGTTTTCAAATCTAAATTAACATTAATCATTACGAATCCTTTCTACGTATAAGCCTTATCACCTATAGTGATAAAAGGCTTATATACTTACTAACTAATACTACTACTATACGTAAGGCTTATGCTACTGTAAGTAGCAAAGCTTTGGAGGGTAGGGGTTCTAGGGGAAGGGAACCAAAAAATATCAAGTTTTAAAAGAGCATGACAAAAATGGGAGCATACCGATGTTGTCAATAATATTCAAATTTGTCTTAAAATTATAAAGTTAGACGAGAATAATTTTGACTTCAATATGCAATTGTATGTTAATCTTAACACTTGTAAAATATTAGTCAATAATAATACTTACTTTTATAATTCAAAAATTCTTATTAATAGTTACTTTAATAAGTTTTATTTTATTTTTGGTTTTTTAAAATCTTTAATTTTAATTTATAATAACTGGATGGTAGTATTTATTTGATAGCATTTAAAATTAACCATTTTTGTATACATATCAATATTATAGGTTCTATCACCAATCATATGCTTTAAAATTTGTTTAATATTAGTTTCAGTAAAGCAACCAATATTTTCAACTAGTGCTTGGTTTAATACACCATCTTTTGCATTAATAAAATAACCAACTTTTAATTTTTTATATTGTAAAGCTAATGATTGTAAAAAATCAATTAATTCATAATATTGGCCTTTTTCAAATAAAGTTATTGCATTTTGATAGTGTAATTTAGCAATTTTATTTTTTCTTCTTCCAGCCATTATACCAAGAAATAAAACATGAAAAGCATGGAATTTATCTAAAATAAATTTAGCATTTAAAATTGTAGCAGTTTTTCTAATTCATTTTGCACTATCTCCACAAACTACTAAATTTGCTTGTTCAAAATTTTCAAAAAATAAATTACCATGTTTTTTAATTAATTGTGCTGTTTTTTCAGCACCAATTTCTGTTTTTGATACTCTTATTTTACAAACTGCTTTTTTATTAATTAATTTTCCATTTTTCTTTTTACCAGTACAAAATACTAATAATCTCATAGAACATTTTTTACAATTTTTAGTATTGTGTTTTTCATTAAACTTAAATTTTCTATGTCCATCATCAATATTTATATATAAAGTTTGATTTTTTTCTAATACTATTTTAGGAATATTAGCTTTTGGTAATTGAAATTTTTGATAGGTTCTACAAACTGTACTAGTACTTATTAAATCATCAATAAAAGTATCACAAACATCACGATACTTTTTTCCATCAGCAAAATACTTTAAAATTTGTTTAATAACATTAGGTGCAAGTTTACTATATTTTTTAACACCAAGATAATTATCTAGCAATGAAACAAATTCATTTTTTTGTGTTTTTTGGTTATATTTTGTACAAATACGTCGTTTATAATTTAATAAACCTTTTTTTGCTTTTAATTTTCGTTTTCTAAATCTATATGATTTATATTCAGATTTATCACAGGTACTTCATAAATAATCATCTATTTTTGTAAATAATTCTTCTGTTTGTTTTAAACTTAATTCATCTTGATTAAAATCATGTTTATCTCAATCAAAATGATTAGAGAATGGTAATATAAACATTTTTTAATGTTCCTTTCTAAATTTTGTTTGTTATAATTTAATTGTATTGCTTATAAAAATTAGGGAGTAAAATATGCCTTTTATTAGTAGTTATGCACAACTGAATAAAAAATATAATCTTAATTTTAGTGATAATAATTATGGTTTTAGTTGAGATATTTTTAAACAATTTGTTAGTGATGAATGAGCAGAATTTTTTACAACTAATTGTTTTTATCGTTTTGTACCAACTGCACGTGGAACAAGAAAAACTTGAAACTGTTTAGCATTTGATTTATTTATATGTTGTAATTTTAGTGATAGTAGTGTTCAAGAAGTAAGAAGATATGAAAATACTCATAGTGAAACGACAATTGGTGCATTAATGAATGTTTGTCAAGTTTTATTAGATACATATAATATTAATTTATTACCTAATAATCCACATGGTATTAAATGAAAAATAACCAAAGATGGTGGATGTATTATTTTTCCTAATAATCAACAAATTGATTTTATTGGTTATGCTAATGGTAATAAAATTTTTGGAAAAGAAGCGGGTGGGTCAAGTTTTTTGGGTTCACGTACTGATGAAATAATAATGGCAGAAGAAAAAGAAACACTAACAGAAAAGCAATTAACATATAGATATGAGCGTTTACAAAATTCTATGTTTAGAAGTAATCGTATTAAAGTTTCAAATGAACCAATTAAAGAATGAAGTTGAACTTTTATTGATAAAAATATATATAGTCCTACTTTTGGAAAATTAATTACTCGTTATTTTTATAAAAGTTTCTTTATTACTTTTACATGTAATCCTTATGATAAATATCACCCATTTTATTTAAAATACTGTACGCCATTTTTACCATTAAATGATGAAATAATTGAAAATCTTAAAAAAGTTGGTAAAGTTTACTATGAAAATAAAGACATATTTAGTGGTTTAGGTTTATTTGTTTTAAGATTTACTATTCAACCTTTTTGAAATAAATTACCTGACATTCAAAAAAGAACATTATTAGAAATGAAAAAAAGTAATCCTGATGAATTCAATACTGTTTATTATGGTTTTGAATTTTTAGATAGTGATGCAACAATTTTTCCTTTTCAAAAAACAGTAAAATATTGACAATCATATGATTTAAAACAGTTTTATAATCAAGAAAAAGATATGTATAAATTTGATTTTTATTCAGTTGGTGTTGATTGAGCAACTGGTCACAAAGACCATACTGTATTTATGGTGGTCGGATTTAAAGAATATAATAATACTGGGTATTATGATGCTTATATTATTTGTGAATTAGTAGTTACTCCAAATGATTTTGTTAATGAAAATGAAAAAATTAATGGTTATGTTAATGAAATTTTAGGATTAATGGATAATTTTGAAAATTTTGAACAAGCAATTTATTTTTATGATGATAAAGCAAGAACAGCAATAGATTGATTAAATCAAAAATTAATAGATGAACATAATACTATTTTAATAACACAAACTGCTATTAAACATGCTTCAAATTTAAATCAAGAAGCCGGATTAACTAATAGAGTAGTATGAATGAGAAATATTATGAGTTATGGAAACTTTTATGCTAATAAAAATGATTTACCAAAAACTACTCAATGTTTAGAAGAATTACGTTATGACCAAACCAAAACTAACATTCCTGATAAAAATATGTACCAAGACCCTTACGATGCATTATTTTATGCCTTGTATCCATATAAAAATGTAATTAGGGGTAAAAATAATGCTAGTGTGAAAAAAAGTATCTTCACATTTGCTATATAGTAAACAATTTACATATAATTAATAGTATAGGTATCACAAAATAAACGCCTTTAATTTAGGCGTTATTTTGCATTTAAAAGCATACTTGTAAAAATAATCAAAAACAGTACAATTTATAAGTAAAATCAAGGAAAAAAGGAGAAATTTATTATGAAAACATGAATAAAAACAAAATTAAGTAAAATAACATTAGCATTAGCACTAACTGGTGCAACAACTGGAACAATAGGATTAATCATGGGGGGTGCTTACTCATAATATGGAAAATTATTATTTAAAACCAAATGGTGAAAAAGTATTAGGAACAACAACTATTTGATGAAATAAATGGTATAATCCTAATAAAACAGATTTATATTTTTCTAAATTTAAACATCATGATGAAGATATAAAATGAGATGGTACTTATACAGATAATTATTTTGAATAGTTATATTTCTAAATTTATATAAGAAATATTTTCATTATATTTATCAAATAAATTAATATTATTTAAATTTATTTCTTGTTTATCAGTTATTAAAACTAAATCATAATTTCCAGTACCAAATATGCCACTAATTTCAATTCGATTTAAGTTATTAATCGGATTTTCAATTTGTAATTCAAATTCACTAATATTATCAATTTTTGAAATTTCTTTATAAAATTCTAATTTAGAAAATAATTGAGATTTATTTGAACCATATAAATTTAAAGCATTTTCAATTTTATTTTTATTAATAATTGCTCTTGTAAAGTATTTGCCATATTCACCATTACCTAATGTTCAGTCAGCAGGAATTAATGATGGTATATTATTACTTTCTAATTCATTTGTAATAGATAATCAGTTAAATTGATTATCATCTAGTTTAAATAATTCATTTTGACTAATGTCGTTATTTTTTAGTTTAATGCTATTCATATCTGTAAAATCAAAATACTCAGATTTTAATATAACTTTGGTATCTTTAAATCTTCAAATATCTTTACCAGTAGGTTTTATTGGACTCGATTTTAATTCAAAATAATATGGTAACAAAATTTTATTATCATCATTTAAACCTTTATTAATTGACATAATTGAATAAATATTATTTGATAACATAATTACTAGTTTCTTAAAAATATGAACTTGTGGTAGATTTATATAATTCGGATAATCCAATTTTCATTGTTTAAATAAGTTAGTTATTACTTCTTCGGGTTTTTGTCCTTCAAATTTTGCTCTTAACTTTGCAATTTCATTATCTGGTCTACCTTTATCATCATATGTAGCACCTTCAAAATTTCTATTATAGTTATATGTGTAACTTAGCATATCTAATAAAAGTTGCTGTAAACTATCATTAGTTGGTGCATCTTTAATTTCAATTTCAATATCATCAAATCTATTATTAGTTGCAACATATTGATAAAATTGACTTTCACCTACAAAATCTCAAACTTCTTTATCTTTTAATTCTTTTTGACTTTTTAGTGGTCATTTACCACCTAAAACATTACTAAACTCATATCCTAATCAAGCATGTGTAACTCTTGCGTTTTTAATAACTTCTCTTCTTGTTTCAGTTCCAGTACTAATTTTAATCAAATCTAAAACTGATTTTTCTTGTCCAATAAATTGTTTTGCAAGATTTCATGGTAATATTTGTTCACTAAATCATTGTTGTAATATTCTAACTTTTGGTTGAATTTCAATAGGCATTGATAATAGCGGAAATGCTATCTTATCTTTAACAAATAACTTTGGGTATACTTCCATATTGTCAACTTCACCAAGTACCTTTATATTGCCGAAAATCATGCTTCTAGGGGCTTTAATTTTTAAACCAATTACTTTTGTATCTTTGTCTAATGGTTTTTGTAATTTAATAATAATTGGATAACCATCTCTTGTTTTAAAATCTTTAATTTTAATAATAGTAATACTTTTAGTACTTCTTGTTTTTGGATTTTGATAAGGTTGAGAATAGTTATTAATGATATATAAATTATCAATATTATTTTCAGTTAATGGTTCATTAATAGATACAGCATATAACTTAAATTGATTTAATAAATTTATTTCTTGAAATATTAAATTTTTAATATCAGTCATACTATATTCAATAGTATTATCATTAATATTTGTACTTGCTCTTTGATTTAATTGCATAGTAAAGTCTGATGTTTCAGCAGCAGTAGTTTTTAATACTTTATCAATATCAATAAAACCAATTTTAATAGTATTTGCTGAAAATCTTAAATTATTATTTTCATTATTTTTAAATAAACGTTCAATTTCATAAATATATAAAGTTCTTAGTTTAAATTCATCATATGCTCTTTTAAGCTCAGGGTCACCTTTGCTACTCATAAGATTAGTAAAGTCATAAGGAATATTGTCAATTAAATAATCATTTTCTACTTCTGCTTGATTAAGTTTAGTTTGTTTCTGTGGAAACTTCGTTTGTGGTTTGTTGTTTTGATTGTCCATTGTTTTCTCCTATTAATTGGTTATTTTCGGGATTAAATAATTTTAATCTCACTGTTAAATTATTAATTTCTTGTTCATCATTAATGTTAAATGTTTTACTATTTAATAAATCTTTATCTAAACGTACTAATATTTGAATAAATTTAAGAATATCAATATTAAATTGTCATAACTTTTGTTCAATATAATTAATAGTTGAAATATTTACAGCTGTACTTTCGGGAACTGATTGTTGTGCTGACTTCTTTTGACTTGGAATATGAATGCCACAACGTTTAAATATTTCATTAACATTTCAATCGTATATATCAGTCAAATTTTTACCTTTAAAATTACTACTTGTCATATTGATATTTTCGTTTTGTTCGTTATTATCTCCGCCACTTTTAAAAATATAATTTTTAGTAACTAATATTCTTACAGCATCTTCTAATAAATCTTTTACATTACCATAAGTTGAATTAAAAATAAACTTTGGTGAGTTTAAAATTGTATCTAAAACAATTTGTTCATAAATAACATCTAATGCTTTAATTTTATCCATTACTTTATTACAATCTGCTAATTCATTTGCTTTATTTCGCATAATTGCTATTGGTATATAGTTAATATTTAGTATTTGTTCTTGTGCTAAATTAGGGTTATTAATGAACGATTTAAAATCTAGTGGAAATTGTTTTTTGCTATCATTAACACTATAAATTGCACGATTAATAGTTACTTGTTCATTATTTAATGTATAAACTTCAAATAATCTTACAATTTGTGCATTTTGTTGATAACTATCATAAAAAATAGTACATTGAATTAATTTACCAGTAATATCATAAACTCTTTGTTGTATATCAACTACTTGAAAATATAAGTCATCATTTGCAATAAAAATTAAATAACCACTAATTCCCAATTTACTTAATTTAAAAATAGAATTTCAATTTTTTCTATAAAATTCTTGTTGAATTAAATACTGCTTAATAGTTTCATTGTTAATATCTAGTGGAGCATTATATAAATTAGCATTATTTTCTGCTACAAAATCAGTAAAATATGTTTCATGATTAAAATCATTAAAACCAAAATAACTTAAAATAGAAGCATGTGTACTTTTACCTTTTAAAAAAGTTAATTTAGTTTTTTCTTCATTATTAGTGCTTTTATCTCTTCTTAAAAATCTACCTAACATAATATTCACCACCTTTTTTTAAAATATTTGATTAATTTTTAATACAATTTTTACTATAATAAATATAATTAAACCAGCAACAGCAGAAGATAATAAAACTCCTATTAAACCTAAAATAATTTTTATTATTTTAAAAAACATAATATTATTCCTGCAATTCTTGTAATTTTCATAAATTACCACCACTAATATTCATGTCTTCTCATTTAAAAACATCAATATTTTCATTTCTTGAACATAATAATTGTAATCTTCCACCCTCTTTTATATAAGTACTATATACTGTTACAGTTTGTGGAATACCAGAACCTAACGAATAAACAAAATCAGTAAATGTATAAATATCTGGTAATATTATTTTTTGTTGTCTTGGATTTAAATTAAATCATATACGATATAATTTATTTTCTTTACAATCATATCTAATTTCTTGATTTTTTATACCAGTAGTACTAATATTAAAGGCTACATCTTTTCATTTACCAATTTTTAAATCTTTTATTTTTTTAATTAATTCATTAATAGCACCAGCAATAGTTTTATCATTAGTTTCTAAATTAGCAATTTCAGTACCAAAAGTATTGAGAATAAAAGCATATTGAAATTGTGTTTTATCTATTTTATCTTCTAATTCTTTATCTACTTCTTCTTTTTTATAATAATCAGTTAAATCTGGGATATTTTTATTTAATGTTCTTAAATTAACAGCATCTTGTGGTTGTGTAGGGTCTGCTATATAAACAATTCTAGTATTATTTGAAGTAATAATTCTTTTTTCTTTAGGTTGAATAATATTAGGCGAATTAGGGTCTATTAATCATAATGATTCACCACTTCCACCAGTAGCACTAATAGTATTAGTTTTTTCATCAATTTTAATATTTTCACCAGCAATTAATTTATCTTGTTTTTTATCTAATAAATTATTAGTTTCTAGTTTTGTATAATAATCACGTTCAGTATTTTCTTCTACTATAAATTCAGTTGGTGTATCTATTCCTTGATATTGATATATTTCTTCTATATCACCAATTAAATTAATTTTTCCACGTTCAGGATAAGAATTACCGCCACCACTAAATTCTTTCTTTTTATTGTTATAGTAAATTGTTCCGGTATTTAAAATTGTTTTATTTTGGATTTGTTCACTATACGTCATGGAATCAACATTTAGCAATTCAAATTTATTAAAAACATTATTTAAATAAATTTTAATTACTTTATAAAATTTCATAAAGTTATTTTCTGTTGAATATTGATAACTGATTTTAATAAAATATCATTTAAATATTTCTATATTATTATTTTCAACTTTTTTTCATAAAGGACTAGTTTCAATATTAAATCAATTATTTTTAACATCATTAATATTTTCATTTGCTTTAATTAATTCAGTATTTAATTTGGTAATTTCATTTTCATTAGTAGTAATTCGTTTTTGTTGTTTAGCCGAAAAATCACAAGTTGGTGCATGAGTAAAATCACCAATTTGTGGATTATTTTGTAATGCTTCGGGTGGTAATGTACCAATTTCATCAGGTCAATCTAAAATCATTGTTTCAGTTTCTTTATCATAATCAGTTGCAACATAACCTTTATTAACAAATTTACTAACAGGACCTCTATATATTTCATTTTCATTATCATCAACTAAATCATCATATAATTTAATTTGTTTTGATAATGTAAATTCTTTTTGCTGTTCAATTAATTCATCAACTTGATTTCTAGTATAAAATGATTTTAAATCAATTTTTTCAACATCTATTTCATCATCATTATAATTTGATAATATTTGTTTTAATTCTGTTAGTCTTGCCAATATTTTCATTCTACTTGGTGCTAAATCTCAAACATTAATTGTAGGAATACTATTTGCACTAAATTGACTACCATTATTAAACTGAATAGTAGCATCAACATTAAATTCAATTGGTGTACGATTAAATACTCAATGTTCAGCGGTTACAAAAACCATATCTCTTAATGTTTCTTTAATTAATTCATCTTTAAAACTATCAAAAGGAAATTTAGATAAAATAAAACCAAGATAAGCATTAATATCATTTTGAGCACGAATAGCAAAAGTTTTAAATCAATCATTAACATTTGGTCATGTTTGTATATATTGCTGTGGTGTTTCTGTAATTTTTCCAGTTAATGGATATCAGTTATTATAATTTTCTAGACTGACACCAGTTCAAAGTTTATTAATCATATTTTATCATTCCTTAAAAAATGCTTTTTTATAATGTTTAGTTTTTGTTTTAGTTTTTCTATGTGATATATGTATAATTTCTTTTTGTAATTTCTTTTTACCTTTTTTTACAACTTGACTATATGCAAATTTTTCTAAATGATGTAATAATCCAGTACCAAATACAGTATTTACTGAAAATTTTAAACCAACACTTTTAAATGATTTATTAATATTTTCAATAGGATTATTAATAACATTTGCTACTTTATGATAAGTTCTTACGATTCTAAATATTTCTCTATATACTTTAAAACTATCTCTAATTATTTGTTGAACAACCGGCGGAGCAAATGCTATTGCTTTTAATCATTTATTTTGATTAACTCCATAACCAATGTATCAACCACTATATCAACGATATCAATGGAATGGATGTATTTGAGCAACAAAAGTTTCTGCTTTAAGAATACTATCAACAACTGTAATTGGTTTATATTTAGGATTACGATAATAAATAGTAATTGCACATTTATCTAATGATAAAGGTTGAATTTTACAACCCATAAATACTGGTGAATTTAATGGAATTAATTGTGCATGTTTAATTGCTCTTTTTTCTGCACTAGTAAATAAATCAGTTGCTTTTTCTTTTAATTTTTTAATTTTCTCAAATGCTTGCTTTTCTAACTTTTCAAATTTTTCTTGTAATTTATATATACTTTCTCGTAATTTTTCAAAATATGATGTATTTTTTCAAAATTTATTTAAACCTTTTTTTAAATAAAATCTAATATCCAAATATTTAAAAATTTTATTTGCATTTAAAACAATCTTATGAATTGAACTTTTTTTAAAATTAAATTTAATAGCATTAGCACGAATTTTTTGTAAATCTAAAATTAAAGTTTTTCCATATCTATTTTCTGTATGTATTGTATGAACTAAATTTAATCAATCATGTTGATTCATAGATAGTACTTTTTTTAAATCAGTATTATATTTTTTTAAAAAATTATTTGCTTTTTCAATATCTTTAATTTTAAACTTTGGAGTTAATTGAGGACTTAATTTTGTTAATGTATTTTGTAATAATAAGTAATCTTTTAACTCTTGTGCTTCTAATTTTTGAAAATTATTTTTATATTGTCTTTCAGCAACATAACCTAAATCTCGTAATACTGTTTCACGATTAGGAGTAAAACTATAATTCATTAAATAACGTTTATTACCAATAATTTTATCTGTTAAAATTTCTTTTCCACTTACTTGACTTATAATTTCTTGTAAGTTTTTTGCTTCTTTAATTCCAACTTGTTCTAATGTTTTAGTTTTTTCTGCTAATTTAATAAATTTAGTAGTACGATAACCACGACTAATTTTATTAAGTCCAGCAAATGCAGGAAGTATATTAAAGAAAGTATTTAATTTTGTTACATTTCCTTTTAAATAATCATAAACTTGATTAATAGTAAAATCAGTTAAAAACTCTACACCAACAGCACTAATACTAGCAATTAAATCACTTGCACCTAATCCAAGTGCTACGCTTTCACTTAATCCACCAGTAAAAGGAGCAAGTGCTACTGCTATAACTTGTACACCAATCATTTCTAAAATTTCTCATCAAAAACTTTTATTTTCTTGTTGGTTACTTGTTCTAGTATGTTTTGGTTTATTTATGTTTAAAAGTATTGCTGTACTAGTTGTACCGATTGGCATGGTATTAATTTCCTTTATTTAAGAGTTATTTTAATTGGATTTGTTGTTCCTTTATAATTTAAGTCATTAACATTTGCAGTAATAGTTATATATAAGTCACCTGCTTTTTGTTTTTGATTACTTACATTAGTTTTTCCTTGTGCGTCACTAAAATATTTAATAGTTGGATTTGTTAAATTTGGATTTAATGATTTAAGTTCATTAGTACTTTTTATTTGTGTATTTAATTCACTATTATTGTTATTAACATTTGCAGTAATATCAGTTGTTAAATTTGTAATTTTAGTTTTTAAATCAGTTTTATCAGTATTAATAATTCCACATGCCATTCAACGTGATGTTGTTTCATTATTAGAAATATAAGGTATGGCTTGACCTGTAACTTCTCCACCAACTAAATACATTCTTCCAACTTTACCATCTGCCACTTCTTGAACATAAATAATTGTATCTTGCAACATATATCTTTTCATTGCTCTTGGTGTTGCTAAAACAAATGACATAATTTCATCATCATTTTTATCATTTTTAAAAGTCATATAGTCATCCATTACAATTTGACATAAAACACCTTTAATATATAAATCATTACCATTTAATCTTAATTGTTGTGCAATTTCATTATCAGTAATTAAACCTTTATTATCTGCCAAATAAACTATACTATCATAAAGAGAATTAGTAATAAAGAATCTACAATTTGCAATATTTCTATATTGAAATAATGTATTTCATGCCCCCAACATTGCTTCTACATATTTAATTGCTTGTGCTTTTGGTTCTGTTGATTTTTCAATCATAAATTTAATTGCATATTTTGCAATTACATTAGTATTGTTATTAGCTAAATAATCTGCTAAATCATTAGCAACTTCATATTGCATACTTTGTAATAAATTTTGACCATTTTCTGCTAATAAATCTTTTGCTGCAATTGTTTCGCCAGCAACGGCTTCTTCTGTAATTTCTTTAATAATTTTATCTGTATCAGCATATCCAACATCTATTCTTTTACTTTTATCATTTCATTGAAGAACTTTAACTTTTGGGTCTTTTGGTTTTTTAACTATAAATTCAATTCTTGTTGAATTAACCATTTCGATAGGAAAAAAACTTGCCCACGGACTATTTGATTGTTTAAAAAATTCTATAAATTCTGGTGCTTCTACTAATTTTTCGGTATTATCTAAATTTTGTTTGAATGGTACTGCCATTTTTTATTTTCCTTCCTTATAATTTATTTTTATTTTTATAATCCAATAATGTACTTTTTATTGAATTTGGTTGATTTGTTATTATTGTTTGTGGTTTGCCACCTGTATTAATTGTTTCTTTAAATACTGGTTGTTCTTTAATCATTTTTTTAATAGTTTCTTCAATTTTTGAATTTTCTATATTACTTGTTTTAAATTTTAAATAATCATAAAATTCAGTTTTAACTTGATATTTTTTAAATATATTAATAATTTCTTTTTCTTTAATTTCTTGATTAAGTTTATTTAACTTATTTTCTGCTTCATTAACTTTATTTTCTATTTCTTGTGAAGAAGCATTATTTTCAGTTAAAGGTTCAGTTGTTTGTTGAACATTATTTTCATTTTCTAACATTTAACATTCTCCTAATCTTATCCCAATAATCAATCTTTAACTAATTGTGGCATTTCACTTATTAGTTTTTTATAATCATTAACAGCATTTTCTAATATATCAATATCAGAAAATTTAAAACAATTTCCTATATCTAAATCAAAATCTCTATCAATTTTGATATTATTTTTTCTATATTTTTCATTAAATTCAATTTTTGTCATATTATTTTTCTCCTTTATTAATTTTTTCATTTAATTTTGCTAATTTTTTTTGATGTTTTATAATTTTGTTATTTGCTCTAACATGTTTTGGAGTTGTAATAAATCTTTTTAATAAAACAATAATTTCTCTGCAAATTAATGTTCCAACACTTGTTCCAATAATTATTAATTCATGTAAAAATTCTTTCATCTCAATATTTTCCTTTCAATTATTTATTTTTTAATTATTCATCAAATTGACCACCATTAATTCTTTCAATCATTGATTGTGAATTACTTATAATTTTTACTAATACAGATATTTCTTTATTTAATTGTTCCATTCTTTCTTTATATGATTGTATTTCTTGATTATAATATTCAATTATTTTTTCTTTATTCATTGCTTTTCACCCCCTTTATAAACTCATGTGATTGTAATCTCAATTTAATGAAGCATTATCAGTATTTAATGGTACTTCGCTCATATTATCACTACCGTATTGACTGGTTGTTTCACTATTAATTGAAAATCTATTATCATTAATTAATCTTGTAGTTTCATTATTAAATGTTGTTTCTTGCATTTCTTCAACATGATGATTTGTTTCCATAGGTAATAAATTATGAATAATTTCAGATGCCCCAGCAATAATGGTAGGTACTGCATAAGCATTATTAAAATTATTATTTATACCCATAGCAACACCAGTACTAATCAAACATCCACCAGTTGACATATTACAAATTTTTCTTATTGTTTCAAATTTATTAGGTATTAACTCAGTTAATCCACTAATAAGATTTGAAATACCATAAGCATTTAAACTAATATATGTATCTCAATCCATTAATGACTGATTATCTTGTTTATCTAACAATAATCATGGTGGACCCTCAGTTGTAGTTGTAGTAGTTATTGGAGTTGGTTTTGTTGGAATAATAGGATTAATATTATTTTCTGTTCATTTACTATAATTTGCTAAACCGATTGTTCCTAAACCTAGTAATATTTTTTTAGAACTATTAATTAATTTTGTTTTAGTATTTGGTCTTTGATTTAAATTTCAAATATCTAAACCTAATTTTTTACCAAATAATAAACTATTAATTGAACCTAATACTGGATTTGCAATTACTTGACCATAATAAGCACTTGTACCAATCATTGCACAAATAGGACTTATACCAGTTCTAATTAATTTAGTTAATGTATAATTTGATTGATTTTCTATATTTGGCATTATTTAATTTCTCCGTTCATATTCAATAATTTTTCTAAAACATAATTAGTTTTATCAAAATTTATAATAAGTCATTTTTTTGTTTCTGAACGATTGTTAGTAACATTAATTAACTTTTCTATCGTATCGATTAACTCTTTTTTATCTGCTTTATCAAAAATGACTTGTAAAATTTCATCTAACATAATTTAATCTCCTTTATTTGTTTTTATCAGTTCTCTTATAACATCTAATAAGGAATCTACTACATAAGAATTTAATTCAAATTCATAATTTCTAATTTTAATTTTTTCTTTTTGCATTTATTTGTTCTCCTTTAATTTTCTAATTTTTTAATTGTTACTTTAATTCAACCTTGATATACATCATTATCACCAACTATTAATGCAACATTACTTTCGGGGTCAGAAACAATTATGTGTTTTGATTTAACATTTGGGTATTGTCTTAAAATAATTGCTCTAATATCATTACTTGTATGAATTGCTTTTGGAAATGGTGATAATATTTCAATTTCATCTTTATTTTCAAACAAAGTAGGTAATATTATCATTAGTCAAATTCTCCATTTTCTATTTTTTCTTTTATAGTATTAATTGCTAATAATATCCCGTAATGTGTATATTTATCTTGTTCATTTTTAAATTCCATAAAGTGATATTCATTATCAGTTTCCATATTTTTATAATATTGATTTAAATATTTAATTAATTGTTCTTTATTCATTATTTATTCTCCTTATTTAAATAATATCAACCAATTAATAAACTATCTGCTTCATCATGATTTGATATTGTTATATTTCAATTATTAGTTTTTATTATCATTATTTTTAAAACAATTTTGACAATTTGGTCAATTATAATTTTCTTTACAATCATTACACATTTTCATTTAGTTATTTCTCCTTATTATTTTTTGGATGTTGAAATTGAACAGCTAAACAATCATTACAACGAAATATTAATTCAATGCTTACATCTTCATGTTTACAATTAGTCATTAGTTAATTTCTCCGTTTTCTATTTTTTTAATTAATAAACCAAAAATTCCTTTAAAATTTATATTTTTAATATGTTCAAGTAATTTTTCTTTATTAATACAATTTTTATGTCTTGATTTATTAATTTCATCAACTTTAATTCTATGTTCTTTACAGTATGCTCTACCATATTCATCAAATTGCTCTTCTGTTATATTTTCACATTGTATTTGTTCAAAATTTTCATCATGTGGTGGTATTAAACTAGTAAATTTAGTAGTTTGACTAAATGTACATCTATTCATTATTTTTTCTCCTTATTTTCAATTTGATTAGCAATTTCATTTAATATTTTCAATACTTTATATTCATTTTTTAATTCTTTAATAATAAATATTAAAAATATTATTAGTGTTATACTTGTTATTAATATCGGTACTATTAATAAAATTTTTCATAATATCATTTTTTTACTCTTTTCATTTTTTAAATCATTTAACATTAATTGAACAAAATGCACGATTTTTAGGAATATTTAAAGTATTAAAGATTTCACCAGTTACTATAATTTCATCGTTTTTGTTTAATAAAATACAGCGTCTATAAAGTTTTGGTTTATTAAAAATTAAAGTAACATAGTTTAATCCATTTCATTGACCACGAACACTATAATATAATTCTTTATTACCTTTTTCGTAATATTTTGCTTCAATAGTGTTACTAAGTTTTACTGTTAATTTGACATAATTTGTTTTATCTTTCATTTTTATAATTTCCTTAAATAATTGTCAAAAATTAATATTTTTTTATGATTTTTTAAATAATATTGAATATGCTTATATGCATCTTGTTCATGTTTTGTTAATTTTATATTTCCTTTATAATTTGTTATTTTATTTTTATTTTTTGGTTGGTTTTCTAGATAATCTCAATTCATAACATCTTGTACTAATACCATTAATGAACCAATAATTTTAGGAGTTGCTAATGGATTAGTTAATAATTGTTTTGAATTTAAAAAGAAATTTTCTACAATAACTAATATTTTTTTATCAATAAATTTTTCTTTAATTAATTGAAATTTTTCTTTATAAATATTTTTAGTTCATAAAACAGTTAATGTATTGAATGTTTCATTAAAAACAATATTATTAGTTTCATTTGAATATATAACAATTCCATTATTACCAATACCAGCAGGGTCAATTCCAATAATTAATTCATATTTCATTATTAATCAAATTCTCTGCATTGTATTTTATTAATTAAAATTTTAATAATATCAATTGAACCTTTTAATTTATTTAAATAATATATGTCTTTTTCTTTATTATATTGTTCTATATCACTATCTAAAATTAAATTTAATCAACTAATTAATTTTTGTTTATCCATATTTATACCTCCTACTTAACCTAATATTTAAAATACAGTCATAACAAATTGCTTTACTATTTTTATCTCTTAAAAAATATTTTCTTGTTTTTATATCATTAGTATTAAAGAATAAATAATCTAATTTATGTTGTTTACATGTTCAACAAAAATACTTTTTCATAATAATTCTTTCTAATATATTCTGTTGCTTCTAGCATAAAGAATATATATTTTGATTTTTATATTATTAATACTATTAGTTTTATTCATTCCAGAAATTCTGGGCTCAAAAATAAATTGTGAAATTTTAAAAAACATTGAGGCATTCGATTCAATATTTATTTAATTTGTGTTAAACAAATTAATATTTTAATTGAACCGGCACCGCTCAATTTTTTTTACAAGTTTGAAATTTATTTTCTCGCCCAAAAATTTTTTCAAAAAAAATAAAAAATAAAACCAACACTTGCTCACTGGGGAGTGGCAAGGTTGGTTAAATAAAGAATAGAATTAATACAATAGGTCCCTACAACAGGTCTATATATACTAGTTTCCAATTCGCTCCCACCCCAAGAATTACCATTAATGGTTAGTATATTTTATTAGGTATCACTCCACTTTTTATTTATTCATGCAAGTCCACATGCTCTAGCTACTATTTTTAACAACTGTGTTGTAGTTCACTTTTTTAGTTCCCTAACACGTGTTGATAATAGCGTTAAAGAGGGTTATTAATTATTAACTTTCTCCTACTTGGTCACTGCGTGTAGTAGATATTTAAAGAGTGTTAATAATAAAAATTTTAAAATTTTACAATTACAAAAAAAAGACAAGATTTTTATTCTCGTCTTTTGTAATTTATTTTTAATTCAAGGGTAAAAAAAGAAAGGAGCTATTTTTAAAACTTTTTAGTTACCGACATCTTCGCCACGCTCCCACAAAAATTACTATTAGTTATATCTGCACTATAGCCTTTAATAATTTTTATTTAGTTATGTAATAATTAATTACTTTAATAAAGTACAGATTTATCAAAATAATTAATTATAATTGTTCAACAATTAAAAATGAGAGTTTTATCTCTCATTTAATTTCTTATTAAACCGTATCCAAGTTTGCAATGCGCCCATTATAATTAAGTAATATTTAGTTTTTATTTTGATATTTTTTTCTAAAATTATTTTGAAAAAAATATTAATTTAAAATTCGTGGTTTAGATTGAAAAGTATTACTAATACCATTATTATTACTACTATTACTATCAACAGTATTATTTATAATTGGCTTAATACGCATATCAAATATAGTAATAGCAACATTTTTAATACTAATAAAAAATTGCTTTAAAAAATCTAATTGTTCAAATGTAAAATTTAGTTCTTGATTAGTAATCAAATCATTAATTTTTTTAATATCATAATTATTTTCATAATATATAGCAAAATTATCACATTGATTTTGTTTGATCAACATAAAAAAAGAATCAATAGTATTATTATCCAACTCTTCAATTGGTAATGCTTTTAAAATTTTAGGTTCAGTATCATTATAAGTTGTTGTTACTTTATATAAAATTTTTAAATCATTATCAATTTTATATTTTTCTAATTTATAATTTTTTAATTGATTGTTATCATTAACATAATATGATTTGTTTGCCATTTGATTACCACCTTTAAATAAAATAAATCCTTTTTCAATTTAAATAAATGAAAAGAGATTTAAAAAAAATAAATCAATCAAGTATTAGTTCTTATTTAATTTTACAACTAAATTATTTAGAAATAAAGTAAATCTATAATAAAATATATTATTTTATTATAGATTTAAATTTAATTTATATTAATTAGAAAATTTATTATTTGCCTGGAGTTCCAACAGCCATTTTTTTTCAAGAATAACACTATCAAAATGTAACTGTAAAAATGCGGGTTCACCATCATTAAAAGTTTTTATTTCTTCTGTGCCGGTAGGTGAACTAAAAAAATGAGTTGTAAAAGATGTATTTAATACTTTAAGTAAAGACTCAAACTTTGTTTTGTTTAATTCATCAGTAAACTCTAATTTAAAACCAGAAGTTGGCTGATCGGCCTTGAATCCTTGATCAGCAGTTAGTTTTAAATCAGTTAAAGGTTCTTTTATAATATTACTTGTTATTACCTTTGAAACATTTAAATTTGCTGCCTTTATATTAATATTATAAGATTTAACAAGCTTAGCAGCAGTTTTGCTACTCATAATATCAATTTGACAAATACCATCCGCTACTTTAAAGTCAGTTGTGTCAGCAACTGATATTTCACCTGGAGCAGAAGTTTTAATTGTTACAATTAAATTGGTAATAGCATCAACATCGGATTCTGAATAATCATTATCTTGATTACCAGATGTAAATCCCAATTCCCTTAAAAAGGTTGCAGCATCATCATCTTTTGCTTTCCATTTACCATCAGTAGAACCTTCAACTAATAACTTTTCTTTAAACAAATTATCTTTAATAAGATTAGTAGAGTCAGCAGTGATAATACAAGTTCCAAGATTATCAAAATTTATTACTTCATCAATTTGGATGGGTTACACTTTATTGGACACTAATTACGTAGACAAGTGAACAAATTAGTGAAAAGAAAGGAAGTATAATTATGGCCAATATTAACTCATATTCAGATGAATTTAAAAAACAAATAGTAGCTTTATATCAAAGCGGTAAGTCAGTGTCTTGTCTTGCTAAAGAGTACAATGTTACAAGAGCAGCTACTTATAATTGAATTAAGCAATTTACTAATTCAGGTAGTTTTAAAACTAAAGATAATCGTTCTGTTGAAGAAAATGAATTAATTAAATTAAGAAAAGAATTAAAACAATTAAGAATGGAAAATGATATTTTAAAACAAGCAGCACTAATAATAGGCAGAAAGTAGAAATTATTGCTAAAAATAAAGTTAAATATAAAATTCGCACAATGTGTCGTTTTTTGAAAATATCTAAATCAACATATTATTTTATTTAACTTAAAGAAAAAAGAAAATAAAATCAAAAATAATATGTATGATGAAGCTGTTATTAGTGCTTTTAAAGAAAATAAAGAAGTTTATGGTACTAGAAGATTAAAAAAAATTTTAGAAAACCAAGAAATTTATTTATCACGCAGAAAAATTAAAGAAATTATGAATAAGCATAATTTAATATCAAAATACACTAAATTATCATTCAAAAATCATCATAATAAAGTCAATAATAGTCAAATAACCAATCTTGTTAATAGAAACTTTAATAATAGGGTTAAAAATGAAGTTATTGTTAGTGATTTAACTTACGTTCAAGTTAATGGTAAATGAAACTATATTTGCCTATTAATAGACCTATTTAACCGAGAAATTATTGGACATAGTGTTGGAGTTAAAAAAGATGCATTACTAGTATATCAAGCATTTATGCAATCAAATCGCTGTTTAAAAGATATCCAAATATTTCATAGTGATCGAGGTAATGAATTTAACAATAAAATTATTAATAATCTTTTATTAGCATTCAATATTACTCGATCTTTAAGCAAAAAAGGTTGTCCTTATGATAATGCTGTTGCTGAAGCAACTTTTAAAACTTTCAAAACTGAATTTATTAATGATAAAAATTTTACATCATTAATCCAATTAAAATTAGAATTATTTGATTATATCAATTGATACAACAACATAAGAATCCACAGCACTTTAAACTACTTAACTCCTATCAAATATCAAGAACAAGTGTCTACCAAAAAATAGTCCTAAAAAGTGTTGCCATTCCAATATGAAAAATAAACATTTTTTAAAAATAAATTACTCCTTTTAAATTAAAAGGAGTAATTTATTTTTATTTTTATTTTATAAAATTATGCAACTGTTAATGTAGTTTTTACAGTAGTAGGATCAAAATTAACATCACCTGTTTTATAACTTATTTCTAATTTTTTACCTTCTGCTCATGTTCCTTCAGCATCAGTCGATTCCATTTGCGCAGAAATTTTTAAGCCAGTTAACGTATTTAAAGCCATAAATTGTTTTCCATTATCTGTTTTATCAACAATACTTATTGCTGCTCCTTGTTTAGCACCTGGTGGAATATTTCCATCTTTTACAAATAAAATATTTGAATTTGTAACAACATCAGTATCTACTATTTCAATTTTACCAGCTATTGCAGCAAGACCAGCAGCAATAACACCTTTTGTTTTATCAACTTTTAACTTAATGCCATAAACATCACCAAGTGCCTCTTTACCTTTTTTAAATTGGAAGTTAAAAGTACCACCAGTAATAGCATAATCTTTACTATCATCCATTTTAGCTAATTCTGGTTTAATATTAGTAACTTCAGCAGTTATTGTGTCTAATACAGCTTTATCAAAAACTCCATCAGCAAAAGTAGTTCCCTCTTTTGGTTTAACTTTTAATACATTAGTAATAAAATCAAAACATGATTGATTTGCCGCTTTATCTCCCTCTCCTAATAATTTACTAGCTTTAATTGCTGATGCTTCAGCAACAGCTCAACTAATATTATCCTTGACAGTTGTATCAAGTGAAGCTGTTTGTACACCTTCTCCTTTTTCATCTGTTAACCCTAATTGTTTTGATACTTCTACGTTCATGGCTACACCAGCTTTATCACCACAAGCAACAACTGAAGTAGTAGCTGCTGTTGTTAATGTTAATGCACCCATTAATCTTAATATATTTTTCATATTCATATATAGTACCTCCAATAATATGACTTTTGAACTACAAATACAATAACCACAATTTAGAATTACTTCTAAACATAATATTGAAATGAATCCAATTAACATTATACACCATATTTTACTTTCTACCATCAATATACTTTATAATAATATAAAAAAATATTCATTATTAACACCTTTAATATTACTATAAAAATTTATCAAAAATAATAAATACTAAAAATGTATTAGTTATAATAACCAATACATTTTTAAACTTTTTTTATTCTTCGTCTTCACGCCATTCGCCTTCTGACATCAATAATTCTTTACGTACATTTTTAGCAATTGTATAATTAGGGTTTTTATCATCACCATTAATTAAAACATTACGTACTAAATAATTTTCAATTTCATTTTGTAGATTTTTTGCAACAAAAGGTCAATCATCTTTCACTCTAAATTCGCTATCCAATTCTTCTTGTAATTTAGGATTTGTAAGCATTCTTTTTCTTTGCATTGGCTTATAATAAGCAAAGTATCAAATTAGAGCAAACGCAATGCTAGCAATTAAATAAATTAATTGTAAAACATTAGAAGTTATATCAGATATTCCTTTTGTAATATCAGTTCCACCTTTACCAATAAGACTTGCACCCGAAATTAAACCATTGATTAAAGATCTTAATCATTCTTCAAATTGTCAAACTAAGAAAAGTGTTGCTGCAAGTCAAATAATAATTTCAAAAATATTTTTTTTCAATTTCTTTTCTATAGACAGTTTAATTGCAATGGAAAGTACAAAAACATAAATAATAACCATAATAATACCGGCTTCAGCAGTTAATGTTCCATAATTAACAATCGAACTTAAAACTAATTGTCCATCCTTATAAACAGGATGCAACGTATCAACTATTACTCCAATAATATCAGGTAAAATTAATCATACAAAAGCTGAAGAAAAAGTAATAACTAAATTTAATCTAGAAGCTTTAAATGGAATGTTATCTTTTGATAATTCTTTATATTTAGATGAAATATACCCCTCAACAGATAATGGTTCTAAAATAGCACCACTATATAAAGCATTTTGCATTCCAGCATTAGACTTTAATGAAATAGTACAAATTAACATTACAAGGATACCAATTATTCCTAATCATTGTGCATGAGCTTTATCACCTAAAATTTTAAAAATACTTAAGTTGGGATTATCTGAAAAATTACCAGCAACAGCACCAATCATAAGGATTGTTACTGCCATATAAAAAATAGTAGATAAAATCATAACAATAACTAATGAACGACTAATATTTTTTTCAGGATTTCTAACATTTTTACCAATTGTTGAATAGGTTTCAAATCCTAAAAAGAAAAAGAAACACGTGGCAAAAGCTTGTGAAAAGTTATTAGCAGTTAATTGTTGATGAGAAGTAGTCATATCTCAATTTGAAGTTCCTGCCATCACAAATAATATAATAGTTGCTATGATTAATAAAAAAGTTGTTCCTCATTTTAAATAACTAGAAATATTCACAAATTTTTTAAATGCAGCCATTCCTAAAAATAATACACAAGAAGCTAAACCATAAATTAGAATTCCAATCAAATCTAATCCTAAATGTTGTCATACTCCTCAATTAGCATATAAAAAAGAAGATGGATCAGTAAAGTTAATTCTAATCATTGATACAATTTGTGAACTAACTATAACAGGTAAAGTAGCATACTGTAAAAAAGAAATTAATCAACCTCAGAAGCGACCATAACTACTTCTAACATAAATATAAGCAGCACCATTATTACCCGGATGTACTCTTGAAAGTCTTGAGAAAGCTCAAGCACAAGTTCCTGCAATTAATCCTTCTACTAAAAAAATTCAAATCATATGAGAACCTAAATTTAAACTATCTTTATTAATTAAAATTGCAAAGTTAGCAGTAAAAGTAATTCCAACAGTATAATTAAAACCAAACCAGACTAATTCTGATAAAGTTAATTTATGATTTGTCCTTTCTTTTTTCTTAAAAAGTTTTAACATAATATTCTCCTTTCAATTATAATAATTATATACCTTTAAAGTGATTTCATTAATTAATGAAATAGTCAATAAAATCAAAAAAATAAAAAAATATATGTAATTTATAATAACTAATTTTATTTTAAAATACTACTAATATTTAATTAAATTTTCAAATAATACTAATAAAAAAATAACATTTTTTTAAAAACTATTATTATAATAATGTTACTTAAATAAAAATACTACTTTTTTAATAAGTTATTTTAAAAAATAAGCTTAAACATCTTTTATTCTACATGATAAATAGTGTATTATATAATAATACTTTTAAAAAAATAAAGAAGGAGGTATTAATCATATATGGGAATTACCAAAAAGAAAAAATTTCGTTTATTTCCATTTAAAATGCCAACAGCAATTACAGTCTTATTCTTTATTATTGCTCTAATTATTATTATTTCTTGGATTCCAGGAACAACAGGTAAATGATTAGAAGATGAATCAAAGCCTGTAAGCACTGATAACCCCTGACAAGACGGTGGGCCATTAGGTATCATGGACTTATTTTTGGCTCCAATTAAAGGTTTCATTGGTAGCAGTGATATTATTGTTTTTGTTTTAGTAATTGGTGGATATATTGGCATAGTCATGAAATCAGGTGCACTAGATGCAGGAATTGGTCGTTTAATTAAACGTCTAAACGGAAAAGAAATTTGAATTATTCCTTCAATTATGACTATCCTATCGATTGGTGGAACAGTTGAAGGAATGTGTGAAGAAACTATTCCTTACTATTTAATTATTATTCCAGCAATGTTAGCTGCTGGTTTTGATGTTGTTACAGCTGTATTAATGATTTTATTGGGTGCTGGTGTTGGTGTTATGTTTTCAACACTTAATCCCTTTGCTATTGCCACAGCTTCACAAGCTAGTGGTTTAAATCCGGGTGATGGAATCATCTGACGTTTAATTTGTTGATTTTTAGCAACTATCGGTACTATTGCTTTTGTTATGTGATATGCAATCCGTGTTAAACGTAATCCTGAAAAATCAGTTGTTTTTCACTTACATAGTGAGCATCATGAAGAATTTATTAATAAAGAAGAAATACCTGAATTTACTAAACGTCGTAAAATTATTTTAGCACTATTTGGATTAACATTTTTAATTATGGTGCTTTGTATTATTCCATGAGGTAAAATTGCAGGAACAACTATTTTTGATGATTTTCACAATACATTAATTAAATATTTTCCATATTTCACAAGTCAAATTAATGCATTTGGTGACTGAAATATTGAAATGTTAGCTTTCTTATTTTTCTTTGTTTCAATTATCATTGCAGCAATTGATTGAAAAGGCGAAGAACAATATGTTCGTAATTTTATTAGTGGTTCTTCAGAATTATTAGGTGTTGCTTTAATAATTGCTGTTGCTGGTGGAATTGGCTGATCATTACAACATTCAGGAATGCAACATGTTGTTGTTGGTCAATTGCAAAGTATTGATAAATTGCCAAGATTTGCTATTGTTATTATTGGTTTTTTTGCTTTTCTTTTGATTGCCTTTGTTATTCCTTCAACATCAGGATTTGCAAAAGCTGTTTTCCCTATTGTTTCAAAAATAGTAATTCCTTTAGGATTAGGTTCAGGAATGATTACTACTTTTGTTATGGCTAGTGGTTGAATTAATTTATTTGCACCAAGTGCAGGTGTAATGATGGCAGGACTTGCCATTGCTAAAGTTCCCCTAACAAGTTTTTATCGAGCAATCTGACCATATACTATTGGTATTACTGTCTTTGCCTTAATAATGTTAAGTATTGGAACTTTATTACCTCAATCAATATTTTAGTAAAATTTAAAGCACTATGTTAATTAAAACTTTTCTCTAATTAGAGAAAAGTTTTTTAATTTTTATTTCATTTTTATAAAATTAAACATCGTTTGGGAAAACATTCACTTTCACGATTTGTTTGCGTTTGTTCATTATTTAGTAGACTTAATTGATCATCTGCTAATTCTGAAATTTCTACAACTTCATCTTCTGGTAAAAAAAATTGTTCTAATATTTTATTAATATTATTTCAATCATTTACAAAATTTTCGGAAGCATACCGATGTTGTCAATAATATTCAAATTTGTCTTAAAATTATAAAGTTAGACGAGAATAATTTTGACTTCAATATGCAATTGTATGTTAATCTTAACACTTGTAAAATATTAGTCAATAATAATACTTACTTTTATAATTCAAAAATTCTTATTAATAATTACTTTAATAAGTTTTATTTTATTTTTGGTTTTTTTAAAATCTTTAATTTTAATTTATAATAACTGGATGGCAGTATTTATTTGATAGCATTTAAAATTAACCATTTTTGTATATATATCAATATTATAAGTTCTATCACCAATCATATGTTTTAAAATTTGTTTAATATTAGTTTCAGTAAAGCAACCAATATTTTCAACTAATGCTTGGTTTAATACACCATCTTTGGCATTAATAAAATAACCAACTTTTAATTTTTTATATTGTAAAGTTAGTAATTGTAAAAAATTAATTAATTCATAATATTTACCTTTTGCAAATAAATTTATTGCATTTTCATAATGTAGTTTAGCAATTTTATTTTTTCTTCTTCCTGCCATTATACCAAGAAATAAAACATGAAAAGCATGAAATTTATCCAAAATAAATTTAGCATTTAAAATTGTAGCAGTTTTTCTAATTCATTTTGCACTATCTCCACAAACTATTAAATTTGCTTGGTCAAAGTTTTCAAAATATAAATTACCATATTTTTGAATAAATTTAACTGTTTTTTCTGCACCAATTTCTGTTTTTGATACTCTTATTTTACAAACTGCTCTTTTATTAATTAATTTTCCATTTTTCTTTTTACCAGTACAAAATACTATTAATCTCATAGAACATTTTTTACAATTTTTAGTATTGTGTTTTTCATTAAACTTAAATTTTCTATGTCCATCATCAATATTTATATATAAAGTTTGATTTGGTTGTAATACTATTTTAGGGATATTTGCTTTTGGCAATTCAAATTTTTGATATGTTCTACAAACTGTACTAGTACTTATTAAATCTTCAATAAAAGTATCACAAACATCACGATACTTTTTTCCATCAGCAAAAAATTTTAAAATTTGTTTAATAACATTAGGTGCAAGTTTACTATATTTTTTAACACCAAGATAGTTATCTAATAACGATACATATTCAGTTTTTTGTTTTTCTATGTTATAATATTTACAAATACGTCTTTTATAATTTAATAAACCTTTTTTTGCTTTTAATTTTCGTTATCTGAATCTGTATGATTTATATACAGATTTATCACATTCATTTGGATGGGTTACACTTTATTGGACACTAATTACGTAGACAAGTGAACAAATTAGTGAAAAGAAAGGAAGTATAATTATGGCCAATATTAACTCATATTCAGATGAATTTAAAAAACAAATAGTAGCTTTATATCAAAGCGGTAAGTCAGTGTCTTGTCTTGCTAAAGAGTACAATGTTACAAGAGCAGCTACTTATAATTGAATTAAGCAATTTACTAATTCAGGTAGTTTTAAAACTAAAGATAATCGTTCTGTTGAAGAAAATGAATTAATTAAATTAAGAAAAGAATTAAAACAATTAAGAATGGAAAATGATATTTTAAAGCAAGCAGCACTAATAATAGGCAGAAAGTAGAAATTATTGCTAAAAATAAAGTTAAATATAAAATTCGCACAATGTGTCGTTTTTTGAAAATATCTAAATCAACATATTATTTTAACTTAAAGAAAAAAGAGGGAGCATACCGAAGATGTCAATAATATTCAAATTTGTCTTAAAATTATAAAGTTAGACGAGAATAATTTTGACTTCAATATGCAATTGTATGTTAATCTTAACACTTGTAAAATATTAGTCAATAATAATACTTACTTTTATAATTCAAAAATTCTTATTAATAGTTACTTTAATAAGTTTTATTTTATTTTTGGTTTTTTTAAAATCTTTAATTTTAATTTATAATAACTGGATGGCAGTATTTATTTGATAGCATTTAAAATTAACCATTTTTGTATATATATCAATATTATAAGTTCTATCACCAATCATATGTTTTAAAATTTGTTTAATATTAGTTTCAGTAAAGCAACCAATATTTTCAACTAATGCTTGATTTAGTACACCATCTTTTGCATTAATAAAATAACCAACTTTTAATTTTTTATATTGTAAAGTTAATGATTGTAAAAAATCAATTAGTTCGTCATATTGACCTTTTGCAAATAAATTTATTGCATTTTCATAGTGTAATTTAGCAATTTTATTTTTTCTTCTTCCAGCCATTATACCAAGAAATAAAACATGAAAAGCATGAAATTTATCCAAAATAAATTTAGCATTTAAAATTGTAGCAGTTTTTCTAATTCATTTTGCACTATCTCCACAAACTATTAAATTTGCTTGGTCAAAGTTTTCAAAATATAAATTACCATATTTTTTAATTAATTGTGCTGTTTTTTCAGAACCAATTTCTGTTTTTGATACTCTTATTTTACAAACTGCTCTTTTATTAATTAATTTTCCATTTTTCTTTTTACCAGTACAAAATACTATTAATCTCATAGAACATTTTTTACAATTTTTAGTATTGTGTTTTTCATTAAACTTAAATTTTCTATGTCCATCATCAATATTTATATATAAAGTTTGATTTTTTTCTAATACTATTTTAGGGATATTAGCTTTTGGTAATTCAAATTTTTGATATGTTCTACAAACTGTACTAGTACTTATTAAATCTTCAATAAAAGTATCACAAACATCACGATACTTTTTTCCATCAGCAAAAAATTTTAAAATTTGTTTAATAACATTAGGTGCAAGTTTACTATATTTTTTAACACCAAGATAATTATCTAGCAATGAAACAAATTCATTTTTTTGTGTTTTTTGGTTATATTTTGTACAAATACGTCGTTTATAATTTAATAAACCTTTTTTTGCTTTTAATTTTCGTTTTCTAAATCTATATGATTTATATTCAGATTTATCACAGGTACTTCATAAATAATCATCTATTTTTGTAAATAATTTTTCTGTTTGTTTTAAACTTAATTCATCTTGATTAAAATCATGTTTATCTCAATCAAAATGATTAGAGAATGGTAATATAAACATTTTTTAATGTTCCTTTCTAAATTTTGTTTGTTATAATTTAATTGTATTACTTATAAAAATTAGGGAGTAAAATGTGGCTTTTATTAGTAGTTATGCACAACTAAATAAAAAATATAATCTTAATTTTAGTGATAATAATTATGGTTTTAGTTGAGATATTTTTAAACAATTTGTTGGTGATGAATGAGCAGAATATTTTACTACTAATTGTTTTTATCGTTTTATACCAACAGCACGTGGAACAAGAAAAACTTGAAACTGCTTAGCATTTGATTTATTTATATGTTGTAATTTTAGTGATAGTAGTGTTCAAGAAGTAAGACGATATGAAAATACTCATAGTGAAACTACAATTGGTGCTTTAATGAATGTTTGTCAAGTTTTATTAGATACATATAATATTAATTTATTACCTAATAATCCACATGGTATTAAATGAAAAATTACTAAGGACGGTGGGTGTATTATTTTTCCTAGTAATCAACAAATTGACTTTATTGGTTATGCTAATGGTAATAAGATTTTTGGAAAAGAAGCCGGTGGTTCAAGTTTTTTAGGTTCAAGAACAGATGAAATTATTATGGCAGAAGAAAAGGAAACATTAACTGAAAAACAATTAACATATCGATATGAACGTTTACAAAACTCTATGTTTAGAAGTAATCGTATTAAAGTATCAAAAGAACCTATTAAAGAATGAAGTTGAACTTTTATTGATAAAAATATATATAGTCCTAATTTTGGAAAAAAGACTACTCGCTATTTTTATAAAAGTTTCTTTATTACTTTTACATGTAATCCTTATGATAAGTATCATCCGTTTTATTTAAAATACTGTACACCCTTTTTACCATTAAATGATGAAATAACGAAAAATCTTAAAAAAATTGGCAAAGTTTATTATGAAAATAAAGACATATTTAGTGGTTTGGGTTTATTTGTTTTAAGATTTACTATTCAACCATTTTGAAATAAATTACCTGAAATTCAACAAAAAACTTTATTAGAAATGAAAAAAAGTAATCCAGATGAATATAATACTGTTTTTTATGGTTTTGAATTTTTAGATAGTGATGCAACAATTTTTCCATTTCAAAAAGTAGTAAAATATTGACAATCATATGATTTAAAACAATTTTATAATCAAGAAAAAGATATGTATAAATTTGATTTTTATAGTGTTGGTATTGATTGAGCTACGGGACCAAAAGACCATACTGTATTTATGGTAGTTGCTTTTAAAGAATATAATAATACTGGTTATTATGATGCTTATATTATTTGTGAATTAGTAGTTACACCGAATGATTTTATTAATGAAAATGAAAAAATTAATGCTTATGTTAATGAAATTTTAGGGTTAATGGATAATTTTGAAAATTTTGAACAAGCAATTTATTTTTATGATGATAAAGCAAGAACAGCAATAGATTGATTAAATCAAAAATTAATAGATGAACATAATACTATTTTAATAATACAAACTGCAATTAAACATGCTTCAAATTTAAATCAAGAAGCAGGATTAACTAATAGAGTAGTTTGAATGAGAAATATTATGAGTTATGGAAACTTTTATGCTAATAAAGATGATTTACCAAAAACTACTCAATGTTTAGAAGAATTACGTTATGATGAGACGAAAACTAACATTCCCGACAGAAATATGTATCAAGACCCTTATGATGCATTATTTTATGCCTTGTATCCATATAAAAATGTAATTAGGGGTAAAAATAATGCTAGTGTGAAAAAAAGTATCTTCACATTTGCTATATAATAAACAATTTCAATATAATTAATAGTATAGGTATCACAAAATAAACGCCTTTAATTTAGGCGTTATTTTGCATTTAAAATCATACTTGTAAAAATAATGAAAAATAGTACAATTTATAAGTAAAATCAAGGAAAAAAGGAGTAATTTAATATGAAAACATGAATAAAAACAAATTTAAGTAAAATAACATTAGCATTAGCACTAACTGGTGCTATAAGTGGAGTAACTGGTTTAATAATTGGTTCACTAGCACATAATCAAACTAATGGTTATAAATCATATTTAGGACATGACTATACAGTCTACTGGGGGGGACTAAATCAACAATATGGTCATATAAAACAAAAGACAAATATAAAATAAGTTTATATTTTGGTATTAAACCGCTTGATAGTACTGATATAAAATGAGATGGTATTTATCCTGATGGATATTTTGATAATTAAATTTCTAAATTTATATAAGAAACATTTTCATTATATTTATCAAATAAATTAATATTTTGTAAGTTTATTTCTTGTTTATTAGTTATTAAAAGTAAATCATAATTACCAGCACCAAAAATACCACTAATCTCAACTCGATTTAAGTTAGTAATTGGATTTTCAATTTGTAATTCAAATTCATTATTATTATCAATTTTTGAAATTTCTTTATAAAATTCTAATTTAGAAAATAATTGGGATTTATTTGAACCATATAAATTTAATAAATTTTCAAGTTTAATTTTTTCAATAATTACTCTTGTAAAATATTTTCCATATTCACCATTACCTAATGTTCAATCAGCAGGAATTAATGAAGGTATGTTATTTGCTTCTAATTCATTTGTAATAGATAATCAATTAAATTGATTATCATCTAATTTAAATAATTCATTTTGACTAATATCATTATTTGTTAATTTAATATTATTGATATCTGTAAAATCAAAATATGCAGATTTTAATATTACTTTTACATCTTTAAATTGTCAAATATCATCAGGTGTAGGATGTATTGGACTTGATTTTAATTCGAAATAATAAGGTAATAAAATTTTATTATCATCATTCAAACCTTTATTTATTGATAATATTGAATAAATATATTCTGATAACATGATAAATATTTGCTTGAAAATTTTTATTTGTTTTAAATTAATATAATTTGGATAATCTAATTTTCATTGTTTAAATAAATTAGTAATAACATCTTCGGGCTTTTGTCCTTCAAATTTTGCTCGTAATTTTGCTATTTCATTTTTTGGTTTACCATTTTTGTCTTCATATGTAGCACCTTCAAAATTTCTATTATAGTTATATGTATAACTTAGCATATCTAATAAAAGTTGCTGTAAACTATCATTAGTTGGTGCATCTTTAATTTCAATTTCAATATCATCAAATCTATTATTAGTTGCAACATATTGATAAAATTGACTTTCACCTACAAAATCTCAAACTTCTTTATCTTTTAATTCTTTTTGACTTTTTAGTGGTCATTTACCACCTAAAACATTACTAAACTCATATCCTAATCAAGCATGTGTAACTCTTGCGTTTTTAATAACTTCTCTTCTTGTTTCAGTTCCAGTACTAATTTTAATCAAATCTAAAACTGATTTTTCTTGTCCTATAAATTGTTTTGCTAAATTTCATGGTAATATTTGTTCACTAAATCATTGTTGTAATATTCTAACTTTTGGTTGAATTTCAATAGGCATTGATAATAATGGAAATGCTATCTTATCCTTGACAAATAATTTTGGGTATACTTCCATATTGTCAACTTCATCAAGTACCTTTATATTGCCGAAAATCATGCTTCTAGGGGCTTTAATTTTTAAACCAATTACTTTTGTATCTTTATCTAATGGTTTTTGTAATTTAATAATAATTGGATAACCATCTCTTGTTTTAAAATCCTTAATTTTTATAATAGTAATGCTTTTAGTACTTCTTGTTTTTGGATTTTGATAAGGTTGAGAATAATTATTAATGATATATAAATTATCAATATTATTTTCACTTAAAGGTTCATTAATACTAACGGCATATAACTTAAATTGATTTAATAAATTTATTTCTTGAAATATTAAATTTTTAATATCAGTCATACTATATTCAATTGTATTATCATTAATATTTGTGCTAGCTCTTTGATTTAATTGCATAGTAAAGTCTGATGTTTCAACAGCAGTAGTTTTTAATACTTTATCAATATCAATAAAACCAATTTTAATAGTATTTGCTGAAAATTTTAAACTATTATTTTCATTATTTTTAAATAAACGTTCAATTTCATAAATATAAATTGTTCTTTTTTTAAATTCATCGTATGCTCTATTAATATCGGGATCACTAGTAGCGCGCATCATATTAGTAAAGTCATAAGGAATATTATCAATTAAATAATCATTTTCTACTTCTGCTTGATTAAGTTTAGTTTGTTTCTGTGGAAACTTCGTTTGTGGTTTGTTGTTGTTTTCCATTGTTCTCTCCTATTAATTGGTTATTTTCGGGATTAAATAATTTTAATTTAACTGTTAAATTATTAATTTCTTGTTCATCATTAATATTAAATGTTTTACTATTTAATAAATCTTTATCTAAACGTACTAATATTTGAATAAATTTAAGAATATCAATATTAAATTGCCATAATTTTTGTTCAATATAATTAATGGTTGAAATATTTACAGCTGTACTTTCGGGAACTGATTGTTGTGCAGATTTCTTTTGACTTGGTATATGAATACCACAACGTTTAAATATTTCATTAACATTTCAATCATATATATCAGTTAAATTTTTACCTTTAAAATTACTATTTGTCATATTGATATTTTCGTTTTGTTCATTATTATCTCCACCACTTTTAAAAATATAATTTTTAGTAACTAATATTCTTACAGCATCTTCTAATAAATCTTTTACATTACCATAAGCTGAATTAAAAATAAACTTGGGTGAGTTTAAAATAGTATCTAAAACAATTTGTTCATAAATAACATCTAATGCTTTAATTTTATCCATTACTTTATTACAATCTGCTAGCTCATTTGCTTTATTTCTCATAATTGCTATTGGTATATAGTTAATATTTAGTGTTTGTTCTTGTTCTAAATTTGGATTATTAATGAATGATTTAAAATCTAGTGGAAATTGTTTTTTATTATCACTAATACTATAAATTGCACGATTAATAGTTACTTGTTCATTATTTAATGTATAAATTTCAAATAATCTTACAATTTGTGCATTTTGTTCATAACTATCATAAAAAATAGTACATTGAATTAATTTACCAGTAATATCATAAACTCTTTGTTGTATATCAACTACTTGAAAATATAAATCATCATTAGCAATAAAAATTAAATAACCACTAATTCCTAATTTACTTAATTTAAAAATAGAATTTCAATTTTTTCTATAAAACTCTTGATTAATTAAATATTGTTTAATGGTTTCATTATTAATATCTAATGGAGCATTATATAAATTAGCATTATTTTCTGCTACAAAATCAGTAAAATAAGTTTCATGATTAAAATCATTAAAACCAAAATAACTTAAAATAGAAGCATGTGTACTTTTACCTTTTAAAAAAGTTAATTTAGTTTTTTCTTCATTATTAGTACTTTTATCTCTTCTTAAAAATTTACCTAACATAATATTCACCACCTTTTTTAAAATATTTGATTAATTTTTAATATTATTTTTACAATGATAAATATAATTAAACCCCCTGTTGCTGATGATAGAATTACTCCTATTAAACCTAAAATAATTTTTATAATTTTAAAAAACATAATATTATTCCTGTAATTCTTCTAATTTTTTAAAACTATAATCTCTACCCATACCTCACATTATTCTATTGTTATAAATATTAATTTCAGTTTGTTGGTTATTGTTATTATTTGCTATTCATAAACTACTTTTTACAACGCTTGTATCTAATTGATAATAAAAATTAATTATTTGTCAACTATAATTTTTATTATTTTCTTTAGTTGTATAATCACCATAACTTATATATATTCTATAATGTGTTTTATCTTTAAATATATATTTTATATAATTTTGATTATTATTATTTTTATCTGTTATAACTTCTCCTACTTCTTTTCATTGAGGAATATTTGGACTTGGTGCATTTTTTAATTCAATATCTCATTCATTTTCTCTAATTTCATTAGTTTCTAAACTATATGAATTAATTTTTATAGGTTTTTCTATATTTATTATTTTTGGTGATTTTATTTCTAATGTTTTACTTGATAATAAATATGTTTTTTCTTCATTTCTTTGGTCTTCATATAATTTAATTAAAAAACCATTATTATCACTTATTAAAACACCATCACCCCTTACAATTAATTGTGTATCATTATTACTATCTAAAACATTACCAGCACCACGTCAAATAAAAGTTTTAGTAATAACTGGATTACTTGCTTTTTCATTACCTCAACCATAATTTATCTTATATAATTTATTTTTTATTAAATCATATTTAATTTCTTTTTCATGGGTATTTATTTTTCCAACTTCTTCTCATCTAGGAATATATTTTAAATATAAAGCATATAAATAATCTTTTAAATTACTAGAAAAATTTATAATTTCATCATCAATATATTTTTTATTTGGAATATCATTTTTATCTGTTAAATATGGACTTTTTATATATGTAAATGTTTGTTTTCCAGCAATAGCAATATCATTTGTAAAATGTAAACTTACTTTTTTTTGTTCTTCATCATCAAATATTCTATTTTCATCAACTGAACTACCACCAGCAGCACTAATTTTATTATTTTCATCAATTTTAATATTGTCACCAGCAATTAATTTATCTTGTTTTTTATCTAATAAATTATTAGTTTCTAGTTTTGTATAATAATCACGTTCAGTATTTTCTTCTGCTATAAATTCAGTTGGTGTATCTATTCCTTGATATTGATATATTTCTTCTATATCACCAATTAAATTAATTTTTCCACGTTCAGGATAAGAATTACCGCCACCACTAAATTCTTTCTTTTTATTGTTATAGTAAATCGTTCCGGTATTTAAAATTGTTTTATTTTGGATTTGTTCACTATACGTCATGGAATCAACATTTAGCAATTCAAATTTATTAAAAACATTATTTAAATAAATTTTAATTACTTTATAAAATTTCATAAAGTTATTTTCTGTTGAATATTGATAACTGATTTTAATAAAATATCATTTAAATATTTCTATATTATTATTTTCAACTTTTTTTCATAAAGGACTAGTTTCAATATTAAATCAATTATTTTTAACATCATTAATATTTTCATTTGCTTTAATTAATTCAGTATTTAATTTGGTAATTTCATTTTCATTAGTAGTAATTCGTTTTTGTTGTTTAGCAGAAAAATCACAAGTTGGTGCATGCGTATAATCACCAATTTGTGGATTATTTTGTAATGCTTCGGGTGGTAATGTACCAATTTCATCAGGTCAATCTAAAATCATTGTTTCAGTTTCTTTATCATAATCAGTTGCAACATAACCTTTATTAACAAATTTACTAACAGGACCTCTATATATTTCATTTTCATTATCATCAACTAAATCATCATATAATTTAATTTGTTTTGATAATGTAAATTCTTTTTGCTGTTCAATTAATTCATCAACTTGATTTCTAGTATAAAATGATTTTAAATCAATTTTTTCAACATCTATTTCATCATCATTATAATTTGATAATATTTGTTTTAATTCTGTTAGTCTTGCCAATATTTTCATTCTACTTGGTGCTAAATCTCAAACATTAATTGTAGGAATACTATTTGCACTAAATTGACTACCATTATTAAACTGAATAGTAGCATCAACATTAAATTCAATTGGTGTACGATTAAATACTCAATGTTCAGCGGTTACAAAAACCATATCTCTTAATGTTTCTTTAATTAATTCATCTTTAAAACTATCAAAAGGAAATTTAGATAAAATAAAACCAAGATAAGCATTAATATCATTTTGAGCACGAATAGCAAAAGTTTTAAATCAATCATTAACATTTGGTCATGTTTGTATATATTGCTGTGGTGTTTCTGTAATTTTTCCAGTTAATGGATATCAGTTATTATAATTTTCTAGACTGACACCAGTTCAAAGTTTATTAATCATATTTTATCATTCCTTAAAAAATGCTTTTTTGGAATGGCAACACTTTTTAGGACTATTTTTTGGTAGACACTTGTTCTTGATATTTGATAGGAGTTAAGTAGTTTAAAGTGCTGTGGATTCTTATGTTGTTGTATCAATTGATATAATCAAATAATTCTAATTTTAATTGGATTAATGATGTAAAATTTTTATCATTAATAAATTCAGTTTTGAAAGTTTTAAAAGTTGCTTCAGCAACAGCATTATCATAAGGACAACCTTTTTTGCTTAAAGATCGAGTAATATTGAATGCTAATAAAAGATTATTAATAATTTTATTGTTAAATTCATTACCTCGATCACTATGAAATATTTGGATATCTTTTAAACAGCGATTTGATTGCATAAATGCTTGATATACTAGTAATGCATCTTTTTTAACTCCAACACTATGTCCAATAATTTCGCGGTTAAATAGGTCTATTAATAGGCAAATATAGTTTCATTTACCATTAACTTGAACGTAAGTTAAATCACTAACAATAACTTCATTTTTAACCCTATTATTAAAGTTTCTATTAACAAGATTGGTTATTTGACTATTATTGACTTTATTATGATGATTTTTGAATGATAATTTAGTGTATTTTGATATTAAATTATGCTTATTCATAATTTCTTTAATTTTTCTGCGTGATAAATAAATTTCTTGGTTTTCTAAAATTTTTTTTAATCTTCTAGTACCATAAACTTCTTTATTTTCTTTAAAAGCACTAATAACAGCTTCATCATACATATTATTTTTGATTTTATTTTCTTTTTTCTTTAAGTTAAAATAATATGTTGATTTAGATATTTTCAAAAAACGACACATTGTGCGAATTTTATATTTAACTTTATTTTTAGCAATAATTTCTACTTTCTGCCTATTATTAGTGCTGCTTGCTTTAAAATACCATTTTCCATTCTTAATTGTTTTAATTCTTTTCTTAATTTAATTAATTCATTTTCTTCAACAGAACGATTATCTTTAGTTTTAAAACTACCTGAATTAGTAAATTGCTTAATTCAATTATAAGTAGCTGCTCTTGTAACATTGTACTCTTTAGCAAGACAAGACACTGACTTACCGCTTTGATATAAAGCTACTATTTGTTTTTTAAATTCATCTGAATATGAGTTAATATTGGCCATAATTATACTTCCTTTCTTTTCACTAATTTGTTCACTTGTCTACGTAATTAGTGTCCAATAAAGTGTAACCCATCCACCATAACCAATGTATCAACCACTATATCAACGATATCAATGGAATGGATGTATTTGAGCAACAAAAGTTTCTGCTTTAAGAATACTATCAACAACTGTAATTGGTTTATATTTAGGATTACGATAATAAATAGTAATTGCACATTTATCTAATGATAAAGGTTGAATTTTACAACCCATAAATACTGGTGAATTTAATGGAATTAATTGTGCATGTTTAATTGCTCTTTTTTCTGCACTAGTAAATAAATCAGTTGCTTTTTCTTTTAATTTTTTAATTTTCTCAAATGCTTGCTTTTCTAACTTTTCAAATTTTTCTTGTAATTTATATATACTTTCTCGTAATTTTTCAAAATATGATGTATTTTTTCAAAATTTATTTAAACCTTTTTTTAAATAAAATCTAATATCCAAATATTTAAAAATTTTATTTGCATTTAAAACAATCTTATGAATTGAACTTTTTTTAAAATTAAATTTAATAGCATTAGCACGAATTTTTTGTAAATCTAAAATTAAAGTTTTTCCATATCTATTTTCTGTATGTATTGTATGAACTAAATTTAATCAATCATGTTGATTCATAGATAGTACTTTTTTTAAATCAGTATTATATTTTTTTAAAAAATTATTTGCTTTTTCAATATCTTTAATTTTAAACTTTGGAGTTAATTGAGGACTTAATTTTGTTAATGTATTTTGTAATAATAAGTAATCTTTTAACTCTTGTGCTTCTAATTTTTGAAAATTATTTTTATATTGTCTTTCAGCAACATAACCTAAATCTCGTAATACTGTTTCACGATTAGGAGTAAAACTATAATTCATTAAATAACGTTTATTACCAATAATTTTATCTGTTAAAATTTCTTTTCCACTTACTTGACTTATAATTTCTTGTAAGTTTTTTGCTTCTTTAATTCCAACTTGTTCTAATGTTTTAGTTTTTTCTGCTAATTTAATAAATTTAGTAGTACGATAACCACGACTAATTTTATTAAGTCCAGCAAATGCAGGAAGTATATTAAAGAAAGTATTTAATTTTGTTACATTTCCTTTTAAATAATCATAAACTTGATTAATAGTAAAATCAGTTAAAAACTCTACACCAACAGCACTAATACTAGCAATTAAATCACTTGCACCTAATCCAAGTGCTACGCTTTCACTTAATCCACCAGTAAAAGGAGCAAGTGCTACTGCTATAACTTGTACACCAATCATTTCTAAAATTTCTCATCAAAAACTTTTATTTTCTTGTTGGTTACTTGTTCTAGTATGTTTTGGTTTATTTATGTTTAAAAGTATTGCTGTACTAGTTGTACCGATTGGCATGGTATTAATTTCCTTTATTTAAGAGTTATTTTAATTGGATTTGTTGTTCCTTTATAATTTAAGTCATTAACATTTGCAGTAATAGTTATATATAAGTCACCTGCTTTTTGTTTTTGATTACTTACATTAGTTTTTCCTTGTGCGTCACTAAAATATTTAATAGTTGGATTTGTTAAATTTGGATTTAATGATTTAAGTTCATTAGTACTTTTTATTTGTGTATTTAATTCACTATTATTGTTATTAACATTTGCAGTAATATCAGTTGTTAAATTTGTAATTTTAGTTTTTAAATCAGTTTTATCAGTATTAATAATTCCACATGCCATTCAACGCGATGTTGTTTCATTATTAGAAATATAAGGTATGGCTTGACCTGTAACTTCTCCACCAACTAAATACATTCTTCCAACTTTACCATCTGCCACTTCTTGAACATAAATAATTGTATCTTGCAACATATATCTTTTCATTGCTCTTGGTGTTGCTAAAACAAATGACATAATTTCATCATCATTTTTATCATTTTTAAAAGTCATATAGTCATCCATTACAATTTGACATAAAACACCTTTAATATATAAATCATTACCATTTAATCTTAATTGTTGTGCAATTTCATTATCAGTAATTAAACCTTTATTATCTGCCAAATAAACTATACTATCATAAAGAGAATTAGTAATAAAGAATCTACAATTTGCAATATTTCTATATTGAAATAATGTATTTCATGCCCCCAACATTGCTTCTACATATTTAATTGCTTGTGCTTTTGGTTCTGTTGATTTTTCAATCATAAATTTAATTGCATATTTTGCAATTACATTAGTATTGTTATTAGCTAAATAATCTGCTAAATCATTAGCAACTTCATATTGCATACTTTGTAATAAATTTTGACCATTTTCTGCTAATAAATCTTTTGCTGCAATTGTTTCGCCAGCAACGGCTTCTTCTGTAATTTCTTTAATAATTTTATCTGTATCAGCATATCCAACATCTATTCTTTTACTTTTATCATTTCATTGAAGAACTTTAACTTTTGGGTCTTTTGGTTTTTTAACTATAAATTCAATTCTTGTTGAATTAACCATTTCGATAGGAAAAAAACTTGCCCACGGACTATTTGATTGTTTAAAAAATTCTATAAATTCTGGTGTTTCTACTAATTTTTCGGTATTATCTAAATTTTGTTTGAATGGTACTGCCATTTTTTATTTTCCTTCCTTATAATTTATTTTTATTTTTATAATCCAATAATGTACTTTTTATTGAATTTGGTTGATTTGTTATTATTGTTTGTGGTTTGCCACCTGTATTAATTGTTTCTTTAAATACTGGTTGTTCTTTAATCATTTTTTTAATAGTTTCTTCAATTTTTGAATTTTCTATATTACTTGTTTTAAATTTTAAATAATCATAAAATTCAGTTTTAACTTGATATTTTTTAAATATATTAATAATTTCTTTTTCTTTAATTTCTTGATTAATTTTATTTAACTTATTTTCTGCTTCATTAACTTTATTTTCTATTTCTTGTGAAGAAGCATTATTTTCAGTTAAAGGTTCAGTTGTTTGTTGAACATTATTTTCATTTTCTAACATTTAACATTCTCCTAATCTTATCCCAATAATCAATCTTTAACTAATTGTGGCATTTCACTTATTAGTTTTTTATAATCATTAACAGCATTTTCTAATATATCAATATCAGAAAATTTAAAACAATTTCCTATATCTAAATCAAAATCTCTATCAATTTTGATATTATTTTTTCTATATTTTTCATTAAATTCAATTTTTGTCATATTATTTTTCTCCTTTATTAATTTTTTCATTTAATTTTGCTAATTTTTTTTGATGTTTTATAATTTTGTTATTTGCTCTAACATGTTTTGGAGTTGTAATAAATCTTTTTAATAAAACAATAATTTCTCTGCAAATTAATGTTCCAACACTTGTTCCAATAATTATTAATTCATGTAAAAATTCTTTCATCTCAATATTTTCCTTTCAATTATTTATTTTTTAATTATTCATCAAATTGACCACCATTAATTCTTTCAATCATTGATTGTGAATTACTTATAATTTTTACTAATACAGATATTTCTTTATTTAATTGTTCCATTCTTTCTTTATATGATTGTATTTCTTGATTATAATATTCAATTATTTTTTCTTTATTCATTGCTTTTCACCCCCTTTATAAACTCATGTGATTGTAATCTCAAGTTAATGAAGCATTATCAGTATTTAATGGTACTTCGCTCATATTATCACTACCGTATTGACTGGTTGTTTCACTATTAATTGAAAATCTATTATCATTAATTAATCTTGTAGTTTCATTATTAAATGTTGTTTCTTGCATTTCTTCAACATGATGATTTGTTTCCATAGGTAATAAATTATGAATAATTTCAGATGCCCCAGCAATAATGGTAGGTACTGCATAAGCATTATTAAAATTATTATTTATACCCATAGCAACACCACTTGATATTAAACATCCACCAGTTGCCATATTACAAATTTTTCTTATTGTTTCAAATTTATTAGGTATTAACTCAGTTAATCCACTAATAAGATTTGAAATACCATAAGCATTTAAACTAATATATGTATCTCAATCCATTAATGACTGATTATCTTGTTTATCTAACAATAATCATGGTGGACCCTCAGTTGTAGTTGTAGTAGTTATTGGAGTTGGTGTTGTTGGAATAATAGGATTAATATTATTTTCTGTTCATTTACTATAATTTGCTAAACCGATTGTTCCTAAACCTAGTAATATTTTTTTAGAACTATTAATTAATTTTGTTTTAGTATTTGGTCTTTGATTTAAATTTCAAATATCTAAACCTAATTTTTTACCAAATAATAAACTATTAATTGAACCTAATACTGGATTTGCAATTACTTGACCATAATAAGCACTTGTACCAATCATTGCACAAATAGGACTTATACCGGTTCTAATTAATTTGGTTAAAGTATAATTTGATTGTGTATTTTCGTTTGGCATTTTATTCTCCTTTAATTTCTAATTTTTTAACTGTTACTTTAATTCAACCTTGATAAACATCATTATCACCAACTATTAATGCAACATTACTTTCGGGGTCAGAAACAATTATGTGTTTTGATTTAACATTTGGATATTGTCTTAAAATAATTGCTCTAATATCATTACTTGTATGAATTGCTTTGGGAAATGGTGATAATATTTCAATTTCATCTTTATTTTCAAACAAAGTAGGTAATATTATCATTAGTCAAATTCTCCATTTTCTATTTTTTCTTTTATAGTATTAATTGCTAATAATATCCCGTAATGTGTATATTTATCTTGTTCATTTTTAAATTCCATAAAATGATAACCATAATCAGTTTCCATATTTTTATAATATTTATTTAAATATTTAATTAATTTTTCTTTATATTCATTAATATATTTTTGAGCAATTTTTCTTCTTATATTTTCAACTTTAATCATATGTTCTTCACAAAAATATCTTACTTGTACATTATCTTTATCTAATTTTGTTGGTAAATTAGTACAATTAGTTATATGTTTACCAACTTCATTAACTTCACTAAAACAACATGGTATATTTTCTTTATTCATTATTATCAACTCAACTTTCATTTAATCATAAAAATATTTCATGTAAAACTAATATTGAATCTGCTTTATCTTTATACTTAAACATTAAATCTGTTATATATTTACGTAATACACTTTTATTAACTCTATTTTCTTTTTTCATTATCAAATGTCTTCATTTTCTAAATCTTTAATTAACTCAAAAGCATCAATATATGGTATTCCATCATTACCTTTATCTAATTCATCTTGTATTTGTTCTTTAAGAAAATTAATTAATTTTTCTTTATATTCATTAATATATTTTTGAGCCATTTTTCTTCTTATATTTTCAACTTTAATCATATCTTCTTCACTAAAACAACATGGTAGTGGATCTTTAAAACAATTTTGACAATTTGCTCAATTATAATTTTCTTTACAATCTTTACACATTTTATTATTTCTTCTCCTTAATTTTATTTATATTAATAACTAATATTTCTAAACAATTCATACATCAATAATTAGTTAATGAAATTTTATTACAATATTTACATTTATTCATTTTTACTCTTTTCATTTTTTAAATCATTTAACATTAATTGAACAAAATGCACGATTTATATTCATATTTCAATTATTAAAGATTTCACCAGTTACTAAAATTTCATCATTTTTGTTTAATAAAATACATCGGTTATAAAGTTTTGGTTTATTAAAAATTAAAGTAACATAGTTTAATCCATTTCATTGACCACGAACACTATAATATAATTCTTTATTACCTTTTTCGTAATATTTTGCTTCAATAGTGTTACTAAGTTTTACTGTTAATTTGACATAATTTGTTTTATCTTTCATTTTTATAATTTCCTTAAATAATTGTCAAAAATTAATATTTTTTTATGATTTTTTAAATAATATTGAATATGCTTATATGCATCTTGTTCATGTTTTGTTAATTTTATATTTCCTTTATAATTTGTTATTTTATTTTTATTTTTTGGTTGGTTTTCTAGATAATCTCAATTCATAACATCTTGTACTAATACCATTAATGAACCAATAATTTTAGGAGTTGCTAATGGATTAGTTAATAATTGTTTTGAATTTAAAAAGAAATTTTCTACAATAACTAATATTTTTTTATCAATAAATTTTTCTTTAATTAATTGAAATTTTTCTTTATAAATATTTTTAGTTCATAAAACAGTTAATGTATTGAATGTTTCATTAAAAACAATATTATTAGTTTCATTTGAATATATAACAATTCCATTATTACCAATACCAGCAGGGTCAATTCCAATAATTAATTCATATTGCATTAATTAAGTTAACCTCTAATAACTGTTTTAATAATTTCTAAATCACAATTACATCAACAATATTTACATTCTTCAATAAATTCTTTATGACCACAAACTAAATTATCTTTTTTTAAATCATCAATCAGTTTAATTAGTCCTATTTTAAATTCAATATCATCACTGTCTGGTATGCAAATCGTTACTCTTTTAGTTAAATATTCTTTATCCATATTTATACCTCCTACTTAACCTAATATTTAAAATACAGTCATAACAAATCGCTTTACTATTTTTATCTATTAAAAAATATTTTCTTGTTTTTATATCATTAGTATTAAAGAATAAATAATCAAATTTATGTTGTTTACATGTTAAACAAAAATACTTTTTCATAATAATTCTTTCTAATATATTCTGTTGCTTCTAGCATAAAGAATATATATTTTGATTTTTATATTATTAATACTATTAGTTTTATTCATTCCAGAAATTCTGGGCTCAAAAATAAATTGTGAAATTTTAAAAAACATTGAGGCATTCGATTCAATATTTATTTAATTTGTGTTAAACAAATTAATATTTTAATTGAACCGGCACCGCTCAATTTTTTTTACAAGTTTGAAATTTATTTTCTCGCCCAAAAAATTTTTCAAAAAAATAAAAAATAAAACCAACACTTGCTCACTGGGGAGTGGCAAGGTTGGTTAAATAAAGAATAGAATTAATACAGTAGGTCCCTACAACAGGTCTATATATACTAGTTTCCAATTCGCTCCCACCCCAAGAATTACCATTAATGGTTAGTATATTTTATTAGGTATCACTCCACTTTTTATTTATTCATGCAAGTCCACATGCTCTAGCTACTATTTTTAACAACTGTGTTGTAGTTCACTTTTTTAGTTCCCTAACACGTGTTGATAATAGCGTTAAAGAGGGTTATTAATTATTAACTTTCTCCTACTTGGTCACTGCGTGTAGTAGATATTTAAAGAGTGTTAATAATAAAAATTTTAAAATTTTACAATTACAAAAAAAAGACAAGATTTTTATTCTCGTCTTTTGTAATTTATTTTTAATTCAAGGGTAAAAAAAGAAAGGAGCTATTTTTAAAACTTTTTAGTTACCGACATCTTCGCCACGCTCCCAAAAAAGAAAATAAAATCAAAAATAATATGTATGATGAAGCTGTTATTAGTGCTTTTAAAGAAAATAAAGAAGTTTATGGTACTAGAAGATTAAAAAAAATTTTAGAAAACCAAGAAATTTATTTATCAAGAAGAAAAATTAAAGAAATTATGAATAAGCATAATTTAATATCAAAATACACTAAATTATCATTCAAAAATCATCATAATAAAGTCAATAATAGTCAAATAACCAATCTTGTTAATAGAAACTTTAATAATAGGGTTAAAAATGAAGTTATTGTTAGTGATTTAACTTACGTTCAAGTTAATGGTAAATGAAACTATATTTGCCTATTAATAGACCTATTTAACCGCGAAATTATTGGACATAGTGTTGGAGTTAAAAAAGATGCATTACTAGTATATCAAGCATTTATGCAATCAAATCGCTGTTTAAAAGATATCCAAATATTTCATAGTGATCGAGGTAATGAATTTAACAATAAAATTATTAATAATCTTTTATTAGCATTCAATATTACTCGATCTTTAAGCAAAAAAGGTTGTCCTTATGATAATGCTGTTGCTGAAGCAACTTTTAAAACTTTCAAAACTGAATTTATTAATGATAAAAATTTTACATCATTAATCCAATTAAAATTAGAATTATTTGATTATATCAATTGATACAACAACATAAGAATCCACAGCACTTTAAACTACTTAACTCCTATCAAATATCAAGAACAAGTGTCTACCAAAAAATAGTCCTAAAAAGTGTTGCCATTCCACTTCAATTATCAGTTCTTTCTGGTCATACCATTCAACATTGTTGATGTTCTAAAAATTCAGGAATAACATAAAAATCATCACTATTTGGTGTTGAATAAATTTTTTGTGCCATTAATAGTAGCTTTCCTTTCTTACTTAGTAGCTACTGAATAATTCCCTTATTTTATTGATGATTCCTTTTTTATTATACTAATAATTTTATTTTTTTAAATAGTGTTTTTATAGTAATTATTAAATAATTACTATAAAAAAATTTTAATTTTTTTTATTCATTTGAAGAATTATTATTTTTGATATTTTTTAATATTTCTTCAATGTTTTTAACTCTAGTGTTGGTATTATCATATTTAAAGCGTAATTCTGGAACTTTATATTTATTACTTGTTTTGGCAAGTGCGCTTCGACAAAAACCTTTCGCTTTTTCTAAAGCATTACTAATGGTTCTAATATCTAAATTATCTAAGTAAACTGTTCAATAAATGGTAGCATAACTGTTATCTTTTGTTATTTTTACATTAGTAATAGTGATATCTTTGAAAAGAATATTTTTTGATTCTTTTTTTAATATATTAGTAATTTCTTTTTTTAAGAAACTTTCTTGTTGTTCAAATTTAATGATAGACATCCTATTTTGTCTCCACTTCTTCTACTAAATATGATTCAATAATATCATTTTCTTTTAAGTCATTAAAATTTTTAATAGTAATACCGCATTGAGTTTCTTTTTTAGCAATTTTTAAATCATTTTTTTCATGTTTTAAACCACTGATTTCACCGTTATAAATAACAACATCATCACGAATGATATGAACTTTGCTATTACGTTGAATGAAACCATTAATGACAACACAACCAGCAATTGTTCCTACTTTTGAAAAATGAAAAGTTTTAATAACTCGTGCTTGACCAAGAATTTTATCTTCATAAGTTGGTTCTAATAAACCTTTAGCAGCCAATTCTAATTCTTCAGTTATTTTATAAATGATATTATGTAATCTAATTTCAACACCGGCATTGTTAGCAGCTTCACGAATAACATGATTGGGACGAACATTGAAACCATAAATAATACTTCCTGAAGTTTGAGCAAGTTTAATATCTGATTCACTAATACCACCAATAGTTGCTCTAATAAACTTAACAGTAATATCATTAACATTAATTTTATTTACTGCTTGAACGATTGCTTGCACTGAACCTTGAGTATCTGCTCGTAAAATAACATTAATTTGTTTTAATTCACCTGTAGCAACATCTTGTGTTAAATTACCTAAACTAATTTGTCGATTATTTCTAATTTTATTTGTTTCTTCTGTTTGTCGTACTAGTGCTACTTTTCTTGCTAATTTATCATCATTAAAAACAATAAAAGATTCACCAGGAGTAGGGGCTGTTTCAAATCCTAAAACTTGAACAGGCATTGAAGGTCCAGCTTTAGTAATTATTTTACCAGTATCATTAATAAGGCGTTTAATTTTTCCTTTAACGCTACCCGCAACTACAATATCAGTAACTTTTAGTGTTCCACCTTGTATTAATAAAGTACAAATTGAACCAACATTTTTATCATGATGAGATTCGATAACAGTTCCATTAGCAAAACGATTTGGATTAGCATTTAGTTCTTTTAATTCAGCAATTACTAATATGGCTTCTAATAATTCATCAATTCCTTGATTTTTTAAAGCACTACCATAAACAAAAATAGTATCGCCACCTCATTCTTCACTAGTTAAATCACAATTAGCTAGTTCATTCATAATGCGATCAGTATTAACATTTGGTTTATCCATTTTATTAACAAAAACAATAATTGAAACACCAGCTACTTTTGCATGGTCAATTGCTTCACGAGTTTGCGGCATCACACCATCATCACCAGCAACTACTAGAACAACAATATCAGTAATTTTAGAACCACGTGAACGCATTTCAGTAAATGCTTCATGACCTGGGGTATCAATAAAAGTAATTAATTTATTATTAGTTTTAATTTGATAAGCACCAATATGTTGAGTAATACCACCGTGTTCTTGATTAGTAACTTTAGAATTACGGATAGTATCTAATAGCGTTGTTTTTCCATGATCAACATGGCCCATAATTGTAACAACAGGTGGTCGAGTTACTAAATTTTTTTTATCATCTTCGAGATTAATATTTTCTAATAAGTTTTCATATGTTACCACTTTAGCTTTTTCAAAATCAATATTTCATTCCAAACAAAGTTCAAGCATTAATTCTTGAGTTAATATTTGATTTTGATTAAATAGTTTGCCTTGTTTCATGAAGTATTTAATAATGTCAGTTACTGGATGATGCAATGCTTTAGCAAATTCTGAAATAGTTAAAGGTTCGTTATATAAAAATACTCCTTTTTCATTAATTTGAGATGTTTTTTGTTTTAGTTGTTGATTAATATTTTGTGTTTGTTGAGATATTCGTTTTTTTGCCATTTGCATCCCGCCTTTCGCTTGGGAAAATTAATCTCAATTTTTTTTAATTTCATTAATTAGTTGTTCATAAAATTCATTTGGAATTTTTGTTTTTAATGCTCTTTCTAATGCCTTATTTTTAATAAGCAAAGGTATTAATTCAAGTTTAGGTTGGATGTAGGCACCTCGACCATTTTGTTTGCCAGTTTTATCAATGAATAATTGTCCTTCTTTATTAATAACAATTCTAATTAATTCACGTTTAGGTAAAATAGTATTTGTAACTATACATTTACGCATTGGTATTTTTTTACGTTGAATTAAAGGTATTTTATTCATAACGACCTACTTTATTGTTTATTGATTTTTATTTTTTCATTGTGTTTTTTTTAATAATTCAGATATAAACTTTTCATATTCACTTTCTTTAATATTACCATTTCAAGTAAATTTAATATTATTTTCATTTGCTTGTTCTAATGAAGTAATATTAATATTTCAGTGAGTTACACCGGCAACTAATTTAGCAGCCATACCATTTTTACCAATAGCTAATGATAATTGTTCAGTAGGAACAATAATATTTGCTTGTTTTTCTTCTTCATTAATATCAATTGAAATAACTTTAGCTGGTGTTAAAGCGTTAATTATATATTCTTTTATATTAGGATTTCAGGCAATAATGTCAATTTTTTCGCCACTTAATTCTTGCGTAATTAATTTTGTTCTTTCGCCTTTTGGACCAATACATGCACCAATACCATCAATGCTTGGATCATGACTAACAATTGCAACCTTAGCTCTAATTCCAGGAATACGAGCAATATCTTTAACTTCGATTACACCTTGTGCTATTTCAGGAACTTCTAATTCTAGTAAACAACGTAAAAAATTAACGTGAGTTCTTGATGCTAAAATTTGACCATAGTTTTTATTTTTAATAATATCTTCAACATAAAATTTGATGTAAGTATTATTAGCGATTGGTTTATTTTTTGGTAAGATCTCACTAGGGATTTGATTTTGTTTTGGTAAGAAAGCATAGGCTCTACCAATTTTAATTAACATATAAGTTTCTTCAACGCTTTCAATAGTACCAATTAATATGTGATCTTTTTTATCAATAAATTCATCATAAATTGATGTTTTTTCTGCTTCACGAATTGATTGTTTCACTACTTGAATAGATTTAAAAATTGATAAACGAGAGAATTGATCACTAGGAATTATTTGAGTATATGTATCACCAATTGTTAAGCCGGGATTCTTTGTTTTAATAGTTGAAAGTGCAATTTCTAATTCAGGATCTTCAACTTTTGGAACAACAATTAAATCCTTTAAAATTTTAATAGTACCTTTATTTTGATCAATTTCAATTCTGATATTTGTACTATCATCACGATGACTTTGATATTCATATGCTTTTTTTAGTCCTTCTTTTAAAGCTTCAATGATATCTTCTTTTGCTATTTGTTTTTCTTCAGCAATTTCATTTATGCAATTTAAAATGATTTGACTAATTTCTTTGTCCACTTTTTCTCCTCCTTGTTTTTTATAAACATTGTTGTTTATTATGGAATGGCAACACTTTTTAGGACTATTTTTTGGTAGACACTTGTTCTTGATATTTGATAGGAGTTAAGTAGTTTAAAGTGCTATGGATTCTTATGTTGTTGTATCAATTGATATAATCAAATAATTATAATTTTAATTGGATTAATGATGTAAAATTTTTATCATTAATAAATTCTGTTTTGAAAGTTTTAAAAGTTGCTTCAGCAACAGCATTATCATAAGGACAACCTTTTTTGCTTAAAGATCGAGTAATATTGAATGCTAATAAAAGATTATTAATAATTTTATTGTTAAATTCATTACCTCGATCACTATGAAATATTTGGATATCTTTTAAACATCGATTTGATTGCATAAATGCTTGATATACTAGTAATGCATCTTTTTAACTCCAACACTATGTCCAATAATTTCGCGGTTAAATAGGTCTATTAATAGGAAAATATAGTTTCATTTACCATTAACTTGAACGTAAGTTAAATCACTAACAATAACTTCATTTTTAACCCTATTATTAAAGTTTCTATTAACAAGATTGGTTATTTGACTATTATTGACTTTATTATGATGATTTTTGAATGATAATTTAGTGTATTTTGATATTAAATTATGCTTATTCATAATTTCTTTAATTTTTCTGCGTGATAAATAAATTTCTTGGTTTTCTAAAATTTTTTTTAATCTTCTAGTACCATAAACTTCTTTATTTTCTTTAAAAGCACTAATAACAGCTTCATCATACATATTATTTTTGATTTTATTTTCTTTTTTCTTTAAGTTAAAATAATATGTTGATTTAGATATTTTCAAAAAACGACACATTGTGCGAATTTTATATTTAACTTTATTTTTAGCAATAATTTCTACTTTCTGCCTATTATTAGTGCTGCTTGCTTTAAAATATCATTTTCCATTCTTAATTGTTTTAATTCTTTTCTTAATTTAATTAATTCATTTTCTTCAACAGAACGATTATCTTTAGTTTTAAAACTACCTGAATTAGTAAATTGCTTAATTCAATTATAAGTAGCTGCTCTTGTAACATTGTACTCTTTAGCAAGACAAGACACTGACTTACCGATTTGATATAAAACTACTATTTGTTTTTTAAATTCATCTGAATATGAGTTAATATTGGCCATAATTATACTTCCTTTCTTTTCACTAATTTGTTCACTTGTCTACGTAATTAGTGTCCAATAAAGTGTAACCCATCCAAATTTGAATTGCAAATTGAAAATTCGATTAATAACTTAAATCGAATTGAAATTAGTGGAATATTTGGTGCTGGTAATTATGATTTAATTTTAGTAAGAACCTGTTTAGGATCTTTTTTAACTTATTTTTGATTAAATTAATATCATAAATGTTATTTTATAGTTGAAAAATAAATTTTTAATGGATAAGTTGTCAAATGATAAAATCTTTTTAACAAAAAAATGACAAAGAAAATAAAATGTTAATTAACTGTCAGGTTAGAAATAATTATTCCCTTTTTTAGTTTAATTATGTTTAAAAGATTCCAAACAGGTTCTAAGAACCTGTTTAGGATCTTTTTTAACTTATTTTTGATTAAATTAATATCATAAATGTTATTTTATAGTTGAAAAATAAATTTTTAATCGATAAGTTGTCAAATGATAAAATCTTTTTAACAAAAAAATGACAAAGAAAATAAAATGTTAATTAACTGTCGGGTTAGAAATAATTATTCCCTTTTTTAGTTTAATTATGTTTAAAAGATTCCAAACAGGTTCTTAGACTTTGCGCCAAGTATTAAACCAGTTGTAGCAATAATTAATGATAAAGTAGCCAATATTAATGTTATTCTAGCTAAATTTGTTTTTATTCATGTTTTCATAATAAATTTCTCCTTTTTTCCTTGATTTTACTTATAAAGTGTACTATTTTTGATTATTTTTACAAGTATGCTTTTAAACTGTCATTATTTAGTAAAAATTTCCTATTAGTTATCGAGTAATAATTTCCCAAAAGTGAAGTTATTTATATAACTTATAATTAATAATAATTCGATTTAAAACAGCCCTAAAAAGGGCTGTTTATTTTTTGAATACTATAAACCATATAAATTTTTAAATCGTTTGAATATGAGCAAATTTGGTTCCTTAAAATTCATTTTAAATATATAAAGATATTGCAATTGCAATATCTTTTTTATAATTTTAGTGAGTTTATTTTAAAACCCTTATAATTTTTATTTTCAAAGCTATTAATTTCAACTTCATCAAACTTTTTTATTTTTAACTTTTCTAAATTTTTGTTATAAATTTCCATTTTTAAATTTGATATTTTTTTTAATTCTTCTTTTATTGAATTAAATTTAATTTCAAAATAATTTACTTTTTGAGAAATAATTCTATGTTCATTTTCATATTTTCTTATTTCATTTCTTATTTTTAATTCATTTTTATTGTTAATATCTTGATTTGTTAAACAGGATATTTTTTTATTTATTTCTTTTTCTTTTCTTTTTTCATTATCTAGCTTTTTCTCCAAACTTCTAAATTCATTACTTAACTTAGAAATTTGATTTTGACTTTCTTGTAATTGTTTATCCATATATTAAAAATCCTTTCAAAATTAGAAACCTAATTGTTTAAAAATAAAACAATTAGGTTTCTAAAACTATTTTTAATTCATATTTATTATATTCATTAAAAATTGGTTTGTAAATAAAAAAGTTCCTATATGAAAACAAGGAACTAAATTTTTAGGGGTTATTTAGAATTTGTGTTTATTTAACAGTGTAACTTTCCAAAATAATTTAATTTTTGATAAATATTTTTGGGAAATTTTCACTCGATATTGACAGTATGCTTTTAAATGCAAAATAACGCCTAAATTAAAGGCGTTTATTTTGTGATACCTATACTATTAATTGTATGTTACTTGTTTATTATATTTTAAATATGAAAGTGGTTTTTTAAATAATTTTTATTTTATTTAAAATTACACTTATATATTTATATAATAATTAAGTAAATTAATTTTTTAAATATATTTACAATAAATTTTGATTTTTTTAAAATAGTTAGGAGAAGTAGATTTGAATTTTAATTATAAATGAAATTTTAGAGAACAAAATGCAAAAATTGATAAATTAGTTTTAAAACATATAAGAACCTGTTTGGAATCTTTTATAAAATAACGTAAAATGACTATATATTAAGTAACGTTTTTGTTTATGTTTGCTTTTATAATTTTTTATGTTAAGATTATCTTATTAAATAAATATATGAAATTATTAATAAAGTTCGGAGTTTTATATATGCAACAAGATTTTTATATTAAAAAAATTTTCTATGCTTGTTATGTGAAAAATATAGTATTACCTATTTCATTTTTGAATAATATTGGAAATAAGAAAGGTAAATCTTATGTTGGTAATAAACAGAAATTAAGAAATAGTACCGTTCGTACTAAAACTAATTTAATTCAAAAAGCGTTACATAATTTTTATAATAGTAAGATGCTGAGTTTTGTTACTTTAACTTATAGTAATAATATGCAAGATGTTAAAAAAGCAAAAAAAGATATTCGTTTATTTTTTCTTAAATTAAAGAAATGATGAAATGACCCTAAACGTTTTTCACATTTAGGAGAATTAAAATATTTTTATGTTTATGAGTATCAATCTCGTGGTGCTATACATTTTCATATAATTTTTAATAGAAAGATACATAAAAGTATGTTAGCAGAATGATGAACTCATGGTTTTAATGATTTAAGAGTTGTTCGTAAAGGTACAAATGAGTTTGTTATTAAATATTTAGGTAAATATGTTACAAAATCACTAGATGATGTTAAGTCTTTAAATCAAGAAGATGTTGGTATAAAAGCATATGCATTTAGTCGTAATTGTAAAAATCCTATTATAGTTCGTGGTATTAAGAAATTGACAATTGGAGATATAATTAAAGCAAGTTTTAATGCAACAAATGTATTTTATTTTAAAACTCAAAAAGATAGTAATGGTGATACTGTTATGATTGGCGGTATTATTGAAAGTACTGTTGTAAATGATTATTTTAAAGAGTATGAAGATTATGAACGATATGTATATTTAAGTGCTTTATCGCATAAGCATTATTTACGGACTAGTGAAATAGGTTATTTAATTCAAAGAGATAGAGATGTTTTGACTTGAACAGAAAAAGTTTTTGGTAATAAAGTTGAGAAAATAGATTTTAAGAAAAAAGTTTTGCATTAGAAGAAAAACTTAATTTTTTCTATAATTTTACTTGTATATATATATATATATATATATAATGGTTAATGGATATTAGTAATTACCGAACTTTTTACTAATATCTATTTTTTTATTTTAATTGAATTTTTAAAATTTTATGTTATATTTATAAGTAAGATAATCAATACCCATTATCTTAATCTAGCGTTAGTTCGCTTAAAGTTCGGAGGTTAAGTTTTTTTATGTTTAAAGTTCAATTAGTTAATATTGAAAAAGGGCGTATTATTCCCGATAAAAATAATAAAGGTCAAACATTGAAGTTTGATGTTTTGAAATTTGTAGAAATAAACAAACAAACGAGTGTACCAACTGGTCAAACACGTGATAAATGATATAATCCAGAATTTGCTAGTGATTTTAATAATTGTTTATCTACTGTTGATTTAAAAGTTGGTAATTTTTATTCACTTGAACTTGATTTAAGCGGTAATATTAAAAAACTTTCTAATTGAAAATAGTTATTTATTAAAAGGGTAATTTTAAATAATTATTAATATGTTAGGAGTTAATTTTAAATTATGGCTAAAAATGATAATTGTTCATGTGAACAAGCATTTCATTTAGCAATTTATATGTGTAAACTTTGTGACCAAGTTATTTGTCCCAAAAGAGTTTTACAAAACTTATATACTAAAAATTATTATTGTCCAAATTGTATATTAGATATTGCTTTAAATAAAGCAATGAGACAACAAGAAAGTAAGTTAAATTATGAGACATAAGTGTAGTGATTGAACTTATGAAAGAGTATATGGTTGTGAAATGTGTTACAGAGTTGCTAATGAAATGGAACGAATAAGAAAAGAAAATAAAAGAAAAAAATAAAAACTAAATAAGGGGCATATATATACTTTTTAGTGTATTTTTGCCCCTTACTCTAATTAGTATAAATATGCTCCTTATTAGTATATAAAGTAAGGAGTTTTATTTATGGAAAAAAGGAAACAGTTTAAATATGACTATATGTTAATTGATAAAGCGTTTAGAGATGCTAGGGAAGATAAGCATTTGCAAGAGATTTTAAAAAGATTAAGTGAAAAATAGAGGAGACAGTAAACATGCCTAATGAGTTAGAACAAACTAGTAATTATACTTTAACTAAAATTTTAAGAACTGGATTAAGTCCATTAAGTGCTATGGTAGGAGTTAGTGCTTATTATGGTCAATATTTAAAAGACCCAATTTTAGGTTCTATTAATTCTTTGTTATTTAGTAAGAAGTTGGCAATTGATATATGAAATATTAATCAAAGACCAACTACTAAAAATAAAGTTATTAATAGTTATAAAAAGATATTTTTAGGATTAGGAACAATTGGTTTAGTTAATTATGTTAAGTTTGTTAATTATGTAGATAAGTCGGTTTTTTTATTAAGAGATGAACCATGTTTTTGACCACCTTGTCCTACACCACTACCAATTCCTACCCCAATACCAACACCTAGTCCAATAGTTAATAAACCTTTTGTAGACTGAGATACTTATATATCTTTAAATAGTTTTGGTATAGCAAATGTTATTAGTGGTTTAACTGAATTAATACCTAATAGATTTGAAATTATACGTAAAATAGCGAATACGGGTACTGGTGGTTGTTTGATTAGTAGTGGTGTTGCTATGGGTATTAATAATAATTTTAATAATTATTTTGCTATTCCTACGATTATTGCCGGTGCAAGTGAGATTATAAATATTTTATTGTTACCGTTAAGAAATACACATAATAATACAGAATTACAAGAAGTATTTACTGATGAAAGAGCAAGATTAATTAATGCTAGTGTTAATGATTATCAAAGTACAAATGACAGTATGGTTGATGTTGATTTAAATGATGATAATATGTCGGAGATTAATTTAGATAGAGCAAGTTTAAATTGGGATTATTCTTATGCTTATACGTTAGGTGGTGTTTAAAATGGATTTTAAGGAGATTGTTAAATATGCTTTATATATTGGTGGGTTTTGCCTTATACTTTGATTTTGTCGTAATTGAATACATGAGTGTATACAGAAATTCAAACATAAAAAACATGTAAAGGAAAAAGAAAATGACCCAGATTGTATTTTTTGTCGTAAAGATTTTGAAAAGAAGAAACGTAAATTAGAAATGGAAAAACAACAAAAAGAATTAGAGAAAGGGGGTGATTAATATGCCTGCTGGATTATCAGCATTATTAAATATGATTGGTGGTGTTGGCCAACAATTATTAAATGCTTTTACTTATATTTTTGGTTGAGTATTTACTACTGGCGATGGTGGAACACTTACAAATTGACCAGTGTTAATTTCAATTGTATTTATGGTTCTTGTATTTATTAAGCAGTTTGTTGGTCATATTATCCATGGAACACATTAGTAATTAGAAAGGAAGTAAGCAAATGGTAAAGTTATTTTTTAGTTTGGTTTTTGTTTTACCTTTATTGGGTAGACTTTTACCAGTTGTTAATACTTTGGTGCAAACTATTTATATGCAGTATTTAAGTTCTTTTGCTGGATTACATACTGTGACACTTTTTATTAAGTCGTTCTTTTATGATAGTTTATACACTTTACCTTTGCCTATTCTTGCTTTAATAAATGTTAGTTTTGTATTTTATTTAATTTTAGGATTATTTAGATTTACAAGACATTAGGATGTGAAATTATGTTTATACCTTTTATTACAACTGTTATGCAATTATTTGCTTCAATTTTTATGAAGTTTTTTAGTTTTCCACTTGGTGATTTAGGTTTTAATTTAGGTACGTTAATGATATTTTTGATTTTGCTTAGATTTGCATTTAGGGTTATTTTACCCGAATTAATGTTACCAACATTAGGTTTAGGTTATGGTGTTAAATTTATTGGTAAATCTGCTGTTGCTATTGGTGGTGGTGCTGGTAAAGATATTGCAAATGCTTATCGTAATGGAGAATCTGGTGTAAAACCAGTTCAACGTTATAAAGGTGGTACTTATTCTTATAAACAAAAAGGTACTGCTGTTGCTCGTACTAGTGGATATGAACAACATTATTATAATCCTAAGTATATTAAGTAGGTGTTATTATGTCTAATTTTGTTTTTAGTATATTGCATTTTATTTTTATATTTTCTAGTAAAGATATTCAAATATTTTTAAATCAACCAAATATTACTGATGAAGTTTATATTTTGTTTAATTTGACTTTTTGGTTGGTATTAGGTGTATTTTTTAATTTTATTTATCGTAGTATTAAATTTGTTTTTAGGTCATTGTTTGGGTAGGTGTTAATTATGAGTGTTTTAGAAATTTACAATAAAATACATCAATGTATAGTTGATTATTGAACTATGTTTATAGGTAGTCCAGTTGACCAATTTACTACTATTTTATGAAATTTAGTAGTTTATGGTACACAGTTTTTTATTGGATTTATTTTGTTTTATGGTTCATGGTGAATTTTAAAATGTTTATTTGGTAAATAATTATGTGATTTAAGTTTGCTAAATTATTTTTTGTTGTAAATACTTCTGTTCAAGCACCAACTAGTTTAATTGCTTCAAATGACCCTAATGTTGTTAATTATGATATTACAAAAGAAATGGTTAAACATGTTAAATATCATAATTTTGATGATTGAGCAACAATACCATGAAATTCTGCTTATTTTGACATTGACCAACCAGATTTAAAATTAGTAAGTGGTGAATTTATTGGAAATGGTGAGGGTATTTATACATGTCGTTATTTTAGTGATACAGTTGGTGTTTTACCACAAGTGGTAAGGATGGGAACTGGTGTTTATACTTTTAATAGAAAACAATTAGATGACTTTTCACGTATTATGTTTAATCATAATTATGTTTCAAATGATAATGTTAATTATTTAGGTTTTCTTAATACTGGTAAAAGTATTATAAATTTTCAAACACAGTTAAATTTTGAAATTGATAAACCTTTAAGTTTTTATATTCAAGGTTTTATGTTTTATTTTTCTTATCATGATTTTAAAACTTTCTCTGCTCATTTTACTTTTAGTTTTTTAGATAATGTTGGTGATACAAAATATGTTTTTAAAGGTAAAGTTGATAATGATATTTATCAGCAAGATTTATATAATTTTGTTACTATGCCTATTCGTGTTCCAAATTTAAGACATTTAACAGTATTTTTTGATATTCATGGTCAATCAATTAGACCAACTTTTTCACCAGATGTTTTTTTTGGTCAAGTTAATATTTTTTCAAGTGAAAATATAACTCCAGTGCCACCAAATAGTCCTTTTAATCCTGAATATGAAAGACCAAGTTGATATGATGTTTTTGGTCATTTACGTAATGCTTTTAGATGAGTACTTTATGGAGTTGTTGGTAAAGTTTTACCAGTTGAACCTTTAAGAGAATTTTTTACTAAACTTGACGGATTATTAAGACGTATTTTTGATGATACTATTAGTTCTGTTTTAAATGTTGATTTTACTAGTGGTTTAGAGCAAGTTTTAACTTTATGAGTGTTTTTAAAAGCAGTAGGATTTTTAGTTGGTTAGGAGTTGAAATAATGCCTTGATATGGTTATTTACTTTTAGGAGTTATATTATTAATAATACTTTATCCATTTTTAATAACTAGAAAAAATATAAAGATATTACAACGTGTAGGTAGTTATATTATTTCAGCACCACCACGTACTGGTAAATCCGCTCTTGCTTGTTGTTTAGCACAAAAACATAAAGGTAGAGTAGTAAGTCCTATTCCTATTAAAGTTCGTAATGAATATAGTTATCGTTGTTCTTATGATGATGTTTTTAAATTTAATCAATTAAATAGTAATTATGCTTTTAAAGAGTGTGATATGGTTGTTTTAGATGAGTTAGGTTTGAAAATTAATAGTAATGATTTATCACCCGAATTTAAAGAAACACAAGAAAGTTTAGGAATGTTTTGTAAGTTAATAGGTCATAATTTTAATGGAATTATGTATATGATTGAGCAACACCCCGATAGAATACCAAAGCAAGCACGTGAAAAAGTGGAATATATTGTTCAAGTTAAAAGAATGCGTATTTTGTTATTTTTAGTTAAGTTTAAACTAAATATTTATACTAATGTTGATGATTATAATAAAGTTGTATTATCTAAAAGACAAACAAAGCGAATAATTAAACGTGGTGGATTACCACCTAGTTATAGTGGTGAAACTATGACTTTTAGTTTATGATTTCCTAGGTCTTATTTACAAAGATATAATAGTCGTGCTTTAAATTATATTCATTCGTTAAAGAGTGAATTAAGTATTGTTAAAGACTATGAACAATCACAAGCATTAGATTTTACTGTTGATGATATTAGAGCAGTAGGATTAGATAAGTTGGATAATATATTACAAACTGAAAAGAAAGAAACTGAAAATACTGTATGCCGTACTTGTTATTATAGAAATAAATATTCTAAGAAAAATAAGAAAGATGTTAAAATAGAGTAAACCTATATTATTGGTCGGAGCCAACCAGAACCTTGGTTGGTTGGCCGTGGCGTTTACGCCACTGGGGTGAGTTGCGAAGCAACTAGGGGCAAAGCCCCTATATACTTGATTTTAAGATAAGGGGTATATATGCATAAAAATTATCCAAGTCATGTTACTAAAGAACAATTTGAGAACATAAGATCAATTTTAGAAAATAGCAAAAAGAAAACAAAACCAAGAAATTTAGATTTATATGAAGTATTTTGTGCAGTTTTATATGTATTAAAAAGTGGATGTCAATGAAGAATGTTACCAAAAAATTTTCCAAAATGACAAACTGTATATTATTATTTTCAAATTTGAAGTAAAAATAGTGATAAAGAACCTAGCACTTGACAAGTAATTTTAAAAAAAATTAGTTAGAAAAGTTCGTATCAATAATGGTAGAAAAGAACAAACTAGTTTTTGTATAATTGATTCACAAAGTGTTAAGAACACAGATACTGCTAAAAATAAAGGTTATGATGCTGGTAAAAAATTTCAGGAATAAAGCGTCATATTGCTGTTGATTCTCAAGGTTTACCGCATACAATTTACATAACCACAGCAGAAAAAACAGATCGTAACAGTGCTATAATAATGATTGAAAATGAAAAAGAAAATTTATCTAAAGTTCAAAAAATACTAGTAGATGCTGGTTATACTGGTGAAAAATTTGCTTTTAAAATCAAAACAATCATAAATGCAAATGTTGAAGTTATCAAACGTAATGAATTACATTCTTTTGTATTATTGCCAAAAAGATGAGTTGTAGAACGAAGTTTTGCATGATTAGAAAAATGCAGAAGATTATGAAAAAATTGTGAAAGAAAATTAAATACTAGCTTACAAATGGTTGTTCTTTCCTTTATTTCAATTTTATTAAAAAGATTTTAAACAGGTTCTAACAAATAAATGAGAAAAAATAGATTGAAGAATAAAAAATACAAGGGATAAAAAGAAATATAAAATTGTTGATTATCAATATCTAACGAGAAAAACTATACATGGATTAGTAACTTATAAAAGAAGAATTTATGAATATTTTAATGAAAAAATACAAAAATGAGTTCGTGTTTGTTTAGTTGATGAAATACTAGAATTACCAAAATATAAAAGAATTGGTGAAGATATTGAAAAAACTATTATTGAATATTTTGCTGATGGAAAAAGATACAGAGATATTTGAGATATTATAAAAAAAGCAAATATTAGTCTTAGTTCTATTCATAGAGTTTTTAAAAATTTAGAAGTAATTAAAGCAAATCCAGTAAAAGTAAAATTAGAAAAAAATCAACCTGTTTTTGTTGCTATTGATGATGGTCACCGAAAATTTTGAAATTTTAAACGTAAAGGTACAAAACATTCTATGCGATTAATAGTAACATATACAGATAATATTAATCATAAAGTACAAAACAAAAGAGTAAAAGCAATTATAAGAGCAACAAGAACAGCAATTCGTGTTAAAAAAACTGCTGAATTTGTTAAAGAACATTGTCAAAAATTTTATGAAAATATTGAACAAGCAAAAATTATTATTTGTGGTGATAGTGCAGGATGAATTAAAGAAATTGCTGATTATTTAGGTGCCCAGTTTGTTTTAGAACCTGTTTAGGATCTTTTTTAACTTATTTTTGATTAAATTAATATCATAAATGTTATTTTATAGTTGAAAAATAAATTTTTAATCGATAAGTTGTCAAATGATAAAATCTTTTTAACAAAAAAATGACAAAGAAAATAAAATGTTAATTAACTGTCAGGTTAGAAATAATTATTCCCTTTTTTAGTTTAATTATGTTTAAAAGATTCCAAACATGTTCTTAGATAAATTTCATTTAATTAGAACATTATATCTTGGAATAATGGCTGGCAATAAAGGAAAATATTTAAAAGAATATAATCACTGTAAAAATTTAATTAATAATGGACAATATGAACAATTAATTGATTTTTTATATAAAGAATTAGATAATCATAAAAAATTAAAGAAAAAATATTTTAAAAATAATAAACAAGGTATTGAAAATCAAAGTGCAAAGTGAAATATTGGTTGCTTTACAGAAACTAATATTTGACATGTTTTAAAAGAAATGCTTGGTAATAGAACATATAATATTTTAATTTATATTAAAATGGTTATTTTTAAATGTAATAAGATAAATTTAGAAACATAGTTTTAATGAATATAGTAATTATTGATTATTTCACAATTTGCAATAAAGTCTCAAAAATTTTTATTTTTAATTTTTATTTTTAAATAAATTATTCATAAAATTAATAATATAGTTATAAATATTAAAATTGGTACTAAAATCTCGCAAAAAATAATTCCAATTTTAAATTGTAATAAAGAATAATGATAATAATTATGAACAGTATAATAGTTTCCAAAATTTTTAAGAGAAATATTATTATTACTTAGAACCTGTTTAGGATCTTTTTTAACTTATTTTTGATTAAATTAATATCATAAATGTTATTTTATAGTTGAAAAATAAATTTTTAATCGATAAGTTGTCAAATGATAAAATCTTTTTAACAAAAAAATGACAAAGAAAATAAAATGTTAATTAACTGTCAGGTTAGAAATAATTATTCCCTTTTTTAGTTTAATTATGTTTAAAAGATTCCAAACAGGTTCTTAGAATATAATATAAACTATATTTACTTCATAATATAAAACCATTATATTTAAATATTTTTTTTAAAATTTTATGTAAAGAAATATCTTTCGAGATTACTACTTCTTTTCCATGAAATAAACCTATTAATCACAATCCTATAATTAAAGTTAAAATAGTTAAAATAAATAATGATACAGTTATTAACTGTAATTTTTTCAGTTTTTTAATTGTCATCTTTAAATTCTCCTTAATTTTATTCCATAAGTTTGGCACTTACTAAATTTAATTATAAGTATTTTAGTTGCATTTAATTTAAAAAAATTATATTATTTAAATACAATTTCATAAAAATCCAAATTATTTCTTGTATGAAATATAATAAGACTGTGTGTGAAGTAATTTATTCCGGATTTTTGACAATCTCCCAAATTTTTTTTAATCTTCTAGTACCATAAACTTCTTTATTTTCTTTAAAAGCACTAATAACAGCTTCATCATACATATTATTTTTGATTTTATTTTCTTTTTTCTTTAAGTTAAAATAATATGTTGATTTAGATATTTTCAAAAAACGACACATTGTGCGAATTTTATATTTAACTTTATTTTTAGCAATAATTTCTACTTTCTGCCTATTATTAGTGCTTTTAAAGAAAATAAAGAAGTTTATGGTACTAGAAGATTAAAAAAATTTTAGAAAACCAAGAAATTTATTTATCACGCAGAAAAATTAAAGAAATTATGAATAAGCATAATTTAATATCAAAATACACTAAATTATCATTCAAAAATCATCATAATAAAATCAATAATAGTCAAATAACCAATCTTGTTAATAGAAACTTTAATAATAGGGTTAAAAATGAAGTTATTGTTAGTGATTTAACTTACGTTCACGTTAATGATAAATGAAACTATATTTGCCTATTAATAGACCTATTTAACCGCGAAATTATTGGACATAGGTTGGTTAAAAAAGATGCATTACTAGTATATCAAGCATTTATGCAATCAAATCGCTGTTTAAAAGATATCCAAATATTTCATAGTGATCGAGGTAATGAATTTAACAATAAATTATTAATAATCTTTTATTAGCATTCAATATTACCCGATCTTTAAGCAAAAAAGGCTGTCCTTATGACAATGCTGTTGCTGAAGCAACTTTTAAAACTTTTAAGACTGAATTTATTAATGATAAAAATTTTACATCATTAATCCAATTAAAATTAGAATTATTTGATTATATCAATTGATACAACAACATAAGAATCCACAGCACTTTAAACTACTTAACTCCTATCAAATATCAAGAACAAGTGTCTACCAAAAAATAGTCCTAAAAAGTGTTGCCATTCCAAACTATCTTAACATTAATAATGTTAACATATTTTCAAAGTAAAAAAAATATCAATTAACAGAGGTTAACTAACTGAAGATTGATTTGTATAGATGAATACTTTAAGTTCATTATGAATAGCGTTAAAATATTAGGTTTTTTTATCTTAATTTTTAAATATAAAAAGACCTGAAAAATTTTCAGGTCTTTTTATATTATATTACTCAATAATCTTGGAAGTACTGTAGAGTATATATAAAAAATAATAAGAATGTTCAGTTAATGAACAATTTAATCATAACATTTTTGAAATTATTTTCTTAAAAAAAGCAAAATAACACTTAATAATTAAAAATATTATAAAAAGAGCACCAAATAAAAAAGAATGTATAATTAAGAGCAGAAAATAGTTTATATTTTTCAGAAAAATTATCTAAGGGGGAAAAACAATATGAGAAACATGAAAACATTACTACGACTAATGGGTGCTGCTGCTTTAACAACAGTTGCAGCAAGTTCGGTTGTTGCATGTGGAACTCAAACAAAAGCGCCATCATTGAATGGCAAATATGCAACATTACTAGGATGATATAGTAATGAAAATACAAGTTTAATTAATCAAGAATTAAAAAAGGATGATACTGCTGGTAAAGAAAGTTATTCAATTTCTGTTCCTGCTGCTGATAATACAAAAATTACAGCAACTAAATTTAACGAAAAATTATTAAAAGCAGGTACTGGTGCTGATTCTGATAAATTTCAAGCAGTAAGTGATGATGCTGCAGCCTTTTTAAAGGATTTAGGATTTACGCCTGATAGCAAGAAGTTTTATTCAGCTGATGATGTTAAAAAGATTACTGCTTTATCTGCAAAAGTTGAAAGTACTGAAGCAGGTAAAATTGAAGCTGCTGGTACAACTGATTTTAAAGTTGAAGCTGGTACTTGTCAAATTAATATTATGGATAAGGCAACTGGAGATGATGCCAAATCTGTAAAAAAATATACTATTAATACTCTTAAGAAAGATGCATTAGGTGTTCCTGCTGCAGTATATACGCTTGTAGAATTAGCAAAATTGGATTTAACTAAAGCTAACGGATTTGAACAAGGCAAAGATGTACTTAAGTCTTTACCTTGAAAAGCTGCTAATTCTAAAGAAAAAAATCTATATAATTCTTTAGTTAATTTATTTAGCAAAGATAAAGTATCATTAGTTTGAACTTCTGATGATCAAGGTCAAACAGTGGTACCTAAGTATACAGATCAAAAAGTATACTTAACCGTAAAATTTGGAGAAGTAAAAGTTACAAATACTCTAGATTTTGGAACTCCACAAGCTTAAATATATTTTAAAAGATTGCAATTGCAATCTTTTTTAATTTATATTCTTTTTTATCACTTAAAAAATTTTATTAATTTATTAAAATTATAAAAATAATTTCAATTTAAGAATAATAATAAATAGCAGAAAATAATTTATATTTTTTAGAAAATTATCTAAAAGGGGAGAAAACTGGAATGGCAACCTTTTTTAGGACTATTTTTTGGTAGACATTTGTTGTTGGTATTTAACTGGAGTTAAGTAGTTTAAAGTGCTGTGGATTCTTATGTTGTTGTATCAATTGATATAATCAAATAATTCTAATTTTAATTGGATTAATGATGTAAAATTTTTATCATTAATAAATTCAGTTTTGAAAGTTTTAAAAGTTGCTTCAGCAACAGCATTATCATAAGGACAACCTTTTTTGCTTAAAGATCTAGTTATGTTGAATGCTAATAAAAGTTTATCAATCATTTTATTGTTAAATTCATTACCGCGATCGCTATGAAATATTTGGATATTTTTTAAACAGCGATTTGATTGCATAAATGCTTGATATACTAATGATGCATCTTTTTTAACTCCAACACTATGTCCATTTCGCGGTTAAATAGGTCTATTAATAGGCAAATATAGTTTCATTTACCATTAACTTGAACGTAAGTTAAATCACTAACAATAACTTCATTTTTAACCCTATTATTAAAGTTTCTATTAACAAGATTGGTTATTTGACTATTATTGACTTTATTATGATGATTTTTGAATGATAATTTAGTGTATTTTGATATTAAATTATGCTTATTCATAATTTCTTTAATTTTTCTTCTTGATAAATAAATTCCTTTATTTTCTAGAACAACTTTTATTCTTCTTGTTCCATAAACTTCTTTATTTTCTTTAAAAGCACTAATAACAGCTTCATCATGAATATTATTTTGAATTTTATTTTCTTTTTTCTTGAAATTAAAATAATATGTTGATTTAGATATTTTCAAAAAACGACACATTGTACGAATTTTATATTTAACTTTATTTTTAGCAATAATTTCTACTTTCTGCCTATTATTAGTGCTGCTTGCTTTAAAATATCATTTTCCATTCTTAATTGTTTTAATTCTTTTCTTAATTTAATTAATTAATTTTCTTCAACAGAACGATTATCTTTAGTTTTAAAACTACCTGAATTAGTAAATTGCTTAATTAATTATAAGTAGCTGCTCTTGTAACATTGTACTCTTTAGCAAGACAAGACACTGACTTACCGCTTTGATATAAAGCTACTATTTGTTTTTTAAATTCATCTGAATATGAGTTAATATTGGCCATAATTATACTTCCTTTCTTTTCACTAATTTGTTCACTTGTCTACGTAATTAGTGTCCAATAAAGTGTAACCCATCCAACTCAATATGTATATTTATCATCAGCAATAAAAGAATTATTTTTAATCATTCATTTTGGAAGCGATAATTTATATTCAACATAATCAATAAGAATAGATTGTGGTTTATCTTTAACAATTTGTTCTTTTTTAAATTCTATTTGCATATTAATCTGCACATCAATCACAAACATATCCATATGGATTTTTATAATCCAAATGCTCTTCTATATCATAATCATCTTCATATTTTTTAATATCATGTTGTTCTGCTTCTAATTCTGTTTTAAAGCGATAAAGCATATTCATTTTGTCATCTTCATATAATTCATTACATTCAACACATCTTTTTCTTCTTTTTTTAATTTTATTATCAATCTTTCTTAGTGCTTCATAATCAAGAATTTCTATTGCCATAATAATCCTTTCATAATATGTCCTGTTGCTTTCTAGCATAAAGGACATATATTTTAATTTTTATATTATTAATACTATTCGTTTTATTAATTCCAAAAATTCTGGGCTCAAAAATAAATTGTGAAATTTTAAAAAGAAATCGAGGCATTCGATTCAATATTTATTTAATTTGTGTTAAACAAATTAATATTTTAATTGAACCGGCACCGCTCAATTTTTTTTACAAGTTTGAAATTTATTTTCTCGCCCAAAAATTTTTTCAAAAAAAATAAAAAATAAAACCAACACTTGCTCACTGGAGAGTGGCAAGGTTGGTTAAATAAAGAATAGAATTAATACAATAGGTTCCTACAACAGGTCTATATATACTAGTTTCCAATTCGCTCCCACCCCAAGAATTACCATTAAATGGTTAGTATATTTTATTAGGTATCACTCCACTTTTTATTTATTCATGCAAGTCCACATGCTAGCTACTATTTTTAACAACTGTGTTGTAGTTCACTTTTTTAGTTCCCTAACACGTGTTGATAATAGCGTTAAAGACGGTTCTTAAAAATTTTAAAATTTTACAATTACAAAAAAAGACAAGATTATTTCTTGTCTTTTTCCTTTGATAATAATTTTTATTTTATCTTATAAAATCTATATTTTTTAAAATACGTCGAATATAAATTTAATGGTAAAAGAGAATTTAATTTGTCTATCATCATTTTTAAATGGTAATTTTGGAAATAAGTTACTAATATGATAATTAATTATTTCGTAAATTTGACAACCGCCCAAATGAAAATTATTAATAATTAGACATTTGAAATTAATAGTAATTAAAGTGATAACATTTATAAGTTAAAAAACTAAACTTTAAGTGAGGACACAATTGTATATTTCAATTTTATTAAGTGATATTATTAATTATAAAAATTAAAGAAGGAGAAAAAAATGTTAAAAACAGGAAGTATATTAATATTTATTGTTTTTATTTTAGAATCAATATTTATAATTCCTTTATTATGAACAATACCCGGTTTTATTTTATACAAAAAAGTAAGTAAAGGTGAAGCGACTACTGATCAAAAAATTGCTTTAGCAATATTAGGAATTATCTTTGGTGCTGCATTAGGTATTATTGGTGGTATTTTTATATTAGTTGATTTAAACAATGATGAAAATAAAATCCAAAGATATTAATAAAAAACATCATTAATTAATGATGTTTTTTATTTTTTTAAATAGTTTTCCATTGGTTTTAATAAAAATTATTATATAATTTTTATAGTTTGATTTAAAAACAACTTAAAATTATTAACTAGGAGGAAAACAAATATGGAAGTTATTATTTTAGAAGCCACAAATCTGATGAATGAAATAATTTTACGTTATAAAAATGAAATTAACAAAATTCGCACCGGAAGAGCTAATCCTAATATCTTAGAAGGAGTTAATGTTAGATGTTATGGTGCTGTTGATAGTTTAAGTAATATTGCCCAAGTTAAAGTAGCAGAAGCACATCAATTATTAATTAAACCATATGATCGTAGTTTAATTAAAGACATTACAGAAGCTGTTACAAAAGCTGATTTGAAATTACAAATTAAAAGCGAAGCAGAGAATATACGTTTAATTTTCCCACAATTAACAGAAGACGTTCGTAAAACTTTAGTTAAAGATTTGAGTAAAAAAACTGAAGAATATAAAGTTAAAATCCGTAATTGTCGACGTGATGCTGTTCAAAATCTGAAAAAAATAAAATTACCAGAAGATCAAGAAAAGCATGCAGAAACTACAATTCAAGATTTAACTGATAGTAAAATTAAAGAACTTGTATTAATAGAAAACAATAAAAAAGCCGATTTAATGAAAATTTAGCAATAAGCAATAAATAGTTAGGGGTTAAATATTGTGAAAAAAAAGATAATAAATAAAGAAAATATAAAATCTAAAGTTTCTTTTTTTGCAAAACTTAGTAATTTTTTTAGAACCTATCGAAATCGTATTCTTACAAGCTTTATGTTAATTGCTTGTGGTGTATTATGAATGTTTATTGGGGCAGTTTATTTAGAACCAATTTTTGGTAATAAACCACAGTGATCAGCCTATACATTTATGATAATTAATACTTTAATTTTTATTGGTTGTTTATGAGAAATTATTAATTTAAAAAAAGAATCAAATTGATCAATTGTACTTAAAATTTCTATAATTTTAACAGGAGTCATACTTTTATGAGTTCCGCTTGGTAAAGAAACTTTTGGTCCATATATTTATAATCATTATTGATTTGAAACTTGAATGACTTTATTAATTTTATTATTTTTCATTTGTATTTTTATTTTAATTGCTTGACGAAGTAAAAATTTTCAATTAAGTGATGTTATTTTTATTTTTACTTGAATTATTTATTTAGTGTTTGTTGTTAAAGCTGTTAATTTTTTAATGTTATCAGAAATTAAACTTTCAAAACTAGGATGACCAACATTATTGTTTTTATTCATTATTGTTATGTCTAATGATGTTGGTGCTTTTATTGGTGGTATAATTTATGGTAAAACAAAAATGGCACCAAGTGTATCACCAAATAAAACTTGAGAAGGTGCTATTACTGGTTTAATAACAGCAATTATTTTAAGTATGATAACAGTAACTGTTTTTTTAGAAACAAGTAATTATAATCCCTTACCTTTTTTAGAAGTTAATAGTAAAGCACCAATCTATATTGCTTATTTTGCTACTAGTTTTATTCTTTCAATTGCTAGTCAAATGGGTGATTTATTATTTTCTTATTTGAAACGTAATTATCATGTTAAGGATTTTTCAAATATTCTACCTGGACATGGAGGATTATTAGATCGTTTAGATTCATTTTCAACAGTAGTTATTTTTGGTTTTCTAATTACTCTAGCAGCTATTGCTTAATATATAAAATTTAAGGATGAAGTTATGTATATATTTTTAGCCATTTTAATTGGTTTATTTACAATATTATTTTTAATTACCTTGCATGAATTTGCTCATTTTGTAATTGCTAAATTATCAGGAGCATATGTATATGAATTTGCTATTGGTATGGGACCAAAACTTTTGCAGTGAGGTAAAAAAGAAACACGTTATACTTTAAGACTATTACCATTGGGTGGTTATGTTTCTATTGCTTCAGAAATTGCTGATGCTCCTAAAGGACGAGAAGATGAAGTAATTGATAGTAAACGAATGATGGAAAACTTGCAACGTGGTAAAAAAGCAGCTTTCATTAGTGCAGGTGCACTAATGAATTTATTATTAGCTTTTATTTTATTAATGATTGGATATGGAATTTATCCACATAAATATGATCCTAACTTGCCACCAACCTATGCAACAACAGGACCATTATATGAAGCTGTTCAAAAATATAATAAAGATAATCCAAGTTTACCAATTTTAGATACTGATGCTATTACTAGTATTTATAATACTGGTGATATTGAATCTAAACAATCAATTAAATCATATTATGATTTACAAACATGATTAAGTAAATATAATAAAAAGACTACTAATGGTACAGTTATTGCTGATTACAAAATTACTTTTGATAATAAAGACGATAAAACTGTTACTTTTAAACCTGTAGAACAAAAAGGGGTGCTATTCATTGGTGTTAGTCAAGGTAGTTATTATTTAAATGCAGGGCAAGTTATTAGTAATGGTATCATTGATACTTTTAAAGATAGTTACAGTCTTTTACAAGCATTAGGACAATTAGTTACTTTTCATTGACAAAATTTATCAGGACCTGTTGGTATTGTTAAATCAACTAATAGTTTTTTAAATCTTGATTTATCATCAACACAAGCAGCAAGTACATATTTTCGTTGAGCAGCATTATTATCATCTAATTTATTTTTATTAAATATGTTACCAATTCCGCCATTGGATGGTTATAAATTTGTTGAAAATGCAGTTGAAGCGGTAACAAGAAAAAAATTAAATGAAAAATATAAAATTATTGTCAGTATTGCTGGAGCTATATTATTTTTAGTTATCTTTATTGCTATTACTATTAAAGATATATTTTTTTAATCTTTACTTTATAATAAAATCCTATTATAAATAGGATAATAAATTTGAATGAAAAAGTTTTGAGCAATTTTCTTAATTATTTATATTTTAAAAAAATAAAATAATAACTATTTTAAGTGAACAATATTGTTCACTTTTTATTTTGAAATAAAATCTATAAGTATAAAAACTAAAATTTATATCGATTATTTGCTCCTAAGAGAATTATTTTTTCTTCAACAAATTTCTGAATAGCTATCATTGCATTTTCTATTAAGGTATTAATATTAGATAAATTAGAGTTAGTTTGCAAACTTTTTTTTAGACTTTCAACATAAATCTTTCTTAAATCACTGCTAATATTAACTTTAGTAATACCAGCTTTAATTGCTAGAGCTAATTGTTCATTATTAATAGTAACATTATCATGTAATACTAAAAAAATTTCAGGCATTTTAATAGCAATTTCTTTAATTAGAGAAATTTTTAAATCTTGTCTATTATCTTGATGATGACTATTGATAGCAGTAAATACAAGACCATTAATATTAGTTTTATTTCTAAATAATATTGCTTGTTCAATTAAATTAATATCATTAGTAATATCTCCTTTTGTATTATTGTAAAAAATCTCTGATTCAACAACAATACCCAAAGGAGCAGCAAAATGAACAATATCTTTAGTTTTTTCAATATTTTCTTTAATTGGATAGTTGCTGTAATTTAACATAACTGAACTAAAATCAGATGTAATTTTAGTTTTAATAAAGTGTGGATCAAGACAGTGGTCTAGTTGTAAAAAAATTGGTACTTTTGCACGATTAATAACAATGTTAGTAATAGCAAGTACATATTTTAAATCAATACAATTAATAGTGTTAGGTGTTATCATTAAACATATTGGTGCTTTTTGTTTTTCGGCTGCATTAGTAATTGCAATTAACATTTCTAAATTATCAAAGTTAAAACTTGGGATTGCGTATTTGTTAATTTGTGCATGTTTTAACATTGTTTTCAAGTTAATTTTCAATTACAATCACCTAACTTTTCTTTTTTATTTAATTATATCAATAATATTTATCATGTAAGGAATATAAGATATGTTTTAAATTTTTACTTTTTTCTTTTCTTTTTAATTTTGCTTTTCTTTTTTTTTATTAAGTTGACGTAATATTTTTTGATAAAAATTATATAAACGATGTTCAGAAGTTTGATAACGTTTGAACATTAAGTTATTAATTCAAATATAAAAATATTGTAAACTGAAAACTAAACCAAAAACAAAAACAACGGCACTAGCAGCGATTAATCATCCATATTCACCATTTGAATAATCAAAGAAAAAATATGGATATCATGTATCTCTTGGTGGATGACCAGTTTCTATAAAATCTAAATAACGTAAATGACCTCTAATTAGAATAACAATACAATAAATTGCTGGATAAATAACAATTAATCATAAATATATTTTATGTTGTTGTTTCATATTAATATATTGATGACCTGATGTAACAATAAAGCTAGTAATCATAATTATTGGCATTAATAAGTGTAAAATTAATGTTGCAATTCAATTATAAGCACTGTATTGTTTTGGATCTTTCTCAGCAGTAAAAATACCTATTCAAAATACTAACATCGTAATAGTAATATAAACAGTTACTGCTAATCGAGTTTGAAAACTTGGTTTAGTACCACGAAAATAAGAATCAAATAAATAAACACAAAAATAAATAACAACCATATAATTACTCTCATTAGTAAAAAAAGCATAGTAGTTACTTACTCGTTCACCATATCCTAAATCTTCAAATTTTTCCATTGGATAATATATTGCACTAATTAAATCAATAATTAAAAATAAAATTATCATTATTAATGCAGATAAACGTATATAAAAGTTGGCTTTGTTACTTAATTTATACATAATAATCCCACATCTTTTCTTTTTTCTTTGTATTATAATTCTAACATTAATTGTGTATTTTCTTCTAAATGTTCTAATACTCCTAACTCATTTAATAGTTGATAATTAGTTTTAGTAATATTAGTTCGTAGTTGTAAATCATTTTTTGAAGTAATTGCTTGTTCACTCCTTGCTTTAACAATTGAATTAGCCACAATTTCACCCAATCCATCTAAAGTAATAAAAGGTGGTAGAATTTGTTTTTCACCATTTATTATTTTAACTTGAAAAAGTTTAGCATCAGAATGTTCTAAACTAATATTGCTAAATTTAATATTTCTAGCATTCATTTCTAATGCTACTTCTAATAATGGGATTAAATCTTTTTCTTTAGTAGTAACTGTATTTTTTTGACCATCATTTTTTCTTAATCTGTTATTAATATCTTTTAATTTATTAGTAATAGCACCAATGCCTTGTAACATAGTTTTAATATCAAAAATTTCACATCTTGTTGTAAAATAAGTAGCATAATATTCATGCGGATAATAAACTTTAAATCAAGCTACTCTTCATGCCATTAATACATAAGCAGTAGCGTGTGCTTTAGGAAACATATATTTAATTTTTTTGCAAGATTGAATGTATCAATTAGGAACTTTCTTTTCTTGCATTAACTTTTCATATTCTTGTTTAATGCCTTTTCCTTTACGGACATCTTCCATAATGTTAAAGGCAATTTTTGCTGGTAAGCCTTGATATACTAAATAAGTCATAATATCATCACGACAACCAATTACATCTTTTAGTTTTAAACCTTGTTGTGAAATTAATTCATCAGCATTATTTAATCAAACATCAGTACCATGTGATAAACCAGATATTTGTACTAATTCAGAAAATGAAGTAGGTAATGTATCACTTAACATTTTACGAACAAAACCAGTACCAAATTCAGGGATACCAATTGCTCCTGTTTTTTCGCCAAGTAAATCATCACTAGTAATATTTAAGGCACTTAAATTAGAAAATAATGATAAAACTTTTTCATCTTGATTAGGAATAGTTTTTGGATCAATACCAGTTAAATTTTCTAACATTTTTAATGCTGTTGGATCAACGTGACCTAGAATATCTAATTTTAATAAATTATCATGAATAGCATTAAAATCAAAGTGAGTAGTTTTTCATGTAGAACTAGTATCATCAGCTGGAAAATTAATTGGTGTAAAATCGTTAATATTATATTCTTTTGGTACAACAATAATACCACCAGGATGTTGACCAGTTGTTCTTTTAATACCAACACATCCTTGACTTAGTAACTCTAGTTTTGCTGCACGCATATCTGATTGACCAATTTTTTCTGCATAAGCTTTAACATAACCATAAGCTGTTTTATTGGCAATTGTTGAAATTGTTCCAGCACGAAAAACATTTTCTTCACCAAACATTTCTTTAGTAAAATCATGAGCTTTATTTTGATATTCACCAGAAAAGTTTAAATCAATATCAGGTGTTTTATCACCATCAAATCCTAAGAATGTTTCAAAAGGAATATCATGACCATCAGTAATTAAATCAATATTGCATTGTGAACATATTTTTTTTGGTAAATCATAACCACACTTATAAGAACCATTACTAATAAATTCACTAGTTTTACATTGTGGGCATAAATAGTGTGGTTGTAGTGGGTTAACCTCAGTAATATTAGCAAAAGTAGCTACTAAAGATGAACCAACTGAGCCACGACTACCAACAAGATAACCATCTTGTAAAGATTTTTCTACTAATTTGTGTGCAATTCAATAAACAACAGCAAAACCATGAGTAATAATTGCATCTAATTCGCGAGTTAAACGTTTTTCTACATATGTTGGTAATGGATTACCGTAACGATTTCATGCTTGTTCATAACAAAGATTACGTAATTTAGTATCAACATTAACAATACTTGGTGTAAATAAGCCATCTTTAATTGGTTTAACCATTTCAAATTGTTTTGCTAATTGCAAAGGATTATTAATAACAATATCATTAATTAAATTAGGGTCATCTAAAAAGTTAAATTCTGTTAACATTTGATTAGTAGTTCTTAAATGTTGATCGGGATATGATGTAACTTTACCTTTACGATCAAATAATGGGTGTAACAAACCACCAATTGCTTTACTATTAATAATAACATCACGATACATTTTTTCATGGGGATGTAAATAGTGGGCATCGCTAGTAGCAATTACTAATTTATTTAATTTAAGAGCATTATTAATAATTTTTTTAATAGTATCATGTAATTGTTCTTTAGTAATATTTCCTAACTGTATTAAGTGTTTATAAACAGCAGGTGGTTGGATTTCAATAAAATCAAATCATTTCATTATTTTAATTAGTTCTTCTTCACTTTTATTTAATGCTGTTTCAAAAACAGCACCATTTATACAACTACTACCAATTAATAATTCTTTTCTATTTTCATTAATTGCTTCTGATATGATTTTTGGTGTTTTATAAAAATACTTTGTATGAGATAGTGAAACTAATTGATATAAATCTTTTAATCCTAATTGATTTTTTGCAAAAATAGTAATATGTTCACCACGAAGTTTAAAATTAATTTGTTCATTAATTAAGTTATTAATTTCTTGTAAATTAATACAATTAAATTCTATTTTTAATTGTTGTAACATTTTTAAAAATACTTGTGCTAATACATTAGCATCATAATCAGCACGGTGGGCAATTTCATCATCATATTTAATGCCATAAGTACGACAAATAGTACCTAATCGATAATATTTTAGTTGTGGTAGAATTGCTCTAGATAATTGCAAAGTATCAATGACAGGATTATTTAAAGGCATAAAACCCAATTGTTTCATTGCTGCTTGTAAAAAACCAAAGTCAAAGTTAGCATTATGAGCAACTATTGTTTTATTGCCAATTATTTCAATAATTGTTGGCAATATTTGTTGTAATGTTTGTTTATCTTTTAACATAACATTGGTAATACTAGTAAGTTCAGTAATATGTTCAGGTACGGGATTATTCGGTTTAATTAAAATTGTATCTTGTTTTAAAATCATATTGTCTTTAACAATTGTATAACCAAATTCAATAATTTCGTGGTAATTGGTTGATAAACCAGTTGTTTCTAAGTCAAGAACAATGTATTCTAAATCTAATAATGGTGTATTAATATTATTTTTAGTAATACTAATATTATTGGGGATTAAATCCATTTCAACACCATACATTACTTTTAAGTTTGGATGTTTTTTAGCGGCATTAGCAATATCTGGGTATGCTTGTACATTTAAGTGATCAGTAAAACCAATTGCTTGGTGTCCTCATTTAGCTACTTGATTAATATAATCACTTGCTGAAGTAATACCATCCATAGCACTCATTTTAGTATGAGTATGAAATTCAATTCTTTTAGTTTTAGCATCATCATTATTGTTAGTATTTTTATTATTTAAATCAATAATTAAATCATCAATTCATAGTACTTGTTCTTTACTATAATTATCATAACGACTATTAGCATTAATTTTTATTCAATCATCAACTTTAATATTATCAAATTTCTCATCTGGTTGATCGCTATTAATAAATGCTTTGCAAGTAATTGCATCACTATAATCAGTAATTCAAAATGAATAAAATCATTTTTGAGTTTTAGTTAAAAATTTATTAATTTTAAAAACTTTACCACTAATAATAATAATATTGGGTTCATCGCCAATGATATCTTTAATGCTATGAGTTAGGTCTGTTATTTCTAAATTAACTTTTGCTTTTTTGCGATAAGTAGTTGTATTAAAATTTTTACTTATATTGTTGTTAGGAATTTTAGTTTTTAAATTGTTAGTAATTTTGCTAATTTCTGCTTTAGATTCATTTTCATAACTAATAAATGGTTGCTCTGCTTTATTTATTTTAGTTTTTAATTTAATTTTTTTAAAACCATATTGTTGAAAGTAGTTAATAAATTGTAAAAATTCATTAGTTATTAATTTTTCTTCAATACTATTATGAATAGTAATGGTAATAATATTATTTTTATAATTAATTGCTGAGTCGGGTAAAGAATAATAAATGCCAGCTAATAGTTGCAATTTATGAGTTTTAATATAATGAAAATATGTTAATACAGTTGATTCATCAGCAGTAAGGGAAACATTAAAATCGACACTAATATTCGAAACAGGTAATTTTTCAAAATGTTGTTCAAAACTTTTTAAAGTAGTAGTTGTTAGAAAATTAGGTAAGTTGATGGTAATTATTACTTGTTGATTATGATGAAAATATTGTACTTTTTTAATAGTAGCATGATTAAATTCATTATTAACATCATTAAAATCCATTTCATGGAAAAGTTTTTGCAAATCTTGATTCATATATTTTTTCCTCTCTTAATACTAAATAATTGACAATAATAACTATATTTTAATTAAAATATATTAAATCATTATTCTAATGTTTAATCCAAGTATATAGGGGCTTTGCCCCTAGTTGCTTCGCAACTCACCCCAGTGGCGTAAACGCCACGGCCAACCAACCAAGGTTCTGGTTGGCTCCGACCAATAATATAGGCTTACTCTATTTTAACATCTTTCTTATTTTTCTTAGAATATTTATTTCTATAATAACAAGTACGGCATACAGTATTTTCAGTTTCTTTCTTTTCAGTTTGTAATATATTATCCAACTTATCTAATCCTACTGCTCTAATATCATCAACAGTAAAATCTAATGCTTGTGATTGTTCATAGTCTTTAACAATACTTAATTCACTCTTTAACGAATGAATATAATTTAAAGCACGACTATTATATCTTTGTAAATAAGACCTAGGAAATCATAAACTAAAAGTCATAGTTTCACCACTATAACTAGGTGGTAATCCACCACGTTTAATTATTCGCTTTGTTTGTCTTTTAGATAATACAACTTTATTATAATCATCAACATTAGTATAAATATTTAGTTTAAACTTAACTAAAAATAACAAAATACGCATTCTTTTAACTTGAACAATATATTCCACTTTTTCACGTGCTTGCTTTGGTATTCTATCGGGGTGTTGCTCAATCATATACATCATTCCATTAAAATTATGACCTATTAACTTACAAAACATTCCTAAACTTTCTTGTGTTTCTTTAAATTCGGGTGATAAATCATTACTATTAATTTTCAAACCTAACTCATCTAAAACAACCATATCACACTCTTTAAAAGCATAATTACTATTTAATTGATTAAATTTAAAAACATCATCATAAGAACAACGATAACTATATTCATTACGAACTTTAATAGGAATAGGACTTACTACTCTAAGAACCTGTTTGGAATCTTTTAAACATAATTAAACTAAAAAAGGGAATAATTATTTCTAACCTGACAGTTAATTAACATTTTATTTTCTTTGTCATTTTTTTGTTAAAAAGATTTTATCATTTGACAACTTATCGATTAAAAATTTATTTTTCAACTATAAAATAACATTTATGATATTAATTTAATCAAAAATAAGTTAAAAAAGATCCTAAACAGGTTCTAATAACATTGGTACACAAAGTGTATTAAAAAATACTTTAAATGCTAGAGTTGCAAAATTACCATTTTGGTAATGTTTAGTAATCTGTGTAACTTACAAAAATAACTATGTTTAATTAATTCTATAATAAACCTAGAAAGAGTGAATTACAGATGGCTAAAAAGCAAAATATTAATAATAATGATCCAATATCAAAAACAGTAGATTTATTATTAGAAAATACTGAAGATTTAACAACAGTTTTTAAAGAGGGAGGTTTGTATAAAGAATTAACAAAAAGATTAGTAAAAAAATGTTGAATTCTGAGATGCAAAATTATTTAGGATATGATAAGAATCAACATAGTAATAGTGACAATGCTCGTAATGGTATAAGTTCAAAAAAATTAATAACTCAACAAGGTAAAATTGAGATTGATGTACCACGAGATCGCAATAGTAATTTTAATCCTGTAATAATTGCAAAAAGACAAAGAAGATTTGATGGTTTTGATCAACAAGTTCTTTCTTTATATGCAAAAGGTATGACATTATCAGATATTAGAATGCAATTACAAGAGTTATATCATGGTGCTGATATTAGTGAAAGTGTTATTAGTCAAATTACTGATGATGTTATTGATGACGTCAAAGCATGGCAAAATCGACCATTAGATAGTATTTATCCGATTGTTTATTTTGATTGCATAGTAGTTAAAATACGACAAGATAAACGCATTATTAACAAATCTGTGTATATAGCTTTAGGAGTTGATTTAGAAGGTAAAAAAGATGTTTTAGGCTTATGAATTAGTGAAAATGAAGGTTTTAAATTTTGATTAGCCAATTTCACAGAAATGAAAAATCGAGGCTTAAATGATATTCTTATTGCTTGTAGTGATAATTTAACAGGAATGTCAGAAGCAATACAATCAGTTTATCCTAAAACAGAACATCAATTATGCATCGTTCATCAAATTAGAAATAGTTTGAAATATGTCTCATATAAGCATAGAAAATCTCTAGTTGCAGATTTAAAACCAATTTATACTGCATGTAGTGAAGAACAAGCAATGCAGGCTTTAGAAACATTTGAAAATAAGTGAAATAAACAATATCCTCAAATTGCTAAATCTTGATATAAAAATTGAGAAAATTTGATAGTTTTTATTAGTTATCCAACAGAAATTAAAAGAGTAATTTATACCACAAATGCTATTGAATCTGTTAATAGTCAATTACGAAAAGTTATCAGAAATAAAAAAGTTTTTCCTAATGATATGGAAGAATTGAAAATATTTTATTTAGCAATTGAAAATATAACAAAAAAATGAACAATGCCCATTCAAAATTGAAATACAGCAATTGCTCATTTGTCATTATTTAGTGATAATTTCCTATTAGTTATCGAGTAAAAATTTCCCAAAAGTGAAGTTAAATATACTTGGTGATAAATATGAAAAGAAGCATGACTATGAAAGAAAAATATAAATATAAGATTATAAACGACATTACTATTAAAAAATTATCTAAGCATCAAGCTAAAAGTAAACTTAACTTAACTATTAGAACCTGTTTAAAATCTTTTTTTAACTTATTTTTGATTAAATTAATATCATAAATGTTATTTTATAGTTGAAAAATAAATTTTTAATCGATAAGTTGTCAAATGATAAAATCTTTTTAACAAAAAAATGACAAAGAAAATAAAATGTTAATTAACTGTCAGGTTAGAAATAATTATTCCCTTTTTTAGTTTAATTATGTTTAAAAGATTCCAAACAGGTTCTAAGAAAAAAATCGATGCGGGTAAAATAAACACAGAAAATGACACTTATACTCAATTTCAAAAATGCTGTAATGATTTGGGTGTTGAAATAATTAGAACTTCAATTCCACAAGCTAAAGGTCGAATTGAACGCTTATTTGGAACACTTCAAAGTCGATTAATTAGCGAACTAAGACTTAATAAAATTAAAACTTTAGAAGAAGCTAATCAATTTCTTAAAACGTACATAAACTTTTTTAATAAACAGTTTGCTTTTCCTATTGATGATAATAAATCTGCTATGATTAAAGCTCCTACACAAGAAGAAATAAATATTTATCTTTCAAGATTTTCTAAAAGAAAAACAGATAGTGGTTCAACTATAACATATTATAGTAAAAAATATTTTCCTTATAAAAATAACAAAGTTCAATATATACAACCTAGAACTGATGTAATTGTACTTAAATCATTTATTAATGACTTATATCTTAGTTACAATAATCAAATGTATGAACTAAAAGAAATAGCTTTAAAACCAATTATCAAAGAAAATTTAATAAAAACTAAAAAAGTTTATATACCCAATAAAAATCATCCTTGAAGATATGGATATTAATAATTCCTAATTAAAGTTATATAAGATTTACATTTTGTGAATACTAAACATATAAATTTTTAAATCATTTGTATATGAGCAAATTTGGTGACCTAAAATTGATTTTAAATATAAAAGAAATTGTAATTGAAATCTATCGTTTTTACATTTGTGGTAAGTTTGATTTATTCGGATTTATTAATAAATTATTTAAAGTTGCATTATTAATTTTATTAACATCTATATTTATTTCACTATTTGATTTTCTTAGAACCTGTTTAGGATCTTTTTTAACTTATTTTTGATTAAATTAATATCATAAATGTTATTTTATAGTTGAAAAATAAATTTTTAATCGATAAGTTGTCAAATGATAAAATCTTTTTAACAAAAAAATGACAAAGAAAATAAAATGTTAATTAACTGTCAGGTTAGAAATAATTATTCCCTTTTTTAGTTTAATTATGTTTAAAAGATTCCAAACAGGTTCTTATATATAATTCTTTTACTTTTTTAATATTTCCAAAAAGTTCTTTTGATATTTTTATAAAAAAATCATTTTTTTCTTTAATTATTTTATTTTTATCAATTTTTCCAAAAGTAAATATTTTTAATATTAAATAACTAATTTTTTTAAATTTGCTAATCTTTTGTTTTTTTAAATTTTCATTAATATCAACAATAGTAGTTTGAGCTAAATTAACTCTATTACTAATAATTTCTGGAGTAAATTGATTTTTATCAATGATTATTTTTATCAATTCTTTATTAATTCATTCATATTCTTCTTGTAAATTTTTATTCATTTTTTCATCCTTTCAAAATAAAAACTCATTTACTTTGAAATTAAAGCAATGAGTTAAAAACTTATATTAAGTTTAATTAAACTATACAAAAAAATTCCTATATTAAAAACAGGAATTAAAATTTTAAAGGTTATTTGGAATTTGTGTTTATTTAACAGTGTAACTTTCCAAAATAATTTAATTTTTTGATAAATATTTTTAGGAAATTTTCATTCGATATTGACAACACAAAACAAAAATGATACTTAATTGATACTTAATACATAGACTATCTTAAATCTAAAAATTAATTATAAACTGGCCATTTTCTTTGATTCTATTTTTACTTCAATTTGTGAATCTATATTATTTATAGCGGTTTTTTTATCTGCAAACTTATCATTGTCAACTTCAATTTGTCTTCTTTGTTTTTCATCAAATTTTTTTGCTGCATCTATGCCAAAAGTAATAGCACCACCAACAGGAATACAAACAGGTAATATTACAGCATTGACAATTCCACCAACAGCACCAGTAGCAACACCTTTAGTCACTTTTATAATTTTTGCGGTTGGAATGGCAACACTTTTTAGGACTATTTTTTGGTAGACACTTGTTCTTGATATTTGATAGGAGTTAAGTAGTTTAAAGTGCTGTGGATTCTTATGTTGTTGTATCAATTGATATAATCAAATAATTCTAATTTTAATTGGATTAATGATGTAAAATTTTTATCATTAATAAATTCTGTTTTGAAAGTTTTAAAAGTTGCTTCAGCAACAGCATTATCATAAGGACAACCTTTTTTGCTTAAAGATCGAGTAATATTGAATGCTAATAAAAGATTATTAATAATTTTATTGTTAAATTCATTACCTCGATCACTATGAAATATTTGGATATCTTTTAAACAGCGATTTGATTGCATAAATGCTTGATATACTAGTAATGAATCTTTTTTAACTCCAACACTATGTCCAATAATTTCGCGGTTAAATAGGTCTATTAATAGGCAAATATAGTTTCATTTACCATTAACTTGAACGTAAGTTAAATCACTAACAATAACTTCATTTTTAACCCTATTATTAAAGTTTCTATTAACAAGATTGGTTATTTGACTATTATTGACTTTATTATGATGATTTTTGAATGATAATTTAGTGTATTTTGATATTAAATTATGCTTATTCATAATTTCTTTAATTTTTCTGCGTGATAAATAAATTTCTTGGTTTTCTAAAATTTTTTTTAATCTTCTAGTACCATAAACTTCTTTATTTTCTTTAAAAGCACTAATAACAGCTTCATCATACATATTATTTTTGATTTTATTTTCTTTTTTCTTTAAGTTAAAATAATATGTTGATTTAGATATTTTCAAAAAACGACACATTGTGCGAATTTTATATTTAACTTTATTTTTAGCAATAATTTCTACTTTCTGCCTATTATTAGTGCTGCTTGCTTTAAAATATCATTTTCCATTCTTAATTGTTTTAATTCTTTTCTTAATTTAATTAATTCATTTTCTTCAACAGAACGATTATCTTTAGTTTTAAAACTACCTGAATTAGTAAATTGCTTAATTCAATTATAAGTAGCTGCTCTTGTAACATTGTACTCTTTAGCAAGACAAGACACTGACTTACCGCTTTGATATAAAGCTACTATTTGTTTTTTAAATTCATCTGAATATGAGTTAATATTGGCCATAATTATACTTCCTTTCTTTTCACTAATTTGTTCACTTGTCTACGTAATTAGTGTCCAATAAAGTGTAACCCATCCAGGTGTTCGATGTTTTGTTTTAAACTCTTTTCATTTTGTAGGTTTTTGTTCTACATTTTCTTCTGATTTTGATTCAAGATTTTGTAAAATTTCATTTTTTATAGGCATTTCTTTTAATCTTCCTTTCAAATAAAAACTCATTTATTTTTATCAAAATAATGAGTTAAAAGCTTATATAAACTTATATTAAATTTAATTATTATTATATTCTATTCTATACTGAATATTGATATTTTTAATAATTACAAACTATCATATACAATTTATAAATATACTGGTTTATAATCAATATAAATAAATAGATAAGAATATATACATATTAAACAACTTTTATCTTTTTTTATAGCGACAAATATTATACTATTAAGTTTCTACTTCAACTTCATCAGTATTAACATCATCTGCTAATTTACTAATTACTAAATCAATTCCTTGTTTACTAATACTAGAAAATAAAATAATAGGAGTATTAGTGCTAAGTTTTAAAGTTGATAATATTAATTTTTTATTTTTTACTAATTGACTATTTTTAACTTTATCAACTTTAGTAGCAATTAAATGAATTTTTAAATGATAATGTTGTAAATATTCCAACATATCAATATCATCTTTACTGGGTGCATGTCTTAAATCTAATAATAAAAAAACTGCTTTTAAATTTTTTCGTGACTGAAAATATTCATCCATCATTGTCGCAAATTGGATTTTTTTTTCATTTGATACTTTAGCAAAACCATAGCCAGGAACATCAACAAAGCGACAAATATTATTATTAATTGTAAAAAAATTTAGCATTTGTGTTTTACCAGGTGTTTGTGAAACTCTAGCTAACTTACCATTATTACAAATTGTATTTAAAAATGTTGATTTACCAACATTACTGCGACCAACAAAACAAAATTCAGGAATTTCATCCTGCGGCCATTGTTCTTCTTTAATAGCACTAGTTAAAAATTGTGCTTGCTTAATTCGTTCCATTTTTTACCTCTTATTCAAAAATATATTATAGTCAATAGTTAAAATTTAAACTAATTATTATTTATTATTTTAATTTTTATTAATATTAATAAAATTAGTAAAATGAATATTATCTAATGGTCATATACCAAAACCAAAAAATAATGCAGCCAAAATGATACCACCAACAATAATACAAATAGCAAGTCATTTTATAATTTTAAATAATAACATAAAACTAATAATAGCAATAGCTATTATAATAATACCAACTATTACAAATGTATTCATGTTTACCTCCTATTATTTTAATTATTAAAGTAACACGTAACATTAATTAATAATAACATAAAATAAATTTGAATATTTTATAGTAATCATCTTTTTCCTAAAATTATATAAATTAAAAAAAGTTATCTTTTTAAAGAGAAACATGTTAAAATGTCAAAGGATAAAGGAGAGTGATATCATGACTGACAGCGATTCCATTTATAATAATAAAAATAATACTAATTTAAAAATTAGTAATTTTAAAAGTGTACTTTTAAATAAAGATTCAGTCAAATATTCTCCTAGTATTTTTACTAAAAAAATATTTTTTTAGCGTGTTAATAAATTTCTAAATCCTTATTTAAAAGTCTTAAAATAAGAAAAATAAGGAGGTAAAGAAATTATGAAGATTTTTTTAAACAAAATTTATTTTAAATTACAATTTAGTTTTAAAAAACCATTAGTTTACACAAATGGTGATTATATTAAACAAATTGCACAATTTAACCAAAAACAATTACTAAAAAATTTAGATTTACATAATTTTGGTCTTAAAACAGACCAAATTGAAATAAGAAGAAAAAAATATGGTATTAATACTTTAAAAAATACAAAATTTAATTGAATTTTAGAATTTTTAAAAGCATATTTTGGACCATTCAATATAATTTTAGCAATTATTACTATCTATAATTTATTCTCATATTTTACAACAAATGATACTTCAATTTATTCATTGGTTGCCGCTATTATTGTTGGAACTATGATTTTATTAAGCGGAACCCTAATTTACATTCAATCAATACGAGCTTTTTTTATTACTAAACATTTAACAATTTTGGTCAAAAATACAACTACTGTTATTCGTAATATAAACATTAATCAAATTACTAAAGAAAACTCAATTAAAATAATTAAACAAGCACAAGAAATAAATGTTAATGAATTGTTACCTGGTGATTTAATTTATTTATCAGCTGGTGATTTAATTCCTGCTGATTTAAAAATTTTATTAAACAACGATTTATTTATTAATCAATCATCATTAACAGGAGAATCACTACCTACTGAAAAACACGCTATTAACGATCCTGCATATCAAAACTTATTTGATTTACAAAATATTTGTTTTATGGGAACAAGTGTTGTTTCTGGAAGTGCAATTGCTATTGTTATAGCAACAGCTACTAAGAACCTGTTTAGGATCTTTTTTAACTTATTTTTGATTAAATTAATATCATAAATGTTATTTTATAGTTGAAAAATAAATTTTTAATCGATAAGTTGTCAAATGATAAAATCTTTTTAACAAAAAAATGACAAAGAAAATAAAATGTTAATTAACTGTCAGGTTAGAAATAATTATTCCCTTTTTTAGTTTAATTATGTTTAAAAGATTCCAAACAGGTTCTAACACTTACTTCGCTACTATTGCTGATACAATAAATAAACAACGTCCATTAAGCAGTTTTTCCAAAGGAATTAAACGCGTTACTTTAATGTTAATTTGCTTTATGCTAGTAATGGTACCCATTGTGTTAATTATCAATGGCCTTTTAAAAAACGATTGACCTGCAGCATTTATTTTTTCAATTTCGGTTGCTGTTGGTTTGACTCCTGAAATGCTACCAATGATTGTTACCTCTAATCTAGCACGAGGTGCTAGTAAAATGAGTAAACAAAAAGTAGTTGTTAAACAACTAGCTGCTATTCAAAATTTAGGTGCAATTGATATTTTATGTACTGATAAAACAGGAACTTTAACTAATGATAATATTGAAGTAGTCAACCATATAACATTGGACAATAAAACAAATAATGATTTAATTAAGTTTATTTATTTAAATAGTTATTTTCAAACAGGAATAAAAAATCCAATGGATAATTCAATACTTGAATTTGGAGAAAAAAATAAATTAAAAAATATAAGTAATTATTATCAAAAAATTGATGAAATTCCTTTTGATTTTAATCGTCGTAAATTAACAGTTGTTTTAGAAGATAAATTAAATAATAAAAAATTAATTTGTAAAGGTGCAATTGAAGAAGTTATTAATACATGTAATCGTATAGTTTATCAAGATAAAGTAATACCATTAAATTCTGATTTAATGAAAATGATTAATAAAAAAATAACAAAATTAAATGAACAAGGATTACGTGTCTTAGGTGTCTCATATGAAGATACAAATCTTACTAATAATAAATATAATGAAACAAACGAAAAAAAATTAATTTTTCTTGGTTTTGTAACTTTTCTTGATACACCAAAACCTACAGCAACAAAAATGATCAAATTGCTAAAAACACATGGTGTTGATCTTAAAATATTAACTGGTGATAATCAATTAGTAACAAGAGCAATTTGTAATCGTGTTAATCTAGAAATTAAAGGATTAATTTCTGGTGAACAATTAACTGGCCTAACTGAATATGAATTAAAAAGAATTGTTGAAAATAATAATATTTTTGTTAAACTAAACCCATTACAAAAGGCAAAGATTATTCAAACTTTAAAAAGTAATGATCACGTCGTTGGTTTCATGGGTGATGGTATTAATGATGCTTTAGTATTAAGAAATGCTGATGTTGGAATTTCTGTTGATAATGCTACTGATATTGCAAAAGAAGCATCAGATATCATTTTATTAGAAAAATCATTATTAGTTTTAGAAAAAGGGATTATTGAAGGTCGTCGCATTTTTGGTAATATTTTAAAATATATTAAAATTACGATTGCTTCTAACTTTGGTAATGTCTTTAGTGTGCTAGTAGCATCAGCATGATTTGCTTTTGCACCAATGTCACCAGTACAATTATTATTTCAAAATTTATTATATGATATTTCACAATTTACTATTGCCTTTGATCGTGTTGATCCATCATTTTTATTAAAACCACAACGCTGAAATCCAAAAGGAATGTTACCATTTGCTTTTATTAATGGACCTATAAGTAGCATTTTTGATATCTCTACTTTTGCAATTTTAGGATTTGGATTTGGTGTCTTTGCTAATACTTCTGCAGAAAATATTAATATGTTCAACTCAGGATGATTTATTGAAGGTTTATTAACGCAAACATTAATAGTACAAATGTTTAGAACTGAAAAAATTCCTTTTATTCAAAGTCGTGGTACTTGACCAGTAAATATAATGGCAATTGTTATTTGTACCATTGGATTAAGTTTACCTTATACTTACATTGGTCATCAAATGAATATGGTAGGACCACCGCCAGTCTATATTCCAATTGTTTTAGGAATAATCATGACTTATTGTGTGCTAAGTCAATTAATAAAAATGGGATATATTAAAGTATTTAAAAAATGATTATAACAGCTAATTAATCTTAAAGTTTGCAATTTTAAATAACAATTATCTATATTTACTATAGAAATAAATCTTATGCTATAATTTTTTCAAACTTAATATAAGTTTTTACCTATTTATTTTAGTTTTAAAATAAATAGGTTTTTTAATTTGATAGGAGAAAAAAATGTCTAATTTAAAAGAAATATCTAAATTAAATACAACTATAAATATTAATAAAAATGAAAAATTAATTAAAGCCGCTAAACATGATGATTTAGAATTAACCCAAACTTTATTAAAAAATAACGCTGATGTTAATTATGTAGATGAACATCGTAATAGTCCATTAACAATATCTGCTGAACATGGTAATTTAAAAATTGTTCAAACTTTATTAAAAAATAACGATAATATTAACCATATAAATGATTTTGGTGATGATGCTTTAAGAATGGCTGCTAAAAATGGACACACAGAAGTAGTTAACACTTTATTAGCAACAAATAGTAAGATTATTAATCACAAAAATTGAATTAGTAATACTGCTCTAATATCAGCAGCATAAAATGGGCATGTAAATACAATTAAAACTTTATTAAAAAATGGTGCTTATATTAATGATACAAATATATTTGGTGATACTGCTCTAATATGAGCTACTGAAAACGGACACACAGAAACAGTTAAAGTTTTAATAACAAAAGATAATGACGTTAATAATCATGTAAACAACCTTGGTGACTCTGCTTTAATAATAGCCGCCAGAAAAGGTTATTTGGAAATAGTTAAAATTTTACTAGGATATGGTGCTAACATTAATAATGTAGATAAAAATAAAAATAGTGCTTTAATATGAGCAGCCAAAGAAGGACACCTAGATGTAGTTAACACTTTAATAAAAAATGAAATTGACCTTAATCATACAAATGACTTTAATGATAGTGCTCTAATATGAGCAGCTGAAAATGGTTATACAAAAATTGTTAACACTTTACTAGCACATGGTGCTAATATTAATCATAAAGATACAAATGATGATACTGCTCTAATATGTGCCGCCAGAAACGGACACACAGAAATAGTTAACATACTATTAACTAATAATGCTAATGTTTATGATAAAGATATAAATGGCGATACTGCTCTAATATGTGCCGCCAGAAACGGACACACAAAAATAGTTGATACTTTATTAACAAAAAATAGTGATATTATTAATTATATAAATGACTTTGGTGATACTGCTTTAACAATATCCACCGAAAATCGACACATAGCAATAATTAATAATTTATTAAAACATAATGCTGATGTTAATTATATAGACAAAAATAAAAACACGTTTTTAATATTATCTATTGAAAACGGACACACAAAAATAGTTATCAATTTCCTAAAAACAAAAAATGTTGATATTAATCACATAGATGGTAATGGTGATAGTGCTTTAATAATAGCAACCAGAAACGGATACACAGAAATAGTTGATACTTTAATTAAAATAAACTCTGATGTAATTCTACATAGAACTAAATTTAATAATACTGCTTTAATAATAGCTGCTAAAAATGGACACTTAGATATAGTTAAAATTTTAATAAAAAATGATATTAACATTAATCATGAAAATAATATTGGTGAAAATGCCTTAATATGAGCTTCCAGAAACGGACACACAAAAATAGTTGATACTTTATTAACAAAAAATAGTGATATTATTAATATAATAACTAAATTTGGTAATAATGCTCTAATATGAGCTGCCAAAGAAGGACATCTAGATGTAGTTAACACTTTAATAAAAAATGGTGTAGATATTAGTCATTTAGATGCTAATGGTGATAGTGCTTTAACATGAGCTACTAGAAGTGGACATTTAGAAATACAAAAAATAATTAATGAATCAAATTCTTGAAAAGAACAAATAAATTCTACAGATTTACAAAATCATCTTTTACCAAATAAATGTGATAAATCAAATTCTTTAAAAATATAATTTTTAAAAATAGAAATATAAAAATTAAAAAATAATAATATTTTTTTGTATTTTTTCATGATAAAATTCTAAATAACACAAAAATAAATTTAAAAGAAAAAGGAACAAAACTATGAATAAAAAAACAATATACTATAGTTTATTAATAATTCCTATTTCTTTATTTGTATTATTACTTACTTTATTTTTAACAAATATTTGAAAACCCTCAATTGTTGCTATTATTTTTATTACTATTTTGTTAATAATAGTAGCAATTTTTACATGATATCTTATAAAAAATAGTTATTCACAATTTGATAAAGAACATATCCATAATTTTGAAGATAATTTTAAACAACAATTTTGAAAACTAGGAATAATTGGTTTTATTGCTGATTTTTGTGACACAATTGGTATTGGTTCATTTGCAGTAAGTATTATTTTATTAAAATTAACAAAACAGGTACGTAATGATAAAAAAATTTTAGGAATTATGAATGTTGGTCATAGTATTCCTACTTGCTTAGAAGCAATTATTTTTATTGCTTTAATTCAAGTAGCATGACCAACACTAGTTTCATTAATTTCTGCTGCAACATTAGGTGCCTATTTAGGCGCCATTATCGCAAATAAAATAAACTTAGTTGATCACAATTATTTATTGGTGTTCTATTATTTATTGTTTCAATTATCATGCTTTTAGGTCAAAAACAAATTGGAATTATGCCAACAGCGGGTAATAATAATAGTCTTGATATTTGATGAAAATATTTGGTTGGTATTAGTATATTCTTTATCCTTGGTGCTTTCATGGCATTAGGCATTGGTATTTATGCTCCAGCACTGGCAACTACTTATTTATTAGGTCTTAACGCTGAATGTGCTTTTCCAATTATGATGGGATCTGCAGCTTTTTTAATGTCAGTTGCTGGTACACGTTTTATTAAAGATAAAAACTATGAAATTAAACCACCAATTGCTTTCACACTAGGTGGATCAATTGGTGTTATTTGTGCTTACTTAAGTGTATTTTTATTATTACAAAATGGTCTTGGCTTAAATAAAGAACAATTTATTAATATCCTACTATGATTAATTATCGTAATAATTTGATATACATCTTCTTCACTAATAATTACATCAGTAAAAAATTTACGTAATTATAAAAAACAAAAATCACATCAGAAATTAATTATTGACTCTTAAACATAATAAAAGGTTGTTAACTAACAACCTTTTATTATTACTACTTAAATTTTATTATTGCTAAAATCATCAATTCCTTTTTTAATAATATTAAATACTTGCTTTGATAATACATCAGTAGATAATTTAATAAATTCACTTGGTTCAATTGCCTTATGAAAAATAAGATGAATATCTTTTTTGCCCTTATATTTTCGATCAAAAATTTGATAAGAATTAATAATAGTAACAGGAATAATTGGTACATAAGATTGATATGCCATATTAAAAGCACCTGCTTTAAATTCTTGCATTTCTTGTTGATGACTTCTTGTTCCTTCTGGAAAAATCATCATTGTACGCGGAATTCTAATTAATTCCTTTGCTTCTTGAAAAGTCGTAATGGCTGTGCGTGGATTATTACGATCAATAAATAAAACATCAATTAAAAAAATAAATCTTCGTGCCAAATGGCTTTTTTTTAATTCTTCTTTTGCAATAAAACCTAAAGGTGCATATAAACTATAATCATTTACCGATAATACTAATAATGGATCAAAATTTGATTGATGATTGGCAACCATTACACAACCTTTTCTTTTTGGTCAATTTTCAATGTTATGAACGGTTAATTTAATATTATATAATCATTTAATATAACGCACACGTTTTTTCAATCAAATATATCGTTTTGCTTCAGAAACTAAACTTGGGTCTTTTAATACCTTTCTTGTCATTGAACCTGATTTACTATAAGTTTGTAATAAATAAGGTCAAGTTAAAATTGCTTTTCAAATGTTCATTATTATTTTTTTTCCTTTCTTTGATACACATTCGCTAAAAATTCTGCAAATTCTGTTGTTTTGATTAATTTAAAATCAGAAAAATTACTAACAGGAAATAAAAGATCACCATTATATAAATTTTTAATGACTGAAACATATAAATAATCAGCATAATCTCATGCCTGCTTATAAATTTCAGCACCACCAATAATACAAATATCTCTTTTTTTATTACCTTGATATTGTTTTAAATATGAAATAATATCATTTGTGAAAGTAATATTATTATCATTTAGAAATTGTTGATAACGTTCTTGATGATTAGTAACAACTATATTGTAACGATTTTTTAGTGGTTTGCCAATACTTTCAAAAGTTTTTGAACCCATTAATACATTTTTATTTAAAGTAATGCTCTGAAAATATTGCATTTCTTCTTTAATTTTTCAGGGCAATTTATTATTAAAACCAATTACCTTTTCTTTGGTCATTGCTCAAACTAAAATTACCATTATACTGCAACCTGACCTCTAATCAACGGATATGGATCATATTGTTCTAATTTAAAATCTTCAAATTTAAAATTAAATAAATTAGTAATATTTTTATTAATAACTAAAATTGGCAATGATTTTGGTTTTCTACTTAATTGTTCATTAATTTGTGAAAAATGATTACTATAAATATGAGCATCACCTAAAGTATGAATAAATTCTCCTAGCTGATAGCCACATATTTGTGCTAACATTATTGTTAATAATGCATAAGAAGCAATATTAAAAGGAACTCCTAAAAAAATATCTGCACTACGTTGATATAATTGACAAGATAATTTTTTATCATCAGAAACGTAAAATTGAATTAAAGTATGACATGGTGGTAGTGCCATATTTTTAATTTCTGCAGGATTTCATACTGATAAAATGTGTCTTCGTGAAAAAGGATTGTTTTTTAAATTTTCTATTAACTCCTGCAATTGATCAACACCATTAAAATTACGTCATTGTCTACCATAAACAGGTCCTAAATCACCAAATTCAAGAGCAAATTGATGATCAGTTTTAATTTTTTCAACAAATTCTTCTAAAGTTTCATTTTGATATTTTTTACTTTCCATAAATTTCTTATAAGGTCACTCATTTCAAATTCTAACATTATTTTTAACTAAATATTCAATATTAGTATCACCAGCAATAAATCATAATAACTCATGAACAATAGAAGCAAAATGAACTTTTTTTGTAGTTAATATGGGAAAACCTTTTTGTAAATCAAAACGCATTTGATAACCAAAAGTAGAAACAGTACCAGTGCCTGTTCTATCAGCTTTTTTATATCCTTTTTCTAAAACATATTGACATAAATCTAAATATTGTTTCATAATCATTACCTCTTTCATAAATCAAATTAAATCAATTATATTTTAACAAAAAATATTTTTTTATCTAAGTTTTAATTTTAGTTCCTTACTATATCTTGTCATAAAAAGAGTCTCCTTACTAAGTTAAAACATTGTTTTTTGCAACTTAGGGGCGACCCTTTCCTATTTAACCGCGAAATTATTGGAGATATAGTGTAGGTACTAATGATGCATCTTTTTTAACTCCAACACTATGTCCAATAATTTCTCGGTTAAATAGGTCTATTAATAGGCAAATATAGTTTCATTTACCATTAACTTGAACGTAAGTTAAATCACTAACAATAACTTCATTTTTAACCCTATTATTAAAGTTTCTATTAACAAGATTGGTTATTTGACTATCATTGACTTTATTATGATGATTTTTGAATGATAATTTAGTGTATTTTGATATTAAATTATGCTTATTCATAATTTCTTTAATTTTTCTTCTTGATAAATAAATTTCTTGGTTTTTTAAAATTTTTTTTAATCTTCTAGTACCATAAACTTCTTTATTTTCTTTAAAAGCACTAATAACAGCTTCATCATACATATTATTTTTGATTTTATTTTCTTTTTTCTTGAAATTAAAATAATATGTTGATTTAGATATTTTCAAAAAACGACACATTGTGCGAATTTTATATTTAACTTTATTTTTAGCAATAATTTCTATTTTCTGCCTATTATTAGTGCTGCTTGCTTTAAAATATCATTTTCCATTCTTAATTGTTTTAATTCTTTTCTTAATTTAATTAATTCATTTTCTTCAAAAAAACGATTATCTTTAGTTTTAAACCTGTCTGAATTAGTAAATTGCTTAATTCAATTATAAGTAGCTGCTCTTGTAACATTGTACTCTTTAGCAAGACAAGACACTGACTTACCGCTTTGATATAACGCTACTATTTGTTTTTTAAATTCATCTGAATATGAGTTAATATTGGCCATAATTATACTTCCTTTCTTTTAACTAAAATTTGTTCACTTGTCTACGTAATTAGTGTCCAATAAAGTGTAACCCATCCATATTTTATTTCAATACTTTCACTTTCAACTGCAACTAATGAACAACTCAAAAAATTATTAAACTACACAAATCAGTATAAAATACATAAAAAAGAAGCATTATAACAATAATTTTTTTAAAAAATTCTTATATTATGTTGTTTTTTAATAGATTTTTTAAATTATATATGTATATAATTAAAATGGAATATTATTATTAATATCATAATAATTTTCAACAAATATTAATAAGAATCTAAAATAAAATTAATAACTAACAGAAAACAAGTAACTATTTAATTAAAAAATTATAATACTAAATCTTTTTATTTTTTAAACTAATACCCCAAATTATAAACATAAAAGTTATGTATTTTTTATACTATTATGTTTAACATTTTATGGATAAAACTAAGGAAAAGCAAATTGACTACAACTAAAATATTTAAAGGAATAATTATTATTTCAAGTATCGCTTTACTTATTTTTTCATATTACTTTTAATGTTTTTACTAATAAAATTTTTATTAAATTATAAACAAAAAAACAAAGTTAAAAGAATACTTTCTTCAAATGATTTTAGTCAAATCATAGGAACGAAAAAAGAATTAAAAATAAAACTAAGAAAATATTTTAAAGAAATATTTATTAGAGATGTTGATATAAATTTATTTAAAAAATTTCTAAAATCAGAAAGTGGAGTTAATAAAAAACCAACAAAAATTGCCTGAAATTTTTTTATAATTTTGACAAGTTCAATATTAGTAAATAAATCCGAAGGAAGAGTTTCTGAAGCAATTAAAAGTATTAAAAATACTTTTGATGAAAGTAAACAAATATTATTAACTTCCGATAACAATAACTTAGTAACAGATGTAATTTTAAAAATTATGAATTTAAAAATCAGACCAATCTTAATTGCTAGTAGATCACTAACAAAAATAGACACTAATGGTAATTTCATCATTAATGATGAAAATTTAAGCAAAAAAAGAAATCGAAGATTTTTGAAAACAAATTGATAAAGTTAGAAAAGATTTAATAGAAAACAAATACTTATATTTTATTTCAATACTTTCACTTTCAACTGCAACTAATGAACAAATCAAAAAATTATTAAACTACACAGATTAAAATATTAAATGTTTAAATAAAATATAAGTAAAAAATAAATTTAAATTTTTAAAACAATATCTTTAAAATTACCTATTAAGACTTATGTTTTATAATCAAAAAAATTATAAAACATAAGTCTTAATAATGTTAAAAAAAAGGAGTTAAACAGTGAGAAAAATTTTTATTTCATATCATCATCTAAGAGAACAAGAAGAAAAAAACCAATTAGCAGAGTTAATTAAAAAGTATGCTAATTATTTAAATATAAAAGACATGTCTGTAGAAATAGGGGATATTGATACCACATGATCAAATAATAAAATCGCTAAAACTATTAGAGAAAATCATTTAAAAGATACAACTATTACTATTCTTATTCTAGGAATACATACAAAATGTAGACAACATATTGACTGAGAAATTGAAGCTTCATTAAATAAATATGGAAGTTTAAATAGAAGAAAGAAGATAAATAGTTTTATAATACTTTTAACTGCTGATTTTATTAAAAAAGCAAAAACAAATTGTAATTTTAATAACACTTGTGATTATTCTTTTTTAATCACCCAAGAAAATGCTGGTCAAAGAATATATGAAACCGTAATAAATAAACATGCAATTATTGCTACTTATGATGAAATCTTTTCAGATATAATAATTCTTAAAAATTTACTTGATAAAGTTCAATCTAATCATAAAAAAGAAGAAATGTTTTATCAAAATGTTATCAGCCCTAGTTTTTTAAAACCAACTGTTTTAAAAGATAATACTAAAGATACTGTTTTTAATGAAAAAAAAGAAATAGATAATGCAATATTATCTTCAAATAAAGATAATGATTTTAAAGAAGAAGATAGTGATATTGAAATACTTTCTGAATCAGACGAAGAAATAGATAATGCAATATTAACTTCAAGTCAAGATAGTGGTTTTAACGAAGATGATGATAGTGATAGTGTAGTAGCTTCTAAATCAGAGGAAAAAATAGATAATGCAAAATTAACTTCAAATAAAGATAATGATTTTAACAAAGATGATGATAGTAATATTGTAGTAGCTTCTAAATCAGAGGAAAAAATAAATAATGTAATATTAACTTCAAGTCAAGATAGTGAAATTAACAATCAATTACTACAAGAAATTACAATGGATTTTACTAAAGATGATAATAAAAGTAATCTTTTAAGAAAATTATCTTTAAAACATAATAGTAAAGATAGTGGAATTGGTAGTGAACGACAAGAAATAAGTATACTGAAAGACGAAAATTTTAAAAGAATACATCTCCATAAAAAAGATAATTCAGAAGAATGTGAAGCAAAAGAAAAATCTGAAAAAACAATGCAAGAGTTTAATAAAAAAACAAAAAAAATTATAAATTCTGGTAAAATTAATTATGCACAAGAATGTCCAGAAATATATTTATCGTATCTTTAAAACATACAACTAGTAAAATTAAATTAAATATTTAAAAAGTGAGAATTTTATTCTCACTTTTTAAATATTTAATTTAGTATTCTTCTTCAAGTGAAGAATTACCGATACCTATTAACTTCTCAGTTGGCATTAAACCAGTACCGGCCGGTATCAAGTTTCCTAAAATAACATTTTCCTTTAAACCACGTAAATTATCTTGTTTTGACTTAATAACAGCATTAGTTAATACTCTTGTTGTATCTTGGAAAGAAGCAGCAGCCAAGAATGATTCTGATTCTAATGGTGCTTTTTTAATCCCTAAAATAATTGGATGACCAAAAGCAGGTTTTTTACCAACAACAATAATTTTGGCATTAACATTCTTAAATTCTTTGATATCAACAATCGCTCTAGGCAATAATGGTGAATCATTACCTTCAACTACAAAAATACGATTCAACATTTGTTTTAGAATAATTTCAATATACTTATCAGAAATTTCAATTCCTTGTAAACGATAAACACGTTGTACTTCTTTTAAAATATATTGTTGAACTTCAATGATTCCTGCTACTTCTAGTAATTGTGTAATATTAATTGCACCTTCAGTTAGTTTTTGGCCAATCTTAACATTATCACCAATTTTAATTCTTACCTGCGCATTATATTGAGTTTTGTATTCTTTATAGTCAAGTTTTGACTTTACAGTAATTGTATAAATTCCTTGCTCTTCACGAATATCTGTTATTTTACCATCAAATTCACTAATAATAGCAACAGCACCTTTGGGATTAGTAATATCTAATAATTCTTTAATTCTTGGTAATCCTTGGGTAATATCACTACCACCAGCAACTCCTCCAGTATGGAAAGTTCTCATCGTTAGTTGAGTTCCTGGTTCACCAATTGATTGCGCCGCAATAATTCCAACTGCTTCGCCAATAGCAACAATAGAACCTGTTGTTAAATTAATACCATAACATTTTTGACAAACACCATAACTTGCTTCACAAGTTAAAACTGAACGAATATTTATTTTTGTAATTTTTGCCTCTAATATTGTTTCTACTAATTTTTCAGTAATTAATTCATTATTTGCAACAATTACATTATTTTTACTATCAACAACATCACCTTGAACAAAACGTCCAAATAAACGGTCACGTAACGGCACAATAATATTATTACGTTTTTGGTCAACAACGTCACTAATTATAAAGCCATTACCGGTACTACAATCTTCTTCAGTAACAATAATATCTTGTGAAACGTCAACTAGTCTTCTTGTTAAATAACCTGAGTCAGAAGTTTTAAGCGCCATATCTGCCATTCCTTTACGAGCACCATGGGTAGAAATAAAGAACTCTGAAACATTTAATCCTTCACGGAATGAAGATTTAATTGGTAATTCAATAACTTCTCCTTTTGGATTATTCATTAAACCACGCATCCCTACTAATTGAGTAAAGTTACTAATATTAGTTCTAGCACCTGAATCTCACATCATAAAGATTGGATTTTCAATATCTTTTCTTAAAACTGTTTCTAGTTCAACTTGAATATTGTTTTTAATACCACTTCATTTATTAATAATATGGTAATGATGCTCACGATTAGTTAACATACCTTGTTTATAAAACTTGTTAATTGTTTTAACATATTCATCTGCTTCTTTAAATAATCTTGTTTTACCTGAATAAGATACAACATCGCCTGCAGAAATTGTTGTTCCTGAAATTGTTGAAAATTTAAAACCAAGATTTTTCATTTTATCTAACATTTGTGCAGTTAATTGAGTTCATAAAGTTCAATCTAATCATAAAAAAGAAGAAATGTTTTATCAAAATGTTATCAGTCCTAGTTTTTTAAAACCAACTGTTTTAAAAGATAATACTAAAGATACTGTTTTTAATGAAAAAAAGAAATAGATAATGCAATATTATCTTCAAATAAAGATAATGATTTTAAAGAAGAAGATAGTGATATTGAAATACTTTCTGAATCAGACGAAGAAATAGATAATGCAATATTAACTTCAAGTCAAGATAGTGGTTTTAACGAAGATGATGATAGTGATAGTGTAGTAGCTTCTAAATCAGAGGAAAAAATAGATAATGCAAAATTAACTTCAAATAAAGATAATGATTTTAACAAAGATGATGATAGTAATATTGTAGTAGCTTCTAAATCAGAGGAAAAAATAAATAATGTAATATTAACTTCAAGTCAAGATAGTGAAATTAACAATCAATTACTACAAGAAATTACAATGGACTTTACTAAAGATGATAATAAAAGTAATCTTTTAAGAAAATTATCTTTAAAACATAATAGTAAAGATAGTGGAATTGGTAGTGAACGACAAGAAATAAGTATACTGAAAGACGAAAATTTTAAAAGAATACATCTCCATAAAAAAGATAATTCAGAAGAATGTGAAGCAAAAGAAAAATCTGAAAAAACAATGCAAGAGTTTAATAAAAAAACAAAAAAAATTATAAATTCTGGTAAAATTAATTATACACAAGAATGTCCAGAAATATATTTATCGTATCTTTAAAACATACAACTAGTAAAATTAAATTAAATATTTAAAAAGTGAGAATTTTATTCTCACTTTTTAAATATTTAATTTAGTATTCTTCTTCAAGTGAAGAATTACCGATACCTATTAACTTCTCAGTTGGCATTAAACCAGTACCGGCCGGTATCAAGTTTCCTAAAATAACATTTTCCTTTAAACCACGTAAATTATCTTGTTTTGACTTAATAACAGCATTAGTTAATACTCTTGTTGTATCTTGGAAAGAAGCAGCAGCCAAGAATGATTCTGATTCTAATGGTGCTTTTTTAATCCCTAAAATAATTGGATGACCAAAAGCAGGTTTTTTACCAACAACAATAATTTTGGCATTAACATTCTTAAATTCTTTGATATCAACAATCGCTCCAGGCAATAATGGTGAATCATTACCTTCAACTACAAAAATACGATTCAACATTTGTTTTAGAACCTGTTTGGAATCTTTTAAACATAATTAAACTAAAAAAGGGAATAATTATTTCTAACCTGACAGTTAATTAACATTTTATTTTCTTTGTCATTTTTTTGTTAAAAAGATTTTATCATTTGACAACTTATCGATTAAAAATTTATTTTTCAACTATAAAATAACATTTATGATATTAATTTAATCAAAAATAAGTTAAAAAAGATCCTAAACAGGTTCTTAGAATAATTTCAATATACTTATCAGAAATTTCAATTCCTTGTAAACGATAAACACGTTGTACTTCTTTTAAAATATATTGTTGAACTTCAATGATTCCTGCTACTTCTAGTAATTGTGTAATATTAATTGCACCTTCAGTTAGTTTTTGGCCAATCTTAACATTATCACCAATTTTAATTCTTACCTGCGCATTATATTGAGTTTTGTATTCTTTATAGTCAAGTTTTGACTTTACAGTAATTGTATAAATTCCTTGCTCTTTACGAATATCTGTTACTTTACCATCAAATTCACTAATAATAGCAACAGCACCTTTGGGATTAGTAATATCTAATAATTCTTTAATTCTTGGTAATCCTTGGGTAATATCACTACCACCAGCAACTCCTCCAGTATGGAAAGTTCTCATCGTTAGTTGAGTTCCTGGTTCACCAATTGATTGCGCCGCAATAATTCCAACTGCTTCGCCAATAGCAACAATAGAACCTGTTGTTAAATTAATACCATAACATTTTTGACAAACACCATAACTTGCTTCACAAGTTAAAACTGAACGAATATTTATTTTTGTAATTTTTGCCTCTAATATTGTTTCTACTAATTTTTCAGTAATTAATTCATTATTTGCAACAATTACATTATTTTTACTATCAACAACATCACCTTGAACAAAACGTCCAAATAAACGGTCACGTAACGGCACAATAATATTATTACGTTTTTGGTCAACAACGTCACTAATTATAAAGCCATTACCGGTACTACAATCTTCTTCAGTAACAATAATATCTTGTGAAACGTCAACTAGTCTTCTTGTTAAATAACCTGAGTCAGAAGTTTTAAGCGCCATATCTGCCATTCCTTTACGAGCACCATGGGTAGAAATAAAGAACTCTGAAACATTTAATCCTTCACGGAATGAAGATTTAATTGGTAATTCAATAACTTCTCCTTTTGGATTATTCATTAAACCACGCATCCCTACTAATTGAGTAAAGTTACTAATATTAGTTCTAGCACCTGAATCTCACATCATAAAGATTGGATTTTCAATATCTTTTCTTAAAACTGTTTCTAGTTCAACTTGAATATTGTTTTTAATACCACTTCATTTATTAATAATATGGTAATGACGCTCACGATTAGTTAACATACCTTGTTTATAAAACTTGTTAATTGTTTTAACATATTCATCTGCTTCTTTAAATAATCTTGTTTTACCTGAATAAGATACAACATCGCCTGCAGAAATTGTTGTTCCTGAAATTGTTGAAAATTTAAAACCAAGATTTTTCATTTTATCTAAGAACCTGTTTGGAATTTTTTAAACATAATTAAACTAAAAAAGGGAATAATTATTTCTAACCTGACAGTTAATTAACATTTTATTTTCTTTGTCATTTTTTTGTTAAAAAGATTTTATCATTTGACAACTTATCGATTAAAAATTTATTTTTCAACTATAAAATAACATTTATGATATTAATTTAATCAAAAATAAGTTAAAAAAGATCCTAAACAGGTTCTTACAGTAGATTTAAGTTTGCTAGTTGTTGATTGAAATAAAAATAGTTATCAAAATGGTAACTATTTTTATTATTATAGATTAATTTATTTTCGTCGATATTTATAAGCCATAATTGCTCCAAATATTAATGCTCCAATTCAAAGTAAACTAACTAAAATTGGTATTCAGTAATTATCAAAAAGTGCTGCATTGATTAAATCATTTGGAGTACCATAATTATTTCATCCTCTATTCATAATAGAAACAGGATAAGAAAAAGGAATAATTTTAGCAATAATAACTAAAACTGGTTGTCCTTTAATGGCTACATACGGAATATATTGACCCGATAAAAATGATGTTGGCAAATATAATAATAAAGCAAAAGCATTAGCAATTTTAAAATCAGAAGCAAGAATACCAACCATTATTCCTACTGCTGAACACATAATTGATGAAAGCAGAATTGCTAGTAATATATAACCTCAATTAATTAGTTCTCAATTAATCTGATTATGATATAAAGCTGCACCAATTCCTAATGTTCAAAAACTACCAATAAAAATTAAAATAACATGAAATATTAAAATACTACTAATAAATTGTCATGGTTTTAATGGTGTTGCACCAATTCTTTTAATAATTATTGATTGTTTAAAATCAGAATATGTCATTGATAAAGTAACAATTCCTAATACTGGTGAAGCTGACATCACTAACCCCGGTAATACTGTTTGTGCAACATTTGGGTTACCGGGTGTTAATACAGCAACTAAAATTGTTAACATAATAATAGGGAAAATAAAGCCAAAGAAAATACTATGGAAAGATTTCTTAAAATAACCAAATAATAATTGAAACATTGCTAGCATTATTTTTTTCCTTTCTCGTAGTTATTTCTAATGGTGTTTCTGTTTTTTCTAAATAATATTTTAATAATGAACCATATTTTTAGTAACTTCAACAACAGTAGTATCATCAATAATTTGACCATCCTTTAAAAAAATAATACGTTTACATAAAGCTTGGATTTCATCTAAGTTATGACTAACTAAAATTAAAGTAATGTTATTCAAACTAATTTGTTCTTGTAAAAAATTAATAATATCAATTCTTGTTTTAACATCTAAACCAGTTGAAATCTCATCACCAATATAAATTTTTGGTTGATGAAATAATGATAAAAATAAATTAACTCTTTGTCTTTGACCACCCGATAAACTATTTACTTTACGTTTGTATAATTCTTTTAATTGAAACTTATCTAACATACTATTAAAAATTTCGGGTTTTATTTTATCTAAATAAATCTTATGATAAAAATTTATTAATTCTTTAACTGTTATAAAGTTAGGATAAACTTGATCTTGAAAATTTATTCCAACAACATATGGAATATCTTTTTTATTAAAGTTATATTCAATTTCTCCTGTACTTGCATTTTTAGTATTACTAATAATCTCACATAATGTGGTTTTACCAGCACCATTAGCACCAAAAATAGCAACAGAACTACCACTCTCAATTTCTAAATTAATAGGTCCGAGTACAACATTACCATTATACGACTTCGTAATATTTTTAACCTTAATTACTTTCATAATTGCTTCCTTTCATATTATTTTAAACTTTATAAATAAGTATAGCATTAAAAAAATCTAATTTTATATCATAAGAATCAACATTTTTTTTAATTAAATTTTTTTTAATATATTTAATTTTAAGTAACATTTAAAATGTTACTTAAAATTTTTATTTGAATACAAAATTCCTTCAGTTTCTGCAGCATATAAAGTATTTTCTGAATTAATTGTTAAGGCAAGAATATGTTCATTATCATTATCTATTCCTAACATATTGCAAAAAATAGATGATTTTTTTTACTTTTTTATATATTTGATTTGAATCAACACCAGCGAACAAAACACCATCTCTATCAATAATTAATCGTTTAATTTCATGACCTGTATTTAAAATTTTAGAATACATACTTCCACTATTAATTTGATAAATATTACCATTATCAGAACCAGCAAAAATAGTTCCAATAGTATCTACGACTAAACTTTTTATTGACCCAGCATCATTTTGTTCTTTAATTAATTGAAAATCATTTACACCATTACTTTTATAAATTTTACCATGATTATTAGCTCCAGCAAAAACAGAACCATCTTCACCTATTGCTAAACTATTAATATAATCATGTGTTCCTAAGAACCTGTTTAGGATCTTTTTTAACTTATTTTTGATTAAATTAATATCATAAATGTTATTTTATAGTTGAAAAATAAATTTTTAATCGATAAGTTGTCAAATGATAAAATCTTTTTAACAAAAAAATGACAAAGAAAATAAAATGTTAATTAACTGTCAGGTTAGAAATAATTATTCCCTTTTTTAGTTTAATTATGTTTAAAAGATTCCAAACAGGTTCTAACATTTGTGCAGTTAATTGAGTTCATAAAGTTCAATCTAATCATAAAAAAGAAGAAATGTTTTATCAAAATGTTATCAGCCCTAGTTTTTTAAAACCAACTGTTTTAAAAGATAATACTAAAGATACTGTTTTTAATGAAAAAAAAGAAATAGATAATGCAATATTATCTTCAAATAAAGATAATGATTTTAACAAAGATGATGATAGTAATATTGTAGTAGCTTCTAAATCAGAGGAAAAAATAAATAATGTAATATTAACTTCAAGTCAAGATAGTGAAATTAACAATCAATTACTACAAGAAATTACAATGGACTTTACTAAAGATGATAATAAAAGTAATCTTTTAAGAAAATTATCTTTAAAACATAATAGTAAAGATAGTGGAATTGGTAGTGAACGACAAGAAATAAGTATACTGAAAGACGAAAATTTTAAAAGAATACATCTCCATAAAAAAGATAATTCAGAAGAATGTGAAGCAAAAGAAAAATCTGAAAAAACAATGCAAGAGTTTAATAAAAAAACAAAAAAAATTATAAATTCTGGTAAAATTAATTATACACAAGAATGTCCAAAAATATATTTATCGTATCTTTAAAACATACAACTAGTAAAATTAAATTAAATATTTAAAAAGTGAGAATTTTATTCTCACTTTTTAAATATTTAATTTAGTATTCTTCTTCAAGTGAAGAATTACCGATACCTATTAACTTCTCAGTTGGCATTAAACCAGTACCGGCCGGTATCAAGTTTCCTAAAATAACATTTTCCTTTAAACCACGTAAATTATCTTGTTTTGACTTAATAACAGCATTAGTTAATACTCTTGTTGTATCTTGGAAAGAAGCAGCAGCCAAGAATGATTCTGATTCTAATGGTGCTTTTTTAATCCCTAAAATAATTGGATGACCAAAAGCAGGTTTTTTACCAACAACAATAATTTTGGCATTAACATTCTTAAATTCTTTGATATCAACAATCGCTCCAGGCAATAATGGTGAATCATTACCTTCAACTACAAAAATACGATTCAACATTTGTTTTAGAATAATTTCAATATACTTATCAGAAATTTCAATTCCTTGTAAACGATAAACACGTTGTACTTCTTTTAAAATATATTGTTGAACTTCAATGATTCCTGCTACTTCTAGTAATTGTGTAATATTAATTGCACCTTCAGTTAGTTTTTGGCCAATCTTAACATTATCACCAATTTTAATTCTTACCTGCGCATTATATTGAGTTTTGTATTCTTTATAGTCAAGTTTTGACTTTACAGTAATTGTATAAATTCCTTGCTCTTCACGAATATCTGTTACTTTACCATCAAATTCACTAATAATAGCAACAGCACCTTTGGGATTAGTAATATCTAATAATTCTTTAATTCTTGGTAATCCTTGGGTAATATCACTACCACCAGCAACTCCTCCAGTATGGAAAGTTCTCATCGTTAGTTGAGTTCCTGGTTCACCAATTGATTGCGCCGCAATAATTCCAACTGCTTCGCCAATAGCAACAATAGAACCTGTTGTTAAATTAATACCATAACATTTTTGACAAACACCATAACTTGCTTCACAAGTTAAAACTGAACGAATATTTATTTTTGTAATTTTTGCCTCTAATATTGTTTCTACTAATTTTTCAGTAATTAATTCATTATTTGCAACAATTACATTATTTTTACTATCAACAACATCACCTTGAACAAAACGTCCAAATAAACGGTCACGTAACGGCACAATAATATTATTACGTTTTTGGTCAACAACGTCACTAATTATAAAGCCATTACCGGTACTACAATCTTCTTCAGTAACAATAATATCTTGTGAAACGTCAACTAGTCTTCTTGTTAAATAACCTGAGTCAGAAGTTTTAAGCGCCATATCTGCCATTCCTTTACGAGCACCATGGGTAGAAATAAAGAACTCTGAAACATTTAATCCTTCACGGAATGAAGATTTAATTGGTAATTCAATAACTTCTCCTTTTGGATTATTCATTAAACCACGCATCCCTACTAATTGAGTAAAGTTACTAATATTAGTTCTAGCACCTGAATCTCACATCATAAAGATTGGATTTTCAATATCTTTTCTTAAAACTGTTTCTAGTTCAACTTGAATATTGTTTTTAATACCACTTCATTTATTAATAATATGGTAATGACGCTCACGATTAGTTAACATACCTTGTTTATAAAACTTGTTAATTGTTTTAACATATTCATCTGCTTCTTTAAATAATCTTGTTTTACCTGAATAAGATACAACATCGCCTGCAGAAATTGTTGTTCCTGAAATTGTTGAAAATTTAAAACCAAGATTTTTCATTTTATCTAACATTTGTGCAGTTAATTGAGTTCCAAAAGTTTTAAAATATTTATGAATAATATCTGCTAAAGCTTTTTTCTTAAATGGTTCAACAATAACTCTTTTTTTAATAAATTCACGAAAATCAACATCAGTTGCAACTAAATCTTCATTATGAGTTTCAGTTAAATTAATAATATTTGGGCGATTAATAAATGGCATTCTTTCTGAAAACATTTGATTAAAAATAATCTTACCAATAGTAGTAATTAAAAATTTATTTTGATCGGTAGCAGCAAATTTACTTGCACCTAAACTAGCAACACGAATTCCAATAATAGCATGTAATGAAACCTGTTTTGTATCATAAGCTTTAATTGCTTCATTAACATCTTTAAAAATTGAACCTTGACCTAATTCATCTAATTTTTCAATAGTTAAATAATAATTACCAAGAACCATATCTTGAGTTGGCGTAACAATTGGTTTACCATCTTTAGGACTTAAAATATTTTTTGAACCTAACATTAAACTTCTTGCTTCAGCTACTGCTTCTTGAGTAATTGGCACGTGAACAGCCATTTGGTCACCATCAAAGTCAGCATTAAAAGCAGGAGTTACTAGTGGGTGTAAACGAATAGCTTTCCCTTTAACTAGAATTGGTTCAAATGCTTGAATTCCTAAACGGTGTAAAGTTGGAGCACGGTTTAATAAGACAGGACGATCTTTAATTACTTCTTCTAAAACATCTCAAATTCGTTCATCTTGAATTTCAATTAATTTTTCAGCAATTTTAATATTTAAAGCTAATTCTTGATGAACTAATCTTTGCACAACAAAAGGTTTGAACAAAATAATTGCCATATCACGAGGAATACCACATTGATACATTTTTAATTCCGGACCAACAGCAATAACACTTCGACCTGAATAATCAACACGCTTACCTAATAAGTTTTGACGGAAACGTCCTTGTTTTCCTTTTAATGTTGAAGTTAAAGATTTTAATGGACGTTTATCTCTTCCTGTTACTGGACGTGCTTTACGTTCATTATCAAATAAAGCATCAACTGATTCTTGCAACATTCTTTTTTCATTATTAATAATTAAGATTGGTGCTCCCATTTGTTTTACTTTTTTTAAGCGTTCATTACGAATAATAATTCTTCGATATAAATCATTAATTTCTGATGTTGTAAAACGACCACCATCTAACTGAATAATTGGACGAATATCAGGTGGAATCACCGGAATAGCGTGTAATACCATTCATTCTGGTTTATTTCCTGATTTAGCAAATGAATCAATAACATCTAAACGACGTTCTAGTTTTCTACGATCAGTTTGTGATTTCTTGTTTGTCAATTGTTTTTTAATGGCAAGAAATTCTTTTTCTAAATTAATATTTTTTAATAAATACTCAATAGCTGAAGCACCAATTCCAAATTTTGTTCCAGTATGTTTAGTAATAAATTGAGCACATTCATCCATTGAAAATGGACGTGAAGTATCTGCTAAAGTATCAGTTAACATTTGAGCACGAGTATAAGCAAAAGAAGAAGGTTCTAATTGTTCTAAAATTTGTGCAAATACTTTACGTAAACGATTACGAGTATCAGTTGAAGATTTAGCATTACCTAAATCCATAATCATTTTTTGTTTTAAACCTTTAGCAGTCCCTGGATCTAAAACAATATAAGAAACAAAATATGCTACTTCTTCTAAGTCTTTAGCTTTCATATCTAATGCTAACGCAATTCTTGAAGGAGAAGCCTTTAACATTCAAATATGAGTTACTGGGTCTTCTAACTCAATGTGTCCTAAACGTTCACGTCGAACAATTGCTTCAGTAATTTCTACTAAACAACGTTCACAAACTTTACCTTTATTTTTTATTTTCTTATATTTACCACAATTACATTCATAATTTTTAGTTGGTCCAAATATTCGTGCATCAAATAATCCATCTTTTTCAGGTTTTAATGACTTATAATTAATTGTTTCTGGCTTTGTAATTTCTCCATGTGATCATGAGCGAATTTGATCGGGAGAAGCAAGAGAAATTTTAAGGGCAGTATAATGTTTTGAATTTTTTTGCATTTGCATATATTTATTACTCCTTTTCTAATCCTCAAGATAACTTTCGACTTCTTCATCGTAAGTTACAACTTTTTGTTCTTGACCTTTTTCGTCAATTAACACAATATTTATTCCTAAACCTTGTAGTTCTTTTGTTAAAACATTAAATGATTCAGGGATACCTGGCGTTGGAATTTGTTTATTACGTAGAATCGCTTCATAAGTTTTAATTCTACCTTTAATATCATCAGATTTAATAGTTAGGATTTCTTGTAAAGTATGAGCAGCACCATAAGCTTCTAATGCTCAAACTTCCATTTCTCCAAATCTTTGTCCACCATTTTGTGCCTTACCACCTAATGGTTGTTGAGTAATTAATGAATATGGGCCCACATTACGAGCATGTAATTTATCATCTACCATGTGTGATAGTTTTAACATATACATAACACCAACTGAAATTTTCTTGGCAAACTTTTCACCAGTTAAACCATCATATAATGTTAATTTATCAAAGTCATTATATTTTGCTTCTTTCATAATATCTAACAAGTCTTGATTTTTTGCACCATCAAAAACAGGGGTTGCTACTTTAATTCCTAAAGTTTTAGCAGCCATTCCTAAGTGTAATTCAAGAATTTGTCCAATATTCATCCGCGATGGTACTCCTAATGGATTTAACATAATATCAACTGGTGTTCCATCTTCTAGGAAAGGCATATCTTCAATTGGTAAGACTTTAGAAATAACACCTTTATTTCCGTGTCTTCCAGCCATTTTATCTCCTTCTCGGATTTTACGTTTTTGTACAATAAATACTTTAACTACTTCTTCTACTTCTGAAGGTAAGTCAAAACCATCTTCACGTTTATAACGTTTAATACCTTGAACAATTCCAGCACCACCATTAGGTACTCGTAATGAATTATCTTTAACATTACGTGATTTTTCACCAAAAATAGCTGCTAATAATTTTTCTTCAGCAGTTGATTGTGTTTGACCTTTTGGTGTAACTTTACCAACAAGAATATCTCCTTCTTTAACTTCAGTTCCAATTAAAACAATTCCTTCATCATCAAGATAACGTCTTGATTGTTCAGAAGTATTAGGGATTTCAGGTGTAATTTCTTCTTTACCTTGTTTTGTTTTTCGACATTCTAAATTATATTCTTCAATATGCATTGAAGTATAAACATCATCTTTTACTAAACGTTCACTAATAATAATAGCATCTTCATAGTTATAACCATGTCAAGTCATGAAAGCAATAATTACATTTTGTCCTAATGCAAGTTCACCATCTTTCATTGAAGGTCCGTCTGCTAAAATTTGATTAACTTCAACTTTATCACCAACTTTTACTAATGGCACATGAGTTACTGCTGTTCCTTGATTACTACGTTCAAAACGGCTTAACTCATAAGTTGTTATTTCATCTTCTGATTTAATAATAATTTCATGAGAATCAACATATTGTACAACTCCCGGTAAATTAGCAACAATAGCTAATCCTGAGTCACGAGCAACAGCATACTCAACACCCGTACCAACAATTGGTGTTTGTGGTTTTAATAATGGAATTGCTTGACGTTGCATATTAGCACCCATTAAAGCACGGTTAGCATCATCATTTTCTAAAAAGGGAATACAACTTGTAGCTATTGACACAATTTGTTTTGGTGAAACATCAATATATTCAACTTCGTTTGGTCCAACAATAATATTTTGACCATTACTACGAGCAATAACATTATTATTTTTAATAACATTATTAGTATCTAATTCAATATTAGCTTGTGCAATGATATAATTCTTTTCTTCACCGGCAGTTAAATATTTAATTTCATTAGTAATTTTACCTGCAATTACTTGACGGTAAGGTGTTTCAATAAAACCGTATTCATTAATACGAGCATAAGTGGCTAAATTATTGATTAAACCAATATTAGGTCCTTCAGGAGTTTCAATTGGACAAATTCTTCCATAGTGAGAATAGTGAACATCACGAACTTCTAAACTAGCACGATCACGTGATAATCCACCAGGTCCTAAAGCAGTTAAACGTCTTTTATTAGCCAATTCTGCTAATGGATTAGTTTGATCCATAAATTGTGATAATTGTGATAAGTTAAAAAACTCACCAATAACAGCTGTTAATGGTTTATTATTTGTAATATTTGCTGGTTTCATTTTATCACTATCAGTAGTTGACATTTTTTCTTTAACATTTTTTTCAATACGTCCCATCCCGATACGAAATTGGTTTTGTAGTAATTCACCAATTGTACGAATACGACGATTTGCTAAGTGATCAATATCATCAGCATTACCAATACCATGAACAAAATTTAAAATATAAGAAAGAGTTGCTAAAATATCAGCAATAGTAATAATTACTTCTTTACATTTAGGATTAATTCCAACAACATTAATAACTTCATTTAATCTTTCTTTATCATTATAAACTTTAATTAACTGCACATAATGTTTTGGTTCACTATCACTAATTGATGTTTTTAAAGGTACTAAACATGCTCCTTCTTCTAATACTGTTTTTAGAATTTCTAATTGTGATTTACCAATTACTGTTTTTTTGGATAAAACAACTTTACCTCTAATATCTTTAATATCTTCAGCTAGAGTGTAATTTAAAACACGATCTGTAGTAGCTAATTTTTGAATTAACTTATATCTTCCTGCTTTTGTTAAATCATATTTTTTTGAATCAAATAATAGTCCAGTTAAAAATTTTGCAGCACCATCAACACTGGCAGTTTCTCCGGCTTTAATTTTTTTATAAATTTCTTGTACTGCTGCTGGTCAATTTTGATGTTCATCATATTCATAAGTATTTAATAAAACATCATCTTTACCAATTATATTAATAACATCATCTTTAGTTAATCCTAAGGCAGTAAGTAAAGTGGTTACTGCAATTTTACGTGATTTTTCAATTTTAACTTGAATAATATCTTTAATTGCATTTTTATTACGAACTAATTTATTACGTTTAGAATCAGTTTCAAATTCTAGTCAAGTTCCACGTGATGGAATTAAATCACCTAAAAATTTATATAATCCGGTTTTTGGATCAATTTCAATTTTAAAATATGCACCTGGTGAACGAACTAATTGTGAAACAACAACCTTTTCACTTCCATTAATAATAAAGGTTCCTTTTTGTGTCATTAATGGAAAATCACCTAAAAATACATCTCCTTCACGAGTTAATGTATAATCAACAATTAAAACATCTTCTTCTCTACTTTTAATAGTAACTTCAATAGTTGAAAATTCACTATTAGCATGAACATTTTTTTCTTCAAAATAATATATATTATCGCTAACTTTTGGTTCATTAATGTTTTTAATACCAAATTGGTCTTTAATTCAACGCATTAAATAATCTAAAATATTATCTTTAGCAGCAATAGTTAAATGACGATTATTTTCATGAATTGATAAAGATAATTTTGTATATATTGGTGCTTCATAAGTTTTTGACTCATCTTTTGCTTCTTTTAATGTTCTTCTTGGTTTACGAAATTCTCAATCAATCAATGATAAAATAATACGATTATCATTATCAGTTACCGGAAATATTTCATTAAATACTTCTTGTATTCCTGTATCAATAAATCATTTATAAGTATCACGTTGAATTGAAATTAAATCAGGAAGATCTAAATTTCCTGATACTTTAGTATAGTCACGTCTTTTAGCATAATGACCAAATTGTTTTGTAGTATATGACATTGGTTCATCTCCAATTTTAAAAATTTATTAAAATCAAATAATTTGATTTCAGTTAATTAGTATTAAATTACTAATTAGTTTGATAAAATATTAAGTTTTAAGTTGATAATTTTTAGTTAAATAACAAACAGAAAACCAGTTTTAATTAATACTGGTTTTCATATAAATTTTTAATATTTGAACTACTTAACTTCAACAATAGCACCAACGGCTTTTAACGTTGCTTCGTGTTCTGTTGCTTTTGCTGTATCAATATTTTCTAAAATCTTTTGTGGTCCTGTTACTACTGCATCAACCATTTTTTTAGCATCCATTAAAGACATTGTACCACCAACAATTGCCTTAACTGCTTTAATAACATCAACTTTTTTGTCTCCCACTTCTTTTAAGATTACAGAAACTGTTGATGGTTTTGTTGCTTCTTCTTTAGCTGTTGCTGGTGCAGAAGCAACTGCTGCAGTTACTCCAAAAGTTGTTTCAATTAATTCAACTAATTCTTTTAATTGAACTGCTGTCATTGTTTTAACATGTTCAATAATTTGTTTATTTGTAATATTTTCCATTATTTTTTCCTCCATATTTTTTTTATTTAATAAGTGTTAATTATGCGTTTTCTTTTTGTTGGGCTACTGCTTTAATTGCTAAAGCCAAATTGCGAACTGGTGCTTGTAAACAAGAAGCTAACATTGAAATTAATTCTAATTTTGATGGTAATGAAGCTATTTTTTGTAACTCACTTTGGTCAATAACTTTTCCTTCAAAAATGCCACCTCTTAATACTAATAATTTATTAATTTTAGCATAATTAGAAACTATTTTAGCTGTTTCTAAGTCGTTTTCAAATCCAAAGATAAAACCATTTGGGCCAACTAAACTACTTTCAAGCGATGAATATTCTTTTTTTAAAGCACGAGCAACTAAATTATTCTTATAAATAGTGAATGTTGCACCTTTAGCTCTTAATTCCTTACGTAAAGAACTAATTTCTTCAACATTCATACCTTGATATTGTACAACAATTGTTGTTTTTGAATCATTAATTTGCTTAGCAATTAAATCAATAGTTTTTTGTTTTTCAACCATTGCTGGGCGCATAACTACATCTCCTTATTATTCTGAAATAACTAGCAATAAGTAGTAAATAAAACTCGGAGCAAAACCGAGTAAATCACATGCATATATAATGATGGAAATTACCTGAGCAACATAATTAAGACAAAAGTCCGTTGCTGTCTTTGGCTTATTCTAGCTTGTATATTATATGATATATATATATTAAAATCAAGAAAAATTTACAAAAGATTAAATAAATAATTTTTTATTATATATCTTTTAAGTTATAAACACTATTTTTAATAACATAAATGCTAATTTCATCAATATCTTAATTAAGATTAAAAAAATTGTTTTTTTTATAACTGGTTACTGTTTTTACTACTAGAGTTTTTACTTTCACTTGAAGAAGATTCACTATTTATTTTTGATTTATCTAACTCAAGATTTTTACAAACTCTTTCTCTTCTTTCAGATTCATTTTTTTCTCCTCAAGCTTTATTTATTTTATGGGAGCGTGGCGAAGATGTCAATAATATTCAAATTTGTCTTAAAATTATAAAGTTAGACGAGAATAATTTTGACTTCAATATGCAATTGTATGTTAATCTTAACACTTGTAAAATATTAGTCAATAATAATACTTACTTTTATAATTCAAAAATTCTTATTAATAGTTACTTTAATAAGTTTTATTTTATTTTTGGTTTTTTAAAATCTTTAATTTTAATTTATAATAACTGGATGGTAGTATTTATTTGATAGCATTTAAAATTAACCATTTTTGTATACATATCAATATTATAGGTTCTATCACCAATCATATGCTTTAAAATTTGTTTAATATTAGTTTCAGTAAAGCAACCAATATTTTCAACTAGTGCTTGGTTTAATACACCATCTTTTGCATTAATAAAATAACCAACTTTTAATTTTTTATATTGTAAAGCTAATGATTGTAAAAAATCAATTAATTCATAATATGGGCCTTTTTCAAATAAAGTTATTGCATTTTGATAGTGTAATTTAGCAATTTTATTTTTTCTTCTTCCAGCCATTATACCAAGAAATAAAACATGAAAAGCATGGAATTTATCTAAAATAAATTTAGCATTTAAAATTGTAGCAGTTTTTCTAATTCATTTTGCACTATCTCCACAAACTACTAAATTTGCTTGTTCAAAATTTTCAAAAAATAAATTACCATATTTTTTAATTAATTGTGCTGTTTTTTCAGCACCAATTTCTGTTTTTGATACTCTTATTTTACAAACTGCTCTTTTATTAATTAATTTTCCATTTTTCTTTTTACCAGTACAAAATACTAATAATCTCATAGAACATTTTTTACAATTTTTAGTATTGTGTTTTTCATTAAACTTAAATTTTCTATGTCCATCATCAATATTTATATATAAAGTTTGATTTTTTTCTAATACTATTTTAGGAATATTAGATTTTGGTAATTGAAATTTTTGATAGGTTCTACAAACTGTACTAGTACTTATTAAATCATCAATAAAAGTATCACAAACATCACGATACTTTTTTCCATCAGCAAAATACTTTAAAATTTGTTTAATAACATTAGGTGCAAGTTTACTATATTTTTTAACACCAAGATAATTATCTAGCAATAAAACAAATTCATTTTTTTGTGTTTTTTGGTTATATTTTGTACAAATACGTCGTTTATAATTTAATAAACCTTTTTTTGCTTTTAATTTTCGTTTTCTAAATCTATATGATTTATATTCAGATTTATCACAGGTACTTCATAAATAATCATCTATTTTTGTAAATAATTCTTCTGTTTGTTTTAAACTTAATTCATCTTGATTAAAATCATGTTTATCTCAATCAAAATGATTAGAGAATGGTAATATAAACATTTTTTAATGTTCCTTTCTAAATTTTGTTTGTTATAATTTAATTGTATTGCTTATAAAAACTAGGGAGTAAAATATGCCTTTTATTAGTAGTTATGCACAACTGAATAAAAAATATAATCTTAATTTTAGTGATAATAATTATGGTTTTAGTTGAGATATTTTTAAACAATTTGTTAGTGATGAATGAGCAGAATTTTTTACAACTAATTGTTTTTATCGTTTTGTACCAACTGCACGTGGAACAAGAAAAACTTGAAACTGTTTAGCATTTGATTTATTTATATGTTGTAATTTTAGTGATAGTAGTGTTCAAGAAGTAAGAAGATATGAAAATACTCATAGTGAAACGACAATTGGTGCATTAATGAATGTTTGTCAAGTTTTATTAGATACATATAATATTAATTTATTACCTAATAATCCACATGGTATTAAATGAAAAATAACCAAAGATGGTGGATGTATTATTTTTCCTAATAATCAACAAATTGATTTTATTGGTTATGCTAATGGTAATAAAATTTTTGGAAAAGAAGCGGGTGGGTCAAGTTTTTTGGGTTCACGTACTGATGAAATAATAATGGCAGAAGAAAAAGAAACACTAACAGAAAAGCAATTAACATATAGATATGAGCGTTTACAAAATTCTATGTTTAGAAGTAATCGTATTAAAGTTTCAAATGAACCAATTAAAGAATGAAGTTGAACTTTTATTGATAAAAATATATATAGTCCTACTTTTGGAAAATTAATTACTCGTTATTTTTATAAAAGTTTCTTTATTACTTTTACATGTAATCCTTATGATAAATATCATCCATTTTATTTAAAATACTGTACGCCATTTTTACCATTAAATGATGAAATAATTAAAAATCTTAAAAAAATTGGCAAAGTTTATTATGAAAATAAAGATATATTTAGTGGTTTAGGCTTATTTATTTTAAGATTTACTATTCAACCATTTTGAAAAAAATTACCTGAAATTCAACAAAAAACTTTATTAGAAATGGAAAAAAGTAATCCTGATGAATTCAATACTGTTTTTTATGGTTTTGAATTTTTAGATAGTGATGCAACAATTTTTCCATTTCAAAAAACAGTAAAATATTGACAACCATATGATTTAAAACAATTTTATAATCAAGAACAAGATATGTATAAATTTGATTTTTATTCAGTTGGTATTGATTGAGCTACGGGACCAAAAGACCATACTGTATTTATGATAGTTGGTTTTAAAGAATATAATAATACTGGATATTATGACCCTTATGTTATTTGTGAATTAGTAGTTACACCAAATGATTTTATAAATGAAAATGAGAAAATTAATGCTTATGTTAATGAAATTTTAGGATTAATGGATAATTTTGAAAATTTTGACCAAGCAATTTATTTTTATGATGATAAAGCAAGAACAGCAATTGATTGATTAAATCAAAAATTAATAGATGAACATAATACTATTTTAATAACACAAACTGCTATTAAACATGCTTCAAATTTAAATCAAGAAGCAGGATTAACTAATAGAGTAGTTTGAATGAGAAATATTATGAGTTATGGAAATTTTTATGCAAATAAAAATGATTTACCAAAAACTACTCAATGTTTAGAAGAATTACGTTATGATGAAACAAAAACTAACATTCCGGATAAAAATATGTATCAAGACCCTTATGATGCGTTGTTTTATGCCTTGTATCCATATAAAAATGTAATTAGAGGTAAAAATAATGCTAGTGTAAAAAAAAGCATCTTCACATTTGGTATATAATAAACAATTTACATATAATTAATAGTATAGGTATCACAAAATAAACGTCTTTAATTTAGGCGTTATTTTGTATTTAAAAGCATACTTGTAAAAATAATCAAAAATAGTACAATTTATAAGTAAAATCAAGGAAAAAAGGAGAAATTTAAAATGAAAACATGAATAAAAACAAATTTAAGTAAAATTACATTAGCATTAGCACTAACTGGTGCTACAACTGGAACAATAGGATTAATCATGGGGGGTGCTTACCCATAATATAGGTACTAATGTTAAACATTATTTAGAACCCAATGGAGAAGTAGTATTAGGAACAACAACTATTTGATGAAATAAATGAGATAGTCCAAATAAAACTGAATTATATTTTTCTAAAATTAAACATCATGATGAAGATATAAAATGAGATGGTACTTATACAGATAATTATTTTCAATAATTAAATTTCAATATTTATATAAGAAATATTTTCATTATATTTATCAAATAAATTAATATTAGTTAAATTTATTTCTTGTTTATCTGTTATTAAAGTTAAATCATAATTTCCAGAACCAAATATGCCACTAATTTCTATCCGATTTAAGTTATTAATCGGGTTTTCAATTTGTAATTCCAAATTACCATTATTATCAATTTGTGAAATTTGTTTATAAAATTCTAATTTAGAAAATAGTTGTGATTTATTAGAACCATATAAATTTAAAATATTTTCAATTTTATTATTACTAATAATTGCTCTTGTAAAATACTTACCATATTCACCATTACCTAATGTTCAATCTGCTGGAATTAATGATGGTATGTTATTACTTTCTAATTCGTTTGTAATAGATAATCAGTTGAATTGATTATCATCTAACTTAAATAATTCATTTTGACTAATATCATTGTTTTTTAATTTAATATTATTTATATCTGTAAAATCAAAATATGAAGACTTTAATATAACTTTTATATCTTTATATTCTCAAATTTTATTTTCATTTGGATGTATTGGCTTTGATTTTAATTCAAAATAATAAGGCAATAAAATTTTATTATCATCATTTAAACCTTTATTAATAGACATACTTGAATAAATATATTTTGATAACATCACAAATATTTGTTTAAATATTTTTACTTGTTCTAAATTTATATAATTTGGATAATCTAATTCTCATTGTTTAAATAAATTAGTAATTACATCTTCTGGTTTTTGTCCTTCAAATTTTGCTCTTAGTTTTGCAATATCATTATTGGGTTTACCAGTTTTATCATCATATGTAGCACCTTCAAAATTTCTATTATAGTTATATGTGTAACTTAGCATATCTAATAATAGTTGTTGTAAACTATCAATTGGTGGTTTATCATTTATTTCAATTTCAATTGAATTAAAGTTCTGTGATAATTCAATAGCAATATATTTACTAGGATATGGTGGGGTTGGTTCTCTATGACTATATAATATATATTGTTCATTCTTTTTCATTTCAAAATCAGCTAATTTTTTAGGTACTGGTGCTGGTCCATCATATTTACCAATTTTAGCATATGTTATTTTTGCATTATTAATAATTTCTTTTCTTGTTTCAGTTCCGCCACCAATAGCAATTAAATCTAAAACTGATTTTTCTTGTCCTATAAATTGCTTTGCTAAATTTCAAGGTAATATTTGTTCGCTAAATCATTGTTGTAAAATTCTAACTTTTGGTTGAGTTTCAATAGGCATTGATAATAATGGAAATGCTATCTTATCCTTGACAAATAATTGGGTATACTTCCATATTGTCAACTTCACCAAGTACCTTTATATTGCCAAAAATCATGCTTCTAGGGGCTTTAATTTTTAAACCAGTTACTTTGGTATCTTTATCTAATGGTTTTTGTAATTTAATAATAATTGGATAACCATCTCTTGTTTTAAAATCTTTAATTTTAATAATAGTAATACTTTTAGTACTTCTAGTTTTTGGATTTTGATAAGGTTGTGAATAATTATTAATGATATATAAATTATCAATATTATTTTCAGTTAATGGTTCATTTATACTAACTGCATATAACTTAAATTGATTTAATAAATTTATTTCTTGAAATATTAAATTTTTAATATCAGTCATACTATATTCAATAGTATTATCATTAATATTTGTACTTGCTCTTTGATTTAATTGCATAGTAAAGTCTGATGTTTCAGCAGCAGTAGTTTTTAATACTTTTTCAATATCAATAAAACCAATTTTAATAGTATTTGCTGAAAATCTTAAACTATTATTTTCATTATTTTTAAATAAACGTTCAATTTCATAAATATAAATTGTTCTTTTTTTAAATTCATCGTATGCTCTATTAATATCTGGGTCACTAGTTGCTCTCATCATATTAGTAAAGTCATAAGGAATATTATCAATTAAATAATCATTTTCTACTTCTGCTTGATTAAGTTTAGTTTGTTTCTGTGGAAACTTCGTTTGTGGTTTGTTGTTGTTTTCCATTGTTCTCTCCTATTAATTGGTTATTTTCGGGATTAAATAATTTTAATTTAACTGTTAAATTATTAATTTCTTGTTCATCATTAATATTAAATGTTTTACTATTTAATAAATCTTTATCTAAATGTACTAATATTTGAATAAATTTAAGAATATCAATATTAAATTGTCATAATTTTTGTTCAATATAATTAATAGTTGAAATATTTACAGCTGTACTTTCGGGAACTGATTGTTGTGCAGATTTTTTTTGACTTGGAATATGAATACCACAACGTTTAAATATTTCATTAACATTTCAGTCATATATATCAGTTAAATTTTTACCTTTAAAATTACTACTTGTCATATTGATATTTTCATTTTGTTCATTATTATCTCCACCACTTTTAAAAATATAATTTTTAGTAACTAATATTCTTACAGCATCTTCTAATAAATCTTTTACATTACCATAAGTTGAATTAAAAATAAACTTTGGTGAGTTTAAAATTGTATCTAAAACAATTTGTTCATAAATAACATCTAATGCTTTAATTTTATCCATTACTTTATTACAATCTGCTAGTTCATTTGCTTTATTTCGCATAATTGCTATTGGTATATAGTTAATATTTAGTGTTTGTTCTTGTTCTAAATTTGGATTATTAATGAATGATTTAAAATCTAGTGGAAATTGTTTTTTATTATCACTAATACTATAAATTGCACGATTAATAGTTACTTGTTCATTATTTAATGTATAAATTTCAAATAATCTTACAATTTGTGCATTTTGTTCATAACTATCATAAAAAATAGTACATTGAATTAATTTACCAGTAATATCATAAACTCTTTGTTGTATATCAACTACTTGAAAATATAAATCATCATTAGCAATAAAAATTAAATAACCACTAATTCCTAATTTACTTAATTTAAAAATAGAATTTCAATTTTTTCTATAAAATTCTTGTTGAATTAAATACTGCTTAATAGTTTCGTTGTTAATATCTAGTGGAGCATTATATAAATTAGCATTATTTTCTGCTACAAAATCAGTAAAATATGTTTCATGATTAAAATCATTAAAACCAAAATAACTTAAAATAGAAGCATGTGTACTTTTACCTTTTAAAAAAGTTAATTTAGTTTTTTCTTCATTATTAGTGCTTTTATCTCTTCTTAAAAATCTACCTAACATAATATTCACCACCTTTTTTTAAAATATTTGATTAATTTTTAATACAATTTTTACTATAATAAATATAATTAAACCAGCAACAGCAGAAGATAATAAAACTCCTATTAAACCTAAAATAATTTTTATTATTTTAAAAAACATAATATTATTCCTGCAATTCTTGTAATTTTCATAAATTACCACCACTAATATTCATGTCTTCTCATTTAAAAACATCAATATTTTCATTTCTTGAACATAATAATTGTAATCTTCCACCCTCTTTTATATAAGTACTATATACTGTTACAGTTTGTGGAATACCAGAACCTAACGAATAAACAAAATCAGTAAATGTATAAATATCTGGTAATATTATTTTTTGTTGTCTTGGATTTAAATTAAATCATATACGATATAATTTATTTTCTTTACAATCATATCTAATTTCTTGATTTTTTATACCAGTAGTACTAATATTAAAGGCTACATCTTTTCATTTACCAATTTTTAAATCTTTTATTTTTTTAATTAATTCATTAATAGCACCAGCAATAGTTTTATCACTAGTTTCTAAATTAGCAATTTCAGTACCAAAAGTATTGAGAACAAAAGCATATTGAAATTGTGTTTTATCTATTTTATCTTCTAATTCTTTATCTACTTCTTCTTTTTTATAATAATCAGTTAAATCTGGGATATTTTTATTTAATGTTCTTAAATTAACAGCATCTTGTGGTTGTGTAGGGTCTGCTATATAAACAATTCTAGTATTATTTGAAGTAATAATTCTTTTTTCTTTAGGTTGAATAATATTAGGCGAATTAGGGTCTATTAATCATAATGATTCACCACTACCACCAGTAGCACTAATAGTATTAGTTTTTTCATCAATCTTAATATTTTCACCAGCAATTAATTTATCTTGTTTTTTATCTAATAAATTATTAGTTTCTTGTTTTGTATAATAATCACGTTCAGTATCTTCTTCTGCTATAAATTCAGTTGGTGTATCTATTCCTTGATATTGATATATTTCTTCTTATACCACCAATTAAATTAATTTTTCCACGTTCAGGATAAGAATTACCGCCACCACTAAATTCTTTCTTTTTATTGTTATAGTAAATCGTTCCGGTATTTAAAATTGTTTTATTTTGGATTTGTTCACTATACGTCATGGAATCAACATTTAGCAATTCAAATTCATTAAAAACATTATTTAAATAAATTTTAATTACTTTATAAAATTTCATAAAGTTATTTTCTGTTGAATATTGATAACTGATTTTAATAAAATATCATTTAAATATTTCTATATTATTATTTTCAACTTTTTTTCATAAAGGACTAGTTTCAATATTAAATCAATTATTTTTAACATCATTAATATTTTCATTTGCTTTAATTAATTCAGTATTTAATTTGGTAATTTCATTTTCATTAGTAGTAATTCGTTTTTGTTGTTTAGCAGAAAAATCACAAGTTGGTGCATGCGTATAATCACCAATTTGTGGATTATTTTGTAATGCTTCGGGTGGTAATGTACCAATTTCATCAGGTCAATCTAAAATCATTGTTTCAGTTTCTTTATCATAATCAGTTGCAACATAACCTTTATTAACAAATTTACTAACAGGACCTCTATATATTTCATTTTCATTATCATAAACTAAATCATCATATAATTTAATTTGTTTTGATAATGTAAATTCTGGAATGGCAACACTTTTTAGGACTATTTTTTGGTAGACACTTGTTCTTGATATTTGATAGGAGTTAAGTAGTTTAAAGTGCTGTGGATTCTTATGTTGTTGTATCAATTGATATAATCAAATAATTCTAATTTTAATTGGATTAATGATGTAAAATTTTTATCATTAATAAATTCAGTTTTGAAAGTTTTAAAAGTTGCTTCAGCAACAGCATTATCATAAGGACAACCTTTTTTGCTTAAAGATCGAGTAATATTGAATGCTAATAAAAGATTATTAATAATTTTATTGTTAAATTCATTACCTCGATCACTATGAAATATTTGGATATCTTTTAAACAGCGATTTGATTGCATAAATGCTTGATATACTAGTAATGCATCTTTTTTAACTCCAACACTATGTCCAATAATTTCTCGGTTAAATAGGTCTATTAATAGGCAAATATAGTTTCATTTACCATTAACTTGAACGTAAGTTAAATCACTAACAATAACTTCATTTTTAACCCTATTATTAAAGTTTCTATTAACAAGATTGGTTATTTGACTATTATTGACTTTATTATGATGATTTTTGAATGATAATTTAGTGTATTTTGATATTAAATTATGCTTATTCATAATTTCTTTAATTTTTCTGCGTGATAAATAAATTTCTTGGTTTTCTAAAATTTTTTTTAATCTTCTAGTACCATAAACTTCTTTATTTTCTTTAAAAGCACTAATAACAGCTTCATCATACATATTATTTTTGATTTTATTTTCTTTTTTCTTTAAGTTAAAATAATATGTTGATTTAGATATTTTCAAAAAACGACACATTGTGCGAATTTTATATTTAACTTTATTTTTAGCAATAATTTCTACTTTCTGCCTATTATTAGTGCTGCTTGCTTTAAAATATCATTTTCCATTCTTAATTGTTTTAATTCTTTTCTTAATTTAATTAATTCATTTTCTTCAACAGAACTATTATCTTTAGTTTTAAAACTACCTGAATTAGTAAATTGCTTAATTCAATTATAAGTAGCTGCTCTTTGTAACATTGTACTCTTTAGCAAGACAAGAACATAACTACTATTCGTTTTATTCATTCCAGAAATTCTGGGCTCAAAAATAAATTGTGAAATTTTAAAAAACATTGAGGCATTCGATTCAATATTTATTTAATTTGTGTTTAGCAAATTAATATTTTAATTGAACCGGCACCGCTCAATTTTTTTTACAAGTTTGAAATTTATTTTCTCGCCCAAAAAATTTTTAAAAAAAAATAAAAAATAAAACCAACACTTGCTCACTGGAGAGTGGCAAGGTTGGTTAAATAAAGAATAGAATTAATACAATAGGTCCCTACAACAGGTCTATATATACTAGTTTCCAATTCGCTCCCACCCCAAGAATTACCATTAATGGTTAGTATATTTTATTAGGTATCACTCCACTTATTATTTATCCATGCAAGTCCACATGCTTGCTACTATTTTTAACAACTGTGTTGTAGTTCACTTTTTTAGTTCCCTAACACGTGTTGATAATAGCGTTAAAGACGATTATTAAAAATTTTAAAATTTTACAATTACAAAAAAAAGACAAGATTTTTATTCTCGTCTTTTATCATTTATTTTTAATTCAAGGGTTTAAAAAAGAAAGGAGCTATTTTTAAAACTTTTTAGTTATCGACATCTTCGACACGCTCCCTAAAACTACATTAGCATTAATGGCTTTAGCAGAAGTTCAAAAACAAAATGGTAGAATAGCATTTATAGATGCTGAACATGCATTAGATCGTCAATATAGTCAAAAATTAGGTGTTGATATTAGTCGTTTATTAATTACACAACCAGATTCAGGAGAACAAGCATTAGAAATACTAGATATTCTTGTTAAATCAGAAGCTTTAGATATGATTGTTGTTGATTCAGTAGCAGCATTAGTTCCACAAATTGAACTTGATGGTGATATGAATGATCAAACAATTGGTGCTCAAGCGCGATTAATGTCTAAAGCATTACGAAAAATTAGTGGAAGTATCGCAAAAACTAATTGTATTGTTTTATTTATTAATCAAATTCGAGAAAAAGTTGGTATTATATATGGTAATCCTGAAATAACACCCGAAGGAAAAGCATTACGTTTTTATAGTACAATTAGACTAGAAGTACGTAAAGGTGAACAATTAATCAAAAGTAATCAAATAATTGGTCATAAAATAAAAATAAAAGTTGTAAAAAATAAAGTAGCACCACCATTTAAAACAGCAAGTCTTGATTTTTGTTTTGAAGAAGGATTTTCAAAAATTAGTGAAATCATTACAATTGCTGTTGAGAAAGAAGTTATTAATAAATCTGGTGGTTGATACACTTATGAAGATGTAAAATTAGGACAAGGAAAAATAAAAGCAAAAGAAACTTTAGAAGCAAATACTTTTCTTTTAGAACAAATTAAGGAACGAATCAAGTTTTAAAAATTAATATTTAAAACATGCTAAAATTAATGTAGGATTATTATCCTACTTATTTGTGTGTAGATATTAAAGAAGAAAAATATAAAATTTTAATTTTATTTAAGTTTTTGAGTGTAAGGATTCTTTTTCTTGTAGGTGTTTTACAGCAAGGAGAAAAATATAAATGGAAAAAAATATGTTAGCTATATTATCAAATATAAGTAGTCAACAGTTTGGAATGTGAGTAGGTATATCAATTTTTCTAGCAATGATAGTAGGGATAATTGCTGGATTTCTAATTAGAAAAATGTATTTAAAAATTAAAGAACAACAAAGTTTTACTAATATTTTAAAGAGAGAAAAAGAATCTCAAAAATTAATTCAATCCTCAAGAGCCGATGCAAAAATTGAAATAAGTAAAATGAAAAAAGATTTGTATTTAGAGATTGAATATCGTAAAGAACAAAATTTAGAATATGAGAAACTTTTAAATAAAAGAGAACGCAAATTAAGTGAACGTGAAGAAATAATTGAAACACAAACACAAAATCTTTATCATCAACGTGAAATTGTAAAAAATGTTAAATTAGAATATCATCAAAAAATTGATCAAATTATTATGGAATTAGAAAAAATTTCTGGTATGAGTCGAAATGAAGCAAAAGATGAATTGTTTAGTAAATTAAAAGAAAAATTATCATTAGAATTTAATAAAATTATTAAAAATCATGAATATAATATTAAACTTCAATCTAAAGAGTTAGCCAATAATATTGTTAGTGAAGCAATAGAACGTTATGCAAGTAATTTTATTGTTGATAAGTCAGTATCATATGTTAAGTTACCTAATGAAGAAATGAAAGGCAGAATTATTGGTAAAGAGGGTAGAAATATTAAATCTTTTGAGTTAACAGCGGGTGTAGATATTATCATTGATGATACGCCAGAAACAATTCAAATTTCTTCATTTAATCCGATCAGAAGAGAAATTGCAACTAGAGCTTTAGAAGATTTAGTTAAAGATGGAAGAATTCATCCAATTAGAATTGAAGAAATCTTGAGATTTTATGAGCAGGAATTAAATGAAGGTTTTAAAGTTGATGGTAAAAAAATTATTGATGAGTTAAAATTAACTGGTTTTGAACCAGAGTTAGTATCTTATATTGGAAGATTAAAATATCGTACAAGTTATGGGCAAAATGTTTTATTGCATTCCTTTGAAGTTGCCAAACTTGCAGGAGCAATGGCAGCTGAATTGGGTTTAGATGTTAATATTGCAAAACGTGCTGGTTTATTACATGATATTGGTAAAGCTGCTGATTATGAATTAGAAGGTTCACATGTTTATAATGGTGTGATTTTAGCAAAAAAATATGGTGAAAGTGATATTATTATTAATGCTATTCATTCTCATCATGGTGATGTTGCAAAAGATAATGTTTATTCTTCTTTAGTTTCAGCTGCTGATACATTATCAGCAGCTAGACCTGGTTCAAGAAATAATTCATTAGAAGAATTTATAACTAGAATTAAAGAAATTGAAGATTTGTGTAAATCTGTTAAAGGCGTAGAAAAAGCATATGCTGTTCAGGCAGGAAGACAAATTAGAGTTATTGTTGATCCTAAAGTTATTAATGATTTTGATGCTCATATATTAGCAAGAAACTTAAAACAAAAATTAGAACAAATGATTACAATACCAGGCGATATTCATATTACTGTTATTCGTGAAGTAAGAGCAACAGAATTAATTAATTAATTTTTAGAGAACCCTTAGGTTCTCTTTTTAACTTTATAAAATATATAATTTGTTAATTCAAATATTTATTTTTTTATGTTTAATTTATTTTTTCATTATTATTTTAGTGTTAAAATAATATAGTCTTAAAAATAGAGGAGAATATAAATATGATTTTTGCTGACATTATGTCAAAAAAAGTACAAAAAACATTAGAAAAAAATTTAAGTAAAAAAACTTTAACCATGGAAAATATGGAAGCAACAATTAAAGAATTCAGATTAATTTTGTTAGAGGCTGACGTTAATTTTAGAGTAGTTAAAACTTTAACTAATGAAATTATTAATAAAGCAAAAGGTGAATTTATTAAAGAAGGCTTAGATCAAAAAGAAATGTTAATTAAAATTATTCATGATGAATTAACAAAGATTATGGGTACTAAGAATGTTGAATTAGATTTATCTACTAATCCCACTGTTATTATGATAGTTGGTTTACAAGGTTCTGGTAAAACAACAACAATATCTAAACTAGCAAAGTTGTTAACAGATAAATATCAAAAAAAATGTTTACTAGTTGCAGGAGATATTTATCGTCCAGCTGCTGTTGAACAATTAAAAGTTTTAGGAAAACAATTGAATATTGAAGTTTTTTCCCAAAAAAATGAAACTCCTACTAATATTGTTAAAAATGCTCAAATATATGCTAATAAAAATAAGTTTGATGTAATATTAATTGATACAGCTGGAAGATTACACATTGATGAAAAATTAATGCAAGAACTAGCAGAAATAAGAAAAATTACTTCACCAAAAGAAGTTTTACTTGTTTGTGATGGTATGGCAGGACAAGATATAATTAATGTTGCTATTGAGTTTAATAATACTATTCCTATTACTGGAAGTATAATCACTAAATTAGATGGTACTGCTAAGGGTGGTTCAGCTCTTTCAATTTCTTATTTAACAAAGATTCCTGTTAAGTTCTTAGGAATGGGTGAAAAGGTAACTGATTTAGAAGTTTTTTATCCAGAAAGAATGGCAGAACGTATTTTAGGAATGGGTGATCTTACTACATTAATGGAGAAGGCCGAAAGTATAGTTTCAACTCGTGATGTTGAAGAAACTATGAATAGAATGATGTTAGGTCAATTTGATTTGAATGACCTTGTTAATCAAATGAAGCAAATTCAAAAAATGGGTAAATTGGGCTCACTTGTAAAAATGATTCCTGGTATGTCTTCTAAAATTAGTGATGCTAAAATTAGTGATGCTGAAACTGATTTAAAAATAGCAGAATATATTATTGCTTCAACAACTGCTCAAGAACGTGAAAAGCCACAAATTTTACGTTATCCAACTAGAAAAGCAAGAGTATTAAAAGGCTCAGGTCGTTCAGAAAAAGAATTAAATAAAGTGCTAAACCAATTTGAAAAAACTAAAAAAGTTATGGATCAAATTGCTGGTCAGATTAAAAAAGGAGAAATGCCAAATATTCCAGGATTAGATAAGTTAATAAAAAGTTAGAAAAATAAAAAAAATTGTCATTATTTAGTGATAATTTCCTATTAGTTATCGAGTAAAAATTTCCCAAAAGTGAAGTTAAATATACTTGGTGATAAATATGGAAAGAAGCATGACTATGAAAGAAAAATATAAATATAAGATTATAAACGACATTACTATTGGATGGGTTACACTTTATTGGACACTAATTACGTAGACAAGTGAACAAATTAGTGAAAAGAAAGGAAGTATAATTATGGCCAATATTAACTCATATTCAGATGAATTTAAAAAACAAATAGTAGCTTTATATCAAAGCGGTAAGTCAGTGTCTTGTCTTGCTAAAGAGTACAATGTTACAAGAGCAGCTACTTATAATTGAATTAAGCAATTTACTAATTCAGGTAGTTTTAAAACTAAAGATAATCGTTCTGTTGAAGAAAATGAATTAATTAAATTAAGAAAAGAATTAAAACAATTAAGAATGGAAAATGATATTTTAAAGCAAGCAGCACTAATAATAGGCAGAAAGTAGAAATTATTGCTAAAAATAAAGTTAAATATAAAATTCGCACAATGTGTCGTTTTTTGAAAATATCTAAATCAACATATTATTTTAACTTAAAGAAAAAAGAAAATAAAATCAAAAATAATATGTATGATGAAGCTGTTATTAGTGCTTTTAAAGAAAATAAAGAAGTTTATGGTACTAGAAGATTAAAAAAAATTTTAGAAAACCAAGAAATTTATTTATCAAGAAGAAAAATTAAAGAAATTATGAATAAGCATAATTTAATATCAAAATACACTAAATTATCATTCAAAAATCATCATAATAAAGTCAATAATAGTCAAATAACCAATCTTGTTAATAGAAACTTTAATAATAGGGTTAAAAACGAAGTTATTGTTAGTGATTTAACTTACGTTCAAGTTAATGGTAAATGAAACTATATTTGCCTATTAATAGACCTATTTAACCGCGAAATTATTGGACATAGTGTTGGAGTTAAAAAAGATGCATTACTAGTATATCAAGCATTTATGCAATCAAATCGCTGTTTAAAAGATATCCAAATATTTCATAGTGATCGAGGTAATGAATTTAACAATAAAATTATTAATAATCTTTTATTAGCATTCAATATTACTCGATCTTTAAGCAAAAAAGGTTGTCCTTATGATAATGCTGTTGCTGAAGCAACTTTTAAAACTTTCAAAACTGAATTTATTAATGATAAAAATTTTACATCATTAATCCAATTAAAATTAGAATTATTTGATTATATCAATTGATACAACAACATAAGAATCCACAGCACTTTAAACTACTTAACTCCTATCAAATATCAAGAACAAGTGTCTACCAAAAAATAGTCCTAAAAAGTGTTGCCATTCCAAACTAAAAAAGTTTATATACCCAATAAAAATTATCCTTGAAGATATGGATATTAATAATTCCTAATTAAAGTTATATAAGATTTACATTTTGTGAATACTAAACCATATAAATTTTTAAATCATTTGTATATGGGCAAATTTGGTGACCTAAAATTGATTTTAAATATAAAAGAAATTTTAATTGCAATCTATCGTTTTTACATTTGTGGTAAGTTTGATTTATTCGGATTTATTAATAAATTATTTAAAGTTGCATTATTAATTTTATTAACATCTATATTTATTTCACTATTTGATTTTCTTATATATAATTCTTTTACTTTTTTAATATTTCCAAAAAGTTCTTTTGATATTTTTATAAAAAAATCATTTTTTTCTTTAATTATTTTATTTTTATCAATTTTTCCAAAAGTAAATATTTTTAATATTAAATAACTAATTTTTTTAAATTTGCTAATTTTTTGTTTTTTTAAATTTTCATTAATATCAACAATAGTAGTTTGAGCTAAATTAACTCTATTACTAATAATTTCTGGAGTAAATTGATTTTTATCAATGATTATTTTTATCAATTCTTTATTAATTCATTCATATTCTTCTTGTAAATTTTTATTCATTTTTTCATCCTTTCAAAATAAAAACTCATTTACTTTGAAATTAAAGCAATGAGTTAAAAACTTATATTAAGTTTAATTAAATTATACAAAAAAAATCCTATATTAAAAACAGGAATTAAAATTTTAAAGGTTATTTGGAATTTGTGCTTATTTAACAGTGTAACTTTCCAAAATAATTTAATTTTTTGATAAATATTTTTAGGAAATTTTCATTCGATATTGACAAAAAATAAAAAAAATTTGTTATTTTTTGTTAATTTGTTAAAATTTATTTAACTCAAGAAATGTATAAAACTTTGATTTCTTGAGTTTTTATAGATATTATTTTATTAAAATTTTTTTAAATTTTCTTCTTTGTTTTTAAAAATTTAATTTATTTTTTAAAGTAAAACTAGATTTTAAAAAGAAAATAGTGTTTAAATAGTGGGTTATTTTAAATTAAAAATATAGCAAAAATTTATTTTTTCTTTTTCAGTTGCTTAATAATATTTAGGGAACAAGATAACTTTGAATTGTGTTTAGTAAACAAATTAAATTCAGTTAGGAGACAATGATTATGAAAGATACGTATACATCTGTTCGATTAGCTCAAAAGCCACAAAATTCTTTTGCTTGCTATAGATGTGGTAGAGTAATTTTGATAGCTGATTACTTAGAAGGAATAAATATTCAAGTTAATTGCAGTCGTTGTGGTTTTAAGAAGCGTGTTAATAGTATAAAGATAGAGAAAATAAACAGTAAACCAAATTCAGCGCTAAATTCTAATGAAATTTCAAAAGAAAAGATAAATGAAATTTTTAATTCCTAAAACTATTAAATTTGTAAAATTACAAATTTGGAGAAGTGTTGGTTTAATTGATTTATTAATTATTTTAATGGTAGTTGGATTTGCTTCAATTATTATTTTACTGTTGCAAATTGATATTATTTTTAAAATATTAGCTGTTATTTTAGTTGGTTGTTCTACTATTCCGCTTACTTTTTATTGACAGCCAAGAAAAAAAGGATGAGAAATTATTTTATTATGATTTAAATTTCATAGTAAAAATCGTTATTATAAATCTGAAAAAAATTCACAAATATTAGTACCATTTAAAAAAATTATTAGTAAGAATGTGATGCAATTAAATGTGAAAAATACAAATTATACTAGAGCTTTATTATTGGAGGGTTTTAATATTACATTATTATCTAATGAAGAAGCCTCAAATAAAATTAAAGATTTAGCTGCAGCTTTTAAAATTATTAATATTTCTATGTCTTTAATAAAGATTGATATGCCTTTAGATATAACTGCGCAAACTAATTTTTATAAAGAACAACTCGAAAAAATTGATTTAGAAAATATTAGTGAAAAAGCAAAATTAGCAAGAAAATTTCAAATGATATCAGCAATTAATGCTAATAATGAAATTCAAAATCAAAATGAAATGACGCAACCATTTTTTTACTTATTTTTTTATTCATCAAATCAAGAAAAATTAAAAGAAGAAGTAAATGCTTTTAAAAATTATATCAGTCGTAGTGGTGTTAAAGCTAGTGATATTAATTGTTTTGAAATGATGGTTGTTTATAGTAAATTAATAAATTCTAATGAAAATGCTTCGTTAGAAGAAATGTTTACTACAAAAAAAGAAGAAACTGTTAAAAGTAAAGATTTAACTAATGATTTAGCGATTAAAGAATTATTAGTTCATAAGAATAATTTAGAATTTGCTAATTGTTTTCAAACTGTTTATAACATATATGATTATCCATTTGAAGTTTCAGCAGTCTGATTAGCAAATTTAGTAAATATTCCGAATACTAGTTTAATCTTTACTTTTAATAGTATCAGTGAAGAAAGTGCTAAAAAACAATTGAATAAAGCTATGCAAAATTTAGCAACTTTAAATTTTATGACAAAATCATTATCAGAACGAAGAGATTATGATTATCATTATCAATCATTAAATGAATTACTAGATCAAATTGCTGGTGGTGGTGAAAAAATATTTGATACTAATATGTATTTATTAATTAATGGTGCTGATCGTAAGCAACTTAAGCAAAATATTAGTACTGCCGAATACGAAATAAAAAACAATAATATGAAGTTTGATAAATTATATTATCGTCAATTAGAAGCTTTTTTATCAGTAATGCCAGATAGTGCTGATTGATTTAAAGAAACAAGTCATGAAATGCCATGTTTAACAATAGGTGCTAGTTTTCCTTTTTTAAATCAAGAATTAAATGATAAACAAGGACTGTTTCTTGGATTTAATGAAAGTGGTAATAAAGTATTTTTTGATCAAAGAACTAAAAGTAGTACTCGTAAAAATCATAATCAATTAATTATTGGTACTAGTGGTTCGGGAAAATCTTATACTTCTAAAAAAGAAGTAAATTATCAAATTATGCTTGGTCATAAAGTAATTGTTATTGATCCTGAACGTGAATATCGCGATTTATGTAATTATCATGATGGAAGTTGAATTGATGTTGGTGATGGTTCTTCTGGTAATATTAATCCATTTCAAATTACATTGGCACTGAGTGATGATAATACTAATGATAATAATACTCGTGATATTTTAGCACAACATATGCAATTCTTAGAACAATTTTTAAACGTTGCTACTGGTGGATTAACGAGAAATGAATCAAGTTTATTAATGATTTATGTAAATTTAATGTATGAAAAATTTGGTATTACTTCTCGAACAAAAATTCATTTATTAAAACCAAATCAATTTCCAATTTTTCAAGATTTATATGATATTATTGAATCTGATATGGTTAAAGAAGAAGAAATTAGAAGTAAAAATGAATTAAAAAATTTACTAATTATATTATCAAGATTTGCAACTGGTGGTACTGATGCTAATTTATGAAATGCTCATACTAATATTAATAGCAGTAGTTTATTACAAGTTTATGATTTATATACTTTAACGCAATCAGGGAATAAACGTTTAGTTAACGCTCAAATGTTTTTAATTTTGAAATATATTGAAAATGAAGTACGAAAAAATAAAAATGATAATGAAATTAATAATAAACAACAATGAATTTCAATTACTATTGATGAAGCCCATTTACTTATTGATAAAGAATTTCCAGCAGCATTATTATTTATGTATCAAATTGTTAAGAGAATTCGTAAGTATACAGGTATGATAAATATTATTACACAAAATATTAACGATTTTCTTGGTTCTGAAGAAATTAAAAAATATACTACTGCTATTATTAACTCAAGTCAATATTTAAAAGTATTAAATTTACAACCTCATGATTTAGCGGCATTAAATGAATTGTATTCTTCATATGGTGGCATTTCTGCTAATGAAACTGATTTTATTGCTCGTGCTAAAGTTGGTGAATGTCTTTTTGCTATTTCTAGTTTATATCGTATGTGTTTAAATATTAATGTTAGTGATGCTGAAACACAAGCAATTAAAAATATAAAAAATAACGAAATTGAAAATTAGTATATTTTTATACATTATCGATTTCATCAATAATTGTTAATTTATTTTAAATTAAATATAAAGATACTTTCATATTAATAAAACTTATAAGTTTTATTAATATGATTTTATTTAAATAAAAAATTGGGAGATTGTCAAAAATCCGGAATAAATTAATTTATATCGTCTTATTATAAATTTAGACAAGAAATAATTTGGATTTTTATGAAATTGTATAAATTGTATTGAAATTGTATTTAAATAATATAATTTTTTTAAATTTATTGCAACTAAAATACTTATAATTAAGTTTGTTAAATGCTAAACTTGTAAAGTAAAATTAAGGAGATTTTAAAAATGAAACTTAAAAAATTACAGTTAATAACTGTATTGTTATTTATTTTAACTATTTTAATTATGATTATTGGACTATTATTACTTAGTTTATTTCATGGAAAAGAAGTAGTAACTGTTAAAAATAATTATTTATTTAAAAATTCAGAAACTTTAACATTTGAATATAATGGTTTTACTTTATGAAGTAAATATAGTTGATATTACATATTAACCAATAATAATACTTCTTTTAAAAATTTTGGAAGTTGTTATATTATTGATAATTATTATAATTATCCTTTATTATGGTTAAAAATTGCAGTTATTTTTTCTACAATTGTAGTTCCAATTTTTGTGTCTATAATTTTGTCATTAACATTCTTAATTATTGGTTTAAAAAGAAAAATAAAAAATAATAATTTTTGAGATGCTATTGCAAATTGTGAAATAATCAGTAATTACTACATTCATTAAATTATGTTTCTAAATTTATCTTATTACATTTAAAAATAACCATTTTAATGTAAATACTAATATTATATGTTCTATTACCAAGCATTTCTTTTAAAATATGTCAAATATTACCTTCTGTAAAACAACCTTTATTCCAAGAAGCGCCTTGATTTTCAATACCTTGTTTATTATTTTTAAAATATTGTTTTTTTAATTTTTTATGATTATCTAATTGGTTATATAAGTAATCAATTAATTGTTCATATTGACCATTATTAATTAAATTTTTACAGTGATTATATTCTTTTAAATATTTTTCTTTATTTCCAGCCATTACTCCAAGATATAATGTTCTAATTAAATGAAATTTATCTAAAACAAATTGTGCACCTAAATAATTAGCAAGTTCTTTAATTCATCCTGCACTATCACCACAAATAATAATTTTTGCTTTTGCAATATTTTCATAAAATTTTTGACAATGTTCTTTAACAAATTCAGCAGTTTTTTTAACTCCAATTGGTGTTCTTGTTTTTCTTATAATGGCTTTTACTCTTTTATTTTGTACTTTATGATTAATATTATCTGTATATGTTACTATTAATCGGATAGAATGTTTTGTACCTTTACGTTTAAAGTCTCAAAACTTGCGGTGTACATCATCAATTGCTACAAAAATAGGTTGATTTTTTTCTAATTTTACTTTTACTGGGTTTGCTTCAAATATTTCTAAATTTTTAAAAACTCTATGAACACTACTAACACTAATACCTGCTTTTTTACAAATCACACAAATATCACGATATCTTTTTCCATCTGCAAAATTTTCAATAATAGTATCTTCAATATCTTCACCAATTCTTTTATATTTTGGCAGTTCTAGTATTTCATCAACTAAACAAACACGAACTCATTTTTGTAATTTTTCATCAAAATATTCATAAATTCTTCTTTTATAAGTTATTAATCCATACATTGTTTTTCTTGTTCGATATTGATAATCAACAATTTTATATTTCTTTTTATCTCTTGTATTTTTTATTCTTCAATCTCACTTTTCTCATTTCTTTGTTATATGTTCTAAAATTAATTTATCAATTTTAGGATATTATTCTTTATAAGTTCATCGATAATTAAAATCCATGTTTTTCTCCTAACCATTTTTTAAATTTCTAAATTTATTGTAAATATTTTTAAAATATTAATTTACTTGTTTATTATATAAATATATATAGATATATATATAAGTGTAATTTTAAATAAAATAAAAAATATTTAAAAAATTGCTTTCATATTTAAAATATAATAAATAATTGCAATAGAATTAATAGTATAGGTCTCACAAAATAAATGGCTTTGGTTTAGGCCTTATTTTATATTTAAAAACATATTTGTAAAAATATCAAAAAATAAGTACAATTTAAAAGTAAAATTAAGAAATAATAAGTATTATTTTTTAATATTTATAAAAAAACTCATAACTAGGAAAAATTGAACAATGTAATGATAAAGAAACTGATTTGCTAAATGAAATTAAAAAGCAAATAGAAAGACTTGATATAAAAGCTAGTATATTAACGGCTATTTCTGGTGTCCTTTTGGGAATGTCTTTTGGTTGAATACCCATATTTAAAGATATTGAATATTCATCAATTAAAATTACTACATTTTTTTTATTTCTTTTCACAATTTTATATATATTGTTTTTATTTTTATCAATAATTATTTTTATTTGTTCAATTTCTCCAAGAAGTAGACCAAAAACACTTAATAAAAATAAAACAAATAATTTTAGTTTATATTATAAAGATTTACAAAAAATGAAAATAAGTAATATTAAAAAAGAAGTTTTAAAAAATAAAGAAACTTGTTTGCGTTTATCAGAACAAATTAAAATTAATTCTATTATAGCTACCAAAAAACATAAACTATTAAATTGAGGTATTTTATTTCTAATTTTATCAATATTTTCAATAATTATTTCTGTTTTATTTTATATGTTTATTTAAAATTAAAAAATAAGGAGTCATTTAAAATGAAAACATGAATAAAAACAAATTTAAATAAAATAACATTAGCATTAGCACTAACTGGTGCGACAACCGGAACAATAGGATTAATAATTGGTTCAATAGCACATCATAAAACAAATGATTTGACTTATTTTTAGACCATGATTACAATGCGCACTGGGGGGCTTCTATTTGAGAAAGTCCAAGAAGCGACCATTATAAAATAGATTTATATTTTGCAGTTAAACCAACTAATAATAATGATAAAAAATGAAATGGCAATTATCCTGATGGATATTTTGATAATTAAAATAAATTTTTAAGGATTTTGAACGATGATTGATCAAAAATTTTTAATTAAAAAAAATACAAGAAAAAATTAGAAACAATAGTAAATTTTTTAAATTTTTAGAAACGGAACTTGAAAAAGAAGAATGTAAAAAAATTTTTTAATTATGTAGAAAAGTAGTGGTAAATTATTTTTTACTATTAATTTAAACATATAGTATTATTTTTATAAGTTTTTTTAACAATTATTAAAACTTTTAAATGTAAATAATGTAAATAAATAACACTTTATCATGTACCACGATTTTTAGTATAAATTAAAAAAATCCTGATGAAAACTTTATTTTTAATACAATGCAAATGATGGCACGTGCTGAAGTGACAATTGCTGTCTATAAAGATGTCATTAAAATAATTGGGAGCATACCGATGTTGTCAATAATATTCAAATTTGTCTTAAAATTATAAAGTTAGACGAGAATAATTTTGACTTCAATATGCAATTGTATGTTAATCTTAACACTTGTAAAATATTAGTCAATAATAATACTTACTTTTATAATTCAAAAATTCTTATTAATAGTTACTTTAATAAGTTTTATTTTATTTTTGGTTTTTTAAAATCTTTAATTTTAATTTATAATAACTGGATGGTAGTATTTATTTGATAGCATTTAAAATTAACCATTTTTGTATACATATCAATATTATAGGTTCTATCACCAATCATATGCTTTAAAATTTGTTTAATATTAGTTTCAGTAAAGCAACCAATATTTTCAACTAGTGCTTGGTTTAATACACCATCTTTTGCATTAATAAAATAACCAACTTTTAATTTTTTATATTGTAAAGCTAATGATTGTAAAAAATCAATTAATTCATAATATTGGCCTTTTTCAAATAAAGTTATTGCATTTTGATAGTGTAATTTAGCAATTTTATTTTTTCTTCTTCCAGCCATTATACCAAGAAATAAAACATGAAAAGCATGGAATTTATCTAAAATAAATTTAGCATTTAAAATTGTAGCAGTTTTTCTAATTCATTTTGCACTATCTCCACAAACTACTAAATTTGCTTGTTCAAAATTTTCAAAAAATAAATTACCATGTTTTTTAATTAATTGTGCTGTTTTTTCAGCACCAATTTCTGTTTTTGATACTCTTATTTTACAAACTGCTCTTTTATTAATTAATTTTCCATTTTTCTTTTTACCAGTACAAAATACTAATAATCTCATAGAACATTTTTTACAATTTTTAGTATTGTGTTTTTCATTAAACTTAAATTTTCTATGTCCATCATCAATATTTATATATAAAGTTTGATTTTTTTCTAAGAACCTGTTTAGGATCTTTTTTAACTTATTTTTGATTAAATTAATATCATAAATGTTATTTTATAGTTGAAAAATAAATTTTTAATCGATAAGTTGTCAAATGATAAAATCTTTTTAACAAAAAAATGACAAAGAAAATAAAATGTTAATTAACTGTCAGGTTAGAAATAATTATTCCCTTTTTTAGTTTAATTATGTTTAAAAGATTCCAAACAGGTTCTAATACTATTTTAGGAATATTAGCTTTTGGTAATTGAAATTTTTGATAGGTTCTACAAACTGTACTAGTACTTATTAAATCTTCAATAAAAGTATCACAAACATCACGATACTTTTTTCCATCAGCAAAAAATTTTAAAATTTGTTTAATAACATTAGGTGCAAGTTTACTATATTTTTTAACACCAAGATAATTATCTAGCAATGAAACAAATTCATTTTTTTGTGTTTTTTGGTTATATTTTGTACAAATACGTCGTTTATAATTTAATAAACCTTTTTTTGCTTTTAATTTTCGTTTTCTAAATCTATATGATTTATATTCAGATTTATCACAGGTACTTCATAAATAATCATCTATTTTTGTAAATAATTCTTCTGTTTGTTTTAAACTTAATTCATCTTGATTAAAATCATGTTTATCTCAATCAAAATGATTAGAGAATGGTAATATAAACATTTTTTAATGTTCCTTTCTAAATTTTGTTTGTTATAATTTAATTGTATTACTTATAAAAATTAGGGAGTAAAATGTGGCTTTTATTAGTAGTTATGCACAACTGAATAAAAAATATAATCTTAATTTTAGTGATAATAATTATGGTTTTAGTTGAGATATTTTTAAACAATTTGTTGGTGATGAATGAGCAGAATTTTTCACTACTAATTGTTTTTATCGTTTTATACCAACAGCACGTGGAACAAGAAAAACTTGAAACTGCTTAGCATTTGATTTATTTATATGTTGTAATTTTAGTGATAGTAGTGTTCAAGAAGTAAGACGATATGAAAATACTCATAGTGAAACTACAATTGGTGCTTTAATGAATGTTTGTCAAGTTTTATTAGATACATATAATATTAATTTATTACCTAATAATACACATGGTATTAAATGAAAAATAACCAAAGATGGTGGATGTATTATTTTTCCTAATAATCAACAAATTGATTTTATTGGTTATGCTAATGGTAATAAAATTTTTGGAAAAGAAGCGGGTGGGTCAAGTTTTTTGGGTTCACGTACTGATGAAATAATAATGGCAGAAGAAAAAGAAACACTAACAGAAAAGCAATTAACATATAGATATGAGCGTTTACAAAATTCTATGTTTAGAAGTAATCGTATTAAAGTTTCAAATGAACCAATTAAAGAATGAAGTTGAACTTTTATTGATAAAAATATATATAGTCCTACTTTTGGAAAATTAATTACTCGTTATTTTTATAAAAGTTTCTTTATTACTTTTACATGTAATCCTTATGATAAATATCACCCATTTTATTTAAAATACTGTACGCCATTTTTACCATTAAATGATGAAATAATTGAAAATCTTAAAAAAATTGGCAAAGTTTATTATGAAAATAAAGATATATTTAGTGGTTTAGGCTTATTTATTTTAAGATTTACTATTCAACCATTTTGAAAAAAATTACCTGAAATTCAACAAAAAACTTTATTAGAAATGGAAAAAAGTAATCCTGATGAATTCAATACTGTTTTTTATGGTTTTGAATTTTTAGATAGTGATGCAACAATTTTTCCATTTCAAAAAACAGTAAAATATTGACAACCATATGATTTAAAACAATTTTATAATCAAGAACAAGATATGTATAAATTTGATTTTTATAGTGTTGGTATTGATTGAGCTACGGGACCAAAAGACCATACTGTATTTATGATAGTTGGTTTTAAAGAATATAATAATACTGGATATTATGACCCTTATGTTATTTGTGAATTAGTAGTTACTCCAAATGATTTTATTAATGAAAATGAGAAAATTAATGCTTATGTTAATGAAATTTTAGGATTAATGGACAATTTTGAAAATTTTGAACAAGCAATTTATTTTTATGATGATAAAGCAAGAACTGCCATGGATTGATTAAATCAAAAATTAATTGATGAACATAATACTATTTTAATAACACAAACTGCTATTAAACACTCTTCAAATTTAAATCAAGAAGCGGGATTAACTAATAGAGTAGTATGAATGAGAAATATTATGAGTTATGGAAACTTTTATGCAAATAAAGATGATTTACCAAAGACTACTCAATGTTTAGAAGAATTACGTTATGATGAAACAAAAACTAACATTCCGGATAAAAATATGTATCAAGACCCTTATGATGCGTTGTTTTATGCCTTGTATCCATATAAAAATGTAATTAGAGGTAAAAATAATGCTAGTGTAAAAAAAAGCATCTTCACATTTGGTATATAATAAACAATTTACATATAATTAATAGTATAGAGGTATCACAAAATAAACGTCTTTAATTTAGGCGTTATTTTGTATTTAAAAGCATACTTGTAAAAATAATCAAAAATAGTACAATTTATAAGTAAAATCAAGGAAAAAAGGAGAAATTTAAAATGAAAACATGAATAAAAAAAAATTTAAGTAAAATAACATTAGCATTAGCAATAACTGGTGCTACAACTGGAACAATAGGTTTAATCATGGGGGGGTGCTTACCCATAATGTTAGTGGAGTTAAATATTTTTTAACTCCACATAAACAAGTTGAATGAGGTGTTCAAAAAATATGAATGTCTGATATTCATGGTATTTCAGTCGATATAAAAAATGAATTTAAAATTTATTTTTCTGATACTCCTGAAAAAACAGAATTTTATAATAGTGGAAATACTCTTGAAAGAATAGATATATCATGAGATGGTAATTATCCTGATGGATATTTTTGATAATTAAAGTTCAATATTTATATAAGAAATATTTTCGTTATATTTATCAAATAGATTAATATTTTTTAAATTTATTTCTTGCTTATCAGTTATTAAAATTAAATCATAATTACCAGCACCAAATATTCCACTAATTTCAATACGATTTAAATTATTAATTGCTTTTTTAATTTGTAAATCAAATTCATTATTGTTATCAATTTGTAATATTTCTTCATAAAATTCTAATTTAGAAAATAATTGAGATTTATTTGAACCATATAAGTTTAAAGTATTCTCAAGTTTATTTTTATTAATAATTAATCGTGTAAAATATTTACCATATTCTCCATTTGCTAGTGTTCAATCAGCAGGAACTAATGATGGAATATTATTACTTTCTAATTCATTTGTAATAGATAATCAATTAAATTGATTATCATCAAGTTTAAATAATTCATTTTGACTAATATCATTATTTTTTAATTTAATATTATTCTTATCTGAAAAATCAAAATATTCAGATTTTAATATAACTTTTACATCTTTAAATTGTCAAATATCATTTTTACTGGGTTTTATTGGACTTGATTTTAGTTCAAAATAATAAGGTAATAATATTTTATTATCATCATTCAAACCTTTATTTATTGATAAAGTTGAATAAATATATTTTGATAACATAATAAATACTTGTTTAAATATTTTAACTTGTTGCAAATTTATATAATTTGGATAATCTAACTCTCATTGTTTAAATAAATTAGTAATTATTTCGTCAGGTTTTTGCCCCGAAAATGTATCACGTAATTCTGCTATTTTATTTTTAGGTTTTCCTGTTTTTTCATCATATTCTGCACCTTCAAAATTTCTATTGTAATTATATGTATAACTTAACATGTTTAATAATAATTGTTGTAAACTATCATTTTTTGGTGCATCTTGTATTTCAATTGCAATATCTTTAAATCTATTATTAGTTGCAAGATAAACATATCATCCTTCATTACTAAAAGATAAAACTTTTTTATCTTCTAAATGTATTTCGTTTTTTAATGGTCAATCACCAGTTCAAATAGAACCTAATTCTCAACCTAATCAAGTATCAGTTACTCTTGCATTTTTAATAACTTCTTTTCTTGTTTCAGTTCCACTACTAATTTTAATCAAATCTAAAACTGATTTTTCTTGTTCTATAAATTGTTTTGCTAAATTTCATGGTAATATTTGTTCACTAAATCATTGTTGTAAAATTCTAACTTTTGGTTGAGTTTCAATAGGCATTGATAATAGCGGAAATGCTATCTTATCTTTAACAAATAACTTTGGGTATACTTCCATATTGTCAACTTCACCAAGTACCTTTATATTGCCGAAAATCATGCTTCTAGGGGCTTTAATTTTTAAACCAATTACTTTTGTATCTTTGTCTAATGGTTTTTGTAATTTAATAATAATTGGATAACCATCTCTTGTTTTAAAATCTTTAATTTTAATAATAGTAATACTTTTAGTACTTCTTGTTTTTGGATTTTGATAAGGTTGAGAATAGTTATTAATGATATATAAATTATCAATATTATTTTCAGTTAATGGTTCATTAATAGATACAGCATATAACTTAAATTGATTTAATAAATTTATTTCTTGAAATATTAAATTTTTAATATCAGTCATACTATATTCAATAGTATTATCATTAATATTTGTACTTGCTCTTTGATTTAATTGCATAGTAAAGTCTGATGTTTCAGCAGCAGTAGTTTTTAATACTTTATCAATATCAATAAAACCAATTTTAATAGTATTTGCTGAAAATCTTAAATTATTATTTTCATTATTTTTAAATAAACGTTCAATTTCATAAATATATAAAGTTCTTAGTTTAAATTCATCATATGCTCTTTTAAGCTCAGGGTCACCTTTGCTACTCATAAGATTAGTAAAGTCATAAGGAATATTGTCAATTAAATAATCATTTTCTACTTCTGCTTGATTAAGTTTAGTTTGTTTCTGTGGAAACTTCGTTTGTGGTTTGTTGTTTTGATTGTCCATTGTTTTCTCCTATTAATTGGTTATTTTCGGGATTAAATAATTTTAATCTCACTGTTAAATTATTAATTTCTTGTTCATCATTAATGTTAAATGTTTTACTATTTAATAAATCTTTATCTAAACGTACTAATATTTGAATAAATTTAAGAATATCAATATTAAATTGTCATAACTTTTGTTCAATATAATTAATAGTTGAAATATTTACAGCTGTACTTTCGGGAACTGATTGTTGTGCTGACTTCTTTTGACTTGGAATATGAATGCCACAACGTTTAAATATTTCATTAACATTTCAATCGTATATATCAGTCAAATTTTTACCTTTAAAATTACTACTTGTCATATTGATATTTTCGTTTTGTTCGTTATTATCTCCGCCACTTTTAAAAATATAATTTTTAGTAACTAATATTCTTACAGCATCTTCTAATAAATCTTTTACATTACCATAAGTTGAATTAAAAATAAACTTTGGTGAGTTTAAAATTGTATCTAAAACAATTTGTTCATAAATAACATCTAATGCTTTAATTTTATCCATTACTTTATTACAATCTGCTAATTCATTTGCTTTATTTCGCATAATTGCTATTGGTATATAGTTAATATTTAGTATTTGTTCTTGTGCTAAATTAGGGTTATTAATGAACGATTTAAAATCTAGTGGAAATTGTTTTTTGCTATCATTAACACTATAAATTGCACGATTAATAGTTACTTGTTCATTATTTAATGTATAAACTTCAAATAATCTTACAATTTGTGCATTTTGTTGATAACTATCATAAAAAATAGTACATTGAATTAATTTACCAGTAATATCATAAACTCTTTGTTGTATATCAACTACTTGAAAATATAAGTCATCATTTGCAATAAAAATTAAATAACCACTAATTCCCAATTTACTTAATTTAAAAATAGAATTTCAATTTTTTCTATAAAATTCTTGTTGAATTAAATACTGCTTAATAGTTTCATTGTTAATATCTAGTGGAGCATTATATAAATTAGCATTATTTTCTGCTACAAAATCAGTAAAATATGTTTCATGATTAAAATCATTAAAACCAAAATAACTTAAAATAGAAGCATGTGTACTTTTACCTTTTAAAAAAGTTAATTTAGTTTTTTCTTCATTATTAGTGCTTTTATCTCTTCTTAAAAATCTACCTAACATAATATTCACCACCTTTTTTTAAAATATTTGATTAATTTTTAATACAATTTTTACTATAATAAATATAATTAAACCAGCAACAGCAGAAGATAATAAAACTCCTATTAAACCTAAAATAATTTTTATTATTTTAAAAAACATAATATTATTCCTGCAATTCTTGTAATTTTCATAAATTACCACCACTAATATTCATGTCTTCTCATTTAAAAACATCAATATTTTCATTTCTTGAACATAATAATTGTAATCTTCCACCCTCTTTTATATAAGTACTATATACTGTTACAGTTTGTGGAATACCAGAACCTAACGAATAAACAAAATCAGTAAATGTATAAATATCTGGTAATATTATTTTTTGTTGTCTTGGATTTAAATTAAATCATATACGATATAATTTATTTTCTTTACAATCATATCTAATTTCTTGATTTTTTATACCAGTAGTACTAATATTAAAGGCTACATCTTTTCATTTACCAATTTTTAAATCTTTTATTTTTTTAATTAATTCATTAATAGCACCAGCAATAGTTTTATCATTAGTTTCTAAATTAGCAATTTCAGTACCAAAAGTATTGAGAACAAAAGCATATTGAAATTGTGTTTTATCTATTTTATCTTCTAATTCTTTATCTACTTCTTCTTTTTTATAATAATCAGTTAAATCTGGGATATTTTTATTTAATGTTCTTAAATTAACAGCATCTTGTGGTTGTGTAGGGTCTGCTATATAAACAATTCTAGTATTATTTGAAGTAATAATTCTTTTTTCTTTAGGTTGAATAATATTAGGCGAATTAGGGTCTATTAATCATAATGATTCACCACTTCCACCAGTAGCACTAATAGTATTAGTTTTTTCATCAATTTTAATATTTTCACCAGCAATTAATTTATCTTGTTTTTTATCTAATAAATTATTAGTTTCTAGTTTTGTATAATAATCACGTTCAGTATTTTCTTCTGCTATAAATTCAGTTGGTGTATCTATTCCTTGATATTGATATATTTCTTCTATATCACCAATTAAATTAATTTTTCCACGTTCAGGATAAGAATTACCGCCACCACTAAATTCTTTCTTTTTATTGTTATAGTAAATCGTTCCGGTATTTAAAATTGTTTTATTTTGGATTTGTTCACTATACGTCATGGAATCAACATTTAGCAACTCAAATTTATTAAAAACATTATTTAAATAAATTTTAATTACTTTATAAAATTTCATAAAGTTATTTTCTGTTGAATATTGATAACTGATTTTAATAAAATATCATTTAAATATTTCTATATTATTATTTTCAACTTTTTTTCATAAAGGACTAGTTTCAATATTAAATCAATTATTTTTAACATAATTAATATTTTCATTTGCTTTAATTAATTCAGTATTTAATTTGGTAATTTCATTTTCATTAGTAGTAATTCGTTTTTGTTGTTTAGCCGAAAAATCACAAGTTGGTGCATGAGTAAAATCACCAATTTGTGGATTATTTTGTAATGCTTCGGGTGGTAATGTACCAATTTCATCAGGTCAATCTAAAATCATTGTTTCAGTTTCTTTATCATAATCAGTTGCAACATAACCTTTATTAACAAATTTACTAACAGGACCTCTATATATTTCATTTTCATTATCATCAACTAAATCATCATATAATTTAATTTGTTTTGATAATGTAAATTCTTTTTGCTGTTCAATTAATTCATCAACTTGATTTCTAGTATAAAATGATTTTAAATCAATTTTTTCAACATCTATTTCATCATCATTATAATTTGATAATATTTGTTTTAATTCTGTTAGTCTTGCCAATATTTTCATTCTACTTGGTGCTAAATCTCAAACATTAATTGTAGGAATACTATTTGCACTAAATTGACTACCATTATTAAACTGAATAGTAGCATCAACATTAAATTCAATTGGTGTACGATTAAATACTCAATGTTCAGCGGTTACAAAAACCATATCTCTTAATGTTTCTTTAATTAATTCATCTTTAAAACTATCAAAAGGAAATTTAGATAAAATAAAACCAAGATAAGCATTAATATCATTTTGAGCACGAATAGCAAAAGTTTTAAATCAATCATTAACATTTGGTCATGTTTGTATATATTGCTGTGGTGTTTCTGTAATTTTTCCAGTTAATGGATATCAGTTATTATAATTTTCTAGACTGACACCAGTTCAAAGTTTATTAATCATATTTTATCATTCCTTAAAAAATGCTTTTTTATAATGTTTAGTTTTTGTTTTAGTTTTTCTATGTGATATATGTATAATTTCTTTTTGTAATTTCTTTTTACCTTTTTTTACAACTTGACTATATGCAAATTTTTCTAAATGATGTAATAATCCAGTACCAAATACAGTATTTACTGAAAATTTTAAACCAACACTTTTAAATGATTTATTAATATTTTCAATAGGATTATTAATAACATTTGCTACTTTATGATAAGTTCTTACGATTCTAAATATTTCTCTATATACTTTAAAACTATCTCTAATTATTTGTTGAACAACCGGCGGAGCAAATGCTATTGCTTTTAATCATTTATTTTGATTAACTCCATAACCAATGTATCAACCACTATATCAACGATATCAATGGAATGGATGTATTTGAGCAACAAAAGTTTCTGCCTTAAGAATACTATCAACAACTGTAATTGGTTTATATTTAGGATTACGATAATAAATAGTAATTGCACATTTATCTAATGATAAAGGTTGAATTTTACAACCCATAAATACTGGTGAATTTAATGGAATTAATTGTGCATGTTTAATTGCTCTTTTTTCTGCACTAGTAAATAAATCAGTTGCTTTTTCTTTTAATTTTTTAATTTTCTCAAATGCTTGCTTTTCTAACTTTTCAAATTTTTCTTGTAATTTATATATACTTTCTCGTAATTTTTCAAAATATGATGTATTTTTTCAAAATTTATTTAAACCTTTTTTTAAATAAAATCTAATATCCAAATATTTAAAAATTTTATTTGCATTTAAAACAATCTTATGAATTGAACTTTTTTTAAAATTAAATTTAATAGCATTAGCACGAATTTTTTGTAAATCTAAAATTAAAGTTTTTCCATATCTATTTTCTGTATGTATTGTATGAACTAAATTTAATCAATCATGTTGATTCATAGATAGTACTTTTTTTAAATCAGTATTATATTTTTTTAAAAAATTATTTGCTTTTTCAATATCTTTAATTTTAAACTTTGGAGTTAATTGAGGACTTAATTTTGTTAATGTATTTTGTAATAATAAGTAATCTTTTAACTCTTGTGCTTCTAATTTTTGAAAATTATTTTTATATTGTCTTTCAGCAACATAACCTAAATCTCGTAATACTGTTTCACGATTAGGAGTAAAACTATAATTCATTAAATAACGTTTATTACCAATAATTTTATCTGTTAAAATTTCTTTTCCACTTACTTGACTTATAATTTCTTGTAAGTTTTTTGCTTCTTTAATTCCAACTTGTTCTAATGTTTTAGTTTTTTCTGCTAATTTAATAAATTTAGTAGTACGATAACCACGACTAATTTTATTAAGTCCAGCAAATGCAGGAAGTATATTAAAGAAAGTATTTAATTTTGTTACATTTCCTTTTAAATAATCATAAACTTGATTAATAGTAAAATCAGTTAAAAACTCTACACCAACAGCACTAATACTAGCAATTAAATCACTTGCACCTAATCCAAGTGCTACGCTTTCACTTAATCCACCAGTAAAAGGAGCAAGTGCTACTGCTATAACTTGTACACCAATCATTTCTAAAATTTCTCATCAAAAACTTTTATTTTCTTGTTGGTTACTTGTTCTAGTATGTTTTGGTTTATTTATGTTTAAAAGTATTGCTGTACTAGTTGTACCGATTGGCATGGTATTAATTTCCTTTATTTAAGAGTTATTTTAATTGGATTTGTTGTTCCTTTATAATTTAAGTCATTAACATTTGCAGTAATAGTTATATATAAGTCACCTGCTTTTTGTTTTTGATTACTTACATTAGTTTTTCCTTGTGCGTCACTAAAATATTTAATAGTTGGATTTGTTAAATTTGGATTTAATGATTTAAGTTCATTAGTACTTTTTATTTGTGTATTTAATTCACTATTATTGTTATTAACATTTGCAGTAATATCAGTTGTTAAATTTGTAATTTTAGTTTTTAAATCAGTTTTATCAGTATTAATAATTCCACATGCCATTCAACGTGATGTTGTTTCATTATTAGAAATATAAGGTATGGCTTGACCTGTAACTTCTCCACCAACTAAATACATTCTTCCAACTTTACCATCTGCCACTTCTTGAACATAAATAATTGTATCTTGCAACATATATCTTTTCATTGCTCTTGGTGTTGCTAAAACAAATGACATAATTTCATCATCATTTTTATCATTTTTAAAAGTCATATAGTCATCCATTACAATTTGACATAAAACACCTTTAATATATAAATCATTACCATTTAATCTTAATTGTTGTGCAATTTCATTATCAGTAATTAAACCTTTATTATCTGCCAAATAAACTATACTATCATAAAGAGAATTAGTAATAAAGAATCTACAATTTGCAATATTTCTATATTGAAATAATGTATTTCATGCCCCCAACATTGCTTCTACATATTTAATTGCTTGTGCTTTTGGTTCTGTTGATTTTTCAATCATAAATTTAATTGCATATTTTGCAATTACATTAGTATTGTTATTAGCTAAATAATCTGCTAAATCATTAGCAACTTCATATTGCATACTTTGTAATAAATTTTGACCATTTTCTGCTAATAAATCTTTTGCTGCAATTGTTTCGCCAGCAACGGCTTCTTCTGTAATTTCTTTAATAATTTTATCTGTATCAGCATATCCAACATCTATTCTTTTACTTTTATCATTTCATTGAAGAACTTTAACTTTTGGGTCTTTTGGTTTTTTAACTATAAATTCAATTCTTGTTGAATTAACCATTTCGATAGGAAAAAAACTTGCCCACGGACTATTTGATTGTTTAAAAAATTCTATAAATTCTGGTGCTTCTACTAATTTTTCGGTATTATCTAAATTTTGTTTGAATGGTACTGCCATTTTTTATTTTCCTTCCTTATAATTTATTTTTATTTTTATAATCCAATAATGTACTTTTTATTGAATTTGGTTGATTTGTTATTATTGTTTGTGGTTTGCCACCTGTATTAATTGTTTCTTTAAATACTGGTTGTTCTTTAATCATTTTTTTAATAGTTTCTTCAATTTTTGAATTTTCTATATTACTTGTTTTAAATTTTAAATAATCATAAAATTCAGTTTTAACTTGATATTTTTTAAATATATTAATAATTTCTTTTTCTTTAATTTCTTGATTAAGTTTATTTAACTTATTTTCTGCTTCATTAACTTTATTTTCTATTTCTTGTGAAGAAGCATTATTTTCAGTTAAAGGTTCAGTTGTTTGTTGAACATTATTTTCATTTTCTAACATTTAACATTCTCCTAATCTTATCCCAATAATCAATCTTTAACTAATTGTGGCATTTCACTTATTAGTTTTTTATAATCATTAACAGCATTTTCTAATATATCAATATCAGAAAATTTAAAACAATTTCCTATATCTAAATCAAAATCTCTATCAATTTTGATATTATTTTTTCTATATTTTTCATTAAATTCAATTTTTGTCATATTATTTTTCTCCTTTATTAATTTTTTCATTTAATTTTGCTAATTTTTTTTGATGTTTTATAATTTTGTTATTTGCTCTAACATGTTTTGGAGTTGTAATAAATCTTTTTAATAAAACAATAATTTCTCTGCAAATTAATGTTCCAACACTTGTTCCAATAATTATTAATTCATGTAAAAATTCTTTCATCTCAATATTTTCCTTTCAATTATTTATTTTTTAATTATTCATCAAATTGACCACCATTAATTCTTTCAATCATTGATTGTGAATTACTTATAATTTTTACTAATACAGATATTTCTTTATTTAATTGTTCCATTCTTTCTTTATATGATTGTATTTCTTGATTATAATATTCAATTATTTTTTCTTTATTCATTGCTTTTCACCCCCTTTATAAACTCATGTGATTGTAATCTCAATTTAATGAAGCATTATCAGTATTTAATGGTACTTCGCTCATATTATCACTACCGTATTGACTGGTTGTTTCACTATTAATTGAAAATCTATTATCATTAATTAATCTTGTAGTTTCATTATTAAATGTTGTTTCTTGCATTTCTTCAACATGATGATTTGTTTCCATAGGTAATAAATTATGAATAATTTCAGATGCCCCAGCAATAATGGTAGGTACTGCATAAGCATTATTAAAATTATTATTTATACCCATAGCAACACCAGTACTAATCAAACATCCACCAGTTGCCATATTACAAATTTTTCTTATTGTTTCAAATTTATTAGGTATTAACTCAGTTAATCCACTAATAAGATTTGAAATACCATAAGCATTTAAACTAATATATGTATCTCAATCCATTAATGACTGATTATCTTGTTTATCTAACAATAATCATGGTGGACCCTCAGTTGTAGTTGTAGTAGTTATTGGAGTTGGTTTTGTTGGAATAATAGGATTAATATTATTTTCTGTTCATTTACTATAATTTGCTAAACCGATTGTTCCTAAACCTAGTAATATTTTTTTAGAACTATTAATTAATTTTGTTTTAGTATTTGGTCTTTGATTTAAATTTCAAATATCTAAACCTAATTTTTTACCAAATAATAAACTATTAATTGAACCTAATACTGGATTTGCAATTACTTGACCATAATAAGCACTTGTACCAATCATTGCACAAATAGGACTTATACCAGTTCTAATTAATTTAGTTAATGTATAATTTGATTGATTTTCTATATTTGGCATTATTTAATTTCTCCGTTCATATTCAATAATTTTTCTAAAACATAATTAGTTTTATCAAAATTTATAATAAGTCATTTTTTTGTTTCTGAACGATTGTTAGTAACATTAATTAACTTTTCTATCGTATCGATTAACTCTTTTTTATCTGCTTTATCAAAAATGACTTGTAAAATTTCATCTAACATAATTTAATCTCCTTTATTTGTTTTTATCAGTTCTCTTATAACATCTAATAAGGAATCTACTACATAAGAATTTAATTCAAATTCATAATTTCTAATTTTAATTTTTTCTTTTTGCATTTATTTGTTCTCCTTTAATTTTCTAATTTTTTAATTGTTACTTTAATTCAACCTTGATATACATCATTATCACCAACTATTAATGCAACATTACTTTCGGGGTCAGAAACAATTATGTGTTTTGATTTAACATTTGGGTATTGTCTTAAAATAATTGCTCTAATATCATTACTTGTATGAATTGCTTTTGGAAATGGTGATAATATTTCAATTTCATCTTTATTTTCAAACAAAGTAGGTAATATTATCATTAGTCAAATTCTCCATTTTCTATTTTTTCTTTTATAGTATTAATTGCTAATAATATCCCGTAATGTGTATATTTATCTTGTTCATTTTTAAATTCCATAAAGTGATATTCATTATCAGTTTCCATATTTTTATAATATTGATTTAAATATTTAATTAATTGTTCTTTATTCATTATTTATTCTCCTTATTTAAATAATATCAACCAATTAATAAACTATCTGCTTCATCATGATTTGATATTGTTATATTTCAATTATTAGTTTTTATTATCATTATTTTTAAAACAATTTTGACAATTTGGTCAATTATAATTTTCTTTACAATCATTACACATTTTCATTTAGTTATTTCTCCTTATTATTTTTTGGATGTTGAAATTGAACAGCTAAACAATCATTACAACGAAATATTAATTCAATGCTTACATCTTCATGTTTACAATTAGTCATTAGTTAATTTCTCCGTTTTCTATTTTTTTAATTAATAAACCAAAAATTCCTTTAAAATTTATATTTTTAATATGTTCAAGTAATTTTTCTTTATTAATACAATTTTTATGTCTTGATTTATTAATTTCATCAACTTTAATTCTATGTTCTTTACAGTATGCTCTACCATATTCATCAAATTGCTCTTCTGTTATATTTTCACATTGTATTTGTTCAAAATTTTCATCATGTGGTGGTATTAAACTAGTAAATTTAGTAGTTTGACTAAATGTACATCTATTCATTATTTTTTCTCCTTATTTTCAATTTGATTAGCAATTTCATTTAATATTTTCAATACTTTATATTCATTTTTTAATTCTTTAATAATAAATATTAAAAATATTATTAGTGTTATACTTGTTATTAATATCGGTACTATTAATAAAATTTTTCATAATATCATTTTTTACTCTTTTCATTTTTTAAATCATTTAACATTAATTGAACAAAATGCACGATTTTTAGGAATATTTAAAGTATTAAAGATTTCACCAGTTACTATAATTTCATCGTTTTTGTTTAATAAAATACAGCGTCTATAAAGTTTTGGTTTATTAAAAATTAAAGTAACATAGTTTAATCCATTTCATTGACCACGAACACTATAATATAATTCTTTATTACCTTTTTCGTAATATTTTGCTTCAATAGTGTTACTAAGTTTTACTGTTAATTTGACATAATTTGTTTTATCTTTCATTTTTATAATTTCCTTAAATAATTGTCAAAAATTAATATTTTTTTATGATTTTTTAAATAATATTGAATATGCTTATATGCATCTTGTTCATGTTTTGTTAATTTTATATTTCCTTTATAATTTGTTATTTTATTTTTATTTTTTGGTTGGTTTTCTAGATAATCTCAATTCATAACATCTTGTACTAATACCATTAATGAACCAATAATTTTAGGAGTTGCTAATGGATTAGTTAATAATTGTTTTGAATTTAAAAAGAAATTTTCTACAATAACTAATATTTTTTTATCAATAAATTTTTCTTTAATTAATTGAAATTTTTCTTTATAAATATTTTTAGTTCATAAAACAGTTAATGTATTGAATGTTTCATTAAAAACAATATTATTAGTTTCATTTGAATATATAACAATTCCATTATTACCAATACCAGCAGGGTCAATTCCAATAATTAATTCATATTTCATTATTAATCAAATTCTCTGCATTGTATTTTATTAATTAAAATTTTAATAATATCAATTGAACCTTTTAATTTATTTAAATAATATATGTCTTTTTCTTTATTATATTGTTCTATATCACTATCTAAAATTAAATTTAATCAACTAATTAATTTTTGTTTATCCATATTTATACCTCCTACTTAACCTAATATTTAAAATACAGTCATAACAAATTGCTTTACTATTTTTATCTCTTAAAAAATATTTTCTTGTTTTTATATCATTAGTATTAAAGAATAAATAATCTAATTTATGTTGTTTACATGTTCAACAAAAATACTTTTTCATAATAATTCTTTCTAATATATTCTGTTGCTTCTAGCATAAAGAATATATATTTTGATTTTTATATTATTAATACTATTAGTTTTATTCATTCCAGAAATTCTGGGCTCAAAAATAAATTGTGAAATTTTAAAAAACATTGAGGCATTCGATTCAATATTTATTTAATTTGTGTTAAACAAATTAATATTTTAATTGAACCGGCACCGCTCAATTTTTTTTACAAGTTTGAAATTTATTTTCTCGCCCAAAAATTTTTTCAAAAAAAATAAAAAATAAAACCAACACTTGCTCACTGGGGAGTGGCAAGGTTGGTTAAATAAAGAATAGAATTAATACAATAGGTCCCTACAACAGGTCTATATATACTAGTTTCCAATTCGCTCCCACCCCAAGAATTACCATTAATGGTTAGTATATTTTATTAGGTATCACTCCACTTTTTATTTATTCATGCAAGTCCACATGCTCTAGCTACTATTTTTAACAACTGTGTTGTAGTTCACTTTTTTAGTTCCCTAACACGTGTTGATAATAGCGTTAAAGAAGGTTATTAATTATTAACTTTCTCCTACTTGGTCACTGCGTGTAGTAGATATTTAAAGAGTGTTAATAATAAAAATTTTAAAATTTTACAATTACAAAAAAAAGACAAGATTTTTATTCTCGTCTTTTGTAATTTATTTTTAATTCAAGGGTAAAAAAAGAAAGGAGCTATTTTTAAAACTTTTTAGTTACCGACATCTTCGCCACGCTCCCAAATAATTAAAAACAGAGAATTTGATAATAATGAATTGGTTAATTAGAAATATTTTATATATAATTTAAATTATATTTCAATATTGATATAAGAACCTGTTTAGGATCTTTTTTAACTTATTTTTGATTAAATTAATATCATAAATGTTATTTTATAGTTGAAAAATAAATTTTTAATCGATAAGTTGTCAAATGATAAAATCTGGAATGGCAACACTTTTTAGGACTATTTTTTGGTAGACACTTGTTCTTGATATTTGATAGGAGTTAAGTAGTTTAAAGTGCTGTGGATTCTTATGTTGTTGTATCAATTGATATAATCAAATAATTCTAATTTTAATTGGATTAATGATGTAAAATTTTTATCATTAATAAATTCAGTTTTGAAAGTTTTAAAAGTTGCTTCAGCAACAGCATTATCATAAGGACAACCTTTTTTGCTTAAAGATCGAGTAATATTGAATGCTAATAAAAGATTATTAATAATTTTATTGTTAAATTCATTACCTCGATCACTATGAAATATTTGGATATCTTTTAAACAGCGATTTGATTGCATAAATGCTTGATATACTAGTAATGCATCTTTTTTAACTCCAACACTATGTCCAATAATTTCGCGGTTAAATAGGTCTATTAATAGGCAAATATAGTTTCATTTACCATTAACTTGAACGTAAGTTAAATCACTAACAATAACTTCATTTTTAACCCTATTATTAAAGTTTCTATTAACAAGATTGGTTATTTGACTATTATTGACTTTATTATGATGATTTTTGAATGATAATTTAGTGTATTTTGATATTAAATTATGCTTATTCATAATTTCTTTAATTTTTCTGCGTGATAAATAAATTTCTTGGTTTTCTAAAATTTTTTTTAATCTTCTAGTACCATAAACTTCTTTATTTTCTTTAAAAGCACTAATAACAGCTTCATCATACATATTATTTTTGATTTTATTTTCTTTTTTCTTTAAGTTAAAATAATATGTTGATTTAGATATTTTCAAAAAACGACACATTGTGTGAATTTTATATTTAACTTTATTTTTAGCAATAATTTCTACTTTCTGCCTATTATTAGTGCTGCTTGCTTTAAAATATCATTTTCCATTCTTAATTGTTTTAATTCTTTTCTTAATTTAATTAATTCATTTTCTTCAACAGAACTATTATCTTTAGTTTTAAAACTACCTGAATTAGTAAATTGCTTAATTCAATTATAAGTAGCTGCTCTTTGTAACATTGTACTCTTTAGCAAGACAAGACACTGACTTACCGCTTTGATATAAAGCTACTATTTGTTTTTTAAATTCATCTGAATATGAGTTAATATTGGCCATAATTATACTTCCTTTCTTTTCACTAATTTGTTCACTTGTCTACGTAATTAGTGTCCAATAAAGTGTAACCCATCCATTATTTCAGCACCACCACGTACTGGTAAATCTGCTCTTGCTTGTTGTTTAGCACAAACTCATAAGAAACGAGTAGTTAGTCCTTTTCCTATTAAATTAAAGACTGGTTATTCTTATTTGGTTAATTATAATGATGTTTTTACTTTTAATCAGTTAGCAAGTAATTATGCTTTTGAAGAACAAGATTTAATAATTTTAGATGAATTAGCATTAAAGATAAATTCTAATGATTTAGGAATGCAGTTTAAAAATCAACAAGAAAGTTTAGGACAATTTTGTAAGTTAATAGGTCATATGTTTAATGGTACAATGTATTTGATTGAACAACATCCTAATAGAATACCAGTACAAGCAAGAGAAAAAGTAGAGTATGTTGTTCAAGTCAAAAGAATGCGTGTTTTTTTATTTTTTGTTGTGTTTAATATTAATTTATATACGAATATTGAGGATTATAATAAAGTAGTGTTTTCACGTCGTAGAACAAAGAAAATGATTAAAAGAGGTATTATGCCTCCAAGTTATAGTGGTGAAGCAATGACTATGACTTTATTTTTTCCTAGACATTGGTTAAAGAGGTACAATTCTAGGGCTTTACATTATGTACATGAACTTAAAAGTGAATTGTCACCTAAGAAATACCTTAAAGAGGCAAGTAGCATTGATATGACTTATAGTGATATTAAATCTGCTGGTTTAGATAAATTGGATAATATTTTAAAAAAGAAAGATAAACCTAAAAATAAAGATAAATAAAATGATTATAGTCCCAGTGAACCTACTGGGACTATAATTTGGGTGAGTCACGTAGTGGCGAGGGACGTAGTCCCTATAACTTGGAATACTAAAATATAGTAAGAATTTAGGAGAGAAAGATATGGAACTTACAATTAATATTTTATCTTGGATTGGAGCAATTTTAACTAGTATTGTTTTAATTCCTCAAAGTTTTAAAATAATTCGCACCAGAGATACAAAATCATTATCATTATATATGTATATTATTTTTGTACTATCAGCAATAACATGAATTATTTTTGCAATATTGTCTAATCAACCTGCTATTATTACAACTAATACTATTGTATTATTTTTTGCAAGTATTATTTTAATTCTAAAAATTAATAATATTTTTAGAAAAAAAGAAAAACCATAGTTTCAATTAGGTAATAAGAATTAAAGGATTTTCATTAATATATTTAATTCATCATTTAAAACCATGACTACCATTTTCATCAATTACTAAATTAGTAGTAATTTTTCTATTAGTTAATATTTTTTTTAATTCAATAGTATTACTTTCATAATTTGTTACTAATTTGCCTTTAAAAAACTTTGGTTCTTTTTTTCCTACCCATAGTTCAACTATTAAAGGTTGATTATTATTTAAAACTTTAGTTTTTAAATCTTCAATAATTTGTGAATTAAATCAAATTGCTGGCGAAAATAATAATAATTTTGTAAATTGTAATTTTGATAAATATAACATTTGTAAACAAAAATATGCTCCCAAAGAACAACCAATGGCATTTAAATTTTTAATTTTTAAATTAAACTTTTTAATAACAAATGGTATAACCTCATTAATAATAAATTCTAAGTAATTTTTACCATTACCACCAAGAAAATCAATCTTACTTTTTTTTAATTCAGGAAAATATTTTGTCATTAATATTTTTACATCATCATTGGTATAAGTTGCTAAATCATTAAAACGAGTCATATTATTGGTACTACCAATACCAATAAAAATACAATTACTATTATTTTCAAATAAAATATTACTATTACTATTAAGTAACATATCTTTACCATCAAAAACTAAATAAACTTCATAAGCAATATTTTGATCATAAATAGAAGGTAAAGCAATAATAATATCTTTATTAATATTTAAAAATTTACTTTTAATATTTTCAACTTTTACATCATAATTATTCATATTTTTTCTCCTTAATTTATTGATAATTTCCTAACAAAGAATAATTCATTATTCTAATATAAAAATTAAAATTAGTTTGTTCTAAGCGCATAGCACATTTAACCAATTCATCTAAAATTATCAACTTATTAGTAAACAAAGTTTCATATGAAAAAAAAGCTTTTAAATTTAAATCAGTACTATCTTTTGTTAGCAATGTTTTTCTAGTTTCTAAATCCAACAAGTAAAATAACATTAATAAACTTCCAAACTCATAATTATTTTTTATGTTTGTTTCATTCTTAGTTAAATTAATAAAAATATTACTACTAATATTTACCAATCTTTTAATTATTAGCAAACTTTCTTTTTTCAAATTAGAATTATTTATCAAAAAATCAGGTAATACTACTTTTGAAGTATCATCAAACCAAACTTTTATTTGGTCTTTACATCCAAGTAATAATAAAAGTTCCTTGGCATTTTGATAATCATCTAACTGTTTTTCTTGATGCTTAAAAGTAGGAATTAAAGCAGAAATAGTTAATATAAAATTTGCAACTAATCTTAAATATTCTTTATAAGAAATTTTATTAAAATATAAATAAACACTTATTATTTTCATAAACATTAAATTTTGATTACTATTAAATATTAAGTTATAAGTATTACGATAATCTTTTGCTTTTAAATGACCTAATTTTTTTTTAATTTCGCGCTTAAAAAAATAATTACTTTTTAAAAGCAAAAGATGGTTAAATAATCGATATTCGGGAATCATTTTTTACTTCCAATCTAATTATATATTTTTAAATTTAATCTTAAAATAATTATAACATTGAAATAAATAAGTACATAATGTTACTTATTTATTATATTTAATTGCCAATAATATCATTGATAATTAATTATATAATATATAAAAATAAAAAGTTATTTTAAATAATAACTTTTTAAATTCATTTTTAACTAAAATCTTTTTTTCTTATAAAGAATTTATTGATTTCAAAGAAGAACTTAATTTTTCTTCTGCTTTATCTTCATTTGGCAAACTAAAACAAGATTGATTTTTTTCAATATCTGTTTCAAAACCAAGATCACTATATTGACTATTAACTCTTGAAATTAATTCTTTTTTTACTAGAAAAAGGATTGTCTTCATCAAATTGCTTTGATATTTCATTTTCTGAAATAAAATTTAATTTATCAAAAATTTCTTCATTTTTTTCATTTGTAATTTTATTAATCAAACTGACTTGTAAATTAATAATATTTTCAAAAATATTTAATTTTAAAACTTTAAGTAGTTTAATATTTTTTTCATTTTCATTATTTCTTCTCTTAAATTTCTTGTCTTCAATTTTATTTCTTTAATTTCTTTATTAACTTTTTTGTTTCTAACATATTTAAAAATACCAAAAGTAAATACATTTAAAAAAGTTAGTTTTCAATTTTTTTCTGCTTTTTTTCTCTTAAATTTTTAATATCAAGTTCAAGTATATAGGGGCTTTGCCCCTAGTTGCTTCGCAACTCACCCCAGTGGCGTAAACGCCACGGCCAACCAACCAAGGTTCTGGTTGGCTCCGACCAATAATATAGGTTTACTCTATTTTAACATCTTTCTTATTTTTCTTAGAACCTGTTTGGAATCTTTTAAACATAATTAAACTAAAAAAGGGAATAATTATTTCTAACCTGACAGTTAATTAACATTTTATTTTCTTTGTCATTTTTTTGTTAAAAAGATTTTATCATTTGACAACTTATCGATTAAAAATTTATTTTTCAACTATAAAATAACATTTATGATATTAATTTAATCAAAAATAAGTTAAAAAAGATCCTAAACAGGTTCTTAGAACCTGTTTGGAATCTTTTATAAAATAACGTAAAATGACTATATATTTTAAGATAAGGGGTATATATGCATAAAAATTATCCAAGTCATGTTACTAAAGAACAATTTGAGAACATAAGATCAATTTTAGAAAATAGCAAAAAGAAAACAAAACCAAGAAATTTAGATTTATATGAAGTATTTTGTGCAGTTTTATATGTATTAAAAAGTGGATGTCAATGAAGAATGTTACCAAAAAATTTTCCAAAATGACAAACTGTATATTATTATTTTCAAATTTGAATTAAAAATAGTGATAAAGAACCTAGCACTTGACAAGTAATTTTAAAAAAAATTAGTTAGAAAAGTTCGTATCAATAATGGTAGAAAAGAACAAACTAGTTTTTGTATAATTGATTCACAAAGTGTTAAGAACACAGATACTGCTAAAAATAAAGGTTATGATGCTGGTAAAAAAATTTCAGGAATAAAGCGTCATATTGCTGTTGATTCCTCAAGGTTTACCACATACAATTTACATAACCACAGCAGAAAAAACAGATCGTAACAGTGCTATAATAATGATTGAAAATGAAAAAGAAAATTTATCTAAAGTTCAAAAAATACTAGTAGATGCTGGTTATACTGGTGAAAAATTTGCTTTTAAAATCAAAACAATCATAAATGCAAATGTTGAAGTTATCAAACGTAATGAATTACATTCTTTTGTATTATTGCCAAAAAGATGAGTTGTAGAACGAAGTTTTGCATGATTAGAAAAATGCAGAAGATTATGAAAAAATTGTGAAAGAAAATTAAATACTAGCTTACAAATGGTTGTTCTTTCCTTTATTTCAATTTTATTAAAAAAATTGGGAGCGTGTCGAAGATGTCGGTAACTAAAAAATTTTAAAAATAGCTCCTTTCTTTTTTAAACCCTTAAATTAAAAATAAATGACAAAAGACGAGAATAAAAATCTTGTCTTTTTTTTGTAATTGTAAAATTTTAAAATTTTTAATAACCGTCTTTAACTCTATTATCAACACGTGTTAGGAAACTAAAAAAGTGAACTACAACACAGTTGTTAAAAATAGTAGCTAGCATGTGGACTTGCATGGATAAATAAAAAGTGGAGTGATACCTAATAAAATATACTAACCATTTAATGGTAATTCTTGGGGTGGGAGCGAATTGGAAACTAGTATATATAGACCTGCTTAGGGAACCTACTATATTAATTCTATTCTTTATTTAACCAACCTTGCCACTTTCAAGTGAGCAAGTGTTGGTTTTATTTTTTATTTTTTTTGAAAAAATTTTTGGGCGAGAAAATAAATTTCAAACTTGTAAAAAAAATTGAGCGGTGCCGGTTCAATTAAAATATTAATTTGCTAAACGCAAATTAAATAAATATTGAATCGAATGCCTCAATGTTTTTTTAAAATTTCACAATTTATTTTTGAGCCCAGTTTTCATGGAATGAATAAAACGAATAGTAGTATTATTAATAATCTAAAAATCAAAATATATGTTCTTTATGCTAGAAGCAACAGAACATATTAGGAAAGGATTATTATGCAAATAGAATTTAAAAAAGAACAAATTGTTAAAGATAAACCACAATCTATTCTTATTGATTATGTTGAATATAAATTATCGCTTCCAAAATGAATGATTAAAAATAATTCTTTTATTGTTGATAACAGTTATACATATTGAGTTTTTAATTTAGAAAATATTAAAAGAGAATTAAGTGGTAATGAATTAATAAAATTATTAGAACCATATATTAAAGACCAAAAAATAACTGTTAATAAACCAACTACTCCAAAAGAATATTATCTTAATGATATAAAACTTGAACCATTAGCATTTTATGAACAGCATAATAGTTGATTTATGGGTGAAATAACAGATAACAAAACTAAAATTACTAATCCTTGTTTTAAATATAACATTACGTGAGAAGAAAACAGAAAAGGTTTTAAAATAAATAATCCATATAAACATGATGATTTACCAATTAATTATATAGTCACTTCATATAAGGAAATTTCAACTCATAATGAAAAAGTATTTTTGTTGAACATGTAAACAAAATAAATTAGATTATTTATTCTTTAATACTAATGATATAAAAACAATAAAATATTTTTTAAGAGATAAAAATAGTAAAGCAATTTGTTATGACTGTATTTTAAATATTAGGTTAAGTAGGAGGTATAAATATGAATAAAGAAAAATTAATTAATCATATTAATAATTTAATTAAATTAGAACCAGAACGTAGAACTGATGTAACTTTATTTATTTTAAAGGAATTAATTGAAAATGGAGACTTTGATTAATAATGCAATATGACTTAATTATTGGAATTGACCCCGCTGGTATTGGTAATAATGGAATTGTTATATATTCAAATGAAACAAATATGATTATTTATATGGAAACATTCAACACAACACATGTTTTTGAAAGTAAAAATTGTTATAAAAGAATACTATCAATAATTAAAGAACAATTTTTTGATAAAAAAATATTAGTTATTGTAAAAAATTTCTTTTTAACTTCAAAACAATTATTAACTAATCCATTAGCAACGCCTAAAATTATTGGTGCATTAATGGTATTAGTAGAAGACGTTATGAATTGAGAATTTCAAGAAAGCGAACCAAAAAATAAAATTAAAATAGAAAATTATAAAGGAAATATAAAATTTACAAAACATGAACATGATGCATATAAGCACATTCAATATTATTTAAGGAATTATAAAAATGAAAGAGAAAGCCAATTATGTCAAATTAACAGTAAAACTTAGTAACACTATTGAAACAAAATATTACGAAAAAGGTAATAAAGGATTATATTATAGTGTTCGTGGTCAATGAAATGGATTAAACTATGTTACTTTAATTTTTAACAACCCAAAACTTTATAATCGATGTATTTTATTAAACAAAAAAGATGAAATTATAGTAACTGGTGAAATCTTTAATACTTTAAATATTCCTAAAAATCGTGCATTTTGTTCAATTAACGTTAAATGATTTAAAAAATGAAAAGAGTAAAAATGAATAAATGTAAATATTGTAATAAAAGAATTTGATTAACTAATTATTGATGTATGAATTGTTTAGAAATATTAATTATGAATTTAAATAAAAATAAGGAGAATAAATAATGGGATATTGAACAAAGTATAAATGTGTTTTTTGTGGAGAAATAATGATTGGTGATGAAGAAAATATTGAACATGTAAGAGAACATAGAAAGGGTATTAGATAATGAAAAAAGAAAATAGAGTTAATAAAAGTGTATTACGTAAATATATAACAGATTTAATGTTTAAGTATAAAGATAAAGCAGATTCAATATTAGTTTTACATGAAATATTTTTATGATTAAATGAAAGTTGAGTTGATAATAATGAATAAACCCTTTGATAGTATTATATGTTCACTGGAAATACATAAAGATATACAAAAAAGAACAATTAATGAATATAAAGAAAAATTAATTATTTTTCTTAAAGAACAAATACAAGATGAATTAGATAAAGGTGATGATGGAATACTATATATTGATGCTTTTGAGTTAATTAAAGATTTAGAAAATGGAGACATTTGATAATGAATAAATTAAAATTAAATTCTTTTGAGAAGTGAATAGAAACAAATACCAAATTATATTGAGATGAAAAAGAAGAAACATTTAAAACTAATGATAATAAAAATTAAAAAGAATAATAAATATGGTTATGGTAGAGTTTATGCCCATAAATGTAATAACTTATGTAAGCAAAAACAAAATAAAAGAGTTAGAAAAGAAAGGTTAAATTATGAATAAAGAAAAAATAATTAATTATCTTGACAATGAATTTATGGAATTACTTAAAGATGATATTAGTGATGAAATTAAAATTAATATTAGTAATTGGAAAATGAAATTAATAATGAAATTACAAGAAAAAATAGAAAATGGAGAATTTGATAATGAATAAAGAAAAATTAATTAAATATTTAAATAAATATTATAAAAATATGGAAACTGATTATGGTTATCATTTTATGGAATTTAAAAATGAACAAGATAAATATACACATTACGGGATATTATTAGCAATTAATACTATAAAAGAAAAAATTGAAAATGGAGACTTTGATAATGACTAAATTAACAGATTTATTTGGTCAAGATAAAATAGAAATATTTTCACCAAATCCCAAAGATTTAACAGATAGTAATGATATAAAAGCAATTATTTTATGAAAATATCCTAATGTTATTGCTGAATATTTAGTTGTTTCTCAACCACATGCAAATACTGCTATTTTAGTTGGTGACAACATTCATTATACAGGTTGAGTAGAAATATTTATTAAACCAAAAGAAGGAGTAAATGAAAATGCCAAATGACACCAATGTACAATCAAATAATTATACTTTATTGAAATTAATAAGAACTGGAATAAGTCCATTATCAGCAATGATTGGTACAAGTTCTTACTATGGACAGTATTTAAAATATCCAATATTAGGTAGCATTAATGCTTTATTATTTTCTAAAAAATTAGGAATTGATATATGAAATTTAAATCAAATGCCAAGTACTAAAAAGAAAATATTAAATTCAAGTAAAAAAATATTATTAGGTTTAGGAACTATTGGTTTAGTTAATTATGCTAAATTTACAAAAATTAATCCTAATCCTGAACCAGCACCTTGATTAACAACTACTACCACAGAAACACCACCATGACCATTATTATTAACTAATGATAATAAACAACAATTAATGGATTGAGATACATATATTAGTTTAAATACTTATGGTATATCAAATCTAATTGGTGGATTAAGCGAATTAATACCTAATAGATTTGAAGTAATAAGAAAGATATGTAATATGGCAACTGGTGGATGTTTGATTAGTAGTGGTGTAGCAATGGGTATTAATAATGATTTTAATAATGCTTATGCAGTGCCAACAATAGTTGCTGGTGCAAGTGAAATTATTCATAATTTATTACCTATGGAAACTACAAATCATAATCAAGAAATGCAAGAAACATCATTTACAAATGAAACAAGAAGATTAATTAATAGTGATGTTATTAGTAATCATAGTGGAAGTAGTGATGTTTTATATGAAAGACCAACTACATATGATAGTTTATAAAGGAGATGATAACTAATGAATAAAGAAAAAATGATTGAATATTATAACAATGAAATTCAAACATATAAAGAAAGAATGGAACAATTAAATAAAGAAATATCTTTATTGGTAATTATTATAAGTAATTCACAGTCAATGATTGAAAGAATTAATAGTGGTCAATTTGATGAATAATTAAAAATAAATAATTGAAAGGAAAGAATTGAAAATGAAAGAATTTTTACATGAATTAATTATTATTGGAACAAGTGTAGGAACATTAATTTGCAGAGAATTAATTGTTTGATTTAAAAGATTTATTACAACTCCAAAACATATTAGAAGAAATAATAAAGTAATGAAACATCAAAAAAAATTAGCAAAACTTAATAAAAAAATTAATGGTAAAGAAAATAAATAATAAAGGTGTGATTTAAATGTTAGAAAATGAAACTAATATTGAACAAAATACGGAACCTTTAACTGAAGATAATAATTTACAACAAGAAACTAAAATTGTTGAATTAGAAAATAAGTTAAATCAACTTAATCAAGAAATTAAAGAAAAAGAAATGATTAATATATTTAAAAAATATCAAGTTAAAACTGAATTTTATGATTTTTTAAAATTTAAAACTAATAATTTAGAAAATTCAAAAATTGAAGAAACTATTAAAAAAATGATTAAAGAACAACCAGTATTTAAGGAAACAATTAATACGGGTGGTAAACAAGAAACAATATTAACAAATCAACCAAGTTCAATAAAAAGTACTTTATTGGATTATAAAAAGAAAAATAACTTATAACGGAAAGGAATATAAAAAATGGCAATTAATATTCAAAAAAATTTAGATAATACACAAAAATTAGTAGAAGCACCGGAATTTATTGAGTTTTTTAAACAATCAAATAGTCCATGAGCAAACTTTTTTCCTATTGAAATAGTAAATTCTACAAAAATTGAATTTATTATTAAAGTTCCAAAAGACCCATCAATTAAAGTAATTGCTTGAAATGATAAAAGTCAAAGAGTAGATGTTACTTATGCACAAACTGATACTATTTCCAAAATAATAGAAAAATTATATGTTGCTGGTGAAACTATCGCAGCTGTTGATTTAAATGCTGAAAATGGACAAAATTTATTAGAAAGTATGCAATATGAAGTGGCTAATGATTTAGCAGATAAACTAGCAACTGATGATACACAAGTAATTAGTGAAAATGCAACCAAAATAGTAATTAATGACATATCACCAATTGGACATATACAAGCAATGTTAACTGCTTGAAATACTTTATTTCAATTAAGAAATAGTGCAAATTGTCGTTTCTTTATTACTAATAATCTTTATGATACTATTGTTTACTTAGCAAATAATAAAGGCTTAATTACTGATAATCAAATTTCTCAACAATTAAGATTAAATGGAAATGATTTATATATAAAAGGTGTTTTATGTCAAATTGTAATGGATGATTATATGACTTTCACTGATAGTACAAAGAAAAAACATGGAATGGCAACACTTTTTAGGACTATTTTTTGGTAGACACTTGTTCTTGATATTTGATAGGAGTTAAGTAGTTTAAAGTGCTGTGGATTCTTATGTTGTTGTATCAATTGATATAATCAAATAATTCTAATTTTAATTGGATTAATGATGTAAAATTTTTATCATTAATAAATTCTGTTTTGAAAGTTTTAAAAGTTGCTTCAGCAACAGCATTATCATAAGGACAACCTTTTTTGCTTAAAGATCGAGTAATATTGAATGCTAATAAAAGATTATTAATAATTTTATTGTTAAATTCATTACCTCGATCACTATGAAATATTTGGATATCTTTTAAACAGCGATTTGATTGCATAAATGCTTGATATACTAGTAATGCATCTTTTTTAACTCCAACACTATGTCCAATAATTTCGCGGTTAAATAGGTCTATTAATAGGCAAATATAGTTTCATTTACCATTAACTTGAACGTAAGTTAAATCACTAACAATAACTTCGTTTTTAACCCTATTATTAAAGTTTCTATTAACAAGATTGGTTATTTGACTATTATTGACTTTATTATGATGGAGGCTTTTTAATAATCTGTGTTTCTTTGTTTTACAAAGTTACTAATTCAGATTAATTCTGTCTTCAAATTTTATCATAAAATGAGCAATTGCTGTATTTCAATTTTGAATGGGCATTGTTCATTTTTTTGTTATTTTGTCAATTGCTAAATAAAATATTTTCAATTCTTCCATATCGTTAGGAAAAACTTTTTTATTTCTGATGACTTTTCGTAATTGACTATTAACAGATTCAATAGCATTTGTGGTATAAATTACCCTTTTTATTTCTGCAGGATAACTAATAAAAACCATTAAATTATCTCAATTTTTATATCAAGATTTAGCAATTTGTGGATATTGTTTAGTTCATTTATTTTCAAATGATTCTAAAGCTTGCATTGCTTGTTCTTCACTACATGCAGTATAAATTGGTTTTAAATCTGCAACTAGAGATTTTCTATGCTTATATGAGACATATTTCAAACTATTTCTAATTTGATGAACGATGCATAATTGATGTTAGGTTTTAGGATAAACTGATTGTATTGCTTCTGACATGCCTGTTAAATTATCACTACAAGCAATAAGAATATCATTTAAGCCTCGATTTTTCATTTCTGTAAAATTAGATAGTCAAAATTTAGCGCCTTCATTTTCACTAATTCATAAACCTAAAACATCTTTTTTGCCTTCTAAATCAACTCCTAAAGCTATATAAACTGATTTATTAATAATCCGTTTATCTTGTCGTACTTTAACTACTATACAATCAAAATAAACAATCGGATAAACACTTTCTAATGGTCGATTTTGTCATGCTTTGACATCATCAATAACATCATCAGTAATTTGACTAATAACACTTTCACTAATATCAGCACCATGATATAACTCTTGTAATTGCAATCTAATATCAGATAAAGTCATTCCTTTTGCATATAAAGAAAGAACTTGTTGATCAAAACCATCAAATCTTCTTTGTCTTTTTGCAACTATTACAGGAGTAAAATCACTATTGCGATCCCTTGGTACATCAATTTCAATTTTACCTTGTTGAGTTATTAATTTTTTTGAAGTTGTACCATTACGAATATTATCACTATTACCACGTTGATTTCTTTCATGTCCTAAATAATTTTGCATTTCAGAATTCAACATCTTTTCTACTAATCTTTTTGTTAATTCTTTATATAATCCTCCCTCTTTAAAAACTGTTGTTAAATCTTCAGTATTTTCTAATAATAAATCTACTGCTTTTGATATTGGATCATTATTATTAAAGTTATCTTTTTTAGCCATCTGTAACTCACTCTTTCTAGTCATTTAATTATATTTACTAGAACTAATTAAACATAGTTATTTTTGTAAGTCACACAGATTACTAAACATTACCTTATGATGATTTTTGAATGATAATTTAGTGTATTTTGATATTAAATTATGCTTATTCATAATTTCTTTAATTTTTCTGCGTGATAAATAAATTTCTTGGTTTTCTAAAATTTTTTTAATCTTCTAGTACCATAAACTTCTTTATTTTCTTTAAAAGCACTAATAACAGCTTCATCATACATATTATTTTTGATTTTATTTTCTTTTTTCTTTAAGTTAAAATAATATGTTGATTTAGATATTTTCAAAAAACGACACATTGTGCGAATTTTATATTTAACTTTATTTTTAGCAATAATTTCTACTTTCTGCCTATTATTAGTGCTGCTTGCTTTAAAATATCATTTTCCATTCTTAATTGTTTTAATTCTTTTCTTAATTTAATTAATTCATTTTCTTCAACAGAACGATTATCTTTAGTTTTAAAACTACCTGAATTAGTAAATTGCTTAATTCAATTATAAGTAGCTGCTCTTGTAACATTGTACTCTTTAGCAAGACAAGACACTGACTTACCGCTTTGATATAAAGCTACTATTTGTTTTTTAAATTCATCTGAATATGAGTTAATATTGGCCATAATTATACTTACTTTCTTTTCACTAATTTGTTCACTTGTCTACGTAATTAGTGTCCAATAAAGTGTAACCCATCCAGTACAAGTAAGATATTTTTGTGAAGAACATATGATTAAAGTTGAAAATATAAGAAGAAAAATTGCTCAAAAATATATTAATGAATATAAAGAAAAATTAATTAATTTTCTTAAAGAACAAATACAAGATGAATTAGATAAAGGTGATGATGGAATACCATATATTGATGCTTTTGAGTTAATTAAAGATTTAGAAAATGGAGACATTTGATAATGAATAAATTAAAATTAAATTCTTTTGAGAAGTGAATAGAAACAAATACCAAATTATATTGAGATGAAAAAGAAGAAACATTTAAAACTAATGATAATAAAAATTAAAAAGAATAATAAATGTGGTTATGGTAGAGTTTATGCCCATAAATGTAATAACTTATGTAAGCAAAAACAAAATAAAAGAGTTAGAAAAGAAAGGTTAAATTATGAATAAAGAAAAAATAATTAATTATCTTGACAATGAATTTATGGAATTACTTAAAGATGATATTAGTGATGAAATTAAAATTAATATTAGTAATTTGAAAATGAAATTAATAATGAAATTACAAGAAAAAATAGAAAATGGAGAATTTGACTAATGATAATATTACCTACTTTGTTTGAAAATAAAGATGAAATTGAAATATTATCACCATTTCCCAAAGCAATTCATACAAGTAATGATATTAGAGCAATTTTTTAAGACAATATCCAAATATTAAATCAAAACACATAATTGTTTCTGACCCCGAAAGTAATGTTGCATTAATAGTTGGTGATAATGATGTTTATCAAGGTTGAATTAAAGTAACAGTTAAAAAATTAGAAATTAAAGGAGAATAAAATGCCAAACGAAAATACACAATCAAATTATACTTTAACCAAATTAATTAGAACCGATATAAGTCCTATTTGTGCAATGATTGGTACAAGTGCTTATTATGGTCAAGTAATTTCAAATCCAGTATTAGGTTCAATTAATAGTTTATTATTTGGTAAAAAATTAGGTTTAGATATTTGAAATTTAAATCAAAGACCAAATACTAAAACAAAATTAATTAATAGTTCTAAAAAAATATTACTAGGTTTAGGAACAATCGGTTTAGCAAATTATAGTAAATGAACAGAAAATAATATTAATCCTATTATTCCAACAACACCAACTCCAATAACTACTACAACTACAACTGAGGGTCCACCATGATTATTATTAGATAAACAAGATAATCAGTCATTAATGGATTGAGATACATATATTAGTTTAAATGCTTATGGTATTTCAAATCTTATTAGTGGATTAACTGAGTTAATACCTAATAAATTTGAAACAATAAGAAAAATTTGTAATATGGCAACTGGTGGATGTTTGATTAGTAGTGGTGTTGCTATGGGTATAAATAATAATTTTAATAATGCTTATGCAGTACCTACCATAATTGCTGGTGCAAGTGAAATTATACATAATTTACTACCTATGGAAACTACACATCATAATGAAGAAATGCAAGAAACATCATTTAATGATGAAACTGCAAGATTAATTAATGACAATAGATTTTCAATTAATAGTGAAACAACTAGTCAATATGGTAGTGATAATATGAGCGAAGTACCATTAAATCATGATAATGCTTCACTAAATTGAGATTATAATCACATGAGTTTATAAAGGAGGTGAATAATTTATGAATAAAGAAAAATTACTTGAATATTATAATAATGAAATTCAGACATATAAAGAGAGAATGGAACAATTAAATAAAGAAATTGCCTTATTAGTAAGCATTATAAGTAATTCAAAATCGATGATTGAAAGAATTAATGGTGGTCAATTTGATGAATAATTAAAAAATAAATAATTGAAAGGAAAATATTGGAATGAAAGAATTTTTACATGAATTAATAATTATTGGAACAAGTGTTGGAACATTAATTTGCAGAGAAATTATTGTTTTATTAAAAAGATTTATCACAACTCCAAAACATGTTAGAGCAAATAACAAAATTATCAAACATCAAAAAAAATTAGCAAAATTAAATGAAAAGATTAATAAAGGAGAAAAATAATATGACAAAAATTGAATTTAATGAAAAATATAGAAAAAATAATATCAAAATTGATAGAGATTTTGATTTAGATATAGGAAATTGTTTTAAATTTTCTGATATTGATATATTAGAAAATGCTGTTAATGATTATAAAAAATTAATAAGTGAAATGCCACAATTAGTTAAAGATTGATTATTGGGATAAGATTAGGAGAATGTTAAATGTTAGAAAATGAAAATAATGTTCAACAAACAACTGAACCTTTAACTGAAAATAATGCTTCTTCACAAGAAATAGAAAATAAAGTTAATGAAGCAAAAAATAAATTAAATAAACTTAATCAAGAAATTAAAGAAAAAGAAATAATTAATATATTTAAAAAATATCAAGTTAAAAATGAATTTTATGATTATTTAAAATTTAAAACTAATAATTTAGAAAATTCAAAAATTGAAGAAATTATTAAAAAAATGATTAAGAACAACCAGTATTTAAAGAAACAATTAATACAGGTGGCAAACCACAAACAATAATAACAAATCAACCAAATTCAATAAAAAGCACTTTATTGGATTATAAAAAGAAAAATAAATTATAAGGAAGGAAAATAAAAAATGGCAGTACCATTCAAACAAAATTTAGATAATACCGAAAAATTAGTAGAAGCACCAGAATTTATAGAATTTTTTAAACAATCAAATAGTCCGTGGGCAAGTTTTTTTCCTATCGAAATGGTTAATTCAACAAGAATTGAATTTATAGTTAAAAAACCAAAAGACCCAAAAGTTAAAGTTCTTCAATGAAATGATAAAAGTAAAAGAATAGATGTTGGATATGCTGATACAGATAAAATTATTAAAGAAATTACAGAAGAAGCCGTTGCTGGCGAAACAATTGCAGCAAAAGATTTATTAGCAGAAAATGGTCAAAATTTATTACAAAGTATGCAATATGAAGTTGCTAATGATTTAGCAGATTATTTAGCTAATAACAATACTAATGTAATTGCAAAATATGCAATTAAATTTATGATTGAAAAATCAACAGAACCAAAAGCACAAGCAATTAAATATGTAGAAGCAATGTTGGGGGCATGAAATACATTATTTCAATATAGAAATATTGCAAATTGTAGATTCTTTATTACTAATTCTCTTTATGATAGTATAGTTTATTTGGCAGATAATAAAGGTTTAATTACTGATAATGAAATTGCACAACAATTAAGATTAAATGGTAATGATTTATATATTAAAGGTGTTTTATGTCAAATTGTAATGGATGACTATATGACTTTTAAAAATGATAAAAATGATGATGAAATTATGTCATTTGTTTTAGCAACACCAAGAGCAATGAAAAGATATATGTTGCAAGATACAATTATTTATGTTCAAGAAGTGGCAGATGGTAAAGTTGGAAGAATGTATTGAGTTGGTGGAGAAGTTACAGGTCAAGCCATACCTTATATTTCTAATAATGAAACAACATCACGTTGAATGGCATGTGGAATTATTAATACTGATAAAACTGATTTAAAAACTAAAATTACAAATTTAACAACTGATATTACTGCAAATGTTAATAACAATAATAGTGAATTAAATACAAAAATAAAAAGTACTAATGAACTTAAATCATTAAATCCAAATTTAACAAATCCAACTATTAAATATTTTAGTGACGCACAAGGAAAAACTAATGTAAGTAATCAAAAACAAAAAGCAGGTGACTTATATATAACTATTACTGCAAATGTTAATGACTTAAATTATAAAGGAACAACAAATCCAATTAAAATAACTCTTAAATAAAGGAAATTAATACCATGCCAATCGGTACAACTAGTACAGCAATACTTTTAAACATAAATAAACCAAAACATACTAGAACAAGTAACCAACAAGAAAATAAAAGTTTTTGATGAGAAATTTTAGAAATGATTGGTGTACAGGTCATAGCAGTAGCACTTGCTCCTTTTACTGGTGGATTAAGTGAAAGTGTAGTCCTTGGATTAGGTGCAAGTGATTTAGTTGCTAGTATTAGTGCTATTGGTGTAGAGTTTTTAACTGATTTTACTATTAATCAAGTTTATGATTATTTAAAAGGAAATGTAACACCATTAAATACTTTCTTTAATATATTACCTGCATTTGCTGGACTTAATAAAATTAGTCGTGGTTATCGTACAACTAAATTTATTAAATTAGCAGAAAAAACTAAAACATTAGAACAAATTGGTGTTAAAGAAGCAAAAAATTTACAAGAAATTATTAGTCAAATAAGTGGAAAAGAGATTTTAACAGATAAAATTATTGGTAATAAACGTTATTTATTTAATTATAGTTTTGCTCCTAATCGTGAAACAATAATCCAAAATTTAGGATATGTTGCTGAAAGACAATATAAAAATAATTTTCAAAAATTAGAAGCACAAGAATTAAAAGATTACTTATTATTACAAAATACATTAATAAAACTAAGTCCACAATTAACTCCTAAATTTAAAATCAAAGATATTGAAAAAGCAAATAACTTTTTAAAAAAATATAATACTGATTTAAAAAAAGCATTAGAAATGAATCAACATGATTGATTAAATTTAGTTCATACAATACACACAGAAAATAGATATGGAAAAACTTTAATTTTAGATTTACAAAAAATTCGTGCTAATGCTCATAAATTTAATTGAATTCAAAATGACCTAATTCATAAAAATATTGTAAGATTAAATAAAATTTTTAAGTATTTTGATATTAGATTTTATTTAAAAAAAGGTTTAAATAAATTTTGAAAAGATACTCCATATTTTGAAAAATTACGAGAAAGTATATATAAATTACAAGAAAAATTTAAAAAGTTAGAAAAACAAGCATTTGAAAAAATTAATAAATTAAAAGAAAAAGTAACTGATTTATTTACTAGTGCAGAAAAAAGAGCCATTAAACATGCACTAAATTATTAGATTATTTAAAAGAAAATAATGCTGATGAAAAAATATATGAATATTTTAAAAATAATAAAGAAGGTATTAGAAATCAAAATGCTATTTGAAATATTGCTTGTAGTGCTGAAAGTGATGTTTATCATTTAATAAAATCTATATCTAATAATAATGCAAAAATTTATTCAAAAGAAGCATTTTTTAATTTATTAAAATTAAAACAAGCAAGGATTAATAAATTAAAAGTGTTTGTTTAAATTTATAAAATTTAATAAATCTAAACCTAAATAGTTAGGAATTTTTAAATTATATTAGGTAATGTTTAGTAATCTGTGTAACTTACAAAAATAACTATGTTTAATTAATTCTATAATAAACCTAGAAAGAGTGAATTACAGATGGCTAAAAAGCAAAATATTAATAATAATGATCCAATATCAAAAGCAGTAGATTTATTATTAGAAAATACTGAAGATTTAACAACAGTTTTTAAAGAGGGAGGTTTGTATAAAGAATTAACAAAAAGATTAGTAGAAAAAATGTTGAATTCTGAGATGCAAAATTATTTAGGATATGATAAGAATCAACATAGTAATAGTGACAATGCTCGTAATGGTATAAGTTCAAAAAAATTAATAACTCAACAAGGTAAAATTGAGATTGATGTACCACGAGATCGCAATAGTAATTTTAATCCTGTAATAATTGCAAAAAGACAAAGAAAATTTGATGGTTTTGATCAACAAGTTCTTTCTTTATATGCAAAAGGTATGACATTATCAGATATTAGAATGCAATTACAAGAGTTATATCATGGTGCTGATATTAGTGAAAGTGTTATTAGTCAAATTACTGATGATGTTATTGATGATGTAAAAGCATGGCAAAATCGACCATTAGATAGTATTTATCCGATTGTTTATTTTGATTGCATAGTAGTTAAAATACGACAAGATAAACGCATTATTAACAAATCTGTGTATATAGCTTTAGGAGTTGATTTAGAAGGTAAAAAAGATGTTTTAGGCTTATGAATTAGTGAAAATGAAGGTTCTAAATTTTGATTAGCCAATTTCACAGAAATGAAAAATCGAGGCTTAAATGATATTCTTATTGCTTGTAGTGATAATTTAACAGGAATGTCAGAAGCAATACAATCAGTTTATCCTAAAACAGAACATCAATTATGCATCGTTCATCAAATTAGAAATAGTTTGAAATATGTCTCATATAAGCATAGAAAATCTCTAGTTGCAGATTTAAAACCAATTTATACTGCATGTAGTGAAGAACAAGCAATGTAGGCTTTAGAAACATTTGAAAATAAGTGAAATAAACAATATCCTCAAATTGCTAAATCTTGATATAAAAATTGAGAAAATTTGATAGTTTTTATTAATTATCCAACAGAAATTAAAAGAGTAATTTATACCACAAATGCTATTGAATCTGTTAATAGTCAATTACGAAAAGTTATCAGAAATAAAAAAGTTTTTCCTAATGATATGGAAGAATTGAAAATATTTTATTTAGCAATTGAAAATATAACAAAAAAATGAACAATGCCCATTCAAAATTGAAATACAGCAATTGCTCATTTTATGATAAAATTTGAAGATAGAATTAATCTTAACTAGTACTTTGTAAAACAAAGATACACAGATTTCTAAAAAGCCTCTTATATTAATAAAAATGTGACACAAAATACTTTATTTTTTTTAATTAATGTGTTGTAATTATTACAAAAATTAATAATTTATTTTATCTTTTATTTAAAGAAAATTAAATTATATCCACATTTGAAATACGTCCATATTTTTTTGTCTTTCTGCATGTTTTTGTTTTTTAGTTTTAATGTTTTCAAATGAAATTTCTACAAAAATAGCAGGAGAAGGTATAAAAATAGATTCATCTTTTGTTTTTTCGTTATTGTTATTCTCTAACATTATATCCATATTTTATATTTCCTTTTTAAAATAAATAGTGTATTTATAAACTTATATTAAGTTTATGTTCTTGATTTTAGCATCTTTTTTAATTTAGAAAAATAGTTACCATTTTGGTAACTATTTTTATTTTGCTATAAATTTATTATTAATTTTAGTTTTATGTTGGATTGATAAACTTATTTTATTTATTTCATCAATAAAATTATTATCTTTTTCTATATCTCAACCATTTTTTTGATCAATTTCTTTTGTTATTTTTTCCAATTCTATTTTGATTTCTTTTAAACTAGTTTTATTAATATTATTATTTAATCTTTTTTCAATATTTTGAATTTTTATATCAATTTCATGATATCAAGTGGTATCTAAAACATTGCAAAGTGGTTCTTGTACTCAAGCATGGTACATTTTTCTTTCTTCAAATCCTTCTGGAAGTTTTATTTCTTCTTTAATTTCAGCAATTAATTTATATATACTTTTTATTTTTTTAACTTTACTATACATATCTTTTAATCTTCCTTTCAAAAAAATAAAAAACCCATTTACTTTAAAAAAATAAAATAATGAGTTGAAAACTTAAATTAAGTTTAAAGAATTATATCATAATATCTAGAATATTTGGTGTTAAATTTTTATACATATTTTTAAAAGATAAAAAATAGTTATAAATAAATAAAACTACTCAATTGAGTAGTTTTATTTATCTTCTTCAATTTTTACTGTCATTTCTTGATCATCAAAAACAAATTTAACTTTTTTATCATCTTTTTTATTAACAGCATCACTGGGTTTATCATTTTTTTTATTTTCAAATAAAGGTTTTGGTTTTTTCTTTAATTCTTTTTCATTTTTTAAATAATATTTTTGAACTATATCAAAAAGTTCATTATTTAAACTACCATCTTTATATCTCTTTTTAAATTTATAAAAATACTTATAACGCTTATCTAAAATTATTGATTTAATTTCATTAAAGAGTATAAAAGCATTTCTACTTGAAAATTTATAATTATTTTTACCTATTTTTACTAAATTATCACTTATAATATTGTTTATTTTAAACTTAAATCTTTTTCTTTTAAAAAGAAAAATAACTAAAATAAAAATAAAAGTTAGCATTAATAATAATATTGATAATCCTATGATTATTCAGTCCTTTATTGAAAAATCTGATCAATTAACTAAAAACATTATATTTAAATTATTTTGCATATAAATAACCCCCTAAATTTTCTTAATATATAAATTTGCGTCATTTTATAAACAAGTTCTGCTTATCTTTTATTTTGGATAAATTACATTTAAAATTACACTTCCAATAACTAAAGGGTCATCATAAGTCATTTCAACTGTTAAAGTAGTTGGTTTAATGTTCATATTATTATATTTTAAATTACCTAAAATAATTTTTTCTTTTATTAAATTTGATTGTGGATTATTTTCAATTAGTCTCTCTTTAATAACCTCCTTTACAGTTTCTGAACTTGTCATTTTCAATTTGTCTTCAGTTTTTAATTGCAAATTTGTTTTGCTTTTTAAAATTACTGCTAAAATTTGTTTATTATCACTAATTGATGATTGTTTAGAGATCGAACCATTTGATTTTTTTTATTTTTTTCTTTCTCTTCTTCTTCTTTTTCTCTTTCTGTTTCAGCAATAGCTGTCATACCACCAGCAATGATGGCTCCAATTAAAGCTGCAGAGCCGATAAGACCAGCAATAATTTTTGTTGATTTCTTCTTCTTTTTCTTTTTTTCTTCATCTTCTTCTGACATAAATTACAAACCTCTTTTCTAAGCCCTTAAATTTTTTCTAATTTAATTTTACATGATTACAAATAATCTATTGACATTTTACTTTTATTAGATTAGAAATTTAGATAAACAATTAGTTGTATAAATTACTGATGTATTTTTTTATTTTTTGAAAATTAATAATCTTAAACATTAAAATAGTAATTATTATTACTTTTAATAAAGTTTTTTATCTTATTTTTTAAAGAACTTAGTAAAAATAAGATAAAATATTAATATTGCATTAAAGAAAAAGGTGAACGTATGTCATTTCAACAATTTAATTTACAACCATGACTAATTGAAAATTTAAAAAAAGAAAAACTAATTAATCCAACACCAGTCCAAACTGAAATCATTCCTTTAGCATTAACTAATAAAAACTTAATTATTAAAAGTGCTACTGGTAGTGGTAAAACTCATACTTATTTAATTCCAATTTTAAATAATTGTAATGTTACTTTAAAAGTAACACAAGCAGTTATTATTATACCTACTCGTGAACTTGCTCAACAAACGTTCAATTTTTTAAAAGCTTTAATCAAAGATCAAAATATTAGCATTGCTTGTTTAGTGGGTGGCAAAGATATTATTCGTCAAAGTAATAATTTAAGTAATAATCAACCACAAATTGTAATTGGTACTCCAACTAGATTAAAACGTTTATATGAACTTAATATGTTAGCAATTACTACTACTAACACTTTAGTTATTGATGAATGTGATATGTTATTTGATATGGGATTCATGGAAGATTTAAATTTTTTAATTACTAAAATGAATAAAAATACTCAAATTATGACTTTTTCAGCAACAATATTACCCCAACTAGTTACTTGATTAAAAAAATATATTACTAATGCTACTACAATTAGTATTGATAATAAATCTCAAAAAATTCAACATATCTTTATTAATCGTCATCATCAAGATAGTAAAAAACAACTACAATCATTATTAACAATGTTTGATCCTTATTTATGTTTAATTTTTGTTAATAACAAAGAAAATATTGAAGAAATTGCAAACGTCTTAATTGAAGAAAATAAAAAAGTAGCAATCTTACATGGTGGATTACCAGCACGAGAACGTTCTCAAACTTTTAAACGTATTAAAAATTTTGAATATCAATATGTTGTTTGTTCAGATATAGCAGCACGTGGTATTGATATTGAAGGGGTATCTCATGTTATCTCTTTACAATTACCGACAAATAATATAGAATATTATTTTCATCGAGCAGGACGAACAGGACGAGCTAACTATTCAGGTATTTCTTATGTATTTTATGATAAGAGTGATAATTCTACTATTCATAAGTTAAAAAATTTAAACGTTCCAATAGAATACTATAAAATTAAAGATAATAAGTTACTACCAGAAATTACTAATGACAACATCATTGCTCATAAACAAAAAATAGAAAGAAATAAAGAAGAACAATATGTTATTAATCGCTTTAAAAAAAATAAAAATGTAACTCCTGGTTATAAGAAAAAATTTAATAAAGATTTAGAAGCAATAAAAAAAGAAACAAGAAAACAACACATTAAAGCATCAATTAAGAAAATTAAAAAAACACAAGCAATTGCAAGAAGAAAAAAACTTTTTGATGAAAATTAATAATGAAAGAGGAAGCAAGATGGAAAATGACAAATTAATTATTGGATCTCATGTTTCAATGAAAGCACCAAAATATTTATTAGGTGCTCTTGAAGAAGCTCTAAGTTATAATGCCAATACGTTTATGTTTTATACAGGTGCTCCACAAAATACAATTCGTAAACCAACCAAAGCATTATTTATTAAAGAATTTACAGAAAAACTAATTGAAAAAAATATTAATATTAATAATCTTATTGTCCATGCTCCTTATATTATTAATCTGGCTAATAGTATTAACAAAAGTACTTACCAATTAGCAGTAGATTTCTTACGACAAGAAATAATTCGCTGTCAAGATATTGGCATTAAAACTTTGGTTTTACATCCAGGTAGCGCTGTTGGTGCTTTACCACAAACTGCTTTAGATCAAATTGTTAAAGGACTAAATGCAGCATGTTTAGAAAAACAAACTGTAAAAATTGCTTTGGAAACAATGTCAGGAAAAGGTAGTGAAGTAGGAACTACTTTTGAACAACTTCAATATATTATTAATAATGTAAAAAGGCCCGAACTAATTGGTGTTTGTTGAGATACTTGTCACTTATCTGATGCTGGTTATGATCTTAATAATAATTTAGAACAAGTAATACAACAATTTGATCAACTTATTGGATTAGATAAATTATTAGTTATTCATGTTAATGATTCTAAAAACCCAATCAATGCTCATAAAGATCGTCATGCTAACTTAGGAATGGGTTACCTTGGTTTTCAAACTTTAATTAACATTATTTATCATCCATTGTTGCTTACTAAAATAAAAATTTTAGAAACGCCATGAATTAATGGACATCCACCTTATTTACATGAAATTAAAATGATAAGAACAAAAAAATATAATAAAGAAATTTTAGAATCATTAGGAACTAGCAAATAATGAAAAGAATTGGTATTTTTGGTGGAACTTTTGATCCATTTCATAATCAACATTTAAATATTGCAAATACAGCTTATCATAAACTTTCACTTTATGAAGTTTGAATTTTACCAACAAAACAAAATCCGTTAAAAGACAGTGTCAGTGCCAGCGATCAACAAAGAGTCGATATGATTAATTTAGTTATTAAAAACTATTCTTGAATAAAATTAAATGATTATGAACTAACAAGTAAACAACCTAGTTATACTATTAATACTATTAACTACTTTATTGAAAACTATCCAAATCACAAATTCTTTTTTATTATCGGTTCTGATAATTTATATACCTTAAATAAATGACAAGGAATTGAACAGTTAATTAATTTAGTTAAAATTATTGTTGTTAATCGCCCTCATTATCGTAAAACATTAGAACTAATGTCAAAATACAAGTGTCAAAATTTAGTAGTTCGACCAAGTAGTGATATTAGCTCTGCCAAAATTAGAAATGGTGAAATTATTAATCAAATTGATATAAAAATTAATGATTATATTAACAATAATTTAATATATAGTTATGAGCGTTTAAAAGCAAATTTAGATAACAATAGAACTGAACATTGTATTAATGTTGGTAAAATGGCTGTTAAATTAGCAATTCATTATAACGAAGATGCTAATAAAGCCCTAATTGCAGGCACTTATCATGACCTTTGCAAACAATGAAGTAAAAATAAAATGACTAAATTTTTAACAAAATATAATAAAGAATTTTTACAAGAACCATTTCCAATTTGACATGGTTATGTAGCAGCATTGTATTTAAAAAATCATTATCAGTACCATGATGATTTAGTTCTTCATGCAATTGCTAAACATACTACTGGTGCAACTGAAATGAAACCTTTAGAATTAATAGTATTATTAGCAGATAAAATATCAATTGAACGTAACCATTATTATGTTGAAGAATTAAGAAAACTTGCCTTTCAAGATTTAACTGTTGCTTTTAAATACTATCTAGAAATTTTAAAAAAGCATTTAATAGAACAAAAAAAACCATTAAATAATAAGTTTTTAACAATATATGAAACGTGAAGTAATAAAAATTAATAAATAGTATCTATAGTAAAATACTTATTTATTAATTATTTAATATATAAATTAAAGAAAAGGGAAGTTTAATAAACTAAATAGTATTGTAATAATATAAACAAATAATTGTAACTAAGGAGTACTAATAATGAGTTTAGTGAGTAAAGAATTAGAAACCAAAAATGGAAAAACAGTTAAACTTAAAATAGATGATTCAAATTCAAATCAAGTTAAAAAAATAAATCTTATTTTTGGAGATAGTTTTATTGAAATGAAAAAAATGAAAAATGAATTAGTTGATTTTATATTTATCGATCCACCTTATTTTTTATCAAATGATGGTTATAGTGTTAACGCTGGCAAAAGAACATCTGTTAATAAAGGTGAATGAGATAAAAGTAAAGGTTTTATTGAAAATTATAAATTTCATCAAAAATGAATTAAAGAATGCAAAAGAATTTTAAAACCAAATGGAACTTTAATAATTACTGGAACTTATCATTCTATTTACATTTGTGGTTTTATTTTACAAGAACTAAATTTTCACATTCTTAATGACATAGCTTGATACAAACCTAATTGTACACCTAATATTGGTTGTAGAAATTTTACTGCTAGTCATGAAACATTAATATGAGCAAAAAAAGATAGTAATTCTAAACATGTTTTTAATTACAAAGATATGAAATATTCTAAATGAGAAGAAGATAATTTTAAGAATGAAGATAAGCAAATGCGAAGTGTTTGAGCAATAACTACCCCTAAACCATTTGAAAAAATTTATGGTAAACATCCTTCACAAAAACCATTAGATCTTTTAAAAAGAATTATAATTGCTTGTACTAATGAAAATGATATTGTCTTAGATCCGTTTATGGGTAGTGGCACAACTGGTCTTGCATGTAAAATGCACAATAGAAATTTCATAGGAATTGAAAATAATATTGAATATTTTAATCTAGCAAAAAAAGATTGGATAATAATGGTTAAAAATGGAATCGGTGGTGCAAATACAAAAACTGGTCTCGCTTTTGAAGGAGAAAAAGAGTTATATTCATTTTTTAAAAAACAGGAAAATTATGAAATTAAAAATATGATTCGAATCCACAATTTAAAAAGAAATGATGCATTTGAATTATTTTATATGGGAGAACATGTTGCTAATATTTTCAAAAAACATGCAATCTATGTTTATTTAGAAAAACACCACAATTTAAACTGAAATTACTTTTTATCAAAAAAATTACTACCAGATGACAGTATTTTTGTATATAAGAATAATACTTTTTTCATTATTGAAATTAAAACACAAAATGTTGCTGGAAGTGTTGATGAAAAACTACAAACTTGTGATTTTAAAAGAAAACAATGACAAAAACTTTTATCAATATTAAATTGCAAAATTGAATACTGATATTTATTAAGTGATTGATTTAAAAAACCAGAATATAAAGATACTTTAAATTATATAATAGATAGTAATTGTCGTTATTTTTTTAATTATATTCCATTAAAAGAATTGGGTTTACCACTATAACAAATAAAAATAAATTATTAATAAGGAGATCAAATATTATGTCCAAAAAAAATAAAACAAAAATTACTGCTTCGCCGACAAAAGAAAAAACAACAGCAAAAATAAAAAAAAGCGTGACTGATTATAATGAATTAAAAATAAAAAAAAGTGGTTTCTTAAGCGCAGTTATTAAATACTTTAAAAAATATCCACTACTTTATCTAATTGCAATACTAACCACTATTGCTTCTTCAATAATTTCAGTGATTATTCCTAAAATTACTAATAATTCTTTAGCTACCCCCGATGGTTTTCAATGAGAAAAAATTACTACTTTAGCTTATATTTTAATTAGTTTACAAATTGCATCAGGATTATTTATGTACTTTCGTAATTTAACAGGAAGCATCATTGGTGTTAAAGTTGAAATTGAATATCGAAATAAAGTTTTAAAACATTTACTAGATTTAGATATGTCATATTATGAAGACCGCAAAATTGGTGACACTTTAACAAAACTAATTAGTGATACTAGTGTTATTGGTGAAAATATGCAATCTATTCCTTTAACTATGCTTAGTTCAATTGTGACTTTTTTTGGTTCAATTTACGTTATTTTTTCTTTAAATTGACAATTATCATTAATTGTTTTAGGTATTGTTTTATCAATTTTAATAATATCAGTATTAAATGTTCAAATTATTCGTTATTTAAACTATAAATGAAGAAAAGTTTACACTGAAGTTAATGCTGATATTACTGATCGACTAAATACTATTACTTTAATTAAAAGTAATGCTACAGAAAAAAGTGAAAATAAAAGATTTTCTAATGAACATCTTAAATATTACCAAGCAGCAAAAAAAACTATTACTTTTGAAAGTTTTACTAGAGCATTACTAATTACATTGCTAACAGGAATTAACATTGTTGGTTTAGTTGCTGGTTTCATGTTTGTAAGTAAACACATCATTAGTGTTCCAACACTAATTGCTTTTTTATTAGCAGTCAACACTTTAATTTTCCCAGTTATTCAAAGTATTCAATTCTTAGGTAATTGAGCTAAAACATCAACTTCAATTTTAAGAGTTAATGAAATTCTTAATATTAAACCAAAAATAGTTAATAAAGAAAAAGCCTTACCAGTAAAACAAATTACTAGTGATATTATTTTTGAAAATGTTAATTTCCGCTATGATGAAAAAGAAGACTGAATTTTAAATAACTTCTCTTTCACTTTTGAAAAAGGTAAAAGTTATGCTATTGTTGGTGCAACTGGTGTCGGAAAAACTACTATTTCTAAGTTATTACTACGTTACTATGACCCCGCTAAAGGAAGAATTTTAATTAATAATAATACTGATTTACGTGATATTGACTTAGCACAATACTTACATCATATTGGCTATATTGAACAAAATCCACAAATTTTATTTGGCACATTTGCCGAAAACATTAGTTATACTAAGCAAGGAGCAACTTTAGAAGAAATCAAAATTGCTGCAAGTAAAGCTAACTTACATGATTACATTGAACAATTACCTAATGGTTATAATACAATTTTAGGTGAACGTGGGATTAACTTATCTGGTGGGCAAAAACAAAGAGTAGCTATTGCTCGTATCTTTTTAAAAAATCCAGAACTATTAATTTTAGATGAAGCTACTAGTGCCTTAGATAATATTGTCGAAAAGGAAATACAAGCACAATTTAATAAATTAATGATTGGTCGTACTAGTATTATTATTGCCCATCGTTTATCAACAATTAAAACTGTTGATAAGATTTTAGTTTTAGAAAAAGAAAAAGGTTTAGTTCAAGTTGGTACTTTTGATGAATTAAAAGTTAAAGAAGGTCACTTTAAACATTTATATGAAGCTGGAATTATGGGGTAAAATTTTAATATTTAACTTTACATTTATTTAATTTATGTTACTATATTTCTGTAACATAAATTAAAAAGGAGAAAGTATATGTTAACTAAAATTAAAATTAAAGGTTTTAAAAGTTTAACAAATGCAGAAATAGAATACTATACTCATAAAAATATAGCTAATAAAAATAAAAATGTTACTATAACACATAAATTAACTAATACTAATATTTTATATACATTTAATTTAGCTGGTATTATTGGTGGTAATGCAACTGGTAAATCTTCTTTTTTAGATGCAATATATATATAAGAAAATAGTTACTAATAAATTTGAAATTAATAAAAATACTATAAAAAATATATGTGGGTTTGAAAAGAAAAAAACTATTTAGTTTTGAATATATAATTAATAATAATTTATTAAAACATGATTTAGAATTTAGTGATGATTTCAAATTAATTAAAGAAAAATTATTTATTTTTGAAAAAATTAATAATGAAGTTACAGAATGAAAAACTATTTTTGAAAATTATAAAGATTATTGTTTATTATGAAGAGTAGCAACTATTTCTGAATATGAGGAAAAAATAACTTTTAAATTTGAAGAAAAAGAAGTTAATTTAATAAATAACTTATTTTTATTTATAAAAAATATTGAAATTTTTGATAATGTTTTTGGAGTTTATGAACACCATCATCTTAGAACCTGTTTAGGATCTTTTTTAACTTATTTTTGATTAAATTAATATCATAAATGTTATTTTATAGTTGAAAAATAAATTTTTAATCTATAAGTTGTCAAATGATAAAATCTTTTTAACAAAAAAATGACAAAGAAAATAAAATGTTAATTAACTGTCAGGTTAGAAATAATTATTCCCTTTTTTAGTTTAATTATGTTTAAAAGATTCCAAACAGGTTCTTACACATGATTTAAAGAAAATTTTTAAATCTAAAAATGACAAAAGTAAACAAGAATTAAAAAATTTAAAAATCCCAATTAAGGCTGTTGATCCAAATATTATTGATTTACAATATCATGGTTATGATGATGATATTATTGCAATTGTCAAAGATAAAAACAATAAAGAAATAAAAGTACCATTTGAAAATATATCGGAGGGAACAAAAAGATTTCTTTATTTAATGCCCAGAATTATGAATAATGATAAAAATAAAATATATATTATTGATGAAATTGAAAATTCGTTTCATCCAATTCCTACTTTTAATGAAATTAAAAGTAGGAATTAACATATATGAAAAATATTTAAAAATATTAAAATCATTTTTATTTACAAAAAGTTTAAATTATAATAAATATTTTATACAATATTTCATTTTTTTTATTATAATTTAGTAGACTATTAATAAACATATTTTATAAGGAGTGAAATATATATAATGTTAAAAATGAAAGGTATTGGTGCTAGTAATGGCATTGCTCTAGCCAAAGCATTAATTTTAAAACATGAAACTATCAAAACTAATCCTAAAAAAATTGATGAAAAAGAAATAGAAGGAGAAGTTAAAAAGTTACATGATGCCTTAAAAATAGCAGGTGATGAAATTAAACAACTCATCCAAAATACAACAAAAACTTTAGGTGAAGAAAAAGCCGCTGTTTTTGAAGCTCATTTTTTAGTAACAACTGATCCAGTATTAATTGAAGATACTGAAAAGTTAATTAAAGAAGAAAAATATAATGCTGCTAATGCTTTAGAAAGTACTGCTAATAAAGCAATTGCAACATTTCAATCAATGGATGATGATTATTTTCGTGAACGTGCTGCTGATGTTATTGATGTTCGTGATCGAATTTTACGTAAAATTTTAAATATTAAAACTATTGATTTAAGTGCAATTAAAGAAGAAACAATTATTGTTAGTCATGATCTAACACCTTCAGAAACAAGTCAATTGAATCCTAAATTTGTTAAAGGATTTTTATGTGATATTGGTGGTAGAACTTCTCATGCAGCAATTATGGCTCGTAGTCTTGGTATTCCAGCGGTTCTTGGATTAAAAAATGTTACTACAAAAGTAAAAAATAATCAATTTTGTGTATTAGATGGTAATACTGGTGAAATTGAAATTGATTTAAATAGTAGTGAAAAAAATAAATGAGTTGCTAAACAAAACGCATGAATTGAAGAACAAAAAGAATTATTAGTATTTAAAGGTAAATTAACTAAAACCAGTGATAATCATGAAGTAAAGTTAGAAGCAAATATTGGTTCACCTAAAGATATGATTAAAGCAATTGAATATGATGCACAAGGAGTAGGACTTTTTAGAAGTGAATTTCTTTATATGGAAAGTAGTGATTTTCCAAGTGAAGATATTCAATTTGAAGAATATAAAAAAGTATTGTCTGCTACTAAACATAAAGTTGTTATTAGAACTTTAGATATTGGTGGTGATAAAGAATTATCATATTTAGATTTACCAAAAGAAATGAATCCTTTTCTTGGTTATCGTGCCATTCGTTTGTGTTTAGATCGTAAAGATATTTTTAAAACTCAATTACGTGCTTTAATTCGTGCTTCAGCTTTTGGTAAATTAGCTATTATGTTTCCAATGATTGCCACTGTTGAAGAATTTAAAGCAGCTAAAGCATTATATGAAACTTGCAAAAAAGAATTGATTAAAGAAAAAGTTAAAGTTAGTGATGATATTCAAGTTGGAATGATGATTGAAATTCCAGCAGCAGCAGTTAATACCGAAACATTTGCTAAATATGCAGATTTCTTTTCAATTGGAACTAATGATTTAATTCAATATAGTTTAGCCGCTGATCGTATGTCAGAAAAAGTGTCTTATTTATATCAACCATATCATCCATCAATTTTACGTTTGATTAAGATGACAATTGATGGTGGACATAAATATAATCGTCCTGTTGCCATGTGTGGTGAAATGGCTGGTGATAAAATTGCTGTTCCACTACTAGTTGGTCTAGGGCTAGATGAATTTTCAATGTCTGCATCTAGTGTTTTAGAAACTAGAAAAATTATTAGTACTTTAAATAAAAAGGATACAGAAATATTAGCATCAAAAGCATTACAATGTGAAACCAATGAAGAAGTTAAATCATTAGTAGAAAAATTTTATCAAAAAAATAAAAATATTATTTATTTTTAAAGTTACATTATTTAATGTTAAAATTATAAACATCTAATTTACATAATTTTGAGGAGAATCGACATATGTTTTTCAAGAAAAAAAAACAATTACCTTTATTAATTTATGCGCCAGTTACTGGTAAAGTTATTAACCTTAGTAAAGTTGAAGATCCAGTATTTGCTCAGGAAATGTTAGGGACTGGTTTTGCTATTATTCCTGAATATAAAGATAAAGATGGAGTTGAATTTGTATCACCATTTGATGGAAAATTAGCAACAGTATTTAATACAGGACATGCTTATGGTATTAAAGATGTAAATACAGGTATTGAATGTTTAGTTCATATTGGTATTGATACTGTTGAATTAGCTGGTAAGGGCTTTGATATTAAAGTTGAACAAGGTAAACCAATTAAAAAATCAGAAGTAATGGTAATTGCTAATTTACAAGAAGTTAAGAATAAAGGTAAAAAAGTAACAACACCAATTGTTTTCACTAATGAAACAATGGAAGGTTATGTTGTAAAGCAAGTAGTAAAAGATGATGAACAAGTAACGGTTGGTCAATTAATTGCTGAAGTCACTAAGAAATAAATATTTTTATTAAAACAAAACCTTAAATGGTTTTGTTTTAATAAAAACAAAATTAATTTGATAAAATATTAGTAAGTATTTATATATTATTGGAGGGTATCATTTATTATGGATAATTTTTGGCAACATTATTGATGAGCAGTACTTATTGTAGTTTTAGCTATGTTAATAATACTTTATATTTTATATAGAATTTATCAAATTTTCCATATTGATTATCACTGAGAACTGAATCGTCATTTTCCACAATGAAGTAATGAGGGAATCATTACTAGGGATAACTATTTTTTACATACTGAATTTAAATTTGTTGATAATAGTAAATATATTATTATTGGTATTCATGGTATGGGTGCCTCTTTAACAGACTTTAAAACAGCTGCTAAGTTTTTTACTAAACATGGTATTTCATTTTTAAGTTTTGATCAACGAGGTTGAGGAGAAAATGAAAAATGAAAATATCATACTTTAGGAACAACTATTAATGATATTAAAGATATTATAACGGTTTTGAATGAACGTTATCCTAATAAAAAAATTTTATTAATGGGTGAATCATTAGGTTCGGCGTTAACAGCATTAGCAATTAAAAGATTACCAAAAATGATTGATGGTGCAATTTTAACTAATTTTGTTACTAAGAAACAAATATTTAAAATAAAACCTTCATTAGTTTGTCATGCAATTTGAGGATTTCTATTTTATAAACATCATCCATTACCTATTACTTTTGATATGGAAACAATTTCTATTAACTCTAATTATATTAAAAAAGGGAAAATTAGAGCAATGACTAATATGAAATTTACATTATTATTTTCTTTACAAGCACAAAAATTAAGTAAACAAGTACCAAAAAATCTTAATAATGCTAAATGTCCGGTTTTGATTGTTCAATCTGCAAAAGATATATTTGCCGATTTTGATAAAATTGAAAAAAATAATAAACGTTGAAGACAGGGGATAACTTATAGTTTTTATGAAGAAGGTAATCATGCAATTTTAAATGAACCCAATATTAATATTATTTTAGAAGATGTTTTAACTTGAATAGAAAAAGAACATATATAATGATTATTTATGTTATTAGATCAAAAAAATAATTAGAAAATTTAAAAATAGTAAATAATAGTTGATTGAGTAATTTTTAACTTATAGTTATAATAGTATTTATAATTTAATAATTGTTCATACCTAGTATAGTAATTTAACTATACTAGGTTTTATTAAATTAAAATTATATGTGAAAAGGAAGATAAAAATTATGAATATTATTGCAGATCAAAAAGAATTAATGAATAGAATTGAAGGTTTATTAGAACCTGTTTGGAATCTTTTAAACATAATTAAACTAAAAAAGGGAATAATTATTTCTAACCTGACAGTTAATTAACATTTTATTTTCTTTGTCATTTTTTTTGTTAAAAAGATTTTATCATTTGACAACTTATCGATTAAAAATTTATTTTTCAACTATAAAATAACATTTATGATATTAATTTAATCAAAAATAAGTTAAAAAAGATCCTAAACAGGTTCTTAGAAGAAATTGAAAATAAAATTGAAGTAGAAAGAAGAATTGATAAAACTAAAAAAGAAATATTAGGTGATATTTCAGATTCTGTAGGTACTCCTCCTATATGCAAACAGTTGGACTAGTGCAATATATTAAACATGGATGGGTTACACTTTATTGGACACTAATTACGTAGACAAGTGAACAAATTAGTGAAAAGAAAGGAAGTATAATTATGGCCAATATTAACTCATATTCAGATGAATTTAAAAAACAAATAGTAGCTTTATATCAAAGCGGTAAGTCAGTGTCTTGTCTTGCTAAAGAGTACAATGTTACAAGAGCAGCTACTTATAATTGAATTAAGCAATTTACTAATTCAGGTAGTTTTAAAACTAAAGATAATCGTTCTGTTGAAGAAAATGAATTAATTAAATTAAGAAAAGAATTAAAACAATTAAGAATGGAAAATGATATTTTAAAGCAAGCAGCACTAATAATAGGCAGAAAGTAGAAATTATTGCTAAAAATAAAGTTAAATATAAAATTCGCACAATGTGTCGTTTTTTGAAAATATCTAAATCAACATATTATTTTAACTTAAAGAAAAAAGAAAATAAAATCAAAAATAATATCTATGATGAAGCTGTTATTAGTGCTTTTAAAGAAAATAAAGAAGTTTATGGTACTAGAAGATTAAAAAAAATTTTAGAAAACCAAGAAATTTATTTATCACGCAGAAAAATTAAAGAAATTATGAATAAGCATAATTTAATATCAAAATACACTAAATTATCATTCAAAAATCATCATAATAAAGTCAATAATAGTCAAATAACCAATCTTGTTAATAGAAACTTTAATAATAGGGTTAAAAATGAAGTTATTGTTAGTGATTTAACTTACGTTCACGTTAATGGTAAATGAAACTATATTTGCCTATTAATAGACCTATTTAACCGCGAAATTATTGGATATAGTGTTGGAGTTAAAAAAGATGCATTACTAGTATATCAAGCATTTATGCAATCAAATCGCTGTTTAAAAAATATCCAAATATTTCATAGTGATCGAGGTAATGAATTTAACAATAAAATTATTAATAATCTTTTATTAGAATTCAATATTACTCGATCTTTAAGCAAAAAAGGTTGTCCTTATGATAATGCTGTTGCTGAAGCAACTTTTAAAACTTTCAAAACTGAATTTATTAATGATAAAAATTTTACATCATTAATCCAATTAAAATTAGAATTATTTGATTATATCAATTGATACAACAACATAAGAATCCATAGCACTTTAAACTACTTAACTCCTATCAAATATCAAGAACAAGTGTCTACCAAAAAATAGTCCTAAAAAGTGTTGCCATTCCAATTTTTTCATATTATTAACAACCTCCCTCCTTTATTTTTTGTTATTATAATTTTACATGATTTTAAAAACTAGTTATTTATGTATATATCTTTTCATATATTGTTAAGTGATAGTTTAATATATTTATAACATTATCTGCAACTTTCGATTTAATTTTATTTAAACTTTGGTATACTAAAACATAGTAAATAGTTTATAAGCAAAAGATAGGTGAATAAATAATATTATGAGTATCGATAAAAAATACATTAGAAATTTTTCAATTATTGCCCATATTGATCATGGTAAATCAACTTTGGCTGATCGTATTTTAGAATTAACTAATGCTGTTTCAAAAAGGGAAATGAAAAATCAATTGTTAGATTCACTAGATTTAGAACGTGAACGTGGCATTACAATTAAATTAAATAGTGTACAACTTAAATATCAATCATTAGATGGTCATACTTATTTGCTTCACTTAATTGATACTCCAGGTCATGTTGACTTTACTTATGAAGTATCGCGTAGTTTAGCAGCATGTGAAGGTGCCATTTTAGTAGTTGATGCTGCTCAGGGTATTGAAGCACAAACTTTAGCAAATGTATATTTAGCATTAGATAATGATTTAGAAATTATTCCTGTTATTAATAAAATAGATTTACCAAGTGCTGAACCAGAAAAAGTTAAGGAAGAAATTGAAAAAGTATTGGGTTTACCTGCTGATTATGCGTCTTTAATTTCTGCAAAAACAGGTATTAATATTCGCGATGTTTTAGAAGCAGTTATTAAATATATTCCTTATCCAATTGATGCTGATGATAATGAACCATTGCGTGCTTTAATTTTTGATTCATTATATGATAAATATCGTGGAGTGATGGCATTTATTAGAATCAAAACTGGTGTAATTAAAGTTGGCGATAAAGTAAGAATGATGTCAACTGGTGCCGAATATGAAATTACTGAATTAGGAGTACGCACACCAAAAGAAGAAAAGAGAGAAATGTTAACAGCTGGTGAAGTTGGTTGAATTAGTGGTGCAATTAAAATAATTAGTGATATTCATGTTGGTGATACGATTACTAGTGTTATTAATCCTGCTGATGCACCATTATCGGGTTATAAAACTTTAAAACCAATGGTTTATTGTGGTTTATATCCAATTGATACTAATAAATATCAAGAATTAAAGGATGCATTATATAAAATTCAATTATCGGATGCCTCATTAATTTTTACTGCTGAAACATCACAAGCATTAGGTTTTGGTTTTCGTTGTGGTTTTTTAGGGTTATTACATATGGATGTTATTCAAGAACGTTTAGAGCGTGAATATAATTTAGTTTTAATTTCAACAGCTCCTTCTGTAATTTATGAAGTAAATTTAACTAATGGTGAAAAGTTAATAATTGATAATCCAGCAAAATGACCAACTGTGCAGACAATTAAAAGTGTAGAAGAACCATTTGTGCAAGTAACAATAATGACACCAGAACAATATGTTGGTGCATTGATGCAATTATGTCAGGATAAACGTGGAACTTATTTAGATTTAAAATATGCTGATAATTTACGAAGAACTCTTATTTATAATATGCCACTGAATGAAATTGTCATTGATTTTTTTGATAAATTAAAATCAATATCAAAAGGTTATGCTTCATTAGATTATGAATTAATTGGTTATCAGGAAAGTAAATTAGTGAAAATGGATATTTTATTAGCAGGTAATATTGTTGATGCATTATCTGTTATTGTTCATAAGGATTTTGCTTATGATCGTGGGCGTGTTTTATGTGAAAAATTAAAAAAATTAATTCCAAAACAAAATTTTGAAGTTGCTATTCAGGCTGCTATTAATAATAAAATTATTGCTCGTCAAACTGTGCAAGCAGTTAGAAAAGATGTTATTGCTAAATGTTATGGTGGTGATATTACAAGAAAAAGAAAACTTTTAGAAAAACAAAAAGAAGGAAAGAAAAAAATGAAATCGATTGGTAATGTTGAATTACCACCAGAAGCATTTCGTGCTGTTTTAAAAATAGATGAAGAAAATTAATAAAAAAGTTATAAATATTTGATTTGTTTTTTTCTAAATTGGATTATTTGAAAATAAAAAATTAATTGATCTATTTAAGTCAATTAATTTTTTATTTTCATAAAGCATATTTTGAAATAAAAATGAGATTTCTCACAATTTTATGTTAAATATATAGTATTTTTTTTAATTCTGCAATTATTTCCATTTTAATTTTTATGTAATTTTTTTGCATTTCAATATTAATTAAATTCTCTTGACTTTTTAAATGATTATTTTCTAAATTATTTTTTATTATTGCGTGACACTCAATTTCTCTAGAGTAATTTTTAATCATATTTTTTATGTTATTAATCATTTTATATTCCCCATTTCAAAGTTTTATAAATAATTTATTTATATTTTTTATTATATCATTTTATTTATAAAAATTATAAATAAAATGATATAATTTTCTATAATAAATCTAGTATTCATAGAAAAATAAATTAAAAGCAAGTTTAAATAAAATGATATAATAAAAAAACAATTCCCTAAGAAATTGATAAAATTTTAATTTATAATAAGTATATTAATAATAATTACTTAAATGGGGAGTAGGGGGTTATGTGAAAATTTTATTAAAAATAATTGATTGTTTGAACCCAATTTCTATTTTTAAAAGTATTAAAAAGTATATAGAAAATAGAGCTAAGATTGAAGCAAAATTAATTGATAAAGAAAAGCAAAGACAACATGAAAAAGATTTACAAGATTCTAGATTTAAACATGAATCACTTGAAAATGAAAAAGACAGAAAATTACAAAAAGAATTAGCTGAAGAAAAAACTAAAAGATTAGGGTTAATATTAGAAAATAAATTAATTATAAATAGACAAAATTATTATTTAAAACATGATAATAATCCTAATCTATTGAAGGTGATTTTAAGGAGTTTTGATAATGGATTTAAATATTAACAAAAATTTAAAAACAAAAGTTTTAAATAATTTTTTAAATTTATTAGCAATTAATTTAGTAGATACTTATTTAGAAACCTTAAAAAAATATAAATCAAAAGATGTAGATGAATTAGTATTAAATTTTTTAGATCAAGTAGTTTATTTAGTGGATGAAGAAATTGATATAACAAACGTTAAAAATAGTTCTAAAATATCCAAAATGAATACTAAACAAAAAGAAAAATTTAATAATGCTTTAAGAAAAGATAATAAATATCGAAAAATGTGTTCAGTTCTTAATTTTATATATCGAGTAATAAAAGAAGAAGAAACACAAAAGCAAGTATTCAATAATATATATCATTTTTATGAAAAATCTGATGCTGAAACTTTAGAAATATTTTCTAATGATTATAAAGAAAAAGAAAAATTTGATTTTTTTAAAGAAATAAAATTAAAGTTAAAAAATAGTAATAGTTTTTTATATAAATCAAATTTACAAGCAAATATATAAGTTTAATATATTTATAAAGTATCTTTAAAAACATCTCTAATAAAATATTAGAGATGTTTTATGAATAAACAAAATTATAAAAAATTAAAATTGGTAATGTTTAGTAATCTGTGTAACTTACAAAAATAACTATGTTTAATTAATTCTATAATAAACCTAGAAAGAGTGAATTACAGATGGCTAAAAAGCAAAATATTAATAATAATGATCCAATATCAAAAGCAGTAGATTTATTATTAGAAAATACTGAAGATTTAACAACAGTTTTTAAAGAGGGAGGTTTGTATAAAGAATTAACAAAAAGATTAGTAGAAAAAATGTTGAATTCTGAGATGCAAATGGATGGGTTACACTTTATTGGACACTAATTACGTAGACAAGTGAACAAATTAGTGAAAAGAAAGGAAGTATAATTATGGCCAATATTAACTCATATTCAGATGAATTTAAAAAACAAATAGTAGCTTTATATCAAAGCGGTAAGTCAGTGTCTTGTCTTGCTAAAGAGTACAATGTTACAAGAGCAGCTACTTATAATTGAATTAAGCAATTTACTAATTCAGGTAGTTTTAAAACTAAAGATAATCGTTCTGTTGAAGAAAATGAATTAATTAAATTAAGAAAAGAATTAAAACAATTAAGAATGGAAAATGATATTTTAAAGCAAGCAGCACTAATAATAGGCAGAAAATAAAAATTATTGTCAAAAATAAAGTTAAATATAAAATTCGCACAATGTGTCGTTTTTTGAAAATATCTAAATCAACATATTATTTTAACTTAAAGAAAAAAGAAAATAAAATCAAAAATAATATGTATGATGAAGCTGTTATTAGTGCTTTTAAAGAAAATAAAGAAGTTTATGGTACTAGAAGATTAAAAAAAATTTTAGAAAACCAAGAAATTTATTTATCAAGAAGAAAAATTAAAGAAATTATGAATAAGCATAATTTAATATCAAAATACACTAAATTATCATTCAAAAATCATCATAATAAAGTCAATAATAGTCAAATAACCAATCTTGTTAATAGAAACTTTAATAATAGGGTTAAAAATGAAGTTATTGTTAGTGATTTAACTTACGTTCAAGTTAATGGTAAATGAAACTATATTTGCCTATTAATAGACCTATTTAACCGCGAAATTATTGGACATAGTGTTGGAGTTAAAAAAGATGCATTACTAGTATATCAAGCATTTATGCAATCAAATCGCTGTTTAAAAGATATCCAAATATTTCATAGTGATCGAGGTAATGAATTTAACAATAAAATTATTAATAATCTTTTATTAGCATTCAATATTACTCGATCTTTAAGCAAAAAAGGTTGTCCTTATGATAATGCTGTTGCTGAAGCAACTTTTAAAACTTTCAAAACTGAATTTATTAATGATAAAAATTTTACATCATTAATCCAATTAAAATTAGAATTATTTGATTATATCAATTGATACAACAACATAAGAATCAACAGCACTTTAAACTACTTAACTCCTATCAAATATCAAGAACAAGTGTCTACCAAAAAATAGTCCTAAAAAGTGTTGCCATTCCAAATATCTATAAGCATAAGTTTCTGCACTACCTTTTGCTTTTGCTATATCTGTATTTTTAGCACAAGCAAAAATATTAAATTCTTCTCTAAATTCTATATTATCTAAATCAATAATTGAATATTTTTTTTGATATGAAACTTCTATTTCTTTTGTTACATTTTGTATTTTATTATTATTTTTATCCATAAATTCTTTAATATTTTCTATTTTATTTATATTCATATTTTCTGAATTATCTGAATGTAAAATTAATATATTTAATTCTCTACACAATACTTTTAATTTATTAAAAATATCACTTAATAATCAATATTTATAATTACCATGAGTATTAAAACCATTTTTAGGTGTACTACCAATTTCTAATTGTAATTTAAGTATTTTTTTATATAAATTATTCATTATTTATCACTTTTTCTATTTATTGCATTTTTAATTAAACCTCTTATAAATTTTGTAATTGTAATATTTTTACTTTGACAAAAATCTTTAATTTCTTGTTTTTCAATATCAGAAACACGAATTCTTATAAAATTATTTAATAATATTTTATCTTTTGAAATTTTATTTCTAGGTGTCATATTTATTCATCTCCTTTAACCTTTAAAAACTCTTTTATAATCAATAATTGCTTGTTCTAATTTATTTACATCTTCATATGTAAAATAATCATTATAAGTTTTTAAATCACCATCATCATCAATTGTAATTTCTCAATTTTCATATTTACTATTAAATTCTTCTTGTAATTCTTCAAATTTTTCTATTAATTTCATTGCATTTTGTAATTCTAATTGATTCATTTTTTTTACACTCCTTTAAAATTTTCTAATTGTAATTCATTAATATAATATTCATATAAATAATCTCAATTATCACTTGTTAAAAACATATCGTTTTCAATCATGTCATTAATACATTTATTACAATAATATGTATTTTCTAATTCACTAAATCAAATATATTTTTCATTATGAATATTACATTTCATTTTTTTCACCAATTAATTTATAAAAACATTTATTACAAGTTTGATTTGCAAATGATGAATTTTTATTACATATATCACATGAACCAAATATTTTTTCAATTTCTTCATATTTTAAATATATTCTTTTATCTTCTTTTAAATTCAACATAAATTAATTCTCTCTTTATATAATTTTTAATATTTCTTGTATTTCAATATATTTTTGATTTTTTAGTAATTTTTCATTACATAAATTTTTTATTAATTCTATTTTTTCAACATTTAATAACATATTAATTTCCTTTAATACTTTAAATAAAATATTTTTTCATTATGAGTATTTATATCTTTCATTGGTGTAACAATATAATTAATCGCTAAATCATTATCTTTATATGGATTATTTATTTTAAAACTTTTCATATCTTGTTCTCATGTAATGTTATATTTAAAACATTTTTGATTTTTATCATTTGTAAAAATATAATAACCATTATATTGTTCATTAAGTTTTTCATCACAAGCTATTAATTCATTTTCATTTGTAGTAATATCTGAAATATTTTTTATATATTTTAAAATATCACTACCTTTAATACTTTCAATATCTTTTGTAATTGATTTTTTACCTAATTTATAATTAAAATCTTCAATTATTTTTAATTTTATTTTTTTATTTTTTTCATCAATAGTAGTATATTGTTTAGGAAATCATGTTTCATATTCACCAATTTCTAAGAACCTGTTTGGAATCTTTTAAACATAATTAAACTAAAAAAGGGAATAATTATTTCTAACCTGACAGTTAATTAACATTTTATTTTCTTTGTCATTTTTTTGTTAAAAAGATTTTATCATTTGACAACTTATCGATTAAAAATTTATTTTTCAACTATAAAATAACATTTATGATATTAATTTAATCAAAAATAAGTTAAAAAAGATCCTAAACAGGTTCTTACATTGGATACATTTCATTTTGATAAATCTTTATTAAATGCTAAAGTATTGGCAAATGTACCAACCATATCTTCTACACTAGATACATTTCAAGTTGATAAATCTTGATTAAATAAAAAACAACCAGTAAACATACCGCTCATACTTCTTAGAACCTGTTTGGAATCTTTTAAACATAATTAAACTAAAAAAGGGAATAATTATTTCTAACCTGACAGTTAATTAACATTTTATTTTCTTTGTCATTTTTTTGTTAAAAAGATTTTATCATTTGACAACTTATCGATTAAAAATTTATTTTTCAACTATAAAATAACATTTATGATATTAATTTAATCAAAAATAAGTTAAAAAAGATCCTAAACAGGTTCTAATAATATGCCACCTTTATTTTTTTCATCTTTATATGTTTCTCTAATTTTAGTTTTCAAATCTAAATTAACATTAATCATTACGAATCCAAGCCTTATCACCTATAGTGATAAAAGGCTTATATACTTACTAACTAATACTACTACTATACGTAAGGCTTATGCTACTGTAAGTAGCAAAGCCTTGGAGGGTAGGGGTTCTAGGGGAAGGGAACCAAAAAATATCAAGTTGTAAAAGAGCATGACAAAAATTACTATTAGTTATATCTGCACTATAGCCTTTAATAATTTTTATTTAGTTATGTAATAATTAATTACTTTAATAAAGTACAGATTTATCAAAATAATTAATTATAATTGTTCAACAATTAAAAATGAGAGTTTTATCTCTCATTTAATTTCTTATTAAACCGTATCCAAGTTTGCAATGCGCCCAAATATTGTGAAAATAGTTATTTATTTTATTTTAAATAATAAAAAATGTGTTTTGCTAAACACATCATTAATTTATTTTTCTTCTTCTTTAATGAAACATTTTTTACATAAAGATTTTCCTTCTTTTGTATCAAGAATGTCAAAAGGTTCAAACATCATTCCGCAATCAAAACATTTTAGAGTTTTTGTTAAAGATTCATCATCAGTTTTTTTGTTTTTTTTATTGAATCATTTCATTATATCCTTCCTTTCTAAATATATTAAATAAGTGTGTTAATGACACACTTATTTAATATATTTATTTAGCACAATCTTTACACAAACATTTACCATCTGCTGCTTTAGTACATTCAGATGAATTTTTCATTTTCCCACAACCATCACATTTTTTTTGATCTTTTGCTTCTCCAGTTTTATCCCTTTTTTTAAATGGTCACATATATATAACTTCCTTTCCTCATATCATAATTACTCTACTCAATTATAACAAATTTTATTATTTTCTATGGTATTAACTATTTTTAAAACTTTTTTGTTAAATTTTGATTAATTATTTTTTTCTATTTTAAGAATATTATTTTTGATTTCTTCAATTTCTTCAATATCAGTTATTCTATTAAATAAGTGAAAAAGCATATAGTTTAATTCTTTTGGTTTATGAAAGTGTTTTTTAAAAAATATTATTGTTTCATCAATAGTTGCCATTAGCGTTACTGCTTGTTTGGTGTTAATGCTATTATTTTGTAATGGTATACGAACAAGTGTTGGCAATTGACTAACAAACATGTAGTCTTCTAAAGATTTTTCTTTTTGTGTATAATAGAAAATTTGAAAAGCACTAATTTTAGCAGCAATTGTTTTAATAGCATTTTTTACTGCTGTAACTTGTGAATTAAGCATATTTTTGATTAATAAGGTAATGAATGGTAATTGTTCCAATTGGTAAAATAATTGATAAAATTAAGTCTAAGTTAACATTAAAATTTTGAGCAAATATTGATTTTAATAAAGTATAACCATTTTGAAATAAAATAACAGATAAAAATAAAGCAAAGTTTGGTGTTTTTCATCATTTATGCATAATTAATATTTCTGTTTTAATTTTTAAAATATATCAAAAGAAATAAGAAGTTAATACCAAGATAGTACCATAAATTAATACAATGATAGTTGTTAGAAAATTGAAAAAACTAAAAACAATAGCTAAATTAACTGTAAAACCTAGATACATTTTAATATCATAAATTGGATAATCATTAGCAAATTGAGTTGTTAAACCATATTTTCTTTGAAATGCTCGACGACGATAAAGTTTAATAATGATAATAATATAAAAAAGTAAAGCGATTAAAATTGTAATAAAGATATATGAATAAGCAGTATTAATGCTATTTAAACGTTGTGTTCATGCGCTTCCTCAGTCACTTATTGGTGAATCATCATGTTTAGTAAAAATAAATGACATTAATGAAAAATCAATTAATGGATAATAAATATCCATTAATTTTTTATAGAAAGAAATTTTGTCACTTTCTTGTTTTGCATTAGCAATTTGTTCTAGTAGTTCTTTAACATTATTTTCTTTATCAATTCTTGTTCTTTCATTTAAAAATAAGACTAATGCAGTAATTAGTAATGTAATAAATATTATTCAAAAAAATAATAAAACAAAATATTGCCCTCCCAAAAAATTATGCGGTCGTAATTTTTTAAATTGAATTTTTTGTCCTTCCAAAATTTATTCCCCCCAAAAAAAATATTTTTTAAAATCGCTTACTTAAATTATAGCACTAATTAAAAATTCACTTATTAATTGGTAAAATTTACTAATTGTTAGATTAAATTTAAAATTAAGTATCGTTTTTCTTTTATTATTTGTTTTTATAATTTTTTATGTTAAGATTTGTTTATTATTAAAATGTATAAAATTGGTTTTTTAAAACCTAGAACGCGGAAGTTTTATATATGGATATTCAACAAGATTTTTATGTTAAAAAAATTTTTTATGCTTGTTATGTTAAAAATGTTGTTTTACCTATTTCTTTTTTAAGTAATGTTGGAAATAAAAAAGGTAAATGTTATGTTGGAAATAAACAAAAATTGAGAAATAATACTTCTCGTACTAAAACTAATTTAATTCAAAAAGCATTACATAATTTTTATAATAGTAAAATGTTAAGTTTTGTTACTTTGACTTATAAAAATAATATGCAAGATATTAAAAAAGCAAAAAAAGATATTGGTTTATTTTTTATTAAATTAAAAAAGTGATGAAATGACCCTAAACGTTTTCAAAATTTAGGAGAATTAAAGTATTTTTATGTTTATGAATATCAATCTCGTGGTGCTATTCATTTTCATGTAATTTTTAATAGAAAGATATATAAAAGTATGTTAGTAGAATGATGAAATCATGGTTTTAATGATTTAAAAGTAGTTAAAAAAGGTACGAATGAATTTGTTATTAAATATTTAGGAAAATATGTTACAAAAGCCATGGATGATGTTAAATCTATAAATCAGACAGATGTAGGCGTAAAGGCTTATGCTTTTAGTCGTAATTGTAAAAATCCTATTATAGTTCGTGGAATTAAAAAAATGACAATCCAAGATATAATTAAAGCAAGTTTTAATGCAACAAATGTATTTTATTTTAAAACTCAAAGAGATAGTAATGGTGATACTGTGATGATTGGTGCTATTATTGAAAGTACTGTTGTAAATGATTATTTTAAAGAATATGAAGATTACGAAAAATATGTATATTTAAGTGCTTTATCGTATAAACATTATTTATGGACTAGTGAAATAGGTTATTTAATTCAAAGAGATAGAGATGTTTTGACTTGGGTTTATAAAGTTTTTGGTAGTAAAGTTGAAGAAATAAATTTTAAGAAAAAAGTTTTACATTAGTTTAATTTTTAGTATTTTTTTATTTTTTTAAATTATAATAAAATATAAAAGGAGAAAAAAATGGATACTAAAACAATAATTGAAATTTGTACTAGTATTATTAGTACTATGTCTGTTATTATAACTTTAGGTATTACTATATATATTCAATTTGAGAATAGAAAAAGAACAATTAAAACAGAATTATATAAAGAATTAGAAAAGATTTGAAATAAATATCATTTTTTTTCTTATGAAGAGAAAAATTTACTTAGAGATTATAAAAATGAATAATAGGTAGTAAACAACTTTCAGTAAAAGAAATGTCAAAAGAATTTATAACACATTTTAATTCGTATTTGTGAGAAGTAAATATTTTATTATCTATTTTTAATTTCGAAAATAAATATGAATGTTCTCAATGTAGAAGTATTATTGATACAAAAAAATGAGATGAATTTACTAATTCATTATATAATAGGAAAAAAATAATTGATTGAAGTGTAATTTTTAAATTCTTTTTAGTAACTGAAAAAAACAAGTTAAAAATTATGATTGCTATTTGTCCGAATTGTTTAAAAAATGATTTAAAATAATAAATTTAAAAATTTTAAGTTTTATCATAAAAAATTAAATTATTAAATAATATACTTGTATATATATATATATATATATATAATGGTTAATGAACATTAGTGATTATTCGCGTTCTTACTAATGTTCATTTTTTATTTTTAGTTGAAATTTTATATTTTTATGATATATTATTAGTAAGTATAGGTTTACCCTACTATGCTTGACTTATTAAATTAAATTTTAATGAACGCGAAAGGTTAAGTATTTTTTTATGTTTAAAGTACAGTTAGTTAATATTGAAAAAGGGCGTATTATTCCCGATAAAAATAATAAAGGTCAAACATTGAAGTTTGATGTTTTGAAGTTTGTAGAAATAAATAAACAAACAAGTGTGCCAACTGGTCAAACACGTGATAAATGATATAATCCAGAATTTGCTAGTGATTTTAATAATTGTTTATCTACTGTTGATTTAAAAGTTGGTAATTTTTATTCACTTGAACTTGATTTAAGCGGTAATATTAAAAAACTTTCTAATTGAAAATAGTTATTTATTAAAAGGGTAATTTTAAATAATTATTTATGTTAGGAGTTAATTAAATTATGGCTAAAAGTAATAATTGTTCATGTCGACAACCATTTCATTTAGCAAGGTATATGTGTAAACTTTGTGACCAAGTTATTTGTCCTAAAAGAGTTTTACAAAATTTATATACTGGAAAATATTATTGTCCAAATTGTATATTAGATATTGCTTTAAATAAGGCAATGAGACAACAAGAAAGTAAGTTAAAATGAGACATAAATGTAGTGATTGAACTTATGAACGAGTATATGGTTGTGAAATGTGTTACAGAGTTGCTAATGAAATGGAACGAATAAGAAAACAAAATAAAAAAAATCAAGGTGGTAAATAAAAATGCAAGATTTAGAAAAACGTATTGAAGAATTAGAAATTATTGTTAATGATTTAGTTAAATTTCAAACTTTACTTTTACATTCTTTTAATTATCTTGGTAAAGATGAACAGAAATTTAAAACTAATATTAAACGTTTGAAGTAGTATTAACAAAATTAAATAAGGGGCTTATATATGGATTATATATTTTTCATTAAGCCCCAATGGATTAGATTATAATTCATAAATAAGCTCCTTATTAAATAAGTAAGGAGCTTTATTTATGGAAAAAAGGAAACAGTTTAAATATGACTATATGTTAATTGATAAAGCGTTTAGAGATGCTAAGGAAGATAAGCATTTGTAAGAACCTGTTTGGAATCTTTTAAACATAATTAAACTAAAAAAGGGAATAATTATTTCTAACCTGACAGTTAATTAACATTTTATTTTCTTTGTCATTTTTTTGTTAAAAAGATTTTATCATTTGACAACTTATCAATTAAAAATTTATTTTTCAACTATAAAATAACATTTATGATATTAATTTAATCAAAAATAAGTTAAAAAAGATTCCAAACAGGTTCTTATGCTTATACACTAGGTGGTGTTTAAAGTGAAAATATATATGTGATGAATTTTAAAATTTATAGCATTAACTGGATGTATTACATTTAGTATATTTTTAGGATTAGTTCCTAGCATTATACTTTTAGGGATTGTTGCAATTAAACCATTATCTATTTTAATCAGTATTGTTATAGGTTATGTTGGTATTCCATGAAATAATATTAAAAATAAAATAACAAATTGGGTTTTTAAAAGAAAAGAAAATAAATTGATTAAGAAAAATGATTTAAAAGTAGAAAGAAAAAGATATGAAAAACAAAAATTAGAAAGAAAATTTGAAAATTTAAACAATCAAATAAAAGAATTAAAACAAACATTAGAATTTCAAAATAAATTATTAGAAATTAATAATGAAATGCCAAAAATTAGCGAACAAAATAAAATGATAAAAACATTTATTTTATAAGGAGTGAATTAATTTATGAAAAAAGATAAATGAAAAAATATGCCAAGACAAAAGTTGCATAAGAAAAAGGCAAAAAGAAATTTTGAACAGAGATTAAGTGAAAATATGAATTTTAATAAGTTGTTAGGAGTTGATAAATAATGGATTTTAAGGAGATTATAAAATATGCTTTATATATTGGTGGGTTTTGTTTAATTCTTTGGTTTTGTAGAAATTGAATACTACGTGAGGGTATAGAAAAATATAAACATAGAAAACATATAAAGGAGAATGATAGTGAGCCTGATTGTATTTTTTGTCGTAAAGATTTTGAAAAGAAGAAACGTAAATTAGAAATGGAAAAACAACAAAAAGAATTAGAGAAAGGGGGTGATTAATATGCCTGCTGGATTATCAGCATTATTAAATATGATTGGTGGTGTTGGCCAACAATTATTAAATGCTTTTACTTATATTTTTGGTTGAGTATTTACTACTGGCGATGGTGGAACACTTACAAATTGACCAGTGTTAATTTCAATTGTATTTATGGTATTAGTGTTTATCAAACAATTTGTGGGACATATTATTCATGGAACACATTAGTAATTAGAAAGGAAGTAAGCAAATAGTAAAGTTATTTTTTAGTTTAGTTTTTGTTTTACCTTTATTGGGTAGACTTTTACCAGTTGTTAATACTTTGGTACAAACTATTTATATGCAGTATTTAAGTTCTTTCGCTGGATTACATACTGTGACACTTTTTATTAAGTCGTTTTTTTATGATAGTTTATACACTTTACCTTTGCCTATTCTTGCTTTAATAAATGTTAGTTTTGTATTTTATTTAATTTTAGGATTATTTAGATTTACAAGACATTAGAATGTGAAATTATGTTTATACCTTTTATTACAACTGTTATGCAATTATTTGCTTCAATTTTTATGAAGTTTTTTAGTTTTCCACTTGGTGATTTAGGTTTTAATTTGGGTACGTTGATGATATTTTTGATTTTGCTTAGATTTGCATTTAGGGTTATTTTACCTGAATTAATGTTACCAACATTAGCATTAGGACGTAATGTTAAAACCATTGGTCGTTTTGCTAGTAATGTAAATAATGTTGTTGGTACAAGTATTGCCAAACATCATTTAAGAACCTGTTTAGGATCTTTTTTAACTTATTTTTGATTAAATTAATATCATAAATGTTATTTTATAGTTGAAAAATAAATTTTTAATCGATAAGTTGTCAAATGATAAAATCTTTTTAACAAAAAAATGACAAAGAAAATAAAATGTTAATTAACTGTCAGGTTAGAAATAATTATTCCCTTTTTTAGTTTAATTATGTTTAAAAGATTCCAAACAGGTTCTAAGAAAATTGGAACAAAAAGAAGTTAAAGAAAGAATGGAACGACGTGCTAATTATGTAAGGCTTAAATATGGTGAATAGTTATGTCTAATTTTGTTTTGAGTATATTGCATTTTATTTTTATATTTTCTAGTAATGATATTGGTATATTTTTAAATCAACCAAACATTACTAATGAAGTTTATATTTTGTTTAATTTGACTTTTTGATTGGTATTAGGTGTATTTTTTAATTTTATTTATCGTGCTATTAAATTTGTTTTTAGGTCATTGTTTGGGTAGGTGTTAAGTATGAGTGTTTTAGAAATTTACAATAAAATACATCAATGTATAGTTGATTATTGAACTATGTTTATAGGTAATCCAGTTGATTATTTTACTACTATTTTATGAAATTTAGTGGTTTATGGAACTCAATTTTTTATTGGATTTGTTTTGTTTTATGGTTCATGGTGAATTTTAAAATGTTTATTTGGTAAATAATTATGTGATTTAAGTTTGCTAAATTATTTTTTGTTGTAAATACTTCTGTTCAAGTACCCACTAGTTTAATTGTTTCAAATGACCCTAATGTTGTTAATTATGATATTACAAAAGATATGGTTAAGTATGTTAAATATAATAATTTTGATGATTGAGCAACAATTCCATGAAATTCTGCTTATTTTGACATTGACCAACCGGATTTAAAATTAGTAAGTGGTGAAATTATAGGTGGTGTAGAGAATGATTTGGATGTTGAATATCGAAGTGATGTTGTAGGTGTTAAAAAGACAACACTTAATACTGGAACTGGTGTTTATTCTTTTAAGAGATATCAGTTAGATGACATTTCTCGTATTATGTTTAATCATAATTTTATTCAATATGGCAAAAAAAATCAAATTCTTATTTATAATGTAAATCGTTGAGCTAAACCTTTGAGTTTACGTTTTGAATTAAATTTTGAAATTGATAAACCTTTAAGTTTTTATATTCAAGGTTTTATGTTTTATTTTAGTTATGAGGGTTTTTCTACATTTACTGGTGATTTTTCTTTTAGTTTTTTAGATTATGTTGGTGATACTAAATATGTTTTTAAAGGTGCAATTGATAATACTACTTTTAGTCAAGATTTATATAATTTTATATCTATGCCGGTGCGTGTTCCAAATTTAAGACATTTAACTGTATTTTTTGATATTCACGGAACTACAGATTTAACTATTTCACCAGATGTTTTATTTGGTCAAGTTAATATTTTTTCAAGTGAGAAAGTAACACCAGTTCCACCAAATAGTGCTTTTAATCCTGAGTATGAACGAGTTAGTTGATATGATGTTTTGGTCAATTGCGTAATGCTTTTAGATGAGTACTTTATGGTGTTGTTGGTAAAGTTTTACCCGTTGAACCATTAAGACAGTTTCTTTTTACAACAGATAGTTTATTACGGCATATTTTTTCAGATACTATTAGTACTGCTTTAAATGTTGATATTGTTAGTGCAATTGAAAATATTATACCTTTGTGATTATTTGTTAGAGCAATTAGTTTAATTATAGGTTAGGAGTTGAAATAATGCCTTGATATGGTTATGTGTTATTAGTTATAGGTTTGATTATAATTATTTATCCAATTTGTATAACTATTCGTAATGTTAAAATTTTAAAACGAGTTGGTAGTTATATTATTTCAGCACCACCACGTACTGGTAAATCTGCCCTTGCTTGTTGTTTAGCACAAACTCATAAGAAACGAGTAGTTAGAGTCCTTTCCCTATTAAGTTAAAGACTGGTTATTCTTATTTGGTTAATTATAACGATGTTTTTACTTTTAATCAGTTAGCAAGTAATTATGCTTTTGAGGAACAAGATTTAATAATTTTAGATGAATTAGCATTAAAAATAAATTCTAATGATTTAGGAGTACAGTTTAAAAATCAACAAGAAAGTTTAGGACAATTTTGTAAATTAATAGGTCATATGTTTAATGGTACAATGTATTTGATTGAACAACACCCTAATAGAATACCAGTACAAGCAAGAGAAAAAGTGGAATATGTTGTTCAAGTTAAAAAAATGCGTATTTTATTATTTTTTGTTGTATTTAATATTAATTTATATACTAATATTGATGATTATAATAAAGTAGTATTTTCACGACGTAAAACAAAGAAAATGTTTAAAAAAGGTATAATGCCTCCAAGTTATAGTGGTGAAGCAATGACTATGATTTTATTTTTTCCTAGACATTGATTAAAAAGGTATAATTCTAGGGCTTTACATTATGTGCATGAACTTAAAAGTGAATTATCACCTAAAAAATACCTTAAAGAAGCAAGTAGTATTGATATGACTTATAATGACATTAAATCTGCTGGTTTAGATAAATTAGATAATATTTTAAAGAAAAAGGGAGATAAAAATTAAAAAAATGACCGGAACCAACAAAGAACCTTTTGTTGGGTTGGCCGCGGGGTTTAGCCCCGCTGGGGTGAGTTGCGAAGCAACGAGGGGCAAAGCCCCTACTGTTAAGTATTGTTTTTGTTTTATTGTTTGTTTTTATAATTTTTTATGTTAAGATTTGTTTGTTATTAAAATGTATAAAATTGGTTTTTAAAACCTAGAACTCGGAATTTTTATATATGGATATTCAACAAGATTTTTATGTTAAAAAGATTTTTTATGCTTGTTATGTTAAAAATGTAGTTTTACCTATTTCTTTTTTGAATAATATTGGAAATAAGAAAGGTAAATGTTATGTTGGTAATAAGCAAAAATTAAGAAATAATACTGTTCGTACTAAAACTAATTTAATTCAAAAAGCATTACATAATTTTTATAATAGTAATATGTTAAGTTTTGTTACTTTAACTTATGCTGAAAATATGCAAGATGTTAAACAAGCAAAAAAAGATATTCGTTTATTTTTTCTTAAATTAAAGAAATGATGAAATGACCCTAAACGTTCTAAATATTTAGGTGAATTGAAACATTTTTATGTTTATGAATATCAAGACCGTGGTGCGGTTCATTTTCATATAATTTTTAATAGAAAGATACCTTATAATATGATACGTGATTGATGACCACATGCTGGAAATGCTAAGGGTATTGATTTGAGAGTTGTTCGTAAAGGTACAAATGAGTTTGTTATTAAATATTTAGGTAAATATGTTACAAAATCACTAGATGATGCTAAATCTTTAAATCAAGAAGATGTTGGTATAAAAGCATATGCTTTTAGTCGTAATTGTAAAAATCCTATTATAGTTCGTGGTATTAAGAGATTGACAATTGGAGATATAATTAAAGCAAGTTTTAATGCAACGAATGTATTTTATTTTAAAACTCAAAAAGATAGTAATGGTGATACTGTTATGATTGGTGGTATTATTGAAAGTACTGTTGTAAATGATTATTTTAAAGAGTATGAAGATTACGAACGATATGTATATTTAAGTGCTTTATCGCATAAGCATTATTTACGGACTAGTGAAATAGGTTATTTAATTCAAAGAGATAAAGATGTTTTAACTTGGGTAGATAAAGTTTTTGGTAATAAAGTTGAAAAAATAGATTTTAAGAAAAAAGTTTTACATTAGAAAAAAACTAATTTTTTCTATAATTTTACTTGTATATATATAATGGTTAATGAACATTAGTAATTATTCGAGTTCTTACTAGTGTTCATTTTTTATTTTTTGTTGAAATTTTATATTTTTATGATATATTATTAATAAGTATAGGTTTACCCTACTATGCTTAACTTATTAAATTAATTTTTAATGAACTCGAAAGGTTAATTTTTTTTATGTTTAAAGTACAGTTAGTTAATATTGAAAAAGGGCGTATTATTCCCGATAAAAATAATAAAGGTCAAACATTGAAGTTTGATGTTTTGAAGTTTGTAGAAATAAATAAACAAACAAGCGTGCCAACTGGTCAAACACGTGATAAATGATATAATCCGGAATTTGCTAGTGATTTTAATAATTGTTTATCTGCTGTTGATTTAAAAGTTGGTAATTTTTATTCACTTGAACTTGATTTAAGCGGTAATATTAAAAAACTTTTTAATTGAAAATAGTTATTTATTAAAAGGGTAATTTTAAATAATTATTAATATGTTAGGAGTTAATTTTAAATTATGGCTAAAAATAATAATTGTTCATCTGAACAAGCATTTCATTTAGCGATTTATATGTGTAAACTTTGTGACCAAGTTATTTGTCCTAAAAGAGTTTTGCAAAATTTATATACTAGAAAATATTATTGTCCAAATTGTATATTAGATATTGTTTTAAATAAATCAATGAGACAACAAGAAAGTAAGTTAAATTATGAGACATAAGTGTAGTGATTGAACTTATGAACGAGTATATGGTTGTGAAATGTGTTACAGAGTTGCTAATGAAATGGAACGAATAAGAAAACAAAATAAAAAAAATCAAGGTGGTAAATAAAAATGCAAGATTTAGAAAAACGTATTGAAGAATTAGAAATTATTGTTAATGATTTAGTTAAATTTCAAACTTTACTTTTACATTCTTTTAATTATCTTAGTAAAGATGAAGAGAAATTTAAAAATAATATTAAACGTTTAAAATAGTATTAAAAAAAACTAAATAGGGAGCATATATATACTTTTTTGTGTACTTTGCTCCCATGTTATACAAATTAGTATAAATATGCTCCTTATTAGTATATAAAGTAAGGAGTTTTATTTATGGAAAAAAGGAAACAGTTTAAATATGACTATATGTTAATTGATAAAGCGTTTAGAGATGCTAGGGAAGATAAGCATTTGCAAGAGATTTTAAAAAGATTAAGTGAAAAATAGAGGAGACAGTAAACATGCCTAATGAGTTAGAACAAACTAGTAATTATACTTTAACTAAAATTTTAAGAACTGGATTAAGTCCATTAAGTGCTATGGTAGGAGTTAGTGCTTATTATGGTCAATATTTAAAAGACCCAATTTTAGGTTCTATTAATTCTTTGTTATTTAGTAAGAAGTTGGCAATTGATATATGAAATATTAATCAAAGACCAACTACTAAAAATAAAGTTATTAATAGTTATAAAAAGATATTTTTAGGATTAGGAACAATTGGTTTAGTTAAAATTATGCTAAGTTTGTTAATTATGTAGATAAGTCAGTTTTTTTATTAAGAGATGAACCATGTTTTTGACCACCTTGTCCTACACCACCACCAATTCCTACCCCAATACCAACACCTAGTCCAATAGTTAATAAACCTTTTGTAGACTGAGATACTTATATATCTTTAAATAGTTTTGGTATAGCAAATGTTATTAGTGGTTTAACTGAATTAATACCTAATAGATTTGAAATTATACGTAAAATAGCGAATACGGGTACTGGTGGTTGTTTGATTAGTAGTGGTGTTGCTATGGGTATTAATAATAATTTTAATAATTATTTTGCTATTCCTACGATTATTGCCGGTGCAAGTGAGATTATAAATACTTTATTGTTACCGTTAAGAAATACACATAATAATACAGAATTACAAGAAGTATTTACTGATGAAAGAGCAAGATTAATTAATGCTAGTGTTAATGATTATCAAAGTACAAATGACAGTATGGTTGATGTTAATTTAAATTATGATAGTATGTCGGAGATTAATTTAGATAGAGCAAGTTTAAATTGGGATTATTCTTATGCTTATACGTTAGGTGGTGTTTAAAATGGTTAAATGAATAGTTGTGATAATTGCTGTGTTAGGTACTTTTTGATTTTTTAAAGATTCTATTAAAAAGTTAGTTTGAAAATTTAAACATAAAAAACATGAAGTAATTGAACCCGATTGTTGATATTGTAAAGAACAAAAACGTAAAGAAAGAGCAAGAAAAGAATTAGAGGAGGGAGGTGATTAGTATGCCAAAAGGACTTAGTGCTTTAATTGATATGATTGGAGGTATTGGCCAAAAATTATTAGAATCTTTTAGTTATGTATTTAATTGAGTATTTGCTGGTGATTCTATAATGACAAATTGACCGGTTTTAATTCCAATATTTATGATGGTATTAGTGTTTATTAAAGAATTTATTGGACATATTATTAGGGGGTTCAGATAGAAAAAAAAGAAACTTATTTTTAGGAGGTAATGGTTATGATTAAATTATTTTTTGCAATAATTTTTGTTTTTCCTTTATTAGGTAAACTTTTACCTTCTTTAAATAATATTGTGCAAAATATTTTGCAAAGTTATATTACTGATTTTTCTGGTTTACATAATTTGTCTTTGGTTATTAAAAGTTTCATTTTTGGTGATAGTTCACAACAAATAGTTTCAATGCCAGCACCATTGTTAGCAATTATTTTAGTACTTTTTACTTTTTCATTAATTTTAAAATTATTAAAAATAATATAGGAGTAGTTTATTATGGGTGTTGCTTTTATTTCAAAAGTTTTAGAATTATTTGGAGAAATTTTTATGAAATTTTGAAATTTGCCAATGGCAGATTTAGGTTTTAATTTAGGTACTTTTGTTGTTTTTATTCTTTTAATAAAGTTTTCTATGTCAGTTTGGAATGGCAACACTTTTTAGGACTATTTTTTGGTAGACACTTGTTCTTGATATTTGATAGGAGTTAAGTAGTTTAAAGTGCTGTGGATTCTTATGTTGTTGTATCAATTGATATAATCAAATAATTCTAATTTTAATTGGATTAATGATGTAAAATTTTTATCATTAATAAATTCTGTTTTGAAAGTTTTAAAAGTTGCTTCAGCAACAGCATTATCATAAGGACAACCTTTTTTGCTTAAAGATCGAGTAATATTGAATGCTAATAAAAGATTATTAATAATTTTATTGTTAAATTCATTACCTCGATCACTATGAAATATTTGGATATCTTTTAAACAGCGATTTGATTGCATAAATGCTTGATATACTAGTAATGCATCTTTTTTAACTCCAACACTATGTCCAATAATTTCGCGGTTAAATAGGTCTATTAATAGGCAAATATAGTTTCATTTACCATTAACTTGAACGTAAGTTAAATCACTAACAATAACTTCATTTTTAACCCTATTATTAAAGTTTCTATTAACAAGATTGGTTATTTGACTATTATTGACTTTATTATGATGATTTTTGAATGATAATTTAGTGTATTTTGATATTAAATTATGCTTATTCATAATTTCTTTAATTTTTCTGCGTGATAAATAAATTTCTTGGTTTTCTAAAATTTTTTTTAATCTTCTAGTACCATAAACTTCTTTATTTTCTTTAAAAGCACTAATAACAGATTCATCATACATATTATTTTTGATTTTATTTTCTTTTTTCTTTAAGTTAAAATAATATGTTGATTTAGATATTTTCAAAAAACGACACATTGTGCGAATTTTATATTTAACTTTATTTTTAGCAATAATTTCTACTTTCTGCCTATTATTAGTGCTGCTTGCTTTAAAATATCATTTTCCATTCTTAATTGTTTTAATTCTTTTCTTAATTTAATTAATTCATTTTCTTCAACAGAACGATTATCTTTAGTTTTAAAACTACCTGAATTAGTAAATTGCTTAATTCAATTATAAGTAGCTGCTCTTGTAACATTGTACTCTTTAGCAAGACAAGACACTGACTTACCGCTTTGATATAAAGCTACTATTTGTTTTTTAAATTCATCTGAATATGAGTTAATATTGGCCATAATTATACTTCCTTTCTTTTCACTAATTTGTTCACTTGTCTACGTAATTAGTGTCCAATAAAGTGTAACCCATCCACTTTTTTTTAAAAAGAATTTATTAATAGTCTAAAATTTGAAGAGGAAAATTATTCATTATTGCATATAGCAGTATTAAATGATTGACAAAAATTAGTAACTTATTTAGTAACAAAATGATCAGTTGATATTGATTATAAAGATAGTTCGGGGAATTCAGCATGAAATCATGCTTGTATGTTACTAAAAAAAGAAAATGCTTTAGCAATTAAATCAAAAGTTCAAATAAATGAAGAAGATAGAATATTTTTAGAAAAAAATATTGATTTATTATCAAGAAAAAAATCTTGTTTTATTAAACCTTTAAATAAAAAAGATAAAAATGCTAATAAAAATAGATTTAACATTATAAATTATTATTATGATGTTGATGAAGTTGCTATTGATGCTTTTGATTATTTTAAAAATAATATAAATTTAATTGAAGATGATAATACTTTTTTAACAATTAATAATAAAAAAACTTTACAAATATAAAGGTAATTTTCATTTAATTATACAGATTAAATTTATACAATTAATTAAGTAAACACTCAAATCATAATAAAATAATAATTAATGTAATATAACAAAAATTATATATAATAGATATAGTAAAAAAAGATTTAAAGATTGAGGAGAAAAATATGAATATTATAAAATCGGTATTAAGATTAATGTCGGCAGTTGCTTTAACTACAGTTAGCACAAGCTCAGTTATTGCATGTGATAATCAAGATTTCGAAGGAAATTTATTAAATGCAAAAGTTTCACAAGGTTTAAAATTGACTAATGCTACTGGCGAAGGATTATTAATGCCTACTATTAATATTGATGAAAATGATAAATCACAAGTAACCTGAAAAATCAATACAACTAATATTAAGGTAATAAATTTGGTTAAAAATGATAAAAAAGCTAAAGATGAAGAAAGTTTTCAATTTTTAAAAAATGCCTTAAATATTAAAATTGATAGTGGCACAAAATTAGAAGATGCTATTTTTAATGAAACAGAATTAAATGGTGTAACTACTATTATTTCAAATATTAATGTTGAATTAAATCCAGTAACAGACAAAAATGATTTTTACATTGTAAAAGGTTCATATAATATAATATTTACAAATGGTGTTACAAAAACTGATAAATATAAAGTAGTTATAAAAACAAGTCCAAATGGAGTAGTTGGTCATGATATTTTTCCAATTAAAAAAACAGATTTTAATAGTAATTTTCAAAGTGAATTTAAAGTAGGTCAATCAGTAAGTAAATTTCAAATTAAGAGTGATTTGACTTCAATGTTAGATAATTCTAAAGATAATGTTAAAACAATCTTTGGAATCCAAAAATTATTAAATAAAGGACCACTAAAATTATTAGTAACAAAAAATGATAAAACAACAGGTAATTTTATGGCCAATGATAAAATTACAGTTAGATTTAAAATCGGTGAAGTTATGATTCTTGTAGGAGAAGAATTAATAGTTAACCCTTAATAATAACATCATATTCAATGCTAATTATGTTTAATAAAATATATCAAAAAAATAAAAAATAGTTTTAAAAACTATTTTTTATTTAATATAACAGGAATAATTAAAGGGTTTCTTCTTTTCTTTTTAAATATATAAGGTGCTAATGTTGATTTGATAGCATTTTTTATTGTAGCAAAAGTAGGTCTTTCACTTTTTAATACTTCATTAATAGCTTTTGTTAGTAATAATATTGCTTCAGATACTAAAGGTGCTGCATCACGAACATAGAAAGAACCGCGAGAAATAAACGTTGGTGGTGCTAATAATTTATTATTTTGTGAATCAATAGAAACAACAATTGCAATTAAACCATCTTTAGAAAGAATTTGTCTATCACGGATTACTGCAGCAGTTGTTACTCCAGACATATCTTTACCACCATCAACATAAATAGGATCAGCAGCAATGCGTTTATCGCTTAAAGAACATTTACCATTATCCATAATAATTGGATCACCGTTAGCACAAATAAATATATTTTCTTCAGGGATTCCAATTGATACAGCTGTTTCTTTATGAACTTTTAACATTCGATAATCACCATGCATTGGCATAAAGTATGATGGTTTAATTAAATTTAACATTAATTTTTGTTCTTCTTGTGAAGCATGACCAGAAGTATGCAATCAATTTAATGGTGAATTTTCTTCAACAATCGCACTAAGTCGTGTTAGTTTATTAACTACTCTTTCAACGTCAGCACGGTTACCGGGAATTGCTGATGAAGAGAATATTACTGTATCACCGGGTATAATTTTTATTTGACGATGTTCGCGATTAGCAATTCTTGATAATGCTGCCATTGGTTCACCTTGGGAACCCGTACAAATAATAACAATTTGATTATTATCATATTTTTTAGCTTCTTCTGCTTTAATAAATGAACTATCACGAACTTTTAAATGTCCCATTTGACGAATAACATTAACTATTCTTTCTAAACTTCTTCCAACAACAATAACTTTTCTATTATGTTTTGTTGCAACTTCAATAATTTGTTGTAAACGGTGTACATTAGAAGCAAAAGTAGAAATTAAAATTCTGCCCTTTGCTTTAGCAAATATTTCACTAATTCTTTTAACAACAAGCATTTCTGTCATTGTATAACCGGGTACTTCAGCATTCGTTGAATCTGCTAAAAATAATGTTACTCCTTTTTGACCCATTTGTGCCATTTTATCAATATCTGCTTTATGACCTAAAGGTGTTCAATCGAATTTATAATCACCTGTTGTTACAACAGTTCCATTTGAATTTTCTACACAAATTCCATATGCATCAGGAATTGAATGATTAACAGCAAAAAAACTAATAATAAATCTGTTAGTTTTAATTTTACTATTACCATCAACAATATTTATTTTTATTTTTGATTTTATTCCTTTGTCCTTAATTTTATGACGAATTAAAGCTGCTGCTAAGTTAGGAGCATAAATAGCTGGAATATCACTAATTTCTTTTAATAAGTATGGTATACCACCAATATGATCTTCATGACCATGAGTAATAAATATTCCTTTAATTTTATGTTTATTTTCTTTTAGGTAACTATAATCAGGAATTACTGCTTCAATTCCTGGCATAGAAGCATCAGGAAATTTTACTCCAGCATCAATAATAATAATTTCATTATCTTGTTCAATTACATAAGTATTTTTTCCAACTTCTTCTAGCCCACCAAGTGCAAAGATTTTCGTGACGAACTTTTTAACTGGCATAGTATTTTTTGTGGGTGTATCACTCATATTTTTTCTCCTTCATTCATTTTAAATTATAAGGAAATAACATAAAACATAACATAAAAAAATGTAATGAATTTAATCATGTTTTTACTTATTACTTATTTGGTATATTATATTTAACTATAATAAAACAATTTAAAAACTTAAGTTTATCATTCTACTTTATATCATAATCCATTTATCATCATTAAGTCAAGGATTATCCTTATTAATGTAATGATAAAAGAGTTTTCCTTCTAAATGGTCTTGCTCATGTTGAAAAACAATTGCTTCATAACCTCTAACAGTTAAAGTTACTTTTTTCTTTTTTAAATAGTCATAACCTGTAACGTTGATTTTATAACTACGTGGAACTAAACCTTCATGAGGGTGATTAGTTACACTTAAACAACCTTCACCTTTTTTTAAATAAGCTATTTGTTCGCTTTTACCAATGATTTTTGGATTTATTAATGCATGTTCATAGTAAATAATCTTTTCATTTTTATCAGGAATTGGTAATAAAATATAATACATTTTTATATTTTCTCCAATTTGTGGTGCAGCAATACCAATAGCTTCGGTTAAAATGTTGTTAGCATTAAATTCTTTATCTTGTGATGCTTTTACTCAATCAATCATACGTTTCATAATATTTTCATCTTTAGGTGTTAATGGTAAAATAACATCAGCACAAGGTTTTAATAAACTAGGTTTTGTATCTTCAGTAATTCAAGATGCTGATGGTACTTCGTTTTGTAATTTTTTTAACATTGCAGATCCTTTCATCAGTTTGTAATAAATAATAAATTAAACTAATTTGCTTTTATCAAATTTAATGATAAAGTTATTATAAACTAAATTTTGGAGAAAACATGAAAATTATTGCTGGAAAATTAAAAGGAAAAAAAATAATTACTTTAGATGGTTTATCAACACGGCCAACCTTAAATCGAATTAAAGAAAATATTTTTAATATTATGTTAAATTATTGTAGTTTTGAAGATAAAATTGTTGTTGATTTATTTGCTGGAAGTGGTAATTTAATTCTTGAAAGTTTATCACGAGGGGCAAAATTTGCTTTTGCAAATGATATTAATAAAGCTGCTTGTAACATTATTAATCAAAATTGTTTTGCTTGTAATTTACAAGAACAAGTTAAATTAAGTAATTTGGATTATCAAATTTTTAGTAAAATACTAGTACAACAGTGTGATATTGTTTTTATTGATCCACCGTTTGCAAATATTACTTGTCAACAGTGAATTATTGATTTCTTTTATAAAAATAATTTACTTGCTAATAATGCTTTAATTGTTTTAGAAACAAATGTACCACTTGAAAATTTACAATTAAATTTCCATTTTAAAGTAGTATCTAATAAAAAATACGGTAAAATATATATTAAAATAATTCAATTTTATGAAAAGTAGAAAGTAGAATGTAAATGGCACAAAAAAAAGGAAAATTAATTATTCTTTCTGGACCAAGTGGTGTTGGTAAGGGTGCAATTATTGCTAAATTATTTGCTGATAAATCATTAAATTTAGCATATTCAGTTTCGATGACAACAAGAAAACAACGTAATAAAGAACAAGATGGCATTAATTATTTTTTTGTTGATGTATCAACTTTTTTAAATCATGTTAAAGGTAATGATTTTTTAGAATATACAAATTTTATTGGTAATTACTATGGTACTAGTAAGAGTTATGTTTTAAATTTGCAAAATCAAGGTTATAACGTTATTTTGGAAATTGAGGTTGATGGTGCTAGTCAAGTTTTAAAAAATTATGAACATCGCAATGATATTATGAGTATTTTTATTATGCCTCCTTCTTATCAAGAATTAGAACAAAGAATTCGTATGCGTGCTAGTGAGTCAGAAGCAATTATTGAGAAAAGATTAAATAAAGCAAAAGAAGAATTTAAAGTTCAACATGAATATGATTATATTGTTATTAACGATGACTTAGATATTGCTGTTAAAGAAATAACAGATATTATTAAAAATAATATTAATTAGTTTTTGATTTGATAGTTTAGAATTAAATATTAAAAACATTTAACGATGTTAATTTGTATAAAAATATAATGGTATAGAAAACTATATTACAATAATTTTATAAACTTAATATCAAGTTTATTTTAAATCCTATTTCTTTAATTTTAAAGCAATAGATTTTTTATAAACTTTTTAAATGTTAAAAATGTTTTTTATGATTTTTTTGTAATTTTGGTAACCAGAATCAGTCAAAATTTGTATTTTTGGATTAATAAAAAGTAAAAATTATAAGTAGTGCTAAAAGAAAAAAAGTGTTGAAATAAGTTTTTGTATTAAAAATTATTAAAAACTAATAAGTGTTACAATTAAACAAAGGGGGAAATATATTATAGATTTAAGTTGATATGATTGTATTAAGGATTGAAAATTTTATTTTAAATTAGGTTTTGGTTTATTTTTTCTAGCAGTTTTATTATATGGATTATTATCATCTTTAATTAATGGAATTACTGTAACTGATCAACAAAAAAAAGATGCTAGAAACTGAATGTGATTTACTGAAGATAAAGGAGATTTTATTTTAAATTATTTTTCTTTTTTTACAATTCAAACTAATGTTTTTGTTATTATTTGATTAATATCATCTGCTATTTTTTGAGAACAAGAAGGTAGAATTAATAGTAAATGATTTGGCCAATATATGACCTTAGCAGTAACAACTTTTATTACTATTACAGGTATTGTTTTTAATGTTATGTTATTACCAACTTTAGTAAATCAACTACAAACCTTTTATGCATGATTTACTAATATTGTCCAACATATGGTAGTTCCAATTATAATGATTATTTACTTTTTTATTATGCCAAGAGAGCAAGGTAGTGTTTTCACAACTAAAGAATTTTGAAAAAAGCGTATGTGAATGTACTATATTTATCCATTTATTTGAGCAGTTATAATGTTAATTCGTGGTGAATTTCGTTGAAAAGCAGGAAAGGTTTGAGCTTATCAATATTTCTTTTTAAACATTCACAAATCTTTTTATGGTATTCCAGGGGCTATATGATTATTAATAACTGCATTATTAATTATTTTGATTATTTTTAGTATTTCAACTTTATTTAATTTAATTAATTTAAAACAATTAAAACGAAAATATCATATTATTTAAATGATAGAAAAAATAAAAAAACAAATCTTGCTATGATCGTGTTTCGTTTGGTTTATAGTTTTATGAAAAGAGATTACAATTATTATATTTGTTAATTTTAATTATAGAATACTTTATGGATGGGTTACACTTTATTGGACACTAATTACGTAGACAAGTGAACAAATTAGTGAAAAGAAAGGAAGTATAATTATGGCCAATATTAACTCATATTCAGATGAATTTAAAAAACAAATAGTAGCTTTATATCAAAGCGGTAAGTCAGTGTCTTGTCTTGCTAAAGAGTACAATGTTACAAGAGCAGCTACTTATAATTGAATTAAGCAATTTACTAATTCAGGTAGTTTTAAAACTAAAGATAATCGTTCTGTTGAAGAAAATGAATTAATTAAATTAAGAAAAGAATTAAAACAATTAAGAATGGAAAATTATATTTTAAAGCAAGCAGCACTAATAATAGGCAGAAAGTAGAAATTATTGCTAAAAATAAAGTTAAATATAAAATTCGCACAATGTGTCGTTTTTTGAAAATATCTAAATCAACATATTATTTTAACTTAAAGAAAAAAGAAAATAAAATCAAAAATAATATGTATGATGAAGCTATTATTAGTGCTTTTAAAGAAAATAAAGAAGTTTATGGTACTAGAAGATTAAAAAAAATTTTAGAAAACCAAGAAATTTATTTATCACGCAGAAAAATTAAAGAAATTATGAATAAGCATAATTTAATATCAAAATACACTAAATTATCATTCAAAAATCATCATAATAAAGTCAATAATAGTCAAATAACCAATCTTGTTAATAGAAACTTTAATAATAGGGTTAAAAACGAAGTTATTGTTAGTGATTTAACTTACGTTCAAGTTAATAGTAAATGAAACTATATTTGCCTATTAATAGACCTATTTAACCGCGAAATTATTGGACATAGTGTTGGAGTTAAAAAAGATGCATTACTAGTATATCAAGCATTTATGCAATCAAATCGCTGTTTAAAAGATATCCAAATATTTCATAGTGATCGAGGTAATGAATTTAACAATAAAATTATTAATAATCTTTTATTAGCATTCAATATTACTCGATCTTTAAGCAAAAAAGGTTGTCCTTATGATAATGCTGTTGCTGAAGCAACTTTTAAAACTTTCAAAACAGAATTTATTAATGATAAAAATTTTACATCATTAATCCAATTAAAATTAGAATTATTTGATTATATCAATTGATACAACAACATAAGAATCCACAGCACTTTAAACTACTTAACTCCTATCAAATATCAAGAACAAGTGTCTACCAAAAAATAGTCCTAAAAAGTGTTGCCATTCCAATGCACAAGCAAAAGATGAATTTCTTAAAAAAGAATTAGAACCAAAAATAAATGAATATCAAACAAAATTAAAAGAATATGAAAATAAAATTAATAGTTTTGAAGAGCAACAATTATTTTCAAATATTAAAGATACTAAAAAAGTAAATTTAATTAAAAATTTAATGAGTACTGATAATTATAAATCTTTATCTAAACAAGAAGCATTTAATAAAATAAATGAAGATTATAAAGATTTTTTAATTGATAAATTAGAACCTATTAAACAAGAAAATAAACAACAAGATAATTCAATTAATCCTACTGATTTAATTTTAAAATTACATAATAATTCATTAGACCATTTTAAAATTGCTCAAGATTTAAAAAATAAAGCAACGACACAAGGAATGACTAATCAAAAAGAATTAGAAGATTTAGTTGAAATTACTAGAAATGAAGCTTTTCAATCTATTGGTAAATAGAAAGAAGTTTTATTATGGGAGCAATAAAAATACCTGAAGCATTTTTTATTAAAGGTAATAATCCAACAGAAAATGCTATTTTAAGTGTACTTGAAGCACAAGTACGTGGTGAATTAACAAGTGAAAAATCAACCATGTTTATGCGTGGAACTTGTAGTGCTGCTCAAATTGGTGAAATGTCTGGTGTTGGTATTGCAATATTTCGTGCAACTGTTCGTGTACTTTGAGGTTCAACATGAGATGTAAAAAATGGAACTAAAAGACAAATTGGTGATGTTTATACAACTAAATTAGAAATTAATAAATATTTAACAATTGATTTTGAAATTCCAGAATTTGATATTGAAAGATTTATGAAAGCACCAAAAGATATTGCAGTACAAATTGTTTCAAATTGAACAGCTTCATTTATGAGAAATTTAGGTGAAAATTTAGAATTAATATTTTTAAATGGTATTCAAGATTATGCTATTGCTAAATCATTAGTATTACCTTTAGATTTAATTAATATGAATGCAGAACAAGCAAAAGAAGCTTATTATACAATTTGAGCAAGAAATAATAAATTAATTAAATTAGTAAATTATATTACTGTAGGAACTAATAGAGAAGATTTAATGGGAGCAACTGGTATTGATAGTAATTTAGGTTTATCAAAAGCATTTACTGTTTTAAATTATAGTCAAATTTCAGCAGATACATTAGCATATGGTAGAAGATATACAAGTTTAATTGCTGGTATGGAATTTTGAGAAAGTTTTTATTTAGAACAAGAATTTATTCATGATACTGAAAAAGCAATGCATTTAGAAAAAGATTATAGTTTAAAAAATACACATGGTTTTGTAGTTAATAGATATATGTGAGGTATGCCTATTTCATTTACTAAAATAAGACAAAAATTAGATAATGATACAGATAATATTAAAATTATTGGTAAATGTTTATTTGCTTTACCAAGTGCTATTAGACCTAATTTAATGTATTTAATTAGACCAACTATGCCTACACTTGCAGAAATTAAAGAAGCAAGAGCAAAAGATTTTTTAACTAATCCTAAAAATGAAAATGCAACTTATCAATCAACTTTATATGATGATATTAATAAATTAAATTTAGAAGATGTTATTTATTATAGAAATTTAGGAAAAATAACTATGGCTGGTGCAAGTCCTACTAATGGTGAATTAGAAGAAGCAATAATAAATGCTGGTAATGTTGGCTATGAAAAAGGTAAAGCAATATTTAGTGATATTAAATCAACAAGTGTTACTATGACTGGTAATAATACTGAATATTATGGAGTAGTAAATTTAAAATTTTCTAAAAATAATTATGGAATATATTTATAAATATTTTGATGAAAAAGCAAATATTACTATTTATTCACCAAAGCCAGCAGATTTAACTACAAGTAATGATATTAGAGCAATTTTATTAGATGAATATCCTAAATTAAGAAATGATTATTTTATAGTAAGTGATGTACATGATACTTATGCTATATGTGTAGGAGATAATATTCATTGTGAAGGTAAAGTAATTATTAAAATAGAAAAACAACCTAATTTATTAAAAGGAGTAAATGAAAATGCCAATTTCTGAAACTATACAATCAAATAATTATACTTTATTAAAGATAATTCGTTCTTCAATTAGTCCATTAGCAGCAATGATTGGTACAAGTGCTTATTATGGTCAAGTAATTGCAAATCCAGTATTAGGTTCAATTAATAGTTTATTATTTGGTAAAAAATTAGGTTTAGATATTTGAAATTTAAATCAAAGACCAAATACTAAAACTAAATTAATTAATAGTAGTAAAAAAATCTTATTAGGTTTAGGAACAATTGGTTTAGTTAATTATGCTAAATTTACTAATATAAATATTAATCCTAATCCAACTCCTAATCCATTTCCAAGTACAACACCAATTAATCCTTTTCCAGATGATTTATTATTAATGAAAAATAATACTAATAATTTAATGGATTGAGATACATATTTTAGTTTAAATGCTTATGGTATTTCAAATCTTATTAATGGAATTACAGAATTAATTCCTAATAGATTTGAAACTATACGTAAAATAGCAAATATGGCAACTGGTGGTTGTTTAATATCAAGTGGTGTTGCTATGGGTATAAATAATGATTTTAATAATGCTTATGCAGTGCCAACAATAATTGCTGGTGCAAGTGAAATAATTCATAATTTATTACCTATGGAAACTACAAATCATATTGAAGAAATGCAAGAAACACCATTTAATAATGAAACTGCAAATCTTATTAATGATAGTATAAGTCAATATGGTGCTATTAGTGAAATTAGTGAATCAAATTTAAGATGAGATTATAGTCATATGAGTTTATAATGTTACCTTTAATTATTGAATGAATATATTATGCATTAGCAAGTAATGATATTAAATTAGCGTTAATAAATGCTTTAAAAACTTATTATAAAAATCAATCATTAAAAGCAGTATTTGATAGTGAAAATATTAGTGAAAAAGAAATACATCAACCATATAGTGTTTTTAATCCAAATATACTTAAAAAATTAACAAGTATATTAAAACCAAGTGAATTATCTATATTAAAAAATGAAATTAATAAATTTAAAAATCCAATAAATAGTTTTAAAAATTCTATTATACCAACAGAAATTAGAACTGTTAAAAATTATGTAAATAAATTTAATAATTTATTTAAAGAAAATGAAGAAGAAATACCAGAAAATGCATGAGAAGTATTATCAAGTTCATGATTTAAAAAAGGAAGATTTATTGTTGATAATAAAAATTTAAAAATTGGAACTTTAACAACATTATTTCAAAGTGATAATGATAAAAGACAAATATGATATGGTCCTTATACTTATCCAGCATTTCCACAAGAAATATGAATATTAATGACACAAGCAAAAGGAAAAAATGGTACTGGTGCTGGAACTATATTTTGAAAATTTTGAAATAGAAAATGATTACCAAGTCAATTAAGAAAATATGTTAAAAGTGAATTAGCTAAAAAAGGTAAGTATTACGGGTCTCAAGATACAAATGTAATTTATCCAAATAATATTAATGTTCAAAAAACTATGCATTTTATTAATAGATTAGAAAAAGGTTTTTTTAAATTAAAAGAATATAAAACTTTATCTAAAAATGAAATTGGAAGTACACAATGAAGATATGAAAGAAAACAATTATTAAAAAATTCTTTACATACAAAAAAATATATAAAAATTAAACAAAATTCTAATTTTTATAAAACATGAAAGTAGGTGGTAATTATTATTGAATTAGATAAACCAATTAAACCAATTGGTATATGAAATACTATTAATCCATTAAGTAAAGATAATAAAGAATATAAAAGATTAAATAAGATTTGATTTAATAAAAATAGTACTCATATTGATAAAATTAAAATTTTAATATCAAATATTTTAAAAATAACTAGTCATAGTCTTGGTATGTTTATAACATTATTTTTTACAATAACACCTTGATTAATACCTAAAATACCAATAGAAATGGGAATAGGCAATTATACTAATCAATATAATTTTACTTGACCTGACCATTTAATATTAACGTTATTTCCTATGTTTGGTCATATTGGATTAAATATTATAACTAAATTAGGTAATTATGGAAAATTAATTAAATATATATTAATAACAATCCCAATTATTATTACAAGTCCTTATTTAATATATCAATATAAAAATATTAGAAAACATAAAAAAGAATGTCATTTATGTAAACAACATTCAAATAAAATACAATTGGAGGAATAAAAAATGAATATATCATGAAAATTATTAGAAATTATTATAATTGCATTAATAAGTGGTGGCTCAATTAGTGTTATTTCACCATTAATTTTAAGAAAAATTAAAAAAATAAAACATAGTAAATTAGCAAAAGAATTAAAAAAAGAATTAGAAATTAATTATATTATTGAAAATATTAAACAATTAAATTCTCATTTACAATTAGAAACTACTGATACTGCTAAATTACTTGATAGTTTTAATATTTCTGAAGAAGATATTAAAAAATTTGCAATTACTCAAAAAGCAAAACGTCAAGAATTAAGTGAAAAAGATAAGAAAAAAGTAACTAAATTTAAAATTTAAAGGGTTTAAATACCCTTTATTTTACATTAAGGAGTAAATTATTATGGCTATTAAAGACCCATTAATGTTTATTACAATTGAAGAATTTAAAAATTGAAAAGGTTTTAATAAATTAGAATTTGATGATACAACAACACCAGATAATGAAATTTGATTTGCTATTTCAGTTGCAAGTAATAATATTGATTATTTAAGTGGACATTCTATTTCAAAAAAATGACCAGAAACTACATTAACAGAATTTACTGATGAAATACAAACTGCTACTGCATATTATGTTAGATTTTTATTAACAAAAGATAGTAATTATATTCGTGGTCAATCAAGTATTAGTCAAGGTGGTATGACTTATAGTGAAAATAATCCTAATGAACCTTATTATATTGTTCCAGAAGTATTTAATTGTTTAAGAAAAATTAAAGAATATCCAAATATTACTGGTTTTAATTTAGATGTTTTACCTAAAAGATATGATTTTTTTAGTAATTTTTTTAGTAATTTTGCTGAAGATAGTCCTTTAACCAGATATTTAGAATTAATAAATTTAAAAACAAATGATACAAGAGTAAAAATATATCTTAAACATCCTAAACATTTAATTGGAACTGAATTATGAATTGATACTACTGGTATTAAATCATTTGATAATTTAACAACAATTGAATTATTTACTAAATATTTTAGTAATGATACTATGAAATTAGTAGATGGTAAATAAGGTCAAGAAAAGAAAGTTATTAGTGCTACTAGTGGTAATTCATTATGAGAAGTTGATAAAGATAATACTAATTTTATTAAATCCAAAGATGATAAAGGTATTAGTGCTAATGATAAAAGAATAATTGATGTTGGTACACCTACATTTTTAACTGATGCAACCAATAAAGAATATGTTGATAAAAAACAAGATAAATTAATTGCTGGTGAAAATATTAAGATTGATAAAGAAACTAATACTATTAGTGCTACTGGCGGTAGTGGTGAATCATTATGATTAATAGACCCTAATTCGCCTAATATTATTCAACCTAAAGAAAAAAGAATTATTACTTCAAATAATACTAGAATTGTTTATATAGCAGACCCTACACAACCACAAGATGCTGTTAATTTAAGAACATTAAATAAAAATATCCCAGATTTAACTGATTATTATAAAAAAGAAGAAGTAGATAAAGAATTAGAAGATAAAATAGATAAAACACAATTTCAATATGCTTTTGTTCTCAATACTTTTGGTACTGAAATTGCTAATTTAGAAACTAAAGATAAAACTATTGTTGGTGCTATTAATGAGTTAAAAGAAAAAACAAAAGATAAAAAATTTTCAAATGATTATTTTAAATATAATACTGAAACAAATGAAATTTTACTAAATGATGAAGAAAATTCATTACTTTGTAGAGATTTATTAGAAAATAATGAATATAAATTATTAAAAACTCAAAATAAAAAATTATTACAAGCAATTAATGAAATATTAGAAAAACAACCACAACCAAGTCCAAGTGGTTCAAATTGAAAAGAAGTAGGAACAAGAGAAAAAAATAAATGAGATAATTGACAAATTACTTATGATTTTCAAGAGAATAAACATTATAGAGTTTATTATTCTTGAAGTATATATAATCCAGTTTATACTATTCAAGAATTTATTATAACTGATAAAAAAATTGCTGGTGTACAAATACAAATCTTTAATGATAGTGCTAATATAGTAATTTTATCAGTTCAACATGCAAAATTGATTACTATTTATACTGGAAAAGGTAATTTAAAAGGTAATGTATGAAAATTAGAAGAATTGCAGGAATAATATTATGAATAAAGAATTTACTTATTTGCATGAAATTAGTTATTGATTATTAAATAAAAGTGATTTTACTCATAGTGAATATAATTTAAGTGGTAGTAGATATTCAAGTAAAACATATAGTATTGCAGAAGAATTAGCAATATTAATTGCAATTTCAATTAAAGTTAATAAATCAATTGCTATTTATGGATTTAGAAAATTAAATAAAGATATTAATGAATTAACAAAAGAAATATATGAAGCATTTATTTCTTCTGGATTTAATGATTATGTAGACTTTAATTTAAAATATCCAAATAAACAAGCATATTTTAGATTTAAAGGAACTAAATCTTTTATTAGAGTAATGGGTGTATATTCAAATAGTAATGATAGAATACCTTTAAAAGGGCTATCTAGAAGTGAAATAAAAGGTTTTGATTTATCAATAGAATGAGAAGAAGAAGCAAATGAATTTAGTCAAGCAGAATTTCAAGCAATTACATTTGCATTAGGTAATGCTAAAAAACATATTAAAATTAGAAGTTGTAATCCAGATAATATTTATCAATATTTTATTGAATATATGAATAAAATAGTACCTTTTAATTTAGATTTAATGAAAGAAAATAATGAACAAATTAAATCAGTATTTGATAATAATATTTTTAAATTATTTCATTATTCAAATTGAAAATTAAATGAACATAATTTAAAACAAGATAAAATTAATGATTTAGAAGAATTAAAAATACTTGACCCTATTAAAGCACAAAGTTGATATTATGGTGTACCTAGTGTTTTAACTGGTTCTATATTTGCAAGATATATTGATAAACTTAAAACTGAATTAGATTTTAATGTTAATGAAATAGTTGGTGGTTTAGATTTAGGTTTTGCTACAAGTTCACAAGCTCATCCTACTGTTGCTGTTTTATGTTTTATTGGTGAAAATGAAAAAACTAGAAGAATACATCAAGAAAGTGAATTTTATCATAGTAATGCTATTATGAAATTTAAAGATACATATGAATTAGCTAATAATATTATTGATTATTATTTAGATGAAAGTATTAAATTTCAAGCAATGAAATTTGGATTTACTTGTTATGTTGATTATGGTAGTGGTGGATTAGCAGTTATTGATATTTTAAAAAAAGAAGTAGAAAAAAGAAGAATTAATTGATTACATTTTACTCCAGTAGATAAACTACAATGTATTTAAGAGATAGAATTGATTGAGATACTATTTGTATGATTAAAGGTATATTAAGTATTAATTGAAAAAAATGTCCTAATACACATGAAGAATTATCAAAAATGCAATGATTAGCAAAATCTAAATTAGAAAATTCAAATAATGAACCACAAATGCTTGATTTATATGATAATTGTTGAGATGCAAGAATGTATGCTTCAATGCATAAAATGAAATGATTAATTAATAATATTGATAATGAATTATTAATTAATAAAAATAAATTTGGAGAGTGATAAAAATGAATAATCCATTAGAATATCTTTCTTGTAATAAAAGAGAATGATATAGTGATATTCCTATGAGAATTGCTCAAAAATCAACTAAATTATGATTAGGTAAAGGTTTATTATTTGATAGTGAAAAAGATAATATTTTAAAATATTTTACTAATAAAATTATTAGTGATAAATGATTTGAAAAATTATATAAATTTGGAATTCAAGAAAGTTTACTTGGAAAAGTATATATAATGCCTATTATTTATAAAGATAACAGTACAAGTTTAAAAGTATTACCTAATTCATTTGCTGGTAGAGTTGCTAAATATAATGAAGAAGAACAATGTGCAGAATTCTTTTTTATAAATGAACAAGCAGATAGTGCAACTTTAACTTGAGTAATTGCTGAAAATGGAAAAATAAGATTTGAAACTTATAAAAATGATAATAAAAATGAAAAAGAAATTATTTTAGGAACAGCACATACAAAATTAAAACCTAATTTAACTCCAAAATATAGTTATGAAATTAAAAATCCTTGAAATTATTTACCAATATTAGATTAATAACAAATTTACCAATGGTTAATTTTTATGGTAATTCAACAACTTTAAATGCATATCCAGATACTTATCCAGTTTGAAATTTAATCAAGTATATAGGGGCTTTGCCCCTAGTTGCTTCGCAACTCACCCCAGTGGCGTAAACGCCACGGCCAACCAACCAAGGTTCTGGTTGGCTCCGACCAATAATATAGGTTTACTCTATTTTAACATCTTTCTTATTTTTCTTAGAATATTTATTTCTATAATAACAAGTACGGCATACAGTATTTTCAGTTTCTTTCTTTTCAGTTTGTAATATATTATCCAACTTATCTAATCCTACTGCTCTAATATCATCAACAGTAAAATCTAATGCTTGTGATTGTTCATAGTCTTTAACAATACTTAATTCACTCTTTAACGAATGAATATAATTTAAAGCACGACTATTATATCTTTGTAAATAAGACCTAGGAAATCATAAACTAAAAGTCATAGTTTCACCACTATAACTAGGTGGTAATCCACCACGTTTAATTATTCGCTTTGTTTGTCTTTTAGATAATACAACTTTATTATAATCATCAACATTAGTATAAATATTTAGTTTAAACTTAACTAAAAATAACAAAATACGCATTCTTTTAACTTGAACAATATATTCCACTTTTTCACGTGCTTGCTTTGGTATTCTATCGGGGTGTTGCTCAATCATATACATAATTCCATTAAAATTATGACCTATTAACTTACAAAACATTCCTAAACTTTCTTGTGTTTCTTTAAATTCGGGTGATAAATCATTACTATTAATTTTCAAACCTAACTCATCTAAAACAACCATATCACACTCTTTAAAAGCATAATTACTATTTAATTGATTAAATTTAAAAACATCATCATAAGAACAACGATAACTATATTCATTACGAACTTTAATAGGAATAGGACTTACTACTCTACCTTTATGTTTTTGTGCTAAACAACAAGCAAGAGCGGATTTACCAGTACGTGGTGGTGCTGAAATAATATAACTACCTACACGTTGTAATATCTTTATATTTTTTCTAGTTATTAAAAATGGATAAAGTATTATTAATAATATAACTCCTAAAAGTAAATAACCATATCAAGGCATTATTTCAACTCCTAACCAACTAAAAATCCTACTGCTTTTAAAAACACTCATAAAGTTAAAACTTGCTCTAAACCACTAGTAAAATCAACATTTAAAACAGAACTAATAGTATCATCAAAAATACGTCTTAATAATCCGTCAAGTTTAGTAAAAAATTCTCTTAAAGGTTCAACTGGTAAAACTTTACCAACAACTCCATAAAGTACTCATCTAAAAGCATTACGTAAATGACCAAAAACATCATATCAACTTGGTCTTTCATATTCAGGATTAAAAGGACTATTTGGTGGCACTGGAGTTATATTTTCACTTGAAAAAATATTAACTTGACCAAAAAAAACATCTGGTGAAAAAGTTGGTCTAATTGATTGACCATGAATATCAAAAAATACTGTTAAATGTCTTAAATTTGGAACACGAATAGGCATAGTAACAAAATTATATAAATCTTGCTGATAAATATCATTATCAACTTTACCTTTAAAAACATATTTTGTATCACCAACATTATCTAAAAAACTAAAAGTAAAATGAGCAGAGAAAGTTTTAAAATCATGATAAGAAAAATAAAACATAAAACCTTGAATATAAAAACTTAAAGGTTTATCAATTTCAAAATTTAACTGTGTTTGAAAATTTATAATACTTTTACCAGTATTAAGAAAACCTAAATAATTAACATTATCATTTGAAACATAATTATGATTAAACATAATACGTGAAAAGTCATCTAATTGTTTTCTATTAAAAGTATAAACACCAGTTCCCATCCTTACCACTTGTGGTAAAACACCAACTGTATCACTAAAATAACGACATGTATAAATACCCTCACCATTTCCAATAAATTCACCACTTACTAATTTTAAATCTGGTTGGTCAATGTCAAAATAAGCAGAATTTCATGGTATTGTTGCTCAATCATCAAAATTATGATATTTAACATGTTTAACCATTTCTTTTGTAATATCATAATTAACAACATTAGGGTCATTTGAAGCAATTAAACTAGTTGGTGCTTGAACAGAAGTATTTACAACAAAAAATAATTTAGCAAACTTAAATCACATAATTATTTACCAAATAAACATTTTAAAATTCACCATGAACCATAAAACAAAATAAATCCAATAAAAAACTGTGTACCATAAACTACTAAATTTCATAAAATAGTAGTAAATTGGTCAACTGGACTACCTATAAACATAGTTCAATAATCAACTATACATTGATGTATTTTATTGTAAATTTCTAAAACACTCATAATTAACACCTACCCAAACAATGACCTAAAAACAAATTTAATACTACGATAAATAAAATTAAAAAATACACCTAATACCAACCAAAAAGTCAAATTAAACAAAATATAAACTTCATCAGTAATATTTGGTTGATTTAAAAATATTTGAATATCTTTACTAGAAAATATAAAAATAAAATGCAATATACTAAAAACAAAATTAGACATAATAACACCTACTTAATATACTTAGGATTATAATAATGTTGTTCATATCCACTAGTACGAGCAACAGCAGTACCTTTTTGTTTATAAGAATAAGTACCACCTTTATAACGTTGAACTGGTTTTACACCAGATTCTCCATTACGATAAGCATTTGCAATATCTTTACCAGCACCACCACCAATAGCAACAGCAGATTTACCAATAAATTTAACACCATAACCTAAACCTAATGTTGGTAACATTAATTCGGGTAAAATAACCCTAAATGCAAATCTAAGCAAAATCAAAAATATCATTAACGTACCTAAATTAAAACCTAAATCACCAAGTGGAAAACTAAAAAACTTCATAAAAATTGAAGCAAATAATTGCATAACAGTTGTAATAAAAGGTATAAACATAATTTCACATCCTAATGTCTTGTAAATCTAAATAATCCTAAAATTAAATAAAATACAAAACTAACATTTATTAAAGCAAGAATAGGCAAAGGTAAAGTGTATAAACTATCATAAAAGAACGACTTAATAAAAAGTGTCACAGTATGTAATCCAGCAAAAGAACTTAAATACTGCATATAAATAGTTTGCACCAAAGTATTAACAACTGGTAAAAGTCTACCCAATAAAGGTAAAACAAAAACCAAACTAAAAAATAACTTTACCATTTGCTTACTTCCTTTCTAATTACTAATGTGTTCCATGGATAATATGACCAACAAACTGCTTAATAAATACAAGAACCATAAATACAATTGAAATTAACACTGGTCAATTTGTAAGTGTTCCACCATCGCCAGTAGTAAATACTCAACCAAAAATATAAGTAAAAGCATTTAATAATTGTTGGCCAACACCACCAATCATATTTAATAATGCTGATAATCCAGCAGGCATATTAATCACCCCCTTTCTCTAATTCTTTTTGTTGTTTTTCCATTTCTAATTTACGTTTCTTCTTTTCAAAATCTTTACGACAAAAAATACAATCTGGGTCATTTTCTTTTTCCTTTACATGTTTTTTATGTTTGAATTTCTGTATACACTCATGTATTCAATTACGACAAAATCAAAGTATAAGGCAAAACCCACCAATATATAAAGCATATTTAACAATCTCCTTAAAATCCATTTTAAACACCACCTAACGTATAAGCATAAGAATAATCCCAATTTAAACTTGCTCTATCTAAATTAATCTCCGACATACTATCATCATTTAAATTAACATCAACCATACTGTCATTTATACTTTGATAATCATTAACACTAGCATTAATTAATCTTGCTCTTTCATCAGTAAATACTTCTTGTAATTCTGTATTATTATGTGTATTTCTTAACGGTAACAATAAAATATTTATAATCTCACTTGCACCGGCAATAATCGTAGGAATAGCAAAATAATTATTAAAATTATTATTAATACCCATAGCAACACCACTACTAATCAAACAACCACCAGTACCCGTATTCGCTATTTTACGTATAATTTCAAATCTATTAGGTATTAATTCAGTTAAACCACTAATAACATTTGCTATACCAAAACTATTTAAAGATATATAAGTATCTCAGTCTACAAAAGGTTTATTAACTATTGGACTAGGTGTTGGTATTGGAATAGGAATTGGTGGTGGTGTAGGACAAGGTGGTCAAAAACATGGTTCATCTCTTAATAAAAAAACCGACTTATCTACATAATTAACAAACTTAGCATAATTAACTAAACCAATTGTTCCTAATCCTAAAAATATCTTTTTATAACTATTAATAACTTTATTTTTAGTAGTTGGTCTTTGATTAATATTTCATATATCAATTGCCAACTTCTTACTAAATAACAAAGAATTAATAGAACCTAAAATTGGGTCTTTTAAATATTGACCATAATAAGCACTAACTCCTACCATAGCACTTAATGGACTTAATCCAGTTCTTAAAATTTTACTTAAAGTATAATTACTAGTTTGTTCTAACTCATTAGGCATGTTTACTGTCTCCTCTATTTTTCACTTAATCTTTTTAAAATCTCTTGCAAATGCTTATCTTCCTTAGCATCTCTAAACGCTTTATCAATTAACATATAGTCATATTTAAACTGTTTCCTTTTTTCCATAAATAAAACTCCTTACTTTTATTAATAATAAGGAGCATATTTATACTAATTAGAGTAAGGGGCAAAAATACACTAAAAAGTATATATATGCCCCTTATTTAGTTTTTATTTTTTTCTTTTATTTTCTTTTCTTATTCGTTCCATTTCATTAGCAACTCTGTAACACATTTCACAACCATATACTCTTTCATAAGTTCAATCACTACACTTATGTCTCATAATTTAACTTACTTTCTTGTTGTCTCATTGCTTTATTTAAAGCAATATCTAATATACAATTTGGACAATAATATTTTCTAGTATATAAGTTTTGCAAAACTCTTTTAGGACAAATAACTTGGTCACAAAGTTTACATATATAAATTGCTAAATGAAATGCTTGTTCACATGAACAATTATCATTTTTAACCATAATTTAAAATTAACTCCTAACATAAAATAATTATTTAAAATTACCCTTTTAATAAATAACTATTTTCAATTAGAAAGTTTTTTAATATTACCGCTTAAATCAAGTTCAAGTGAATAAAAATTACCAACTTTTAAATCAACAGTAGATAAACAATTATTAAAATCACTAGCAAATTCTGGATTATATCATTTATCACGTGTTTGACCAGTTGGTACACTAGTTTGTTTATTTATTTCTACAAACTTCAAAACATCAAACTTTAATGTTTGACCTTTATTATTTTTATCGGGAATAACACGACCCTTTTCAATATTAACTAACTGTACTTTAAACATAAAAAAATACTTAACCTCCGAAATCAATTAAATTAAAAATTTAATAAGTTAAGCATAGTAGGGTAAACCTATACTTACAAAATCATTATAACATAAAAAATAAAAATACAATAAAAAAAACGAACATCAGTAATGATTTCGGTAATTACTAATGTTCATTAACCATTATATATATATATATATATATATACAAGTAAAAATATAGAAAAAATTAAGTTTTTCTTCTAATGTAAAACTCTATTTTTAAAATCTATTTTCTCAACTTTATTACCAAAAACTTTCTCTGCCCAAGTTAAAACATCTTTATCTCTTTGAATTAAATAACCTATTTCACTAGTCCGTAAATAATGCTTATACGATAAAGCACTTAAATATACATATTTTTCATAATCTTCATAATCTTTAAAATAATCATTTACAACAGTACTTTCAATAATACCACCAATCATAACAGTATTACCTTGATTATCTCTTTGAGTTTTAAAATAAAATACATTTGTTGCATTAAAACTTGCTTTAATTATATCTTGAATTGTCATTTTTTTAATTCCACGAACTACAATAGGATTTTTACAATTACGACTAAAAGAATATGCTTTAATACCTATATCTGTTTGATTTATAGATTTAACATCATCTAATGATTTTGTAACATACTTACCTAAATATTTAATAACAAACTCATTTGTACCTTTACGAACAACTCTTAAATCAATACCCTTAGCATTTCCAGCATGTGGTCATCAATCACATATCATATTATAAGGTATTTTTCTATTAAAAATTATATGAAAATGAACTGCTCCACGGTCTTGATATTCATAAACATACATATATTTTAATTCACCCATATATTCAGCACGCTTAGGGTCATTTCATCACTTTTTTAATTTAAGAAAAAATAAACGAATATCTTTTTTTGACTGCTTAACATCTTGCATATTTTCTTTATAAGTTAAAGTAACAAAACTCAAAATATTACTATTATAAAAATTATGTAATGCTTTTTGAATTAAATTATTTTTAGTACGAACAGTATTATTTCTTAATTTTTGCTTATTACCAACATAACATTTTCCTTTTTTATTTCCAATATTATTCAAAAATGAAATAGGTAAAACAACATTTTTAACATAACAAGCATAAAAAATCTTTTTAACATAAAAATCTTGCTGAATATCCATATATAAAACTCCGAAATCTAGTTTTAAAAACTAATTTTATACATTTTAATAACAAACAAATCTTAACATAAAAAATTATAAAAACAAATATAAAACAAAAACGATACTTAACTGAATATTATCATAAATCATATACTCAAAGAAATGTTGATAGAGAATTAAATGTTACAACTTTATTTGGTGCATTTGATAATAAAACTGTTAAAGATATGATTGAACATGGAAAAATTATTGATAATCCTAAAAAAAATATTGTAGTTAATGTTGGTACTGCTGGCTATAATAAATCTGGTGCTGGTGGTATGGAAGTTATACAAGGTGATTTTAAAGCTAGTAATTATATTTTAGATAAAGATGATTTAGGAAAAGATATATGAAATGGTGCAGGTTATGATTATAGTGAATTTAGTGGTGTAAATTATGAAAATAAAACTAAATCATTATTTAATAATAAAAATGATATGGAAACTACTGAAACTAAAATAAGTCATTATTCATATTATTTTTATAGATTTTTTGATATGTTATTAATTTATGAAAAATTATGAAATGGTAAAGGTGATAGACCTTATAGTTTTAAATTTTTACCTATTGCTATGACTGACCAATTATTAAAACAAGAAATGATTAGTCAAAGATTAGCAGATAGAACATTATCATATACACAAGCTATTGCTGAATTAGATGAAGTAACAAAACAACAAGCAAAAAAACATTATAAAGAAATAATGGAAGAAGATAAAGAAGAAATTAAATTATTAGGAGAAAAAGAAAATGATACATCAACAAATTCAATTAATGAAACATCTACATCTTCAATTAAAAAGACAACAATTGCTAATTAAAAGATGTAGTTATTGAAAAATATTTCCATTTGTTATTAATAATGGTGCAATTCCTTTAACTGAAACTGGTTATAAACCAATTAATAGTAAAATAAGTGATTTTGGTCAATATGAATTAATATTAACTGGTACTACTCCAGTTGTATGTATTTGGAAAAATAGTACAAAAATATATCAAAAAAATAAAGGTAAAATTAATGAAGAAACACATAAAGTTAATAGTCAAGATGAATTTTATACAAAACAATATAAAATTGGTGATTATTGAAATGCTTATTTAATTGATGATACAAGTGGTGTTGATTTTAGTAATTTACCAAATAATCAAATATTTAAAACAGTACAAACTAAAAGACAATATACTTTAGTAATGTTTGAAGAACATATTACAATTGATGATTATTTACAATTTTTTGTTGTATTTAATGATGAAAATGAAAATATTGGTGGTAATAGTGGTAAAAATCAAGATAGACAATTATTATATATTTCAAATGTAACAAATTATTATAGTCCTTATAATGGTGCATTTAGTATGCAAGTATTAACTTTTAGTAGTTTAAATGATAGAGTAGTTTCTAGTGGTCAAAATACACTTGATTTTGTACAATATGCAAGTCCTGGTAGTGGTTATGCTTCCTACTATTCAACAAGGAAAAGTAACATTAAATCGTACTTTAATGCGTGATATAGGAGTAAGATATAGTCATAGACAAAGTTATGGATTAGAATTATTATCAAGTTGTTATTATTATGGAAGACCAATAATTCAAGGTCAAGAACCTATTCAACAAAATAATGAAGAAATATTTGAAAGTAAAGTATTTGCTTCAAGAAGATTATTTATTGCTGGTAATAATGAAAAATCTACAACTAATATTAAAACTAATGGTGGTTTACTTGCTGGAATAAATGATAAAATAACAACAAGTAGTCATCCAGAAACTACATTTTATAATATTATGGATGCAAAACCTACTGGATTTACTAATTTTAAAAATTTTACAGAATGATTAAAAACTTCATTAAATTTTCAAGATAATTTATTTGTAACAAAAGATTTTAAAGGTATGCTTTCTTTTGATAAAGATAAAGCAAGATTAAGTAATGGTACATCAGTAGGAGAAGCAAAATTCTTTTGAGATAGTGAATGAAATATAAATAATTTAACGGGTAATTATAATGTAGATATGAGTAGTAATTTTAAATATAAAGACCCAGAATCTGGATTAATTATAGGAAGTCCAACTGTTGATTATTCAAAAATAAGTCAAAAATATATGTCAGCAATATTAAATTTTAATAGTGTAGTATTTTCTCCATTAGTTCAAATGCCTTATGATAGTCAACAATGATTACCATTTGCTTTAAGTGATATACCTTTAATTGGTAAATTATTAAATGCTTTAACATTAGGTATATGAAGTAGTTGAGTTATTACTCAAAATGCTCAACAATATAAAAAAATGTTATATTTTAATGGTTTTATGTCAGCATTTTTTACAAGTAATTTAGAAAGTATTATTGGTAATGGTGGTTTAATTCCTTTAAATGCATTTACAAATGATAATGATTTTACTATTGGTAAATTATTAGGAGCAAATGTTTCAACAACTGCTATGACAATGAAATTAAGTGATAGAGTAAGTGTTTATCCATGAGACCCTACTACTGGTAAGAAATTAACTGTAAAAGAACAAATATCAACTGTTGATTTATCACAAAAGAAAAATAATAAAGTTTATATTTTAGCAGAAGATACTGAGTTTTTAGATATAGCTTCACCATTTACAAATGAAGATAAAGATTGTCAATGAAATCCAACAGCAAATGGAGTTATTGACGGTTCAAATTATGCTTATATTATTGATACAATTGTAACTCAATCATTACATCAAGGTGAAGAAAGACATACATTTTATAGTGATAATCCTTTTACTTATCAAGGTGATTATAACGAAATAGCAGTTGCTCAATTTCGTTATAATAATATGGGTTATTTAACTGGTAATGCTTTTAATTGAACTACTTTATATAAATTAAATCATGATGAATATGAAGAAAGTGAAGAAACTACATTTAGTTATCCAGCAAAAAATATTACCACCAAGTCCTCAAAATATAGCAAAATCAATAATTATTATTCCGGATTTAAAAGTAGAATTAAATTATATTGATATACCATTAGTAATTAACAATACTGGTAATCCACATAATAATACACAAGAATGATTTAATAAAAATATTCCAGTTTCTAAAAATATAGATATTAGTTTAAAAGATTATTTAGACCCTACATTATTAATTAAAACTTTTAATGATTTAAAAAGATATTATAAATCAATAACTATACACTATAGTTATAATGTAGGTTTTGTTAGTGATTCTAGTTCTAGCGAATGAGGAACTGATGAAACTTTTAATCCTGCAAAAGAATTAACTAGTTTAATTGAAATTAATTTAAAAGATTTAATATTTTCAAAATCAATACCTAATATTGATAAAAAAACTGAATTTAAACCAGTAGGTGGAAGTGGTAATTGAAGAGCTTTTTCTTAGAACCTGTTTGGAATCTTTTAAACATAATTAAACTAAAAAAGGGAATAATTATTTCTAACCTGACAGTTAATTAACATTTTATTTTCTTTGTCATTTTTTTGTTAAAAAGATTTTATCATTTGACAACTTATCGATTAAAAATTTATTTTTCAACTATAAAATAACATTTATGATATTAATTTAATCAAAAATAAGTTAAAAAAGATCCTAAACAGGTTCTTATGCTTATTATCAAGGTAATAAATCACAATTTAATTTATTAAATTACTATTTTAAAGTATATGATTCAGTTTCTTCATTAGATTTTACTAATAAAAATCCAATTGGTTTTGATATTTTAAGTAATTCAAATAATAATTTAAATTGAAAAATTAATATTTTTATAACACCAAGTAAAGCACATACAGAACAATATAATTCTGGTTCTAATAATAATTATGCTAAAATATATACAAATAAAGCAAATGCTAATATTATTAAAATAGTTTTAAACGCAAGATAAAATAATATATAATTAATTATAATGAATATTATATAGATAAGGAAATATAAAATATGAAATTTATTTTAAAAATATTATCAGTAGTTACTTTAACATCATTCTCAGTTATAAATTTAAATGCTTGTGGTGTTGAACAAGGTTTACCAAAAACTTTTACAGCCACATTTGAAAAAATTAATAAATTTAATGTTATTGTTGTTAATATGTCCATTCCAGTAATGGATTTAAAACTTTATAAAAATGATGTATTAGATAATGCTGGTTCTCTTAATGATTTTTATAATAAAGAAGGGTATATAAAAATTGAAATTAGTGGAAAAATGTTTAGTAAATTTTTAGATGTATATGGATTAAATATGAATAATACCGAAACAGAAATAAAAGATAAATTAAATAATACTATTGTTTCTAATGGTAATATTACTATTATTAAACATGCACCTTATGTTAATTTTTATTATCTTAAAGATTTTTCTGGTAAAGTTTAAACAAAATAATATTTCCTAACAATCTTAAATAATGTATAATAAAAATACTTACTTTTGTAAGTATATGATGATAATATCAATTTTTCTCAAACTAATGTAATTATTAGGTTAACACCTAATTAAAAAGTTACCTTATTGGTAACTTTTTTTATTTTAAAATATTAAAAATTGAATTATTAAAATTTATTTTTTAATATTTGTATTATCTATTATTCATTTTTTAAATATGTTAATATTTAAATACAAAAATAGATTTTGTTAAATTATTGTTCGGATGTGATAAAAATGAAAAAAAAGGAAATAAAAAATAATTTATTATCAATTACTAAATATTTAGTTGAAAAATATAAAATTATTCAACCAGTAAAATTACAAAAAATTTTATATTTTTTATATTTAGATTATTTAAAAGAAAATAATGAAAAATTATTTGATGAAGAATTTGAAGCATGAATATATGGACCTGTAGTAACGAAAGTTTTTTATCATATCAAATATCATGGTTTTAATTTTGAAATTGAAGAAGATGATACTTTATTTGAAATATGTAGTTTAAATAATGATAAAATAAAAAAATTTATTGATAAAAAAATTGATAAATACCTAAATAAGTCTACTTTTGATTTAGTTGAGATAGCACATAATACAAAACCTTGACAAAATGCAAGAAAATATTTAAAAGATAATGAAATTTCAAATAATAATATTAATTTTAATGATATGAAAGATTTTTCTAAAATATGAAACATTTAATTGATTTTAGTTTATTTATTTACGATTGTATTTGTATTAATATTCAAAAAAATAAATTTACTTATAAAACTAATAAAGAAATGGTCAACAAAATTGATAAGTTTTATTTTGATTTATTAAAAGATATTTCTAAGTCAGATAATTTTTATAAAAATCTTACAAAAGAAAAAAATTCTGGAATAGTAGATGATTTAAAAACACAATTAGAAATTAAGTTTTTATATAAAAATTATGGATTTAAAGATAAAGAAATTGACCAAAATATAATTAACTTACCAATTTATAAAAAAAGATTTTGTGATTCAAAAAGAAGATTTTTTTATATTATTAATAGATTTAATAATGATATTTTTATAATAAAACCATTATTTCTTGATTTAAATCATACTTTTTACTTTAATTCTACTAGAGATAATATTAAATATGAAATATGTTTAAGTTGTAATAATGAAAAATGTTAATTAAAAAAAGATAAGTAGAATTGAGCAATACTTATCTTTATTTTAATTATATCATATTTTCTATATTTAATATAGATAATTTAATGATTATTTATATGATTATCTGTTATTTTATTTAAAGTTTTACTTAAATTTATATAATTATTAATAATTTTATTTAATACTTGTTGTTCAGTTGTATTTAATTTATGACTTATTTGATTAGTAAATTCTATAATTTTTTGTTCAATTTCTTTAGTCATTATTTACTCCTTATTTTTAATTTCTTTTACTTTATTTTTAAATTGTTTTTTATGAAAATAACACATATTAAAAAATTGAACTACACTATCTTCTATATTTAAAGTTTTTAAAATAACTAATACTTTACTATTACAATCTTTAACAATACATTTAAGTAATACTTTTTCTTGTTTTTGTTTTTGCATTAATTATATATCTCCATTACTATCTTCTGTATCTAATTCTAAACTTAAAATAATACATTCTAATATATGAATAAAATTATTTACTAAATCAAATTGTGACATTTTAACTAAATCTTTAATTTTCATTTCTTTATAATATTGAAGATTATGTAATCTAATATTTTCAACAATTATTTGTTTTTTCATTATTTATTCTCCTTATTTAAATAATATCAACCAATTAATAAACTATCTGCTTCATCATGATTTGATATAGTTATATTTCAATTTTGTTGTCTAATTAAACCACCAACTATATATAATGATTTTTCTTTATTTCACTTTTTATCTTTAAATAAATCATCTTCTTCATATCTTAATTCTTTTAAATATCAATTTTGTCATTCTTTAGGACTTATTAACATATCTTTTTTTAATAATTTATTAAATTGTCCAGCAATAAAACCACGTAAATGTTCTTGTGTTTCAGAACCTTTCATATTAGGAAAACCACGTTCTATAATTAGATTAAAGTTGGATTTTGAATTTTTACTTCCTAATTGAAAATCTAATTCTTTTTCTATTTGATTAAGTATTAAATAATTAAAGTTATTATTATAAATATAATCTGATTTACTAATTTCAACTCCAGTACTATATTTTTTAAAACTATAACTTTTAACAAATATTGGTTTTTTATTTTCTCATAATGTAAATCCAGTATTTTTAATACTTGGGTCAATTGAAAGTAAATAATTATTCATTATCAAATTCTCCATTTTCTATTTTTTCTTGTAATTTCATTATTAATTTCATTTTCCAATTACTAATATTAATTTTAATTTCATCACTAATATCATCTTTAAGTAATTCCATAAATTCATTGTCAAGATAATTAATTATTTTTTCTTTATTCATAATTTATCCTTTCTTTTCTAACTCTTTTATTTTGTTTTTGCTTACATAAGTTATTACATTTATGGGCATAAACTCTACCATAACCACATTTATTATTCTTTTTAATTTTTATTATCATTAGTTTTAAATGTTTCTTCTTTTTCATCTCAATATAATTTGGTATTTGTTTCTATTCACTTCTCAAAAGAATTTAATTTTAATTTATTCATTATTATCAACTCAACTTTCATTTAATCATAAAAATATTTCATGTAAAACTAATATTGAATCTGTTTTATCTTTATACTTAAACATTAAATCTGTTATATATTTACGTAATACACTTTTATTAACTCTATTTTCTTTTTTCATTATCTAATACCCTTTCTATGTTCTCTTACATGTTCAATATTTTCTTCATCACCAATCATTATTTCTCCACAAAAAACACATTTATACTTTGTTCAATATCCCATTATTTATTCTCCTTATTTTTATTTAAATTCATAATTAATATTTCTAAACAATTCATACATCAATAATTAGTTAATCAAATTCTTTTATTACAATATTTACATTTATTCATAATTTCTATACTCATTTTTATTATTAGATTTTATATTTTTAAATCTTTCACGAATTTCTTTAAATTTATTAAATAAATTTTTTAAATAATTTTCACCCATTAATATTAAAAAATCTTTACTATTATTTGGATTTAATCTTTCCATATCTTCTCTGATACATTCATCAAATAAAACTGTATTTGTAATCATATATTTTTCAAAATAATCTAATTGTTTTTCACTTGGTTCTCATTTTTCATTTTGTATTTTTACATTATTATTAATATAATTATTTTGTGATTTATTATTATTTTGTATTAAATTAACATTATCATTATCTGGGTCAAGTTCATCTTCACTTAATAACAATAAATTCATTAAAAATATCTATAAGCATAAGTTTCTGCACTACCTTTTGCTTTTGCTATATCTGTATTTTTAGCACATGCTAATATATCAAAATATTTAATTTCTTTATCATTATCTAAATCAATAATTGTATATCTTTTAAAATAAGTTATTTCTACTTCATTTTTATCTAAATAACTAATTTTTCTATCAGTTGTTAATATATCTTCATGTGTAATAACAATATTTAATTCTTCACATAATAATTTAAATTTATTAAAAATATCACTTAATAATCAATATTTATAATTACCAAATTTATTAAAACCATTTTTAGGTGTACTACCAATTTTTAATTGTAATTTAAGTATTTTTTTATATAAATTATTCATTATTTATCACTCTTTCTTATTGCATTTTTAATTAAACCTCTTATAAATTTTGTAATTGTAATATTTTTACTTTGACAAAAATCTTTAATTTCTTGTTTTTCAATATCAGAAACACGAATTCTTATAAAATTATTTAATAATATTTTATCTTTTGAAATTTTATTTCTAGGTGTCATATTTATTCATCTCCTTTAACCTTTAAAAATTCTTTTATAATCAATAATTACTTGTTCTAATTTTTTTACATCTTCATATATAAAATAATCATTATGAATTTTTAAATCACCATCATTATCAATTTCAACTTCAAAATATTCATATTTACTATTAAATTCTTCTTGTAATTCTTCAAATTTTTCTATTAATTTTCTTGCATTTTCTAATTCTAATCTATTCATATTTACACTCCTTTAAAATTTTCTAATTGTAATTCATTAATATAATATTCATATAAAGAATCTCAATTATCACTTGTTAAAAACATATCGTTTTCAATCATGTCATTAATACATTTATTACAATAATATGTATTTTCAATTTCACTAAATCAAATATATTTTTCATTATGAATATTACATTTCATTTTATTCATCCCTTTCTATAATTTTTAATATTTCTTGTATTTCAATATATTTTTTATTTTTAAGTAATTTTTCATTACATAAATTTTTAATTAATTCTATTTTTTCAACATTTAATAACATATTATTTTCCTTTAATACTTTAAATAAAATATTTTTTCATTATGAGTATTTATATCTTTCATTGGTGTAACAATATAATTTATTACTAAATCATTATCTTTATATGGATTATTTATTTTAAAACTTTTCATATCTTTTTCTCATGTAATGTTATATTTAAAACATTCTTGATTTTTATCATTTGTAAAAATATAATAACCATTATATTGTTCATAAAATTCACAAGATATTAATTTATTTTCATTTGTAGTAATATCTGAAATATTTTTAATATATTTTAAAATTTCACTACCTTTAATACTTTCAATATCTTTTGTAATTGATTTTTTACCTAATTTATAATTAAAATCTTCAATTATTTTTAATGTTATTTTTTTATTATTTTGATTAATAATAGTATCTTTAATTGGAAATCATGTTTCATATTCACCAATTTCTAATAACATACCTTTAGTTGTTTCTCTTACTTTATTTTTAATATCTAAATTAACATTAATCATTACGAATCCTTTCTACGTATAAGCCTTATCACCTACAGTGATAAAAGGCTTATATACTAATAACTAAATACTTCTACTACTACGTAAGGCTTATGCTACTGTAAGTAGCAAAGCCTTGGAGGGTAGGGGTTCTAGGGGAAGGGAACCAAAAAATATCAAGTTTTAAAAGAGCATGACAAAAATTACTATTAGTTATATCTGCACTATAGCCTTTAATAATTTTTATTTAGTTATGTAATAATTAATTACTTTAATAAAGTACAGATTTATCAAAATAATTAATTATAATTGTTCAACAATTAAAAATGAGAGTTTTATCTTTCATTTAATTTCTTATTAAACCGTATCCAAGTTTGCAATGCGCCCCCGTTCAAGTTAATGGTAAATGAAACTATATTTGCCTATTAATAGACCTATTTAACCGAGAAATTATTGGACATAGTGTTGGAGTTAAAAAAGATGCATTACTAGTATATCAAGCATTTATGCAATCAAATCGATGTTTAAAAGATATCCAAATATTTCATAGTGATCGAGGTAATGAATTTAACAATAAAATTATTAATAATCTTTTATTAGCATTCAATATTACTCGATCTTTAAGCAAAAAAGGTTGTCCTTATGATAATGCTGTTGCTGAAGCAACTTTTAAAACTTTCAAAACAGAATTTATTAATGATAAAAATTTTACATCATTAATCCAATTAAAATTAGAATTATTTGATTATATCAATTGATACAACAACATAAGAATCCACAGCACTTTAAACTACTTAACTCCTATCAAATATCAAGAACAAGTGTCTACCAAAAAATAGTCCTAAAAAGTGTTGCCATTCCAGTTTAAATTTTCAAACTAACTTTTTAATAGAATCTTTAAAAAATCAAAAAGTACCTAACACAGCAATTATCACAACTATTCATTTAACCATTTTAAACACCACCTAACGTATAAGCATAAGAATAATCCCAATTTAAACTTGCTCTATCTAAATTAATCTCCGACATACTATCATCATTTAAATTAACATCAACCATACTGTCATTTGTACTTTGATAATCATTAACACTAGCATTAATTAATCTTGCTCTTTCATCAGTAAATACTTCTTGTAATTCTGTATTATTATGTGTATTTCTTAACGATAACAATAAAGTATTTATAATCTCACTTGCACAGACAATAATCGTAGGAATAGCAAAATAATTATTAAAATTATTATTAATACCCATAGCAACACCACTACTAATCAAACAACCACCAGTACCCGTATTCGCTATTTTACGTATAATTTCAAATCTATTAGGTATTAATTCAGTTAAACCACTAATAACATTTGCTATACCAAAACTATTTAAAGATATATAAGTATCTCAGTCTACAAAAGGTTTATTAACTATTGGACTAGGTGTTGGTATTGGGGTAGGAATTGGTGGTGGTGTAGGACAAGGTGGTCAAAAACATGGTTCATCTCTTAATAAAAAAACTGACTTATCTACATAATTAACAAACTTAGCATAATTAACTAAACCAATTGTTCCTAATCCTAAAAATATCTTTTTATAACTATTAATAACTTTATTTTTAGTAGTTGATCTTTGATTAATATTTCATATATCAATTGCCAACTTCTTACTAAATAACAAAGAATTAATAGAACCTAAAATTGGGTCTTTTAAATATTGACCATAATAAGCACTAACTTCTACCATAGCACTTAATGGACTTAATCCAGTTCTTAAAATTTCTATTATAGTTATATGTATAACTTAGCATATCTAATAAAAGTTATACATATAACTCCTACCATAGCACTTAATGGACTTAATCCAGTTCTTAAAATTTTAGTTAAAGTATAATTACTAGTTTGTTCTAACTCATTAGGCATGTTTACTGTCTCCTCTATTTTTCACTTAATCTTTTTAAAATCTCTTGCAAATGCTTATCTTCCCTAGCATCTCTAAACGCTTTATCAATTAACATATAGTCATATTTAAACTGTTTCGTTTTTTCCATAAATAAAACTTCTTACTTTATATACTAATAAGGAGCATATTTATACTAATTTGTATAACATGGGAGCAAAGTACACAAAAAAGTATATATATGCTCCCTATTCAGTTTTTTTTAATACTATTTTAAACGTTTAATATTATTTTTAAATTTCTCTTCATCTTTACTAAGATAATTAAAAGAATGTAAAAGTAAAGTTTGAAATTTAACTAAATCATTAACAATAATTTCTAATTCTTCAATACGTTTTTCTAAATCTTGCATTTTTATTTACCACCTTGATTTTTTTTATTTTGTTTTCTTATTCGTTCCATTTCATTAGCAACTCTGTAACACATTTCACAACCATATACTCGTTCATAAGTTCAATCACTACACTTATGTCTCATAATTTAACTTACTTTCTTGTTGTCTCATTGATTTATTTAAAACAATATCTAATATACAATTTGGACAATAATATTTTCTAGTATATAAATTTTGCAAAACTCTTTTAGGACAAATAACTTGGTCACAAAGTTTACACATATAAATCGCTAAATGAAATGCTTGTTCAGATGAACAATTATCATTTTTAGCCATAATTTAAAATTAACTCCTAACATATTAATAATTATTTAAAATTACCCTTTTAATAAATAACTATTTTCAATTAAAAAGTTTTTTAATATTACCGCTTAAATCAAGTTCAAGTGAATAAAAATTACCAACTTTTAAATCAACAGCAGATAAACAATTATTAAAATCACTAGCAAATTCCGGATTATATCATTTATCACGTGTTTGACCAGTTGGCACGCTTGTTTGTTTATTTATTTCTACAAACTTCAAAAAATCAAACTTCAATGTTTGACCTTTATTATTTTTATCGGGAATAATACGCCCTTTTTCAATATTAACTAACTGTACTTTAAACATAAAAAAACTTAACCTTTCGAGTTCATTAAAAATTAATTTAATAAGTTAAGCATAGTAGGGTAAACCTATACTTATTAATAATATATCATAAAAATATAAAATTTCAACAAAAAATAAAAAATGAACACTAGTAAGAACTCGAATAATTACTAATGTTCATTAACCATTATATATATATATATATATATATACAAGTAAAATTATAGAAAAAATTAGTTTTTTTCTAATGCAAAACTTTTTTCTTAAAATCTATTTTTTCAACTTTATTACCAAAAACTTTATCTACCCAAGTTAAAACATCTTTATCTCTTTGAATTAAATAACCTATTTCACTAGTCCGTAAATAATGCTTATGCGATAAAGCACTTAAATATACATATCGTTCGTAATCTTCATACTCTTTAAAATAATCATTTACAACAGTACTTTCAATAATACCACCAATCATAACAGTATCACCATTACTATCTTTTTGAGTTTTAAAATAAAATACATTCGTTGCATTAAAACTTGCTTTAATTATATCTCCAATTGTCAATCTCTTAATACCACGAACTATAATAGGATTTTTACAATTACGACTAAAAGCATATGCTTTTATACCAACATCTTCTTGATTTAAAGATTTAGCATCATCTAGTGATTTTGTAACATATTTACCTAAATATTTAATAACAAACTCATTTGTACCTTTACGAACAACTCTCAAATCAATACCCTTAGCATTTCCAGCATGTGGTCATCAATCACGTATCATATTATAAGGTATCTTTCTATTAAAAATTATATGAAAATGAACTGCTCCACGGTCTTGATATTCATAAACATACATATATTTTAATTCACCCATATATTTAGCACGCTTAGGGTCATTTCATCATTTCTTTAATTTAAGAAAAAATAAACGAATGTCTTTTTTTGCTTGTTTAACATCTTGCATATTTTCAGCATAAGTTAAAGTAACAAAACTTAACATATTACTATTATAAAAATTATGTAATGCTTTTTGAATTAAATTAGTTTTAGTACGAACAGTATTATTTCTTAATTTTTGCTTATTACCAACATAACATTTACCTTTCTTATTTCCAATATTATTCAAAAAAGAAATAGGTAAAACTACATTTTTAACATAACAAGCATAAAAAATCTTTTTAACATAAAAATCTTGTTGAATATCCATATATAAAAATTCCGAGTTCTAGGTTTTAAAAACCAATTTTATACATTTTAATAACAAACAAATCTTAACATAAAAAATTATAAAAACAAACAATAAAACAAAAATGTCATTATTTAGTAAAAATTTCCTATTAGTTATCGAGTAATAATTTCCCAAAAGTGAAGTTATTTATATAACTTATAATTAATAATAATTCGATTTAAAACAGCCCTAAAAAGGGCTGTTTATTTTTTGAATACTATAAACATATAAATTTTTAAATCGTTTGAATATGAGCAAATTTGGTGCCTTAAAATTAATTTTAAATATATAAAGATATTGCAATTGCAATATCTTTTTTATAATTTTAGTGAGTTTATTTTAAAACCCTTATAATTTTTATTTTCAAAGCTATTAATTTCAACTTCATCAAACTTTTTTATTTTTAACTTTTCTAAATTTTTGTTATAAATTTCCATTTTTAAATTTGATATTTTTTTTAATTCTTCTTTTATTGAATTAAATTTAATTTCAAAATAATTTACTTTTTGAGAAATAATTCTATGTTCATTTTCATATTTTCTTATTTCATTTCTTATTTTTAATTCATTTTTATTGTTAATATCTTGATTTGTTAAACAAGATATTTTTTTATTTATTTCTTTTTCTTTTCTTTTTTCATTATCTAGCTTTTTCTCCAAACTTCTAAATTCATTACTTAACTTAGAAATTTGATTTTGACTTTCTTGTAATTGTTTATCCATATATTAAAAATCCTTTCAAAATTAGAAACCTAATTGTTTTATTTTTAAACAATTAGGTTTCTAAAACTATTTTTAATTCATATTTATTATATTCATTAAAAATTGGTTTGTAAATAAAAAAGTTCCTATATGAAAACAAGGAACTAAATTTTTAGGGGTTATTTAGAATTTGTGTTTATTTAACAGTGTAACTTTCCAAAATAATTTAATTTTTGATAAATATTTTTGGGAAATTTTCACTCGATATTGACAACAATAAAACAAAAACTGTCATTATTTAGTAAAAATTTCCTATTAGTTATCGAGTAATAATTTCCCAAAAGTGAAGTTATTTATATAACTTATAATTAATAATAATTCGATTTAAAACAGCCCTAAAAAGGGCTGTTTATTTTTTGAATACTAAAACATATAAATTTTTAAATCGTTTGAATATGAGCAAATTTGGTGCCTTAAAATTCATTTTAAATACATAAAGATATTGCAATTGCAATATCTTTTTTATAATTTTAGTGATTTTATTTTAAAACCCTTATAATTTTTATTTTCAAAGCTATTAATTTCAACTTCATCAAACTTTTTTATTTTTAACTTTTCTAAATTTTTGTTATAAATTTCCATTTTTAAATTTGATATTTTTTTTAATTCTTCTTTTATTGAATTAAATTTAATTTCAAAATAATTTACTTTTTGAGAAATAATTCTATGTTCATTTTCATATTTTCTTATTTCATTTCTTATTTTTAATTCATTTTTATTGTTAATATCTTGATTTGTTAAACAAGATATTTTTTTATTTATTTCTTTTTCTTTTCTTTTTTCATTATCTAGCTTTTTCTCCAAACTTCTAAATTCATTACTTAACTTAGAAATTTGATTTTGACTTTCTTGTAATTGTTTATCCATATATTAAAAATCCTTTCAAAATTAGAAACCTAATTGTTTAAAAATAAAACAATTAGGTTTCTAAAACTATTTTTAATTCATATTTATTATATTCATTAAAAATTGGTTTGTAAATAAAAAAGTTCCTATATGAAAACAAGGAACTAAATTTTTAGGGGTTATTTAGAATTTGTGTTTATTTAACAGTGTAACTTTCCAAAATAATTTAATTTTTGATAAATATTTTTGGGAAATTTTCACTCGATATTGACAACAATAAAACAAAAACGATACTTAACAACATATTATTTTAACTTAAAGAAAAAAGAAAATAAAATCAAAAATAATATGTATGATGAAGCTGTTATTAGTGCTTTTAAAGAAAATAAAGAAGTTTATGGTACTAGAAGATTAAAAAAAATTTTAGAAAACCAAGAAATTTATTTATCACGCAGAAAAATTAAAGAAATTATGAATAAGCATAATTTAATATCAAAATACACTAAATTATCATTCAAAAATCATCATAATAAAGTCAATAATAGTCAAATAACCAATCTTGTTAATAGAAACTTTAATAATAGGGTTAAAAATGAAGTTATTGTTAGTGATTTAACTTACGTTCAAGTTAATGGTAAATGAAACTATATTTGCCTATTAATAGACCTATTTAACCGCGAAATTATTGGACATAGTGTTTGCATTACTAGTATATCAAGCATTTATGCAATCAAATCGCTGTTTAAAAGATATCCAAATATTTCATAGTGATCGAGGTAATGAATTTAACAATAAAATTATTAATAATCTTTTATTAGCATTCAATATTACTCGATCTTTAAGCAAAAAAGGTTGTCCTTATGATAATGCTGTTGCTGAAGCAACTTTTAAAACTTTCAAAACTGAATTTATTAATGATAAAAATTTTACATCATTAATCCAATTAAAATTAGAATTATTTGATTATATCAATTGATACAACAACATAAGAATCCACAGCACTTTAAACTACTTAACTCCTATCAAATATCAAGAACAAGTGTCTACCAAAAAATAGTCCTAAAAAGTGTTGCAATTCCAACATTATCCGTAGTAAATAAAAATTATCTTCATAACACTGTACCAAATTTATAGTTAATAAAGATAATTAACAAATAATAATTTTATAAACTTATATAAGATAAAATCTAAAATTATCAAAAATATTAGTACTCCTTTTAAATTTATTTTTAAAAGGAGTATTTTGTAAATTATGATAAGTTGTTATACTAATAATATCAAAAATAATTTTTTTACTTTATAATTAAAGTAGTGGAATCAAAAAATAAAGGAATGGTGGTATTTAATATGAGTGTATTACCGTTAAATATTATTTCGACTGTAATTTCAGCAGATATTGGAACAGTTATTGCTGAAATAGCGGTTTTATTTGGAATAACCATTTCTTTATTAATGACAATTCTTATTTTAATAGTTATGAATACCTTTATTCGTGGTAAAAAAGTTTGATGAACAACAAGAAATAAATCTCATATGAAACTACTAGCAACTTCAGAAAAAAGAATGTTAGCAAGTGTTTTAGCAGAAGCAGTGATTAAATTAGCAGAAGAAAAAATTGGAGCACTAATTACTATTGAAAGGAATGTTTCATTAAATGAATATACTGATTTGGGAGTAAAAATTGATGGTGAAGTAACTTCACAACTATTACAATCTATTTTTATTAAAGGTTCACCCTTGCATGATGGTGCAGTTATTATTCGTTTAGGTCGTATTGAATGTGCCTCTACTTATTTTCCACTAACTAATAAAAAAATATCTAGTCAATTTGGTTCACGTCATCGTGCTGCTATTGGAATATCAGAGCAAACCGATGCAGTATCAGTTATTGTTAGTGAAACTAATGGTTCTGTTTCAATAGCTCGTAGTGGTAAGTTTTTACAAGTTGAAAACTTAAATAATCTTGTTCGTACACTATATGATGAATTAGCTTCAACTAAAGAAATGGTTCAACAAGTATAATAATGAAAAGTTTGTTATTAGTAGATATTGGTAATACATTAGTTAAGATTGCTATGATTAATGATAGTGAAATTATTGAACAATGAGCAGTAATAGAAACCAAAAGTAAAACTGCAATTGTTCAATTGAAAAAAGCATTTAAATTAAATAAAAAATTACATTTTGAAGAAGCTGTTATTAGTTGTGTTGTTCCAAATTTTTTAATAATAATAGAAAAATTAATTGTTTTTACATATAATTTAAAACCGTTAATTGTTGATTTTAATTTACTAAGTTCTTTACCTTTAAAACTTAATTTAGAAAATCGTCAATTAGGTAGTGATTTGATAGCATTATCATATGCTGCTTATACTAAGTATCACAATGCGATAGTTGTTAGTTTGGGAACTGCTACTACCTATAGTGTTGTTGTTAATGATGTTTTGGTTGGCGTTATTATTGGACCTGGATTTAGTACAAGTAAAGATGCATTGATTGATAATGCTGCTTTACTTGTTGATTTTGAAATGCAACATTATCAATCAATGTTAGGTAAAAATACTAATCATGCTTTATCAATTGGTTATGGTTATGGTTTTAGTGCAATGATTAATAGTATAGTTGCTAGAATTAAAAATGAAACAAATATTAGTTTACCTGTAATTTTAACAGGAGGTAGTGTACCAATTTTAAAATCTTATTTTGATTTTTCTTATATTTATGAACCACAAATGTTATTTTTAGGTTTAGTTGATATTATTAAATATTTTAGAAGTAATAATAAAATAAAAGATTAATATCTTTTAATATATTTAAAATATAAGGAAAGGAGAATAAAACTATGTTGATGTTAATAAAAATTTATAAATTAACTAGTGCACAAATTATTATAATAACTATTATTAGTTTATTAATTTTTACTATTATCGTTTTAACAAGTTTATTAGTAATTTTTAGTTCGTATAAAAATAAACAATTTATGGTTTATAAAAATTTGCAATATATTCAAAATATTAATATTAAAGAAAGATTAAATCGTATTAATCAAATGGTACAAGCAAATGAACAATATAGTTCTATTTTAGGGATTTGAATTAGTCGTTATAATCTTTTTTTAAAAAAAGATTTAAATAAGGTTTTTAAAAAATATATTCAAATTTTAAAATTACAAAATAATAAAGAATTATGAAAAAGATATAAATTAATGTATAGAATGCATAATAAAAGTAATAATTTAAAAAATCAATTGCAGTTATTAACAATTGAAATAGATTATTTTATTAGTATTGATCAATTATTACGAGAATATCAATTATTTTTTAAACAAAATTTTAATTATTTACAAGATCAAATGATCAAGATTAATTTACAAAACGATCTTAATCGAGAACAATTAGATGAAGTTATTAAAATAATTAATGATATGTTTAAAGAATTAGAAACAAATATTAATGCTATTAATGTTAGTCAAATTATTACTATTTTAAGTGAGATTGCGATTGCTGTTGTAACATTGGCAGAAATTTTAGATAATTTACCAACACTTCGTTATATTATAACATATGAAATTAAACAGAAAATGGCGGCCTTAAAAAATAAATATCAAATGATAAAAATAAATAATACTTTACTTTTACAATACGAACAATTAGTAGCAAACGTTGATGAAAAGTTAAGTTTTATTAATAAACAAATTAATAATTTACAATACAAAAAAGCTAAGGTTAACACTCAAGAAATATTAAAATTAATTGCCACTTTTAGTAATAAAATTGATAAAGAACAAATATTTTATAATATTTTTAAAGAAAATTATGAAAAATTTTTAGTTATGAGTTTTAATTTTAATGAAATATTTGAAGCTATTAAAAATGAAATTGCTCTTTCAAATAAAATTAATTCTAAAATGATAGAAAATAGCAAAATAACTAACTTAGAAACTATTATTAATAAACAACTTGCTACTGTTAATCATTTTGATAATTTATTAATCATAGAACATCAAAAATCAATAAAAAATACTAGTTATGAAACATTAGTGATGTTATTAGCGGCGTTATTTGAAAATAGTATTGTTGTTTTTAATAGTTTAAAAGAGTATAATAAATTGTTGAATGAACAAAATAAAGCAAAAATTAAATTTAAAACTTATGTTGATAAAATCAATTCAATGATGTTACAAATTGATAATATTTTAAATAATATTAATTTTTATTATTTAAATGAAATTTATAAAGAAAAGTTTAGTGATTTACAATATTTAATAAATGATACTATTTTAAATTTTAAAAATGGAAATTATGATAATTCTTCTTTTAGTAAATTTAATGATTTACAAAATAAAATTTTTCATCTTTATACTGAATTAAAAATGGAAATTACTATTCATAAATTATCACATTTAACTCTTGTTTATGCTAATCGTCATCGTTCAATTAATCAGCAACTTAATAGTAAATTTAATGAAATTGAAAATAATATCACTAATAATCATAATCAAAAAGCATTAACATTATTATTGGAATTAATGGAATAAATTTTAAAAAAGAGGAAAATTAAATGGTACCAATTATTATTATTCTTTATGGTGAATTAACAACTAAAAGTAAAAATCGGATTGATTTTATTAAACAATTAAAAATAAATATTAAGTATGCTCTTAGTGATTATAAACAAATAAATATTATTCATTTTCATGATCGGATGGAATTAACTAATTTATCTCTTGACGTAATGAATGATGTTATTAATATTTTGGTGAAAATATTTGGTATTAGTTCATTATCACCTGCTTTTAGAATTGCTAAAAATATGGAAATATTATCAGAAAAAGTAATATCATTAATTTTAAGTCAAGATCTAACAAATTTTAAAACATTTAAACTTTTTGTTAGTCGTAGTGATAAGAGTTTTTCATTAAATTCAGAACAAATAGTTAAAATTATAGCTTCTATAATTTTAAAAAAAACAGATTTAAAAGTTAATGTTACTAATCCTGATTTAAAAATAAATATCAAAGTTAATAAAGATGATATTTATTTATTTGCAAATAAAATTATTGGTGCTGGTGGATTTCCAGTAGGTAGTTCAGGGAAAGTGTTATTATTATTGAGCGGTGGTATTGATTCCCCTGTAGCAGCATATAAATTAATGAAACGAGGATTACAAGTTCAATATTTACATTTTGCTACTCCACCTTTTACTTTACCAACAGCATTAAAAAAAGTAGAAACTTTAGTTCAAATTTTAGCACCTTATAATGCTGGTAGTAAAAATTTATATATTTGCAATTTTACTAACTTGCAAAATGAATTAAGTCATATTAAGAAAGAAAGTTATCGTATTACTTTAATGCGTAGAATGTTTATTAGAATTGCTAGTTTATTTGCAGAAAAATATAAAATTCAAGCATTAGCAACTGGTGAAGCGATTGGTCAGGTTGCTTCACAAACATTAGCAAGTATTAATGCTATTAATATTGTTAGCAATTTACCAATTTTGCGTAGTTTAATTGCCGAAGATAAAGTTGATATTATTAATCTTGCAAAAAAAATTGGTACTTATGAAACATCAATTTTACCATTCGCTGATTGTTGTTCATTATTTGTTCCCAAAAACTCTGTTACACAACCAAAGATTAAAGAATGTGAACTTTTAGAAAATGATTTAAAGCAAATAATTGATTGAGAACAAATTTTAATAAATAGTTTTAAAGATATTGAAAAAATATAAATAAATTTATTAATAATTTAATAGTTTTAATAAATTGCAGTTTATTTACTTTAAATATAAAAAAAGAGTGAAGTTTCACTCTTTTTGTTATTTTTTAATAGTAAACTATAAAATATTACAATAAGTATTTTGATTACTTGTTGAAGTTTGATTTTGTAAATCAATTCCATTTATTTCATTTACTAATAATTTTGTTTTTTCAATTCGGTAATGTTTAGTAATCTGTGTAACTTACAAAAATAACTATGTTTAATTAATTCTATAATAAACCTAGAAAGAGTGAATTACAGATGGCTAAAAAGCAAAATATTAATAATAATGATCCAATATCAAAAGCAGTAGATTTATTATTAGAAAATACTGAAGATTTAACAACAGTTTTTAAAGAGGGAGGTTTGTATAAAGAATTAACAAAAAGATTAGTAGAAAAAATGTTGAATTCTGAGATGCAAAATTATTTAGGATATGATAAGAATCAACATAGTAATAGTGACAATGCTCGTAATGGTATAAGTTCAAAAAAATTAATAACTCAACAAGGTAAAATTGAGATTGATGTACCGAGATCGCAATAGTAATTTTAATCTTGTAATAATTGCAAAAAGACAAAGAAGATTTGATGGTTTTGATCAACAAGTTCTTTCTTTATATGCAAAAGGTATGACATTATCAGATATTAGAATGTAATTACAATAGTTATATCATGGTGCTGATATTAGTGAAAGTGTTATTAGTCAAATTACTGATGATGTTATTGATGATGTAAAAGCATGGCAAAATCGACCATTAGATAGTATTTATCCGATTGTTTATTTTGATTGCATAGTAGTTAAAATACGACAAGATAAACGCATTATTAACAAATCTGTGTATATAGCTTTAGGAGTTGATTTAGAAGGTAAAAAAGATGTTTTAGGCTTATGAATTAGTGAAAATGAAGGTTCTAAATTTTGATTAGCCAATTTCACAGAAATGAAAAATCGAGGCTTAAATGATATTCTTATTGCTTGTAGTGATAATTTAACAGGAATGTCAGAAGCAATACAATTAGTTTATCCTAAAACAGAACATCAATTATGCATCGTTCATCAAATTAGAAATAGTTTGAAATATGTCTCATATAAGCATAGAAAATCTCTAGTTGCAGATTTAAAACCAATTTATACTGCATGTAGTGAAGAACAAGCAATGCAGGCTTTAGAACCTGTTTGGAATCTTTTATAAAATAACGTAAAATGACTATATATTTTAAGATAAGGGGTATATATGCATAAAAATTATCCAAGTCATGTTACTAAAGAACAATTTGAGAACATAAGATCAATTTTAGAAAATAGCAAAAAGAAAACAAAACCAAGAAATTTAGATTTATATGAAGTATTTTGTGCAGTTTTATATGTATTAAAAAGTGGATGTCAATGAAGAATGTTACCAAAAAATTTTCCAAAATGACAAACTGTATATTATTATTTTCAAATTTGAAGTAAAAATAGTGATAAAGAACCTAGCACTTGACAAGTAATTTTAAAAAAAATTAGTTAGAAAAGTTCGTATCAATAATGGTAGAAAAGAACAAACTAGTTTTTGTATAATTGATTCACAAAGTGTTAAGAACACAGATACTGCTAAAAATAAAGTGGATGGGTTACACTTTATTGGACACTAATTACGTAGACAAGTGAACAAATTAGTGAAAAGAAAGGAAGTATAATTATGGCCAATATTAACTCATATTCAGATGAATTTAAAAAACAAATAGTAGCTTTATATCAAAGCGGTAAGTCAGTGTCTTGTCTTGCTAAAGAGTACAATGTTACAAGAGCAGCTACTTATAATTGAATTAAGCAATTTACTAATTCAGGTAGTTTTAAAACTAAAGATAATCGTTCTGTTGAAGAAAATGAATTAATTAAATTAAGAAAAGAATTAAAACAATTAAGAATGGAAAATGATATTTTAAAGAAAATAAAGAAGTTTATGGTACTAGAAGATTAAAAAAAATTTTAGAAAACCAAGAAATTTATTTATCACGCAGAAAAATTAAAGAAATTATGAATAAGCATAATTTAATATCAAAATACACTAAATTATCATTCAAAAATCATCATAATAAAGTCAATAATAGTCAAATAACCAATCTTGTTAATAGAAACTTTAATAATAGGGTTAAAAATGAAGTTATTGTTAGTGATTTAACTTACGTTCAAGTTAATGGTAAATGAAACTATATTTGCCTATTAATAGACCTATTTAACCGCGAAATTATTGGACATAGTGTTGGAGTTAAAAAAGATGCATTACTAGTATATCAAGCATTTATGCAATCAAATCGCTGTTTAAAAGATATCCAAATATTTCATAGTGATCGAGGTAATGAATTTAACAATAAAATTATTAATAATCTTTTATTAGCATTCAATATTACTCGATCTTTAAGCAAAAAAGGTTGTCCTTATGATAATGCTGTTGCTGAAGCAACTTTTAAAACTTTCAAAACTGAATTTATTAATGATAAAAATTTTACATCATTAATCCAATTAAAATTAGAATTATTTGATTATATCAATTGATACAACAACATAAGAATCCACAGCACTTTAAACTACTTAACTCCTATCAAATATCAAGAACAAGTGTCTACCAAAAAATAGTCCTAAAAAGTGTTGCCATTCCACATCTAAATGACCATTTTGCGCTGCTCATATTAAAGCGGTTATATCATCGCATATATAATTAACATTGCCACCATTTTTAATTATTTTTTTAATTACTTGTAGATCACCGATTTTAGCAGCTTTTATTAAATTAATATTTTGAATATCCATTTTTTTCTCCTTATTTGATTAAAAATAACAAACTCACTTACTTTAAAATGAAGTAATAAGTTGAAAACTTGTATTAAGTTTATGCAGATTTTAACATATTATTGGTTTTAATATGTAAAAAAATATATTATAATTTTTCCCAAATTATTTATTATTAATTATTGAAAAAATAATGTTTATTTTTTCTTTTTTAATATAAATTTTAGAAATAAAATTTATTTTTTTATTTTATTTCTAAAAAAGTTGATTTTAAGTGTTTTAAATAGTTTTGTATTAAAAACAATAACTTAAGAATAACCTAGCAAGAAAATGATGTTAAAATTAACTTGTAATATAAGTCATTCAAGAATTGTAGGGGATAGTATGAAATATATAGTTAATTTAAATGTTCGTTCTAATTATTCATTTCTTTCATCAACTATTAAAATAAGTGATTATATTGAATTTGCTAAAAAAAATAATTTAAAAGTTCTATCTTTAGTAGATAAAAATATAATGTATGGTGCTTATGAATTTTGTAATTCATGTATAGAGAATGATATTAAACCATTAATTGGTTTAAATTGCGTTTGAGAAAGTGCTACTGATAAAGTTGAATTAACTATTATGGCAACTTCATATGCTGGTTATCAAAGATTAATAGAGCTTTCTACTATTATTAGTACTAATAATAATATTGTTACTACTAATGATGTAAAAAAATATCTAAATCAAACACGTGAAGTTTTAGTTATTATTCATGCTAATAATAAAAATATTAGATATATTAAAAACAATTATGATATTTTAAATTCAACAGGTCATGAATTAGTTTATTTTGGTTTAGTACCTAGTGATATGGATAATATTACTTTATTAAAATCGATTACATCTAATATTATTCCAATTGATTTGGTTTTATATTTAGATGAAAAACAACATCGTACTTATCAAATTTTACAAGCTATTAAAGAACAAAAAACATTAAAATCAGAAGATTTATCAAAAAGTAATGAGTTTTTATATAAAACTAAACAAGATTTAATGCAACATTATCCAAATGAAATTATTGAAAATATTGAAAAGGTTATTTGACTATGTAATTTAAAATTTCCTAAAAATAAGCCAAATAGTGCAGAATTAAGTTTACCAAAATTTACTTGCCCTAATAATCTTACTAGTAATTTATATTTGCAAGAATTATGTAAACAGGGATTAGAAGCGCATTTTCAAAGTCGTGAAATTCCTGAAACATACGTTAAAAGAGTTTTATATGAATTACAAGTAATTAATGAAATGGGTTTTGCTGATTATTTTTTAATTGTTAATGATTATGTTAAATTTGCAAAAAGCAAGAATATAATGGTTGGACCAGGTAGAGGAAGTGTTGCTGGTAGTTTAGTAGCATATGTTTTAGGAATTACTGGTGTTGATCCTATTACTTATAATTTAATTTTTGAAAGATTTTTAAATCCAGAACGAATATCATTACCAGACATTGATATCGATTTTGAAGATACAAGAAGAGATGAAGTTATTAATTATATTCATCAAAAATATGGCAAAGAACATGTTGCATATATTGTTACTTTTCAAACAATTGCTAGTAAAATGGCAATTCGTGATTTGGGAAGAGTTTTTCAAGTTAATATTGAAGATATTAATGAAATGACAAAATTAATACCAATTCAATATAATTTTGAAATAGATATGGCTATTAAACAATCACCAAAATTAGCATGATATGCAAATAAGTATCCTTTATTGTTTACTTTAACCAAAGAAATTCTTGGTTTTCCACGACAAACTAGTACTCATGCAGCAGGAATCGTTATTACAAGAGCACCGTTAGTTACTACTATTCCATTACAACTAGGATTTCAAGGTATTTATCAAACGCAATTTCCAATGCAAACCCTAGAAGCTCTTGGTTTAATAAAAATGGATATTTTAGGATTACGTAATTTAACTATTTTGCAAAATATTTTACAACAGGTAAGCAAACATTATTTTTTAAATTTAAAATTATCTCAAATTCCTTTAAATGATGAAAAAAGTTTTAACATTATTAAAAATGGTGATACAACAGGTATTTTTCAATTGGAATCTTCAGGAATGCGTCAAATTTTAATTAAAATGAAAGTTGATAACTTAGAAGATATTATTGGTAGTTCTTCTTTATTTCGTCCTGGACCACAAGAGTACATTCAAGATTATATTAATCGTAAATTAGGAAAACAAAAAGTTACGTATATTCATGAAGATTTAAAACCTTATTTAGCATCAACTTATGGCATTATTATTTATCAAGAACAAATATTATTAATTTTACAGAAAATTGCTGGTTATTCATTAGGAAAAGCTGATTTAATTCGTCGTGCAATTAGTAAAAAAGATACTACAGTTATGAAAGAACAAGCAAACTCATTTATTAAAAGTGCTGTTAATAGAGGTTATTCACCAAGAGTTGTTAAGAAAATATGAGAAGATATTGAAAAATTTGCTGGTTATGGATTTAATCGATCTCATGCTGTCGCTTATTCATTAATTAGTTATTATTTAGTTTATTTAAAAGCAAATTATCCATTGGCATTTATGGTGTCGTTATTAAGTAGTGTTATTGGTAATGATCAAAAAATGTTACAATATTTGAATGAATGTCAAAAATATCAAATTAAAGTTTTACCACCATCAATTCAATTTTCTGGCATTGATTTTTTAATTGATGGTGCTAAAAAAGCTATTCGTTATAGTTTACAAGCAATTAAGCAAATGAGTCAAGGTAGTTGTAGTAATCTTATTAAAGAACGTACTAGTAATGGATTTTTTCAAGATTTTTTTAACTTTTGTGCTCGGGCAATATTTATTGGTTTGAATCGTAAAAACATTGAACATTTAATTGCTGCTGGTGCGTTAGATGATATTCAATCAAATCGAACAATGTTATTATTAAACTTGGATGCTGCATTAGAATATGCAAATATGGTGCAGGTAAAAGATGAAGCTAGTGGCGAATTATCATTAAATTTTAATTTAATTGCTAAACCAATTATGTTACAAAGAGAAGATGATTGAAATAATAATAGTATTAATGAACATCGTGCATTAGGACTTTATTTAAAATATAATCCTAAATTACTATGAAAAGAGCAATTAGATCCTCATAATAAAGCTATTGATTTAGCATATATTAATAATTATGTTGATCAACATGTTAGAGTATATGGAGTTATCAATAATATTAGAGTAATTAAAACTAAAACTAAAAAATTAATGGCTTTTTTTGAAATGCAAAATGATAGTAATGTTATTGAAGTAACGGTTTTTGAAAAGTTATATCAAATATACCAAGAATATTTACAAGTTAATAAAGTAATTTTAATGGAAGGAAAGGTAGAAATTTATAATGATAATATTCAGTTAATTTTATCAAGAGTAATTAAAAATTTATAGTAAGCATATAATTTTATCTATGCTTACTATATTAAATAATAAATATAATCAATAGTTTTTAAATTTCTTAGAACCTGTTTAGGATCTTTTTTAACTTATTTTTGATTAAATTAATATCATAAATGTTATTTTATAGTTGAAAAATAAATTTTTAATCGATAAGTTGTCAAATGATAAAATCTTTTTAACAAAAAAATGACAAAGAAAATAAAATGTTAATTAACTGTCAGGTTAGAAATAATTATTCCCTTTTTTAGTTTAATTATGTTTAAAAGATTCCAAACAGGTTCTTACTTTAATTTCTAATAATAAATAAAAAATTAATGAACATAGTAATTATTAATAATTTCACAATTTTCAATAGCATCTCAAAAGTTATTATCTGCTTTTTTTATTTTTAAATAAATATTTAAAAAGATTAGTAATATAGTTATAAATAATAAAATTGGACTTAAAATTATAGCAAAAACAATTCCAATTTTTAGTTGTACTAATGATTTAAGATTATAGTTTTCAACAATATTTTGGAAGAGGTAATGTTTACAAAAATATAATTTATTATTAGTTAACATATAAATTAGACCATGTTCTTTTATTAAATTAAAACCATTTTCTTTTGTTATTATTTCTTGTTTTCGATAATAATTATAGAAAGAAGGAATATATTTTATATCATTTTTTATGTTAAAAAAATTTATTAAGGTTAAAGATGTAAATATAACCAAAATAGTTAAAATCAATAGTGATAGTGTTATTAAATTTATTTTTTTAAGTTTCTGAATTTTCATTTCTAAAAATCTCCTTATATTTTATTTATAGGTTAATTTTATTTTGTTAGGAAAGTATTATAATATATTTTTTATTAAATAAAATTAAATTATGAAATATTTATATATAATATTTTAATAATGATTTGCTATTATTTTTTTTGTTTTTTTGTTATATTATAAGTAGTAATATTTATTACCAATTTACGATGAATTGCAAAGCAACGAGTATTAAAATTCCAATATATTTATTTAAAATTTCAGTTTATTATTTTATTTTAGTAACTGTTTTTCGTTTAAAGGAGCACACATCACCATGGCAATTAAATATGTACAAAGAGATGGTAATTGTTTATTATGAGCAGTAATCGTTTCATATTTAGAACAAGTTAAAACTAATAAAAACCAATTTAAAACAAGATATAAATCGCTTTTTGGTATAGAATTCGGTTGAGAACGAATTTTTAATTTTGCTGATTTTAATTTTGATGATAAAGAAAATGAAAAATTAGTTAAAGTCTTTCGTAATCGTATTTGTGATTATATTGAAACAAATTTAGATACAAAACGTCCAAATAATAAAGCTAATTTTAGATCAATGTTATTAGATAGTGAAATTAATAAAAAAAATAAAGAATTATATCATAACAATAGTGAAGATACACAAATAAGAAAAACTTTAGAACAAATGAGAAAAAATGGTGAAATAACAGGTTCTGTTGAAATTGAAGCAATTTGTAATATTTTAAATTGTGATATTATTAGGATTAATGAAGATTTTGATATTGCAAGTAGGGAAAGATTTGAACCAGATAATGTAATTGCTAATAATGAAGTGAAGTTATACTATCAAGCTCGACATTATCAATATTTTTCAAATGTTACTAATCAAACACCAGCAAAAAGAAATGAGGAAGAAACTACAAAAGTAGTAACACCTTCATTTGAAGTTAATTCAGGTAATAATAGTTTTCAAGAAAGTATTTCATTTCCAAGAGAGGAAAGTGCTGATTTTTTAATTAATGCTAGATTGAAACTTAAAAATCAGTTCTCTGATAAAGAAATTAATGAAGAAACACAAAATGCTATAATTGATATTTTTATTGAAGATATAATTAAAGTACCAGCACATCAAAAAAATGAAATATTAGAAAAATCTATTTTTGAATTAAATAATCAAGAACAATTATTTACAAATCCTAATCTTGTTTTTGAATCATTTATTAAACCAATAATTAATGGTTCAAAAACAGGAGATCAACAATTATTAAAAGAAATTACTAATACAAATACTAATTAATTAGTATTATCACTTTTGTATTTATTGATTTGTTATATTAATAAAAAATAACCAAATATTTGGTTATTTTTAGTATATTTTTAAATTTATTTTACTTGGTATTTAATAGTTGCATTTATATTAAAAAAAAGAATTTGGTAAATGTTTGTTTTCATCATCATAATTATGTAAATTTCCTCCCACATTATTAAGTTTTAATTCTTGATTCTTGATTATCAGTAATTATCATTTGTTCTGGTTTAAAATGAAAATAAATTCCTTGTTCCATTAATCCAATTTTATAATGTGATGGATGGGTTACACTTTATTGGACACTAATTACGTAGACAAGTGAACAAATTAGTGAAAAGAAAGGAAGTATAATTATGGCCAGTATTAACTCATATTCAGATGAATTTAAAAAACAAATAGTAGCTTTATATCAAAGCGGTAAGTCAGTGTCTTGTCTTGCTAAAGAGTACAATGTTACAAGAGCAGCTACTTATAATTGAATTAAGCAATTTACTAATTCAGGTAGTTTTAAAACTAAAGATAATCGTTCTGTTGAAGAAAATGAATTAATTAAATTAAGAAAAGAATTAAAACAATTAAGAATGGAAAATGATATTTTAAAGCAAGCAGCACTAATAATAGGCAGAAAGTAGAAATTATTGCTAAAAATAAAGTTAAATATAAAATTCGCACAATGTGTCGTTTTTTGAAAATATCTAAATCAACATATTATTTTAACTTAAAGAAAAAAGAAAATAAAATCAAAAATAATATGTATGATGAAGCTGTTATTAGTGCTTTTAAAGAAAATAAAGAAGTTTATGGTACTAGAAGATTAAAAAAAATTTTAGAAAACCAAGAAATTTATTTATCAAGAAGAAAAATTAAAGAAATTATGAATAAGCATAATTTAATATCAAAATACACTAAATTATCATTCAAAAATCATCATAATAAAGTCAATAATAGTCAAATAACCAATCTTGTTAATAGAAACTTTAATAATAGGGTTAAAAATGAAGTTATTGTTAGTGATTTAACTTACGTTCAAGTTAATGGTAAATGAAACTATATTTGCCTATTAATAGACCTATTTAACCGCGAAATTATTGGACATAGTGTTGGAGTTAAAAAAGATGCATTACTAGTATATCAAGCATTTATGCAATCAAATCGCTGTTTAAAAGATATCCAAATATTTCATAGTGATCGAGGTAATGAATTTAACAATAAAATTATTAATAATCTTTTATTAGCATTCAATATTACTCGATCTTTAAGCAAAAAAGGTTGTCCTTATGATAATGCTGTTGCTGAAGCAACTTTTAAAACTTTCAAAACTGAATTTATTAATGATAAAAATTTTACATCATTAATCCAATTAAAATTAGAATTATTTGATTATATCAATTGATACAACAACATAAGAATCCACAGCACTTTAAACTACTTAACTCCTATCAAATATCAAGAACAAGTGTCTACCAAAAAATAGTCCTAAAAAGTGTTGCCATTCCAATTTATCCGATTGTTTATTTTGATTGCATAGTAGTTAAAATACGACAAGATAAACGCATTATTAACAAATCTGTGTATATAGCTTTAGGAGTTGATTTAGAAGGTAAAAAAGATGTTTTAGGCTTATGAATTAGTGAAAATGAAGGTTCTAAATTTTGATTATCCAATTTCACAGAAATGAAAAATCGAGGCTTAAATGATATTCTTATTGCTTGTAATGATAATTTAACAGGAATGTCAGAAGCAATACAATCAGTTTATCCTAAAACAGAACATCAATTATGCATCGTTCATCAAATTAGAAATAGTTTGAAATATGTCTCATATAAGCATAGAAAATCTCTAGTTGCAGATTTAAAACCAATTTATACTGCATGTAGTGAAGAACAAGCAATGTAGGCTTTAGAAACATTTGAAAATAAGTGAAATAAACAATATCCTCAAATTGCTAAATCTTGATATAAAAATTGAGAAAATTTGATAGTTTTTATTAGTTATCCAACAGAAATTAAAAAAGTAATTTATACCACAAATGCTATTGAATCTGTTAATAGTCAATTACGAAAAGTTATCAGAAATAAAAAAGTTTTTCCTAATGATATGGAAGAATTGAAAATATTTTATTTAGCAATTGAAAATATAACAAAAAAATGAACAATGCCCATTCAAAATTGAAATACAGCAATTGCTCATTTTATGATAAAATTTGAAGATAGAATTAATCTTAACTAGTACTTTGTAAAACAAAGATACACAGATTTCTAAAAAGCCTCGAAGCAATACAATCAGTTTATCCTAAAACAGAACATCTCATTACTTTTAATTTTATTTGAGGTCGATGGTTATTATAAAAGTAAATATATTTAGGTAAATTTTCCTTTATTCATTCAATAGTTCTATTTTTTCTTGGAATTTGATATAGAAATTCTGTTTTCATTGTTCCAAATCAAGTTTCAGTAACACCGTTATCACAGGAATTACCTCTTCTAGACATTGAAATTTTTATTTTTAATTCATCACATAAAATTTTATAAGAAGGATTTGTATAGTGAAATCCTTGATCTGATTGTAAAATTCATGAAGTAGGTTTTTGAGTATTAACTCAAGTTTGGATAATATTTTGGACAACAAATGTCATGTCTAAACTTGCACTTATTTTATAATCTAATATTTCATTATTATGAAAATCTTTAACAATTGATAAATAATATGTTTTACCATTAGTTAATAAATAAATTATATCAGTATCTAATTTTTGATTTAAATTAGTGGTTGAAAAATCACGTTTTAATAAATTATCATATCTTAAACTTCCTGATTTAGTTCTATAATCAATTTTTTTTATGCGAACCTTAGCTTTTAAACCCATATTTTTCATATATCTATATACAATATGAAATTTTAATTTTAAATTATAAATTTTGTTAATTCATAAAGTTATCATTTTATAACCATAAATTTCTTGAAATTCATAAAAAATATTTTTAATTATATTAGCTAAAAATGTATCTCATTTATTAAATTCATTCATTCCATTCTTAATTCATTTATAATATCCTGATTTTGAAACATTTAATAATCAACATAAATAACTAATCTGATATTTTTTCTTCAATGAGAAAATCACAAAATATTTCTTCTTTTTTGTCGATTTTTCTAAATACTTTTTTATATAATTCATTGCCCAATATATTCAATTAATTCTTGTTTTGTCATTTCATTAAAATTTAAAGATTTGGATCGACCTGTTCTTTTGGTTTTTTAGCACGAATTCCATTGCCATATTCTAAACCTTTTTCACCTAATAATTTATATGCTTTAATTGATTCTTTTATTGATGATCGACCAATACCATACTCTAATGCGGTTTTATCAATTGTTTTAATTTTACTTATTTTTATTATTTTTAACTTTTCTTCTTTTGATAGTCATTTAGCCATAAAAAAATGAACACCTTCCTTAAAGTATTTTTAACACAAAGGTTACAATTCTGTGTCTACTTTATTCTAGATGTTCATATAATATTTACATTTTTTGTGATTTACTACTAGAACTTTGATTTTTACTTGTTGAACCTTCACTGTTTACTTTTGACTTATCTTTTTCAAATCCAAGAGCATTGGCAACTCTTTCTCGTCTTTCTCGTTCGTTTTTTTCTCCTCAAGCTTTATTTATTCGTTCAGCATCTTTGTTATGTTTATCTTTATCCGCTTGACTTAATTTATCAATTGGTTCTCATGGCATGTTTATCTTCTCCCTTATTATTATTTTTGAATATTTTTTTACCCTTAAAATATCCAATAAAATTATATATTTTAAAAACTAAAAATGTGTAATAAATAATTTTTAATCACTATTTTCCAAAATAGAACTATTGAATGAATAAAGGAAAATTTACCTAAATATATTTACTTTTATAATAACCATCGACCTCAAATAAAATTAAAAGGAATGAGCTAATCGATATTCGATTGGACTCATTCCATTTTCATTTGTTCCTCTGCACGTACATGTGATGAGAAATCGGTTAAATAATATTTTTAAAAAAAGCGAAATAAAATTTAAAAATCGCTACCCTAACAAAAAGTTATTTGTTAGGGTAGCTAACAACGAGGTAAACTCGTTGGAGTGAGTTACGAAATAACAAGAGCAAACCCACTATTACTTGACTTCTATTAAAAATTTTTATTTAGTCTTTTTGCCAATAAAAAAACCAACACTTGCAGAAATAATTATACAAATTGTAAGAATAATCACTCATATTCATCAAGTCATATTTTAATCACCTTTCTAATTTAAATTTAATTTAATACAATTTTATTATAACACATTTTAAAATAAATTAGGATATCAAATAGTGGATGGGTTACACTTTATTGGACACTAATTACGTAGACAAGTGAACAAATTAGTGAAAAGAAAGGAAGTATAATTATGGCCAATATTAACTCATATTCAGATGAATTTAAAAAACAAATAGTAGCTTTATATCAAAGCGGTAAGTCAGTGTCTTGTCTTGCTAAAGAGTACAATGTTACAAGAGCAGCTACTTATAATTGAATTAAGCAATTTACTAATTCAGGTAGTTTTAAAACTAAAGATAATCGTTCTGTTGAAGAAAATGAATTAATTAAATTAAGAAAAGAATTAAAACAATTAAGAATGGAAAATGATATTTTAAAGCAAGCAGCACTAATAATAGGCAGAAAGTAGAAATTATTGCTAAAAATAAAGTTAAATATAAAATTCGCACAATGTGTCGTTTTTTGAAAATATCTAAATCAACATATTATTTTAACTTAAAGAAAAAAGAAAATAAAATCAAAAATAATATGTATGATGAAGCTATTATTAGTGCTTTTAAAGAAAATAAAGAAGTTTATGGTACTAGAAGATTAAAAAAAATTTTAGAAAACCAAGAAATTTATTTATCACGCAGAAAAATTAAAGAAATTATGAATAAGCATAATTTAATATCAAAATACACTAAATTATCATTCAAAAATCATCATAATAAAGTCAATAATAGTCAAATAACCAATCTTGTTAATAGAAACTTTAATAATAGGGTTAAAAACGAAGTTATTGTTAGTGATTTAACTTACGTTCAAGTTAATGGTAAATGAAACTATATTTGCCTATTAATAGACCTATTTAACCGCGAAATTATTGGACATAGTGTTGGAGTTAAAAAAGATGCATTACTAGTATATCAAGCATTTATGCAATCAAATCGCTGTTTAAAAGATATCCAAATATTTCATAGTGATCGAGGTAATGAATTTAACAATAAAATTATTAATAATCTTTTATTAGCATTCAATATTACTCGATCTTTAAGCAAAAAAGGTTGTCCTTATGATAATGCTGTTGCTGAAGCAACTTTTAAAACTTTCAAAACTGAATTTATTAATGATAAAAATTTTACATCATTAATCCAATTAAAATTAGAATTATTTGATTATATCAATTGATACAACAACATAAGAATCCACAGCACTTTAAACTACTTAACTCCTATCAAATATCAAGAACAAGTGTCTACCAAAAAATAGTCCTAAAAAGTGTTGCCATTCCACTTTTAAAATATAATTATTGATAATTATTTGTAAGGATATAATGGCATTTTGTGGTTTTTAAAATTAAGATTATTCTAAAAATATTTATTTTTTAACAAATAATATTTTTAGTATTTTAAAATGGTATTTTACGTTTTTGTAAAAATACAAATCAATTGTTTACTTACTAAATATTTTAATAAGAACGTACTTATTTTCATCACTATATTTTTTTTACTAATTGTAAAATGAAATTAATTTTTATTATATGTATTATGTTTTAAATTTATTGAATTAAACTCATTTTTCAACCATTAACAACTATATAGTCTTTTAAAATTTTATCTTTTAAAAAACCTTTTTATTTTTACTATTAAAACTTATGTTTCTTTTAATAACTTTAGAATTGATTATAGAAATATCAGAAACTAATAATTTTGAATTACTACTATTAGTAGTAGTATTTAACAACAAAGTATAGTTTTCTTCATTTTTGGCAAGTAATAAAAATATACTTCATAATTGTTTTAAAAAAACTAAAATATATATAAAAATAAAAGGAATAACAGAAAAAATATTAATAGCATTTAATAAATTCAATGTTTGATTAGGAATAGCAACTAAATTGAAAAATAAATTTATAAAAAGAAACAAAAAACTAATAAATTGTAAAGTATATTTTTTTTCCATATTATTATTAATTCCTAAAAAGAAACTAAAAATAAAAAAATAAAAAGTTAAAAGTTTAAAAATAGAAATGAAATAATTTAACATCATAAAATTTTGAAAACGATAAACTTGAGTAACTTGTAAACTATTATTAAAAACAATATTGTATGGTAAAACTTGCGTTAATAAAAACATTAATAATAATAAATAAAAAATCTTTTGATAACTAATATTACCAAAAACATGTTTTCTTTGAAAATTTAATATTTTATAATTAATAACTAATTTATTTTTAATAATTTTAAAAAATAAATATGCAAACAAAAAAATTCATAATAAAAACATTAAAAAAGAAAAATTTGAAAAAATTTGAAAAAAATATTCATATTACTTTACTACTTTCTTTAATATTTATTAAGAACTTACTTAATGAGTTAGATTATACCAAAATATAATTTTTCTTAAATAAAAAATGAAATAAATAATAAAAGAATTAAATCTAATTAATATAAATTTTAATTTTATAAATCAATTTTAATATCTTGACGATCGCTATCTGATGCAAGAAAGTAATCTTTTGAAACTAAATTTAATGTTGATGCTACAACATTACTTGGAAAGGTTTTAATTTTACTATTGAACACCTTAACATTAGCATTATAAAATCTTCTAGCAGCAGCAATATTATCTTCACAATCTTTGGCACCTGATTGTAATTGTAAAACAGTAGTATTTGCTTTTAAATCAGGATAATTTTCTAATAAAGCATTAAATTTTCCAAAAGCTGCATTAAGTCCACTATCTGCTTTTGAAAGATCACTCATTGTTTCCATTTTTCCACTTCGTAAAGATACAACATCTGTTAATGTACTTTTTTCAAATTTCATATAACCTTTAGTAGCATCTACTAATTTTGTTAATAAATCAAAACGACGCTTTAATTGCACATCAATATCAGAAGCAGTTTCTTCAATTGATTGTTGTAATCTTAGAAAATTATTACGAGAAACAATAAATAAAATTATTGGAAATATTAAAACAAAAGATAAATAAACCATAATTTTTCCAAATAGTGACGGTTGGGCAGTAAATGATTCATTGCTTGGTTTAATTGTTGACATAATTTTCTCCTTTCTTATCAATATCTAAGAACCTGTTTAGGATCTTTTTTAACTTATTTTTGATTAAATTAATATCATAAATGTTATTTTATAGTTGAAAAATAAATTTTTAATCGATAAGTTGTCAAATGATAAAATCTTTTTAACAAAAAAATGACAAAGAAAATAAAATGTTAATTAACTGTCGGGTTAGAAATAATTATTCCCTTTTTTAGTTTAATTATGTTTAAAAGATTCCAAACAGGTTCTAATAACAAACTATGTTTAATAACTAGTCCATTATTGGTAAGTTAAATATTATTTACACACTAAACCATAATAATTTTACTATATTTTTAAATTTAAGTAATGTATTTTTTTAAGTTTTTATTTAAACTTATAATATTTTTTATTTAAATTTATACTAAAATAATTACCTTTGCCAATAATAATATGATCAACTAAGGTAATATTAAAAACCTGAAAATTTTTTTTAATTTCTTCGGTGATATATAAATCAGATAGTGAGGGTTCACTATTACCACTAGGATGATTATGAATACAAATTACTTTACTTGATTTATGAATAAGTGCCAGATGCAACATATCTTTAACATCAATTTTCATAGTATCATTAGTACCCTTATATAATAAATTTTGATGAATTAATTTATTTTGATTATTTAATAATAATAAATAAAAATGTTCTTGCGTTAAATTTTGATAATATGCATTAACTAAATTAAAAACATCTTCGGGAATAATAATTTTAAAATATTTTTTTGACTTTCAATAGTTCTTATTCTTTTTACTATTTCTAAACAACTTAAAATTTCTAAAACCTTACTAACACCAATACCTTTAATACTCATCAAAGATTTAATAGTTACTTTATTTAAATTTTCAAGACCATTAAAATTAGTAATTATTTCTTACGCTAAAAATAATACATTTTTTTCTTTAGTTCCTGTTCGCAAAATAATTGCTAATAATTCATTATCACTAAGAGCGTCAAAGCCATATTTAATGGCTTTTTTTCTTGGTTTTTTTGTATTATTAAGTTCTTTAAAATTCATAAAAGGTGGTATTAAATGTGTTAATTTTTCTTGAAATTTATTAAATTCATCTTTAATTTTTGTTAAATCTTTACTATCATCTTTAGAACTATCTCATTTACTTTCAATACCACCTGGTAACTTAATACTTCCTGAAACACTATTTCATAAATTTTTAATAACAGGAATTGCTATCCCTGCTAACATGGCACCCATTAAAAATTGAGCAAAACCACCACTAACTGCCTGACACTCTTGATCAGTCATTGGTTCTAAATCTTCTAAAATCATATTTATCAACCCCCTAAAACTTATTTTTATTTAAAAAATAGTTTTTTCCTTTTTAAATTTTATAAGTTTAAAAAAAAGTAATAGGATTTTCTAAATTATATTTAAAAATTTTAACTTTTGTTGATTTTCTTTTTCAATAAGTAATTGAAAAAGAAAATCAACAAATTTTTGCTCCATATAATGACCAACCAAAATAACATTAATTTTTCTATCTTTAGCTTCCATAATATAGTTTCATTTCATTTCTCCAGTAATTAATAAATCAATATTGTTAGTGGAATGGCAACACTTTTTAGGACTATTTTTTGGTAGACACTTGTTCTTGATATTTGATAGGAGTTAAGTAGTTTAAAGTGCTGTGGATTCTTATGTTGTTGTATCAATTGATATAATCAAATAATTCTAATTTTAATTGGATTAATGATGTAAAATTTTTATCATTAATAAATTCAGTTTTGAAAGTTTTAAAAGTTGCTTCAGCAACAGCATTATCATAAGGACAACCTTTTTTGCTTAAAGATCGAGTAATATTGAATGCTAATAAAAGATTATTAATAATTTTATTGTTAAATTCATTACCTCGATCACTATGAAATATTTGGATATTTTTTAAACAGCGATTTGATTGCATAAATGCTTGATATACTAGTAATGCATCTTTTTTAACTCTCCAACACTATGTCCGATAATTTCGCGATTAAATAGGTCTATTAATAGGCAAATATAGTTTCATTTACCATTAACTTGAACGTAAGTTAAATCACTAACAATAACTTCGTTTTTAACCCTATTATTAAATTTTCTATTAACAAGATTGGTTATTTGACTATTATTGACTTTATTATGATGATTTTTGAATGATAATTTAGTGTATTTTGATATTAAATTATGCTTATTCATAATTTCTTTAATTTTTCTGCGTGATAAATAAATTTCTTGGTTTTCTAAAATTTTTTTTAATCTTCTAGTACCATAAACTTCTTTATTTTCTTTAAAAGCACTAATAATAGCTTCATCATACATATTATTTTTGATTTTATTTTCTTTTTTCTTTAAGTTAAAATAATATGTTGATTTAGATATTTTCAAAAAACGACACATTGTGCGAATTTTATATTTAACTTTATTTTTAGCAATAATTTCTACTTTCTGCCTATTATTAGTGCTGCTTGCTTTAAAATATCATTTTCCATTCTTAATTGTTTTAATTCTTTTCTTAATTTAATTAATTCATTTTCTTCAACAGAACGATTATCTTTAGTTTTAAAACTACCTGAATTAGTAAATTGCTTAATTCAATTATAAGTAGCTGCTCTTGTAACATTGTACTCTTTAGCAAGACAAGACACTGACTTACCGCTTTGATATAAAGCTACTATTTGTTTTTTAAATTCATCTGAATATGAGTTAATATTGGCCATAATTATACTTCCTTTCTTTTCACTAATTTGTTCACTTGTCTACGTAATTAGTGTCCAATAAAGTGTAACCCATCCAGATAAATTACTAATAATATCACCACCAGCACCAGCAGATAAAGCAACAGTCACTATATTGTTATCACTCAATTTATTATTAACCAATTGTATATTTGCAACATTAAAATATTTTTTTAAGTTATTAATTAATTCTTTTAATGGCATTTGTCTATCAAATTTACCAACTATTGCTAACTTTTCTTCATTAATAAATGAATATTTTTAATTTTTAATTCTTTAGCCATCAACATATTCATACCTACTAATGATATATCAAAATTAGTATGTAATGAATATACATTAATTCTGCTATTAGTATTTTACTATATAATTCTTTTTTTCAATTTGAAATATTAGATTGATTAATATCTTTGGCAAAAACTAATGGATGATGAGAAATTATTAAATCAATATTATTATTAATGGCCTCAGTTAAAACTTCATTAGTAACATCCAAACAAACTAAAATTTTATTAATATTGGTCTTTGTTTTTGATTTAATTTGTATTCCTGAAAAATCTCATTCACAAACATCTTTTAAAGGAAAATATGTTTCTAAAACATTAATTATATTATTGATAGTTAACATTTTAACTATTATCCTTTATAAAATTCTTTAATATGTTTAGATTTAGACGGATGTTTTAATTTTCTAATTGCCTTTGCTTCTATTTGTCTAATTCTTTCTCTTGTAACAATAAATTCTTTACCAACTTCTTCTAGAGTTTTTGGAGAATCGTACTTAGTAATATGACGATGAACAACCTTATCACTTAACAATTCTGTTTTATCTAAACTAGTATCATAGTGTAACTGTAAATTATTAACTACTGTTTTTAATTCAGTAATTTCTTTTTCATCTTCACAAAGTTCTAATAATATTCTTAATTTTGTTGGTAAAATTCCAAAACGCATTCTAATAACTTTTTCTTCTCGTTTTGTTAATACTTCAGCAAAAACACGATCCAATTGTTCTCTTAATCAATGTCTTTCAGCATATTCATCGGGAGATAGCATATTTTTATCTTTAATAAAATCACCAAAATGTGTATCATCTTCTTCACCAATTGGTTTTTCTAAAGATACTGGTTCAATAGCAAGTTTTTTAATTTCACGAACACGATCGGCTGTCATGTTTTGTCCCATTTTATTGGCAATTTCCTCATGAGTAGGATCACGACCTAATTCTTGTGTTAAGTTTCTTTCAATTCTTGTTAACTTATTAATTCTTTCAACCATATGAACAGGTACACGAACCATTTTACCTTGATCAGCTAAACTTCGTGTAATTGATTGTCTAATTCATCAAGTAGCATAAGTTGAAAATTTAAAACCACGGCGATAATCAAATTTATCAACTGCTTTAATAAGACCAATATTACCTTCTTCAATTAAATCAGCAAAATCTAAACCACGATTTAAATGTTTTCTAGCAACAGAAACTACTAATTTTAAATTTGATTTAATTAATTGCTCACGACCATATGTTCTTTCCTCAACATCTTTTGATTCTAACATTTTAGCATATTTAATTTCCTCACCTTGACTCAATATTTGACTTGTTCCCAAAATATTAAAATAAGACTTAATTCCATCTTTTCTTCTTGTATCATTAGAGATCCCCATTGTATTTTTAAAACTCAAATCACTAACTAAAATATCAATATCTAAATCATCAGGTAATTGTTCATCATCAATATCGGTAAAATTAGCATCATCTTCAACTTCATCCATCAAAATATCAGTAAAGACTACTCCTTCTTTTTCTAACCGATCAAAAATTTCCTCAATCGTATCATCATCTAATTTTAAATGTGCAAACCCTTTAATGACATCTTCTTGTTTTAATTCTTTTGTTTGACTCTTTTCTAATTTTTTAATTAAATTACTTTCTACTTCCTCTAAAGTTAAAAGTTTTTTCAATTTCGTTTTTTGTTCTATAACAGCCATATTTTCACCTTATCCTTAATTTATCATCATACTTATTTTTTCTTTATTTTATTTTTTAATACTGATATTTCTTTTAATAACAATATTTGTTTTTCAATATTTTTTTCAGATTTCAATTTATCATTGATCATTTTTATTTCATAATCAATTAGTTGATTATTAATAATTTTTAAGTAATCATTAATAATTTGAGGTTTTAAATCAAACTTTTTATTTTTATATTTATCAAGAAGTTTTTCTAAAATATTTAAAAGTGAATTACCTTTAAGTTCTTCTAAAATTAAATCAAAATTAATTGCTTCTATTTGATTATTTTGATATTTTTGACTAATTAAAAAGTATAAATTCATAAAATCTTGATTTGGAAAAATAAATTTTTCTTTTTCTAAAATTAAATAAACATTTTTTGATAACATTACTAAAAAAATAAGTTGTTCTTGTGCTTCAAAAAAAATATTTTTTACTTCTATTTTAGATTTATTTTTGATACTAAAAGTTGTAGTTACTAAATTATTATCAATATTTAAAATTTGTATTAAGTCTTCAGTGGATAAATTAGTTATTTTTGCTAACATATTTAAGTAAAACTTTTTAGTAATAACATCATTGATTTTTGTTCAAATTGGAACTAATGATTTTAAAAATTCATTAAGTTCATAACTATCTTTTTTAATGTTATATTTAGTTAATGATAAATTAATTGCAAATTCAAAAGGATGAATGGTTTTTTTTATTATTTCATAAAATTTTTGAGGAAATTTATTTATTAATTCATCAGGATCAAATTTAGTATCATTATTGATAATTTGTACTTTAAAATTATTTGATAATAAAACACTAGCTATTTTTGAAGATGCTATTTTTCCTGGTAAATCACCATCTAAAAAAATAATAATATTAATAGTAATTTTTTTTAAAAGTAAAATATGTTCTTTTGTTAAATTTGTTCCCATTAAAGCAACAACATTTTTAATATTTTGATTATTTAGAGCAATAACATCCATAAAACCTTCAGTCAAATAAATAACTTCATTTTTTTTAATATAATTTTTAACATTATTAAAGTTATATAAAATTTTACTTTTCTTAAAAAAATCTGTTTCTGGACTATTAATATATTTATAACTTTTATCTTCTCTATTATAATTTCTTGCAGAAAAACCAACACAATCTCCATCTTCATCTTTAATAGCAAACATAATTCGATTTGAAAAGGTAGGAAGAAGTTGATCCTTATTATTAATTTTCATAAGTCCTAATTTTACAAATTCAATATTATCTTTATAACCTTGTGCGTTAAGATAATCTATTAATTCATTATTAATAGGTGCATAACCAATATTAAAATATTTAATATTTTCAGTAGTAATATTACGATTTTGTAAATATTTCATTGCTTCTTGACCAATATCAGTTAGTAACTGATAACTAAAAAAATTCATTGCAATATTATTTAAAATTTTTAGTGGATTTTTTTTAGTTTCAACATTAAATTCAGATAAATTAATATCAAACTCTTTTAAATTTAAATTAACATTATCTGCTGCTTCTTTAAGAGCATTAATAAAATTAATATTTTTATATTTTTGTAAAAAAATAAAAACGTTTCCTTGTTCACCACAAGAAAAACATTTATAAATTTGTTTTTCTTGTGAAATTGATAATGAAGGAGTAGAGTCTTCGTGAAAAGGACAGATAGCTCAAAAATTATTGCCTTTACGGATCAAATTTAAATATTTACCCATAACTTCAACAATATTAATTTTTGCTTTAACTTCATTAATTTTTTTATTAAACTCGATATCCATATTTTTTCACACAATTCTAACAAATAATGTCTAATTTGTCATATAAATATTCTTTAAGTTGATCAACTTTAACTATAACTTGATTTGTAGTATCACGATCTCTAATTGTAACAGTACCTTTAGTTTTTGTGTCATAATCAATTGTTACACAATACATAGTACCAATACCATCTTGATAACGATAAGATTTACCAACACTTGATGATGCTTCATAAATTACTCTTAATTGTGTTTTATTTAACATTTCAAAAATTTCATATGCCTCTTTACCCAATTTTGTTTTATTTAAAGACATAACAGCTACTTGATAAGGGCAAATACTCTTATTTAATTTTAACACTAACCGTTCTTTATCGTCTTTTAAAACTTCTTTTGTAAATGCTTCACAAACTAAAGCTAATAAAAGCCTTTCAACACCAATTGAAGGTTCAATAACTGAAGGAATAACCATTCTTTTTACTGTAACATTAGGATCTTGAATTTCAAAATTTACACCAGAATTCTCACTATGTTTTGTTAAATCATAATTCCCGCGATTAGCTATACCACATAATTCACTCATACCAAAAGGAAAATTATATTCAATATCAGTAGTTGCTAATGCATAATGTGCTAGTTGATTTTGTTCATGATTTTTAAATTTTATATTTTTTGAATTCAATAAACCTACTAGAGAGAGAAATTCTTTACATTGATCAACTCAATAATTAAATCAAGTGTTATCATTTTTATCCTTTGGAATAAAGAAAAATTCTAATTCCATTTGTTCAAATTCTCTAGTACGAAAAATAAAATTACCAGGAGTTATCTCATTTCTAAAACTTTTACCAATTTGACCAATACCAAATGGTACTTTTTTATTATAACTATTTCTTACATTATTAAAATTTATAAATATTCCTTGTGCAGTTTCAGGTCTTAAATAAATTTTATTTTTATCTTCTTTTAAAACACCTTGATATGTTTCAAACATTAATTGAAATTGTCTAACTTTAGTTCAATCTTCATTATTGCATTTAATACATTTAATATGATTTTGATTAATATATGTTTCTAATTTTTCATTACTTCAATTATCACAATTAATAATAGGAAAATAATGATTAATTAAATTATCAACTCGAAATCGAGACTTACATTTTTTACAATCAATTAATGGATCACTAAAATTACTCAAATGCCCTGAAGCTTCTCAAACTTTAGATTTCATAATAATTGAACTATCTAACCCAACATTGTATGGATTTTTTTCGACAAAAAAAACTCATCAACTTTTCTTAATATTATTTTTAAGTGCTACACCAAGCGGACCATAATCTCAACTATTAGCAAGACCTGAATAAATTTCTGATCCTTGAAAAATAAAACCATTTTCTTTTAAATGAGTAATTATTTCCTTCATTGACTTATCATTGATAATTCTATTAATCATTGCCCCTCCATTAATCATAAAAATTTTCTTAAATATCTTAAATAATATATAAAATCTCTAAAAAGAATAATCTTGTTAATAATATGTTCATAGATAGGTTTTGTCAACCTATTATAGGTGTTATATATTATTAAAAATAATATAACAACTAATTATTAAAATATTTATGTAATTATTAATTTATTATTATATTTTTGACAGTGGTTTTCTAAAATATTAAGAATTTTATTAAGTTCTTCTTTTTCAACTTTTCATTTATTAATATCTTGATAATTTAATAAATAAAGTTGATATATTTTTTTAAACAAAACAATGTCAAAATTAATTATATCTAATTCTAAAAAACAATTTTTACAAAAAATACCACCCAAATCATAATTAATTAAATACAAATTAGTTATTTGATTACAATTAATACAATTAGTAAAGTTAAACTGAATTCTGGATGGGTTACACTTTATTGGACACTAATTACGTAGACAAGTGAACAAATTAGTGAAAAGAAAGGAAGTATAATTATGGCCAATATTAACTCATATTCAGATGAATTTAAAAAACAAATAGTAGCTTTATATCAAAGCGGTAAGTCAGTGTCTTGTCTTGCTAAAGAGTACAATGTTACAAGAGCAGCTACTTATAATTGAATTAAGCAATTTACTAATTCAGGTAGTTTTAAAACTAAAGATAATCGTTCTGTTGAAGAAAATGAATTAATTAAATTAAGAAAAGAATTAAAACAATTAAGAATGGAAAATGGTATTTTAAAGCAAGCAGCACTAATAATAGGCAGAAAGTAGAAATTATTGCTAAAAATAAAGTTAAATATAAAATTCGCACAATGTGTCGTTTTTTGAAAATATCTAAATCAACATATTATTTTAACTTAAAGAAAAAAGAAAATAAAATCAAAAATAATATGTATGATGAAGCTGTTATTAGTGCTTTTAAAGAAAATAAAGAAGTTTATGGTACTAGAAGATTAAAAAAAATTTTAGAAAACCAAGAAATTTATTTATCACGCAGAAAAATTAAAGAAATTATGAATAAGCATAATTTAATATCAAAATACACTAAATTATCATTCAAAAATCATCATAATAAAGTCAATAATAGTCAAATAACCAATCTTGTTAATAGAAACTTTAATAATAGGGTTAAAAATGAAGTTATTGTTAGTGATTTAACTTACGTTCAAGTTAATGGTAAATGAAACTATATTTGCCTATTAATAGACCTATTTAACCGCGAAATTATTGGACATAGTGTTGGAGTTAAAAAAGATGCATTACTAGTATATCAAGCATTTATGCAATCAAATCGCTGTTTAAAAGATATCCAAATATTTCATAGTGATCGAGGTAATGAATTTAACAATAAAATTATTAATAATCTTTTATTAGCATTCAATATTACTCGATCTTTAAGCAAAAAAGGTTGTCCTTATGATAATGCTGTTGCTGAAGCAACTTTTAAAACTTTCAAAACTGAATTTATTAATGATAAAAATTTTACATCATTAATCCAATTAAAATTAGAATTATTTGATTATATCAATTGATACAACAACATAAGAATCCACAGCACTTTAAACTACTTAACTCCTATCAAATATCAAGAACAAGTGTCTACCAAAAAATAGTCCTAAAAAGTGTTGCCATTCCAATTTGAAGATAGAATTAATCTTAACTAGTACTTTGTAAAACAAAGATACACAGATTTCTAAAAAACCTCTAATAATTATTGACAATTAAATAATTTAGTTATTAATAATAGTTCGTTAACAAGTTTTATTAAAAATATTATTAGTTTTATTACTATATATTTATCATTAATATTAATTTTTGATGGTAAAATTAATCTATCTCAATTAATATTTATTACTAGTATTAGTATTTATATTAATTCTTTTTTCAAAATATTGGTAATAGTCTTATTTTCTTTCCGGTTTTTATTAAATCATTTCAAAGATTTAATAATTTTATTAATTGTAGATTACAATATAAGAATAACAAAAATTTTTTTTCAATATCAATTAATAAAATAGTATTAAAAGATTGCTATTTTAATCTAAGAACCTGTTTAGGATCTTTTTTAACTTATTTTTGATTAAATTAATATCATAAATGTTATTTTATAGTTGAAAAATAAATTTTTAATCGATAAGTTGTCAAATGATAAAATCTTTTTAACAAAAAAATGACAAAGAAAATAAAATGTTAATTAACTGTCAGGTTAGAAATAATTATTCCCTTTTTTAGTTTAATTATGTTTAAAAGATTCCAAACAGGTTCTAAGAAATAAAGTAGTTTTTAGTAATTTAAATTTAATATTAAAACAAAGTAATATTATTATTGGTCCTTCTGGCATTGGTAAAACAACCTTACTATCATTATTAATTCAGAAATATGTGCCTTTTAAAGGTAAGATTTTAATTAATAATGAAATTGGATTAGATAATATTTCATATGAATTTTGACAAAAAAAATGTATTTATTTGCATTCAAATTCTATTATTCATAACGGTACAGTTTTAGAAAATATTTTATCATTTAATATTACAAAAGAAAAATTAATAAATTTTCAAAAATTAGGATTTAATGATCTCTTGGGCAGTTTAGGTTTAACAACATTTTATTATTGTCAAGAATATGGGGCTAATCTTAGTCAAGGTCAAAAACAAATAATTATTTTCTTAAGTTTATTTTTTTATGATTGAAAAGTAATTTTATTAGATGAAATTTTGAGTAACATCAATAATGATTTAAAAATAAAGTTAATAACTTTATTATTGAATCATTATAAAAAAATAATTATTATTTATGCAGGTCATGATTTAACACTAGTAAAATTATTTAAAAATGTAATTGATTTAAATAATTATAAAAGTATAGATGGTAATGAGTAATGATTTTTTTTAGAAAAAGTACTTATTTATTAGGAAGTAGTTCAATTTTTCTTTTTTTAGGACTCTTATTAGGTTTAAAAATTATTAATATTCCTCATGTTTATGCTGTTAATGGTCAAACTATTTTTATAAGTGAGACAAGATATGAAAATAAGGGACACTTTGCTTATTTATTAGATTTTAAAAGAGAAGAATGTTTAAAGTTTAATAGTTTTAATCAAATTACTATTTTTTTCTCTATTAATAAATGTTACTTAACAATTTTTTCCAAAATGAAATGATAATAATCAACTTTTAATTGAAGAAAACATTAATTCTAATACATATTTAAATCAAATGGTATTAATAATTATTATTGGTAAAGAAAGTTTGTTAACATTTATTTGAAATAATATTACAACATAAATGTAAATATTGATATAATTTAATCAAAAAGAAGTTAGGTAGATAAATGCCAGCAAAAATTAATATTGTAAATATTTACAATGATCATAACTATGACATTAAAAATTTTAATATTTTATCAGAAAATATTTTAAATGCAGTAGCTATTAAGTTAAAACAGAAAATTACATGGTGTATTGCTGTTATTTTTAATGACGAACAGACTAGTATTGAATTAAATAAAATGTATCGTCATAAAGATTATGTTCCTGATGTTTTATCATTTGGAAATAATGATGATGATTTTCCAAATATTAATATTGATATTAGAGATTTAGGCGATGTTTATATTTGTTATTCAAAGGCAGTAGCGCAAGCACAAGAATATGGTCATAGTTTAATTAGAGAATTATCATTTCTTTTTATTCATGGATTACTTCATACATTAGGATATGATCATCAAAATAGTGTAGAAGAAAAGGTTATGTTTGATTTACAAGATGAAATTTTAAATATTCTTGGTATTACTAGAAAATAAGGAGTGGTATAATGGAACAAGATATAGATTTATTAGTATTATTGAAAAAAGCAAAAGTAATACAAAAAAATGCTTATGCGCCTTATTCTTTATTTAGAGTTGCTGCAATAGTAATTTTGAAAAATAGTAAAGAAGTGTTAGGAGTAAATGTTGAAAATGCTGCATACTCAGTAGGTATTTGTGCTGAAAGAGCAGCTTTGTCACAAGTTATTGCTCAAGGTTATAAAAAAGAAGATATTATTAGTCTATTTTTAATTACTGATAGTGAAACGGTTGGTTCTCCTTGTGGTATGTGTCGTCAATTTATGATTGAAATTATGCCAGAAACATGCCCTGTTTATATTAGTAATAAAAATGAAAATAATGATACTAAAATAATTTGTAAAATATTAGTAAAAGACTTATTACCTTTAGCGTTTAAACCAAGTTCATTGAAAGGGAATTAATTTATGACTAATAATTTTAAATCAGGTTTTGTTAGTTTTATTGGTAGAAGTAATGTTGGAAAATCAACTTTATTAAATACCATTCTTCAAGAAAAAAAGGCAATTGTATCTAATAAACCACAAACAACCAGAAATCAAATTCAAGGTATTTATAATAGTGATGATATGCAAATCATATTTTTTGATACTCCCGGCATTCATAAACATAATAACCAACTTGGACGAATGATGAATCGCGATGCTAACCGTGCCACTAAAGAAACTAACATTATTTGTTTATTAGCGCCATGTAATGAATACATTGGAAATAGCGATAAACATATTATTAAATTATTATCAGAAAGGGTAAATACAACTATTCTACTTTTATTAACTAAGGTTGATTTAGTAACAAAAGAAAAATTAATGGATAAAATTAATGATTGAAAAGATTTATTACCATTTAAAGAAATAATTCCAATTTCTGCTATAAAAGAAATGAACTTAGATATATTATTGAAAAAACTATATGAGTATTTACCAATTGGTGAAAAGAATTATTTAATTGAAAATAACGATGATGTTTCAGATAATACTTTAATTAAGGAAATTATTCGTGAAAAAATTTTAAATTTAACAGAAGAAGAAATTCCTTATAGTGTAGCAGTATTAATTGAAAGTATTAATTATAATCCAAATACTAATATTACTGATATTAATGCTGTTATTGTTGTTGAACGCGACTCACAAAAAGGAATTATTATTGGTAAAGGAGGTAGTATGATTAAAGAAATTGGAATAAGAGCTAGAACAGATTTAGAAAGTATTTTTGATTCTCATATTATATTAAAAACTTTTGTAAAAGTAATACCTGATTGAAGAAATAATCCTAGAAAATTAAAAGAGTTAGGTTATAGTTAAAATATGTTTAATATTGATACTGGTTTGATTTTAAACATTAACTACATTAAATCAATAAATAATGTTACCATTTTAACATCAAATTATGGTGTTAAAATAGTTTCTTTACCAGAAATAAAAATCAATTTAAATAAATATAGTCTTTTAGATTGTTGAATTTTTATCTTTAATCAAAATTATGATTGTTCAAACTTATGTATAACATATAAAAAAATAAAAAGTTTGGGAGCGTACCGAAGATGTCGGTAACTAAAAAGTTTTAAAAATAGCTCCTTTCTTTTTTTACCCTTGAATTAAAAATAAATGACAAAAGACGAGAATAAAAATCTTGTCTTTTTTTTGTAATTGTAAAATTTTAAAATTTTTAAGAACCGTCTTTAACGCTATTATCAACACGTGTTAGAACCTGTTTAGGATCTTTTTTAACTTATTTTTGATTAAATTAATATCATAAATGTTATTTTATAGTTGAAAAATAAATTTTTAATCGATAAGTTGTCAAATGATAAAATCTTTTTAACAAAAAAATGACAAAGAAAATAAAATGTTAATTAACTGTCAGGTTAGAAATAATTATTCCCTTTTTTAGTTTAATTATGTTTAAAAGATTCCAAACAGGTTCTTAGGGAATTAAAACAATGAACTACAACACAGTTGTTAAAAATAGTAGCTTGGATGGGTTACACTTTATTGGACACTAATTACGTAGACAAGTGAACAAATTAGTGAAAAGAAAGGAAGTATAATTATGGCCAATATTAACTCATATTCAGATGAATTTAAAAAACAAATAGTAGCTTTATATCAAAGCGGTAAGTCAGTGTCTTGTCTTGCTAAAGAGTACAATGTTACAAGAGCAGCTACTTATAATTGAATTAAGCAATTTACTAATTCAGGTAGTTTTAAAACTAAAGATAATCGTTCTGTTGAAGAAAATGAATTAATTAAATTAAGAAAAGAATTAAAACAATTAAGAATGGAAAATGATATTTTAAAGCAAGCAGCACTAATAATAGGCAGAAATTAGAAATTATTGCTAAAAATAAAGTTAAATATAAAATTCGCACAATGTGTCGTTTTTTGAAAATATCTAAATCAACATATTATTTTAACTTAAAGAAAAAAGAAAATAAAATCAAAAATAATATGTATGATGAAGCTATTATTAGTGCTTTTAAAGAAAATAAAGAAGTTTATGGTACTAGAAGATTAAAAAAAATTTTAGAAAACCAAGAAATTTATTTATCACGCAGAAAAATTAAAGAAATTATGAATAAGCATAATTTAATATCAAAATACACTAAATTATCATTCAAAAATCATCATAATAAAGTCAATAATAGTCAAATAACCAATCTTGTTAATAGAAACTTTAATAATAGGGTTAAAAATGAAGTTATTGTTAGTGATTTAACTTACGTTCAAGTTAATGGTAAATGAAACTATATTTGCCTATTAATAGACCTATTTAACCGCGAAATTATTGGACATAGTGTTGGAGTTAAAAAAGATGCATTACTAGTATATCAAGCATTTATGCAATCAAATCGCTGTTTAAAAGATATCCAAATATTTCATAGTGATCGAGGTAATGAATTTAACAATAAAATTATTAATAATCTTTTATTAGCATTCAATATTACTCGATCTTTAAGCAAAAAAGGTTGTCCTTATGATAATGCTGTTGCTGAAGCAACTTTTAAAACTTTCAAAACTGAATTTATTAATGATAAAAATTTTACATCATTAATCCAATTAAAATTAGAATTATTTGATTATATCAATTGATACAACAACATAAGAATCCACAGCACTTTAAACTACTTAACTCCTATCAAATATCAAGAACAAGTGTCTACCAAAAAATAGTCCTAAAAAGTGTTGCCATTCCACAATTTGATAATGGATGTAATTGAAATCTAAAAAAAGAATTCTTATTATTATCTTTTTTTCAAACTTGCCCTGACATCTCAGTAGCATAAACATTACCTAAATTATCAAATGTTAAATCAGTAATTTTACTACCAGTAGTAAGAAGTTCCTTAAATTTTTGATCACCACCAATAGTTTTATAAATTTGACCATCAGTAGTAGCAGCGTAAATACATTTATCATTATTATCTTTAATTATTGCAGAAATTTTTCCTTTAGTTCCAGGAATAGTTTGCAATCATTCTTGTCCAAATGATTGATAATATGCTTTAACATCATTATCTGTACCCATATAAAGATATTCTTCACCATCATTAGAAGTATAGACTATCATTGATAATAAGTTAAAATCAAATTTTTCAAGTAGTTTAAAATTATTACTATCATTATTTTTTATATAAATTTTTGTTTCATTTTTTGTTTCTTTTATAGCTACATAAACATTACCATTATTAGAAGTTGCTATTGCTTGAATAATACCTTCACTTTTAAATATTGGTTTAATATCTTTATTATTTTCACTAATATAATAAATAATACCTTCATCATTAGCAGCATAAAAATTGCCTTTTTGATCACTAGTTATTGATTGAATTACACCACTAGTTCCTTCCAATTTTGAAAATGTTTCATGGTTATTAACCAAACAATTTTTAATTAATTTGTTATTAGAAACATGAGTATTAATTGAAAGCATAGTCCCTGAACTAGCAAAAAATGTTATAGTAAACATTGTTAATAATTTTTTAAAATGCATAAGTTTTTTTCCTCTTTTACTTTTTTATTATTTTTTTTAAATATTTATGTTTTTTATTTTATAAATTAATATCTACAAAAGATATATCTTTTGTAGATATTAATTTAAGTTTATAATTGAAAAAAATAATATACAACATTCTTTTAAGTATTCTATTTTTATTAGAAAGTATTAATAAAAAGGACACCTAAAAATATAATGTTTAGTTCTCATCAGTAGTAGTTTTATTTTTTAATGATGAAGAATTATTAACAACTAATTTATTTTTTTTATTTCCAACTTCATTTTTTGCATCTTTATGATCATGTCATCAATTAAGTAACAACGATAATGGTACTAAAATAATAATAAATATTAATAAACAACCAATACTTCATAAAATAGTCATTGGATTAGGATTAATAAGAATTTCTCTTAATCCTTTTATTGCATAACTAAATGGTAAAAAATTATACATTACTTGAAAAAACTTGGGTTCTAATTCAACAGGAAAAGTACCACTTGATGAAGAAAGTTGTAGTATTAAAAGAATAACAATTAAAAATCTACCCAAATCATGATTACGAAACATGTGAGCAATTGATTGAACAACCAAATCAAAAATAATTGCTATTAATCACATGTATAAAAACATTTGTCAAAATCGTTGTCATAAATCAATATTATTAAATAATAGTAATAATGAAGTTACTAAAATTGTTGACTGAATTAAACCAAAAATAATCATTCATGCTGATTTAGCTAAATAGTTTGATCAAAATTTAGTTTTTGGAATATCTTTATTTCTAATAAAAGTAAAAGTTAATAATAAAGTACCTACTCACATTCCAATACACATGAAATATGGACCCAAACCAAATCCATAAGGAGATTTATCTTGACCTTCAATATTAATATTAAAATTAATAAAGTTAATAGGTGCCAATAAAGTATGATTCATTCAATAATCATGTTCTAAAACTTTAATATGTTTAATCTCTTCGTTTCTTGTTACACTATCAATATTATCATTAAATTGTTCGGCATGAGGACCTAAACCAGGAACAACAATTGAAAGAATACCATAAATTTCTTTTAAAATTGGTTGTAAATGGTGATAACCTGAATCAGAAGCATCTTTATCTCAATAATCAAATACTTGATCACTAATAACAACAGGTAAAAACTTACTAAAAATATTATCTTTTAATGCATTTAAAGTAAAATCATTAATTTCACCTAAAATCGGACTAACTTTATATGAAGCTTGTAAACTAATTTTTGGTCTAATAGTAATTTGATTAATAAGATTCCAAATTCTTTCTGGAGTTTTAATATTATCAATAACTACTTTAAAAGCTTGTTTAAAAAAATCATTAAAATCCTTAGTAAAACAACTATCAATAATAATTTCAGTTAAAAAAGTTTTGTCATTTTGATGTTGATAATAACTTTTTCAATCATCATAATAATAAACAGTAAATGTTTTTTTCTCATTGTTAATTTGTAAATCATTAATTTTAAATTCATAAGCACCACTACTATTAGGATTTTCATTATCCAAATTTAAATTATGTCGATTAATAACACGATTAATTCCTACTGCAGAACTATCGTTATTAACTAAAGCAATTGGTAAACGATTAATATTTCCCAATGGATTAAAAAAAGCTCATAAAGCAATAAAAGCATATAAAAATGGAATAAAACATAGTGCAATACTTTTAATAATTGTTCTTTTATTTGGTAATGTTTAGTAATCTGTGTAACTTACAAAAATAACTATGTTTAATTAATTCTATAATAAACCTAGAAAGAGTGAATTACAGATGGCTAAAAAGCAAAATATTAATAATAATGATCCAATATCAAAAGCAGTAGATTTATTATTAGAAAATACTGAAGATTTAACAACAGTTTTTAAAGAGGGAGGTTTGTATAAAGAATTAACAAAAAGATTAGTAGAAAAAATGTTGAATTCTGAGATGCAAAATTATTTAGGATATGATAAGAATCAACATAGTAATAGTGACAATGCTCGTAATGGTATAAGTTCAAAAAAATTAATAACTCAACAAGGTAAAATTGAGATTGATGTACCACGAGATCGCAATAGTAATTTTAATCCTGTAATAATTGCAAAAAGACAAAGAAGATTTGATGGTTTTGATCAACAAGTTCTTTCTTTATATGCAAAAGGTATGACATTATCAGATATTAGAATGCAATTACAAGAGTTATATCATGGTGCTGATATTAGTGAAAGTGTTATTAGTCAAATTACTGATGATGTTATTGATGATGTAAAAGCATGGCAAAATCGACCATTAGATAGTATTTATCCGATTGTTTATTTTGATTGCATAGTAGTTAAAATACGACAAGATAAACGCATTATTAACAAATCTGTGTATATAGCTTTAGGAGTTGATTTAGAAGGTAAAAAAGATGTTTTAGGCTTATGAATTAGTGAAAATGAAGGTTCTAAATTTTGATTAGCCAATTTCACAGAAATGAAAAATCGAGGCTTAAATGATATTCTTATTGCTTGTAGTGATAATTTAACAGGAATGTCAGAAGCAATACAATCAGTTTATCCTAAAACAGAACATCAATTATGCATCATTCATCAAATTAGAAATAGTTTGAAATATGTCTCATATAAGCATAGAAAATCTCTAGTTGCAGATTTAAAACCAATTTATACTGCATGTAGTGAAGAACAAGCAATGCAGGCTTTAGAAACATTTGAAAATAAGTGAAATAAACAATATCCTCAAATTGCTAAATCTTGATATAAAAATTGAGAAAATTTGATAGTTTTTATTAGTTATCCAACAGAAATTAAAAGAGTAATTTATACCACAAATGCTATTGAATCTTTTAATAGTCAATTACGAAAAGTTATCAGAAATAAAAAAGTTTTTCCTAATGATATGTCAGTTTTTAAAATATTTTATTTAGCAATTGAAAATATAACAAAAAAATGAACAATGCCCATTCAAAATTGAAATACAGCAATTGCTCATTTTATGATAAAATTTGAAGATAGAATTAATCTTAACTAGTACTTTGTAAAACAAAGATACACAGATTTCTAAAAAGCCTCTTTTATTTTTATAAATGTGTTTAGTCCCCACTGCTTTAAAAACCATTTTAAATTCTTGAATAGCAATTTTAAATTTATTTAAAATTTTTAACACTTTGTTACTCCTTAAGAACCTGTTTAGGATCTTTTTTAACTTATTTTTGATTAAATTAATATCATAAATGTTATTTTATAGTTGAAAAATAAATTTTTAATCGATAAGTTGTCAAATGATAAAATCTTTTTAACAAAAAAATGACAAAGAAAATAAAATGTTAATTAACTGTCAGGTTAGAAATAATTATTCCCTTTTTTAGTTTAATTATGTTTAAAAGATTCCAAACAGGTTCTAATAGATTATCTTTAATAAATTTAGTTATAATAATATTATAAATACATTTGATAAAAAGGGAGAAAAAAATATTATGTTGCAATTAACAATTAAAGGTAAACCCGTTCATATTAAAAATGAAATAATCAAAGTTGGAGATACTTTATCATTTTCTGCAGTTAATAAAAAAATGGATAATATGAATTTAGAACAATTCACTAATAAATTTAAGATTATTTCTAGTGTACCAAGCATTGATACTAAAACTTGTGCTTTACAAACTATACACTTTAATAAAGAGGCTACTAAATTAAAAGATTTAGTTATCATTACTATTTCCAAAGATTTACCATTTGCTCAAAGTCGCTTTTGTGAAAAACTAAAAATGAATAATAATTTTCATATTTGAAGTGATTATCGTAATAATAAAAATAATTTTAGTAATACTACTAATTTATTAATTGATGAAATCCAATTATTAGCACGTACTATTATCATTGTTGATAAAAATAATAAAGTTATATATTTACAAATTGTTAAAGAAGTAACATTAGAACCAAACTATGATGAAGTTCTAAAATTTATTAAAACTTTAACATAAAAAAAGTTAGGTAATATTTTTAAAATAAGTATTACCTAACTTTTTTGTATTTATCAGTAGACTTTTAAAAAACTATTTATTTTGAAAATCAACTACGACTTTTTGAAGTCTTATTTTGTTTTTCAGATTTTTCTTTTTCTACTTTTTCTTTATTAGCTTTTTCTATATCTTCGCGTGTTAATCTTTTTTCCATATTTGCAACTCTTCGTTTAGCTGATTTATTAAGTTCTTTTTCTACTTTTTCTTTTTCTTCTTTATTCATAACTTTATTTCCTTTTTAGATTATAAAGATATTTGTCTCATCTTTCTACTTGGTGACTTTTCTCTAAGAACCTGTTTGGAATCTTTTAAACATAATTAAACTAAAAAAGGGAATAATTATTTCTAACCTGACAGTTAATTAACATTTTATTTTCTTTGTCATTTTTTTGTTAAAAAGATTGGAATGGCAACACTTTTTAGGACTATTTTTTGGTAGACACTTGTTCTTGATATTTGATAGGAGTTAAGTAGTTTAAAGTGCTGTGGATTCTTATGTTGTTGTATCAATTGATATAATCAAATAATTCTAATTTTAATTGGATTAATGATGTAAAATTTTTATCATTAATAAATTCTGTTTTGAAAGTTTTAAAAGTTGCTTCAGCAACAGCATTATCATAAGGACAACCTTTTTTGCTTAAAGATCGAGTAATATTGAATGCTAATAAAAGTTTATCAATCATTTTATTGTTAAATTCATTACCTCGATCACTATGAAATATTTGGATATCTTTTAAACAGCGATTTGATTGCATAAATGCTTGATATACTAGTAATGCATCTTTTTTAACTCCAACACTATGTCCAATAATTTCGCGGTTAAATAGGTCTATTAATAGGCAAATATAGTTTCATTTACCATTAACTTGAACGTAAGTTAAATCACTAACAATAACTTCATTTTTAACCCTATTATTAAAGTTTCTATTAACAAGATTGGTTATTTGACTATTATTGACTTTATTATGATGATTTTTGAATGATAATTTAGTGTATTTTGATATTAAATTATGCTTATTCATAATTTCTTTAATTTTTCTGCGTGATAAATAAATTTCTTGGTTTTCTAAAATTTTTTTTAATCTTCTAGTACCATAAACTTCTTTATTTTCTTTAAAAGCACTAATAACAGCTTCATCATACATATTATTTTTGATTTTATTTTCTTTTTTCTTTAAGTTAAAATAATATGTTGATTTAGATATTTTCAAAAAACGACACATTGTGCGAATTTTATATTTAACTTTATTTTTAGCAATAATTTCTACTTTCTGCCTATTATTAGTGCTGCTTGCTTTAAAATATCATTTTCCATTCTTAATTGTTTTAATTCTTTTCTTAATTTAATTAATTCATTTTCTTCAACAGAACGATTATCTTTAGTTTTAAAACTACCTGAATTAGTAAATTGCTTAATTCAATTATAAGTAGCTGCTCTTGTAACATTGTACTCTTTAGCAAGACAAGACACTGACTTACCGCTTTGATATAAAGCTACTATTTGTTTTTTAAATTCATCTGAATATGAGTTAATATTGGCCATAATTATACTTCCTTTCTTTTCACTAATTTGTTCACTTGTCTACGTAATTAGTGTCCAATAAAGTGTAACCCATCCAATATTTTTAAAATACGTCGAATATAAATTTAATGGTAAAAGAGAATTTAATTTGTCTATCATCATTTTTAAATGGTAATTTTGGAAATAAGTTACTAATATGATAATTAATTATTTCGTAAATTTGACAACCGCCCTAAAAATTTTATAAAACAATAAAAAATAAGTTGATAAAATTGAAAATTTTTATTTACTTTATTTTAAAATCAACTATAATTAAAGTGTATCAACATTATTTATAACATATGAATTTGACTGTAAGTCCTAATTTATCTCTTTAAGGAGTAAAATAGGGCTTATTATATTATTAGATAAATTCATGCTTTATAAACAATTTTGATTAGTAAATAATTTTATTTTTTTATTATTTAAGGAGGAAAAACTTATGATTTTTAATTATCTATCAGATGGACCTGATATAAATAAAATCATTGATGTAGCAAAACCTTATGTTTCGGCAGTTGCAGGATTGCTAATTGCTGCTTTAATTGCATTTAGTGTTTTTAAAATAATTATATTGGCAAAAGATTTAGCGGCTGCTGGTGATGATCCACAACGTAGAAGTGAGATTAAAAAAGCGTTTATGTATACATTAATTGCACCAATTATTGGCATTACTGCATCAGCAATAATAATTGCTCTTGTGCAAGCTTTTGGTGGTAATCCAAATATTCTTCCTAGCTAACTAAAGAAAGTTATATATTAACTTAATATTAAGTTATGAAGAGAAAAGAGATGAAAATATGGATTGACTAATAGATAGTATACTAGGAGCTTTATTATTTATACCTTGACTTATTTTCATTCAAGGACCATTATATTTAATTGATATTTTATTGAGATCACCTAATCATGGTCATGGCGGCATATTTGATTATTTAACAACTGATGCGATAACTAATTTAGTTTTTGGAGATTTTACTAAAGATCCACTTAATAGTAAAAATTTACCAGTATTTTTTTCAGCATTAGCAATTGTTTCAATTGGCGTAATACTTATTATGTTTATTATGCAATTAATTATTATTCAATTTACTGAAACACATACAATTAGAGAAAAATTAGGTAAAGCTATAAAAAATACATTTTTAGCTTTTTTAGTAATTGTTTTCATTCCATTTTTTATGAGTACTATAAATTATTTAATAACAGGATTATTGGCAGTTTTACAAATTACAGCTTTAGGAAAAAATGCTAGTTTAGCTGATTTATTATGAGGTATTGGTGCTCCGGATGCTAATGCTGCTCAGCATGATCCTGGTGTTTATTCAATGCCACCTATTTCTCAATTAAAACATTGAAACTTTATTCTTGAAATTATTGCGGTGTGATTTACTTTGTATGTATTATTTGTTGCATCAATGACGTTGGTTGAAAGAATTATTGATTTATTACTTTTATTTTCAATATCACCAATTGTTGCTTCTATGATGCCTGTTGATCAAGGAAAAAGATTGGGTGTTTGAAAAGAAATGGTAATAGGTAAGTTTATTATTGGTCCAGGAACGATGTTACCTATTTATATCTTTCTTCAAATATTACCAAAGGCAATATTAGATATTACTAATAATACTAATTTTAGTTGACTTGAAAAACAAGTTTTATATACGTTATTTTGTACAGCCGGTGCTATTAGTTGTTTAAGAACTCAAAAAATTATTAATCACTTAGTAACACAAAACTTAGGTGTACAAAGTGCTATTGATTCTAATGGAGCAGCTATTGCTGGAAATATTATGGGTAAAGCTCGGACTTTTGCTAGCCTTGCAGCAGGTGGTGCTGGTGCATTAAAACTTGGGAAACAAATTGCATTTGGTGGTGCTAAAGATGGAAGAAATCCTGATGGTAGTCAAAAGAAAGCAAATGGACTATTAAAAAATGGTATCACAGGTTATTTAGGTAAAGGTACTAAAGGAGTTGCTAAAGGAATTGGTAAATTTCAAAATTCTCATGATCAAGGTACTAAATGACAAGATACAAAAAATAATTTAAAAAGCCCTTTTGTTGGATTAAATAATATGGCTAAGGGTGCTTTTGTTGAACCTTTTGTAAATTTAAATAACACTAGAAAGAGTGCAAGAAGAGGAGATCCTGATGAATAAAAAAAGTAAAATATTAAAATCTTGGAGAAATAATCATGAAATTTAAAAAAACAAAAAATGAATTTAAAAAGAAAAAAAGTTATCGTTGAAGACGTAATGTAACTATTGGTGTTTTATTATTAATAATATCAGGTATTGCTGGTGTTATTTCCCAATATGGGTAAAATATAAATTATTATAAAATATATAAAAAATAAAGGAACATAAAAATGAAATTTATTCGTCAAAAAAAATGAGTACTACCAGCAGTAATTATAATTGTTATACCCTTTTTAGTATTAATAAATACTTTATTAGTTTATGCTTTAGTCTTTGTTCGTAACATGTTTTCTCATAGTGGAGATAATCAACAACCATTTACACTTAAATTTTTAATACAGGATGTTATTAATTATTGATTAATATTTTTAATTCTATTTCTTATTGAATTTTCAGTTTTATTATCTTACTTTATGATTCATAAATATAAAATTTATCGTGAAACTCATAATAAAAGTCGCTTTTTACGTGATTCAAAAAATAAAGTGTATGGATCTGCTGCTTGATTAACACCCACTGAAATTGCTAATACTTTTCCTTTATCAAAAACTGTTGAAAATGATTATGGTATTGTTGTTCAAACAACAAAAACTAAAATTGGTGGTGTCCAATTTAATATTAAGTCTGATGCTCATAATATTGTAATTGGGGGAACAGGAAGTGGTAAAACTCAAAAATTAGTTATTCCAACTATATATTTAAATGCCCAATCGAAAATTAAACCATCAATGGTTATTACTGACCCAAAAGGAGAATTATTTCAAAATCATTCTAAAATATTAAAAGATAATGGTTACGATGTTTATGTTATTAATTTACGTGATACATCAGTATCTAATTCATGAAATCCTTTTGTTAAAGTATATGATTTTTATGTAGAATCAATGCGTTTAAAAAAAGAAAATAATCCTTTAAATGAATCAATTACTTATGAATCAATGGCATTATCATGAATTAATGATATTGTTGAAGCTTTATTTCCTGAATCAGATCCAAAACAAAAATTTTGAAATCAATCAGCGATGCAAGTTGTCAAATCAATTATGTTATTTATGTTAGAACAACTTGAAGATCAACCTGATGTTCCTTTAAAATACTTTAGTATGTCAAATGCTGCTATTGTTGCTACTAATCGTCAACGATATGTTGAAATTCTAAAAAAAATGCCAACTCATAGTTTAGCTCGTCAAATTGGTTTAGGTGTATTAGAAGGTGCTGAAGAAACTGCGGGATCAATTAGTCAAATGGTTGCTAATGGATTACGTTTATTTACTGATCCAGTGACGCGAAATATTAGTTGCAGTAATGATATAAATTTAGATCAAATTGTAAAAAAACCAAGTGCTGTTTTCTTAGTTGTTCCTGATGAAAGTAATGAACGTAATGCTTTTGTATCAATGTTTATTGCACAGTTATATAAAAATACAATTCGTTATGCAAGTACTTTACCTGATATTAAATTACCACGTCCTTTATACTTTTTATTTGATGAGTTTGGTAATATACCAACGATTGCTAGTATGGCACAAATGATTACTGTTGCACGAAGTCGTAATATTTTTTTCATGATGATTATGCAAGATTTACAACAATTAACACAAAAATATGGTAAAGAAACAGCAGAAACTATTTTTAATAACTGTATTTTGCATACTTTTTTGCAAACTATGGATTTACAAACCGCTAATAAATATTCAGATATGTTCGGTGAAAAAACAATTATTAATTATAGCCATTCTGGTAATAAAGATAAAAAAGCTGATAATATTAATTCATCATTACAAGGTAAAAAATTAATTACAGGTAGTGAGTTAATGAAATTAGATTTTGATACTGCTGTTATTTTTTTAGCAAAACATAATCCAGCAAAAACACGTTTAATTCCGTTTTATGAATGAGGAAGTAAACCGGCAGGACAAGCAACTGTTACAAATGCTTCACGTTTAATTGATTTTAATAAAGATTATTATTTAAGTTATATTGGTTTATTCTATTATATTGAGAAAAGAAAAAATCCACAAGCTGCTGCCGAAAGAGAAAAATCAGAAAAATAAAAAACAAACAATAGTTAAGAAATTGTATATAAAAGAATATTTATTTTAATATATAAATGTATATTATTGATAGATATAGAAAATAACGATATACTTATTTCATGAATAGATCAAAAATATAAGTTTTACTTTTTATAAATTATGCTAAAAAAGGTAAGTACATAATAATATTAAATATTATAAATAAACTTATATGAAAGGATTTTAAATATGAATGTTCCCAATATTATTTCTTTAATAAGATTAATATTAGTCCCAATTATTGTTAGTTTAATGATTATCGGTCCAATAGATAATGATAATTTTTATCATCTTTGAATAACAAGTATTAATATTAATAGTTATAGTTTACCGATTAGTTGGTTAATAGCAGCAATTTTATTTATTATTGCTGCCATTAGTGATTTTATTGATGGATGATGAGCAAGAAAATTTAATCAGGTAACAACTTTTGGTAAATTTTTTGATTCAATTGCAGATAAACTTTTAACTAATGGTGTTTTAATTGTAATGGCATGTGCTACTATAATTCCCGTTTGAATGGTAATTATTTTGGTATTACGTGATTTTATTATTGATGTAGTTCGTCAAATTTTGGCTACTAAAGGTACAGTAATGGCTGCTGATAAATATGGTAGAATAAAGGCAGCATTACAAATGTTAGGAATTACAATTTTATTTTTTATTAATTGACGATTTTTAAATGGTAGTGTTAATGGTCATAGTAATAATGATCAATATGGTTTAATTAATCAATTAGTAATGATACCAATGTACGTTGTTACAGTATTAAGTATTTTTAGTGCTTATAATTATATTAGTTCAAATAGTAAAAAATTGTTTAATATCTAAAAATAAAAGGAGTATTAATATAAATGATAAATAAAGTAATTGTTTTGAATCAGTGAGCAGTAGTTACAGGAGCGTCTAAAGGATTGGGATATTATTACTGTCAAGCATTATTAGCACAAGGTTATCACGTATTAGGGGTATCACGTGATAGTAAAAAAATATTAGAATTAGCAGATAAGTATCCACACTTACAAGTTAAAAATTATGATTTAGATTTATCTGATTTAAAAAATATTTATAAATTATTTGAGTTATCAAAAGAATTAAATGTAACAGTAGTTATTAATAATGCTGGTTATGGTGTTTGAGGAACATTTGCAGATAGTATGTTAGAACAAGAATTAAATATGATTAATTTAAATATTTCTTGTTTACATATTTTAACAAAGTTATTTGTTCAACGTTTTAGTAAAAATAATTATGGTCGTGTTATTAATATTGGAAGTATGGCAGCTTTTAGTCCAGGTCCTGTTTTTGCTAGTTATTATGCTTCTAAATCATATGTTTGAAGTTTAGGTGTTGCAGTTAATTATGAATTAAAAAGAGCAAAAAGTAAAGTAAGAGTAATTACAATTTGTCCAGGTCCATTAAAAACTGAATTTTGAAATCGTAGTAGTAATGGTAAAGGAAATAAAGAACATTATAGTTCATTATTACCAGTTTTAGATACTGAAACTTATGCTAAAAAGTCTTTACAAACAGCCTTAAAAACAAAAAGAAAAAGTTTTATTATTACAGGAATTTCTAATAAAATTACAAGAACTATTATTAGAATATTACCTTTAAAAACAGTACTTAAGTTAGTATATAATTATCAAAAAAATCGCTAATAATGAATTTCATTTTTTATTTTAATCGTAAAAATTATTAAAAAAACATTTATTTATTATAAATGTTTTTTTATTGTTTTCTTTAAAAGAAAGGTTTATGATGTATCGAACTTCTTAAGATTTTAAGAAGTTATTAAAAAAGAGGTGTTATTTATGAAAAAATATTTATCAATGTTAACAACAATAGCATTATCAGCAGCATCAATATTTTCAACTTCTTCGATATTAAATTCATATGTAAAAAATTACAATTTAATAAATGTTGATAATTTACATGATGTAATACAACCAATTGATATTGTTGAATACCCTATTTTTGCTGATAATGGAGAAACTACAGTTAAAACTTTTGAAAAAAATGTTATTGTTCTTTTAGTGATCCTTCAAAATTAAAATATATAGAATTAACTGATATAAAAAGTCATGTCGATTTTCATATAAATGGAAAAGATTATTATAATGATCAAAGTAAGAATTTAGTTATTGTATCTAGTGATACAAAGTTTATTGATAATAGTATTTCACATGAAGGAAATATGAATAAAGTTCAGCAAACAGTTAGTTACGATTATGATTGAAATCAAAAAGCATTTATTTTTAAATTTGTTAGTGTTGAAACGGTTACAGCAAATAATGAAAAAGATACTCAGTTTGTGAGAGGTTATTTTACTACTAGTTTAAAGTTAAATTTGCATGAATTTTAATTTATAGTTTAAAATATTATTTTTTTAACTTAATTAGAGAAATTATATTATAAAAGTAGTATTTAAGGTACTGCTTTTATTTATTTTTTTGTTTTTTAAAATAAAATAATTATAATAAAATAAATAATATTTATATTATAAAATTAATTAAAGCATTAATAATAATTTATAGTAATGATTAATCAAAATATATTATATACAGTATGAGATTCTATTGTAATTTGGTTTAAATTTGTTATTATTATATTTGTCCTAAAACTTTAGGACAAAACATCAGTTTAATTAATTTAAAATTGTAAATTTGGCTTTATGCCCTTATATGAGTAATTTTCATGTAAGGGTTTTGTATTTTAATTTATTGATATGAGTCTTTAATTTAGTTTAAAAACTCAATTTAATATCTATTCCAATTTCATAAATTAATATTCCCACTTACCCTTAAACCAAAATTTATACAGACTAATAATTAAAAACATTTTAAAATTTATATCATTATAATTTAAAAGTATTAAGTTTAAGGTCAAATTTACTCTTTTATGGTAATTAAGTTTGTTTATAGTAAAAGTATTATTAAAACTTTAGAAAATGAGGTTTATTAAATGCAGAATATTATAAATTGTGGCATTTATTTTGCCAATGTGCCATTAACAAAAACAACTAACGAAACTAGATGTGAAAATATAAATTGTAATTATCAATATTGTAATGGTTGCAAACTTGAAACAGTTATCATTTGAACACAAACTCCTGATCAAAAATGTTTAATAATTCCTATTATTAGAAATTCAATTGAACAACATGAGCAAAGCCTAGGCTTATTAGGTGATAACTTATCTATTATTAAATTGAAAAAATCTAATAATAATTCTATTTTAAGTTTTCGCGAGGAAGATATTAGTTATGCTGATCTTAATCGTGCAACTTGAATTAAAAACTTTAGAATTGGTTATGAATACTTAATCAACGGAGAACTTCGTGTCTTAAATGAAACTGAAATTTATGATTTATCTTTTAGAGTAAAAACATTACCAATATCAAGTCTTAATACAATTGCCAATATTGGTATTAATAAAAATTTAAATTTAAATAATAAAATTGTAAGTTATAGTGACAATACTTTGAAAGAATAATTTCTTAAAACAATTAAAAATATAAAAATTCTTAATATTAAATTTCTCTCTCTTTTAAAATTAAAAAATAATAAATTTAGGGTAGTAACATTAACGTGTTACTACCCTAAAATAATAAAGAATTGTAGAATTGCAACACTTTTTAGGACTATTTTTTGGTAGACACTTGTTCTTGATATTTGATAGGAGTTAAGTAGTTTAAAGTGCTGTGGATTCTTATGTTGTTGTATCAATTGATATAATCAAATAATTCTAATTTTAATTGGATTAATGATGTAAAATTTTTATCATTAATAAATTCTGTTTTGAAAGTTTTAAAAGTTGCTTCAGCAACAGCATTATCATAAGGACAACCTTTTTTGCTTAAAGATCGAGTAATATTGAATGCTAATAAAAGATTATTAATAATTTTATTGTTAAATTCATTACCTCGATCACTATGAAATATTTGGATATCTTTTAAACATCGATTTGATTGCATAAATGCTTGATATACTAGTAATGCATCTTTTTTAACTCCAACACTATGTCCAATAATTTCGCGGTTAAATAGGTCTATTAATAGGCAAATATAGTTTCATTTACCATTAACTTGAACGTAAGTTAAATCACTAACAATAACTTCATTTTTAACCCTATTATTAAAGTTTCTATTAACAAGATTGGTTATTTGACTATTATTGACTTTATTATGATGATTTTTGAATGATAATTTAGTGTATTTTGATATTAAATTATGCTTATTCATAATTTCTTTAATTTTTCTGCGTGATAAATAAATTTCTTGGTTTTCTAAAATTTTTTTTAATCTTCTAGTACCATAAACTTCTTTATTTTCTTTAAAAGCACTAATAACAGCTTCATCATACATATTATTTTTGATTTTATTTTCTTTTTTCTTTAAGTTAAAATAATATGTTGATTTAGATATTTTCAAAAAACGACACATTGTGCGAATTTTATATTTAACTTTATTTTTAGCAATAATTTCTACTTTCTGCCTATTATTAGTGCTGCTTGCTTTAAAATATCATTTTCCATTCTTAATTGTTTTAATTCTTTTCTTAATTTAATTAATTCATTTTCTTCAACAGAACGATTATCTTTAGTTTTAAAACTACCTGAATTAGTAAATTGCTTAATTCAATTATAAGTAGCTGCTCTTGTAACATTGTACTTTTTAGCAAGACAAGACACTGACTTACCGCTTTGATATAAAGCTACTATTTGTTTTTTAAATTCATCTGAATATGAGTTAATATTGGCCATAATTATACTTCCTTTCTTTTCACTAATTTGTTCACTTGTCTACGTAATTAGTGTCCAATAAAGTGTAACCCATCCAAAATTTTGATTTTTAGTTTTAGTTTATTTTTAGAATTAAGATTTACCTAATGTAATATATTTTTATTTTTAATATCGATAATAGCAAGATATTTATAATAATGTGAAAGTGATATTAGATAAAAATATTTTTTGTAAATCTTAATTTAAGTCTATAATTGAAAAAAAGAATATACAATAAAAAAATAATGCCTGCATAAAAATATAAATTTTTCTAAGAACCTGTTTGGAATCTTTTAAACATAATTAAACTAAAAAAGGGAATAATTATTTCTAACCTGACAGTTAATTAACATTTTATTTTCTTTGTCATTTTTTTGTTAAAAAGATTTTATCATTTGACAACTTATCGATTAAAAATTTATTTTTCAACTATAAAATAACATTTATGATATTAATTTAATCAAAAATAAGTTAAAAAAGATCCTAAACAGGTTCTAAAAGAAAAACAGATAGTGGTTCAACTATAACATATTATAGTAAAAAATATTTTCCTTATAAAAATAACAAAGTTCAATATATACAACCTAGAACTGATGTAATTGTACTTAAATCATTTATTAATGACTTATATCTTAGTTACAATAATCAAATGTATGAACTAAAAGAAATAGCTTTAAAACCAATTATCAAAGAAAATTTAATAAAAACTAAAAAAGTTTATATACCCAATAAAAATCATCCTTGAAGATATGGATATTAATAATTCCTAATTAAAGTTATATAAGATTTACATTTTGTGAATACTAAACCATATAAATTTTTAAATCATTTGTATATGAGCAAATTTGGTGACCTAAAATTGATTTTAAATATAAGAACCTGTTTAGGATCTTTTTTAACTTATTTTTGATTAAATTAATATCATAAATGTTATTTTATAGTTGAAAAATAAATTTTTAATCGATAAGTTGTCAAATGATAAAATCTTTTTAACAAAAAAATGACAAAGAAAATAAAATGTTAATTAACTGTCAGGTTAGAAATAATTATTCCCTTTTTTAGTTTAATTATGTTTAAAAGATTCCAAACAGGTTCTAAAAGAAATTGTAATTGCAATCTATCGTTTTTACATTTGTGGTAAGTTTGATTTATTCGGATTTATTAATAAATTATTTAAAGTTGCATTATTAATTTTATTAACATCTATATTTATTTCACTATTTGATTTTCTTATATATAATTCTTTTACTTTTTTAATATTTCCAAAAAGTTCTTTTGATATTTTTATAAAAAAATCATTTTTTTCTTTAATTATTTTATTTTTATCAATTTTTCCAAAAGTAAATATTTTTAATATTAAATAACTAATTTTTTTAAATTTGCTAATCTTTTGTTTTTTTAAATTTTCATTAATATCAACAATAGTAGTTTGAGCTAAATTAACTCTATTACTAATAATTTCTGAAGTAAATTGATTTTTATCAATGATTATTTTTATCAATTCTTTATTAATTCATTCATATTCTTCTTGTAAATTTTTATTCATTTTTTCATCCTTTCAAAATAAAAACTCATTTACTTTGAAATTAAAGCAATGAGTTAAAAACTTATATTAAGTTTAATTAAATTATACAAAAAAATCCTATATTAAAAACAGGAATTAAAATTTTAAAGGTTATTTGGAATTTGTATTTATTTAACAGTGTAACTTTCCAAAATAATTTAATTTTTTGATAAATATTTTTAGGAAATTTTCATTCGATATTGACATTTAATAATGTTTAAAAGAAAACTAAGTAAAAACAATTATTTTTTAAAATATTATCAATATTATCAATAGTTAAATTTGTATATTATAATGATTTTATATATTTATGTTATAATCAAGAAAATTATCATTACTATTAAAAATAAATCAATATTGGAATTTTTTAAATATTAATTTGTGGGTGCTTTAATGACAAGAATGGAAAAATATAAAAGTTTACGTGAACAAATTGCTAAAGAAATTAAAGAAAATAGTAAGCTTTGAGAACAAGAACAAAAAATAGAGAATTATTATCAGCAACTAATAAAAATTGATAAATCATATTTTGAGCCAATTTTTCAAAAATTAAATTCTGATTTAAATTTAGTTAATTTTGAAAATTATTTTATTAAAAATAATGAACAACATTTAGATGATGATGATAAATTAATATTGGAAAATATGTTAGAAAATATTAATAATATTTTAAAAAAATATAGTGAAAATATTGATTTTGAAATAGTTGATTTGCCATTAATAAGTACTAACTTAGAATATCAAACGTTAATTAATAGTATGCATAATAAAATAAATGAATTTCAAAAAGACTTAGAAAGTAAAATTCATGATGTCAAAAATTTTGTTAAAAATTTAGAATTTAAATATAAAAAGTATAAAATAAATAATAGTGATCTTAATAAAGAACTAAAAGAAATTAATCAAGAACATAATAATTTTCAAGATGAATTACAAAAAGTTAAAATTAAAAATAACTATAAGTGAAGTTTAACAGTATTTAGTATTATCATTATTTGTTTAATTTTAATAGTCGTGTTAGTATTATCATTAATATTATTTATTAAGTAGAGAATGGAGAAAAACAATGTACCCAAAGATTAATATTGCAATAGATGGTCCAGCAGCTAGTGGTAAATCAGCAGCTGCATATTTGCTTTCTAAAAAAATTGATTATCAATTTATGGATACAGGAATTATGTATCGTAGCTTTACTAATTATTGTTTAAAAAATAAAATTGCTTTTGAAAGTGAAGATTTAATACTTGCAGCATTACAACTTTTTGATATAAGATGAGTTAATGGTCATTTTTTATTTAATGATCAACCACCAACAGAAGAAATTTATGATAAAAATGTTACTAGTAAAGTACCAATAATTGCTTCGTTATCTGAAGTTAGAAAAGTTATGGTTGCTAGAATTCAAGAAATGGTTAGAAGTCAAGGCTTTATTGTCGTTGGCAGAGATATTAGTAGTGTTGTTTTACCTGATGCTCAATTAAAGATTTTTTTAACTTCTAGTTTACACGCTCGTAGTGAAAGAAGATATAAACAGTATATTAAAGATGGTATTAATATTACACAAGAACAAGTATATAACGATATGGTAATTCGTGATAATGTTGATAAAACTCGTAGCACTGGTCAACTAGTAATTGTTGAAGATGCAGTTATTTTAGATAATAGTGATTATAATTTACAAACGACCGTTGATAAATTAAAAGTTTTATATGATAATTACTTTAGTCATAAAAAATAATATTTTAAATATAAGGATTTGAATAAAATGAATAAGTTACCAAAAGTAGTAATTGTAGGACGCCCTAATGTTGGTAAATCTTCAATTTTTAATCGTATATTACAAAAAAAAGTAGCAATAATTGAAGATATGCCTGGAGCAACTAGAGATCGAATTTATGGCATTGGTGAATGATTAACACAAAATTTTGTGATTATTGATACGGGTGGTATTACTAAAACGATTACTAATTTTACTCAACAAATCAATCAACAAGTTAATATTGCTTTAGCTGAGGCTGATATTGTTTTATTTGTTTGTTCTTATCAAGAAGGTTTAACTCACGAAGATGAAGATATTGCCAAATTATTATACAGAACTAAGAAACCGGTTATTATTATTGCAAATAAATATGATAATGTTCAAAACGATAATGATAAAATTTATGATTATTTAAAAGTTGGCTTTGGCGAACCAATTTTAGTATCTGCTAGTCATGGTGTTGGTTTTGGTGATTTATTAGATATGATAATTACTAAGTTACCAAAAGAGGTTCATACAGAAAAGAAAGAACATATTAATTTAGCAATTATTGGTCGTCCCAATGTTGGTAAATCAAGTTTAGTTAATACTATTCTTCAAGAGAATAGAGTTATTGTTTCACCAATAGCAGGAACAACAACTGATGCTATTGATAGTAATTTTGTTTATAATAAAAAACAATATTGTGTTATTGATACTGCTGGAATTCGTAGAAAAGGAAAAATTACTGAAGATTTAGAAAAATATAGTTTAATTAGAACTACTAATGCTATTGAACGTAGTGATATTGTTTTGTTTTTATTAGATGGTAGTGTTGAAATTCAAGAACAAGATTTAACAATAGCAGGAATGGCAAAAAATTTAGATAAGCCAGTTATTATTATTGTTAATAAATGAGATTTAGTTAAAAAAAATGAAAAAACAATGCAAGAGTTTACTAAAAAAATAAAAGAAAAATTTAAATACCTTGAGTATTCTTTTGTTGTATATTTATCTGCTTTAGAAAATACTAGAATTCATACTTTATTTGCTACTATTAATGAAGTATTAGTTAATATGAATTTAAGAATTAAAACAAGTATTCTTAATGAAATAATTAATAAAGCTCAATTAATTAATGAGCCGCCCTACTTTAAAGGTGGTAGATTAAAGATATATTACACAACACAGGTTGAAAAAAATCCGCCTACTTTTATCTTAATGGTCAATGATCCACAACGATGTCATTTTTCTTATGAACGTTTTTTAATTAATCAAATTCGTGAACGATTTGGTTTTCAGGGTGTACCAATTAAATTAAGATTTAGAATGCGTAAGTCATTGTATAATAAATAATAAAAAAGTTTAAAATTTTGTGATTATATTTATTTAAGAAAAATTTATTGTATAATAATATTTATTAAGATAAAAAACTAATGATTAGAAAGTGTAAATGATTATGCTAAATTTTTTAACATTAGAGTCGCACAATAAAAGTTTATCAACATCGGCAATGTGAATAATGTTTATCATTGGTTTGATTTGTATTGGTATTATTTTTATTGTGTTTTTTTTATTTAAAAGAAAATTACGTAAAGAAAGGAGCCTGATTAACGAGCAATTTTTATTTAAACTAAAAAAAGTTACATATCAAGTTTTTCATTTTTGAAATAAAGCTCTTTATATATTTTTAATGTTTTGTGCAACGGTTGGTGCCATTGTGCTATTATCAGTTTCAATAAGTTCAATGTTTTAATTTTGAAAAATTAAGAAAAAGTTTTAGGAAGGGATTAAAATATGGGTTTAGTTTTCTGAAAAAAACATAAAGAGAAAAATCAAACAAAAAATAGTAATATTGAATTAAAAACCTCAAAAGAAAAAAGTCCTTGAAATAATGTTTTAAAATTTTTACAAGACTTAGGTAAAGCATTACAATTTCCAATTGCAGTATTACCATTCGCTGCTATTTTAAACAGATTTGGAGCATTAGGGCTTACATTTACTACTACAACTGATGCTGGTGTTATGCATGTTACTAATGAAGTGGGTTATTGAATTTCATATATTATTCAACAACCAGGAAAAATAGTATTTAATAATTTACCATTATTATTTGCTTTAGGTTTAGCATTTGGTTTAGCTAAAGATCATCGTGGTGAAGCTGCATTAGTTGGAGCAGTATTTTATTTGGCAATATCTGCAATGACGTCAATTGAACATTCATTACCAGAAATGTTATATAAAAATGTTTTAACTTTTACATCAAGTAAAGGTGAAAAATTTTCGTCATTATTTTATGTAGAAGAATTTGGAACAGATGGTAAAACTATTATCGGTGGCATTTATGTATTAAACATTGGTGTTTTTGGTGGAATTGTAGCGGGGTGTTTATCTGCAGTTTTATATAATAAATATAAAGAAATTAAACTTCCTCAAGCATTATCATTCTTTGGTGGTAGAAGATTTGCACCAATGGTGGCTTTAGCAATAACTATTCCCACTGCTTTGGCATTTGCTATTGTTTGACCATGAATTCAATTAGTATTAATGAAATTTGGTCAATTAGTTGCTAATCCAAATAATCCAGCAGTTGCTATTCCAGGAACAGCAGTTTATGGAATATTAAATCGTTTATTATTACCTTTTGGATTACATCAAATCTTAAATACTTTTTTTTGATTTCAATTACCAATTAATGGTCAGATAATATCTCCAATTACAGGTGCTGCATCTGGAACAGCGGAATGAGTAAATGGAGACATTAATGCTTTTACTAGAGGTATTGAAGGATCTGGATTTTTTCAATCAGGTTTCTTTCCTATTATGATGGGTGGTATTCCCGCTGCTGCCTTAGCTATGATTATGGCAGCTAAAAAAGAAAATAGAAAAATGGTATCAGGATTTTTAGGAGGAGTTGCTTTAGTTTCTTTTATTAGTGGAATCACTGAACCAATTGAATTTTCATTTGTATTTATTGCTCCATTATTATTAGTAATTCATGCCTTATTAACAGGGATATTTATTGCAATAACGACAGCATTGCATATTCAAGTTGGTTTTGGTTTTAGTGCTGGAATTATTGACTATTGCATTTCTTTTGCTCAATCATGAGGATTTGCTAATCATGCTACAGGTGCTTATCATATTACTTCAAATCCACTATGAGTATTATTATTAATTGTGGCTGCTGGTGGAGTTTATTTTATTGTATTTTATACATTAATTACTAAAATGAATATTGAAACACCAGGAAGAGAAGAAGATTTTGGTGTTGAAGAAAATAAAGTAACAACAAAATCAGAGTTAAGCAATAAAAATCTTAAAAGTGATAAATATACATTAATGGCAACAAAATTAATTGAAGCAATTGGTGCAGATAATTTTGTTGAAATTGATAATTGTGCTACTAGGTTACGTTTGATTGTTAAAGATACATCACGTGTTAATTTGGCAAAAGTTAAGGCCGCAGGAGCATTTGGTACTAAAATTTTGAATAAAGAAGCTTTGCAAATTGTTATTGGTACCGATGTTGAACATGTAGCCAATGCAATAAAGGCACAGTTACAAAATTCAGCAACTTTGAATATTAAAACTAAAGTTAATCTATAATTAAAAGTGATTATTACAATATAATATTAAAGATACTAAAGCTCATATAACCATTTAATGGCTATATGAGCTTTTAATTGATTAAAAAAGATAGGAGTAAAAATAATGGCAGTAGGTAAACTTTTAATTACTAAGAACCTGTTTAGGATCTTTTTTAACTTATTTTTGATTAAATTAATATCATAAATGTTATTTTATAGTTGAAAAATAAATTTTTAATCGATAAGTTGTCAAATGATAAAATCTTTTTAACAAAAAAATGACAAAGAAAATAAAATGTTAATTAACTGTCAGGTTAGAAATAATTATTCCCTTTTTTAGTTTAATTATGTTTAAAAGATTCCAAACAGGTTCTAACATTTTACAAAAAATAAAATCACAAGTACCAACATTAACTAAAGAAGACATTATTACTGCGCTTAATATTATCTATATAACTTGTGCAGAATATAATGCTATTGATAGTTCTATTAGTAATATTGCCAAATATTATCAACAAGAAGATGAAAAATTTGATAGTCAATTGTTTAGAAAAAATTTGCATAGTTCTTTGCAATATATTGATCAAGACAATTTATACAGTTTGAAAAGTTTGATTTCAATTATTTTAATAATTAATGTTTTTAATCATCCTTTATTATTTAGTGATTTTAGTGATTTTATTAAAAAAGATATTACTAATATTGAATTTATGAAAACAAAAATAGAAATCCTGAAAAATGATAATATTTTTTTATTAAAAAATTAGTTCGTGCAAGGACTTAAATAAGCTAAATAAATTAAGAGAGCAATCAAGTAATAGGGACTACGTCCCTCGCCACTACGTGGCTCACCCAAATTATAGTCCCAGTAGGTTCACTGGGACTATAATCATTTTTATTTATCTTTATTTTAGGTTTATCTTTCTTTTTTAAAATATTATCCAATTTATCTAAACCAGCAGATTTAATATCACTATAAGTCATATCAATGCTACTTGCCTCTTTAAGGTATTTCTTAGGTGACAATTCACTTTTAAGTTCATGTACATAATGTAAAGCCCTAGAATTGTACCTCTTTAACCAATGTCTAGGAAAAAATAAAGTTGGAATGGCAACACTTTTTAGGACTATTTTTTGGTAGACACTTGTTCTTGATATTTGATAGGAGTTAAGTAGTTTAAAGTGCTGTGGATTCTTATGTTGTTGTATCAATTGATATAATCAAATAATTCTAATTTTAATTGGATTAATGATGTAAAATTTTTATCATTAATAAATTCAGTTTTGAAAGTTTTAAAAGTTGCTTCAGCAACAGCATTATCATAAGGACAACCTTTTTTGCTTAAAGATCGAGTAATATTGAACGCTAATAAAAGATTATTAATAATTTTATTGTTAAATTCATTACCTCGATCACTATGAAATATTTGGATATCTTTTAAACATCGATTTGATTGCATAAATGCTTGATATACTAGTAATGCATCTTTTTTAACTCCAACACTATGTCCAATAATTTCGCGGTTAAATAGGTCTATTAATAGGCAAATATAGTTTCATTTACCATTAACTTGAACGTAAATTAAATCACTAACAATAACTTCATTTTTAACCCTATTATTAAAGTTTCTATTAACAAGATTGGTTATTTGAATATTATTGACTTTATTATGATGATTTTTGAATGATAATTTAGTGTATTTTGATATTAAATTATGCTTATTCATAATTTCTTTAATTTTTCTGCGTGATAAATAAATTTCTTGGTTTTCTAAAATTTTTTTTAATCTTCTAGTACCATAAACTTCTTTATTTTCTTTAAAAGCACTAATAACAGCTTCATCATACATATTATTTTTGATTTTATTTTCTTTTTTGGGAGCGTGGCGAAGATGTCGGTAACTAAAAAGTTTTAAAAATAGCTCCTTTCTTTTTTTACCCTTGAATTAAAAATAAATTACAAAAGACGAGAATAAAAATCTTGTCTTTTTTTTGTAATTGTAAAATTTTAAAATTTTTATTATTAACACTCTTTAAATATCTACTACACGCAGTGACCAAGTAGGAGAAAGTTAATAATTAATAACCCTCTTTAACGCTATTATCAACACGTGTTAGGGAACTAAAAAAGTGAACTACAACACAGTTGTTAAAAATAGTAGCTAGAGCATGTGGACTTGCATGAATAAATAAAAAGTGGAGTGATACCTAATAAAATATACTAACCATTAATGGTAATTCTTGGGGTGGGAGCGAATTGGAAACTAGTATATATAGACCTGTTGTAGGGACCTATTGTATTAATTCTATTCTTTATTTAACCAACCTTGCCACTCCCCAGTGAGCAAGTGTTGGTTTTATTTTTTATTTTTTTTGAAAAAATTTTTGGGCGAGAAAATAAATTTCAAACTTGTAAAAAAAATTGAGCGGTGCCGGTTCAATTAAAATATTAATTTGTTTAACACAAATTAAATAAATATTGAATCGAATGCCTCAATGTTTTTTAAAATTTCACAATTTATTTTTGAGCCCAGAATTTCTGGAATGAATAAAACTAATAGTATTAATAATATAAAAATCAAAATATATATTCTTTATGCTAGAAGCAACAGAATATATTAGAAAGAATTATTATGAAAAAGTATTTTTGTTGAACATGTAAACAACATAAATTAGATTATTTATTCTTTAATACTAATGATATAAAAACAAGAAAATATTTTTTAAGAGATAAAAATAGTAAAGCAATTTGTTATGACTGTATTTTAAATATTAGGTTAAGTAGGAGGTATAAATATGGATAAACAAAAATTAATTAGTTGATTAAATTTAATTTTAGATAGTGATATAGAACAATATAATAAAGAAAAAGACATATATTATTTAAATAAATTAAAAGGTTCAATTGATATTATTAAAATTTTAATTAATAAAATACAATGCAGAGAATTTGATTAATAATGAAATATGAATTAATTATTGGAATTGACCCTGCTGGTATTGGTAATAATGGAATTGTTATATATTCAAATGAAACTAATAATATTGTTTTTAATGAAACATTCAATACATTAACTGTTTTATGAACTAAAAATATTTATAAAGAAAAATTTCAATTAATTAAAGAAAAATTTATTGATAAAAAAATATTAGTTATTGTAGAAAATTTCTTTTTAAATTCAAAACAATTATTAACTAATCCATTAGCAACTCCTAAAATTATTGGTTCATTAATGGTATTAGTACAAGATGTTATGAATTGAGATTATCTAGAAAACCAACCAAAAAATAAAAATAAAATAACAAATTATAAAGGAAATATAAAATTAACAAAACATGAACAAGATGCATATAAGCATATTCAATATTATTTAAAAAATCATAAAAAAATATTAATTTTTGACAATTATTTAAGGAAATTATAAAAATGAAAGATAAAACAAATTATGTCAAATTAACAGTAAAACTTAGTAACACTATTGAAGCAAAATATTACGAAAAAGGTAATAAAGAATTATATTATAGTGTTCGTGGTCAATGAAATGGATTAAACTATGTTACTTTAATTTTTAATAAACCAAAACTTTATAGACGCTGTATTTTATTAAACAAAAACGATGAAATTATAGTAACTGGTGAAATCTTTAATACTTTAAATATTCCTAAAAATCGTGCATTTTGTTCAATTAATGTTAAATGATTTAAAAAATGAAAAGAGTAAAAAAATGATATTATGAAAAATTTTATTAATAGTACCGATATTAATAACAAGTATAACACTAATAATATTTTTAATATTTATTATTAAAGAATTAAAAAATGAATATAAAGTATTGAAAATATTAAATGAAATTGCTAATCAAATTGAAAATAAGGAGAAAAAATAATGAATAGATGTACATTTAGTCAAACTACTAAATTTACTAGTTTAATACCACCACATGATGAAAATTTTGAACAAATACAATGTGAAAATATAACAGAAGAGCAATTTGATGAATATGGTAGAGCATACTGTAAAGAACATAGAATTAAAGTTGATGAAATTAATAAATCAAGACATAAAAATTGTATTAATAAAGAAAAATTACTTGAACATATTAAAAATATAAATTTTAAAGGAATTTTTGGTTTATTAATTAAAAAAATAGAAAACGGAGAAATTAACTAATGACTAATTGTAAACATGAAGATGTAAGCATTGAATTAATATTTCGTTGTAATGATTGTTTAGCTGTTCAATTTCAACATCCAAAAAATAATAAGGAGAAATAACTAAATGAAAATGTGTAATGATTGTAAAGAAAATTATAATTGACCAAATTGTCAAAATTGTTTTAAAAATAATGATAATAAAAACTAATAATTGAAATATAACAATATCAAATCATGATGAAGCAGATAGTTTATTAATTGGTTGATATTATTTAAATAAGGAGAATAAATAATGAATAAAGAACAATTAATTAAATATTTAAATCAATATTATAAAAATATGGAAACTGATAATGAATATCACTTTATGGAATTTAAAAATGAACAAGATAAATATACACATTACGGGATATTATTAGCAATTAATACTATAAAAGAAAAAATAGAAAATGGAGAATTTGACTAATGATAATATTACCTACTTTGTTTGAAAATAAAGATGAAATTGAAATATTATCACCATTTCCAAAAGCAATTCATACAAGTAATGATATTAGAGCAATTATTTTAAGACAATACCCAAATGTTAAATCAAAACACATAATTGTTTCTGACCCCGAAAGTAATGTTGCATTAATAGTTGGTGATAATGATGTATATCAAGGTTGAATTAAAGTAACAATTAAAAAATTAGAAAATTAAAGGAGAACAAATAAATGCAAAAAGAAAAAATTAAAATTAGAAATTATGAATTTGAATTAAATTCTTATGTAGTAGATTCCTTATTAGATGTTATAAGAGAACTGATAAAAACAAATAAAGGAGATTAAATTATGTTAGATGAAATTTTACAAGTCATTTTTGATAAAGCAGATAAAAAAGAGTTAATCGATACGATAGAAAAGTTAATTAATGTTACTAACAATCGTTCAGAAACAAAAAAATGACTTATTATAAATTTTGATAAAACTAATTATGTTTTAGAAAAATTATTGAATATGAACGGAGAAATTAAATAATGCCAAATATAGAAAATCAATCAAATTATACATTAACTAAATTAATTAGAACTGGTATAAGTCCTATTTGTGCAATGATTGGTACAAGTGCTTATTATGGTCAAGTAATTGCAAATCCAGTATTAGGTTCAATTAATAGTTTATTATTTGGTAAAAAATTAGGTTTAGATATTTGAAATTTAAATCAAAGACCAAATACTAAAACAAAATTAATTAATAGTTCTAAAAAAATATTACTAGGTTTAGGAACAATCGGTTTAGCAAATTATAGTAAATGAACAGAAAATAATATTAATCCTATTATTCCAACAAAACCAACTCCAATAACTACTACAACTACAACTGAGGGTCCACCATGATTATTGTTAGATAAACAAGATAATCAGTCATTAATGGATTGAGATACATATATTAGTTTAAATGCTTATGGTATTTCAAATCTTATTAGTGGATTAACTGAGTTAATACCTAATAAATTTGAAACAATAAGAAAAATTTGTAATATGTCAACTGGTGGATGTTTGATTAGTACTGGTGTTGCTATGGGTATAAATAATAATTTTAATAATGCTTATGCAGTACCTACCATTATTGCTGGGGCATCTGAAATTATTCATAATTTATTACCTATGGAAACAAATCATCATGTTGAAGAAATGCAAGAAACAACATTTAATAATGAAACTACAAGATTAATTAATGATAATAGATTTTCAATTAATAGTGAAACAACCAGTCAATACGGTAGTGATAATATGAGCGAAGTACCATTAAATACTGATAATGCTTCATTAAATTGAGATTACAATCACATGAGTTTATAAAGGGGGTGAAAAGCAATGAATAAAGAAAAAATAATTGAATATTATAATCAAGAAATACAATCATATAAAGAAAGAATGGAACAATTAAATAAAGAAATATCTGTATTAGTAAAAATTATAAGTAATTCACAATCAATGATTGAAAGAATTAATGGTGGTCAATTTGATGAATAATTAAAAAATAAATAATTGAAAGGAAAATATTGAGATGAAAGAATTTTTACATGAATTAATAATTATTGGAACAAGTGTTGGAACATTAATTTGCAGAGAAATTATTGTTTTATTAAAAAGATTTATTACAACTCCAAAACATGTTAGAGCAAATAACAAAATTATAAAACATCAAAAAAAATTAGCAAAATTAAATGAAAAAATTAATAAAGGAGAAAAATAATATGACAAAAATTGAATTTAATGAAAAATATAGAAAAAATAATATCAAAATTGATAGAGATTTTGATTTAGATATAGGAAATTGTTTTAAATTTTCTGATATTGATATATTAGAAAATGCTGTTAATGATTATAAAAAACTAATAAGTGAAATGCCACAATTAGTTAAAGATTGATTATTGGGATAAGATTAGGAGAATGTTAAATGTTAGAAAATGAAAATAATGTTCAACAAACAACTGAACCTTTAACTGAAAATAATGCTTCTTCACAAGAAATAGAAAATAAAGTTAATGAAGCAGAAAATAAGTTAAATAAACTTAATCAAGAAATTAAAGAAAAAGAAATTATTAATATATTTAAAAAATATCAAGTTAAAACTGAATTTTATGATTATTTAAAATTTAAAACAAGTAATATAGAAAATTCAAAAATTGAAGAAACTATTAAAAAAATGATTAAAGAACAACCAGTATTTAAAGAAACAATTAATACAGGTGGCAAACCACAAACAATAATAACAAATCAACCAAATTCAATAAAAAGTACATTATTGGATTATAAAAATAAAAATAAATTATAAGGAAGGAAAATAAAAAATGGCAGTACCATTCAAACAAAATTTAGATAATACCGAAAAATTAGTAGAAGCACCAGAATTTATAGAATTTTTTAAACAATCAAATAGTCCGTGGGCAAGTTTTTTTCCTATCGAAATGGTTAATTCAACAAGAATTGAATTTATAGTTAAAAAACCAAAAGACCCAAAAGTTAAAGTTCTTCAATGAAATGATAAAAGTAAAAGAATAGATGTTGGATATGCTGATACAGATAAAATTATTAAAGAAATTACAGAAGAAGCCGTTGCTGGCGAAACAATTGCAGCAAAAGATTTATTAGCAGAAAATGGTCAAAATTTATTACAAAGTATGCAATATGAAGTTGCTAATGATTTAGCAGATTATTTAGCTAATAACAATACTAATGTAATTGCAAAATATGCAATTAAATTTATGATTGAAAAATCAACAGAACCAAAAGCACAAGCAATTAAATATGTAGAAGCAATGTTGGGGGCATGAAATACATTATTTCAATATAGAAATATTGCAAATTGTAGATTCTTTATTACTAATTCTCTTTATGATAGTATAGTTTATTTGGCAGATAATAAAGGTTTAATTACTGATAATGAAATTGCACAACAATTAAGATTAAATGGTAATGATTTATATATTAAAGGTGTTTTATGTCAAATTGTAATGGATGACTATATGACTTTTAAAAATGATAAAAATGATGATGAAATTATGTCATTTGTTTTAGCAACACCAAGAGCAATGAAAAGATATATGTTGCAAGATACAATTATTTATGTTCAAGAAGTGGCAGATGGTAAAGTTGGAAGAATGTATTTAGTTGGTGGAGAAGTTACAGGTCAAGCCATACCTTATATTTCTAATAATGAAACAACATCACGTTGAATGGCATGTGGAATTATTAATACTGATAAAACTGATTTAAAAACTAAAATTACAAATTTAACAACTGATATTACTGCAAATGTTAATAACAATAATAGTGAATTAAATACACAAATAAAAAGTACTAATGAACTTAAATCATTAAATCCAAATTTAACAAATCCAACTATTAAATATTTTAGTGACGCACAAGGAAAAACTAATGTAAGTAATCAAAAACAAAAAGCAGGTGACTTATATATAACTATTACTGCAAATGTTAATGACTTAAATTATAAAGGAACAACAAATCCAATTAAAATAACTCTTAAATAAAGGAAATTAATACCATGCCAATCGGTACAACTAGTACAGCAATACTTTTAAACATAAATAAACCAAAACATACTAGAACAAGTAACCAACAAGAAAATAAAAGTTTTTGATGAGAAATTTTAGAAATGATTGGTGTACAAGTTATAGCAGTAGCACTTGCTCCTTTTACTGGTGGATTAAGTGAAAGCGTAGCACTTGGATTAGGTGCAAGTGATTTAATTGCTAGTATTAGTGCTGTTGGTGTAGAGTTTTTAACTGATTTTACTATTAATCAAGTTTATGATTATTTAAAAGGAAATGTAACAAAATTAAATACTTTCTTTAATATACTTCCTGCATTTGCTGGACTTAATAAAATTAGTCGTGGTTATCGTACTACTAAATTTATTAAATTAGCAGAAAAAACTAAAACATTAGAACAAGTTGGAATTAAAGAAGCAAAAAACTTACAAGAAATTATAAGTCAAGTAAGTGGAAAAGAAATTTTAACAGATAAAATTATTGGTAATAAACGTTATTTAATGAATTATAGTTTTACTCCTAATCGTGAAACAGTATTACGAGATTTAGGTTATGTTGCTGAAAGACAATATAAAAATAATTTTCAAAAATTAGAAGCACAAGAGTTAAAAGATTACTTATTATTACAAAATACATTAACAAAATTAAGTCCTCAATTAACTCCAAAGTTTAAAATTAAAGATATTGAAAAAGCAAATAATTTTTTAAAAAAATATAATACTGATTTAAAAAAAGTACTATCTATGAATCAACATGATTGATTAAATTTAGTTCATACAATACATACAGAAAATAGATATGGAAAAACTTTAATTTTAGATTTACAAAAAATTCGTGCTAATGCTATTAAATTTAATTTTAAAAAAAGTTCAATTCATAAGATTGTTTTAAATGCAAATAAAATTTTTAAATATTTGGATATTAGATTTTATTTAAAAAAAGGTTTAAATAAATTTTGAAAAAATACATCATATTTTGAAAAATTACGAGAAAGTATATATAAATTACAAGAAAAATTTGAAAAGTTAGAAAAGCAAGCATTTGAGAAAATTAAAAAATTAAAAGAAAAAGCAACTGATTTATTTACTAGTGCAGAAAAAAGAGCAATTAAACATGCACAATTAATTCCATTAAATTCACCAGTATTTATGGGTTGTAAAATTCAACCTTTATCATTAGATAAATGTGCAATTACTATTTATTATCGTAATCCTAAATATAAACCAATTACAGTTGTTGATAGTATTCTTAAAGCAGAAACTTTTGTTGCTCAAATACATCCATTCCATTGATATCGTTGATATAGTGGTTGATACATTGGTTATGGAGTTAATCAAAATAAATGATTAAAAGCAATAGCATTTGCTCCGCCGGTTGTTCAACAAATAATTAGAGATAGTTTTAAAGTATATAGAGAAATATTTAGAATCGTAAGAACTTATCATAAAGTAGCAAATGTTATTAATAATCCTATTGAAAATATTAATAAATCATTTAAAAGTGTTGGTTTAAAATTTTCAGTAAATACTGTATTTGGTACTGGATTATTACATCATTTAGAAAAATTTGCATATAGTCAAGTTGTAAAAAAAGGTAAAAAGAAATTACAAAAAGAAATTATACATATATCACATAGAAAAACTAAAACAAAAACTAAACATTATAAAAAAGCATTTTTTAAGGAATGATAAAATATGATTAATAAACTTTGAACTGGTGTCAGTCTAGAAAATTATAATAACTGATATCCATTAACTGGAAAAATTACAGAAACACCACAGCAATATATACAAACATGACCAAATGTTAATGATTGATTTAAAACTTTTGCTATTCGTGCTCAAAATGATATTAATGCTTATCTTGGTTTTATTTTATCTAAATTTCCTTTTGATAGTTTTAAAGATGAATTAATTAAAGAAACATTAAGAGATATGGTTTTTGTAACCGCTGAACATTGAGTATTTAATCGTACACCAATTGAATTTAATGTTGATGCTACTATTCAGTTTAATAATGGTAGTCAATTTAGTGCAAATAGTATTCCTACAATTAATGTTTGAGATTTAGCACCAAGTAGAATGAAAATATTGGCAAGACTAACAGAATTAAAACAAATATTATCAAATTATAATGATGATGAAATAGATGTTGAAAAAATTGATTTAAAATCATTTTATACTAGAAATCAAGTTGATGAATTAATTGAACAGCAAAAAGAATTTACATTATCAAAACAAATTAAATTATATGATGATTTAGTTGATGATAATGAAAATGAAATATATAGAGGTCCTGTTAGTAAATTTGTTAATAAAGGTTATGTTGCAACTGATTATGATAAAGAAACTGAAACAATGATTTTAGATTGACCTGATGAAATTGGTACATTACCACCCGAAGCATTACAAAATAATCCACAAATTGGTGATTTTACTCATGCACCAACTTGTGATTTTTCGGCTAAACAACAAAAACGAATTACTACTAATGAAAATGAAATTACCAAATTAAATACTGAATTAATTAAAGCAAATGAAAATATTAATGATGTTAAAAATAATTGATTTAATATTGAAACTAGTCCTTTATGAAAAAAAGTTGAAAATAATAATATAGAAATATTTAAATGATATTTTATTAAAATCAGTTATCAATATTCAACAGAAAATAACTTTATGAAATTTTATAAAGTAATTAAAATTTATTTAAATAATGTTTTTAATAAATTTGAATTGCTAAATGTTGATTCCATGACGTATAGTGAACAAATCCAAAATAAAACAATTTTAAATACCGGAACAATTTACTATAACAATAAAAAGAAAGAATTTAGTGGTGGCGGTAATTCTTATCCTGAACGTGGAAAAATTAATTTAATTGGTGATATAGAAGAAATATATCAATATCAAGGAATAGATACACCAACTGAATTTATAGTAGAAGAAAATACTGAACGTGATTATTATACAAAACTAGAAACTAATAATTTATTAGATAAAAAACAAGATAAATTAATTGCTGGTGAAAATATTAAAATTGATGAAAAAACTAATACTATTAGTGCTACTGGTGGAAGTGGTGAATCATTATGATTAATAGACCCTAATTCGCCTAATATTATTCAACCTAAAGAAAAAAGAATTATTACTTCAAATAATACTAGAATTGTTTATATAGCAGACCCTACACAACCACAAGATGCTGTTAATTTAAGAACATTAAATAAAAATATCCCAGATTTAACTGATTATTATAAAAAAGAAGAAGTAGATAAAGAATTAGAAGATAAAATAGATAAAACACAATTTCAATATGCTTTTATTCTCAATACTTTTGGTACTGAAATTGCTAATTTAGAAACTAATGATAAAACTATTGCTGGTGCTATTAATGAATTAATTAAAAAAATAAAAGATTTAAAAATTGGTAAATGAAAAGATGTAGCCTTTAATATTAGTACTACTGGTATAAAAAATCAAGAAATTAGATATGATTGTAAAGAAAATAAATTATATCGTATATGATTTAATTTAAATCCAAGACAACAAAAAATAATATTACCAGATATTTATACATTTACTGATTTTGTTTATTCGTTAGGTTCTGGTATTCCACAAACTGTAACAGTATATAGTACTTATATAAAAGAGGGTGGAAGATTACAATTATTATGTTCAAGAAATGAAAATATTGATGTTTTTAAATGAGAAGACATGAATATTAGTGGTGGTAATTTATGAAAATTACAAGAATTGCAGGAATAATATTATGTTTTTTAAAATAATAAAAATTATTTTAGGTTTAATAGGAGTTTTATTATCTTCTGCTGTTGCTGGTTTAATTATATTTATTATAGTAAAAATTGTATTAAAAATTAATCAAATATTTTAAAAAAAGGTGGTGAATATTATGTTAGGTAGATTTTTAAGAAGAGATAAAAGCACTAATAATGAAGAAAAAACTAAATTAACTTTTTTAAAAGGTAAAAGTACACATGCTTCTATTTTAAGTTATTTTGGTTTTAATGATTTTAATCATGAAACATATTTTACTGATTTTGTAGCAGAAAATAATGCTAATTTATATAATGCTCCACTAGATATTAACAATGAAACTATTAAGCAGTATTTAATTCAACAAGAATTTTATAGAAAAAATTGAAATTCTATTTTTAAATTAAGTAAATTGGGAATTAGTGGTTATTTAATTTTTATTGCAAATGATGACTTATATTTTCAAGTAGTTGATATACAACAAAGAGTTTATGATATTACTGGTAAATTAATTCAATGTACTATTTTTTATGATAGTTATCAACAAAATGCACAAATTGTAAGATTATTTGAAGTTTATACATTAAATAATGAACAAGTAACTATTAATCGTGCAATTTATAGTGTTAATGATAGCAAAAAACAATTTCCACTAGATTTTAAATCGTTCATTAATAACCCTAATTTAGCACAAGAACAAATACTAAATATTAACTATATACCAATAGCAATTATGCGAAATAAAGCAAATGAATTAGCAGATTGTAATAAAGTAATGGATAAAATTAAAGCATTAGATGTTATTTATGAACAAATTGTTTTAGATACAATTTTAAACTCACCAAAGTTTATTTTTAATTCAACTTATGGTAATGTAAAAGATTTATTAGAAGATGCTGTAAGAATATTAGTTACTAAAAATTATATTTTTAAAAGTGGCGGAGATAATAACGAACAAAACGAAAATATCAATATGACAAGTAGTAATTTTAAAGGTAAAAATTTGACTGATATATACGATTGAAATGTTAATGAAATATTTAAACGTTGTGGCATTCATATTCCAAGTCAAAAGAAGTCAGCACAACAATCAGTTCCCGAAAGTACAGCTGTAAATATTTCAACTATTAATTATATTGAACAAAAGTTATGACAATTTAATATTGATATTCTTAAATTTATTCAAATATTAGTACGTTTAGATAAAGATTTATTAAATAGTAAAACATTTAACATTAATGATGAACAAGAAATTAATAATTTAACAGTGAGATTAAAATTATTTAATCCCGAAAATAACCAATTAATAGGAGAAAACAATGGACAATCAAAACAACAAACCACAAACGAAGTTTCCACAGAAACAAACTAAACTTAATCAAGCAGAAGTAGAAAATGATTATTTAATTGACAATATTCCTTATGACTTTACTAATCTTATGAGTAGCAAAGGTGACCCTGAGCTTAAAAGAGCATATGATGAATTTAAACTAAGAACTTTATATATTTATGAAATTGAACGTTTATTTAAAAATAATGAAAATAATAATTTAAGATTTTCAGCAAATACTATTAAAATTGGTTTTATTGATATTGATAAAGTATTAAAAACTACTGCTGCTGAAACATCAGACTTTACTATGCAATTAAATCAAAGAGCAAGTACAAATATTAATGATAATACTATTGAATATAGTATGACTGATATTAAAAATTTAATATTTCAAGAAATAAATTTATTAAATCAATTTAAGTTATATGCTGTATCTATTAATGAACCATTAACTGAAAATAATATTGATAATTTATATATCATTAATAACTATTCTCAACCTTATCAAAATCCAAAAACAAGAAGTACTAAAAGTATTACTATTATTAAAATTAAAGATTTTAAAACAAGAGATGGTTATCCAATTATTATTAAATTACAAAAACCATTAGACAAAGATACAAAAGTAATTGGTTTAAAAATTAAAGCCCCTAGAAGCATGATTTTCGGCAATATAAAGGTACTTGGTGAAGTTGACAATATGGAAGTATACCCAAAGTTATTTGTTAAAGATAAGATAGCATTTCCGCTATTATCAATGCCTATTGAAATTCAACCAAAAGTTAGAATATTACAACAATGATTTAGTGAACAAATATTACCATGAAATCTTGCAAAACAATTTATTGGACAAGAAAAATCAGTTTTAGATTTGATTAAAATTAGTACTGGAACTGAAACAAGAAGAGAAGTTATTAAAAACGCAAGAGTTACACATGCTTGATTAGGATATGAGTTTAGTAATGTTTTAGGTGGTAAATGACCACTAAAAAGTCAAAAAGAATTAAAAGATAAAGAAGTTTGAGATTTTGTAGGTGAAAGTCAATTTTATCAATATGTTGCAACTAATAATAGATTTGATGATATTGAAATTGAAATTAAAGATGCACCAACTAATGATAGTTTACAGCAACTTTTATTAGATATGCTAAGTTACACATATAACTATAATAGAAATTTTGAAGGTGCTACATATGATGATAAAGGTAGACCAGATAATGAAATTGCAAAGTTAAGAGCAAAATTTGAAGGACAAAAACCCGAAGAAGTAATAACTAACTTATTTAAACAATGAAAATTGGATTATCCGAATTATATAAATCTACCACAAGTTCATATTTTTAAGAAACTAGTAATTATGTTATCAAATAATATTTATTCAATTATGTCAATTAATAAAGGTTTAAATGATGATAATAAAATTTTGTTACCATATTATTTTGAATTAAAATCGAGTCCAATAAAACCTACTGGTAAAGATATTTGAAGATTTAAAGATACCAAAGTTATATTAAAATCTGAGTATTTTGATTTTACAGATATGAATAGCATTAAACTAAAAAATAACGACATTAGTCAAAATGAATTATTTAAACTAGATGATAATCAATTTAACTGATTATCTATTACAAATGAATTAGAAAGTAATAATATACCATCATTAATTCCTGCTGACTGAACATTAGGTAATGGTGAATATGGCAAATACTTTACAAGAGCAATTATTAATAAAAATAAAATTGAAAATGCTTTAAATTTATATGGTTCAAATAAATCTCAATTATTTTCTAAATTAGAATTTTATAAAGAAATTTCAAAAATTGATAATATTAGTGAATTTGAATTACAAATTGAAAATCCGATTAATAACTTAAATCGAATTGAAATTAGTGGCATATTTGGTACTGGAAATTATGATTTAGTTTTAATAACTGATAAACAAGAAATAAATTTAAATAATATTAATTTATTTGATAAATATAATGAAAATATTTCTTATATAAATTTAGAAATATAACTATTCAAAATAATTATCTGTATAAGTACCATCTCATTTTATATCTTCATCATGATGTTTAAATTTAGAAAAATATAAATCTGTTTTATTAGGATTATACCATTTATTTCATCAAATAGTTGTTGTTCCTAATACTTTTTCACCATTTGGTTTTAAATAATAATTTTCCATATTATGAGTAAGCACCCCCCATGATTAATCCTATTGTTCCAGTTGTTGCACCAGTTAGTGCTAATGCTAATGTTATTTTACTTAATTTTGTTTTTATTCATGTTTTCATAATAAATTTCTCCTTTTTTCCTTGATTTTACTTATAAATTGTACTGTTTTTGATTATTTTTACAAGTATGCTTTTAAATGCAAAATAACGCCTAAATTAAAGGCGTTTATTTTGTGATACCTATACTATTAATTATATGTAAATTGTTTACTATATAGCAAATGTGAAGATACTTTTTTTCACACTAGCATTATTTTTACCCCTAATTACATTTTTATATGGATACAAGGCATAAAATAATGCATCGTAAGGGTCTTGGTACATATTTTTATCAGGAATGTTAGTTTTGGTTTGGTCATAACGTAATTCTTCTAAACATTGAGTAGTTTTTGGTAAATCATTTTTATTAGCATAAAAGTTTCCATAACTCATAATATTTCTCATTCATACTACTCTATTAGTTAATCCGGCTTCTTGATTTAAATTTGAAGCATGTTTAATAGCAGTTTGTGTTATTAAAATAGTATTATGTTCATCTATTAATTTTTGATTTAATCAATCTATTGCTGTTCTTGCTTTATCATCATAAAAATAAATTGCTTGTTCAAAATTTTCAAAATTATCCATTAATCCTAAAATTTCATTAACATAACCATTAATTTTTTCATTTTCATTAACAAAATCATTTGGAGTAACTACTAATTCACAAATAATATAAGCATCATAATACCCAGTATTATTATATTCTTTAAATCCGACCACCATAAATACAGTATGGTCTTTGTGACCAGTTGCTCAATCAACACCAACTGAATAAAAATCAAATTTATACATATCTTTTTCTTGATTATAAAACTGTTTTAAATCATATGATTGTCAATATTTTACTGTTTTTTGAAAAGGAAAAATTGTTGCATCACTATCTAAAAATTCAAAACCATAATAAACAGTATTGAATTCATCAGGATTACTTTTTTTCATTTCTAATAATGTTCTTTTTTGAATGTCAGGTAATTTATTTCAAAAAGGTTGAATAGTAAATCTTAAAACAAATAAACCTAAACCACTAAATATGTCTTTATTTTCATAGTAAACTTTACCAACTTTTTTAAGATTTTCAATTATTTCATCATTTAATGGTAAAAATGGCGTACAGTATTTTAAATAAAATGGGTGATATTTATCATAAGGATTACATGTAAAAGTAATAAAGAAACTTTTATAAAAATAACGAGTAATTAATTTTCCAAAAGTAGGACTATATATATTTTTATCAATAAAAGTTCAACTTCATTCTTTAATTGGTTCATTTGAAACTTTAATACGATTACTTCTAAACATAGAATTTTGTAAACGCTCATATCTATATGTTAATTGCTTTTCTGTTAGTGTTTCTTTTTCTTCTGCCATTATTATTTCATCAGTACGTGAACCCAAAAAACTTGACCCACCCGCTTCTTTTCCAAAAATTTTATTACCATTAGCATAACCAATAAAATCAATTTGTTGATTATTAGGAAAAATAATACATCCACCATCTTTGGTTATTTTTCATTTAATACCATGTGGATTATTAGGTAATAAATTAATATTATATGTATCTAATAAAACTTGACAAACATTCATTAATGCACCAATTGTCGTTTCACTATGAGTATTTTCATATCTTCTTACTTCTTGAACACTACTATCACTAAAATTACAACATATAAATAAATCAAATGCTAAACAGTTTCAAGTTTTTCTTGTTCCACGTGCAGTTGGTACAAAACGATAAAAACAATTAGTTGTAAAAAATTCTGCTCATTCATCACTAACAAATTGTTTAAAAATATCTCAACTAAAACCATAATTATTATCACTAAAATTAAGATTATATTTTTTATTCAGTTGTGCATAACTACTAATAAAAGGCATATTTTACTCCCTAATTTTTATAAGCAATACAATTAAATTATAACAAACAAAATTTAGAAAGGAACATTAAAAAATGTTTATATTACCATTCTCTAATCATTTTGATTGAGATAAACATGATTTTAATCAAGATGAATTAAGTTTAAAACAAACAGAAGAATTATTTACAAAAATAGATGATTATTTATGAAGTACCTGTGATAAATCTGAATATAAATCATATAGATTTAGAAAACGAAAATTAAAAGCAAAAAAAGGTTTATTAAATTATAAACGACGTATTTGTACAAAATATAACCAAAAAACACAAAAAAATGAATTTGTTTCATTGCTAGATAATTATCTTGGTGTTAAAAAATATAGTAAACTTGCACCTAATGTTATTAAACAAATTTTAAAGTATTTTGCTGATGGAAAAAAGTATCGTGATGTTTGTGATACTTTTATTGATGATTTAATAAGTACTAGTACAGTTTGTAGAACCTATCAAAAATTTCAATTACCAAAAGCTAATATTCCTAAAATAGTATTAGAAAAAAATCAAACTTTATATATAAATATTGATGATGGACATAGAAAATTTAAGTTTAATGAAAAACACAATACTAAAAATTGTAAAAAATGTTCTATGAGATTATTAGTATTTTGTACTGGTAAAAAGAAAAATGGAAAATTAATTAATAAAAAAGCAGTTTGTAAAATAAGAGTATCAAAAACAGAAATTGGTGCTGAAAAAACAGCACAATTAATTAAAAAACATGGTAATTTATTTTTTGAAAATTTTGAACAAGCAAATTTAGTAGTTTGTGGAGATAGTGCAAAATGAATTAGAAAAACTGCTACAATTTTAAATGCTAAATTTATTTTAGATAAATTCCATGCTTTTCATGTTTTATTTCTTGGTATAATGGCTGGAAGAAGAAAAAATAAAATTGCTAAATTACACTATCAAAATGCAATAACTTTATTTGAAAAAGGCCAATATTATGAATTAATTGATTTTTTACAATCATTAGCTTTACAATATAAAAAATTAAAAGTTGGTTATTTTATTAATGCAAAAGATGGTGTATTAAACCAAGCACTAGTTGAAAATATTGGTTGCTTTACTGAAACTAATATTAAACAAATTTTAAAGCATATGATTGGTGATAGAACCTATAATATTGATATGTATACAAAAATGGTTAATTTTAAATGCTATCAAATAAATACTACCATCCAGTTATTATAAATTAAAATTAAAGATTTTAAAAAACCAAAAATAAAATAAAACTTATTAAAGTAACTATTAATAAGAATTTTTGAATTATAAAAGTAAGTATTATTATTGACTAATATTTTACAAGTGTTAAGATTAACATACAATTGCATATTGAAGTCAAAATTATTCTCGTCTAACTTTATAATTTTAAGACAAATTTGAATATTATTGACAACATCGGTATGCTCCCTCTTTTTTCTTTAAGTTAAAATAATATGTTGATTTAGATATTTTCAAAAAACGACACATTGTGCGAATTTTATATTTAACTTTATTTTTAGCAATAATTTCTACTTTCTGCCTATTATTAGTGCTGCTTGCTTTAAAATATCATTTTCCATTCTTAATTGTTTTAATTCTTTTCTTAATTTAATTAATTCATTTTCTTCAACAGAACGATTATCTTTAGTTTTAAAACTACCTGAATTAGTAAATTGCTTAATTCAATTATAAGTAGCTGCTCTTGTAACATTGTACTCTTTAGCAAGACAAGACACTGACTTACCGCTTTGATATAAAGCTACTATTTGTTTTTTAAATTCATCTGAATATGAGTTAATATTGGCCATAATTATACTTCCTTTCTTTTCACTAATTTGTTCACTTGTCTACGTAATTAGTGTCCAATAAAGTGTAACCCATCCAAATTTGTTTCAAGTTAAAAATGGTAGGGGTGGTAATTTTGGTTTGCAATTTGAGTTAAATTTTGAAATTGATAAACCTTTAAGTTTTTATATTCAAGGATTTATGTTTTATTTTAATTGATTAAATTTTGATACATTTACTGGTGATTTTACTTTTAGTTTTTTAGATTATGTTGGTGATACTAAATATGCTTTTAAAGGTGCAATTGATAATAATACTTTTAGTCAAAATTTATATAATTTTGTTACTATTCCGGTTCGTGTTCCTAATTTAAGACATTTAACTGTATTTTTTGATATTCATGGTACTAATACGCATAGTGTTAGACCTAGTGTTAATTTTGGTCAAATTAATATTTTTTCAAGTGAAAATATAACACCAGTGCCACCAAATAGTCCTTTTAATCCAGAATATGAAAGACCAAGTTGATATGATGTTTTTGCTCATTTGCGTAATGCTTTTAGATGAGTGCTTTATGGTGTTATTGGTAAGGTTTTACCAGTTGAGCCATTAAGACAGTTTCTTTTTACAACAGATAGTTTATTACGGCATATTTTTTCAGATACTATTAGTACTGCTTTAAATGTTGATATTGTTAGTGCAATAGAAAATATTATACCTTTGTGATTATTTGTTAGAGCAATTAGTTTAATTATAGGTTAGGAGTTGAAATAATGCCTTGATATGGTTATGTGTTATTAGTTATAGGTTTGATTATAATTATTTATCCAATTTGTATAACTATTCGTAATGTTAAAATTTTAAAACGTGTAGGTAGTTATATTATTTCAGCACCACCACGTACTGGTAAATCTGCTCTTGATTAAGTAACACAATTCATTAAGTAACACAATTCACCGCAAGATAATTTATTAATTATTTTGTTTTTTGTGTTATGATTAGTTTGTTAGTAAAAATATATAAAATTATTAAAAATGAATTAAAAATTCAAAATATTTTTGATTTTTCAAAAATTATTTTTGAAATGTTTCAAAAACCAGTTACTTCTTCATTGCCTTTAACGAAAATTGTAAATCAAATTTTTGATGAAAATGATTCAATGCAATATTTAAACGAAATTGAAAAAAATATTGATAGTAATATTGAAATGATTAAAAAGTTAAAACAAAAATTGCAAGAAATTTTAAACGATAATGATGTTTCAAAAAAGGAAACGTTAATGCAAGTAGAAAGTTTTAATAATTCTCATAAAACAGAAACAAAGAAAACAAATGTTAAAAAAAGAAAAAATAAGAAAAAAGACAACAAAAAAAATGAACATTTAAAATTTATTAATACTAATGAAACAGATAATTCAGAATCATCTACAACAAGTAGTTCAACGTCTTTACTTGAAAAAGATATTACTAAAATTAATGCTATTTTAGAAGAAAAGGACATTAAAGAACAAAGTATAAAACAAGAAAATGATGCAAAAGAAGAAAAAACAGAAATTTTAAGTCAAGATCAAATTTTACAAGCAAAAATTAATCAATTAGAAGCACAATTAAAGCAAACACAAGAAGAATTGGATAAAACAAAAGTTAAATCTGCAGAAGAAACAGCAATATTAGAACAACAATTAATAGCAGAAAAGCAAAAAGTACAACTATTAATTGATGAAACTAAATTTTTAGTTTCTAAAGTTGCTACTTTAGAAAGAGAGAAAACAAAGTTAGAAAAAATTAAACAACAAAATAGTGTAAAAATAAATCAAATAGGTAATAATTTAGAAAAAGTGCAAAAAAAATTGAGAAATATTCGTGATCAAAAAAATAAAAGTATTGAAAGATTAATAAAAAAAGAGTTCGCGTTAGTTTCAGAAAAAGAAAGATTAGAAAGTAGAAATTATAAAAATAACCAAGATTTAGAAAAATTAAATCAAGAATTATCAAAAACACAACAAACATTAATAACAGTAGAAGATAAAAATCAAAAATTGGTTACGGAAGTTAATCAATTAAAGGAAGAAAAAATAAAACTAGAAACTATTCAACAAGAAAATGGCATGCAAATAAAGGAGAAAGAAAAAAATATTTCTTTACTAGAAGATAAATTAACAAAGATTGGTAATCAAACAACTGAAGAAGTTCAAAAACTACTTAAAGAAAAAAACAATTAGTTTTAGAAAAAGAAAAGTTAGAAACTTTAAATAAAAAAGGTAGTCAGAAGTTGACAAATTTAAATAAAAAAAATACAAGTGTTATCACAGTATAATCAAAATTTAGTGGCATTTACTGATAGTTATGATATAAAATCTTGTATTCATATTAACCCAGTTATTGAAAAAAAATAGTATCAAAAACATTAGTAGTTAGTGAAATGATGGAAGTAGTTGCACCAGTATCAGTTTTAGTACCTACGGGTCAACAATTTTCAGTTGAAACTGAAAATTGAAAAGACGTTCATAGTGCTAATGAATTAACACTAGGATTTTGTTTACAACCAAAATTATTTACAATGTAATTAGTATTATTATTTCGTATAAATAAGAATCATTAAAATTATGTTATAGTTTATATAGAGGTGATCATATAGTGAACAATGAGGTACTAAAAACAATTTTATTCAAGAAAGAAATAACTATCAAAGATAGAATATTATTTAAAACAATTTTTGAGGTTTTAAGTACTCTTTTTACTAATGAAGATGGTGTATCAATATTAAAAATTGGTTATAAAATAAATGATTATCAACAAGTTTGATTTTTAACGATTAGTCCAAATAGCGAAAAAGAAGAAGTAATTAAAACAGGATATGCAAATTTTTTGTCAGAAGATTGAAATGTTATTTATCAATTTAATAGTACCAGTACAAGTGAAAAAAGAAAACAATTGGGTGAAAAATATATTAAAGATAAAGTAGAATTTGTTACTTTTGTAAAAATAAAAGAAAAATCAAAAGGCATTGGTTATCATTTTATAGGTATATTTGTTTTTGATGATTATCGTAACAAAGATTATAAAACAATGGTTTTTAAAAAAATTAAAGAGAGGCTTTTTGCAATTATTACAGGATTAAAATTACTATTGCGATCTCGTGGTACATCAATCTCAATTTTACCTTGTTGAGTTATTAATTTTTTTGAACTTATACCATTACGAGCATTGTCACTATTACTATGTTGATTCTTATCATATCCTAAATAATTTTGCATCTCAGAATTCAACATTTTTTCTACTAATCTTTTTGTTAATTCTTTATACAAACCTCCCTCTTTAAAAACTGTTGTTAAATCTTCAGTATTTTCTAATAATAAATCTACTGCTTTTGATATTGGAACATTATTATTAATATTTTGCTTTTTAGCCATCTGTAATTCACTCTTTCTAGGTTTATTATAGAATTAATTAAACATAGTTATTTTTGTAAGTTACACAGATTACTAAACATTACCATTAAAGATATTTATAAAGATATATGTTTAGTTTGATTTTCACTTTCTTCTTCAAAAATAGTAATATTATTAATATTAATTTCTTGTATCTTTTTTTTCAATGGTTTTGAAATAATTTTTCTATTTGAAAAAACTGTTGATGTATTTTTAGTTGGTTGTTCAACAGCTATTATTTTAGTAGTAGATGTAGTAGTTTGATAATTAGTAGTGGGGTAGTACATATAGTTTGAATCCATAGGTTGTAAATATTGATATTCATTATCAAAATTATTACTAAAGAATTTAATACAGCAGTTTCATAACATTTTCTTTTTTCCTTTTCTTTTTGAATATTTGAACACTATCTAAAACTAAATAATTGCATTATTTAATTTTAATAGTTTATAATTATAATAATAACAAAGTTTATTTAAAGGTGAATATAATGTTACGTAGTAGTAATATTTTAAAAATTAATAGTATTAATAATTTTGAACAATTATTTATTTTTTTTGGTTTACCAGTTCTTTTTTTACTTTTAATTATGAAATTAACTTTTTTAATTACTATTAATTTTCATAAAAATAGTATTAATAATAAAAAAATATTTAATAAAACAAAAATCATTATTCTTCAATTTAGTTTATGATTTTTAGCACAATTTTGTTTATTTTTATTACCAGTTCAAGAAATGGTAATTAATATTAATTTTTTAGATTTAGAAAGTTTACCAATGCTATCATTGATTTCGATTTTACATTTATTTATTTGTTTTAGTTTTTTAAGCCGTAATAATAATCAAATTATGAAAGTGATGCGTTTTACTATTTTGTGAATTATTATAATTGCTATTATTTTACAATTTAATTTTACTATGATTAAAATATCATTACCATCAATAAATAACTTTATTTCAGTACTAATTTTAGTGTTCTTTTACTATTGATTAGGTTTCTTTTCATGAAAAATGTTTAGTGATAATTTATTTACAATTTTTAATTTAATTAAAAAAACTTGAGTAACATTATTTAGTAATTCTTCATTACCCAATATTATTAATAAACAATTTCCAGTAAAAGCATATACTAAAACTAAAATTATCATTTTAATATGGCAATTTAAAAAACAAATGTTTACTAATTTTGACCACCAAGTTTCTATTACTGATAATAATAAAAAACTTTTAATTGCTATTTTTAAGAAGAATTTAACTTATTTTTTAAGTGCCCAATTAACACTACTTATTACTAAAACTATTCAAGATTTAAAAACTTTAATTAATGGTTGAAAAATGGCTTTAATTCAATAACTTTTTTTGTTTTAAAATTTAAAAGAAAGGAAGAACGAATATGAAAAAACAATCATTTTTGCTTTTTAAAAATTCGTTTAAACAAGCATTTCGTAATAAAATTCAATTAGTTGGTTTAATTGTTTTAGTATTATTATCATCAACTATTTTTTCATTAATGCAAACAAGTTTAGCAAGAATTTCTGATGAATATTCAACATTAGTTGCAAAATCTAATTTACATGATTTTGTTATTGATTTATCTAATACTACTCCAAAAACTGTTTCTAATAAAATCTCAACATCAACAACTGCTGTTGATGAAAAGAATGATTTTGATATTAACAATATTGCAAATGATGCTGGTAATGAATTTATATGAGATCGTGTTGAAGGCAGAACTATGCAATTAGATAATAATAGTAATCCTAGAATTTTAAAAATATTAACTTATAATCAAGATGCTCGTATTGATAAATTAATCATTAGTGATGGTTATCAAATAGGAGATAGTAATAATCCAGATAAAACTCCAAGTTGAAAACAGGTAGTTATTAATAAAGAATTTGCTCAAAAAAATAATTTGCATATTAATGATACAATTCGTGTGCAATCAGATCAATTAGGAAGTAGTTTAAAAGTTTCAGGATATGATTTAAATGATGCTGCTTATAGTAGTTATAATTGATTAAAAATTGTTGGATATGGTGTATCTGCTGATTTCACAACCCCAATTATTGATCAAACTACACCAATTCCAAATAAAACTCGTGAAGGTTTATTATACGTTGATCCAATGCAATTTGGTTTAAGTAAAAGGTTAGAAAAAAATAATTATATTTGATCATATGATAAAGCTAATGAAAAAATCACAATTTCTTCTGATAATGATCGCGAAATTTATTTTGTTGGAAAATCAACAATAGGTAAAATTAATGATATTAAATTAATTTCACAAAGTTTAAGAAGTAAATATATTAATACTATTGATTCTGATGCTGCTTTAGTATATAAATTAGGAAATAATAAGTATACGTTTAATAAACGTACTGCTACTTTGAATGCAACTATTATTGGATTTAAAAGTTTATTAATTGGTTTATTGTTAATTGTTTTAATTATTACAGGAATTACAGTAATATTAATTACTTATAAAAATATTGATAATTCACGAACACAAATTGGAATTTTAAAATCATTAGGTTATAGTAATATTAAAATTTTAATTACATCTTTATCTTATCCAATGGTAGCAGCACTTATTGGTACTATTTTAGTGTTTTTACCAGCAAGTGGTTTACAAGTAATTATAGTTCAAACATTTGCCAACTATTTTAATCTAGATTTTGGTCATTTTATTTTTAATGGTTTAGGATTTATATATTGTTTAATTTTAATATTTGGTTTTTTATCAATTATTGCATGAGTTATTAGTGCTTTAACAGTTATTAAAAAACCAATAGATTTAATTAAAAACGAATCAGCTACTGTTAATTCTCGCTTTAGTCGAATTATTAAAACAAAAAGTATTAATCGTGGATTTTTAACAAGATTCCGTTTATCACTATTTACATCATCAATTGGAAAAATGGCAGCAGCAGCATTAACTATGTTTTTAGGAACAACTTTAATGACAACATCTATTATTGGTCCAAAAATTATGGCTGATAATAAATTACTTTCTTTTACTGGTATGAATTATCACTCCTTAGTTGAATATGACATTCCGACTTATAATTCTCCATATAGTTTTTATAAAACTTATAATCCAAATAATAAAGATGATTGAACTTATACTTCTACTGTTGATAGTACTACTGGTGATACATATTGACATCCACCACGTTTTGATAATTCTGGACCATTAAATGATACTTTTGTTAAAGAATTATTAGAAAATAATATTAATGCTGAAGCATATGCTCCAATGTCAGATGAATCTAATCCCGGTGCTGCTATTAGTGATTTAGGATATACTGGTTTAACGTATTTAAATGGTAAAATGCTTACTAAAAACTTTTTAAATGGATTAGATTCTAGTGATATTAAAGATGCTTCTGTGATTGTTGGAATTATGGTACAAATGGCTTGACCAAATGCACTACCAATGTATGACACAGTTTTAAAAAATACTAATATTAACAGTTTTTATAGTGAGAATACTTATAATATTATTAGAAAATTTTATCAAAACTATCGAACAACAGTGGCAATGAATATTAGTGGTACGATTTCGAAGACTGGTAAGATTAGTACTAATCCTAATGATTTAGATATTACAAAATTCAAAGATTGAGCAAATAGTAATATTCCTGCTTACAAAAATGCCTCAAGTAAGGGTCCTACTTTTATTAATGATATTGATAATTTAAGTTTTGATACTAACGATAAATTATATCCGTGACATTTAACTAATGAAACACAATTATTGAATAATAATGCATCTGAAATTAGTGACAAAGAGCGTGATAGTTGAATTAATAAAGTTGGAATTTGATTTGGTGCTTTATTTTATAATAGAATGGGACAAACTGTAGTGCAAGGTGCTTATACTAAAAGCCCATATTTTATTCGTCAAAATATTGCCAAAGCTTATAGTCATCCCAATGCTCCTTTTAATGTTGCTTTTAATGTTGTGCCTTTTGATAAAGAAACTGATGAATTAGGAACTTACTTTATTGGTACTCCTGAAAAATTATTTAAACAGAACAAATATTTAATGAAAGTTTATGGTTTACAAAATCAACAACAGTTAGGCAAACCTTCAATGATGCAATTATATGATGCTGGAGGTTCTTCATTAAATCCACTTTTAGAACAAGAAAATAGTGATGATAGTATTAGTCTTGTTATTAATCAAACAATTGCTAAACAATTAAATTTAAAAATAAATGATGAATTTAAAATGAGTAGTAATGGTAATACTATAAAATTTAAAGATAATAATAAATTGAAACCTTTTGATTTGGATAAAATTAATATTGATAACGTTGTTGGCGATAGTAAAAATGTTAATAATGTAACATTATTAAAACAACAAACTGGTTATACACAAGTTGATGAGTTAAAGGATGAGGCTTATGTTAATGCGGGTATTAATGCTACAAATATGTTAAAAGAAGTTGCTGCTGGTAAGGTTGTTAATTCTTATAATGATAAGATAAGTTCTAAAACACCAACGTATAAAGTAGTTGGTATATATAATGGTTATGGTCAACCTAATGCTTATATTAGTAAAACTAATGCTGATAAAGTTTTATCATTTAATAAAACAAAAGAATTTTTATTTTTATTATTTAAAAAAGAATGAGAAGACAAAAAAACAACTTGTGATGTTGATTTTGGTAAATTAAAATCATTTAATGAATATCAAAATTTTCTTAATCAATTAAATGATCCCGTTATTTATAAACTTAATCAAATATTTGAAAATGAAAATCCAATCTTTAATTTTAAATTTTCAAATTCGCAATCATTACCAGATATAACTAATTCATTTTCAACTTCGCAAATGTATGGAGATTACAGTGCTTTTGGTTTAAATGGTGGTACTGATGGTTCTGGTACTTATCAAGGTTATGGTGCAGGTAGTGCTGTTAATATTACGCCACAAGATATCCATCATCAGTTGTTAAATCAAATTACTGCTTTAGTTGATACAGTATTGGTTACATTTATTATCTTTTCATTAATCATTTCGTTCTTTATTATTTTATTAACAAGTAATTTAGTAATTTATGAAAATCGTAAAACAATAGCAACAATGAAAACACTTGGTTATAGTGATGCAAAAATAACTAATATTGTTATTGGTATGTATTTACCAGTGATTGCTGTTATGTTTGTTATTGGTTTTCCTGTAGGATGAATAATTGTTAAGTTTATTCTTAACTATTTAGCTGCTAATACAACATGGGTTTTACCATTATTCTTTGTTTGATGATTACCGCTTGTGGTTGGTTTAATTGTCTTTGGTATTTATGCAACAACCTTTATTATTGATTGATATGCCATGAAGAAGATTAATCCAATTAAAACTTTAAATGAATTTGATTAAAAGCAGAAAGGAATAAAAACATGAAAAATGATAAAAAAAACACTAAAAATTCAAGTGAACAAGTAACTAAAAATAAGTTAGAATCTAGTTTTACAAAGAAGTCAGTATCTAAAACCGAAGGTACAATACCACCAGTAACTCATAAATCTCATGATAAACCAGAATCAAAGGAAGAAATAGAAGCTAATAAAGCTAAATTGCAAGCTTTTAAAGATAATCAAAAAGCAATTAAAAAATTAACAAAAACTCATTCAAAAGAAATTTTAGCAGGTAAAATTATATCAATGACTAATAATACTCCTGATACTCAAACTAATGTTATTGAATTATTTGATGTTAAAAAATCTTACTTAACTGGAGACTTAGAATATGAAGTATTAAAAGGAGTTAATTTAAAAATTAAATTAGGTGATTTTGTTGTTATCTTAGGACCATCGGGAAGTGGTAAGACAACATTATTAAATATTATTTCGGGATTGGATAAACCTAATACTGGTGATGTTTTTGTGGCGGGATACAATTTATCTTTATTAAAAGATAGTCATTTAACTAAATTTAGACGAGATAATGTTGGTTTTATTTTTCAACAATACAATTTATTAACTAACTTAACTGCTCGTGAAAATGCTGAAGTTGGTGAAAATCTTGCTAAAAATAAAAATATGAGTATTGATGATATTTTTCAAGTTATTGAAATGGATGAACATATGAATAAGTTTCCAAGTCAATTATCGGGTGGACAACAACAAAGAGTATCGATTGGTAGAGCACTAGCAAAAAATCCGACAATTTTATTTTGTGATGAGCCAACAGGAGCACTTGATGAGGAAATGGGGCGTAAGGTGTTAGAAATTTTATTGGATGTTAATCGAGAATATAAAACATCAATTATTATGGTTACTCATAATCCTAACTTCCAATATGTTGCAAATACTGTTATTAACGTTAAAAATGGTAAAATTATTAGTGTAAAGAATAATGAAAAACCAATGAAACCAAATGAAATAAATTGATCATAAGAAAAGGATATAGATGGGGGTTGATTTAATAAATATAAGAAAAATGCATAAAAATATGCATTTTTCTTATATTTATATAGAGTAAATACTTGTATAAAGTAAAAAATATTAAATTATAAGAATCTAATAGAAAATACTATATTTTATTTAGTTTAATTATTTTTTAGAAAGAAAAAGGTGCAAGGTAATGAGTATTGGTTTAATTACATTTATTATATGAATATGTTTAGTAATTTGAATAGTGTTTTTAATTTGAGGTATAACTTTATGTAATAGTAATAATGCATTAGGCATCATATTATTATTTTTAACATTAAATTTAATTGGTTTAATAATAGGAATTTCTTTATTATATAATAAAAATAAGCAAAATGTAGATAACAAAAAAAATATTAATAGTAATATTAAAATAGAAGAACTAAGTTAAACATTCCTTTTTAGAAATTTTAATATTAAATTAAAAAATCATACCTTAATTTAATACAATTAAAAATAAAATAATAATAAATATTATCATATTAAAGTATGACTTAAAAATTTAAAGGTAATGTTTAGTAATCTGTGTAACTTACAAAAATAACTATGTTTAATTAGTTCTATAATAAACCTAGAAAGAGTGAGTTACAAATGGCTAAAAAGCAAAATATTAATAATAATGATCCAATATCAAAAGCAGTAGATTTATTATTAGAAAATACTGAAGATTTAACAACAGTTTTTAAAGAGGGAGGTTTGTATAAAGAATTAACAAAAAGATTAGTAGAAAAAATGTTGAATTCTGAGATGCAAAATTATTTAGGATATGATAAGAATCAACATAGTAATAGTGACAATGCTCGTAATGGTATAAGTTCAAAAAAATTAATAACTCAACAAGGTAAAATTGAGATTGATGTACCACGAGATCGCAATAGTAATTTTAATCCTGTAATAATTGCAAAAAGACAAAGAAGATTTGATGGTTTTGATCAACAAGTTCTTTCTTTATATGCAAAAGGTATGACATTATCAGATATTAGAATGCAATTACAAGAGTTATATCATGGTGCTGATATTAGTGAAAGTGTTATTAGTCAAATTACTGATGATGTTATTGATGATGTAAAAGCATGGCAAAATCGACCATTAGATAGTGTTTATCCGATTGTTTATTTTGATTGCATAGTAGTTAAAATACGACAAGATAAACGCATTATTAACAAATCTGTGTAGGAGTTGATTTAGAAGGTAAAAAAGATGTTTTAGGCTTATGAATTAGTGAAAATGAAGGTTCTAAATTTTGATTAGCCAATTTCACAGAAATGAAAAATCGAGGCTTAAATGATATTCTCATTGCTTGTAGTGATAATTTAACAGGAATGTCAGAAGCAATACAATCAGTTTATCCTAAAACAGAACATCAATTATGCATCGTTCATCAAATTAGAAATAGTTTGAAATATGTCTCATATAAGCATAGAAAATCTCTAGTTGCAGATTTAAAACCAATTTATACTGCATGTAGTGAAGAACAAGCAATGCAGGCTTTAGAAACATTTGAAAATAAGTGAAATAAACAATATCCTCAAATTGCTAAATCTTGATATAAAAATTGAGAAAATTTGATAGTTTTTATTGAGGCTTTTTAGAAATCTGTGTATCTTTGTTTTACAAAGTACTAGTTAAGATTAATTCTATCTTCAAATTTTATCATAAAATGAGCAATTGCTGTATTTCAATTTTGAATGGGCATTGTTCATTTTTTTGTTATATTTTCAATTGCTAAATAAAATATTTTCAATTCTTCCATATCATTAGGAAAAACTTTTTTATTTCTGATAACTTTTCGTAATTGACTATTAACAGATTCAATAGCATTTGTGGTATAAATTACTCTTTTAATTTCTGTTGGATAACTAATAAAAACTATCAAATTTTCTCAATTTTTATATCAAGATTTAGCAATTTGAGGATATTGTTTATTTCACTTATTTTCAAATGTTTCTAAAGCCTGCATTGCTTGTTCTTCACTACATGCAGTATAAATTGGTTTTAAATCTGCAACTAGAGATTTTCTATGCTTATATGAGACATATTTCAAACTATTTCTAATTTGATGAACGATGCATAATTGATGTTCTGTTTTAGGATAAACTGATTGTATTGCTTCTGACATTCCTGTTAAATTATCACTACAAGCAATGAGAATATCATTTAAGCCTCGATTTTTCATTTCTGTGAAATTGGCTAATCAAAATTTAGAACCTTCATTTTCACTAATTCATAAGCCTAAAACATCTTTTTTACCTTCTAAATCAACTCCTACACAGATTTGTTAATAATGCGTTTATCTTGTCGTATTTTAACTACTATGCAATCAAAATAAACAATCGGATAAACACTATCTAATGGTCGATTTTGCCATGCTTTTACATCATCAATAACATCATCAGTAATTTGACTAATAACACTTTCACTAATATCAGCACCATGATATAACTCTTGTAATTGCATTCTAATATCTGATAATGTCATACCTTTTGCATATAAAGAAAGAACTTGTTGATCAAAACCATCAAATCTTCTTTGTCTTTTTGCAATTATTACAGGATTAAAATTACGGACGGTTGTCAAAGTTACGAAATAATTTATTATCATATTAGTAACTTATTTCCAAAATTACCATTTAAAAATGATGATAGACAAATTAAATTTTCTTTTACCCTTAAATTTAAATTTATATTCGACGTATTTTAAAAAATATAGATTTTATAAGATAAAATAAAAATTATTCTCAAAGGAAAAAGACAAGAAATAATCTTGTCTTTTTTTGTAATTGTAAAATTTTAAAATTTTTATTATTAACACTCTTTAAATATCTACTACACGCAGTGACCAAGTAGGAGAAAGTTAATAATTAATAACCCTCTTTAACGCTATTATCAACACGTGTTAGGGAACTAAAAAAGTGAACTACAACACAGTTGTTAAAAATAGTAGTTAGAGCATGTGGACTTGCATGAATAAATAAAAAGTGGAGTGATACCTAATAAAATATACTAACCAGTAATGGTAATTCTTGGGGTGGGAGCGAATTGGAAACTAGTATATATAGACCTGTTGTAGGGACCTGTTGTATTAATTCTATCTTTATTTAACCAACCTTGCCACTCCCCAGTGAGCAAGTGTTGGTTTTATTTTTTATTTTTTTTGAAAAAATTTTTGGGCGAGAAAATAAATTTCAAACTTGTAAAAAAAATTGAGCGGTGCCGGTTCAATTAAAATATTAATTTGCTAAACACAAATTAAATAAATATTGAATCGAATGCCTCAATGTTTTTTAAAATTTCACAATTTATTTTTGAGCCCAGAATTTCTGGAATGAATAAAACGAATAGTAGTTATGTTCTTTATGCTAGAAGCAACAGAACATATTAATAATGAAAGTAAGGTAATTCAATAATGATTAATGAACATGATTGAATATGATTTTGTGATATTTATGGTTGTAAAAATAATAATAGTAAACAAGAAATATATGTTTGTTCAATTAAAAAAGATACAAAATTAGGATTATGTAAAACTCACTTAAATAATTATAAAAATATAACAATTGATTATGTTATTGATAAAAAACAAGAAAATGTAGATAAATAAAATGAAAAAGTATTTTTGTTGAACATGTAAACAACATAAATTTGATTATTTATTCTTTAATACTAATGATATAAAAACAAGAAAATATTTTTTAAGAGATAAAAATAGTAAAGCGATTTGTTATGACTGTATTTTAAATATTAGGTTAAGTAGGAGGTATAAATATGGATAAAGAATATTTAACTAAAAGAGGAACGATTTGCATACCAGACAGTGATGATATTGAATTTAAAATAGGACTAATTAAACTGATTGATGATTTAAAAAAAAGATAATTTAGTTTGTGGTCATAAAGAATTTATTGAAGAATGTAAATATTGTTGATGTAATTGTGATTTAGAAATTATTAAAACAGTTATTAGAGGTTAACTTAATTAATGCAATATGACTTAATTATCGGAATTGACCCCGCTGGAATTGGTAATAATGGAATTGTTATATATTCACATGAAACTAATAATATTATTTTTAATGAAACATTTAATACATTAACTGTTTTATGAACTAAAAATATGTATAAAGAAAAATTTCAATTGATTAAAGAAAAATTTATTGATAAAAAAATATTAGTTATTGTAGAAAATTTCTTTTTAAATTCAAAACAATTATTAACTAATCCATTAGCAACCCCTAAAATTATTGGTGCATTAATGGTATTAGTACAAGATGTTATGAATTGATATTATCTAGAAAACCAACCAAAAAATAAAAATAAAATAACAAATTATAAAGGAAATATAAAATTAACAAAACATGAACAAGATGCATATAAGCATATTCAATATTATTTAAAAAATCATAAAAAAATATTAATTTTTGACAATTATTTAAGGAAATTATAAAAATGAAAGATAAAACAAATTATGTCAAATTAACAGTAAAACTTAGTAACACTATTGAAGCAAAATATTACGAAAAAGGTAATAAAGAATTATATTATAGTGTTCGTGGTCAATGAAATGGATTAAACTATGTTACTTTAATTTTTAATAAACCAAAACTTTATAGACGCTGTATTTTATTAAACAAAAACGATGAAATTATAGTAACTGGTCAAATTTTTAATACTTTAAATATTCCTAAAAATCGTGCATTTTGTTCAATTAATGTTAAATGATTTAAAAAATGAAAAGAGTAAAAAAATGATATTATGAAAAATTTTATTAATAGTACCAATATTAATAACAAGTATAACACTAATAATAATTTTAATATTTATTATTAAAGAATTAAAAAATGAATATAAAGTATTGAAAATATTAAATGAAATTGCTAATCAAATTGAAAATAAGGAAATAAAATAATGAAATGTTTTCTTTGTATGGATGGAGAAATATATTCCCCAAAAACCTTATATAAAATAAAAAAACTGAAAAATTTAATTTATAAAGATAGAGATATTGATAGTGAAGATTTTAAAAAAAGATATGAATATCTTTTAAAAAAATTAGGTGACATTGATAAACAAATAATTTTAATAAATTTATTAATACATCAAGAAAAAAAATATAGAAAGGAAAGTAAATAATGAATAAAGAAAATATACCATGTTGTTTTAGTGAAGTTAATGAAGTTGGTAAACATATAACTAATTGTACTAATTTACCAACAAAATTAGATAAAGATAATGTACAAGTAAGATATTTTTGTGAAGAACATATGATTAAAGTTGAAAATATAAGAAGAAAAATTGCTCAAAAATATATTAATGAATATAAAGAAAAATTAATTAATTTTCTTAAAGAACAAATACAAGATGAATTAGATAAAGGTGATGATGGAATACCATATATTGATGCTTTTGAGTTAATTAAAGATTTAGAAAATGGAGACATTTGATAATGAATAAATTAAAATTAAATTCTTTTGAGAAGTGAATAGAAACAAATACCAAATTATATTGAGATGAAAAAGAAGAAACATTTAAAACTAATGATAATAAAAATTAAAAAGAATAATAAATGTGGTTATGGTAGAGTTTATGCCCATAAATGTAATAACTTATGTAAGCAAAAACAAAATAAAAGAGTTAGAAAAGAAAGGTTAAATTATGAATAAAGAAAAAATAATTAATTATCTTGACAATGAATTTATGGAATTACTTAAAGATGATATTAGTGATGAAATTAAAATTAATATTAGTAATTGGAAAATGAAATTAATAATGAAATTACAAGAAAAAATAGAAAATGGAGAATTTGACTAATGATAATATTACCTACTTTGTTTGAAAATAAAGATGAAATTGAAATATTATCACCATTTCCCAAAGCAATTCATACAAGTAATGATATTAGAGCAATTATTTTAAGACAATATCCAAATATTAAATCAAAACACATAATTGTTTCTGACCCCGAAAGTAATGTTGCATTAATAGTTGGTGATAATGATGTTTATCAAGGTTGAATTAAAGTAACAGTTAAAAAATTAGAAATTAAAGGAGAATAAAATGCCAAACGAAAATACACAATCAAATTATACTTTAACCAAATTAATTAGAACCGGTATAAGTCCTATTTGTGCAATGATTGGTACAAGTGCTTATTATGGTCAAGTAATTTCAAATCCAGTATTAGGTTCAATTAATAGTTTATTATTTGGTAAAAAATTAGGTTTAGATATTTGAAATTTAAATCAAAGACCAAATACTAAAACAAAATTAATTAATAGTTCTAAAAAAAATATTACTAGGTTTAGGAACAATCGGTTTAGCAAATTATAGTAAATGAACAGAAAATAATATTAATCCTATTATTCCAACAACACCAACTCCAATAACTACTACAACTACAACTGAGGGTCCACCATGATTATTATTAGATAAACAAGATAATCAGTCATTAATGGATTGAGATACATATATTAGTTTAAATGCTTATGGTATTTCAAATCTTATTAGTGGATTAACTGAGTTAATACCTAATAAATTTGAAACAATAAGAAAAATTTGTAATATGGCAACTGGTGGATGTTTGATTAGTACTGGTGTTGCTATGGGTATAAATAATAATTTTAATAATGCTTATGCAGTACCTACCATTATTGCTGGGGCATCTGAAATTATTCATAATTTATTACCTATGGAAACAAATCATCATGTTGAAGAAATGCAATAAACAACATTTAATAATGAAACTACAAGATTAATTAATGATAATAGATTTTCAATTAATAGTGAAACAACCAGTCAATACGGTAGTGATAATATGAGCGAAGTACCATTAAATACTGATAATGCTTCATTAAATTGAGATTACAATCACATGAGTTTATAAAGGGGGTGAAAAGCAATGAATAAAGAAAAAATAATTGAATATTATAATCAAGAAATACAATCATATAAAGAAAGAATGGAACAATTAAATAAAGAAATATCTGTATTAGTAAAAATTATAAGTAATTCACAATCAATGATTGAAAGAATTAATGGTGGTCAATTTGATGAATAATTAAAAAATAAATAATTGAAAGGAAAATATTGAGATGAAAGAATTTTTACATGAATTAATAATTATTGGAACAAGTGTTGGAACATTAATTTGCAGAGAAATTATTGTTTTATTAAAAAGATTTATTACAACTCCAAAACATGTTAGAGTAAATAACAAAATTATAAAACATCAAAAAAAATTAGCAAAATTAAATGAAAAAATTAATAAAGGAGAAAAATAATATGACAAAAATTGAATTTAATGAAAAATATAGAAAAAATAATATCAAAATTGATAGAGATTTTGATTTAGATATAGGAAATTGTTTTAAATTTTCTGATATTGATATATTAGAAAATGCTGTTAATGATTATAAAAAACTAATAAGTGAAATGCCACAATTAGTTAAAGATTGATTATTGGGATAAGATTAGGAGAATGTTAAATGTTAGAAAATGAAAATAATGTTCAACAAACAACTGAACCTTTAACTGAAAATAATGCTTCTTCACAAGAAATAGAAAATAAAGTTAATGAAGCAGAAAATAAGTTAAATAAACTTAATCAAGAAATTAAAGAAAAAGAAATTATTAATATATTTAAAAAATATCAAGTTAAAACTGAATTTTATGATTATTTAAAATTTAAAACAAGTAATATAGAAAATTCAAAAATTGAAGAAACTATTAAAAAAATGATTAAAGAACAACCAGTATTTAAAGAAACAATTAATACAGGTGGCAAACCACAAACAATAATAACAAATCAACCAAATTCAATAAAAAGTACATTATTGGATTATAAAAATAAAAATAAATTATAAGGAAGGAAAATAAAAAATGGCAGTACCATTCAAACAAAATTTAGATAATACCGAAAAATTAGTAGAAGCACCAGAATTTATAGAATTTTTTAAACAATCAAATAGTCCGTGGGCAATTTTTTTTCCTATCGAAATGGTTAATTCAACAAGAATTGAATTTATAGTTAAAAAACCAAAAGACCCAAAAGTTAAAGTTCTTCAATGAAATGATAAAAGTAAAAGAATAGATGTTGGATATGCTGATACAGATAAAATTATTAAAGAAATTACAGAAGAAGCCGTTGCTGGCGAAACAATTGCAGCAAAAGATTTATTAGCAGAAAATGGTCAAAATTTATTACAAAGTATGCAATATGAAGTTGCTAATGATTTAGCAGATTATTTAGCTAATAACAATACTAATGTAATTGCAAAATATGCAATTAAATTTATGATTGAAAAATCAACAGAACCAAAAGCACAAGCAATTAAATATGTAGAAGCAATGTTGGGGGCATGAAATACATTATTTCAATATAGAAATATTGCAAATTGTAGATTCTTTATTACTAATTCTCTTTATGATAGTATAGTTTATTTGGCAGATAATAAAGGTTTAATTACTGATAATGAAATTGCACAACAATTAAGAACCTGTTTAGGATCTTTTTTAACTTATTTTTGATTAAATTAATATCATAAATGTTATTTTATAGTTGAAAAATAAATTTTTAATCGATAAGTTGTCAAATGATAAAATCTTTTTAACAAAAAAATGACAAAGAAAATAAAATGTTAATTAACTGTCAGGTTAGAAATAATTATTCCCTTTTTTAGTTTAATTATGTTTAAAAGATTCCAAACAGGTTCTAAGATTAAATGGTAATGATTTATATATTAAAGGTGTTTTATGTCAAATTGTAATGGATGACTATATGACTTTTAAAAATGATAAAAATGATGATGAAATTATGTCATTTGTTTTAGCAACACCAAGAGCAATGAAAAGATATATGTTGCAAGATACAATTATTTATGTTCAAGAAGTGGCAGATGGTAAAGTTGGAAGAATGTATTTAGTTGGTGGAGAAGTTACAGGTCAAGCCATACCTTATATTTCTAATAATGAAACAACATCACGTTGAATGGCATGTGGAATTATTAATACTGATAAAACTGATTTAAAAACTAAAATTACAAATTTAACAACTGATATTACTGCAAATGTTAATAACAATAATAGTGAATTAAATACACAAATAAAAAGTACTAATGAACTTAAATCATTAAATCCAAATTTAACAAATCCAACTATTAAATATTTTAGTGATGCACAAGGGAAAACTAATGTAAGTAATCAAAAACAAAAAGCAGGTGACTTATATATAACTATTACTGCAAATGTTAATGACTTAAATTATAAAGGAACAACAAATCCAATTAAAATAACTCTTAAATAAAGGAAATTAATATTATGCCAATCGGTACAACTAGTACAGCAATACTTTTAAACATAAATAAACAAAAACATACTAGAATAAGTAAACAACAAGAAAATAAAAGTTTTTGATGAGAAATTTTAGAAATGATTGGTGTACAGGTCATAGCAGTAGCACTTGCTCCTTTTACTGGTGGATTAAGTGAAAGTGTAGCCCTTGGATTAGGTGCAAGTGATTTAATTGCTAGTATTAGTGCTGTTGGTGTAGAGTTTTTAACTGATTTTACTATTAATCAAGTTTATGATTATTTAAAAGGAAATGTAACAAAATTAAATACTTTCTTTAATATACTTCCTGCATTTGCTGGACTTAATAAAATTAGTCGTGGTTATCGTACTACTAAATTTATTAAATTAGCAGAAAAAACTAAAACATTAGAACAAGTTGGAATTAAAGAAGCAAAAAACTTACAAGAAATTATAAGTCAAGTAAGTGGAAAAGAAATTTTAACAGATAAAATTATTGGTAATAAACGTTATTTATTTAATTATAGTTTTGCTCCTAATCGTGAAACAATAATCCAAAATTTAGGATATGTTGCTGAAAGACAATATAAAAATAATTTTCAAAAATTAGAAGCACAAGAATTAAAAGATTACTTATTATTACAAAATACATTAATAAAACTAAGTCCACAATTAACTCCTAAATTTAAAATTAAAGATATTGAAAAAGCAAATAACTTTTTAAAAAAATATAATACTGATTTAAAAAAAGTACTATCTATGAACCAACATGATTGATTAAATTTAGTTCATACAATACATTCAGAAAATAGATATGGAAAAACTTTAATTTTAGATTTACAAAAAATTCGTGCTAATGCTATTAAATTTAATTTTAAAAAAAGTTCAATTCATAAGATTGTTTTAAATGCAAATAAAATTTTTAAATATTTGGATATTAGATTTTATTTAAAAAAAGGTTTAAATAAATTTTGAAAAAATACATCATATTTTGAAAAATTACGAGAAAGTATATATAAATTACAAGAAAAATTTGAAAAATTAGAAAAACAAGCATTTGAGAAAATTAATAAATTAAAAGAAAAAGTAACTGATTTATTTACTAGTGCAGAGAAAAAAGCAATTAAACATGCACAATTAATTCCATTAAATTCCCCAGTATTTATGGGTTGTAAAATTCAACCTTTATCATTAGATAAATGTGCAATTACTATTTATCATCGTAATCCTAAATATAAACCAATTACAGTTGTTGATAGTATTCTTAAAGCAGAAACTTTTGTTACTCAAATACATCCATTCCATTGATATCGTTGATATAGTGGTTGATACATTGGTTATGGAGTTAATCAAAATAAATGATTAAAAGCAATAGCATTTGCTCCACCGGTTGTTCAACAAATAATTAGAGATAGTTTTAAAGTATATAGAGAAATATTTAGAATCGTAAGAACTTATCATAAAGTAGCAAATGTTATTAATAATCCTATTGAAAATATTAATAAATCATTTAAAAGTGTTGGTTTAAAATTTTCAGTAAATACTGTATTTGGTACTGGATTATTACATCATTTAGAAAAATTTGCATATAGTCAAGTTGTAAAAAAAGGTAAAAAGAAATTACAAAAAGAAATTATACATATATCACATAGAAAAACTAAAACAAAAACTAAACATTATAAAAAAGCATTTTTTAAGGAATGATAAAATATGATTAATAAACTTTGAACTGGTGTCAGTCTAGAAAATTATAATAACTGATATCCATTAACTGGAAAAATTACAGAAACACCACAGCAATATATACAAACATGACCATGGAATGGCAACACTTTTTAGGACTATTTTTTGGTAGACACTTGTTCTTGATATTTGATAGGAGTTAAGTAGTTTAAAGTGCTGTGGATTCTTATGTTGTTGTATCAATTGATATAATCAAATAATTCTAATTTTAATTGGATTAATGATGTAAAATTTTTATCATTAATAAATTCAGTTTTGAAAGTTTTAAAAGTTGCTTCAGCAACAGCATTATCATAAGGACAACCTTTTTTGCTTAAAGATCGAGTAATATTGAATGCTAATAAAAGATTATTAATAATTTTATTGTTAAATTCATTACCTCGATCACTATGAAATATTTGGATATCTTTTAAACAGCGATTTGATTGCATAAATGCTTGATATACTAGTAATGCATCTTTTTTAACTCCAACACTATGTCCAATAATTTCTCGGTTAAATAGGTCTATTAATAGGCAAATATAGTTTCATTTACCATTAACTTGAACGTAAGTTAAATCACTAACAATAACTTCATTTTTAACCCTATTATTAAAGTTTCTATTAACAAGATTGGTTATTTGACTATTATTGACTTTATTATGATGATTTTTGAATGATAATTTAGTGTATTTTGATATTAAATTATGCTTATTCATAATTTCTTTAATTTTTCTGCGTGATAAATAAATTTCTTGGTTTTCTAAAATTTTTTTTAATCTTCTAGTACCATAAACTTCTTTATTTTCTTTAAAAGCACTAATAACAGCTTCATCATACATATTATTTTTGATTTTATTTTCTTTTTTCTTTAAGTTAAAATAATATGTTGATTTAGATATTTTCAAAAAACGACACATTGTGCGAATTTTATATTTAACTTTATTTTTAGCAATAATTTCTACTTTCTGCCTATTATTAGTGCTGCTTGCTTTAAAATATCATTTTCCATTCTTAATTGTTTTAATTCTTTTCTTAATTTAATTAATTCATTTTCTTCAACAGAACGATTATCTTTAGTTTTAAAACTACCTGAATTAGTAAATTGCTTAATTCAATTATAAGTAGCTGCTCTTGTAACATTGTACTCTTTAGCAAGACAAGACACTGACTTACCGCTTTGATATAAAGCTACTATTTGTTTTTTAAATTCATCTGAATATGAGTTAATATTGGCCATAATTATACTTCCTTTCTTTTCACTAATTTGTTCACTTGTCTACGTAATTAGTGTCCAATAAAGTGTAACCCATCCAGTCCAATAAAGTGTAACCCATCCACAGCACCAATTTCTGTTTTTGATACTCTTATTTTACAAACTGCTCTTTTATTAATTAATTTTCCATTTTTCTTTTTACCAGTACAAAATACTAATAATCTCATAGAACATTTTTTACAATTTTTAGTATTGTGTTTTTCATTAAACTTAAATTTTCTATGCCCATCATCAATATTGATATATAAAGTTTGATTTTTTTCTAATACTATTTTAGGGATATTAATTTTTGGTAATTGAAATTTTTGATATGTTCTACAAACTGTACTAGTACTTATTAAATCCTCAATAAAAGTATCACAAACATCACGATACTTTTTTCCATCAGCAAAAAATTTTAAAATTTGTTTAATAACATTAGGTGCAAGTTTGCTATATTTTTTAACACCAAGATAGTTATCTAATAAAGATACGTATTCAGTTTTTTGTTTTTCTATGTTATAATATGTACAAATACGTCGTTTATAATTTAATAAACCCTTTTTTGCTTTTAATTTTCGTTTTCTAAATCTGTATGATTTATATACAGATTTATCACATTCATTTCATAGTTGTTCATCTATTTTTGCAAATAATTCTTCTGTTTGTTTTAAACTTAATTCATCTTGATTAAAATCGTGTTTGTCTCAATCAAAAAGATTAGGGAATGGTAATTTTAACATTTTTAATGTTCCTTTCTTTTAAATAATTTAATTTTAACTTATATATGTTAATAAGGAGTAAATATGGCTTTTATTAGTAGTTATGCACAACTAAATAAAAAATATAATCTTAATTTTAGTGATAATAATTATGGTTTTAGTTGAGATATTTTTAAACAATTTGTTGGTGATGAATGAGCAGAATTTTTCACTACTAATTGTTTTTATCGTTTTATACCAACAGCACGGGGAACAAGAAAAACTTGAAATTGTTTAGCATTTGATTTATTTATATGTTGTAATTTTAGTGATAGTAGTGTTCAAGAAGTAAGACGATATGAAAATACTCATAGTGAAACTACAATTGGTGCTTTAATGAATGTTTGTCAAGTTTTATTAGATACATATAATATTAATTTATTACCTAATAATCCACATGGAATTAAATGAAAAATTACTAAGGACGGTGGATGTATTATTTTTCCTAGTAATCAACAAATTGACTTTATTGGTTATGCTAATGGTAATAAGATTTTTGGAAAAGAAGCTGGTGGTTCAAGTTTTTTAGGTTCAAGAACAGATGAAATTATTATGGCAGAAGAAAAGGAAACATTAACTGAAAAACAATTAACATATCGATATGAACGTTTACAAAACTCTATGTTTAGAAGTAATCGTATTAAAGTATCAAAAGAGCCTATTAAAGAATGAAGTTGAACGTTTATTGATAAAAATATATATAGTCCTAATTTTGGAAAAAAGATTACTCGTTATTTTTATAAAAGTTTCTTTATTACTTTTACATGTAATCCTTATGATAAGTATCATCCGTTTTATTTAAAATACTGTACACCATTTTTACCATTAAATGATGAAATAACGAAAAATCTTAAAAAAATTGGCAAAGTATATTATGAAAATAAAGACATATTTAGTGGTTTAGGTTTATTTATTTTAAGATTTACTATTAAACCATTTTGAAATAAATTACCTGAAATTCAACAAAAAACTTTATTAGAAATGAAAAAAAGTAATCCTGATGAATTTAATACTGTTTTTTATGGTTTTGAATTTTTAGATAGTGATGCAACAATTTTTCCATTTCAAAAAGTAGTAAAATATTGACAACCATATCAGTTAAAACAATTTTATAATCAAGAAAAAGAAATGTATAAATTTGATTTTTATAGTGTTGGTATTGATTGAGCTACTGGACCAAAAGACCATACTGTATTTATGATAGTTGGTTTTAAAGAATATAATAATACTGGGTATTATGATGCTTATATTATTTGTGAATTAGTAGTTACTCCAAATGATTTTGTTAATGAAAATGAAAAAATTAATGGTTATGTTAATGAAATTTTAGGATTAATGGATAATTTTGAAAATTTTGAACAAGCAATTTATTTTTATGATGATAAAGCAAGAACAGCAATAGATTGATTAAATCAAAAATTAATAGATGAACATAATACTATTTTAATAACACAAACTGCTATTAAACATGCTTCAAATTTAAATCAAGAAGCCGGATTAACTAATAGAGTAGTATGAATGAGAAATATTATGAGTTATGGAAACTTTTATGCTAATAAAAATGATTTACCAAAAACTACTCAATGTTTAGAAGAATTACGTTATGACCAAACCAAAACTAACATTCCTGATAAAAATATGTACCAAGACCCTTACGATGCATTATTTTATGCCTTGTATCCATATAAAAATGTAATTAGGGGTAAAAATAATGCTAGTGTGAAAAAAAGTATCTTCACATTTGCTATATAGTAAACAATTTACATATAATTAATAGTATAGGTATCACAAAATAAACGCCTTTAATTTAGGCGTTATTTTGCATTTAAAAGCATACTTGTAAAAATAATCAAAAATAGTACAATTTATAAGTAAAATCAAGGAAAAAAGGAGAAATTTATTATGAAAACATGAATAAAAACAAATTTAAGTAAAATAACATTAGCATTAGCACTAACTGGTGCAACAACTGGAACAATAGGATTAATCATGGGGGGGTGCTTACTCATAATATGGAAAATTATTATTTAAAACCAAATGGTGAAAAAGTATTAGGTACAACTACTATTTGATGAAATAAATGATATAGCCCCGATAAAACTAGATTGTATTTTTCAAAAATTAAACATCATGATGAAGATGTAAAATGAGATGGTACTTACACAAATAATTATTTTGAATAATTAAATTTCTAAGTTAATATAAGAAATATTTTCATTATATTTATCAAATAAATTAATATTATTTAAATTTATTTCTTGTTTATCAGTTATTAAAACTAAATCATAATTTCCAGTACCAAATATACCACTAATTTCAATCCGATTTAAGTTATTAATCGGATTTTCAATTTGTAATTCAAATTCACTATTATTATCAATTTGTGATATTTCTTTATAAAATTCCAATTTAGAAAATAATTGGGATTTATTTGAACCATATAAATTTAAAGCATTTTCAATTTTATTATTACTAATGATTAATTTTGTAAAATATTTTCCATATTCGCCATTTGCTAATGTTCAATCTGCTGGAATTAATGAAGGTATATTATTACTTTCTAATTCATTTGTAATAGATAATCAATTAAATTGATTATCATCTAATTTAAATAATTCATTTTGACTAATATCATTATTTCTTAGTTTAATGTTATTCATATCTGTAAAATCAAAATACTCAGATTTTAATATAACTTTGGTATCTTTAAATCTTCAAATATCTTTACCAGTAGGTTTTATTGGACTCGATTTTAATTCAAAATAATAGGGTAACAAAATTTTATTATCATCATTTAAACCTTTATTAATTGACATAATTGAATAAATATTATTTGATAACATAATTACTAGTTTCTTAAAAATATAAACTTGTGGTAAATTTATATAATTTGGATAATCTAATTTTCATTGTTTAAATAAATTAGTTATTACTTCTTCTGGTTTTTGTCCTTCAAATTTTGCTCTTAACTTTGCTATTTCATTGTCTGGAACACCTTTATCATCATATGTTGCACCATCAAAATTTCTATTATAGTTATATGTGTAACTTAGCATATCTAATAAAAGTTGCTGTAAACTATCATTAGTTGGTGCATCTTTAATTTCAATTTCAATATCATCAAATCTATTATTAGTTGCAACATATTGATAAAATTGACTTTCACCTACAAAATCTCAAACTTCTTTATCTTTTAATTCTTTTTGACTTTTTAGTGGTCATTTACCACCTAAAACATTACTAAATTCATACCCTAATCAAGCATGTGTAACTCTTGCATTTTTAATGACTTCTTTTCTTGTTACAGAACCACTACTAATTTTAATTAAATCTAAAACTGATTTTTCTTGGCTAATAAATTGTTTTGCTAAATTTCAAGGTAATATTTGTTCACTAAATCATTGTTGTAATATTCTAACTTTTGGTTGAGTTTCAATAGGCATTGATAATAGCGGAAATGCTATCTTATCTTTAACAAATAACTTTGGGTATACTTCCATATTGTCAACTTCACCAAGTACCTTTATATTGCCGAAAATCATGCTTCTAGGGGCTTTAATTTTTAAACCAATTACTTTTGTATCTTTGTCTAATGGTTTTTGTAATTTAATAATAATTGGATAACCATCTCTTGTTTTAAAATCTTTAATTTTAATAATAGTAATACTTTTAGTACTTCTTGTTTTTGGATTTTGATAAGGTTGAGAATAGTTATTAATGATATATAAATTATCAATATTATTTTCAGTTAATGGTTCATTAATAGATACAGCATATAACTTAAATTGATTTAATAAATTTATTTCTTGAAATATTAAATTTTTAATATCAGTCATACTATATTCAATAGTATTATCATTAATATTTGTACTTGCTCTTTGATTTAATTGCATAGTAAAGTCTGATGTTTCAGCAGCAGTAGTTTTTAATACTTTATCAATATCAATAAAACCAATTTTAATAGTATTTGCTGAAAATCTTAAATTATTATTTTCATTATTTTTAAATAAACGTTCAATTTCATAAATATATAAAGTTCTTAGTTTAAATTCATCATATGCTCTTTTAAGCTCAGGGTCACCTTTGCTACTCATAAGATTAGTAAAGTCATAAGGAATATTGTCAATTAAATAATCATTTTCTACTTCTGCTTGATTAAGTTTAGTTTGTTTCTGTGGAAACTTCGTTTGTGGTTTGTTGTTTTGATTGTCCATTGTTTTCTCCTATTAATTGGTTATTTTTGGGATTAAATAATTTTAATCTCACTGTTAAATTATTAATTTCTTGTTCATCATTAATGTTAAATGTTTTACTATTTAATAAATCTTTATCTAAACGTACTAATATTTGAATAAATTTAAGAATATCAATATTAAATTGTCATAACTTTTGTTCAATATAATTAATAGTTGAAATATTTACAGCTGTACTTTCGGGAACTGATTGTTGTGCTGACTTCTTTTGACTTGGAATATGAATGCCACAACGTTTAAATATTTCATTAACATTTCAATCGTATATATCAGTCAAATTTTTACCTTTAAAATTACTACTTGTCATATTGATATTTTCGTTTTGTTCGTTATTATCTCCGCCACTTTTAAAAATATAATTTTTAGTAACTAATATTCTTACAGCATCTTCTAATAAATCTTTTACATTACCATAAGTTGAATTAAAAATAAACTTTGGTGAGTTTAAAATTGTATCTAAAACAATTTGTTCATAAATAACATCTAATGCTTTAATTTTATCCATTACTTTATTACAATCTGCTAATTCATTTGCTTTATTTCGCATAATTGCTATTGGTATATAGTTAATATTTAGTATTTGTTCTTGTGCTAAATTAGGGTTATTAATGAACGATTTAAAATCTAGTGGAAATTGTTTTTTGCTATCATTAACACTATAAATTGCACGATTAATAGTTACTTGTTCATTATTTAATGTATAAACTTCAAATAATCTTACAATTTGTGCATTTTGTTGATAACTATCATAAAAAATAGTACATTGAATTAATTTACCAGTAATATCATAAACTCTTTGTTGTATATCAACTACTTGAAAATATAAGTCATCATTTGCAATAAAAATTAAATAACCACTAATTCCCAATTTACTTAATTTAAAAATAGAATTTCAATTTTTTCTATAAAATTCTTGTTGAATTAAATACTGCTTAATAGTTTCATTGTTAATATCTAGTGGAGCATTATATAAATTAGCATTATTTTCTGCTACAAAATCAGTAAAATATGTTTCATGATTAAAATCATTAAAACCAAAATAACTTAAAATAGAAGCATGTGTACTTTTACCTTTTAAAAAAGTTAATTTAGTTTTTTCTTCATTATTAGCGCTTTTATCTCTTCTTAAAAATCTACCTAACATAATATTCACCACCTTTTTTTAAAATATTTGATTAATTTTTAATACAATTTTTACTATAATAAATATAATTAAACCAGCAACAGCAGAAGATAATAAAACTCCTATTAAACCTAAAATAATTTTTATTATTTTAAAAAACATAATATTATTCCTGCAATTCTTGTAATTTTCATAAATTACCACCACTAATATTCATGTCTTCTCATTTAAAAACATCAATATTTTCATTTCTTGAACATAATAATTGTAATCTTCCACCCTCTTTTATATAAGTACTATATACTGTTACAGTTTGTGGAATACCAGAACCTAACGAATAAACAAAATCAGTAAATGTATAAATATCTGGTAATATTATTTTTTGTTGTCTTGGATTTAAATTAAATCATATACGATATAATTTATTTTCTTTACAATCATATCTAATTTCTTGATTTTTTATACCAGTAGTACTAATATTAAAGGCTACATCTTTTCATTTACCAATTTTTAAATCTTTTATTTTTTTAATTAATTCATTAATAGCACCAGCAATAGTTTTATCATTAGTTTCTAAATTAGCAATTTCAGTACCAAAAGTATTGAGAACAAAAGCATATTGAAATTGTGTTTTATCTATTTTATCTTCTAATTCTTTATCTACTTCTTCTTTTTTATAATAATCAGTTAAATCTGGGATATTTTTATTTAATGTTCTTAAATTAACAGCATCTTGTGGTTGTGTAGGGTCTGCTATATAAACAATTCTAGTATTATTTGAAGTAATAATTCTTTTTTCTTTAGGTTGAATAATATTAGGCGAATTAGGGTCTATTAATCATAATGATTCACCACTTCCACCAGTAGCACTAATAGTATTAGTTTTTTCATCAATTTTAATATTTTCACCAGCAATTAATTTATCTTGTTTTTTATCTAATAAATTATTAGTTTCTAGTTTTGTATAATAATCACGTTCAGTATTTTCTTCTGCTATAAATTCAGTTGGTGTATCTATTCCTTGATATTGATATATTTCTTCTATATCACCAATTAAATTAATTTTTCCACGTTCAGGATAAGAATTACCGCCACCACTAAATTCTTTCTTTTTATTGTTATAGTAAATCGTTCCGGTATTTAAAATTGTTTTATTTTGGATTTGTTCACTATACGTCATGGAATCAACATTTAGCAATTCAAATTTATTAAAAACATTATTTAAATAAATTTTAATTACTTTATAAAATTTCATAAAGTTATTTTCTGTTGAATATTGATAACTGATTTTAATAAAATATCATTTAAATATTTCTATATTATTATTTTCAACTTTTTTTCATAAAGGACTAGTTTCAATATTAAATCAATTATTTTTAACATCATTAATATTTTCATTTGCTTTAATTAATTCAGTATTTAATTTGGTAATTTCATTTTCATTAGTAGTAATTCGTTTTTGTTGTTTAGCCGAAAAATCACAAGTTGGTGCATGAGTAAAATCACCAATTTGTGGATTATTTTGTAATGCTTCGGGTGGTAATGTACCAATTTCATCAGGTCAATCTAAAATCATTGTTTCAGTTTCTTTATCATAATCAGTTGCAACATAACCTTTATTAACAAATTTACTAACAGGACCTCTATATATTTCATTTTCATTATCATCAACTAAATCATCATATAATTTAATTTGTTTTGATAATGTAAATTCTTTTTGCTGTTCAATTAATTCATCAACTTGATTTCTAGTATAAAATGATTTTAAATCAATTTTTTCAACATCTATTTCATCATCATTATAATTTGATAATATTTGTTTTAATTCTGTTAGTCTTGCCAATATTTTCATTCTACTTGGTGCTAAATCTCAAACATTAATTGTAGGAATACTATTTGCACTAAATTGACTACCATTATTAAACTGAATAGTAGCATCAACATTAAATTCAATTGGTGTACGATTAAATACTCAATGTTCAGCGGTTACAAAAACCATATCTCTTAATGTTTCTTTAATTAATTCATCTTTAAAACTATCAAAAGGAAATTTAGATAAAATAAAACCAAGATAAGCATTAATATCATTTTGAGCACGAATAGCAAAAGTTTTAAATCAATCATTAACATTTGGTCATGTTTGTATATATTGCTGTGGTGTTTCTGTAATTTTTCCAGTTAATGGATATCAGTTATTATAATTTTCTAGACTGACACCAGTTCAAAGTTTATTAATCATATTTTATCATTCCTTAAAAAATGCTTTTTTATAATGTTTAGTTTTTGTTTTAGTTTTTCTATGTGATATATGTATAATTTCTTTTTGTAATTTCTTTTTACCTTTTTTTACAACTTGACTATATGCAAATTTTTCTAAATGATGTAATAATCCAGTACCAAATACAGTATTTACTGAAAATTTTAAACCAACACTTTTAAATGATTTATTAATATTTTCAATAGGATTATTAATAACATTTGCTACTTTATGATAAGTTCTTACGATTCTAAATATTTCTCTATATACTTTAAAACTATCTCTAATTATTTGTTGAACAACCGGCGGAGCAAATGCTATTGCTTTTAATCATTTATTTTGATTAACTCCATAACCAATGTATCAACCACTATATCAACGATATCAATGGAATGGATGTATTTGAGCAACAAAAGTTTCTGCTTTAAGAATACTATCAACAACTGTAATTGGTTTATATTTAGGATTACGATAATAAATAGTAATTGCACATTTATCTAATGATAAAGGTTGAATTTTACAACCCATAAATACTGGTGAATTTAATGGAATTAATTGTGCATGTTTAATTGCTCTTTTTTCTGCACTAGTAAATAAATCAGTTGCTTTTTCTTTTAATTTTTTAATTTTCTCAAATGCTTGCTTTTCTAACTTTTCAAATTTTTCTTGTAATTTATATATACTTTCTCGTAATTTTTCAAAATATGATGTATTTTTTCAAAATTTATTTAAACCTTTTTTTAAATAAAATCTAATATCCAAATATTTAAAAATTTTATTTGCATTTAAAACAATCTTATGAATTGAATTTTTTTTAAAATTAAATTTAATAGCATTAGCACGAATTTTTTGTAAATCTAAAATTAAAGTTTTTCCATATCTATTTTCTGTATGTATTGTATGAACTAAATTTAATCAATCATGTTGATTCATAGATAGTACTTTTTTTAAATCAGTATTATATTTTTTTAAAAAATTATTTGCTTTTTCAATATCTTTAATTTTAAACTTTGGAGTTAATTGAGGACTTAATTTTGATTATTTTTATATTGTCTTTCAGCAACATAACCTAAATCTCGTAATACTGTTTCACGATTAGGAGTAAAACTATAATTCATTAAATAACGTTTATTACCAATAATTTTATCTGTTAAAATTTCTTTTCCACTTACTTGACTTATAATTTCTTGTAAGTTTTTTGCTTCTTTAATTCCAACTTGTTCTAATGTTTTAGTTTTTTCTGCTAATTTAATAAATTTAGTAGTACGATAACCACGACTAATTTTATTAAGTCCAGCAAATGCAGGAAGTATATTAAAGAAAGTATTTAATTTTGTTACATTTCCTTTTAAATAATCATAAACTTGATTAATAGTAAAATCAGTTAAAAACTCTACACCAACAGCACTAATACTAGCAATTAAATCACTTGCACCTAATCCAAGTGCTACGCTTTCACTTAATCCACCAGTAAAAGGAGCAAGTGCTACTGCTATAACTTGTACACCAATCATTTCTAAAATTTCTCATCAAAAACTTTTATTTTCTTGTTGGTTACTTGTTCTAGTATGTTTTGGTTTATTTATGTTTAAAAGTATTGCTGTACTAGTTGTACCGATTGGCATGGTATTAATTTCCTTTATTTAAGAGTTATTTTAATTGGATTTGTTGTTCCTTTATAATTTAAGTCATTAACATTTGCAGTAATAGTTATATATAAGTCACCTGCTTTTTGTTTTTGATTACTTACATTAGTTTTTCCTTGTGCGTCACTAAAATATTTAATAGTTGGATTTGTTAAATTTGGATTTAATGATTTAAGTTCATTAGTACTTTTTATTTGTGTATTTAATTCACTATTATTGTTATTAACATTTGCAGTAATATCAGTTGTTAAATTTGTAATTTTAGTTTTTAAATCAGTTTTATCAGTATTAATAATTCCACATGCCATTCAACGTGATGTTGTTTCATTATTAGAAATATAAGGTATGGCTTGACCTGTAACTTCTCCACCAACTAAATACATTCTTCCAACTTTACCATCTGCCACTTCTTGAACATAAATAATTGTATCTTGCAACATATATCTTTTCATTGCTCTTGGTGTTGCTAAAACAAATGACATAATTTCATCATCATTTTTATCATTTTTAAAAGTCATATAGTCATCCATTACAATTTGACATAAAACACCTTTAATATATAAATCATTACCATTTAATCTTAATTGTTGTGCAATTTCATTATCAGTAATTAAACCTTTATTATCTGCCAAATAAACTATACTATCATAAAGAGAATTAGTAATAAAGAATCTACAATTTGCAATATTTCTATATTGAAATAATGTATTTCATGCCCCCAACATTGCTTCTACATATTTAATTGCTTGTGCTTTTGGTTCTGTTGATTTTTCAATCATAAATTTAATTGCATATTTTGCAATTACATTAGTATTGTTATTAGCTAAATAATCTGCTAAATCATTAGCAACTTCATATTGCATACTTTGTAATAAATTTTGACCATTTTCTGCTAATAAATCTTTTGCTGCAATTGTTTCGCCAGCAACGGCTTCTTCTGTAATTTCTTTAATAATTTTATCTGTATCAGCATATCCAACATCTATTCTTTTACTTTTATCATTTCATTGAAGAACTTTAACTTTTGGGTCTTTTGGTTTTTTAACTATAAATTCAATTCTTGTTGAATTAACCATTTCGATAGGAAAAAAACTTGCCCACGGACTATTTGATTGTTTAAAAAATTCTATAAATTCTGGTGCTTCTACTAATTTTTCGGTATTATCTAAATTTTGTTTGAATGGTACTGCCATTTTTTATTTTCCTTCCTTATAATTTATTTTTATTTTTATAATCCAATAATGTACTTTTTATTGAATTTGGTTGATTTGTTATTATTGTTTGTGGTTTGCCACCTGTATTAATTGTTTCTTTAAATACTGGTTGTTCTTTAATCATTTTTTTAATAGTTTCTTCAATTTTTGAATTTTCTATATTACTTGTTTTAAATTTTAAATAATCATAAAATTCAGTTTTAACTTGATATTTTTTAAATATATTAATAATTTCTTTTTCTTTAATTTCTTGATTAAGTTTATTTAACTTATTTTCTGCTTCATTAACTTTATTTTCTATTTCTTGTGAAGAAGCATTATTTTCAGTTAAAGGTTCAGTTGTTTGTTGAACATTATTTTCATTTTCTAACATTTAACATTCTCCTAATCTTATCCCAATAATCAATCTTTAACTAATTGTGGCATTTCACTTATTAGTTTTTTATAATCATTAACAGCATTTTCTAATATATCAATATCAGAAAATTTAAAACAATTTCCTATATCTAAATCAAAATCTCTATCAATTTTGATATTATTTTTTCTATATTTTTCATTAAATTCAATTTTTGTCATATTATTTTTCTCCTTTATTAATTTTTTCATTTAATTTTGCTAATTTTTTTTGATGTTTTATAATTTTGTTATTTGCTCCAACATGTTTTGGAGTTGTAATAAATCTTTTTAATAAAACAATAATTTCTCTGCAAATTAATGTTCCAACACTTGTTCCAATAATTATTAATTCATGTAAAAATTCTTTCATCTCAATATTTTCCTTTCAATTATTTATTTTTTAATTATTCATCAAATTGACCACCATTAATTCTTTCAATCATTGATTGTGAATTACTTATAATTTTTACTAATACAGATATTTCTTTATTTAATTGTTCCATTCTTTCTTTATATGATTGTATTTCTTGATTATAATATTCAATTATTTTTTCTTTATTCATTGCTTTTCACCCCCTTTATAAACTCATGTGATTGTAATCTCAATTTAATGAAGCATTATCAGTATTTAATGGTACTTCGCTCATATTATCACTACCGTATTGACTGGTTGTTTCACTATTAATTGAAAATCTATTATCATTAATTAATCTTGTAGTTTCATTATTAAATGTTGTTTCTTGCATTTCTTCAACATGATGATTTGTTTCCATAGGTAATAAATTATGAATAATTTCAGATGCCCCAGCAATAATGGTAGGTACTGCATAAGCATTATTAAAATTATTATTTATACCCATAGCAACACCAGTACTAATCAAACATCCACCAGTTGCCATATTACAAATTTTTCTTATTGTTTCAAATTTATTAGGTATTAACTCAGTTAATCCACTAATAAGATTTGAAATACCATAAGCATTTAAACTAATATATGTATCTCAATCCATTAATGACTGATTATCTTGTTTATCTAACAATAATCATGGTGGACCCTCAGTTGTAGTTGTAGTAGTTATTGGAGTTGGTGTTGTTGGAATAATAGGATTAATATTATTTTCTGTTCATTTACTATAATTTGCTAAACCGATTGTTCCTAAACCTAGTAATATTTTTTTAGAACTATTAATTAATTTTGTTTTAGTATTTGGTCTTTGATTTAAATTTCAAATATCTAAACCTAATTTTTTACCAAATAATAAACTATTAATTGAACCTAATACTGGATTTGCAATTACTTGACCATAATAAGCACTTGTACCAATCATTGCACAAATAGGACTTATACCAGTTCTAATTAATTTAGTTAATGTATAATTTGATTGATTTTCTATATTTGGCATTATTTAATTTCTCCGTTCATATTCAATAATTTTTCTAAAACATAATTAGTTTTATCAAAATTTATAATAAGTCATTTTTTTGTTTCTGAATGATTGTTAGTAACATTAATTAACTTTTCTATCGTATCGATTAACTCTTTTTTATCTGCTTTATCAAAAATGACTTGTAAAATTTCATCTAACATAATTTAATCTCCTTTATTTGTTTTTATCAGTTCTCTTATAACATCTAATAAGGAATCTACTACATAAGAATTTAATTCAAATTCATAATTTCTAATTTTAATTTTTTCTTTTTGCATTTATTTGTTCTCCTTTAATTTTCTAATTTTTTAATTGTTACTTTAATTCAACCTTGATATACATCATTATCACCAACTATTAATGCAACATTACTTTCGGGGTCAGAAACAATTATGTGTTTTGATTTAACATTTGGGTATTGTCTTAAAATAATTGCTCTAATATCATTACTTGTATGAATTGCTTTTGGAAATGGTGATAATATTTCAATTTCATCTTTATTTTCAAACAAAGTAGGTAATATTATCATTAGTCAAATTCTCCATTTTCTATTTTTTCTTTTATAGTATTAATTGCTAATAATATCCCGTAATGTGTATATTTATCTTGTTCATTTTTAAATTCCATAAAGTGATATTCATTATCAGTTTCCATATTTTTATAATATTGATTTAAATATTTAATTAATTGTTCTTTATTCATTATTTATTCTCCTTATTTAAATAATATCAACCAATTAATAAACTATCTGCTTCATCATGATTTGATATTGTTATATTTCAATTATTAGTTTTTATTATCATTATTTTTAAAACAATTTTGACAATTTGGTCAATTATAATTTTCTTTACAATCATTACACATTTTCATTTAGTTATTTCTCCTTATTATTTTTTGGATGTTGAAATTGAACAGCTAAACAATCATTACAACGAAATATTAATTCAATGCTTACATCTTCATGTTTACAATTAGTCATTAGTTAATTTCTCCGTTTTCTATTTTTTTAATTAATAAACCAAAAATTCCTTTAAAATTTATATTTTTAATATGTTCAAGTAATTTTTCTTTATTAATACAATTTTTATGTCTTGATTTATTAATTTCATCAACTTTAATTCTATGTTCTTTACAGTATGCTCTACCATATTCATCAAATTGCTCTTCTGTTATATTTTCACATTGTATTTGTTCAAAATTTTCATCATGTGGTGGTATTAAACTAGTAAATTTAGTAGTTTGACTAAATGTACATCTATTCATTATTTTTTCTCCTTATTTTCAATTTGATTAGCAATTTCATTTAATATTTTCAATACTTTATATTCATTTTTTAATTCTTTAATAATAAATATTAAAAATATTATTAGTGTTATACTTGTTATTAATATCGGTACTATTAATAAAATTTTTCATAATATCATTTTTTACTCTTTTCATTTTTTAAATCATTTAACATTAATTGAACAAAATGCACGATTTTTAGGAATATTTAAAGTATTAAAGATTTCACCAGTTACTATAATTTCATCGTTTTTGTTTAATAAAATACAGCGTCTATAAAGTTTTGGTTTATTAAAAATTAAAGTAACATAGTTTAATCCATTTCATTGACCACGAACACTATAATATAATTCTTTATTACCTTTTTCGTAATATTTTGCTTCAATAGTGTTACTAAGTTTTACTGTTAATTTGACATAATTTGTTTTATCTTTCATTTTTATAATTTCCTTAAATAATTGTCAAAAATTAATATTTTTTTATGATTTTTTAAATAATATTGAATATGCTTATATGCATCTTGTTCATGTTTTGTTAATTTTATATTTCCTTTATAATTTGTTATTTTATTTTTATTTTTTGGTTGGTTTTCTAGATAATCTCAATTCATAACATCTTGTACTAATACCATTAATGAACCAATAATTTTAGGAGTTGCTAATGGATTAGTTAATAATTGTTTTGAATTTAAAAAGAAATTTTCTACAATAACTAATATTTTTTTATCAATAAATTTTTCTTTAATTAATTGAAATTTTTCTTTATAAATATTTTTAGTTCATAAAACAGTTAATGTATTGAATGTTTCATTAAAAACAATATTATTAGTTTCATTTGAATATATAACAATTCCATTATTACCAATACCAGCAGGGTCAATTCCAATAATTAATTCATATTTCATTATTAATCAAATTCTCTGCATTGTATTTTATTAATTAAAATTTTAATAATATCAATTGAACCTTTTAATTTATTTAAATAATATATGTCTTTTTCTTTATTATATTGTTCTATATCACTATCTAAAATTAAATTTAATCAACTAATTAATTTTTGTTTATCCATATTTATACCTCCTACTTAACCTAATATTTAAAATACAGTCATAACAAATTGCTTTACTATTTTTATCTCTTAAAAAATATTTTCTTGTTTTTATATCATTAGTATTAAAGAATAAATAATCTAATTTATGTTGTTTACATGTTCAACAAAAATACTTTTTCATAATAATTCTTTCTAATATATTCTGTTGCTTCTAGCATAAAGAATATATATTTTGATTTTTATATTATTAATACTATTAGTTTTATTCATTCCAGAAATTCTGGGCTCAAAAATAAATTGTGAAATTTTAAAAAACATTGAGGCATTCGATTCAATATTTATTTAATTTGTGTTAAACAAATTAATATTTTAATTGAACCGGCACCGCTCAATTTTTTTTACAAGTTTGAAATTTATTTTCTCGCCCAAAAATTTTTTCAAAAAAAATAAAAAATAAAACCAACACTTGCTCACTGGGGAGTGGCAAGGTTGGTTAAATAAAGAATAGAATTAATACAATAGGTCCCTACAACAGGTCTATATATACTAGTTTCCAATTCGCTCCCACCCCAAGAATTACCATTACTGGTTAATATATTTTATTAGGTATCACTCCACTTTTTATTTATTCATGCAAGTCCACATGCTCTAGCTACTATTTTTAACAACTGTGTTGTAGTTCACTTTTTTAGTTCCCTAACACGTGTTGATAATAGCGTTAAAGAGGGTTATTAATTATTAACTTTCTCCTACTTGGTCACTGCGTGTAGTAGATATTTAAAGAGTGTTAATAATAAAAATTTTAAAATTTTACAATTACAAAAAAAAGACAAGATTTTTATTCTCGTCTTTTGTCATTTATTTTTAATTCAAGGGTAAAAAAAGAAAGGAGCTATTTTTAAAACTTTTTAGTTACCGACATCTTCGGTACGCTCCCATTATATTAATAAAAATGTGGTACAAAATACTTTATTTTTTTTAATTAATGTGTTATAATTGTTATAACAATTAAAGATATTTTTCTCTCATAGAAAATATACTTTATACGCATTTTTTAAACGACCAATTATCACTACAAGCAATGAGAATATCATTTAAGCCTCGATTTTTCATTTCTGTGAAATTGGCTAATCAAAATTTAGAACCTTCATTTTCACTAATTCATAAGCCTAAAACATCTTTTTTACCTTCTAAATCAACTCCTACACAGATTTGTTAATAATGCGTTTATCTTGTCGTATTTTAACTACTATGCAATCAAAATAAACAATCGGATAAATACTATCTAATGGTCGATTTTGCCATGCTTTTACATCATCAATAACATCATCAGTAATTTGACTAATAACACTTTCACTAATATCAGCACCATGATATAACTCTTGTAATTGCATTCTAATATCTGATAATGTCATACCTTTTGCATATAAAGAAAGAACTTGTTGATCAAAACCATCAAATCTTATTTGTCTTTTTGCAATTATTACAGGATTAAAATTACTATTGCGATCTCGTGGTACATCAATCTCAATTTTACCTTGTTGAGTTATTAATTTTTTTGAACTTATACCATTACGAGCATTGTCACTATTACTATGTTGATTTTTATCATATCCTAAATAATTTTGCATCTCAGAATTCAACATTTTTTCTACTAATCTTTTTGTTAATTCTTTATACAAGCCTCCCTCTTTAAAAACTGTTGTTAAATCTTCAGTATTTTCTAATAATAAATCTACTGCTTTTGATATTGGATCATTATTATTAATATTTTGCTTTTTAGCCATTTGTAATTCACTCTTTCTAGGTTTATTATAGAATTAATTAAACATAGTTATTTTTGTAAGTTACACAGATTACTAAACATTACCTTTTTATTAGTTATCCAGCAGAAATTAAAAGAGTAATTTATACCACAAATGCTATTGAATCTGTTAATAGTCAATTACGAAAAGTTATCAGAAATAAAAAAGTTTTTCCTAATGATATGCAAGAATTGAAAATATTTTATTTAGCAATTGAAAATATAACAAAAAAATGAACAATGCCCATTCAAAATTGAAATACAGCAATTGCTCATTTTATGATAAAATTTGAAGATAGAATTAATCTTAACTAGTACTTTGTAAAACAAAGATACACAGATTTCTAAAAAGCCTCTATTTAAATGAAACTTGCAAAAAAAAGTAATTATTTTAACAATGATTGATAAATTATTCAGATATTTTTGTTGAAGATAAATCATAAAATTTACCTTTAATAATATATACTATTGTTTCACAAATGTTAACTAAGTGATCACCTAGTCTTTCAATATATTTCAACTGTTGCATTGTTGATGTATATTGAGAGAGTTGATCATTATTTTTGTTTACTTTTAACATATTGACAATGTTTTTCATTGATTCACGAAAACGATTATCAATATCGATATCATATTCTGCTGCTTGATAAGCTTTGTTAATATCATTTTCATTTATAGATTCACCAATTAAATCCATCATTTTAAATACTTTTTTCATTAATCCTGATAATTGAGATGTTAATTTAATTTCTGGTTTATATTTGACATTAAATTTGGATAAATTTTTAGCATAATTTGAAATACGTTCTAAATCACGAATAATATTCATATAGCCAATAATAGTACGTAAGTCAGTAGCAAAAGGATTTTGTTGAGCAATACTTCAAATTGCAGTAATTGTTAAACTTTCAGCGACTGTTCTAATTTCTTTATCGGTTTCAACAATTCTTTTTGACATATCAAAATCTTGTGTTTCCATTGCTATTAAAGCGTCTTTATGTTCTTTTTTTACTTCTTTTAATAAAGTTAATAAGTTTTGTTTTAAATTTATGATATCTAAATCAAATCTACGGTTAATTATTTTCATTTTTTCCTCCTTCCTCTATAATTAATTATATATATTTTTAACCAAATCTGCCGGTAATATAATCTTCTGTTCTTTTATCTTTTGGTCGTGAAAATATTTTTTTAGTATTATTATACTCAATGACTTCTCCATTTAAGAAAAAAGCAGTTTTATCAGAAATTCGTGCTGCTTGTTGCATTGAATGAGTAACAACAATAATTGTAAAGTCTGATTTTAAATCATTCATTAAGTCTTCAATTTTAGATGCGGCAATCGGATCTAGAGCTGAAGTTGGTTCATCCATTAATAGTACTTCTGGTTTTAGGGCAATAGCACGAGCAATACATAAACGTTGTTGTTGGCCACCTGATAATGATAATGCTGAATCAAATAAGTGTTGAGCAACTTCATCTCATAAAGCCGCTTTTTTTAAAGCATCTTCGACAATTTGATTTAGAATCTTTTTGTTTTTAATGCCTTGATTTTTTGGACCATATGCAACATTATCATAAATTGACATTGGAAAGGGATTAGGTTTTTGAAATACCATTCCAACTTTAGTTCGTAATGAAATAATATTTTTTTTATTTTCATAAATATCTTCATTATTGAATAATATTTGTCCATTAATTTTAACACCATCAATTAAATCATTCATTCTATTTAAAGTTCGTAGTAATGTTGATTTGCCACAACCACTTGGTCCAATAAAAGCGGTTACTTGATTACGACTTATTTCTAAATTTATATTAAATAAAGCCTGTTTTTTACCATGATTATAGAAGAAATTTAAATTTTTAATAGTAAAAACATAATTACTTTTTGGAATATTTTCTATATTTGATAAATTATTTGATTTGTTATTTGGTTTTTTCTTAAATTTATCTTTCACTTTTAAAAAGTAAGGTTTAATCACATTTACTTTTCTTTTTTTATTGCTATTCGCTGATTCTTTCTTGCTTTCATTTTTTCTTTTAATAATTCAATTGAGCATTTTGTTTTCACCCCGATTCTTGTTGTTAAACTTTTTTCAAAATGTTTTGCTATAAAATTTAAAATAAATATTAGTATAACTGTTATTAGTGCTGTTTGGTACATCATTCCTAATTTATTAGGGTCATTTGATTCTTTATTAACTAATAAAATATGGGTTGTTAAAGTTTGTCCTGAACTTAAGAAACCTTTATTGGGAAAAGCAACAGTGCTTCCTAATGTTAGATAAACTGGTGCTGATTCACCAATAATTCTACCCATTGATAAAATCATACTAGTAATAATGCCAGCAATGGCAGCTGGAATAACTACTTTTCTTATTGTTTCAAATTTACTAGCACCTAGTGCTAATGATGCTTCACGATATTCAATGGGTACTGATTTTAATGTATCTTCTACTGCTCTAATAATAAGTGGTAAAATAACAATTGTTAATGTTAAACTAGCAGCAATTGCTGAGAAACTTATTTGTAAGAAAGTAATAAAAAAAGTAAATCCAAACATACCAAAGATAATTGATGGCGTAGAAGCTAAGGTATTTAGCACAAAACGTAATATTGAAGCAAATCAACCATTTTTGGCATATTCGTGAAGATAAATTGCGCCAATAATACCTAATGGCATAGCAATAGTAATTGTTGTTAATACCAATAAACATGTCATTGTGATAATTGATAAGTAACCTTCATCACCGGTTGTTCAAATTAAAGCCGCAAAATTAAAATTGAAAACGCTACTACCAGTATTACCACTAATGTTGAAGATACCATTAATAATAATATCACCAATAATTCAAATAATTAATCCCATAGTAATAAAACAAGCTAGCCCCATAAAGAATAATCGAAAATAGTCTTTAAAGTGTTTTCAGCCTTGATTTTTAATAGTTTTTTCACTAATAGTTAACATTAGTTGATTATCAGATAGATTTATTTTTTTTAAATTATAATTTCGTGGTTTTTTATGACCTTTTGCTTTTTTATCACTACGTTTATAAATTATTAAAACAATAAAGTTAATGATTGAAACTATAATAAATAAAAATAAACCAATTCCATATAATGCTGATATTTGTTGAGAACTAACTGCTTCTCCAATTTCTAGTCCAATTACTCCCGCTAAAGTAGAAATTGAACTAAATAAAAATGCAAGTGTACCATGTGCAAAATTGGGGGTTAGAGTACTATTACCAGCAATCATGACAACGGCCATTGTTTCACCAATGACTCTTCCAAATCCAAAAATTATTGCACCAATGATTTTGGTTTTTGCCGCTTTAAAAATGACTTTAAAACTAGTGTCAGTCCTGCTAATACCTAGTGCTAATGATGCATATAGATAAGATTTTGGTACTCTAGTAATAGCATTAACAGATAATGAAATAATTGTTGGTAATGCCATCATTGATAAAATAAAACTTGCTGTCATCATATTTTCTTTGGTTGGTGCTCCCATTTTTACAAAAATAGGACCAATGGTCATTAAACCAAAAGCACCAAAAACAACTGAAGGAATACCAGATAATAATTCTACTAAAGTTAATGTTGTTTTTTTTAATTTTGGTGGTAAAAATTCACATATAAATAATGATGTTAGTAAACTTAAAGGAACAGCAAGTATCATTGAAAATAGCGCAACTCAAAAAGTGGCAACAACAAAGGCAATAATACCAAAACTATTAGCACTAGGTAATCATTTACTATTTCCTAACATTTTAAATCAATTAAGAAAACTCATATTACTAAATGTTTGGCCGATAATAAAACCAATTAATAATGAAGCGGCAATTAGTGCTAATGAAGATATAGACAATACACAAATTTTAGCAATCAAATCATAAGTATGTTTTTTTTGTTCACTAATAAAAACATTTTTTGGATCATGATTTTTATTAAAATGATTAAAAGTTATTTTATGTCAAAACTTTTTAAAAGATTTGGATTTCATTTATTAATACTCCTTTATGGAAAATTGTTTAATCACTGATTTAAATCATGATTTAATTTGTCAGTTAATGGTACTGCTGATTGTGCGTATTGAGCTTCTGAAAAAGCAGGAACTACGTATTCGTTATGACCTGGATAGCCAGGAATAAACAAGAATTTTAGAAATTTAACTAAAGTATTAATTTGTTTAAAATTTTTATTTATTAAACCTGTAAATGGTCGTGATAACTGATAAGTACCATTTTTAATGGTATCTAAACTTGGAGCAATTTTTTCTCAATTAGCAATATGAATATTAGTGAATTGTTTATTTGAATCTAATTGTTTTTTATCTGAATATGAACTATAACCAACACCACCACTAGACATATTAAACATTTGTGTACTTGAATTAACGGTTATTGCTTGTGGATAATATGCTTTTGAATCACCCAGAACTTTTTCATTAAAAACATCTCGTGTTCCTGAACCATTTTCTCTAGTATAAGGTAAAATTTTGAGGTCACAAGTTGGTTTGATTCAACCTTGATTTGGTTCTGAAGTATTTTGTGGAAATAAATCTCTTCAGAAAATAGACGATTTTAAATACATTTTTTTTACTTTATCTTGTGTAAAATTTAGAGGTTTATCATTACCTAAGCAATCTTTTGGTAAATTATAAACTAAAATCATGCCATCTTTTGATAAAACAAAAGAAATTAAATTATTATTAGGAGTTGTATATTCCTTTGAAAGTCAGCCAATACCAAACATATTTTTATTAACGGGAATTACTGCTGCATCTGAACCTAAACTGTTATAAGTAAAATCTGCTTCTTTATGATTATCAGGATAGTCTTCCATTAATGTATGCATTAAAGGTGCTACTGAAGTTGAACCACCCATAATAAAATAGGGTTTATGACTAACTAAAGTTACAATAAAAATACTAATCATTGTGATTAATCAAAATAATGACAAAATTCTTTTTTTTAGCATATAAATCCACCCAACTGAGAGTTTTCTTTATCATACACGTATTATAACAATATAATTGATAAAAACTAGAAAAATTATTTCATTTTTATAAAAAATGTAGGTTCTAAACTATATTATTAATATTTTTTAGTAATTAAAAAATGGTATTAAGTTAACTTAATACCATTTTATTAAATATTTTTAATTTAATATAAAAAAATAAAAGAAAAGTATTTCTTTCTTTTATTAGTATTCTTTATTTATATAATTCAAAAGATAAAATAACTTTATTTTTTATTATCTAAAGCATTATTTTTCTTTAAAGTTTTTAAAGTACGAGCACTAATCATTAAATTTTTTCCACCAATTTTTATTGGCTGTAAGTTTGGATTTCATTTTCTTCTAGAAGAGTTCATCGCATGCGAACGGTTGTTACCAGCTAGTGGACCAATACCACTTAAAGCACATTTTCTTGCCATAGTTATTTTCTCCTTATTAATGTTTTAACTAATAAATAATACCATATTTATTTATTTATTTTAAAAAAAATTAAAATTTATTTGTAAAAAATTGAATATTTACTAGGACATTATTTTAATAAGAAAAATTTAAATTATATATTTTTTTTAAAAAAATAAAAAATATGTTATAAGTAAACTATATTATACAAATTTTTAAGAAATCTTGGAGGAAAAAAATGAATTGTATTATTTATGCTGTGCAAATTGATGATGAAAAAAAGATTGGTTTACATGCACGACCAATAGCCAAAATTGCTGGTGCTATTAGTAAGTATAAAAATATTGAGGTAGAAGTCATTAAATTACCTGATAATGCAGATATTACGAAGCCAGTAAAACTTACTGGTAATGAAACTAAAGTTAAAGCTAAGTCAGTTCTTAATTTTCTAGGTTTACAAGCAAAAAATTTTAGTAAAATTGCTTTTATTATTACAAAAATGGATGAGAAAGAAGAAGATAAAAAACTTGAAGAAGTTAAAACAGAAATTATTTCTTTATTAAAAGAAGAAAAATTAATAAAGTAAATGGTTTTAAAAAAAGTATTCTTTTTAATACTTTTTTTAAAACCATTTATCCTTATGATATAATTATTTACGTTCTTAAAATATTAAATTATATAAATGGAGGCATTTAATGAGCGAAATTAACAAAAATAAAGAAATAATAATTTCAGAACAAGGTTTAGAAAAGTTAAGAACTGAATTATATAAACGAATTAATGTTGAACGTGAATCGATAAAAGAACGATTAAAAGCAGCTAGGGCTGATGGTGATTTATCAGAAAATGCTGATTATACTAGTGCGCGTGAAGAGCAAGGTAAAAATGAAGCACGCATTCAAGAACTTGAAACGATTATTACTAGTGCTGTTATTCTTGAAGAACAAAAACAACGTAAAAATAGTAATATCAAAGCAGTTCGTGTTGGTAGTTGAGTAACAATTGTAAAAATTAAAGATGGTAAAATTGTTTCTGATTCAGAAGAAAAATTTAAAATTGTTGGAAGTATTGAAAGTAATCCATTTGAAGGATTAATTTCTAATGAGTGCCCATTAGCAGTATCAATTATGAATTGTGTTGTTGGTGATATTGTTGATATTAAAGGTATTAAAGAAACATATAGGGTAAAAATTATAGAAGTAAAAAATCAATTATAAATAATTTAATTAAAAATGACCACTAATAAATAGTGGTCATTTTTAATTATTTATTAATTTATAATTGAACAGAATGATAATTATAAGTTTTGTTTTCTTTAGTATCTAAATTACTTTGTTGTTTGATTTTTTCAAAATTATTATCTGGGATTTTTAAACAATCATTTAGTAATTCTTTTATGTTAGAATTTTCAATATTAAAGTTTTCACATATTTCTTTTAAAGAAAGTTTAGGGGAGATTGTCAAAAATCCGGAATAAATTAAATCGTTGTAGTCTTATTATATTTCAGACAAGAAATAATTTGGATTTTTATGAAATTGTATATTTATCTTACTATTTTTTAAAAAAAAATACAACTAAAATACTTATAATTAAGTTTAGTAAGTGTTAAACTTATGAAGTAATATTTAAGGAGAATTTAAAGATGAAAATTAAAACACTGAAAAAATTACAGTTAATAACTGTATCACTATTTATTTTAACTATTTTAATTATAATTAATGGACTATTATTACTTGGTTTATTTCACGGAAAAGAAGTAGTAACTGTTAAAAATAATTATTTATTTAAAAATACAAAACGTTTAATATATGAATATAATGGTTTTACTTTGTGAAGTAAATATAGTTGATATTACATATTAACCAATAATAATATTTCTTTTAAATATTTTGGAAATGAATATATTATTGATAATTATTATAGTTATCCTTTATTATGGTTAAAAATTGCAGTTATTTTTTCTACAATTGTAGTTCCGATTTTTGTCTCTATAATTTTGTCATTAACATTCTTAATTATTGGTTTAAAAAGAAAAATAAAAAATAATAATTTTTGAGATGCTATTGCAAATTGTGAAATAATAAGTAATTATTACATTCATTAAATTATGTTTCTAAATTTATTTTATTACATTTAAAAATAACCATTTTAATGTAAATACTAATATTTGGATGGGTTACACTTTATTGGACACTAATTACGTAGACAAGTGAACAAATTAGTGAAAAGAAAGGAAGTATAATTATGGCCAATATTAACTCATATTCAGATGAATTTAAAAAACAAATAGTAGCTTTATATCAAAGCGGTAAGTCAGTGTCTTGTCTTGCTAAAGAGTACAATGTTACAAGAGCAGCTACTTATAATTGAATTAAGCAATTTACTAATTCAGATAGTTTTAAAATTAAAGATAATCGTTCTGTTGAAGAAAATGAATTAATTAAATTAAGAAAAGAATTAAAACAATTAAGAATGGAAAATGATATTTTAAAGCAAGCAGCACTAATAATAGGCAGAAAGTAGAAATTATTGCTAAAAATAAAGTTAAATATAAAATTCGCACAATGTGTCGTTTTTTGAAAATATCTAAATCAACATATTATTTTAACTTAAAGAAAAAAGAAAATAAAATCAAAAATAATATGTATGATGAAGCTGTTATTAGTGCTTTTAAAGAAAATAAAGAAGTTTATGGTACTAGAAGATTAAAAAAAATTTTAGAAAACCAAGAAATTTATTTATCACGCAGAAAAATTAAAGAAATTATGAATAAGCATAATTTAATATCAAAATACACTAAATTATCATTCAAAAATCATCATAATAAAGTCAATAATAGTCAAATAACCAATCTTGTTAATAGAAACTTTAATAATAGGGTTAAAAATGAAGTTATTGTTAGTGATTTAACTTACGTTCAAGTTAATGATAAATGAAACTATATTTGCCTATTAATAGACCTATTTAACCGCGAAATTATTGGACATAGTGTTGGAGTTAAAAAAGATGCATTACTAGTATATCAAGCATTTATGCAATCAAATCGCTGTTTAAAAGATATCCAAATATTTCATAGTGATCGAGGTAATGAATTTAACAATAAAATTATTAATAATCTTTTATTAGCATTCAATATTACTCGATCTTTAAGCAAAAAAGGTTGTCCTTATGATAATGCTGTTGCTGAAGCAACTTTTAAAACTTTCAAAACTGAATTTATTAATGATAAAAATTTTACATCATTAATCCAATTAAAATTAGAATTATTTGATTATATCAATTGATACAACAACATAAGAATCCACAGCACTTTAAACTACTTAACTCCTATCAAATATCAAGAACAAGTGTCTACCAAAAAATAGTCCTAAAAAGTGTTGCCATTCCAATTATATGTTCTATTACCAAGCATTTCTTTTAAAACATGTCAAATATTAGTTTCAGTAAAGCAACCTATATTTCACTTTGCACCTTGATTTTCAATACCTTGTTTATTATTTTTAAAATACTGTTTTTTAATTTTTTATGATTATCTAATTCTTTATATAAATAGTTAATTAATTCATCATATTGACCATTATTAATTAAATTTTTACAGTGATTATATTCTTTTAAATATTTTCCTTTATTTCCCGCCATTATTCCAAGATATAATGTTCTAATTAAATGAAATTTATCTAAAACAAACTGTGCACCTAAATAATCAGCAACTTCTTTAATTCATCCTGCACTATCACCACAAATAATAATTTTTGCTTGTTCAATATTTTCATAAAATTTTTGACAATGCTCTTTAACAAATTCAGCAGTCTTTTTAACTCCAATTACTGTTCTTGTTGGTCTATCTTGTCGTATTTTAACTACTATGCAATCAAAATAAACAATCGGATAAATACTATCTAATGGTAGATTTTGCCATGCTTTTACATCATCAATAACATCATCAGTAATTTGACTAATAACACTTTCACTAATATCAGCACCATGATATAACTCTTGTAATTGCAATCTAATATCTGATAATGTCATACCTTTTGCATATAAAGAAAGAACTTGTTGATCAAAGCCATCAAATCTTCTTTATCTTTTTGCAACTATTACAGGATTAAAATTACTATTGCGATCTCGTGGTACATCAATCTCAATTTTACCTTGTTGAGTTATTAATTTTTTTAAACTTATACCATTACGAGCATTGTCACTATTACTATGTTGATTCTTATCATATCCTAAATAATTTTGCATTTCAGAATTCAACATTTTTTCTACTAATCTTTTTGTTAATTCTTTATACAAACCTCCCTCTTTAAAAACTGTTGTTAAATCTTCAGTATTTTCTAATAATAAATCTACTGCTTTTGATATTGGATCATTATTATTAATATTTTGCTTTTTAGCCATTTGTAACTCACTATTTCTAGGTTTATTATAGAACTAATTAAACATAGTTATTTTTGTAAGTTACACAGATTACTAAACATTACCTTTAATAAATTTATTTTTAATATAACATAAAATTTAAACGACATAATTAACATTTTTCACTGATTTATCGCTTTCAATAATTTTTTTAGCATCTGCTAATTTAATGGCTACCATTTTCGTAATTCCTTGATTTTGCATAGTTGTACCATATAATACATCACAATTTTCCATTGTACCTGGACGATGAGTAACAATAATAAATTGTGTATATTGTGAAAAACTACGAACATATCTAGCAAAACGCTCTAAATTTGCTGGATCCAATGGTGCTTCAACCTCATCTAATATTGTCAATGGCAACGACTTGACTTTTAAAATAGCAAATAATACTGCTAATGCAACTAATGATTTTTCACCACCTGATAATAAGTTTAAATTACTAATTCTTTTACCAGGAGGATTAGCAAGCACTTCCACACCTGTATTTAAAATATCATCAGGTGATGTATATCGTAAACTACAAGTTCCTCCACCAAATAAAGTTTGAAATGTTTCGGGCAATACCATATTAATAGCTTTGATTGTTTCATCAAATTGCGTTACCATAACATTATCCATTTCATCAATGGCTGTTAACAACGATTGTGATGCTAATTGTAATTCATCATGTTTAGTTTTTAAACGTAAATAACGTTCATTTTCATTTTCAAATTCTTCAATAGCATTAATATTTACAAATCCTAAATCTTCAATTTCACTACGTAATTGTTGTACCAAATTACGTGCTTGTTGTTCGTCTGCTAATGGTTCACTATAATGTTCTCTAGCATATTCATAAGTTAAATTATAAGTTTCAACTAAACGTCTTAAATGTTGTTCTACTTTTGACTCCATTTTTACTTGTTCAAGCTTTTGATTATTTAATTTATCACTAGTCATAAAATGTTCTTGATTTAAACTATATAATTCATTTTCTAAACTTTGCATTTGTTCTAATAATTGATGTTTCTGTTTACGAATTAATTGTAGTTGACTTTTTATTGTTGCTTGATCATATTTAGAATTTTCATATTGAATAAAAATATCATTTAATTGGTTTGTAGTATCAATATCTAATTTTTTACCAGTTAATGTTTGATATTGAGTAGTTAATAATTGTGATTGATTAGTGATATCACTAATTTCACTAATCAGTTTATTTATTGTTAAAGTAATTGTCAACTTTTGACCTTGATAATTATTTAATTCGCTTTCAATACTTGTTCTTTGGACATTTATATTAACTAATTGTTGTTCTAATGATTTAATTTCTTCTTTTAATTCAGAAACTATTAACTTTTCTTTAAAAACATTAATACTATTTTGATGTTGATAACCTCCAACAATAGCACCACCAGCTTTAATTAATTGACCATCTAAAGTTACACATTGGTATTTAGCAGCAATTAATTGTGAAATAACTCTTGCGCTTTCTAAGTCTTCACAAATAATAGTACGACCTAAAAGAAAATTAATAATCGGCTGAATTATATTATCAACTACTGTAACTAAATGATGAGCAAAACTTAAATAACCTGATTTACTATTAACAATAATTTCATCTTCTTTAGTCGCTGTTCGAACTTGAATTGAATTTAAAGGTAAAAAAGTGGCAATTCCCGCTTTATTTTGTTTTAAAAATTCAACAGCCTTGGTTGCATCTTTGTTAGTCGCCGTAACAATGTTTTTTAAGGTATTGCCCAATACTTTAACAATCGCTTCACTATAAAGATCGGGCACCGAAATTAAATCACTCACTACTCCAATGATGCCATATAGTTTATCTTTATTATTTAAAATTGTTTGAACACCCAAATATTTTTGATTTTGTCGTTGTTGATAATTAATTACCGATTCTAATTGTGCTTTTTTTTCACCTAAACCACGATGAATATTATTTTGTCCTAAAATTAAATCTTGATGTTGAACATTTAGTTCTTCAAATAAATTATTAATTTTATCAAAATTTTCTTGTTCTTTTTTTTGTAAAAAAGTTTTTTGTTCAATAATAGTAAGCAAAGTTTCAATTTCATTTTTTAATTTTTCAACTTCTGTTTGATCTTTTATTTCACTTTGTTTTGTTTTCATTAACGATTTTTGTTGTTCTAAAACTTGCAATAAACTATTAACATTAGATAAATTCATTTCTAAACTATTAATGTTTTTATCTAAATCATAACTTTTATTTTTTAAAAATTTTAATTGTTGTTCATTCTTACTAATATTTAAATTAAGTTGTTGTTGTAAAATTTCATTATCATTTATACTAACTGTTGTAAGTTTTAATTGATTATGATATGTCTCCAAATCTTTAACAATAATAGTAATTTCATATTTTTTTAAATTATCACGTAATTCAACATAAGTTTTAGCTTTCTGTGCTTGTTTTGCTAATGGTTCAATTTTTCTACTTATTTCACTAATAATATCATTAACTCGAATTAAATTTTCATTAGTACGCTCTAATTTACGTAATGACTCTTCTTTCCTCTTTTTGTATTTTGAAACACCAGCAGCCTCTTCAAATAAAGTTCTTCTTTCTTCTGGCTTAGAATCAGCAAATTGTGAAACATTACCTTGACTAATAATTGCAAGTGAACCTTTAGCTAAACCTGTACCCATAATAATTTCTTGTACATCTTTTAAACGAACACGAGCTTTATTAATGTAATATTCATTTTCTGAACTATTACGAAAAGTTTTTCTAGTAATTTGTACTTCATTAAAATCAACTTTAAATATTTTATTAGTATTATCAAAAACTAAAGTAACTTGAGCACTATTTAATGGTTGTTTTCCTTTAGCACCATTAAAAATTATATCTTCACTATTTTCACCACGTAATGATTTAACTGATTGTTCACCTAAAACTCAACGAATAGCATCATTAATATTAGACTTCCCAGAGCCATTAGGGCCAACAATACCTACAATATTAGTATCAAATTCTATTGTTAAAGGCTCTGCAAATGACTTAAAACCATATGCTTCGATTCTTTTTAAGAATGCCATCTTACCTCACCTATTTTAAAATATATATTTATATTTTACCATGAATCAGCTTAATATTTATTGTTAAGATTTAGCAGAAATATTACTTTATTTGCATTATTATTTGTTCTTTAATTGTTTTATAATAAAATTTATTAATTCACAAATAAAATAATGTAGTACTAATAATAGTACTAATAATTAACATTATAACTAAGATACTATTAATTCATAATGGAATTCCAATAATTGAATAATTAAAGTTGAGGATGTTATAAGGATAAATAAAATTTTTAACATCATTTGCTTGTAAAATACCGGCTCTAATATAAATATAAGTTAGATAAATAATTGGATAAATAACCACTAATATAAATTGTTTTTTAATATTGATATTAAATTTGTTTTTTCTAAACGTTAAAATTAAAAAAATAATCATCAATATTGGTGATACTAAATGATCTAAAAAGGAACAAAATAAAGATAAATTATTCAATTTTCAAAATCAATTAAGTTCTAAATCTAACTTTGAAACACTATCAATAAATATCCCCGCTCAAAAAATAAGGGCAGTAATAGTTATGTATATTGTTAAATTAATTTGACTATAAATATTAGTGAATCCATTTGTCTGCTCTTTTTGATGATAAATTAAAGAAAATAAAAATCAAATATTAACAATAAATATTGTTTGAGAAGACCAAAATGATAACATTACATCAAAGTTTTGTAATACTATAGAATTATAAAAATTATCTTTATTAGTACTATTAACATATCAAAATTCAGTAAATACAGAAAAGATGATAGTCAATATTGATAAAATAAAAATTAATATACAACTTAATAATTTATATAAAAATCTTCAATCTTTAAATTTTTGCTTATATAATAAAAACACAAATTATTCCTCTTCGAAAAACAAAATCATATTTAATAAATATAATAATAACAATTTTTTTGCTAATTTAACAAAAAAGTATTAATTAAATTTGATATGAACATTTTTAATAAGAAGAAGTAAGCGAAGTTGAAGATAAATTTCTACTAGAATCACTTTCTTTACTTTGTTCAAGTTCATCAAAATTGTTTTCTAAAATTGGTAAAAATTCTAAATCACATTGCTCTTTTATATCATTAAAACTCACAATTGGACTATCTTTTTTAGGTAGCACATTTTTTAATTGTGTCTCTAGTTGTGCAATTTTTTCTTCTTTTTCTTCAAGAATTTTTTTAAATGTTGAATTTCAGTATCTTTTTTTCAAAATCAGATTTGAAAGCAGTAGTTATTGCTTCAACTGCATCTCAATCTTCATCTTCAGTTTCTTCTCATTCTTTTTCAACTTTTGCTTTAATTTTTGGAATTAAATCTTCTATATATGTATCAATATATTTAATAATCGTTTCAAATAATAAAGAATCTTCATTTTTAGTTGCTACATTTTCATTATTATCAATTGTCTTTCAACTACTAATAACTTTTAATCTTTCAATAGGAAAAATTTCTTTTAATGATGTTATAAGTGACTGATATTGTTCTTCAATTTTTTGAAATATTTCATTAAGTTTTGTTTGAAAAAATTCTTTTTGTTTATTATTTGTTAATTGAGGAGTTTCATTTTCAATAGTTTTAATATTTTCTAATACTTCTATTTTTTTAAAAATTTTGCTTACTTCCTTTTCACTTAAGAAATTATCTTCAACTAATGTAAATTTAGTGTATAAATTACAAAATTTTCTAGATAAAAAATAATATTTTTCCTCTTCAATTAATTTTTTAATCAAAATTTTTCTACCTTCTTTATTTAATATTTGAAAATTAGCTTCTTCACTATCGGGAACTGCTAATACCAAATAATTATCATTTTCTGTTTTTAAATAAATAAAATTTGATCATGGTAACTTATATTGTAAATTATCATTTTTATATTCAATTTTAATAATTAATCCTGGTTGTAAAATATTATTGATCGTATTGTTTAATTTATATTTTTCACGATCTCATTCATTATTTTTAAATCATAAAATAAATTCATAAAGTGAAATTGTAAAAGACTTAATAAATTCAGTAATTTTTTGATGATAATTTTTAATATTATCTTTCATTAAATTTGTATTATTAATAATTTCCTGTTTAGTTTCTTCTAATTGAAGCGTTTTTTGTTTTTCTTCTTCGTTCAATAGCTTCTTCTTGCTTTTTTTTACTTTCTGTTATTTTTTCTTTTGTAATAGTTCTAATGTTTTCAATTTGTTGTTTTAACTCTGTTATCATTTTTTTATCATTATCTAAACTTACATTTTCCAAAGTTCTTGACAAATTTTCATATGTCGTTCTTTCTGTTTTATTAATATTTTCTAATGCTTCTATTTTTTTGTTAATAACTTCAATCAATTTATTTTCTTCTTCAACTAATTGTTCACAATGTCTATCAAACTGTAATGTAATTTCTTTCATTTTTTCAGAAGTACTTTTTGTTAAATTTACTGCTCCTGCTATGTATTTCATTATGAAATTTTTTGTTAAGTCACTTGTATATGAATCACTTATTTTTTTTAATATAGTAAATTCATTATTGATAGCATCACATATTCTATTAATATTTCATTCTAAACTATCTGCTGCAAATTGTTCAATACTATTAAAAATAAGAAATTGATAATAGTAATTCATTATCTTAGAATCTTCAATATTATTAATAAAATTTTTTAATTCATTTATACTTTTTGATAATTTTTTTTGAAAACTATTATAGTAATTTTCATTATTATAATCTTCTAAATCAATTAAAAATTGTTTTCTTTTCATAACATTACTAACTAATACTACTTGATCACTACATTCTTTAACTTTTTCTAGATTTCTTTTATGATTTAAAATAAATTCTTGATAATCTTCACCAATAATTTTAAATTTTTTAATATTTTTTTCAAAATTAATAAAAACATTACACAACTCAGCAATTTTTTCTTTTCACTCTACTGATAAAAACTGTTCTAGATTTTCTTCTTGTATAATTTGTTTTCAAAAATTAATCGCATTATCAGGAATTTTTAATTCAGGAAAAAAGTAATCAAAATTAATTCGTGCTTGTTCTTGTTTAAATTTTATAATTTCAAAATATTGCTCTGGAAATGATTCTTTAACTATATTTTTTAATTCAATAATTAAGTTATATTCTTCATTAAAATTTGCTGTTCTTTCTCAATTCATTCTAATGAATCTATTAAATTTTCTAATAAAAGTTCATCAAATACTAAAAACTTTTTATTATTATAAAAAGAAAATAATTCTTGATAAAGATGATGAACAATATTTAAAAAGCAAAATAATGAATCTGCTTTAATTAAACTATTAAAAAATATAGTAAGGTCATCACTATTAATTGTTTTTATTAATTGTTTGCAATATTTTTTTCTATTTTTGCACTTGTAATCTTAGAACCTGTTTAGGATCTTTTTTAACTTATTTTTGATTAAATTAATATCATAAATGTTATTTTATAGTTGAAAAATAAATTTTTAATCGATAAGTTGTCAAATGATAAAATCTTTTTAACAAAAAAATGACAAAGAAAATAAAATGTTAATTAACTGTCAGGTTAGAAATAATTATTCCCTTTTTTAGTTTAATTATGTTTAAAAGATTCCAAACAGGTTCTTAGAAGTTATTTCTTTTCTAAAATCCTTAATATTTTTTTGCTTTTTATTATCAGAACCTATTTCTTGAATTTCTGTAGGCACTTTTTTACATCCTTTCAAATAAAAAACCCATTTATTTTATTAAAAATAAAACAATGGGCTTGAAAAACATATTTTTTTAAATTTTTTATTTTAAATTTTCATTAAAATAAGCAAAGGAACAATTCTAAAATAAATTAGTTATAATTTATTTGAAAAAGTTAATTAACAATTTCTAAAATCTCTTGTTAATTACCTATAATAATGCATATAGTTTATCTCTAATATTTGAGATAACTATTGCTAAATAATAGCATGTATAAAATGTATTGCAAATAATATACAAAAATCATACTTTATATTACATTAATTTTACTAATTAAAATGATAAATAAAATCATATTCAATTAATTTTAACACTTTTATTATGAAATAAATTTTATTTTGTAAATAAAATATTTTATAATAAAAATACTATTTATATATAGAATAGGGGTTACGTAAATCCACTATTATAAATAGTACTACTTAAAGGGGGAGGAAATTATGAGCAAATTATTAACATCAACACCAAAAAAAGATGGTTTTTTGCCCCAATTGAATCAATAGAACATAAAGGCACATGAATGATTTGACCGCTTATGAAAGATAATTAACAAAAAGAATGTCAACCAGCACGAACTGTTTTTGCAAAAATAGCTAACTCAATCAATAAGCATGAACCAGTAAAAATTATTATTAATAAAAGTAATTGAAATGAAGCTCGCAAACTATTAGATCCAACTATCAAATTAATCGATATTAAATATCAAGATAGTTGAGCGCGTGATATGGGACCAATTTATTTATTAAATAAAAAAGGACAACGAAGAGCTGTTCATTTTCACTTCACTGCATGAGGCATGAAAAATGAACCAAATATTAATCCACCCAGTTGAAATTGAAATTATGAAATTGATAATAAAGTTGGAATTGAAATGACGAGGCTTTTTTAGAAATCTGTGTATCTTTGTTTTACAAAGTACTAGTTAAGATTAATTCTATCTTCAAATTTTATCATAAAATGAGCAATTGCTGTATTTCAATTTTGAATGGGCATTGTTCATTTTTTTGTTATATTTTCAATTGCTAAATAAAATATTTTCAATTCTTCCATATCATTAGGAAAAACTTTTTTATTTCTGATAACTTTTCGTAATTGACTATTAACAGATTCAATAGCATTTGTGGTATAAATTACTCTTTTAATTTCTGTTGGATAACTAATAAAAACTATCAAATTTTCTCAATTTTTATATCAAGATTTAGCAATTTGAGGATATTGTTTATTTCACTTATTTTCAAATGTTTCTAAAGCCTGCATTGCTTGTTCTTCACTACATGCAGTATAAATTGGTTTTAAATATGCAACTAGAGATTTTCTATGCTTGGAATGGCAACACTTTTTAGGACTATTTTTTGGTAGACACTTGTTCTTGATATTTGATAGGAGTTAAGTAGTTTAAAGTGCTGTGGATTCTTATGTTGTTGTATCAATTGATATAATCAAATAATTCTAATTTTAATTGGATTAATGATGTAAAATTTTTATCATTAATAAATTCAGTTTTGAAAATTTTAAAAGTTGCTTCAGCAACAGCATTATCATAAGGACAACCTTTTTTGCTTAAAGATCGAGTAATATTGAATGCTAATAAAAGATTATTAATAATTTTATTGTTAAATTCATTACCTCGATCACTATGAAATATTTGGATATCTTTTAAACAGCGATTTGATTGCATAAATGCTTGATATACTAGTAATGCATCTTTTTTAACTCCAACACTATGTCCAATAATTTCGCGGTTAAATAGGTCTATTAATAGGCAAATATAGTTTCATTTACCATTAACTTGAACGTAAGTTAAATCACTAACAATAACTTCATTTTTAACCCTATTATTAAAGTTTCTATTAACAAGATTGGTTATTTGACTATTATTGACTTTATTATGATGATTTTTGAATGATAATTTAGTGTATTTTGATATTAAATTATGCTTATTCATAATTTCTTTAATTTTTCTGCGTGATAAATAAATTTCTTGGTTTTCTAAAATTTTTTTTAATCTTCTAGTACCATAAACTTCTTTATTTTCTTTAAAAGCACTAATAACAGCTTCATCATACATATTATTTTTGATTTTATTTTCTTTTTTCTTTAAGTTAAAATAATATGTTGATTTAGATATTTTCAAAAAACGACACATTGTGCGAATTTTATATTTAACTTTATTTTTAGCAATAATTTCTACTTTCTGCCTATTATTAGTGCTGCTTGCTTTAAAATATCATTTTCCATTCTTAATTGTTTTAATTCTTTTCTTAATTTAATTAATTCATTTTCTTCAACAGAACGATTATCTTTAGTTTTAAAACTACCTGAATTAGTAAATTGCTTAATTCAATTATAAGTAGCTGCTCTTGTAACATTGTACTCTTTAGCAAGACAAGACACTGACTTACCGCTTTGATATAAAGCTACTATTTGTTTTTTAAATTCATCTGAATATGAGTTAATATTGGCCATAATTATACTTCCTTTCTTTTCACTAATTTGTTCACTTGTCTACGTAATTAGTGTCCAATAAAGTGTAACCCATCCAAGAGCTGTATGTAAAATAAGATTATCAAAAACAGAAATTGGTGCAGAAAAAACAGCTAAATTAATTCAAACATATGGTAATTTATATTTTGAAAATTTTGAACAAGCAAATTTAGTAGTTTGTGGAGATAGTGCAAAATGAATTAGAAAAACTGCTACAATTTTAAATGCTAAATTTATTTTAGAACCTGTTTAGGATCTTTTTTAACTTATTTTTGATTAAATTAATATCATAAATGTTATTTTATAGTTGAAAAATAAATTTTTAATCGATAAGTTGTCAAATGATAAAATCTTTTTAACAAAAAAATGACAAAGAAAATAAAATGTTAATTAACTGTCAGGTTAGAAATAATTATTCCCTTTTTTAGTTTAATTATGTTTAAAAGATTCCAAACAGGTTCTTAGATAAATTCCATGCTTTTCATGTTTTATTTCTTGGTATAATGGCTGGAAGAAGAAAAAATAAAATTGCTAAATTACATTATGAAAATGCAATAAATTTATTTGCCAAAGGTCAATATTATGAATTAATTGATTTTTTACAATCATTAACTTTACAATATAAAAAATTAAAAGTTGGTTATTTTATTAATGCAAAAGATGGTGTATTAAACCAAGCATTAGTTGAAAATATTGGTTGCTTTACTGAAACTAATATTAAACAAATTTTAAAGCATATGATTGGTGATAGAACTTATAATATTGATATGTATACAAAAATGGTTAATTTTAAATGCTATCAAATAAATACTGCCATCCAGTTATTATAAAATAAAAAGTTTAAATTTAAAAAAAATAAAAATAAAATAAAACTTATTAAAGTAACTATTAATAAGAATTTTTGAATTATAAAAGTAAGTATTATTGTTGACTAATATTTTTCAAGTGTTAAGATTAACATACAATTGCATATTGAAGTCAAAATTATTCTCGTCTCACTTTATAATTTTAAAACAAATTTGAATATTATTGACAACATCGGTACGCTCCCAAAAAAGTTATAATCATAATCATAACTAAAAAGCCTAACCCTAAAACTTGAATAATATTTTTTCTTTGTTCACGCAAATAATTAAAAAATATTTTTACCATATTCCACTAACCTCAGTTGATACTTCAAATTAATTTTATCAATTTAAAAATATTTTTTAAAATTAAAACATTTTAATGTGTAATTTTTTATTTAATAGCAGCAAACCAGATTATATATTATTTAGTTAATGTCATTAATTGTTTATTATTAACGTTTAACTTTCAAGTAATAATGTATGAGACTAAATAAATTAAAATATTTATACTAATCATCAATGCAAAATATCATCAACGAAAAACAATAGGAAATGCGATTTTTGCAAAAGTTGCTAATAAATTAGAAAGTACCATTACTAAAGAAGGAACAATAAAAACAGCAACCAAACTACTCATTACCAATGCCGGTATTATTACCAGAAAGAAATTATAAGAAACTTCTAATGCAGTATAACCTAAACTTCGTAAAATATTAATTAATATTAAATTATCACGAACACTAATATTAGTAACAATAACAATAATCATTAATGATAATATAACACTAAAAATACCAAAAAATGAAATGATTATTTGTAAACTATATTGATTATTCTTCATAATACTACGTAAATTACTAATATCATACACTGATGATAATGAAGTACTAATACCTTTACTTTCCAAATATCCTGAGTGTGAAATTTGTGCTAAATCAATATTATAATCATTTTTATTACTAATAATTGGTAAGTAATGTTTAAACTCATTATCAGTAAATTTGCTTAATTTACTATTAGCAAAATTATTTTCTAATAAATCACTTTTACTACCAAACAAAATATCATTAAGCCAAAGTTTAGGCATTACTATTATTTTTGGATCTAATTTATTAATATAATCATAAGCAATACCAATTATATATTTTATTTGATTATCTAATCCTTTATACCTATAAATAACACTATTATTAAGTTGTTCTCCACCATTATAAACATTGACAACCGAAGGTAAAACAGAAGTAGCCATTGGAATAAATTGAACAGCACTACTATCTGGATTTTTAATTCCTAATTTTTGAATTAAATGATTACGAATATTAATAAATTGTTTATCTTGCCAATTATTAGAAACTTCCATATCAGCTAAATTTAATTTACTAAAAGTAGAGAAATCACTTATACTAAAATTTAGAGATAAAAAATCACTTAAACTATCATCAATACCATAAGCAGTTCTTGGTGCACTTCAATTTTTAAAAGATTCTTTTGATAAGGTTTGTGTATCATTATCAAAAACAGCACCACGCTGATTAGGAAGTAACAAACTAGCCTTATCAAGTTCTAATTGTGTGTATGGTACTTCATAGTGTTCATCATAAGGAATTAAACCAAAACTTATCAATAAATCAGTATTGCTTTTACCATTATTATTGGTTAAATAATTAAATAATATTTTATTTTTTTCTAAGAAATCCTTAACTATGGGTGGAATCTTTGATGGATTAGCAGCAATTCACTGTTTTATTTTTAATAATTCACTACCCATAATATAACGATTTTGAACATTAATCATAATTGATTTATTAGGATTAAGAGGATCAAATCGTTTAATTGCAGCTAATAATTCTGGATATAATGAAATTTTGCTTTTAATATTATCAACACTATTAAATTGATACATTAATTTATTTTCGTTATTAATAAAGTTAGTTTTAATATTATCATCAAATTGATAACCATTTTGATAATTAAAATTAGTTCCCGCAAATTGTGAACCTAACATATTATTAACTAAACCACTAGCAGCAAGCGCAAAGAATACTAATGTTGCAGCAAAAATACTAGTAAAACACATAATTAATGTTTTACCAAAACTACGTAGTGAAGTAGTAACGGCCAACTTATTACGATAACTAAATCTACCAATCACATATCTTGCAATAAAAGTAAAAGTTGAACTAATATTTATTTTATATTTTTGTTTTGAAATATTATTAGTAATTAAATCTAATGGTTTACTTCTTAATAAGAATAATACCATTAAAAAACTAATGAAAGTTAAACTAATGATTGGAATAACAAGTAATAAAATAGCGGTAACAATATTAAAGTACCAACCATAACTAATTAAGGCAACAGTACTAATATTAGTAATATAAATTAAATAATGCGCAACTGGAATAGAAATTAAAACACCAATAATAGAAAAAATAATTAAAGGAGCAATAATTGAAATTACTAATGATATACTTAACTGTCAACTTTTATATCCTGTTGCTTTTAAAATTCCAATTAATTTTTTATTACGATCAATCATTTTAAAAGTAATAATAAAAATAATAATAGTAGTCACAATAAAAATCAAAATTAAGAATAAATTAGAAATCTCTTCAATAACATTAATTCTATTATTAATGGAACTAAAAGATCATTCTTGCATACTAGTATAAAATCTAAGATTATTGATACTTAAAGGAGAAACTATTTTATTATAATCAATACCATTATTATAATATTTTGTACTTGCTATATCAGTAGGTGTTTTATAAGTTGCATGAAGATAATTATAAATTCATTCATTGTTTATTTGTGAATCAATATTTTTAGACAAATCAGGATTAATACCTAAAAAAAAATCATCAATATTACTGCTAAATGCCTTTAAATCAGATTCAACTTTGCGCATCGTATTACCATTAGTAAAAGCGACAGTATTATTTTTTAAATCAAGTGAATTACCAAAATAACGACCAACAAATGCTGCTAATGAGCTTGTAGCATAACCACGAATAATAAACGTTTGTCCAGCAATTACATAATTTTGACCAATATGTAAATTATTTAGTTCAGCAAAATGTTTGTAAATTAAAATTTCATTATCTTGTAATGGTTTTTCTGTTAAACTTGGGCCACCATCTTTGACAATAATTGCTTTATTAACAATATATTCGGGTCCTGTTTCAATAAAAGCAAAATTTTTACTAGTAATTAATAAATCACGGACCATAACAGCATGTTGTCATTCAATATCTTTATATAACATTCCCATTGACATTATTTCATATAACTTAGCTTCATTTTTAATATATATTTCACTATAGTTTCGATTAGCATATGACAATTGTCCCTTAAAATTATCGTTATAAAACTGTAAAGCAGCTTCACTAGTAATCATAAAATTTGTTGCATTTTCTGGATGTAATGGATCATATAGATATTGATTTAGAATATTAGCATATTGTTTTATCGTTGCTTTATGAGTATCATAAGATGGATAATTAATAGGAATATTAATTTTAAAATCAATATAATTATGGCTAGTATCATTAAAAAGACTATCACCAATAGCAAAATATTCTTTACTATTAGCGTCCCCACCATAAAAAGTAAAACGATATATATCAGGTCTAGTAGCATCTGGTATTGTTAACTGAAAAGTAGCTTTTGCCATCTTTTCTTTATCAATAGTATTATCTTTTTGATAATAATTAATATTATTTAAATAAGAACCAACTTTATCTTTTTCATTATATTTTCCATCAAAATTAACATATTCGATTGGTGAAAAAAATGTATATTGATTAAATTCATTATGAGCAATATCGTTAACATATTGTTCAAATAAATAATTATTAGAAAAATTTAATGATAAAAAGGCAATAATCATAATCATTACTAAAAAACCTAAACCAAACATTTGTAATAAATTGTTTTTTTGTTCACGAATATAATTACGTAATAATTTAAACATGTTTATCCCTTCTTATGATCACTTATTAATAAATTAGATTTTGACAGTTTTGCTAAAGCTGACTTTGCTGCTTCTTGCTCAGCTTTCTTTTTATTTGTTCCTACTCCTTTCCCCATTAGTATTTTATTATCTAAATACACATGAACAATAAAATAAGTAATATTATCTTTTTTAATTTGTTCCATAGTTTTATAATTAATAGGATCTCTTTTTTCTGCCTGTACTAATTCTTGTAATTTAGTTTTATAATCAATAATTGTTTCTAACTGATTAGTTTTAATTAATTCAAATAAGGTTAAGTCTAAGATTTTTTTCACTGCACTATTTCCTAAATCAAGATATACTGCAGCAAGAAATGATTCAAAAACATCTGATAAAATGCTTTCGCGTTGTTGTCCACCTGTATTTTTTTCACCATTTCCCAAAAATAAATAATCTTGTAATCCTAGAGCAATTGCCACTGCTGCCAATGTTTCTTGTCTAACTGCTTTACTACGTAAACTTGTTAATTGTCCCTCATCTTTATTTGGAAATAAGTGTCAAATGTAAGTTGAAATATTTTCCCCTAAAATCGAATCACCCAAAAATTCTAATCGCTCATATGAATAATCTAAATTATGTTCGTTTGAAAAAGAACGATGAGTAAATGCTTCACGATAATTACGATTAGATTTAATTTTTTCTAAAATACTCGATTTTAAAATATGTTCAATATTAATCATATTTTTCTCCTTAATACTTATTTATAAATTATAATTCTTGAATTTTTTTAGCTATTTTATTAGTAACATCTTGCTCAATAGCACGAATTAAAAGTTTTAAAGTACTATAATAAGATTTTTTATCACTAGATCCATGTGCTTTAAAAGCAATGCCATTAATACCTATTAATTGAGCACCACCTGTATTCTTATAATCAAAAGTCTTTTTAATATTTTTAAAAATACCAATTGACATTAAACCTAAAAATTTAGTTCATAAATTTTTTTTATAACCATTTTTAATTAATGTAAATAATAATGATGCCATGCCTTCAACTGATTTTAAAACAATATTACCTGAATAACCATCACAAATAATAATATCAACATCACCACTTAAAACATTTCGTGGTTCAATATTACCGTGAAAATTTAAAAAACTTAACTTTTCACTTTTTTGTGTTAATTGTTTTAGTTTAGCATATGTTGTTTTAGTTACTTCTGGACCTTTGCTTTCTTCAATACCAATATTTAGTAAACCAATTTTAGGACGTGAAATATTTTGAATAGTTTGACAATAAATATGACCCATTAATGCAAAATTAATTAATTCATCAACAGTGTTTTCAATATTTGCTCCAACATCCAATAATACTACTTGTCGATCTTTTATTAAAGTAGGCATAATTGGCATGAATGCCGGACGTTTAATGCCTTTGATTTCGCCTAATAAAAAATGACAAGCACCAAGATAGGCAGCAGTTGAACCAGAAGTTAGAATCCCATCTGCTTTTTTATTTTTAACTAACTGAATGGCTTGATTCATAGAAGAATCAGTCATTCTAATACCAGCGAGTGGACCATCATTCATAGTTATTACTTGGGTTGTTGCTAGTATTGTTATTCTTGATGATAATGGCTTATTTTTTAATAAAATCTGCAAGTTTTCATTAATTTGTTTTTCATCACCAACTAAACAAATTTCAACGTTTTTGAATTCTTTAATAACTTCTAACGCTGCAGCAATAGCGGGCAAACTACCATGGTCTGAACCCATTACATCAAAAGCAATTTTCATAGTTCCTCCTAAAAACAAAAAATAATTTAAGAAACCTTAAATAATATTATATTATAATTATTGATAGTTTAATTATACGTTAATTTTTTTAATTCCTTAAGATTAACAATCCAACTAATACTGCATTTATTTATTTATTTTTAAATATGAATATTTCATTATTTGCTAGTAAAAAGTTAAAAAACAATTTATCTCTAATTATTTTGATATTGATTTTCTAAATAATTGTTTTTATTTACACCAGTTTTTTTAAAGACCAAAACCCTTTTATTTATTTTATTAATAAAAAAACTTTAAAAGCAAAAAACTAATATAAATATAAAAATATCTTATCATAATTTTACTAAAATCAAAAATAATCAAAGAATTAAAAAAATATTAAATTGATTATTATTCATAAAAATAAAAATAAAGTTAATTAAAAATAATTTTTATGTCAATATCGAATGAAAATTTCCTAAAAATATTTATCAAAAAATTAAATTATTTTGGAAAGTTACACTGTTAAATAAACACAAATTCCAAATAACCTTTAAAATTTTAATTCCTGTTTTTAATATAGGAATTTTTTTGTATAATTTAATTAAACTTAATATAAGTTTTTAACTCATTGCTTTAATTTCAAAGTAAATGAGTTTTTATTTTGAAAGGATGAAAAAATGAATAAAAATTTACAAGAAGAATATGAATGAATTAATAAAGAATTGATAAAAATAATCATTGATAAAAATCAATTTACTCCAGAAATTATTAGTAATAGAGTTAATTTAGCTCAAACTACTATTGTTGATATTAATGAAAATTTAAAAAAACAAAAGATTAGCAAATTTAAAAAAATTAGTTTTGGAAAAATTGATAAAAATAAAATAATTAAAGAAAAAAATGATTTTTTTATAAAAAATATCAAAAGAACTTTTTGGAAATATTAAAAAAGTAAAAGAATTATATATAAGAAAATCAAATAGTGAAATAAATATAGATGTTAATAAAATTAATAATGCAACTTTAAATAATTTATTAATAAATCCGAATAAATCAAACTTACCACAAATGTAAAAACGATAGATTGCAATTACAATTTCTTTTATATTTAAAATCAATTTTAGGTCACCAAATTTGCTCATATACAAATGATTTAAAAATTTATATGGTTTATAGTATTCACAAAATGTAAATCTTATATAACTTTAATTAGGAATTATTAATATCCATATCTTCAAGGATGATTTTTATTGGGTATATAAACTTTTTTAGTTTTTATTAAATTTTCTTTGATAATTGGTTTTAAAGCTATTTCTTTTAGTTCATACATTTGATTATTGTAACTAAGATATAAGTCATTAATAAATGATTTAAGTACAATTACATCAGTTCTAGGTTGTATATATTGAACTTTGTTATTTTTATAAGGAAAATATTTTTTACTATAATATGTTAGAACCTGTTTAGGATCTTTTTTAACTTATTTTTGATTAAATTAATATCATAAATGTTATTTTATAGTTGAAAAATAAATTTTTAATCGATAAGTTGTCAAATGATAAAATCTTTTTAACAAAAAAATGACAAAGAAAATAAAATGTTAATTAACTGTCAGGTTAGAAATAATTATTCCCTTTTTTAGTTTAATTATGTTTAAAAGATTCCAAACAGGTTCTTAGAACCTGTTTAGGATCTTTTTTAACTTATTTTTGATTAAATTAATATCATAAATGTTATTTTATAGTTGAAAAATAAATTTTTAATCGATAAGTTGTCAAATGATAAAATCTTTTTAACAAAAAAATGACAAAGAAAATAAAATGTTAATTAACTGTCAGGTTAGAAATAATTATTCCCTTTTTTAGTTTAATTATGTTTAAAAGATTCCAAACAGGTTCTTATAGTTGAACCACTATCTGTTTTTCTTTTAGAAAATCTTGAAAGATAAATATTTATTTCTTCTTGTGTAGGAGCTTTAATCATAGCAGATTTATTATCATCAATAGGAAAAGCAAACTGTTTATTAAAAAAGTTTATGTACGTTTTAAGAAATTGATTAGCTTCTTCTAAAGTTTTAATTTTATTAAGTCTTAGAACCTGTTTAGGATCTTTTTTAACTTATTTTTGATTAAATTAATATCATAAATGTTATTTTATAGTTGAAAAATAAATTTTTAATCGATAAGTTGTCAAATGATAAAATCTTTTTAACAAAAAAATGACAAAGAAAATAAAATGTTAATTAACTGTCAGGTTAGAAATAATTATTCCCTTTTTTAGTTTAATTATGTTTAAAAGATTCCAAACAGGTTCTTAGTTCGCTAATTAATCGACTTTGAAGTGTTCCAAATAAGCGTTCAATTCGACCTTTAGCTTGTGGAATTGAAGTTCTAATTATTTCAACACCCAAATCATTACAGCATTTTTGAAATTGAGTATAAGTGTCATTTTCTGTGTTTATTTTACCCGCATCGATTTTTTTCTTATATCCAAAACTATTCTGTTATCAGTATAAAATGCTTTTGGTATGCCATATTTAGTTAAAATTTGATAAAAGACATTATAATAACCATCTAATGTTTCTTGATGATCAAATCATAGCCCAACAATATTGCTTGTAGCATCATCAATTGCAGCATGTAAAAATGCTTTTGGTTTATCATTACCAAATCAATGATGATTACTGGCATCCATTTGAATTAATTCACCAAAATTTGTTCTACGATTTCTTGTTGGATGTAAGTTATTTTTCTTATTTTTATGTTTTTTTGGTGAAGTGAGTTTTTCTTTAATTAATATAGTATAAAGTGTGCTATATGAAATTTTAATTTTTTCTTCATTAATTAATTTCTCATGGAAATGTTGAAAATTAAAATTATAATATTTGGTTTTATACAAGTTTATAATTTCATTTTTAATTTTAATATTTGTTGCTTTATTAGAAATTTTATTACGTGATTTATGAATAAAACCAATTTTACCTTCTCTATTAAAAATTTGAATTAATTGATTAATTCTTCTAATAGTTAAGTTAAGTTTACTTTTAGCTTGATGCTTAGATAATTTTTTAATAGTAATGTCGTTTATAATCTTATATTTATATTTTTCTTTCATAGTCATGCTTCTTTCCATATTTATCACCAAGTATATTTAACTTCACTTTTGGGAAATTTTTACTCGATAACTAATAGGAAATTATCACTAAATAATGACATAAAAATAATTTTTATTGTATTTTATTTTAAAAACTTTAGAATTTAGTTACTTCTTATTATATATCTAAGAAGGTATTGGGAAAAAATTAATAACACAACTAAAAACTTTACTTATAAACAGTAATTTTTTGGATATGATTTTAAAATACTTATAAATTGTTATAGTAAAACTAATTCAAAAAAATTAATACTACTGCTTTTGAGGATCTTGTAATATGATCCTTTTTAAAATATATAACTACTGTTATTAATAACAAATTAATATATTAAATAAAACTTTTATAATTAAAAAGGAGTAAAAATGAGAAATTTAAAAAAAATAAAATTAACAAAAAATAACAATAGGTTTGGTGGAAAAACAAAGAAATGAAAAAATAATAAAGGAGAATGAGAATATAAAACTGAAATTAGAAATAAATCTAATGAACTTGATTCACTTATTTATGAATCCTATATGACAATTTATGACAAAAACAAAAATGATTTTAAATATTGAACGAAAAGAACTGTCTTTCCAAATAGTCAAATTATTTTTGAAATATTTTTAATTAAAAATAATAAATTATATAAACACGTTAAAAAATATGAAAACATTGACAAATTATCAGATGACCTAAAGAATAATAAACTTTTAGATTCCTCTCCTATCAAAGTTAAAGGAGGCGAAAAATCAAATCTAAAATATTATTATTATTTAGAAAACGTTGCTATAAATTCTATTAATAATATAGATATGTTTATAAAAAATATTACCTCATTTAATCAAGAATTAAGTATTAATATTAATTATGATAATTTATTAAAGTTATATCAGTATTTAACATATATGCAAAAACTTATTGATATTCCTACTTCGTCTAGCAATATTTCAATAAGTGCCAAAATTAAAAAAACATTACCTAATTTATTGTTAGGATTACTACTAGTTTATATTGCATTTACTGGAAAAAATGCACAAAGAATAATTTCTACATATATTTTTGATGAGCAAGAATATACATCAGAAGATTATCTTTATGGAATATTTCAAAATAAACAAAACTATTTCACAACATTCATTGATACTATTTTAACGACATTTTTTACCTCAGCAATTGCTGATTGATCAAGAAATACAATTTTAAATATAATCCAAAGTCAAAAAAGTAATTCAATAAATGATTTTAAAATTAAAAAAATTCCTATTGAACCATTTAAAGGGCGCATTGCAAACTTGGATACGGTTTAATAAGAAATTAAATGAGAGATAAAACTCTCATTTTTAATTGTTGAACAATTATAATTAATTATTTTATTAAACCTATACTTTATTAAAGTAATTAATTATTCCAAATTTAATAAAAATTATAAAAGCTATTGTATAGGAATTTGCAAATAGTAATTTTTGTCATGCTCTTTTACAACTTGATATTTTTTGGTTCCCTTCCCCTAGAACCCCTACCCTCCAAGGCTTTGCTACTTACAGTAGCATAAGCCTTACGTATAGTAGTAGTATTAGTTAGTAAGTATATAAGCCTTTTATCACTATAGGTGATAAGGCTTATACGTAGAAAGGATTCGTAATGATTAATGTTAATTTAGATTTGAAAACTAAAATTAGAGAAACATATAAAGATGAAAAAAATAAAGGTGGCATATTATTAGAAGTTGGTCAATATGAAACATGATTTCCTAAACAATATACTACTATTGATGAAAAAAATAAAAAAATAACATTAAAAATAATTGAAGATTTTAATTATAAATTAGGTAAAAAATCAATTACAAAAGATATTGAAAGTATTAAAGGTAGTGATATTTTAAAATATATAAAAAATATTTCAGATATTACTACAAATGAAAATGAATTAATAGCTTGTGATGAAAAACTTAATGAACAATATAATGGTTATTATATTTTTACAAATGATAAAAATCAAAAATGTTTTAAATATAACATTACATGAGAACAATATATGAAAAGTTTTAAAATAAATAATCCATATAAAGATAATGATTTAGCGATTAATTATATTGTTACACCAATGAAAGATATAAATACTCATAATGAAAAAATATTTTATTTAAAGTATTAAAGGAAATTAATATGTTATTAAATGTTGAAAAAATAGAATTAATAAAAAAATTATGTAATGAAAAATTACTAAAAAATCAAAAATATATTGAAATACAAGAAATATTAAAAATTATAGAAAGAGAGAATTAATTTATGTTGAATTTAAAAGAAGATAAAAGAATATATTTAAAATATGAAGAAATTGAAAAAATATTTGGTTCATGTGATATATGTAATAAAAATTCATCATTTGCAAATCAAACTTGTAATAAATGTTTTTATAAATTAATTGGTGAAAAAAATGAAATGTAATATTCATAATGAAAAATATATTTGATTTAGTGAATTAGAAAATACATATTATTGTAATAAATGTATTAATGACATGATTGAAAACGATATGTTTTTAACAAGTGATAATTGAGATTATTTATATGAATATTATATTAATGAATTACAATTAGAAAATTTTAAAGGAGTGTAAAAAAAATGAATCAATTAGAATTACAAAATGCAATGAAATTAATAGAAAAATTTGAAGAATTACAAGAAGAATTTAATAGTAAATATGAAAATTGAGAAATTACAATTGATGATGATGGTGATTTAAAAACTTATAATGATTATTTTACATATGAAGATGTAAATAAATTAGAACAAGCAATTATTGATTATAAAAGAGTTTTTAAAGGTTAAAGGAGATGAATAAATATGACACCTAGAAATAAAATTTCAAAAGATAAAATATTATTAAATAATTTTATAAGAATTCGTGTTTCTGATATTAAAAAACAAGAAATTAAAGATTTTTGTCAAAGTAAAAATATTACAATTACAAAATTTATAAGAGGTTTAATTAAAAATGCAATAAATAGAAAGAGTGATAAATAATGAATAATTTATATAAAAAAATACTTAAATTACAATTAGAAATTGGTAGTACACCTAAAAATGGTTTTAATACTCATGGTAATTATAAATATTGATTATTAAGTGATATTTTTAATAAATTAAAAGTATTGTGTAGAGAATTAAATATATTAATTTTACATTCAGATAATTCAGAAAATATGGAATGGCAACACTTTTTAGGACTATTTTTTGGTAGACACTTGTTCTTGATATTTGATAGGAGTTAAGTAGTTTAAAGTGCTGTGGATTCTTATGTTGTTGTATCAATTGATATAATCAAATAATTCTAATTTTAATTGGATTAATGATGTAAAATTTTTATCATTAATAAATTCAGTTTTGAAAGTTTTAAAAGTTGCTTCAGCAACAGCATTATCATAAGGACAACCTTTTTTGCTTAAAGATCGAGTAATATTGAATGCTAATAAAAGATTATTAATAATTTTATTGTTAAATTCATTACCTCGATCACTATGAAATATTTGGATATCTTTTAAACAGCGATTTGATTGCATAAATGCTTGATATACTAGTAATGCATCTTTTTTAACTCCAACACTATGTCCAATAATTTCGCGGTTAAATAGGTCTATTAATAGGCAAATATAGTTTCATTTACCATTAACTTGAACGTAAGTTAAATCACTAACAATAACTTCATTTTTAACCCTATTATTAAAGTTTCTATTAACAAGATTGGTTATTTGACTATTATTGACTTTATTATGATGATTTTTGAATGATAATTTAGTGTATTTTGATATTAAATTATGCTTATTCATAATTTCTTTAATTTTTCTGCGTGATAAATAAATTTCTTGGTTTTCTAAAATTTTGAGGCTTTTTAGAAATCTGTGTATCTTTGTTTTACAAAGTACTAGTTAAGATTAATTCTATCTTCAAATTTTATCATAAAATGAGCAATTGCTGTATTTCAATTTTGAATGGGCATTGTTCATTTTTTTGTTATATTTTCAATTGCTAAATAAAATATTTTCAATTCTTCAATATCATTAGGAAAAACTTTTTTATTTCTGATAACTTTTCGTAATTGACTATTAACAGATTCAATAGCATTTGTGGTATAAATTACTCTTTTAATTTCTGTTGGATAACTAATAAAAACTATCAAATTTTCTCAATTTTTATATCAAGATTTAGCAATTTGAGGATATTGTTTATTTCACTTATTTTCAAATGTTTCTAAAGCCTGCATTGCTTGTTCTTCACTACATGCAGTATAAATTGGTTTTAAATCTGCAACTAGAGATTTTCTATGCTTATATGAGACATATTTCAAACTATTTCTAATTTGATGAACGATGCATAATTGATGTTCTGTTTTAGGATAAACTGATTGTATTGCTTCTGACATTCCTGTTAAATTATCACTACAAGCAATAAGAATATCATTTAAGCCACGATTTTTCATTTCTGTGAAATTGGCTAATCAAAATTTAGAACCTCCATTTTCACTAATTCATAAGCCTAAAACATCTTTTTTACCTTCTAAATCAACTCCTAAAGCTATATACACAGATTTGTTAATAATGCGTTTATCTTGTCGCATTTTAACTACTATGCAATCAAAATAAACAATCGGATAAATACTATCTAATGGTCGATTTTGCCATGCTTTTACATCATCAATAACATCATCAGTAATTTGACTAATAACACTTTCACTAATATCAGCACCATGATATAACTCTTGTAATTGCATTCTAATATCTGATAATGTCATACCTTTTGCATATAAAGAAAGAACTTGTTGATCAAAACCATCAAATCTTCTTTGTCTTTTTGCAATTATTACAGGATTAAAATTACTATTGCGATCTCGTGGTACATCAATCTCAATTTTACCTTGTTGAGTTATTAATTTTTTTGAACTTATACCATTACGAGCATTGTCACTATTACTATGTTGATTCTTATCATATCCTAAATAATTTTGCATCTCAGAATTCAACATTTTTTCTACTAATCTTTTTGTTAATTCTTTATACAAACCTCCCTCTTTAAAAACTGTTGTTAAATCTTCAGTATTTTCTAATAATAAATCTACTGCTTTTGATATTGGATCATTATTATTAATATTTTGCTTTTTAGCCATCTGTAATTCACTCTTTCTAGGTTTATTATAGAATTAATTAAACATAGTTATTTTTGTAAGTTACACAGATTACTAAACATTACCAAAATTTTTTTTAATCTTCTAGTACCATAAACTTCTTTATTTTCTTTAAAAGCACTAATAACAGCTTCATCATACATATTATTTTTGATTTTATTTTCTTTTTTCTTTAAGTTAAAATAATATGTTGATTTAGATATTTTCAAAAAACGACACATTGTGCGAATTTTATATTTAACTTTATTTTTAGCAATAATTTCTACTTTCTGCCTGTTATTAGTGCTGCTTGCTTTAAAATATCATTTTCCATTCTTAATTGTTTTAATTCTTTTCTTAATTTAATTAATTCATTTTCTTCAACAGAACGATTATCTTTAGTTTTAAAACTACCTGAATTAGTAAATTGCTTAATTCAATTATAAGTAGCTGCTCTTGTAACATTGTACTCTTTAGCAAGACAAGACACTGACTTACCGCTTTGATATAAAGCTACTATTTGTTTTTTAAATTCATCTGAATATGAGTTAATATTGGCCATAATTATACTTCCTTTCTTTTCACTAATTTGTTCACTTGTCTACGTAATTAGTGTCCAATAAAGTGTAACCCATCCATTTTTTTAATTATGTGATGAAAATGGATCATTAATATACTATGGTCGCAAATCTTCCATGTTTTTTACTTCGATAAAATATGGTGACAACTTTTGAAAATTTTCCACAATATTACACTTTTCTAAATTTTCAATTATTTTATAATCTAGTAAATCACTAATAATACCAATTTTAGCATTTTCATCTACTAATTGCGGCTGAATAATTATTTTTCCATTATCACATACTGCCAAATAACTTTTATTATTGTATGCTGACAAAACACTTATTGATTTTATTAATCCTGCCTGTAATAATAAACTATTAATAGTAAAAACCGTTAAAAAACTATTCAAAACTTTAAGTGTTTTGACAAAAGTAATTGCTACTCTAATTCCAGTATAACTGCCAGGACCATTTGCAATAACTACTTTTGAAATATCTTTTAATTTTATTTTACATTTTACAAGTAAATTAGTAATAGTTGGAATTGCCAATTCTGTTTGTTTTTGTCAAGCAATAAATGATGAACTTGCTAAAATTTTATTAGCTTGCAAAATCACCACTGTTAATTTGTTATTTGTTGTATCTAAATATAATTGATACATAACATCACCTTATTATTTCATTTAGTTGCTATTAATAATTTTCTAATATCTTACATACTTATTATAATATCATGTATAATGTAATTAAAATAGAAAAAATATAGAATTGTGAGTTGATCCATATGGGAATAGGAAAAAATATAGGATTTAAAAGTAAATTTTCTGATTTTTTACTTTGATCTGGACTAATTATTGCTGTTATAGGTCTAATAATGCAATTTGCAATAGTTTTAATTGAGTATAAACCAATAACAGTTAGAACACCTAATCCTCATAATTTATGAACTCCAGATGGCCCATGAGTTGGTATTTGAACAATGATTTCTACCTTTACTATTCAGTCAAATTTTTTAGTTTTTCTTTTCTTTTGTTTTGTATTAACAAATCGTTTTCATGACAATCGCGCACAATTTGTTTTTGGGCGCTTTTCATTAGCAATTACTGTTTATATTACCGTAACTCTTATCGTATTTTTTGCTGTATTATTTAAACCAATGATAAATAATTTAGATAGTAGTAATAGTATTAGCATATTAAATTTTATAAATACATTTTTATTACATTTAATAGTACCAGTGATAGTGATTTTATATTTTATGTTTTCTGCTGGTAAATACTACTGAAAACTTGGAAAACAAACATATCTTTGAATACCAATTATTTCTATTTACATGTTTGTATATTTAGGTTATGCACTTGCTAAAGGAAATTTTGTTGGTTTTTTAAGAAAAGGAACAACAGAAATTGATTATTCATTTCCATATCCATTTTTAGATTTTCATAAAAGTTTAACTACTTTCTTTATTTATATCTTTGCAATTTTAATCTTATACATAATTTTGATGTTACTTTTTACTCTTTATAATAATATCCTTTATAAAAAAAATAATAAACCAATAGCGGCTTTAAGAGATACAAATTTTTAATGTAAAATAATTTATAAATAAAGTGTACTAGTTTATAAACTAGTACACTTTATTACTATTATTTATTATTTAAAAAATATAATAGAAAAATAATTGTAGGGAGGAATATATATTTGTGAAAAGTAAAAATTTGAAATTGTATTATTTTTTTTAAATATTATTTTGTTATTTTTTGCCTCCTTTTTCTTAATATATTTTATTTTAAAATTATATAAAAACTCCTTGTATAGCATATATAGTATACAAGGACTTAAAGTCAAATATAAAATTAAAACCGGCATTACCTAAATATTTTCTAAACATTTATAACTACCATTTTTATTGTAACTCACTAAAAAGAAAAAACAAGTAATAACATTTTTTACACTTATCATTTTATATTTTTATATAAAATATTGTTTTTTAACAAGTACTACTTAAAAATAACAAACTTTATTTTAAATATTTCTTTTTACGAATAATAACAACAACTATTGGAATTATAGTTAAAAAACTAATAATGAATCCACAAATGATAATAATATTTCAATTATTAACTAACATTTTAGTTGTTAATGATATATTAACATCTCAGGGACGATCTGAATTATTACTTTGTAAATAATTAACATAATTTTGTTTAGTAATATCACCTTGATATTGAATAAATCATGATAAAAACTCACCAGCAGCATTATTTTTTAAATCTTCAATTTTAATACTATTGTTAGTAGCACTAGTTAAATATTGTTGAAAACCCGCTAATAAATTATTAGTTTTTTCAAAAAAATCAGTACAATTTGGAAAATTAGGTATTTTTGTATTGCTTCTATAAACAGTAATATATTGTTCAGAAGCAGCTTGACGTTGTAAGTCAGATGTATCTAAACCTATACAATAAACTTGAAAATTACTTCCTTGATTAAGAGTTAAATTATCACCATCTTTAATAGGTGTTCCCAAATCATTTTTTGCTTTTTGTAAAGTTTGTGAATCAACTTTTCATTTTAGTCAATGTTGTTGTGAATCACTAATATTTACTTTAGCTTTCTCAATAGCTTTATTCATAACTATTAATGTATTTTTATTATCTTGTGAATTATTTTGAACTAAATATTGAGGTACAATTACAGGATTTTCTTTAACTTTTTCATCACTAATAGTACTAAATTGAATATTTGAACTACTATTTGTTAACTTAATAGTTTTACTATAACCACTATCTTTAACACTAACATTAAAAATAGTTGATTTTAAATGATCATCTGGTTTATGATTTAATATTGCATAACTAATTGAACCATTATCAAAAACTTCATCATTTTTATCATTTATTAATAATTGTTCATTCTTATCATTTTTATTTTTTGCTAAAATAGCTAACATTGGTTGATTAGTATCATTGGGATTACCATTATTAAGTGGTAAAATTGCTAACCGATCTTGAACACTTTTATGACTATTTAAAAAATCATCGCTTGGTTTAACCATATAAGGAATACTAAAATAATTATTAAAATCTGCCCTAGGATTTACCGTTGCAAAAATACCATTGTTAATCTGCGCTGGTAAACTATTATCATGGTAACCAACATAAACATAGCCAAAACTAGCAATATCATTAAAACTTTGTTTAGCAACACTACGACCAATAACTTTATCAGTAAAATATTTAATACCATTATCTGGCAAGATATTATTAGCTTTGTTTTTAATTTGTTTCTTAAATTTCTCATTAACATCTTTACTAAGATTATCATTTGGATTATTATTAACCTTATTAATAAGGTCTGATCAATCATTAAATTGTTCTGTTATTACTTCTTTATGCAATCTAATAAAATCTTCATAATTATTATTAATTGAATTTCAAGTATTATCTTCACTAATTAAATTTTTATTATTTTCCTTAACAGTAATATGAAACCCAGAAAGTTTGTTACTCTCATTAACAGTACTAATATTAGATTGATGATTAGTAACTATCATTAAACTACTAGTAAGAGATAATGCCAAAGCCAAACTTATTGTTTTAAAACTTTTAGTTTTAAAAAAACTAAAAGATAAGAAATTTGTCATTATGATTACTCCTTTTTTACCTATTATTTGTGTTTATAATTATAATATTAAATTAAGCATATTTAATTAAATACTTAAAATCTTAGTTTTAATAAAATAAAACTAAGGATATATAATCAATTATTAAACTTTTTGTTAAATCAACATATATAATTTTAATACTTATATAATTACTTATATATTCATTAAAATTATAAGGATAAAAATTATATCCTTAACATTAATAATAAACTTTATTAACAAAAAATCAAGATTAAATAATTAATATGTCAATATCGAATGAAAATTTCCTAAAAATATTTATCAAAAAATTAAATTATTTTGGAAAGTTACACTGTTAAATAAACACAAATTCCAAATAACTGGAATGGCAACACTTTTTAGGACTATTTTTTGGTAGACACTTGTTCTTGATATTTGATAGGAGTTAAGTAGTTTAAAGTGCTGTGGATTCTTATGTTGTTGTATCAATTGATATAATCAAATAATTCTAATTTTAATTGGATTAATGATGTAAAATTTTTATCATTAATAAATTCTGTTTTGAAAGTTTTAAAAGTTGCTTCAGCAACAGCATTATCATAAGGACAACCTTTTTTGCTTAAAGATCGAGTAATATTGAATGCTAATAAAAGATTATTAATAATTTTATTGTTAAATTCATTACCTCGATCACTATGAAATATTTGGATATCTTTTAAACAGCGATTTGATTGCATAAATGCTTGATATACTAGTAATGCATCTTTTTTAACTCCAACACTATGTCCAATAATTTCGCGGTTAAATAGGCCTATTAATAGGCAAATATAGTTTCATTTACCATTAACTTGAACGTAAGTTAAATCACTAACAATAACTTCATTTTTAACCCTATTATTAAAGTTTCTATTAACAAGATTGGTTATTTGACTATTATTGACTTTATTATGATGATTTTTGAATGATAATTTAGTGTATTTTGATATTAAATTATGCTTATTCATAATTTCTTTAATTTTTCTGCGTGATAAATAAATTTCTTGGTTTTCTAAAATTTTTTTAATCTTCTAGTACCATAAACTTCTTTATTTTCTTTAAAAGCACTAATAACAGCTTCATCATACATATTATTTTTGATTTTATTTTCTTTTTTCTTTAAGTTAAAATAATATGTTGATTTAGATATTTTCAAAAAACGACACATTGTGCGAATTTTATATTTAACTTTATTTTTAGCAATAATTTCTACTTTCTGCCTATTATTAGTGCTGCTTGCTTTAAAATATCATTTTCCATTCTTAATTGTTTTAATTCTTTTCTTAATTTAATTAATTCATTTTCTTCAACAGAACGATTATCTTTAGTTTTAAAACTACCTGAATTAGTAAATTGCTTAATTCAATTATAAGTAGCTGCTCTTGTAACATTGTACTCTTTAGCAAGACAAGACACTGAATTACCGCTTTGATATAAAGCTACTATTTGTTTTTTAAATTCATCTGAATATGAGTTAATATTGGCCATAATTATACTTCCTTTCTTTTCACTAATTTGTTCACTTGTCTACGTAATTAGTGTCCAATAAAGTGTAACCCATCCATTTTTTTAATTATGTGATGAAAATGGATCATTAATATAATATGGTCGCAAATCTTCCATGTTTTTTACTTCGATAAAATATGGTGACAACTTTTGAAAATTTTCCACAATATTACACTTTTCTAAATTTTCAATTATTTTATAATCTAGTAAATCACTAATAATACCAATTTTAGCATTTTCATCTACTAATTGCGGCTGAATAATTATTTTTCCATTATCACATACTGCCAAATAACTTTTATTATTGTATGCTGACAAAACACTTATTGATTTTATTAATCCTGCCTGTAATAATAAACTATTAATAGTAAAAACCGTTAAAAAACTATTCAAAACTTTAAGTGTTTTGACAAAAGTAATTGCTACTCTAATTCCAGTATAACTGCCAGGACCATTTGCAATAACTACTTTTGAAATATCTTTTAATTTTATTTTACATTTTACAAGTAAATTAGTAATAGTTGGAATTGCCAATTCTGTTTGTTTTTGTCAAGCAATAAATGATGAACTTGCTAAAATTTTATTAGCTTGCAAAATCACCACTGTTAATTTGTTATTTGTTGTATCTAAATATAATTGATACATAACATCACCTTATTATTTCATTTAGTTGCTATTAATAATTTTCTAATATCTTACATACTTATTATAATATCATGTATAATGTAATTAAAATAGAAAAAATGTAGAATTGTGAGTTGATCCATATGGGAATAGGAAAAAATATAGGATTTAAAAGTAAATTTTCTGATTTTTTACTTTGATCTGGACTAATTATTGCTGTTATAGGTCTAATAATGCAATTTGCAATAGTTTTAATTGAGTATAAACCAATAACAGTTAGAACACCTAATCCTCATAATTTATGAACTCCAGATGGCCCATGAGTTGGTATTTGAACAATGATTTCTACCTTTACTATTCAGTCAAATTTTTTAGTTTTTCTTTTCTTTTGTTTTGTATTAACAAATCGTTTTCATGACAATCGCGCACAATTTGTTTTTGGGCGCTTTTCATTAGCAATTACTGTTTATATTACCGTAACTCTTATCGTATTTTTTGCTGTATTATTTAAACCAATGATAAATAATTTAGATAGTAGTAATAGTATTAGCATATTAAATTTTATAAATACATTTTTATTACATTTAATAGTACCAGTGATAGTGATTTTATATTTTATGTTTTCTGCTGGTAAATACTACTGAAAACTTGGAAAACAAACATATCTTTGAATACCAATTATTTCTATTTACATGTTTGTATATTTAGGTTATGCACTTGCTAAAGGAAATTTTGTTGGTTTTTTAAGAAAAGGAACAACAGAAATTGATTATTCATTTCCATATCCATTTTTAGATTTTCATAAAAGTTTAACTACTTTCTTTATTTATATCTTTGCAATTTTAATCTTATACATAATTTTGATGTTACTTTTTACTCTTTATAATAATATCCTTTATAAAAAAAATAATAAACCAATAGCGGCTTTAAGAGATACAAATTTTTAATGTAAAATAATTTATAAATAAAGTGTACTAGTTTATAAACTAGTACACTTTATTACTATTATTTATTATTTAAAAAATATGGAATGGCAACACTTTTTAGGACTATTTTTTGGTAGACACTTGTTCTTGATATTTGATAGGAGTTAAGTAGTTTAAAGTGCTGTGGATTCTTATGTTGTTGTATCAATTGATATAATCAAATAATTCTAATTTTAATTGGATTAATGATGTAAAATTTTTATCATTAATAAATTCTGTTTTGAAAGTTTTAAAAGTTGCTTCAGCAACAGCATTATCATAAGGACAACCTTTTTTGCTTAAAGATCGAGTAATATTGAATGCTAATAAAAGATTATTAATAATTTTATTGTTAAATTCATTACCTCGATCACTATGAAATATTTGGATATCTTTTAAACATCGATTTGATTGCATAAATGCTTGATATACTAGTAATGCATCTTTTTTAACTCCAACACTATGTCCAATAATTTCGCGGTTAAATAGGTCTATTAATAGGCAAATATAGTTTCATTTACCATTAACTTGAACGTAAGTTAAATCACTAACAATAACTTCATTTTTAACCCTATTATTAAAGTTTCTATTAACAAGATTGGTTATTTGACTATTATTGACTTTATTATGATGATTTTTGAATGATAATTTAGTGTATTTTGATATTAAATTATGCTTATTCATAATTTCTTTAATTTTTCTGCGTGATAAATAAATTTCTTGGTTTTCTAAAATTTTTTTTAATCTTCTAGTACCATAAACTTCTTTATTTTCTTTAAAAGCACTAATAACAGCTTCATCATACATATTATTTTTGATTTTATTTTCTTTTTTCTTTAAGTTAAAATAATATGTTGATTTAGATATTTTCAAAAAACGACACATTGTGCGAATTTTATATTTAACTTTATTTTTAGCAATAATTTCTACTTTCTGCCTATTATTAGTGCTGCTTGCTTTAAAATATCATTTTCCATTCTTAATTGTTTTAATTCTTTTCTTAATTTAATTAATTCATTTTCTTCAACAGAACGATTATCTTTAGTTTTAAAACTACCTGAATTAGTAAATTGCTTAATTCAATTATAAGTAGCTGCTCTTGTAACATTGTACTCTTTAGCAAGACAAGACACTGACTTACCGCTTTGATATAAAGCTACTATTTGTTTTTTAAATTCATCTGAATATGAGTTAATATTGGCCATAATTATACTTCCTTTCTTTTCACTAATTTGTTCACTTGTCTACGTAATTAGTGTCCAATAAAGTGTAACCCATCCATTGTCATTTTGGAAAATTTTTTGGTAACATTCTTCATTGACATCCACTTTTTAATACATATAAAACTGCACAAAATACTTCATATAAATCTAAATTTCTTGGTTTTGTTTTCTTTTTGCTATTTTCTAAAATTGATCTTATGTTCTCAAATTGTTCTTTAGTAACATGACTTGGATAATTTTTATGCATATATACCCCTTATCTTAAAATATATAGTCATTTTACGTTATTTTATAAAAGATTCCAAACAGGTTCTCAGATATTAGAATGCAATTACAAGAGTTATATCATGGTGCTGATATTAGTGAAAGTGTTATTAGTCAAATTACTGATGATGTTATTGATGATGTAAAAGCATGGCAAAATCGACCATTAGATAGTATTTATCCGATTGTTTATTTTGATTGCATAGTAGTTAAAATACGACAAGATAAACGCATTATTAACAAATCTGTGTATATAGCTTTAGGAGTTGATTTAGAAGGTAAAAAAGATGTTTTAGGCTTATGAATTAGTGAAAATGAAGGTTCTAAATTTTGATTAGCCAATTTCACAGAAATGAAAAATCGAGGCTTAAATGATATTCTTATTGCTTGTAGTGATAATTTAACAGGAATGTCAGAAGCAATACAATCAGTTTATCCTAAAACAGAACATCAATTATGCATCGTTCATCAAATTAGAAATAGTTTGAAATATGTCTCATATAAGCATAGAAAATCTCTAGTTGCAGATTTAAAACCAATTTATACTGCATGTAGTGAAGAACAAGCAATGCAGGCTTTAGAAACATTTGAAAATAAGTGAAATAAACAATATCCTCAAATTGCTAAATCTTGATATAAAAATTGAGAAAATTTGATAGTTTTTATTAGTTATCCAACAGAAATTAAAAGAGTAATTTATACCACAAATGCTATTGAATCTGTTAATAGTCAATTACGAAAAGTTATCAGAAATAAAAAAGTTTTTCCTAATGATATGGAAGAATTGAAAATATTTTATTTAGCAATTGAAAATATAACAAAAAAATGAACAATGCCCATTCAAAATTGAAATACAGCAATTGCTCATTTTATGATAAAATTTGAAGATAGAATTAATCTTAACTAGTACTTTGTAAAACAAAGATACACAGATTTCTAAAAAGCCTCGATTTTCTTATATATAATTCTTTTACTTTTTTAATATTTCCAAAAAGTTCTTTTGATATTTTTATAAAAAAATCATTTTTTTCTTTAATTATTTTATTTTTATCAATTTTTCCAAAAGTAAATATTTTTAATATTAAATAACTAATTTTTTTAAATTTGCTAATCTTTTGTTTTTTAAATTTTCATTAATATCAACAATAGTAGTTTGAGCTAAATTAACTCTATTACTAATAATTTCTGAAGTAAATTGATTTTTATCAATGATTATTTTTATCAATTCTTTATTAATTCATTCATATTCTTCTTGTAAATTTTTATTCATTTTTTCATCCTTTCAAAATAAAAACTCATTTACTTTGAAATTAAAGCAATGAGTTAAAAACTTATATTAAGTTTAATTAAATTATACAAAAAAAATTCCTATATTAAAAACAGGAATTAAAATTTTAAAGGTTATTTGGAATTTGTGTTTATTTAACAGTGTAACTTTCCAAAATAATTTAATTTTTTGATAAATATTTTTAGGAAATTTTCATTCGATATTGACAAAACTTTAATAATAGTCTTAAAAATGAAGTTATTGTTAGTGATTTAACTTATGTTCAAGTTAAATGGTAAATGAAACTATATTTGCCTATTAATAGACCTATTTAATCGCGAAATTATCGGACATAGTGTTGGAGAGTTAAAAAAGATGCATCATTAGTATATCAAGCATTTATGCAATCAAATCGCTGTTTAAAAAATATCCAAATATTTCATAGCGATCGCGGTAATGAATTTAACAATAAAATGATTGATAAACTTTTATTAGCATTCAACATAACTAGATCTTTAAGCAAAAAAGGCTGTCCTTATGACAATGCTGTTGCTGAAGCAACTTTTAAAACTTTCAAAACTGAATTTATTAATGATAAAAATTTTATATCATTAATCCAATTAAAATTAGAATTATTTGATTACATCAATTGATACAACAACATAAGAACCTGTTTGGAATCTTTTAAACATAATTAAACTAAAAAAGGGAATAATTATTTCTAACCTGACAGTTAATTAACATTTTATTTTCTTTGTCATTTTTTTGTTAAAAAGATTTTATCATTTGACAACTTATCGATTAAAAATTTATTTTTCAACTATAAAATAACATTTATGATATTAATTTAATCAAAAATAAGTTAAAAAAGATCCTAAACAGGTTCTAAGAATTCACAACACTTTAAACTACTTAACTCTAGTTAAATATCAACAACAAATGTCTACCAAAAAATAGTACTAAAAAAGGTTGCCATTCAAAAACTATTTGATATCCTAATTTATTTTAAAATGTGTTATAATAAAATTGTATTAAATTAAATTTAAATTAGAAAGGTGATTAAAATATGACTTGATGAATATGAGTGATTATTCTTACAATTTGTATAATTATTTCTGCAAGTGTTGGTTTTTTTATTGGCAAAAAGACTAAATAAAAATTTTTAATAGAAGTCAAGTAATAGTGGGTTTGCTCTTGTTATTTCGTAACTCACTCCAACGAGTTTACCTCGTTGTTAGTTACCCTAACAAAAAGTTATTTGTTAGGGTAGCGATTTTTAAATTTTATTTCGCTTTTTTTAAAAATATTATTTAACCGATTTCTCATCACATGTACGTGCAGAGGAACAAATGAAAATGGAATGAGTCCAATCGATATTCGATTGGACTCATTCCATTTAATTTTATTTGAGGTCGATGGTTATTATAAAAGTAAATATATTTAGGTAAATTTTCCTTTATTCATCCAATCCACAAAATTGAAATACAGCAATTGCTCATTTTATGATAAAATTTGAGAAGAGAATTAATCTGAACTAGTACTTTGTAAAACAAAGATACACAGATTACATAAAAGCCTCCAGATGATTTAAAAATTTATATGGTTTAGTATTTAAAAAAATAAAATCTCTTATATTAAGTAACACAATTCAATTAAGTAACACAATTCACCCCCGAGTTTTTATTTTTAAATAATTTTTATTTTTTTGTGATAATATATTAATTAATAATAATATGTAAAATTAATAATAAATCTTGGGAGTTTTATATATGGAAGAAAATTTTTATATTAAAAAAACATTTTATGGTTGTTATGTTAAAAATGTAGTTTTACCTATGGAAGCAATTTTAAGTAATAAACGTAATGGTCAAGGTATTAAAAATTTAGGAATTAATGATAAGAAATTGAAAAATAGTACTATTCGTACTAAAACTAGTCTTATTCATCGTGCTTATCATAATTTTTATGGGACGTATTTCAAATGTGGATATAATTTAATTTTCTTTAAATAAAAGATAAAATAAATTATTAATTTTTATAATGATTATAACACATTAATTAAAAAAATAAAGTATTTTGTGTCACATTTTTATTAATATAATTTAAAAATTCCTAACTATTTAGGTTTAGATTTATTAAATTTTATAAATTTAAACAAACACTTTTAATTTATTAATCCTTGCTTGTTTTAATTTTAATAAATTAAAAAATGCTTCTTTTGAATAAATTTTTGCATTATGGAATGGCAACACTTTTTATGACTATTTTTTGGTAGACACTTGTTCTTGATATTTGATAGGAGTTAAGTAGTTTAAAGTGCTGTGGATTCTTATGTTGTTGTATCAATTGATATAATCAAATAATTCTAATTTTAATTGGATTAATGATGTAAAATTTTTATCATTAATAAATTCAGTTTTGAAAGTTTTAAAAGTTGCTTCAGCAACAGCATTATCATAAGGACAACCTTTTTTGCTTAAAGATCGAGTAATATTGAATGCTAATAAAAGATTATTAATAATTTTATTGTTAAATTCATTACCTCGATCACTATGAAATATTTGGATATCTTTTAAACATCGATTTGATTGCATAAATGCTTGATATACTAGTAATGCATCTTTTTTAACTCCAACACTATGTCCAATAATTTCGCGGTTAAATAGGTCTATTAATAGGCAAATATAGTTTCATTTACCATTAACTTGAACGTAAGTTAAATCACTAACAATAACTTCATTTTTAACCCTATTATTAAAGTTTCTATTAACAAGATTGGTTATTTGACTATTATTGACTTTATTATGATGATTTTTGAATGATAATTTAGTGTATTTTGATATTAAATTATGCTTATTCATAATTTCTTTAATTTTTCTGCGTGATAAATAAATTTCTTGGTTTTCTAAAATTTTTTTTAATCTTCTAGTACCATAAACTTCTTTATTTTCTTTAAAAGCACTAATAACAGCTTCATCATACATATTATTTTTGATTTTATTTTCTTTTTTCTTTAAGTTAAAATAATATGTTGATTTAGATATTTTCAAAAAACGACACATTGTGCGAATTTTATATTTAACTTTATTTTTAGCAATAATTTCTACTTTCTGCCTATTATTAGTGCTGCTTGCTTTAAAATATCATTTTCCATTCTTAATTGTTTTAATTCTTTTCTTAATTTAATTAATTCATTTTCTTCAACAGAACGATTATCTTTAGTTTTAAAACTACCTGAATTAGTAAATTGCTTAATTCAATTATAAGTAGCTGCTCTTGTAACATTGTACTCTTTAGCAAGACAAGACACTGACTTACCGCTTTGATATAAAGCTACTATTTGTTTTTTAAATTCATCTGAATATGAGTTAATATTGGCCATAATTATACTTCCTTTCTTTTCACTAATTTGTTCACTTGTCTACGTAATTAGTGTCCAATAAAGTGTAACCCATCCAAACTAGTAATTATACTTTAACTAAAATTTTAAAAATTGGATTAAGTCCATTAAGTGCTATGGTTGGAGTTAGTGTTTATTATGGTCAATATTTAAAAGACCCAATTTTGGGAAGTATTAATTCTTTATTATTTAGTAAAAAGTTAGGAATTGATATATGGAATATTAATCAAAGACCAACTACTAGAAATAAAGTTATTAATAGTTATAAAAAGATATTTTTAGGTTTAGGAACAATTGGTTTAATAAATTATGCTAAGTTTGTTCAGTATGTAGATAAGTCAGTTTCTTTATTAAGAAATGAACCTTGTTTTTGACCGCCATGCCCAACTGAACCTCCAGTTCCGCCAATTCCAACACCAACGCCTAAACCAATAGTTGATGTACCTTTTGTAGATTGAGATACATATTTATCTTTAAGCAGTTTTGGTATAGCAAATGTTGTTAGTGGTTTAACTGAGTTAATACCTAATAGGTTTCAAAATATAAGAAAAATAGCAAATATGGGAACTGGTGGTTGTTTGATTAGTAGTGGTGTTGCTATGGGTATAAACAATAATTTTAATAATTATTTTGCTATTCCTACAATTATTGCCGGAGCAAGTGAGATTATTAATACTTTATTATTACCGTTAGAACCTGTTTGGAATCTTTTAAACATAATTAAACTAAAAAAGGGAATAATTATTTCTAACCTGACAGTTAATTAACATTTTATTTTCTTTGTCATTTTTTTGTTAAAAAGATTTTATCATTTGACAACTTATCGATTAAAAATTTATTTTTCAACTATAAAATAACATTTATGATATTAATTTAATCAAAAATAAGTTAAAAAAGATCCTAAACAGGTTCTTAGGAAATACACATAATAATACAGAATTACAAGAATTATTTACAGATGAAAGAGCAAGATTAATTAATGCTAGTGTTAATGATTATCAAAGTATAAGTGATGATGGTATGGTTGATGTTGATTTAAATGATGATAGTATGTCTGAGATTAATTTAGATAGAGCAAGTTTAAATTGGGATTATTCTTATGCTTATACATTAGGTGGTGTTTAAAATGGAATTTAAAGAAAAGTTAAGATAATATTTGAAACGCCGTCAAGATATTATGAAAAATACTTTTTTAGATTGATGTTCTTTGATTATATTTGTTTTTTCTTTTAGTGTTTTAGGCTCTAAATTAAGCATGATTATGGATAGTTCTTTTACAAATGGTGATATTGTTGGTTTAGTTTTGTCTTTGGTGTTAGTTATTTTAACTATTAGTTATATTATTTTTGATTTGGTTAAAACTAAGAAAAATATAAAAAAATTAAATAATGAGTTTGGAGTAACTGATGAAAATGAAAAAAAATAAATGAAAAAATATGCCAAGACAAAAGTTACAAAAGAAAAAAGCAAAGCGAAATTTTGAACAAAGATTAAGTGAAAATATGAATTTTAATAAGTTGTTAGGAGTTGAAATAATGCCTTGATATGGCTATTTACTTTTAGGAGTTATATTATTAATAATACTTTATCCATTTTTAATAACTAGAAAAAATATAAAGATATTACAACGTGTAGGTAGTTATATTATTTCAGCACCACCACGTACTGGTAAATCTGCTCTTGCATGTTGTTTAGCACAAAAACACAAAGGTAGAGTAGTAAGTCCTATTCCTATTAAAGTTCGTAATGAATATAGTTATCGTTGTTCTTATGATGATGTTTTTAAATTTAATCAATTAAATAGTAATTATGCTTTTAAAGAGTGTGATATGGTTGTTTTAGATGAGTTAGGTTTGAAAATTAATAGTAATGTTTTATCACCCGAATTTAAAGAAACACAAGAAAGTTTAGGAATGTTTTGTAAGTTAATAGGTCATAATTTTAATGGAATTATGTATATGATTGAGCAACACCCCGATAGAATACCAAAGCAAGCACGTGAAAAAGTGGAATATATTGTTCAAGTTAAAAGAATGCGTATTTTGTTATTTTTAGTTAAGTTTAAACTAAATATTTATACTAATGTTGATGATTACAATAAAGTTGTATTATCTAAAAGACAAACAAAGCGAATAATTAAACGTGGTGGATTACCACCTAGTTATAGTGGTGAAACTATGACTTTTAGTTTATGATTTCCTAGGTCTTATTTACAAAGATATAATAGTCGTGCTTTAAATTATATTCATTCGTTAAAGAGTGAATTAAGTATTGTTAAAGACTATGAACAATCACAAGCATTAGATTTTACTGTTGATGATATTAGAGCAGTAGGATTAGATAAGTTGGATAATATATTACAAACTGAAAAGAAAGAAACTGAAAATACTGTATGCCGTACTTGTTATTATAGAAATAAATATTCTAAGAACCTGTTTGGAATCTTTTAAACATAATTAAACTAAAAAAGGGAATAATTATTTCTAACCTGACAGTTAATTAACATTTTATTTTCTTTGTCATTTTTTTGTTAAAAAGATTTTATCATTTGACAACTTATCGATTAAAAATTTATTTTTCAACTATAAAATAACATTTATGATATTAATTTAATCAAAAATAAGTTAAAAAAGATCCTAAACAGGTTCTAAGAAAAATAAGAAAGATGTTAAAATAGAGTAAACCTATATTATTGGTCGGAGCCAACCAGAACCTTGGTTGGTTGGCCGTGGCGTTTACGCCACTGGGGTGAGTTGCGAAGCAACTAGGGGCAAAGCCCCTATATACTTGATTAGAAATTATTGATATCCATATCTTCAAGGATGATCTTTATTTGGTATATAAACTTTTTTAATTTTTACTGATTCTTCTTTGATGATTGGTTCTAGTGCTATTTCTTTTAGTTCATATATTTGATGATTATAACTAAGATTATAAGTTATTAATAAACGATTTAAGTACAATTACGTCAGTTCTGGGTTGTATATATTGAACTTTATTATTTTTATAAGGAAAATACTTTTTACCATAATATGTTATAGTTGAACCACTATCTGTTTTTCTTTTAGAAAATCTTGAAAGATAAATATTTATTTCTTCTAATGTAGGAGCTTTAATCATAGCAAATTTATTATCATCAATAGGAAAAGAAAATTGCTTATTAAAAATACTTATGTATGTTTTAATAAATTGTGAACTTGTCAAGAAAAGTAACCTTTTATTAAATTTTATAAAATAGCGTTTATAAGTGTTAAATTTATAGGTATGAAGTAATTATTTGTTGGTTTGGAATGAGCCAATCGAATATCGATTAGCTCATATGCATCGTTCATCAAATTAGAAATAGTTTGAAATATGTCTCATATAAGCATAGAAAATCTCTAGTTGCAGATTTAAAACCAATTTATACTGCATGTAGTGAAGAACAAGCAATGCAGGCTTTAGAAACATTTGAAAATAAGTGAAATAAACAATATCCTCAAATTGCTAAATCTTGATATAAAAATTGAGAAAATTTGATAGTTTTTATTAGTTATCCAACAGAAATTAAAAGAGTAATTTATACCACAAATGCTATTGAATCTGTTAATAGTCAATTACGAAAAGTTATCAGAAATAAAAAAGTTTTTCCTAATGATATGGAAGAATTGAAAATATTTTATTTAGCAATTGAAAATATAACAAAAAAATGAACAATGCCCATTCAAAATTGAAATACAGCAATTGCTCATTTTATGATAAAATTTGAAGATAGAATTAATCTTAACTAGTACTTTGTAAAACAAAGATACACAGATTTCTAAAAAGCCTCTTTTAAAAATTAAAGCTTAAAGCAATTATTTAATAATTGCTTTAATTTTAGTAGCAATAATATCAATAGCTACAGTATTATGAAAATCAAAAGGAATAATAATATCAGCATAACGTTTAGTTGGTTCAACAAAAGCATCATGCATAGGTTTAACAGTTAATGCATATTGTTGTAAAACACTGTCAAGAGTACGATTTCTAAAACTAACATCTCGTTTAATTCTTTTTAGTAGTCTAGTATCACTATCAGTATCAACAAAAATTTTGATAGTAGATAATTCACGAATAATAGGATTTTCTAAAGCAAAAATACCATCCAGAATGATAACATCACCCGGACCAATAATCTCAGTGTTTTTACTGCGACTATTGATTTTAAAATCATAAATAGGCTCTTCAATAGCATTGCCAAGTAATAATTGTTCTAAATCATGAATTAATAATTTCATATCAATAGCATTAGGATGATCAAAATTAGTTTTTTTTCTTCAACTTTTAAGTTACTAAGGTCATGATAATAATTATCCATTTGTACAAAAATGACATTTTTTTTATTACAAGTTTCAGCAATTTTTTCTGCTACTGTTGTTTTTCCTGAAGCACTGCCGCCAGCGATAGCGATTAAATTAATTTTTTTATATTTCACATTTATCTCCTAAAATTTAAGATTGAGTTATTTTATCAAAGTATGATTGTAAAATAATAGCAGCAGCCAATTGATCTTTAACTTGTTTTCTTTTATTTGAAGAAACATTAGATTTAATTAATATTTGCTGCGAAGAATAGGTAGTTCTTCTTTCATCTTGTAAAACAATATTTAGTTTATCATTATTTTGTGTTAATTTAAATTTATCAATAAAATTTAAAACAATTTTTGCGCTGGGGCCGACTGTGCTATCCATGTTTAAAGGGTAACCAAAAACAAGAATATCAGCATCATATTCTTTAATAGCATTTTGGAGTTGGATAATAGCATTATTAAAATCATGCTCTGGGAAACGAATAGTTTTTCAAGAAAAAGCAATTTTTCCTTCACCACGAGCAAGCCCTAATGTTTTACTACCTAAATCAATGCCTAAATATTTCATAAATTTATTATACTTAAAATTTTTTTTAATTTTAATAATATATTAATTTTATAAAAAAATATTTTTTATATTGTAACTATAATAAAAATGTATTATGTCTATAAATTTTTATCTTTTTTATACTGTTTTTTTCTTCTGCAATTCTTTTTCTTTCCTTTTCAGCTTCTGCAATTCTTTTTTTTAATCTTTCTTCTTCAAATTGTTTTTTATTTTCTGCATCTTGTTTTCTTAACTTTTCAATTTCCTTATCTTTATCCATAATAAAAAGTTCCTCTTTTCTAATGTTAAACTTTGGATTATTTTTTTCTTTTTTTTAAAAATATCCATAAATTAGTATAAATATTTTTTAAAAAAAAATATATTTTTAAGTTATATTATGAATTAAGCAAATAAAATCATTTTTTTGTTTAATAATGGAAATTGATCTGAATCATAATCAATGGTATTTATTAACTTTGGATCAATTTTTTTGTATTTGAATATATTACTTTATAAGTCTTATTTGCTTCATTTATGCTGTCTTGTATTTTTATTACTTTTGATTTATTAAAAATTGGAATATTACTATTGTTTTCTAATTCTATTAATTTTTCTTCTAGTAAACTTATGTTTGGTTTATGAAAATATCTAATTTTTTTTATTAAAGTTTCAAAATTAAAGATTTTATAAAAATTTGAAATAGAAAGAGAAAACATTTGAGAACCTGTTGCTAAGAAAAAAAATAATCATGTTTCTCATTTTTTTAATTTTAATTCAAGTAGAACATGAGATTTTGTAACTTCATATTTAGTAAGTAGTGTTGTTGCTGTTTTAGTAATATTAGTAAAAACAGCATTCAAAAAAAATAAAAATATTGCCATTGAAAATTTTCCATAATTTGATTGTTTTGTAATTCAGTTTGAAATTATTTGAGGACAAATATTAGTTTTAATTTTTAATGTTTCTAATCCTCATTTAAATATGGAATTAACTGGTCGTATAGAAAAATAAGTGATTGTATTTGCTAATATAATATTTGGTTTAGTAAAATATTTAATTCAATCACTTATTTTAAAGTTTTCTTGTATAGCATTTGCTATTATATTAAATGTTTTACTATTTAATAAATCTTTATCTAAACGTACTAATATTTGAATAAATTTAAGAATATCAATATTAAATTGTCATAATTTTTGTTCAATATAATTAATAGTTGAAATATTTACAGCTGTACTTTCGGGAACTGATTGTTGTGCTGACTTCTTTTGACTTGGTATATGAATACCACAACGTTTAAATATTTCATTAACATTTCAGTCGTATATATCAGTTAAATTTTTACCTTTAAAATTACTACTTGTCATATTGATATTTTCGTTTTGTTCATTATTATCTCCACCACTTTTAAATATATAGTTTTTAGTAACCAAAGTTCTTACTGCATCTTCCATTAAAGATTGAACATTACCATAAGTTTGACTAAATATAAATTTAGGTGAATTTAAAATGGTATCTAAAACAATTTGTTCATAAATAACATCTAATGCTTTAATTTTATCCATTACTTTATTACAATCTGCTAATTCATTTGCTTTATTTCTCATAATTGCTATTGGTATATAGTTAATATTTAGTGTTTGTTCTTGTGCTAAATTAGGGTTATTAATGAATGATTTAAAATCTAGTGGAAATTGTTTTTTACTATCATTAACACTATAAATTGCACGATTAATAGTTACTTGTTCATTATTTAATGTATAAACTTCAAATAATCTTACAATTTGTGCATTTTGTTCATAACTATCATAAAAAATAGTACATTGAATTAATTTACCAGTAATATCATAAACTCTTTGTTGTATATCAACTACTTGAAAATATAAATCATCAGTAGCAATAAAAATTAAATAACCACTAATTCCTAATTTACTTAACTTAAAAATAGAATTTCAATTTTTTCTATAAAATTCTTGATTAATTAAATATTGTTTAATGGTTTCATTATTAATATCTAATGGAGCATTATATAAATTAGCATTATTTTCTGCTACAAAATCAGTAAAATAAGTTTCATGATTAAAATCATTAAAACCAAAATAACTTAAAATAGAAGCATGTGTACTTTTACCTTTTAAAAAAGTTAATTTAGTTTTTTCTTCATTATTAGTACTTTTATCTCTTCTTAAAAATTTACCTAACATAATATTCACCACCTTTTTTAAAATATTTGATTAATTTTTAATATTATTTTTACAATGATAAATATAATTAAACCCGCTGTTGCTGATGATAGAATTACTCCTATTAAACCTAAAATAATTTTTATTATTTTAAAAAACATAATATTATTCCTGTAATTCTTCTAATTTTAAAAGTTGGCCAAATCTTGTAGGGTCACTAACGATAGCAATTGTATCATTTTGCATTTGTAAAGAAATTATTATTCTATCATTAACTTTATCTCAATACAAAGATTGAATATCAGTATTTAACTCACCATATAAAAATTCTTTACACATAAAAGCAAATTTTTTACTACTTGTTTGGCTTTCAAAATTATAATAAATTTTATATTTAGTATTTGATTTAAAAGTATATTTAATATGATTTATATTAACTTTTGTTCCTACTTCTTTTCAATTTGAACCACTTGGTGGAATTGGACTAGGTGCTGGTTGTTTTTTATTTAATTCATTAATAGCACCAGCAATAGTTTTATCTTTAGTTTCTAAATTAGGAATTTCTTTACTAACAGCATTTATTTGAAAAGCAATTGGAAATTGTGATTTTGTATCTTCTATTTTTTTATCTACTTCTTCTTTTTTATAATAATCAGATAAATCTGCTTTACCACCAGTAGCACTAATAGTATTAGTTTTTTCATCAATCTTAATATTTTCACCAGCAATTAATTTATTTTGTTTTTTATTTAATAAATTATTAGTTTCTAATTTTGTATAATAATCACGTTCAGTACTTTCTTCTGTTATAAATTCAGTTGGTGTTCCAGTTCCTTGATATTGATATATTTTAGAAATAAATCCTGAATAATATGTCCCGGGTGTAGCAGTAGCGCGAATTTTATAATTACTGCAAGTTAAATATAATCTAATATTATTAGTTTTATCTGAATAAAAAGTATCTAATAGAGTATATGATTTTATTGCATATTCTTCATTTAATTTAAATATAGATTTTCTAGTATATTTATATTTATAAATATCACTCTCATAAATATAACCTCATATTACTAATATTTCTTTATTTAAATTATCAGTTGAAAGTTCATTAGATATCTCTTTTCATAATGGACTAGTTTCAATATTAAATCAGTTATTTTTAATATCATCAATATTTTGTTTATTAATCTCAATTTTATTTTCTATTGATTTGATATTATTATCAACTTTAGTTTCTAATAATTTAATATTATTTTCATTAGTAGTAATTCGTTTTTGTTGTTTAGCCGAAAAATCACAAGTTGGTGCATGAGTAAAATCACCAATTTGTGGATTATTTTGTAATGCTTCGGGTGGTAATGTACCAATTTCATCAGGTCAATCTAAAATCATTGTTTCAGTTTCTTTATCATAATCAGTTGCAACATAACCTTTATTAACAAATTTACTAACAGGACCTCTATATATTTCCTTTTCATTATCATCAACTAAATCATCATATAATTTTACTTGTTTTGATAATGTAAATTCTTTTTGTTCTTTAATTAATTCATCAACTTGATTTCTAGTATAAAATGCTTTTAAATCAATTTTTTCAACATCTATTTCATCATCATTATAATTTGATAATATTTGTTTTAATTCTGTTAGTCTTGCCCATATTTTCATTCTACTTGGTGCTAAATCTCATACATTAATTGTAGGAATACTACTTGCACTAAATTGACTACCATTATTAAATTGAATAGTAGCATCGACATTAAACTCAATTGGTGTACGATTAAATACTCAATGTTCAACGGTTACATATACCATATTTCTTAATGTTTCTTTAATTAATTCATCTTTGAAACTATCAAAAGGAAATTTAGATAAAATAAAACCAAGATAAGCATTAATATCATTTTGTGCACGAATAGCAAAAGTTTTAAATCAATCATTAACATTTAGTCATGTATTTATATATTGTTGTGGAGTTTCTGTAATTTTTCCAGTTAATGGATATCAATTATTATAATTTTCTAAACTGACACCAGTTCAAAGTTTATTAATCATATTTTATCATTCCTTAAAAAATGCTTTTTTATAACGTTTAGTTTTTGATTTTGTTTTTCTATGGGATATATGCAAAATTTCTTTTTGTAATTTTTTCTTTCCTTTTTTTACAACTTGCTTATATGCAAATTTTTCTAAATGCCTTAATAATCCAGTTCCAAATATAGTATTTACTGAAAATTTTAAACCAACTCTTTTAAATGATTTATTAATATTTTCAATAGGGTTATTAATAATATTAACTACTTTATGATAAGTTCTTATTGTTCTAAATATTTGTCTATATACTTTAAAACTATCTTTAATTATTTGTTGAACTACTGGGGGTGCAAAAGCAATAGTTTTTAATCATTTATTTTGAATAACCCCATAACCAATATATCAACCACTATATCATCTATATCAATGAAATGGATGTATTTGAGTAACAAAAGTTTCTACTTTTATAATACTGTCAATAACTACAATTGGTTTATATTTAGGATTACGATGATAAATAGTAATTGCACATTTGTCTAATGATAATGGTTGAATTTTACAAGCCATAAATACCGGTGAATTTAATGGAATTAATTGTGCATGTTTAATTGCTTTCTTTTCTGCGCTTGTAAATACATCAGTTGCTTTTTCTTTTAATTTATTAATTTTCTCGAATGCTTGTTTTTCTAATTTTTCAAACTTTTCTTGCAATTTATATATACTTTCACGTATTTTTTCAAAATATGGTGTTTCTTTTCAAAATTTATTTAAACCTTTTTTAAAATAAAATTTAATATCAAAATATTTAAAAGTTTTATTAACTTTTAAAACAAGTTTATGAATAGTACTATTTTTAAAATTAAATTTAATAGCATTAGCACGAATTTTTTGTAAATCTAAAATTAAAGATTTTCCATATCTATTTTCTGCATGTATTGTATGAACTAAATTTAATCAATCATGTTGATTCATTTTTAATACTTCTTTTAAATCAGTATTATATTTTTTTAAAAAGTTATTGGCTTTATCAATATCTTTAATTTTAAATTTTGGAGTTAACTGTGGACTTAACTTTATTAATTCATTTTGTAATAATAAATAATCTTTTAATTCTTGTGTTTCTAACTTTGCAAAATTATTTTTATATTGTCTTTCAGCAACAAATCCTAAATTTTGTATTATTGTTTCGCGATTTGGAACATGGTTGTAATTAAATAAATAACGTTTATTACCAATAATTTTATCTGTTAAAAATTGTTTTTCACTTACTTGACTAATGATTTCTTGTAAATTTTTTGCTTTTTTAATACCAATTTGTTCTAATGTTTTAGTTTTTTCTGCTAAACTAATAAATTTACTTGTACGATAACCACGACTAATTCTATTAAGTCCAGCAAATGCTGGTAATATATTAAAAAAAGTATTTAATGGTGTTACATTTCCTTTTAAATAATCATAAACTTGATTTATAGTAAAATCAGTTAAAATTCTACACCAACAGCACTAATAATAGCAACTAAATCACTTGCACCTAATCCAAGTGCAAAACTTTCACTTAATCCACCAGTAAAAGGAGCAAGTGCTACTGCAATTACTTGTACACCAATCATTTCTAAAATTTCTCATCAAAAACTTTTATGTTCTTGTTGTTGACTTGTTCTAGTATGTTTTGGTTTATTTATGTTTAAAAGTATTGCTGTACTAGTTGTACCAATTGGCATAATAATTATCCTTATTTAATAGTTATTTTAATTGGATTTGTTGAAATTTGATAATATGCATCATTAATATCAGCAGTAATTATTACATATAAATCTCCTGCTTTTTGTTTTTCATTAGTTATGTCAGTTGTAGCTTGTTGTTCACCAAAATACTTAATTTTTGGATTTGTTAGATTAGGATTTAAAGTTTTAATTTCATTAGTATTTAAAATTTTTTTATCTAAAAATTGATTATTTTTAGTAGTATCAGCAGTAATATTAGTTGTTAAAGTTGTTACTTTACTACTTAAATCAGTTTTATTAATAATTCCACATAACATTCAACGTGATGTTTCTTCTTTTTTAGAAATATAAGGTATTGATTGACCTAATACTTCACCACCAACTTTATATGCTCTACCAAGTTTGCCATCGGCAATTTCTTGTACATATACTATTGTTTGTTGCAACATGTATCTTTTCATTGCTCTTGGTGTTGCTAAAACAAATGGCATAATTTGTTGGATGGGTTACACTTTATTGGACACTAATTACGTAGACAAGTGAACAAATTAGTGAAAAGAAAGTAAGTATAATTATGGCCAATATTAACTCATATTCAGATGAATTTAAAAAACAAATAGTAGCTTTATATCAAAGCGGTAAGTCAGTGTCTTGTCTTGCTAAAGAGTACAATGTTACAAGAGCAGCTACTTATAATTGAATTAAGCAATTTACTAATTCAGGTAGTTTTAAAACTAAAGATAATCGTTCTGTTGAAGAAAATGAATTAATTAAATTAAGAAAAGAATTAAAACAATTAAGAATGGAAAATGATATTTTAAAGCAAGCAGCACTAATAATAGGCAGAAAGTAGAAATTATTGCTAAAAATAAAGTTAAATATAAAATTCGCACAATGTGTCGTTTTTTGAAAATATCTAAATCAACATATTATTTTAACTTAAAGAAAAAAGAAAATAAAATCAAAAATAATATGTATGATGAAGCTGTTATTAGTGCTTTTAAAGAAAATAAAGAAGTTTATGGTACTAGAAGATTAAAAAAATTTTAGAAAACCAAGAAATTTATTTATCACGCAGAAAAATTAAAGAAATTATGAATAAGCATAATTTAATATCAAAATACACTAAATTATCATTCAAAAATCATCATAATAAAGTCAATAATAGTCAAATAACCAATCTTGTTAATAGAAACTTTAATAATAGGGTTAAAAATGAAGTTATTGTTAGAACCTGTTTAAAATCTTTTTAATAAAATTGAAATAAAGGAAAGAACAACCATTTGTAAGCTAGTATTTAATTTTCTTTCACAATTTTTTCATAATCTTCTGCATTTTTCTAATCATGCAAAACTTCGTTCTACAACTCATCTTTTTGGCAATAATACAAAAGAATGTAATTCATTACGTTTGATAACTTCAACATTTGCATTTATGATTGTTTTGATTTTAAAAGCAAATTTTTCACCAGTATAACCAGCATCTACTAGTATTTTTTGAACTTTAGATAAATTTTCTTTTTCATTTTCAATCATTATTATAGCACTGTTACGATCTGTTTTTTCTGCTGTGGTTATGTAAATTGTATGTGGTAAACCTTGAGAATCAACAGCAATATGAAGCTTTATTCCTGAAATTTTTTTACCAGCATCATAACCTTTATTTTTAGCAGTATCTGTGTTCTTAACACTTTGTGAATCAATTATACAAAAACTAGTTTGTTCTTTTCTACCATTATTGATACGAACTTTTCTAACTAATTTTTTTTAAAATTACTTGTCAAGTGCTAGGTTCTTTATCACTATTTTTACTTCAAATTTGAAAATAATAATATACAGTTTGTCATTTTGGAAAATTTTTTGGTAACATTCTTCATTGACATCCACTTTTTAATACATATAAAACTGCACAAAATACTTCATATAAATCTAAATTTCTTGGTTTTGTTTTCTTTTTGCTATTTTCTAAAATTGATCTTATGTTCTCAAATTGTTCTTTAGTAACATGACTTGGATAATTTTTATGCATATATACCCCTTATCTTAAAATATATAGTCATTTTACGTTATTTTATAAAAGATTCCAAACAGGTTCTTAGTGATTTACTTACGTTCAAGTTAATGGTAAATGAAACTATATTTGCCTATTAATAGACCTATTTAACCGCGAAATTATTGGACATAGTGTTGGAGTTAAAAAAGATGCATTACTAGTATATCAAGCATTTATGCAATCAAATCGCTGTTTAAAAGATATCCAAATATTTCATAGTGATCGAGGTAATGAATTTAACAATAAAATTATTAATAATCTTTTATTAGCATTCAATATTACTCGATCTTTAAGCAAAAAAGGTTGTCCTTATGATAATGCTGTTGCTGAAGCAACTTTTAAAACTTTCAAAACTGAATTTATTAATGATAAAAATTTTACATCATTAATCCAATTAAAATTAGAATTATTTGATTATATCAATTGATACAACAACATAAGAATCCACAGCACTTTAAACTACTTAACTCCTATCAAATATCAAGAACAAGTGTCTACCAAAAAATAGTCCTAAAAAGTGTTGCCATTCCATAGGCTTATGAATTAGTGAAAATGAAGGTTCTAAATTTTGATTAGCCAATTTCACAGAAATGAAAAATCGAGGCTTAAATGATATTCTTATTGCTTGTAGTGATAATTTAACAGGAATGTCAGAAGCAATACAATCAGTTTATCCTAAAACAGAACATCAATTATGCATCGTTCATCAAATTAGAAATAGTTTGAAATATGTCTCAGAACCTGTTTAGGATCTTTTTTAACTTATTTTTGATTAAATTAATATCATAAATGTTATTTTATAGTTGAAAAATAAATTTTTAATCGATAAGTTGTCAAATGATAAAATCTTTTTAACAAAAAAATGACAAAGAAAATAAAATGTTAATTAACTGTCAGGTTAGAAATAATTATTCCCTTTTTTAGTTTAATTATGTTTAAAAGATTCCAAACAGGTTCTCATATAAGCATAGAAAATCTCTAGTTGCAGATTTAAAACCAATTTATACTGCATGTAGTGAAGAACAAGCAATGCAGGCTTTAGAAACATTTGAAAATAAGTGAAATAAACAATATCCTCAAATTGCTAAATCTTGATATAAAAATTGAGAAAATTTGATAGTTTTTATTAGTTATCCAACAGAAATTAAAAGAGTAATTTATACCACAAATGCTATTGAATCTGTTAATAGTCAATTACGAAAAGTTATCAGAAATAAAAAAGTTTTTCCTAATGATATGGAAGAATTGAAAATATTTTATTTAGCAATTGAAAATATAACAAAAAAATGAACAATGCCCATTCAAAATTGAAATACAGCAATTGCTCATTTTATGATAAAATTTGAAGATAGAATTAATCTTAACTAGTACTTTGTAAAACAAAGATACACAGATTTCTAAAAAGCCTCTTGCATTCTAATATCTGATAATGTCATACCTTTTGCATATAAAGAAAGAACTTGTTGATCAAAACCATCAAATCTTCTTTGTCTTTTTGCAATTATTACAGGATTAAAATTACTATTGCGATCTCGTGGTACATCAATCTCAATTTTACCTTGTTGAGTTATTAATTTTTTTGAACTTATACCATTACGAGCATTGTCACTATTACTATGTTGATTCTTATCATATCCTAAATAATTTTGCATCTCAGAATTCAACATTTTTTCTACTAATCTTTTTGTTAATTCTTTATACAAACCTCCCTCTTTAAAAACTGTTGTTAAATCTTCAGTATTTTCTAATAATAAATCTACTGCTTTTGATATTGGATCATTATTATTAATATTTTGCTTTTTAGCCATCTGTAATTCACTCTTTCTAGGTTTATTATAGAATTAATTAAACATAGTTATTTTTGTAAGTTACACAGATTACTAAACATTACCAATCTTTAAAAAAAATCGTAAGTATTACTTACGATTTCTATTTTGTTTACGTTCATTTTCAGTCAAGAATTTTTTACGCATACGAATATTTTGTGGTGTTACTTCAACTAATTCATCTCTAGCAATAAATTCTAAAGATTCTTCTAAACTAAAAATAGTTGGTGGTGTTAATCTAACAGCTTCATCATTACCTGAACTTCTAGTATTTGTTAATTGTTTTGCTTTGCAAGGATTAACATCTAAATCTTTATCACGATTACTTAAACCAATAATCATTCCTTCATACACTTTAGTTTGCGGTTTAACAAATAAAGTACCACGTTCTTCTAAAGAATTTAAAGCATAAGGTAATGTTGTGCCTGTAATCATACTTACTAGAACGCCATTTCTATTATTATTAATTTCGCCTTTTAATGGTTCATATGTAAGGAAACTACGAACCATAACACCAGTTCCGCGAGTAATATTAACGTATTGACGACCAAATCCAATTAATCCTCTTGTTGGAATATGAAAAATAATTTTATCACGAACATTATCAGAATCCATATTAGTCATAATACCTTTTCTTAGATTTAAATTATTAATAACAATACTACTATATTTAGTAGGATGATTTAAAATAATTTCTTCGACTGGTTCAGTGGTGTGTCCTTTTTCATCTTTTTTAAATACTACTTCCGGTTTAGAAATACCTAATTCAAAGCCTTCACGACGCATATTTTCAATTAAAACAGATAAATGTAATTCACCACGACCAAAAACTTTAAAACCATCAGCATTACTTCCAGATAATTGTTCTATTTTTAAACCAACATTAGTTTCTAATTCTCTTGTTAAACGTTCTTTAATTTTATTACTAGTTACTAGTTTACCTTCAGTTCCAGAAAATGGTGAATTATTAACAAGGAAATTCATTGACATTGTTGGAGCCTGTATTGTAATTGGTTCCATTGGCACAACATTATCTTTATCACAAATAGTATTACCAATTGTTATATTTTCAATACCCGCTATGCAAACAATATCACCAGCAACAGCGTTTTTAACAGCTACTCGTTTTAATCCTTGATAAACAAATAAATATTTTACTTTAGCTTTTCTTTTTAAATCATAATCATCAACAACAATTATTTCTTGTCCTTCAGAAATAGTACCTTGAAATAATCTACCAATTCCAATTCTGCCAATAAAACTATCATAATCTAATGAACTAATTTGCATTTGTAAAGGCTCATTATATTTTACTAATTTAGAAATTTTAGCATGTTTAATAATTGTTTCAAATAATGGTTCTAAATTTTCACTTGGTTGATTCAATTCATATTGGGCAATACCTTGTTTAGTAATTCCATAAAGTGTTGGAAAGTCTAACTGTTCATCATTAGCATTTAATTCCATAAAAAGTTCTAATACTTCATCTTTTACTTCTTCAATTCTTTGGTCCTTTTTATCAATTTTGTTAATCATTAAAATTGGATTTAAGTTATGTTCTAGTGCTTTTTGCAATACAAAACGAGTTTGTGGCATTGGTCCTTCAACACTATCAACTAGTAAAATAACACAGTCTACTGTTTTCATAATTCTTTCAACTTCAGAGGAAAAGTCAGCATGACCAGGTGTATCAATAATATTAATTTTTGTATTACCATGCATGATTGAACAATTTTTAGAATAAATAGTAATTCCTCGTTGACGTTCTTGATAATTACTATCCATTATTTGTTCAACAATAACTTGGTTTTGATGAAAAATATTTGATTGCTTTAATAAAGCATCAACTAATGTTGACTTTCCAACATCGACGTGTGCTATCACTGCAATATTAATAATTTTTTGTTCAGCAGAAACTTTTTCTTGTTCAGACATTTTTCATTCTCCGTTATTCTTAAATTTTGACATTATATAAATTATACGCAATATTTTTAAATTTAGTAAAATAATTAAAAAAATAATTTATTTAAAATGATTTTTTGACATATAATAATTATTTAAATCTTATGATTTGTGATTTTTTTTCATTTTCATGAGTTTTATTTCTATATTTACTTTTTTCATTATTATTTAAAAAATTATTTTGTTGTATTTGTTCGGTTAATAAATATGTTTGTATATGGGCGGTTGTCAAATTTACGAAATAATTAATTATCATATTAGTAACTTATTTCCAAAATTACCATTTAAAAATGATGATAGACAAATTAAATTCTCTTTTACCATTAAATTTATATTCGACGTATTTTAAAAAATATAGATTTTATAAGATAAAATAAAAATTATTATCAAAGTAAAAAGACAAGAAATAATCTTGTCTTTTTTTGTAATTGTAAAATTTTAAAATTTTTAATAAACGTCTTTAACGCTATTATCAACACGTGTTAGGGAACTAAAAAAGTGAACTACAACACAGTTGTTAAAAATAGTAGCTAGCCATGTGGACTTGCATGGATAAATAATAAGTGGAGTGATACCTAATAAAATATACTAACCAGTAATGGTAATTCTTGGGGTGGGAGCGAATTGGAAACTAGTATATATAGACCCGAAGTGGGGACGAACTATTATTATTCTTAATTTAACCAACCTTGCCACTCTCCAGTGAGCAAGTGTTGGTTTTATTTTTTATTTTTTTTGAAAAATTTTTTTGGGCGATAAAATAAATTTCAAACTTATAAAAAAAATTGAGCGGTGCCGGTTCAATTAAAATATTAATTTGCTAAACGCAAATTAAATAAATATTGAATCGAATGCCTCGATGTTTTTTAAAATTTCACATTTTATTTTTGAGCCCAGAATTACAGGAATAAATAAAACGAATAGTAGTATTATTAATAATCTAAAAATCAAATTATATGTTCTTTATGCTAGAAGCAACAGAACATATTAGGAAAGGATTATTATGCAAATAGAATTTAAAAAAGAACAAATAATTAAAAAACAAAATTCTATTATGATTGATTATGGTGAATATAAATTATCTATTCCAAATTGAATGATTAAAAATAATAGGAGGCTTTTTAGAAATCTGTGTATCTTTGTTTTACAAAGTACAAGTATATAGGGGCTTTGCCCCTCGTTGCTTCGCAACTCACCCCAGTGGCGTAAACGCCACGGCCAACCAACCAAGGTTCTGGTTGGCTCCGACCAATAATATAGGTTTACTCTATTTTAACATCTTTCTTATTTTTCTTAGAACCTGTTTGGAATCTTTTAAACATAATTAAACTAAAAAAGGGAATAATTATTTCTAACCTGACAGTTAATTAACATTTTATTTTCTTTGTCATTTTTTTGTTAAAAAGATTTTATCATTTGACAACTTATCGATTAAAAATTTATTTTTCAACTATAAAATAACATTTATGATATTAATTTAATCAAAAATAAGTTAAAAAAGATCCTAAACAGGTTCTTAGAACCTGTTTAGAATCTTTTAAACATAATTAAACTAAAAAAGGGAATAATTATTTCTAACCTGACAGTTAATTAACATTTTATTTTCTTTGTCATTTTTTTGTTAAAAAGATTTTATCATTTGACAACTTATCGATTAAAAATTTATTTTTCAACTATAAAATAACATTTATGATATTAATTTAATCAAAAATAAGTTAAAAAAGATCCTAAACAGGTTCTTAGAATATTTATTTCTATAATAACAAGTACGGCATACAGTATTTTCAGTTTCTTTCTTTTCAGTTTGTAATATATTATCCAACTTATCTAATCCTACTGCTCTAATATCATCAACAGTAAAATCTAATGCTTGTGATTGTTCATAGTCTTTAACAATACTTAATTCACTCTTTAACGAATGAATATAATTTAAAGCACGACTATTATATCTTTGTAAATAAGACCTAGGAAATCATAAACTAAAAGTCATAGTTTCACCACTATAACTAGATGGTAATCCACCACGTTTAATTATTCGCTTTGTTTGTCTTTTAGATAATACAACTTTATTATAATCATCAACATTAGTATAAATATTTAGTTTAAACTTAACTAAAAATAAAAAAATACGCATTCTTTTAACTTGAACAATATATTCCACTTTTTCACGTGCTTGCTTTGGTATTCTATCGGGGTGTTGCTCAATCATATACATAATTCCATTAAAATTATGACCTATTAACTTACAAAACATTCCTAACCTTTCTTGTGTTTCTTTAAATTCGGGTGATAAATCATTACTATTAATTTTCAAACCTAACTCATCTAAAACAACCATATCACACTCTTTAAAAGCATAATTACTATTTAATTGATTAAATTTAAAAACATAATCATAAGAACAACGATAACTATATTCATTACGAACTTTAATAGGAATAGGACTTACTACTCTACCTTTGTGTTTTTGTGCTAAACAACATGCAAGAGCAGATTTACCAGTACGTGGTGGTGCTGAAATAATATAACTACCTACACGTTGTAATATCTTTATATTTTTTCTAGTTATTAAAAATGGATAAAGTATTATTAATATAACTCCTAAAAGTAAATAACCATATCATAAATCTTTCTTTTTCATAATAAACTCCTAACCAACTAAAAATCCTACTGCTTTTAAAAATACTCATAAAGTTAAAACTTGTTCTAAACCACTAGTAAAATCAACATTTAAAACAGAACTAATAGTATCATCAAAAATACGTCTCAATAATCCGTCAAGTTTAGCAAAAAATTCTCTTAGAACCTGTTTGGAATCTTTTAAACATAATTAAACTAAAAAAGGGAATAATTATTTCTAACCTGACAGTTAATTAACATTTTATTTTCTTTGTCATTTTTTTGTTAAAAAGATTTTATCATTTGACAACTTATCGATTAAAAATTTATTTTTCAACTATAAAATAACATTTATGATATTAATTTAATCAAAAATAAGTTAAAAAAGATCCTAAACAGGTTCTTAAAGGTTCAACGGGTAAAATTTTACCAACAACACCATAAAGTACTCATCTAAAAGCATTACGCAATTGACCAAAAACATCATATCAACTAACTCGTTCATACTCAGGATTAAAAGGACTATTTGGTGGAACTGGTGTTACTTTCTCACTTGAAAAAATATTAACTTGACCAAATAAAACATCTGGTGAAATAGTTAAATCTGTAGTTCCATGAATATCAAAAAATACAGTTAAATGTCTTAAATTTGGAACACGCACCGGCATAGATATAAAATTATATAAATCTTGACTAAAAGTAGTATTATCAATTGCACCTTTAAAAACATATTTAGTATCACCAACATAATCTAAAAAACTAAAAGAAAAATCACCAGTAAATGTAGAAAAACCATCATAACTAAAATAAAACATAAAACCTTGAATATAAAAACTTAAAGGTTTATCAATTTCAAAATTTAATTCAAAACGTAAACTCAAAGGTTTAGCTCAACGATTTACATTATAAATAAGAATTTGATTTTTTTTGCCATATTGAATAAAATTATGATTAAACATAATACGAGAAATGTCATCTAACTGATATCTCTTAGAACCTGTTTGGAATCTTTTAAACATAATTAAACTAAAAAAGGGAATAATTATTTCTAACCTGACAGTTAATTAACATTTTATTTTCTTTGTCATTTTTTTGTTAAAAAGATTTTATCATTTGACAACTTATCGATTAAAAATTTATTTTTCAACTATAAAATAACATTTATGATATTAATTTAATCAAAAATAAGTTAAAAAAGATCCTAAACAGGTTCTTAAAAGAATAAACACCAGTTCCAGTATTAAGTGTTGTCTTTTTAACACCTACAACATCACTTCGATATTCAACATCCAAATCATTCTTTACACCACCTATAATTTCACCACTTACTAATTTTAAATCCGGTTGGTCAATGTCAAAATAAGCAGAATTTCATGGTATTGTTGCTCAATCATCAAAATTATTATATTTAACATACTTAACCATATCTTTTGTAATATCATAATTAACAACATTAGGGTCATTTGAAACAATTAAACTAGTGGGTGCTTGAACAGAAGTATTTACAACAAAAAATAATTTAGCAAACTTAAATCACATAATTATTTACCAAATAAACATTTTAAAATTCACCATGAACCATAAAACAAAACAAATCCAATAAAAAATTGAGTTCCATAAACCACTAAATTTCATAAAATAGTAGTAAAATAATCAACTGGATTACCTATAAACATAGTTCAATAATCAACTATACATTGATGTATTTTATTGTAAATTTCTAAAACACTCATACTTAACACCTACCCAAACAATGACCTAAAAACAAATTTAATAGCACGATAAATAAAATTAAAAAATACACCTAATACCAATCAAAAAGTCAAATTAAACAAAATATAAACTTCATTAGTAATGTTTGGTTGATTTAAAAATATACCAATATCATTACTAGAAAATATAAAAATAAAATGCAATATACTCAAAACAAAATTAGACATAACTATTCACCATATTTAAGCCTTAGAACCTGTTTGGAATCTTTTAAACATAATTAAACTAAAAAAGGGAATAATTATTTCTAACCTGACAGTTAATTAACATTTTATTTTCTTTGTCATTTTTTTGTTAAAAAGATTTTATCATTTGACAACTTATCGATTAAAAATTTATTTTTCAACTATAAAATAACATTTATGATATTAATTTAATCAAAAATAAGTTAAAAAAGATCCTAAACAGGTTCTTACATAATTAGCACGTCGTTCCATTCTTTCTTTAACTTCTTTTTGTTCCAATTTTCTTAAATGATGTTTGGCAATACTTGTACCAACAACATTATTTACATTACTAGCAAAACGACCAATGGTTTTAACATTACGTCCTAATGCTAATGTTGGTAACATTAATTCAGGTAAAATAACCCTAAATGCAAATCTAAGCAAAATCAAAAATATCATCAACGTACCCAAATTAAAACCTAAATCACCAAGTGGAAAACTAAAAAACTTCATAAAAATTGAAGCAAATAATTGCATAACAGTTGTAATAAAAGGTATAAACATAATTTCACATCCTAATGTCTTGTAAATCTAAATAATCCTAAAATTAAATAAAATACAAAACTAACATTTATTAAAGCAAGAATAGGCAAAGGTAAAGTATATAAACTATCATAAAAAAACGACTTAATAAAAAGTGTCACAGTATGTAACCCAGCAAAAGAACTTAAATACTGCATATAAATAGTTTGTACCAAAGTATTAACAACTGGTAAAAGTTTACCTAACAAAGGTAAAACAAAAACCAAAGGTAATGTTTAGTAATCTGTGTAACTTACAAAAATAACTATGTTTAATTAATTCTATAATAAACCTAGAAAGAGTGAATTACAGATGGCTAAAAAGCAAAATATTAATAATAATGATCCAATATCAAAAGCAGTAGATTTATTATTAGAAAATACTGAAGATTTAACAACAGTTTTTAAAGAGGGAGGTTTGTATAAAGAATTAACAAAAAGATTAGTAGAAAAAATGTTGAATTCTGAGATGCAAAATTATTTAGGATATGATAAGAATCAACATAGTAATAGTGACAATGCTCGTAATGGTATAAGTTCAAAAAAATTAATAACTCAACAAGGTAAAATTGAGATTGATGTACCACGAGATCGCAATAGTAATTTTAATCCTGTAATAATTGCAAAAAGACAAAGAAGATTTGATGGTTTTGATCAACAAGTTCTTTCTTTATATGCAAAAGGTATGACATTATCAGATATTAGAATGCAATTACAAGAGTTATATCATGGCGCTGATATTAGTGAAAGTGTTATTAGTCAAATTACTGATGATGTTATTGATGATGTAAAAGCATGGCAAAATCGACCATTAGATAGTATTTATCCGATTGTTTATTTTGATTGCATAGTAGTTAAAATACGACAAGATAAACGCATTATTAACAAATCTGTGTATATAGCTTTAGGAGTTGATTTAGAAGGTAAAAAAGATGTTTTAGGCTTATGAATTAGTGAAAATGAAGGTTCTAAATTTTGATTAGCCAATTTCACAGAAATGAAAAATCGAGGCTTAAATGATATTCTTATTGCTTGTAGTGATAATTTAACAGGAATGTCAGAAGCAATACAATCAGTTTATCCTAAAACAGAACATCAATTATGCATCGTTCATCAAATTAGAAATAGTTTGAAATATGTCTCATATAAGCATAGAAAATCTCTAGTTGCAGATTTAAAACCAATTTATACTGCATGTAGTGAAGAACAAGCAATGCAGGCTTTAGAAACATTTGAAAATAAGTGAAATAAACAATATCCTCAAATTGCTAAATCTTGATATAAAAATTGAGAAAATTTAATAGTTTTTATTAGTTATCCAACAGAAATTAAAAGAGTAATTTATACCACAAATGCTATTGAATCTGTTAATAGTCAATTACGAAAAGTTATCAGAAATAAAAAAGTTTTTCCTAATGATATGGAAGAATTGAAAATATTTTATTTAGCAATTGAAAATATAACAAAAAAATGAACAATGCCCATTCAAAATTGAAATACAGCAATTGCTCATTTTATGATAAAATTTAAAGATAGAATTAATCTTAACTAGTACTTTGTAAAACAAAGATACACAGATTTCTAAAAAGCCTCAAACCAAACTAAAAAATAACTTTACCATTCGCTTACTTCCTTTCTAATTACTAATGTGTTCCATGAATAATATGTCCCACAAATTGTTTGATAAACACTAATACCATAAATACAATTGAAATTAACACTGGTCAATTTGTAAGTGTTCCACCATCGCCAGTAGTAAATACTCAACCAAAAATATAAGAACCTGTTTGGAATCTTTTAAACATAATTAAACTAAAAAAGGGAATAATTATTTCTAACCTGACAGTTAATTAACATTTTATTTTCTTTGTCATTTTTTTGTTAAAAAGATTTTATCATTTGACAACTTATCGATTAAAAATTTATTTTTCAACTATAAAATAACATTTATGATATTAATTTAATCAAAAATAAGTTAAAAAAGATCCTAAACAGGTTCTAAGTAAAAGAATTTAATAATTGTTGGCCAACACCACCAATCATATTTAATAATGCTGATAATCCAGCAGGCATATTAATCACCCCCTTTCTCTAATTCTTTTTGTTGTTTTTCCATTTCTAATTTACGTTTCTTCTTTTCAAAATCCGGAATGGCAACACTTTTTAGGACTATTTTTTGGTAGACACTTGTTCTTGATATTTGATAGGAGTTAAGTAGTTTAAAGTGCTGTGGATTCTTATGTTGTTGTATCAATTGATATAATCAAATAATTCTAATTTTAATTGGATTAATGATGTAAAATTTTTATCATTAATAAATTCAGTTTTGAAAGTTTTAAAAGTTGCTTCAGCAACAGCATTATCATAAGGACAACCTTTTTTGCTTAAAGATCGAGTAATATTGAATGCTAATAAAAGATTATTAATAATTTTATTGTTAAATTCATTACCTCGATCACTATGAAATATTTGGATATCTTTTAAACAGCGATTTGATTGCATAAATGCTTGATATACTAGTAATGCATCTTTTTTAACTAACACTATGTCCAATAATTTCTCGGTTAAATAGGTTTATTAATAGGCAAATATAGTTTCATTTACCATTAACTTGAACGTAAGTTAAATCACTAACAATAACTTCATTTTTAACCCTATTATTAAAGTTTCTATTAACAAGATTGGTTATTTGACTATTATTGACTTTATTATGATGATTTTTGAATGATAATTTAGTGTATTTTGATATTAAATTATGCTTATTCATAATTTCTTTAATTTTTCTGCGTGATAAATAAATTTCTTGGTTTTCTAAAATTTTTTTTAATCTTCTAGTACCATAAACTTCTTTATTTTCTTTAAAAGCACTAATAACAGCTTCATCATACATATTATTTTTGATTTTATTTTCTTTTTTCTTTAAGTTAAAATAATATGTTGATTTAGATATTTTCAAAAAACGACACATTGTGCGAATTTTATATTTAACTTTATTTTTGACAATAATTTTTATTTTCTGCCTATTATTAGTGCTGCTTGCTTTAAAATATCATTTTCCATTCTTAATTGTTTTAATTCTTTTCTTAATTTAATTAATTCATTTTCTTCAACAGAACGATTATCTTTAGTTTTAAAACTACCTGAATTAGTAAATTGCTTAATTCAATTATAAGTAGCTGCTCTTGTAACATTGTACTCTTTAGCAAGACAAGACACTGACTTACCGCTTTGATATAAAGCTACTATTTGTTTTTTAAATTCATCTGAATATGAGTTAATATTGGCCATAATTATACTTCCTTTCTTTTCACTAATTTGTTCACTTGTCTACGTAATTAGTGTCCAATAAAGTGTAACCCATCCAGTCAAAAATTTTATGAAAATATTGAACAAGCAAAAATTATTATTTGTGGTGATAGTGCAGGATGAATTAAAGAAGTTGCTGATTATTTAGGTGCACAGTTTGTTTTAGATAAATTTCATTTAATTAGAACATTATATCTTGGAATAATGGCGGGAAATAAAGGAAAATATTTAAAAGAATATAATCATTGTAAAAATTTAATTAATAATGGTAATTATAAACAATTAATTGATTATTTATATAAAAAATTAGATAATCATAAAAAATTAAAGAAAAAATATTTTAAAAATAATAAACAAGGTATTGAAAATCAAGGTGCAAAATGAAATATTGGTTGCTTTACTGAAACTAATATTTGACACGTTTTAAAAGAAATGCTTGGTGATAGAACTGATAATATTTCAATTTATATTAAAATGGTTATTTTTAAATGTAATAAAATAAATACAGAGATACAATTATTATAAGTTAAAGAGGCTTTTTAGAAATCTGTGTATCTTTGTTTTACAAAGTACTAGTTAAGATTAATTCTATCTTTAAATTTTATCATAAAATGAGCAATTGCTGTATTTCAATTTTGAATGGGCATTGTTCATTTTTTTGTTATATTTTCAATTGCTAAATAAAATATTTTCAATTCTTCCATATCATTAGGAAAAACTTTTTTATTTCTGATAACTTTTCGTAATTGACTATTAACAGATTCAATAGCATTTGTGGTATAAATTACTCTTTTAATTTCTGTTGGATAACTAATAAAAACTATTAAATTTTCTCAATTTTTATATCAAGATTTAGCAATTTGAGGATATTGTTTATTTCACTTATTTTCAAATGTTTCTAAAGCCTGCATTGCTTGTTCTTCACTACATGCAGTATAAATTGGTTTTAAATCTGCAACTAGAGATTTTCTATGCTTATATGAGACATATTTCAAACTATTTCTAATTTGATGAACGATGCATAATTGATGTTCTGTTTTAGGATAAACTGATTGTATTGCTTCTGACATTCCTGTTAAATTATCACTACAAGCAATAAGAATATCATTTAAGCCTCGATTTTTCATTTCTGTGAAATTGGCTAATCAAAATTTAGAACCTTCATTTTCACTAATTCATAAGCCTAAAACATCTTTTTTACCTTCTAAATCAACTCCTAAAGCTATATACACAGATTTGTTAATAATGCGTTTATCTTGTCGTATTTTAACTACTATGCAATCAAAATAAACAATCGGATAAATACTATTTAATGGTCGATTTTGCCATGCTTTTACATCATCAATAACATCATCAGTAATTTGACTAAAACACTTTCACTAATATCAGCACCATGATATAACTCTTGTAATTGCATTCTAATATCTGATAATGTCATACCTTTTGCATATAAAGAAAGAACTTGTTGATCAAAACCATCAAATCTTCTTTGTCTTTTTGCAATTATTACAGGATTAAAATTACTATTGCGATCTCGTGGTACATCAATCTCAATTTTACCTTGTTGAGTTATTAATTTTTTTGAACTTATACCATTACGAGCATTGTCACTATTACTATGTTGATTCTTAGAACCTGTTTAGGATCTTTTTTAACTTATTTTTGATTAAATTAATATCATAAATTTTATTTTATAGTTGAAAAATAAATTTTTAATCGATAAGTTGTCAAATGATAAAATCTTTTTAACAAAAAAATGACAAAGAAAATAAAATGTTAATTAACTGTCAGGTTAGAAATAATTATTCCCTTTTTTAGTTTAATTATGTTTAAAAGATTCCAAACAGGTTCTTATCATATCCTAAATAATTTTGCATCTCAGAATTCAACATTTTTTCTACTAATCTTTTTGTTAATTCTTTATATAAACCTCCCTCTTTAAAAACTGTTGTTAAATCTTCAGTATTTTCTAATAATAAATCTACTGCTTTTGATATTGGATCATTATTATTAATATTTTGCTTTTTAGCCATCTGTAATTCACTCTTTCTAGGTTTATTATAGAATTAATTAAACATAGTTATTTTTGTAAGTTACACAGATTACTAAACATTACCAAGTTAAAATTTTACTTTTTTTAAAAAATCAAAATAAAATAAAATAAAACTTATTAAATGTGTTTTAATAAGAATTTTTGTTGTGTATAAATATTAGATTTATTTTTTAATTTTTTAGTAATTTTTAAAAATAAGTATTTTAGTTGTATTATCTTTTAAAAAATAGTAAGAACCTGTTTGGAATCTTTTAAACATAATTAAACTAAAAAAGGGAATAATTATTTCTAACCTGACAGTTAATTAACATTTTATTTTCTTTGTCATTTTTTTGTTAAAAAGATTTTATCATTTGACAACTTATCGATTAAAAATTTATTTTTCAACTATAAAATAACATTTATGATATTAATTTAATCAAAAATAAGTTAAAAAAGATCCTAAACAGGTTCTAAGATGAATATACAATTTCATAAAAATCCAAATTATTTCTTGTCTAAATTTATAATAAGACTGTGTATGAAGTAATTTATTCCGGATTTTTGACAATCTCCCAATAACAATTATTGGTAAAGAGTATATTAATAATATAATTTTATTTAGAAAATAATTATTTTTGATAGTACTGTAAAACAATTGTTATTTATAACGAATGTTGGTATTCTTATATAGTGCTTAAATAATATACAATCTATGTTTATACAAATAAAATGATTTAGGAGTGAAGAAATATGAACACTTCTTCTAGGACAAGAAAAACTAAAAATCTTGGATTTTTTTTAAGGATTTTTAGTTTAATAATTATTGTTTCTGCAATAATAATTTCAGTAGTGTTTAGTGCTAAATATGTTGAAAATAATAGTAAATTAAGTATTGAGTTTGCTGGTGGTTATCAAACACAAGTTCAATATGAGGGTAAAGGTAAACAAAAAGATGTTATTAATTTATTAAAAGACAGAGTTGACCCTTTAGGTACTAGTAACGTTTATATTGAAAGCATTACTAGCAATAATAATAAGTATAATTTAGCGTTGAGTAAAGATGCGGGAGTTGATATTTCTACTTTTGTTCACAGTGTATCACGACGTGGTTATTCTTATATTGTTGATAAAGATGGTAATGATTTATTAGCAACCGAAAAGAAAGATGACAAAGCTACTACTTGAACAAAAAGAGATAAAAGATTATTAACTAGTGATGTTTTTTCTGCTATTAAAGCTGTTAATAATTCTGTTACTCATCGCCCAGAACTTGTTTTTGATGTTAAAAATGATTCAGTTTTAAAAGAACTTACTTCTGCCAAAGAAAATACATTTTATATTTATTCAGATATTGGTCAGTTATTAGATTATATTCGAAGTAGTATGGAGGGTATTCGCTCCCTTGCTTTTATAATTGATAATCTTAAAAATGATACTGATGGTAAGATTAAAGCATCATTAACATCATTATTAGATAATAATACACCAGGTCTTGGTAAAGGTACTGATATTTTAGCTAGAGCTAAAGCACAAGACCCTACTTTAGCACGACTATTAAATCCTAATCAAAATGGTCAATTTGGTATTAATTGAATTTATTCTGATAATTTAGGTTCAGTTCATAGTCTTTCTGTTGATACTAATGATGAAAAAAATACATATGATCCTGCTAATCGCTTTGATCCTTTTGCTTCTCCTATTGTTGGTTCACCTATGAATGCATGATTGCCTTATATTAAAGATTTATTACGTTTACCAGATGTTTCAGATATTTTACATGAAGATGTTATTGATTATCGTTATATTCCATATTGAGTTGGTGAAGTTAAAGTAACTAACAATAGTATTTCAATTAATTCAGATACTTTTAATCTTGAAATAGTTGAACAAATGAAAAGTGTTTTAACATCAGGATTGTCAAAAAATAATTTTACTATGTTATCTTATGCTAATGTTAGTCCAACGCTAGGTGCAACATCTTTAAAAATTGCAGTTGTTATTATTATATTAGTTACCTTTGTTCTTATGACTATTGTTCTGTTTTATTATCGTATGTTAGGAGTTATTGTTCTAATTATAATATCATTATTTTTATTATTTACTATTGTTAGTTTTGTTTTCATTAATGGCATAATTGCTCCTGAAAGCGTAATTGCTTTAATTATTGGTTTTGCACTATTATTAGATACAATTATTAATTTGTTGGAACGTTTTAAAAATGAATATATGCAAGGTAAAACTTTGATTAGTGCTTTTAAATCAGCAAATAAGAAAACATTATCTTCTTCATTAGATTGTAGCGCTATTATTTTAATTGTTAATTTAACTATTTTCTGATTTGGAACTCGTGCTATCAAAGGTTTTATTATTATGACTTCTATTGCTACTTTTGGTGTAATTATTTTTGGAATTATCTTATTAAGATTAATGTTATGAACATTATTACGAAATAACTGGTTAGAAAATAAACCTCAACTTTTAGGAACTAATAATATTAGTAGAAAAAGCACTATAGTTTTAAATAATTCAATAGATACAAATAATATTAAAAGTAGTGATAAAAAAATAAAAAAACAATTAATTTCAGAAAAATGTCAGCTTCAAATTAGTTATAAAAATAAAGTTAAAGAATTAATTAAAAAATTTAAAGTTGATAAGCAGCAATTAAAAAAAGAACATAGTAAATCAAGATCAGTTTATAAGTCAAAAGTAAAAGATTTAAAATTAAATCTTTCACAAGAAATTAATAAATTGAAACAAGAATTAATTAATGCATTAAAACCGTTAAAAATTCAAATAGTTAAAGCAAAAGACAAAAAAATATTAGTTAATTTTAAAAATGTTTTTTCAAAACTTAAAATAAGTAACTGAAATTATTTTCATAAATTAACAAAATGAATTCTTTCAGGTTCTGCTGTTATTGTTCTTGCTTCAGCTATTACTTATGGTGTAATTGGTTCTAATTTTGGTTCTGGTTTTGATCAACGAACTGATTTTGTTGGAATGGGTACAATTCAAGATCCAAGTGATCCTAGTTACAATATTATTAAAGAAGCAGAATTAGCAAAAGATTTTATTAGTAAAGAAATTCAAAATAATAGTCAATTTAGTAAATATTTTAAAAATATTAATTTTTCCTTAGTTGCTGGTGGTGAAGGAAAACGATATCAGTTTAAAATTATTGTTCAAACAACAGTAAATTCTCAAAGTATGCAGCAAAGGTTTAAGAATTTTTTAGGGGAGATTACTAGAAATAGAAATTGAAAACAAAAATCTATTTTACAATGAGGAGAAATTGATCTAGTTGTTGCTAAGTCAGGTGTAGATTTATTAGTTAATATGATTATTTCAATTGCTTTATCTTTTATTGTTATTTTAATTTATATTATTATTAGATTTCAATTAACTTATGTTATTCCTTTAATTTTAGCTATTATTTTTAGTTTACTAATGACACTTGCTATTATTAGTATTTTCCAAATTGTAATTTCTACTTCAATTGTTGGAATATTATTGGGAGTAATGATTTTAACAATAATTAGTATTATGTCAATTTTTGATAATATTCGTGAAATTAAGATTAATAATAATCAAACACAAGTTATTAGCACAGAAGAAATAATTGAAATTTCAAATAAAAGTGTTCAAAAGGCTTTACCAAGAACATTAGTTATTAATGGTGTAGTATTAATAACATCAGTAATTGTTATGTTTATTATTCCTAGTTTCTGAATAGTTAGTTTATCATTATTAATAGGTTGTATAGTAAGTTTAGTATCATCTTACTTTATTGCTCCTTTTATTTGAATTTATTTTGAGAAATGAAGAGTTTATAGATATAAAAAACGTATTAATAAAATTAAAAAACATTTCATTGGTGCAGATGAATATGTTATTAAAGGTATTAATGAATAGGTGGTTGCAATGACAAAAGAATCATTAAAAAAAATTATTATTAATATTCCTGATTTTCCAATTAAAGGTATCCAATTTAAAGATATTAACCCAATATTAAGTAATCCAGAAGCATTTCAAAGTGTTGTTAATATTTTTGTAGATTTTATTAAAAAATGTGGAGCAACAGCAATTTTAGCACCTGAAGCAAGAGGATTTATTTTTGGTGCTGCTATAGCATATAAGTTGGGTATCAAATTAGTTCTTGCACGCAAAAAAGGTAAATTACCAGGTAAAACCTATAAAGTAACTTATAATTTAGAGTACGGTACTGCTATATTAGAAATGCAGCAAAATGTACTTTCAACAAAAGATAAAGTAGTAATAATTGATGATTTGATTGCAACTTCGGGAACAATTAATGCTTGTCTTAATTTAATAAAACAAAGTAATGCTCAATCAGTTGGCATTGCTACTTTAATTTCGCTTTCTGAATTTGCTAATAAACATCATTTTGATAATATTCCGCTGTTAGAAATAATTCAGTTTTAATAAGTAGTAAATAATGAATAATTTAACTTGTAAAGATTTTAACCAATTATTAGCGGAAGCAAAAACATTTATCAAAGATCCTAAGCAAATTACAAAAATTAAAGTAGCTTATGAATATGCATTATTAAAACATAAAGATCAATATCGAAAGAATGGTGATCCTTATGTTTATCATGTTTTATCAACAGCATATAATTTAGTATTATGACATTTAGATGTCTCTTCAATACAAGCAGGATTTTTACATGATATTTTAGAAGATACACCAACAACTTTTGATGAGTTAGTAGCAGAATTTGGTTTGGAAGTTGCTAATTTAGTTTTAGCTGTAACTAAAGTTAGTCATTTTGCAAAAGAAAAAAGAAATGAAATTAAAGCTAATTATTTACGTAAATTATATTTAAGTTTAGCTCATGATATTCGTGTCATTATTATTAAAATGGCAGATCGTTTACATAATATTAGAACTATTAATTTTTTAAATCCCGAAAAACAAATAATTATTGCTAAAGAAACTTTAGAAGTTTATGCTTCTATTGCTCATCGTCTAGGTATGCGTAAATTACAATCAGAACTAGAAGATCTTTCTTTTGCAGTATTACATCCTAAAGAGTATAAAAAAATTGATAACCTTATTAATTTGGATCGTGAAAAACGTGAAAAATTAGTTAATGAAATTATTAAAGAATTAAGTAAAACATTATCACAACATAAAAATTTAATTTTTAAAATTTATGGTCGTAGTAAACACTTATATTCTATTTATCGTAAAATGTATTATTTTGGAAAAGATTTTGATGATATACATGATATTTTAGCAATTAGAGTTGTTACTAATTCTATTGATAGTTGTTATGCCATTTTGGGTTATATTCATCAAAGTTTTACTCCTGTTCCGGGTAGATTTAAAGATTATATTGCAACACCAAAAAATAATATGTATCAATCATTACATACATCTGTTGTTTTTGATAATGAAATTTATGAATTACAAATTAGAACTGAAGAAATGGAAGATTTTGCTGAAGCAGGTGCAGCTTCGCATTGAAGATATAAAGAAGGGGAAAATAAAAATCCTAAGAAACGTCAAGCAGAAATTGATGAAAAATTAAATATTTTTCAAGAAATATTAAATTTAAATGACTTAAATCCAAATGTTGATGAAAACATATTAGCAGATAATATTGCCAAAGATAATAATTTAGAAAAAGAAATTCGACAAGATATTTTTAGTGATTTAATTTATGTATTAACTCCAAATGGTAATGTTATAACATTACCATTTGGTTCAACTGTTTTAGATTTTGCTTTTAAAGTTCATACTGAAATTGGTGAAACAACAGTAGGTGCAAGAATAAATGGTATTTACTCTCCTATTAATACTGTTTTAAAATCAGGTGATATTGTTGAAATTAAAACTGCTAAAACTGCACGCCCTTCTCGTGATTGATTAAATATTGTTAAGACCAATTTTGCTCAACATAAAATAAAAAAATATTTAAATAATCAGCAAGAAAAATTTAATCAAGAAAATAAAATTAAAGATACAGAAAACAAAGAGAAAATAAAAAAAACAAAGGAAAAAATAGAAGAATATATTATTGAAAATCACATTCGTTGAAAAATTGCAAAACATAATGTTATTATGTCAAGAATTATATCATTAAAATATAAAACGTATGAAGATTTTTGCTTAGATGTTGCTAATGGAACTTATACAATTGAACAGGCGGTTACTACTATTTTATATAGTGATTCAGTAACATTTCAAGAATTAAAAACTAAACAACAAACAACAATGAATTTAAGTAGTAATAATGAAATTATTATTGAAAATGCCCCCAATACTAAAACATCATTGGCTCATTGTTGTTTACCTATCCCTGATGAACCAATTGCGGGTTATATTACTAAAGGGCAAGGTATTAAAGTTCATCGTTTAATTTGTCCTAATGTTAGTTTGCCAGAGCGTAAAGAACGTATTATTGATACTAAGTGAAATTTATTAGCAACCAGTCATCATCTTTATAATTCAAAAATTCAAATTCAATATTTAGATCGACCAGCATTGATGACTGATGTTTTAAATATTTTGGGCTATTTAAAGGCACAAATTCAAAGTATTGATGCTAATAATAAGCTTAAGGAAAATCATGGAAGTTTAAAAATTTTAATTAAAGTTTCTAATATTGAACGTTTACATCAAATTATTTCATCAATTAAAAAAATTCCTGATATTATTGCAATAAACAGAATAATTATGTAATATTTTAGTATAATATTTTGAGCATTTAAAAGTAAATTTAGGGTAAACATTAAGAGACAGTGTGGTTGGTGCAAACATTGGTTAACTAATTTTATGACATTAAATAGCTTGTATTATTAATTAATTAAATATGATAAATTATAATTAAGTGCATTTACTTTGTAAATGAATTAGGATGGTCGCGTTAAGAAACGTTCCTAAAATAAAGGAACATTTTTTTAGAAGATTTATTTTTTATTAAAAGGAGTAAAAAAAGTATGCAATTTCAAAAAGCAAGAGGAACACGTGATATGTATAATGAAGAGGTTATTATATATCGTAATATTATTAAATCTTTAACACAGTGTGCAATTAAATATAATTATCAAGAATTTATTACTCCTATTTTTGAAAAGGCTCAACTATTTTTACGAGCCGTGGGAGATAGAACTGATATTATTCAGAAAGAAATTTATCAATTTAATGATAAAAATGATAGATTATTAGCTCTTCGTCCTGAAGGAACAGCGGGTATTGTTCGTGCTATAATTGAAAATAAATTATATAAATCTAAGCAAACGTTAAAGTATTTTTATTATGGTTCAATGTTTCGATATGAAAGACCTCAAAAAGGGCGTCAACGTCAATTTAATCAATTTGGTATCGAAACTGTTGGTGTTAAACATCCTTTAGTTGATGTTGAAGTAATGATGATGGCCCTAGAACTGATAAAAAGTTTTTCAATACCAAATTTAACTTTAAATATTAATTATTTTGGATCTAATGAAACAAAAAATAAATACCAAATAGCACTTAAAGAACAATTATTAAATCAAAGTAAGCAATTGTGTGAAAATTGTCAAATTAGAGTTAAAGTATCGCCGTTAAGAGTTCTTGATTGTAAAATTTGTACTAAATTAAATTTAGAAATACCATATTTAAATGATTTTTTAACTAATGAAGAAAAAACATATTTTACAACCATTATTAATAGTTTAAAAAATAATAAAGTTAATTTTATTATTGATGAGCATTTAGTTCGTGGTTTAGATTATTATAATGGTATTATTTTTGAAATAACTACTATTGATTCACGAATTGGTGAAAGTCAAAATACTTTACTTGGTGGTGGTAGATATGATAATTTATTTAATGAATTGGGTTCACCATTAAAAATACCTGCTATTGGTTTTGCAATTGGTATTGAAAGATTAATGTTATTATTGGTAGAAAATAAAAATATTAATAAACCACCAATTATTGATTTACAAATTATTGCTTTAAGCGAATTAGGATTAATAATAGCTTCCGATTTATTATTACAATTACGTAAAGAAAATTATCATATTGATATGGAATATAATTTATATCAAGATAAAAATAAGTCACAGATTATTGATCGTAGTTTAGCCAAAAATATACTATTTTTAAAAGAAAAAAATCAGGTTAGTTTTTATTCTTTTGTTAAAAAAGAAATGATAAAATTAATTTTTGATACTGAACAGCAATTGCTTAGTAAGGTTAAAAATCTATTATTAGAGGAGAATGAAGAATATGGAAAAACTCTTTAGAACTCATACATGTGGTAATTTAACGCAGGGTGATATTACAAAAGAAATTATTATTAGTGGTTGAGTTAAAGATATTCGTATTAATAAATTTGGTATTTTTATTGATTTACGTGATATGTATGGAACAACACAAGTCATTGTTAAACCAGATAACGGATATTATCAAGAAATAAAAAATGTTAAAGTTGAATCTGTTTTAAAAGTAATTGGAACAGTTGTCTTACGAAAAAATAAAGATGCAAAAACTGCTAATGATATGATTGAAGTAGTAGCAAAAGATATTGAAATATTAAGCAATTCTATTAATTTACCATTTGTTATTAAAAATGATAATACGCTTGCTAGTGAAGAATTACGTTTACAATATCGCTATTTAGATTTAAGAAGACCAGCAATGAATTATAATATTAAATTTAAACACCAAGTTCTTAGTTGCTTACGAACATTTTTGAATCAAAATAATTTTTTAGAAATTGATACTCCTTGCTTAACAAAATCAACACCAGAAGGTGCTCGTGATTTTTTAGTTCCTGCTCGTATTCAAAAAAAACATTTTTATGCTTTACCACAATCACCACAAATTTATAAGCAATTATTAATGATATCAGGTATTGACAAATATTATCAAATTGCTAAATGTTTTCGTGATGAAGATTTTCGTGCTGATAGACAACCCGAATTTCAACAATTAGACTTAGAAATGGCATTTACTACTAATAAAGAAATTAAATTAATAGTAGAAAATATGATAATAAGTCTTTTTAATACTTTAAAAATTGGTAATATTCCCTCAACATTTTCATCGATTACCTATGATCAAGCAATGGATTTATATGGTAGTGATAAACCTGATTTGCGTTGTACATGTAAGTTAATAAGTATTAATATTAACAATAATAGTGATGGATTTATTTATAAGGGTTTTATAGTTAATGATAAAATGAATGAAACAACTATAAAAAAAATAACAGAAATTAGCAATCAGCATGGAGGAAAAACATTAATAATTTATGACTTAATTAAAAAAAAATTATTCATAATAATTCTAAAGTAAAGTTTGATGATTTAGTTTTAGCAGAAGAAATATCAAAAATAAAATATAATAATAATTTTTTAATTTTCGTATATGAACAACAAGATGTTGCTAATAAAGTTATGGGTGCTATTAGAAGTTTTTATATTAATGATTTGTCAAAACGAATTAATCATAAAGATTTTATGAATAATATTGAAAACTTTGAATTTATTTGAATTATTGATTGACCAATGTTTGAACAGGAAGAAAATAAATGACAAGCTTGTCATCATCCTTTTACAAGTCCAAAAAATCCTGAAAAATTATTAGATATAAAAAATAAAGATTTAGGAACTTTAACTGCAGATGCTTATGATTTGGTTTTAAATGGTTTTGAAATTGCTGGTGGGAGCGTTAGAATTCATGATTATAAATTACAAAAAAAGATTTTTGAATTATTAGATTTAAGTAAAACAGAAATTGAAAATAAATTTGGTTTTTTCTTATCAGCTTTTAATTACGGAGTTCCTCCACATGGTGGTATTGCTTTTGGCATTGATCGTTTATTAATGATTTTAATTAAGAATGAATCAATTCGTGATACTATTGCTTTTCCTAAAAATAATCGTGGTATTTGTTTATTAACAAATAGTCCTAGTGAAATTTCATCTGATCAGTTATCAATATTAAATTTGGAATTTAAGAAGTAAAATTTTAATTTTAAAGTGATTAGAAGTTTAATAAAATTAGAAAATATAAATATTAAAAATCTCTAATGAAAAACAATTTAATTATTTTTCATTAGAGATTAATTATGTAATTTAATTGAAATCAATTTTTCAATAATGTTAAATTAATAATTATTAATTTCAATTATATTTTTTTTGATATTTGTTAATATTCAAGTTCAATAAATGGTTCACTATTTTTGGTTTTTAGATGTCATATAGCTGGTAAATTTTTTTGAACTAAAGTAAAGATATTATTTGGTGGTAAGCATTTATAAAGTGAACCGTCATTAGTTTTAGTTTTTCCATATCCGTTTCATGTAGTAACATATAAAAATTTGTATTTTTATTAAAAACTAATGATAGTACTCCCCCTTTTATTCCAGACATTGGTTTAAAGTTTGTTTCTTCTGCTAAACATTTGTAAACTTCATCATTACTAGGAGATTGATATGAACCGGTTCAAACTCCTGCATAAATATTATCATCATTGTCAAAAGTTAAAGAAGAAACAGATTTATTTATGAGGCTTTTTAGAAATCTGTGTATCTTTGTTTTACAAAGTACTAGTTAAGATTAATTCTATCTTCAAATTTTATCATAAAATGAGCAATTGCTGTATTTCAATTTTGAATGGGCATTGTTCATTTTTTTGTTATATTTTCAATTGCTAAATAAAATATTTTCAATTCTTCCATATCATTAGGAAAAACTTTTTTATTTCTGATAACTTTTCGTAATTGACTATTAACAGATTCAATAGCATTTGTGGTATAAATTACTCTTTTAATTTCTGTTGGATAACTAATAAAAACTATCAAATTTTCTCAATTTTTATATCAAGATTTAGCAATTTGAGGATATTGTTTATTTCACTTATTTTCAAATGTTTCTAAAGCCTGCATTGCTTGTTCTTCACTACATGCAGTATAAATTGGTTTTAAATCTGCAACTAGAGATTTTCTATGCTTATATGAGACATATTTCAAACTATTTCTAATTTGATGAACGATGCATAATTGATGTTCTGTTTTAGTATAAACTGATTGTATTGCTTCTGAAATTCCTGTTAAATTATCACTACAAGCAATAAGAATATCATTTAAGCCTCGATTTTTCATTTCTGTGAAATTGGCTAATCAAAATTTAGAACCTTCATTTTCACTAATTCATAAGCCTAAAACATCTTTTTTACCTTCTAAATCAACTCCTAAAGCTATATACACAGATTTGTTAATAATGCGTTTATCTTGTCGTATTTTAACTACTATGCAATCAAAATAAACAATCGGATAAATACTATCTAATGGTCGATTTTGCCATGCTTTTACATCATCAATAACATCATCAGTAATTTGACTAATAACACTTTCACTAATATCAGCACCATGATATAACTCTTGTAATTGCATTCTAATATCTGATAAATTTTATTAGCATTCAATATTACTCGATCTTTAAGCAAAAAAGGCTGTCCTTATGACAATGCTGTTGATGAAGCAACTTTTAAAACTTTCAAAACAGAATTGGCATGAGTTAGATAAGTTGGTAATGTTTAGTAAACTTATCTAACTCATGCCTTTTTAAATATAAGAGAGATTGTAATTACAATCTCTCGTTTTTTACATTTGTGATGAGTTTGGTTTATATCCACTTGTGGAAGATTCATTTTGTAAATCAATTGAATTTATTTCTGTTATTTCGTTAAAAAATGATTCTTTTCAGTTATTAGGATCATCAAAAACTTCATTTATAGTTTTTAAAATTAAATCTTCACTTGGTTCTTTTTCTTTTAATTCTCATAATTTATCAGTAGTTAAAAAAGTTAAATATTCTACCATTTCTTCGTTATTAACAATTTCTGGATCATCTTTAAAGTTTTTTAAAACTAATTCTTTTACTTTAGCTGTAAGTTCTTTTTTTAATTTATCTTCAATGTTTTCATTAATTTCTTTACCTGGATCATTTTTAACTTGCTCTTTTAATTTTTCAGCAATTTTATTTGCTATTTCATCAGTATTTTCAAAAATTCCTAAGTTAAACATAGAATCAATTGCTTGAGTTATATTAACAATTTGTTCTAATTTATCTAAAGTTTTGTCTAAAACATTTCATGTACTTTTTAAAATATTTTTAACTTTACTTCCGCGCTTATCATATTGATTTTTATCATAATCTTTTATATGCGCACTTTCTGGTTTATGTGGTGGTTTTGATGGTTTTTCAGGTTTATGTGGTGGTTTCTTTTTATCAGTTAATTCGTCAGTTAAATAATCCATTTTTAAAACTCCTTTTAATAAAATTAATTTATTTTTAATAGTTTTATAGTTTTAAAATATCTTTATTTGTTTAAGTACAATTAAATACAATTAAGTACAAGATTAAGAAAAAATTTATTAATCATTTTTTATAAACAAAAAAATGTTATTTTTTTATTAAGGCATACTCATCTTGAATAGATGCTATTTTTTTCTGAACCACTATTAATATCTCTTTTTTTATGTTTTTCATTAGTAATTAATTAACAATTATTGTTCAAAATTTAAATCAATAAATTTGACTTTAATACTTCATAATTATTGTTTTTTTTGAAAGTAAATAATTTATATTTACTTTCAAAACAAAGCAATTTTTTATTTTCATTAATTTTACTACTTTTTTAAAATAAAAAAAGCCCCTAAATAAATTTTCAACTAAATTATTTAAAGATTTTTGTAATTTGTGTTTATTTAATAGTTTAATTTCCCGCTAATTATCAAATAATAATTTCATAAAAATAAAGATATTTGATAATACCAAATATTTAATTTAAAAAATCTCTAATTAGAGATTTTTATTTTTTGAATATTTTAAATCATATAAATTTTTAAATCGTTTGTCTATGAACAAATTAGATGTTTTTAAAATCAATTTTAAAGTGTAACCCATCCATTCTTTTGTAGTATTACCAAAAAGATGAGTTGTAGAACGAAGTTTTGCATGATTAGAAAAATGCAGAAGATTATGAAAAAATTGCGAACGAAAACTAAACACTAGCTTACAAATGGTTGTTCTTTCCTTTATTTCAATTTTATTAAAAAGATTTTAAACAGGTTCTAAAATAATTTATTTTTTTGTAAATATTTTTGGGAAATTTTCACTCGATATTGACAGAAAAGTGGACAAAATGTCATTATTTAGTGATAATTTCCTATTAGTTATCGAGTAAAATTTCCCAAAAGTGAAGTTAAATATACTTGGTGATAAATATGGGAAGAAGCATGACTATGAAAGAAAAATATAAATATAAGATTATAAACGACATTACTATTAAAAAATTATCTAAGCATCAAGCTAAAAGTAAACTTAACTTAACTATTAGAAGAATTAATCAATTAATTCAAATTTTTAATAGAGAAGGTAAAATTGGTTTTATTCATAAATCACGTAATAAAATTTCTAATAAAGCAACAAATATTAAAATTAAAAATGAAATTATAAACTTGTATAAAACCAAATATTATAATTTTAATTTTCAACATTTCCATGAGAAATTAATTAATGAAGAAAAAATTAAAATTTCATATAGCACACTTTATACTATATTAATTAAAAAAACTCACTTCACCAAAAAAACATAAAAATAAGAAAAATAACTTACATCCAACAAGAAATCGTAGAACAAATTTTGGTGAATTAATTCAAATGGATGCCAGTAATCATCATTGATTTGGTAACGATAAGCCAAAAACATTTTTACATGCTGCAATTGATGATGCTACAGGCAATATTGTCGGGCTATGATTTGATCATCAAGAAACATTAGATGGTTATTATAATGTCTTTTATCAAATTTTAACTAAATATGGCATACCAAAAGCATTTTATACTGATAACAGAACAGTTTTTGGATATAAGAAAAAAATCGATGCGGGTAAAATAAAAACAGAAAATGACACTTATACTCAATTTCAAAAATGCTGTAATGATTTGGGTGTTGAAATAATTAGAACTTCAATTCCACAAGCTAAAGGTCGAATTGAACGCTTATTTGGAACACTTCAAAGTCGATTAATTAGCGAACTAAGACTTAATAAAATTAAAACTTTAGAAAAAGCTAATCAATTTCTTAAAACGTACATAAACTTTTTTAATAAACAGTTTGCTTTTCCTATTGATGATAATAAATCTGCTATGATTAAAGCTCCTACACAAGAAGAAATAAATATTTATCTTTCAAGATTTTCTAAAAGAAAAACAGATAGTGGTTCAACTATAACATATTATAGTAAAAAATATTTTCCTTATAAAAATAACAAAGTTCAATATATACAACCTAGAACTGATGTAATTGTACTTAAATCATTTATTAATGACTTATATCTTAGTTACAATAATCAAATGTATGAACTAAAAGAAATAGCTTTAAAACCAATTATCAAAGAAAATTTAATAAAAACTAAAAAAGTTTATATACCCAATAAAAATCATCCTTGAAGATATGGATATTAATAATTCCTAATTAAAGTTATATAAGATTTACATTTTGTGAATACTAAACCATATAAATTTTTAAATCATTTGTATATGAGCAAATTTGGTGACCTAAAATTGATTTTAAATATAAAAGAAATTGTAATTGCAATCTATCGTTTTTACATTTGTGGTAAGTTTGATTTATTCGGGTTTATTAATAAATTATTTAAAGTTGCATTATTAATTTTATTAACATCTATATTTATTTCACTATTTGATTTTCTTATATATAATTCTTTTACTTTTTTAATATTTCCAAAAAGTTCTTTTGATATTTTTATAAAAAAATCATTTTTTTCTTTAATTATTTTATTTTTATCAATTTTTCCAAAAGTAAATATTTTTAATATTAAATAACTAATTTTTTTAAATTTGCTAATCTTTTGTTTTTTTTAAATTTTCATTAATATCAACAATAGTAGTTTGAGCTAAATTAACTCTATTACTAATAATTTCTGGAGTAAATTGATTTTTATCAATGATTATTTTTATCAATTCTTTATTAATTCATTCATATTCTTCTTGTAAATTTTTATTCATTTTTTCATCCTTTCAAAATAAAAACTCATTTACTTTGAAATTAAAGCAATGAGTTAAAAACTTATATTAAGTTTAATTAAATTATACAAAAAAATTCGGACGGTTGTCAAAGTTACGAAATAATTTATTATCATATTAGTAACTTATTTCCAAAATTACCATTTAAAAATGATGATAGACAAATTAAATTTTCTTTTACCCTTAAATTTAAATTTATATTCGACGTATTTTAAAAAATATAGATTTTATAAGATAAAATAAAAATTATTCTCAAAGGAAAAAGACAAGAAATAATCTTGTCTTTTTTTGTAATTGTAAAATTTTAAAATTTTTATTATTAACACTCTTTAAATATCTACTACACGCAGTGACCAAGTAGGAGAAAGTTAATAATTAATAACCCTCTTTAACGCTATTATCAACACGTGTTAGAACCTGTTTAGGATCTTTTTTAACTTATTTTTGATTAAATTAATATCATAAATGTTATTTTATAGTTGAAAAATAAATTTTTAATCGATAAGTTGTCAAATGATAAAATCTTTTTAACAAAAAAATGACAAAGAAAATAAAATGTTAATTAACTGTCAGGTTAGAAATAATTATTCCCTTTTTTAGTTTAATTATGTTTAAAAGATTCCAAACAGGTTCTTAGGGAACTAAAAAAGTGAACTACAACACAGTTGTTAAAAATAGTAATTAGAGCATGTGGACTTGCATGAATAAATAAAAAGTGGAGTGATACCTAATAAAATATACTAACCAGTAATGGTAATTCTTGGGGTGGGAGCGAATTGGAAACTAGTATATATAGACCTGTTGTAGGGACCTATTGTATTAATTCTATTCTTTATTTAACCAACCTTGCCACTCCCCAGTGAGCAAGTGTTGGTTTTATTTTTTATTTTTTTTGAAAAAATTTTTGGGCGAGAAAATAAATTTCAAACTTGTAAAAAAAATTGAGCGGTGCCGGTTCAATTAAAATATTAATTTGCTAAACACAAATTAAATAAATATTGAATCGAATGCCTCAATGTTTTTTAAAATTTCACAATTTATTTTTGAGCCCAGAATTTCTGGAATGAATAAAACTAATAGTAGTTATGTTCTTTATGCTAGAAGCAACAGAACATATTAATAATGAAAGTAAGGTAATTCAATAATGATTAATGAACATGATTGAATATGATTTTGTGATATTTATGGTTGTAAAAATAATAATAGTAAACAAGAAATATATGTTTGTTCAATTAAAAAAGATACAAAATTAGGATTATGTAAAACTCACTTAAATAATTATAAAAATATAACAATTGATTATGTTATTGATAAAAAACAAGAAAATGTAGATAAATAAAATGAAAAAGTATTTTTGTTGAACATGTAAACAACATAAATTTGATTATTTATTCTTTAATACTAATGATATAAAAACAAGAAAATATTTTTTAAGAGATAAAAATAGTAAAGCGATTTGTTATGACTGTATTTTAAATATTAGGTTAAGTAGGAGGTATAAATATGGATAAAGAATATTTAACTAAAAGAGGAACGATTTGCATACCAGACAGTGATGATATTGAATTTAAAATAGGACTAATTAAACTGATTGATGATTTAAAAAAAGATAATTTAGTTTGTGGTCATAAAGAATTTATTGAAGAATGTAAATATTGTTGATGTAATTGTGATTTAGAAATTATTAAAACAGTTATTAGAGGTTAACTTAATTAATGCAATATGACTTAATTATCGGAATTGACCCCGCTGGAATTGGTAATAATGGAATTGTTATATATTCACATGAAACTAATAATATTATTTTTAATGAAACATTTAATACATTAACTGTTTTATGAACTAAAAATATGTATAAAGAAAAATTTCAATTAATTAAAGAAAAATTTATTGATAAAAAAATATTAGTTATTGTAGAAAATTTCTTTTTAAATTCAAAACAATTATTAACTAATCCATTAGCAACCCCTAAAATTATTGGTGCATTAATGGTATTAGTACAAGATGTTATGAATTGAGATTATCTAGAAAACCAACCAAAAAATAAAAATAAAATAACAAATTATAAAGGAAATATAAAATTAACAAAACATGAACAAGATGCTTATAAGCATATTCAATATTATTTAAAAAATCATAAAAAAATATTAATTTTTGATAATTATTTAAGGAAATTATAAACATGAAAGAAAAAGCAAATTATGTCAAATTAACAGTAAAACTAAGTAATACTATTGAAGCAAAATATTACGAAAAAGGTAATAAAGAATTATATTATAGTGTTAGAGGTCAATGAAATGGATTAAACTATGTTACTTTAATTTTTAATAACCCAAAATTTTATAAACGATGTATTTTATTAAACAAAAATGATGAAATTTTAGTAACTGGTCAAATTTTTAATACTTTAAATATTCCTAAAAATCGTGCATTTTGTTCAATTAATGTTAAATGATTTAAAAAATGAAAAGAGTAAAAAAATGATATTATGAAAAATTTTATTAATAGTACCAATATTAATAACAAGTATAACACTAATAATAATTTTAATATTTATTATTAAAGAATTAAAAAATGAATATAAATTATTGAAAATATTAAATGAAATTGCTAATCAAATTGAAAATAAGGAAATAAAATAATGAAATGTTTTCTTTGTATGGATGGAGAAATATATTCCCCAAAAACCTTATATAAAATAAAAAAACTGAAAAATTTAATTTATAAAGATAGAGATATTGATAGTGAAGATTTTAAAAAAAGATATGAATATCTTTTAAAAAAATTAGGTGACATTGATAAACAAATAATTTTAATAAATTTATTAATACATCAAGAAAAAAAATATAGAAAGGAAAGTAAATAATGAATAAAGAAAATATACCATGTTGTTTTAGTGAAGTTAATGAAGTTGGTAAACATATAACTAATTGTACTAATTTACCAACAAAATTAGATAAAGATAATGTACAAGTAAGATATTTTTGTGAAGAACATATGATTAAAGTTGAAAATATAAGAAGAAAAATTGCTCAAAAATATATTAATGAATATAAAAAAAATTAATTAATTTTCTTAGAACCTGTTTAGGATCTTTTTTAACTTATTTTTGATTAAATTAATATCATAAATGTTATTTTATAGTTGAAAAATAAATTTTTAATCGATAAGTTGTCAAATGATAAAATCTTTTTAACAAAAAAATGACAAAGAAAATAAAATGTTAATTAACTGTCAGGTTAGAAATAATTATTCCCTTTTTTAGTTTAATTATGTTTAAAAGATTCCAAACAGGTTCTTAGAACCTGTTTAGGATCTTTTTTAACTTATTTTTGATTAAATTAATATCATAAATGTTATTTTATAGTTGAAAAATAAATTTTTAATCGATAAGTTGTCAAATGATAAAATCTTTTTAACAAAAAAATGACAAAGAAAATAAAATGTTAATTAACTGTCAGGTTAGAAATAATTATTCCCTTTTTTAGTTTAATTATGTTTAAAAGATTCCAAACAGGTTCTTAAAGAACAAATACAAGATGAATTAGATAAAGGTGATGATGGAATACCATATATTGATGCTTTTGAGTTAATTAAAGATTTAGAAAATGGAGACATTTGATAATGAATAAATTAAAATTAAATTCTTTTGAGAAGTGAATAGAAACAAATACCAAATTATATTGAGATGAAAAAGAAGAAACATTTAAAACTAATGATAATAAAAATTAAAAAGAATAATAACTGTGGTTATGGTAGAGTTTATGCCCATAAATGTAATAACTTATGTAAGCAAAAACAAAATAAAAGAGTTAGAAAAGAAAGGTTAAATTATGAATAAAGAAAAAATAATTAATTATCTTGACAATGAATTTATGGAATTACTTAAAGATGATATTAGTGATGAAATTAAAATTAATATTAGTAATTGGAAAATGAAATTAATAATGAAATTACAAGAAAAAATAGAAAATGGAGAATTTGACTAATGATAATATTACCTACTTTGTTTGAAAATAAAGATGAAATTGAAATATTATCACCATTTCCCAAAGCAATTCATACAAGTAATGATATTAGAGCAATTATTTTAAGACAATATCCAAATATTAAATCAAAACACATAATTGTTTCTGACCCCGAAAGTAATGTTGCATTAATAGTTGGTGATAATGATGTTTATCAAGGTTGAATTAAAGTAACAGTTAAAAAATTAGAAATTAAAGGAGAATAAAATGCCAAACGAAAATACACAATCAAATTATACTTTAACCAAATTAATTAGAACCGGTATAAGTCCTATTTGTGCAATGATTGGTACAAGTGCTTATTATGGTCAAGTAATTTCAAATCCAGTATTAGGTTCAATTAATAGTTTATTATTTGGTAAAAAATTAGGTTTAGATATTTGAAATTTAAATCAAAGACCAAATACTAAAACAAAATTAATTAATAGTTCTAAAAAAATATTACTAGGTTTAGGAACAATCGGTTTAGCAAATTATAGTAAATGAACAGAAAATAATATTAATCCTATTATTCCAACAACACCAACTCCAATAACTACTACAACTACAACTGAGGGTCCACCATGATTATTATTAGATAAACAAGATAATCAGTCATTAATTGATTGAGATACATATATTAGTTTAAATGCTTATGGTATTTCAAATCTTATTAGTGGATTAACTGAGTTAATACCTAATAAATTTGAAACAATAAGAAAAATTTGTAATATGGCAACTGGTGGATGTTTGATTAGTACTGGTGTTGCTATGGGTATAAATAATAATTTTAATAATGCTTATGCAGTACCTACCATTATTGCTGGGGCATCTGAAATTATTCATAATTTATTACCTATGGAAACAAATCATCATGTTGAAAAAATGCAAGAAACAACATTTAATAATGAAACTACAAGATTAATTAATGATAATAGATTTTCAATTAATAGTGAAACAACCAGTCAATACGGTAGTGATAATATGAGCGAAGTACCATTAAATACTGATAATGCTTCATTAAATTGAGATTACAATCACATGAGTTTATAAAGGGGGTGAAAAGCAATGAATAAAGAAAAAATAATTGAATATTATAATCAAGAAATACAATCATATAAAGAAAGAATGGAACAATTAAATAAAGAAATATCTGTATTAGTAAAAATTATAAGTAATTCACAATCAATGATTGAAAGAATTAATGGTGGTCAATTTGATGAATAATTAAAAAATAAATAATTGAAAGGAAAATATTGAGATGAAAGAATTTTTACATGAATTAATAATTATTGGAACAAGTGTTGGAACATTAATTTGCAGAGAAATTATTGTTTTATTAAAAAGATTTATTACAACTCCAAAACATGTTAGAGCAAATAACAAAATTATAAAACATCAAAAAAAATTAGCAAAATTAAATGAAAAAATTAATAAAGGAGAAAAATAATATGACAAAAATTGAATTTAATGAAAAATATAGAAAAAATAATATCAAAATTGATAGAGATTTTGATTTAGATATAGGAAATTGTTTTAAATTTTCTGATATTGATATATTAGAAAATGCTGTTAATGATTATAAAAAACTAATAAGTGAAATGCCACAATTAGTTAAAGATTGATTATTGGGATAAGATTAGGAGAATGTTAAATGTTAGAACCTGTTTGGAATCTTTTAAACATAATTAAACTAAAAAAGGGAATAATTATTTCTAACCTGACAGTTAATTAACATTTTATTTTCTTTGTCATTTTTTTGTTAAAAAGATTTTATCATTTGACAACTTATCGATTAAAAATTTATTTTTCAACTATAAAATAACATTTATGATATTAATTTAATCAAAAATAAGTTAAAAAAGATCCTAAACAGGTTCTTAGAAAATGAAAATAATGTTCAACAAACAACTGAACCTTTAACTGAAAATAATGCTTCTTCACAAGAAATAGAAAATAAAGTTAATGAAGCAGAAAATAAGTTAAATAAACTTAATCAAGAAATTAAAGAAAAAGAAATTATTAATATATTTAAAAAATATCAAGTTAAAACTGAATTTTATGATTATTTAAAATTTAAAACAAGTAATATAGAAAATTCAAAAATTGAAGAAACTATTAAAAAAATGATTAAAGAACAACCAGTATTTAAAGAAACAATTAATACAGGTGGCAAACCACAAACAATAATAACAAATCAACCAAATTCAATAAAAAGTACATTATTGGATTATAAAAATAAAAATAAATTATAAGGAAGGAAAATAAAAAATGGCAGTACCATTCAAACAAAATTTAGATAATACCGAAAAATTAGTAGAAGCACCAGAATTTATAGAATTTTTTAAACAATCAAATAGTCCGTGGGCAATTTTTTTTCCTATCGAAATGGTTAATTCAACAAGAATTGAATTTATAGTTAAAAAACCAAAAGACCCAAAAGTTAAAGTTCTTCAATGAAATGATAAAAGTAAAAGAATAGATGTTGGATATGCTGATACAGATAAAATTATTAAAGAAATTACAGAAGAAGCCGTTGCTGGCGAAACAATTGCAGCAAAAGATTTATTAGCAGAAAATGGTCAAAATTTATTACAAAGTATGCAATATGAAGTTGCTAATGATTTAGCAGATTATTTAGCTAATAACAATACTAATGTAATTGCAAAATATGCAATTAAATTTATGATTGAAAAATCAACAGAACCAAAAGCACAAGCAATTAAATATGTAGAAGCAATGTTGGGGGCATGAAATACATTATTTCAATATAGAAATATTGCAAATTGTAGATTCTTTATTACTAATTCTCTTTATGATAGTATAGTTTATTTGGCAGATCTACAACAGGTCTATATATACTAGTTTCCAATTCGCTCCCACCCCAAGAATTACCATTACTGGTTAATATATTTTATTAGGTATCACTCCACTTTTTATTTATTCATGCAAGTCCACATGCTCTAACTACTATTTTTAACAACTGTGTTGTAGTTCACTTTTTTAGTTCCCTAACACGTGTTGATAATAGCGTTAAAGAGGGTTATTAATTATTAACTTTCTCCTACTTGGTCACTGCGTGTAGTAGATATTTAAAGAGTGTTAATAATAAAAATTTTAAAATTTTACAATTACAAAAAAAGACAAGATTATTTCTTGTCTTTTTCCTTTGAGAATAATTTTTATTTTATCTTATAAAATCTATATTTTTTAAAATACGTCGAATATAAATTTAAATTTAAGGGTAAAAGAAAATTTAATTTGTCTATCATCATTTTTAAATGGTAATTTTGGAAATAAGTTACTAATATGATAATAAATTATTTCGTAACTTTGACAACCGTCCTCTTAAAATTGATTTTAAATATATTTCAATAATAAAAAATCTTCTAAAATGACAACAACAAGGAGACTAGAATATTTTTTATAAATTTGGGTTAAATTATGATTTCTTTTTCAGAAACATTTTAATTATACAATTTTAATTGATTTTGTAAATAGACTTCTTGCATAACTCAATTTTGGTTAAAACTTAACTAATTGTAAAATACACAAAATTTGATAACATGTAGTTGTTATCCAATATATAAGTTTTAACCCATTACTTTAATTTAAAAGTAAATGGGTTTTATTGTCAAAAAGAGACATTAAAATGAAATCTACGTTGATAGAAAATATTAATAGTTTTTGATTTGAAAAAAATGATGATAAATTAAGAAATCCACCGTTAGAACCTGTTTAGGATCTTTTTTAACTTATTTTTGATTAAATTAATATCATAAATGTTATTTTATAGTTGAAAAATAAATTTTTAATCGATAAGTTGTCAAATGATAAAATCTTTTTAACAAAAAAATGACAAAGAAAATAAAATGTTAATTAACTGTCAGGTTAGAAATAATTATTCCCTTTTTTAGTTTAATTATGTTTAAAAGATTCCAAACAGGTTCTTACATCAAATACAAAAAACTCAAGCAGAAATACAGCGAATAAACTCTAAAAAAATAAAAAATGAAAATGGTTTTGTATATAAAACAGAAGTTAATAAAGAAGTAATTTATGAATATTTTTTAAATAAAGTAAAAGATGTAAATGGTACTTGCCTTATAACAAGAATTTATTGTGAAAATGGTGAAATTTGAGAAAAAGCAGTATATATTGATAATAAAGAAAATAATATTGAACAAAAAATAATTGAACAATTTAGATTTTTTTCTAATAAACAAGAATATTTACAAGCAGTTCAAACAATTAAAGATAAAAATGATAGTAAGGTTTTTATTAGAAAAAAATCTATTTTGCTCTTTAAAAATAAAAAAGAAAAACCGGATAAAATATTAAATAGTAAAACAATTAATGAAAATAAATATATTTCATACATAAAAAAATGAATTTTACGACCATTTATATTTATTACTGAAACCTATATTTTTGGTGTTATTTCAGGATTTCTTGGACTTATAGCAGGTAAAGGTACTTTACTTCTAGCCTTTGAGTGATGAACACCGATATCAATATGAATATTATCATTAATTGGAACAAATGTCCCTATAGTGTTGTGTATTGGTTTAGCTATTTTACTTGTTACAAGTATTTCATTATCAAAAGATTATGTGATTAAACCATTACTTCAAAAAATAAAAAAATGAATAAATTCAAAGAAAGATAAAAAAATAGATATAAATGATTTAAACGAAATAAATTTTCATAATACCAATAGTAGAGTTTTAAAAAACTATTTAAGTTGTCAAAAACAAATACCTTTTGATAAAATCAAAGCAAGTTTTGAACAGAATATTAATATACTTAAAAATAGAAAATTGTCTAATCAAACTCAAGAAAAATTTAATGCAAAAAGTATTAATAATATTCCAATTTCAGCTAATACTTGAAATAAAGTAAAATGTTTATTAACATAAATCAATCAATGATTTAACAAATTTATATTATTCAATTAATTAATAAAGTTTTAATCACTATTTTTAAAAATAGTGATTTTTTATTATTTTTTACACATTTTTAGTTTTAAAAATATATACTTGTTTTGTTAAATATTTTAAAGATAATAGAAAAAAGTATTTAAAAATAATAAACAAAGAGAGGAAAAACAAATTATGCCAAATAAATGAAAGGAAAATTCTGATGGTTCAACAGATTTGAAAGAAGTTAAAAAATGGGAAATTAATGATATGAAAGAAACTAAGGAAAGATGAGCAAAAGAAGATGCTATAAAAAAACAGCAAGAACAAGCTAAAACAAAATCTAGTAGTAAATCACAAAAAATGTAAAAAATTAAGAGGTTGTAATTACAACCTCTTAATTATATTTATGTTTATTTTTAACTTGCCAAAATTTTTTACATTTTTTGATAAATTATTTTGGGAAATTTTCACTCGATATTGACAACTAAAAAGTTATTGAAATAAAAATAAAATTTTTGACATATTTTATTTAAAATATATTCAATTAAAATTTTCATTAAATTAATAAAAAAGAAACTTAATAATAAAATCATTGCTAACTGTAAACTATTATTTAAAATAATTTGATTAATAAAATGCTTATAAAATACTTGTGCTATAAAAAAGGTAGTAACTAAAAATAAATTATTAATTATAATAATTAATGAATAATATAAATAATTTGGAATCAAAAATGGTGAAAAATTTTTAATTTTATTCATCTTTTTTTTATTACTAATAAAAAATTTATTTATTATATTAGTTGAAATAACAACATTCGTAAAAATTTTTGTAAAATCTTCAATATTTTTTCAACTAAGTTCAATATCTTCTGGATTTGCCACCAGTCATTTATTTTTTTTCTTTTTGTAAATAACTATAAAATGAAATCCGACATTAGCATTATATATTTGAATAATTAATGGTTTAACAATTATTAGTGATTTTAATTTATCAAAATTAATATTATAAGCTTTTAATAATAAATTATAATTACTAGCCAATTGTTTTAATTCTAAAAGATTAATTCCCAATTTTGTTAAAAATATATCTTTTTTTATGTCATTAATTAATAACTTCTTCTTAAAATAAAACCTATATATCATAGCAAGACATGCCAAACCACAATCATTTTCTGTTTCTTGTTGAACAAAAGGATATTTCATATAAAAAATCACCGCCAATAATAATTAACAGTGATTACCATTTTTTCCTTTTTATTACTTACGATGTTTTTTCTTTTTAGCAGCAGCGCTTTGTTTTTCGCGTTTTTCATCACGCGCAGAAAGAAAATGTTTATGTCTTTTTTCTGCTCTTTTAGTTTCTTGGGCCTTTTTACTAAATCCTTTTAAAAGACGTTGAAACTCTTGTTCACTACTTGTTCGTTCTTCGTTTTCTTTGTTGTCTGATGATGGTGATTTTTTCACTGAATGCATTCATGTCAGCTCCTATTTTTTATTTTACTTTAACAATTATATTAGTAAATTAAAAAATTATCAATATTTTTATACAATATTAAACTTTTTATTTTAAAAAAAATTAAAAGTAAGATTATCTTTTAAAATTTCACACTTACTAACTATTATTTAATAATACTTAATGATTTTATCATATTTTAAATGTTTATGTTTTTAGGGCGGTTGTCAAATTTACGAAATAATTTGGATGGGTTACACTTTATTGGACACTAATTACGTAGACAAGTGAACAAATTAGTGAAAAGAAAGGAAGTATAATTATGGCCAATATTAACTCATATTCAGATGAATTTAAAAAACAAATAGTAGCTTTATATCAAAGCGGTAAGTCAGTGTCTTGTCTTGCTAAAGAGTACAATGTTACAAGAGCAGCTACTTAGTAATTGAATTAAGCAATTTACTAATTCAGGTAGTTTTAAAACTAAAGATAATCGTTCTGTTGAAGAAAATGAATTAATTAAATTAAGAAAAGAATTAAAACAATTAAGAATGGAAAATGATATTTTAAAGCAAGCAGCACTAATAATAGGCAGAAAGTAGAAATTATTGCTAAAAATAAAGTTAAATATAAAATTCGCACAATGTGTCGTTTTTTGAAAATATCTAAATCAACATATTATTTTAACTTAAAGAAAAAAGAAAATAAAATCAAAAATAATATGTATGATGAAGCTGTTATTAGTGCTTTTAAAGAAAATAAAGAAGTTTATGGTACTAGAAGATTAAAAAAAATTTTAGAAAACCAAGAAATTTATTTATCAAGAAGAAAAATTAAAGAAATTATGAATAAGCATAATTTAATATCAAAATACACTAAATTATCATTCAAAAATCATCATAATAAAGTCAATAATAGTCAAATAACCAATCTTGTTAATAGAAACTTTAATAATAGGGTTAAAAACGAAGTTATTGTTAGTGATTTAACTTACGTTCAAGTTAATGGTAAATGAAACTATATTTGCCTATTAATAGACCTATTTAACCGCGAAATTATTGGACATAGTGTTGGAGTTAAAAAAGATGCATTACTAGTATATCAAGCATTTATGCAATCAAATCGCTGTTTAAAAGGTATCCAAATATTTCATAGTGATCGAGGTAATGAATTTAACAATAAAATTATTAATAATCTTTTATTAGCATTCAATATTACTCGATCTTTAAGCAAAAAAGGTTGTCCTTATGATAATGCTGTTGCTGAAGCAACTTTTAAAACTTTCAAAACTGAATTTATTAATGATAAAAATTTTACATCATTAATCCAATTAAAATTAGAATTATTTGATTATATCAATTGATACAACAACATAAGAATCCACAGCACTTTAAACTACTTAACTCCTATCAAATATCAAGAACAAGTGTCTACCAAAAAATAGTCCTAAAAAGTGTTGCCATTCCATTTGTAAAAAAGCAGGTATTAGTGTTAGTAGTGTTCATAGAGTTTTTAAAAATTTAGAAATATTTGAAGCAAACCCAGTAAAAGTAAAATTAGAAAAAAATCAACCTATTTTTGTAGCAATTGATGATGGACACCGCAAGTTTTGAGACTTTAAACGTAAAGGTACAAAACATTCTATCCGATTAATAGTAACATATACAGATAATATTAATCATAAAGTACAAAATAAAAGAGTAAAAGCCATTATAAGAAAAACAAGAACACCAATTGGAGTTAAAAAAACTGCTGAATTTGTTAGAACCTGTTTAGGATCTTTTTAACTTATTTTTGATTAAATTAATATCATAAATGTTATTTTATAGTTGAAAAATAAATTTTTAATCGATAAGTTGTCAAATGATAAAATCTTTTTAACAAAAAAATGACAAAGAAAATAAAATGTTAATTAACTGTCAGGTTAGAAATAATTATTCCCTTTTTTAGTTTAATTATGTTTAAAAGATTCCAAACAGGTTCTTAAAGAACATTGTCAAAAATTTTATGAAAATATTGCAAAAGCAAAAAATATTATTTGTGGTGATAGTGCAGGATGAATTAAAGAAATTGCTGATTATTTAGGTGCACAATTTGTTTTAGATAAATTTCATTTAATTAGAACATTATATCTTGGAATAATGGCTGGCAATAAAGGAAAATATTTAAAAGAATATAATCACTGTAAAAATTTAATTAATAATGGTCAATATGAACAATTAATTGATTACTTATATAACCAATTAGATAATCATAAAAAATTAAAAAAACAATATTTTAAAAATAATAAACAAGGTATTGAAAATCAAGGCGCTTCTTGGAATAAAGGTTGTTTTACAGAAGGTAATATTTGACATATTTTAAAAGAAATGCTTGGTAATAGAACATATAATATTAGTATTTACATTAAAATGGTTATTTTTAAATGTAATAAGATAAATTTAGAAACATAATTTAATGAATGTAGTAATTACTGATTATTTCACAATTTGCAATAGCATCTCAAAAATTATTATTTTTTATTTTTCTTTTTAAACCAATAATTAAGAATGTTAATGACAAAATTATAGACACAAAAATTGGAACTACAATTGTAGAAAAAATAACTGCAATTTTTAACCATAATAAAGGATAATTATAATAATTATCAATAATATAACAACTTCCAAAATTTTTAAAAGAAATATTATTATTGGTTAATATGTAATATCAACTATATTTACTTCATAAAGTAAAACCATTATATTCAAATGTTAAAGTTTCTGAATTTTTAAATAAATAATTATTTTTAACAGTTACTACTTCTTTTCCATGAAATAAACTAAGAACCTGTTTAGGATCTTTTTTAACTTATTTTTGATTAAATTAATATCATAAATGTTATTTTATAGTTGAAAAATAAATTTTTAATCGATAAGTTGTCAAATGATAAAATCTTTTTAACAAAAAAATGACAAAGAAAATAAAATGTTAATTAACTGTCAGGTTAGAAATAATTATTCCCTTTTTTAGTTTAATTATGTTTAAAAGATTCCAAACAGGTTCTAAGTAATAATAGTCCAATAATCATAATTAAAATAGTTAAAATAAATAACAATACAGTTATTAACTGTAATTTTTTAAGTTTCATTTTTAAAATCTCCTTAATTTTACTTTACAAGTTTAGCATTTAACAAACTTAATTATAAGTATTTTAGTTGCAATAAATTTAAAAAATTATATTATTTAAATACAATTTCATAAAAATCCAAATTATTTCTTGTCTAAATTTATAATAAGACGATATAAATTAATTTATTCCGGATTTTTGACAATCTCCCATTTTTATTAATATACTTTTGTCATAAAATAATAATTAGTTTTTCTAAATTTTAAAAATTATTTATGTAAAAAAACTAAACATTTTCCTTTTTTAATAATTAGTTTTGGTCTTTCTTCTTTGTTAAATTCATTACTAATAGTTTGCGTACTATTATTAGTAACAGTAATATCTTGATTTGGATAAAACTTACAACCACTAAAGTTATAAATTACTTCTTCATTGTCTAAACTAAAAAAAGAAATATATTTATATGTTAATTGTCAATTGTAAAAAATATATTCTGATTTTGCTTTTAGTAAAAAACAATAATTATTTTCACCTAATAAAATTGGGTTAAAACATTCATATTTTTTTAATATATTAATACTAGCAAGTAACATATCCCAACGTATTCCATCACTTACTATCACTATTTGTTGAAAATTAATTTTTTTGGAAATTGCAGTAACTATCGCAAGTTCACTATCAATAAAATCTTTTTCTTTATTAAAAGTAATAATTTCAAAATTATGTATTTTACTTTGATCATTTAAAATCTTTAACTGTTGTTTATTAATGGTATCATTATCACCACAAATAAACTTAATTGGTTTTTTATATTTTAATAATGATAAAACACCAGTTTCAACACCAATAAAAATTGGATTAATAAATTGTTCTCAATTTAAATTATAATCACGACAAACAATTACTAATTGTTTAATATCACTATTTTTCATAATTTGTTAACATCGCAACTTGTTTTTTTACTGAATTATCACTATTTAATAAATAACTACCCGCTACTAGGTAATTAGCACCAGCAGCAATACAATCATTTGCTGTTAAATTATTAATGCCACCATCAACAGCAATTGTAATATTTGGAAAATTATTATGGATATGTTTTACTAACATTTTAATTTTATTAATAGTTAAATCTAAAAAACGTTGTCCACCCGCACCTGGTTGCACACTCATAATTAAAATTGTATCAAGATCTTTCAAATAATCATAAATTTTTGAAATTGGTGTATCAGGATTAATGGCAATTCCTTTTTTAAAACCAGGGTTTTTTCACTGCAGAAATTCTTTTAATTGTTCTTCTGTTAATGCTTCATAATGCAAAGTAATATTTTTAACTTGCGGTAAAATTATAAATGGTTTTAAATAATCACATACTTTTGATGTTGTTATCTTTACCATCATATGACAATCAATATTGATATTAGAACTAAATTTACATACATCACTTAATATTTTTGCACCAAAACTTAAATTTTCAACAAAATGATGATCCATAACATCAAAATGAATTCAATTAATTCCTGCATTTTGTAAATTTAATAAATCATCTTTTAAAGATAGAAAGTTAGCAGTTAAAATGCTAGCGGCAATTGTTACTTCTTTTTTCATATATTACCATCCTTTATTTTAAATTATTAATTTTATTGAATTCTATTAAAATTTTACAATAATCTTCATAAAAAAAACTAGAAATTATTTTATTTGCAACTGCTTTTTTAATTGCACATTCTGGTTCTTGCTGATGTAAGCAAGTACGAAACTTACAATTTTGTCAAATATTAGTAAAACTAGGAAAATTAGTAGCAATATCAATACTACTTAGACCTTGTAACTGAAAGACCGAAAAACCAGGTGTATCTGCAATAATACCATCATGTAAAAAATAAAGGCGAGTTTTAGTTGTGGTATGTTTACCACGATTTAAACTTGTAGAAATATCCTGTGTTCATAATTTTAAATTATTATCCAAACTATTTAAAGTTGAACTCTTTCCCACTCCTGAAGTACCTGTTAATATTGATAACTTGTTTGTAAAAACTTTTTTTAAATCTTCAATACCATTTTTTTTAACATTTGAAATAAAAATTGTTGGTAAATTTAAATTCTGATATGCTTTAACTTTTGTTCAAACTTCATTATCTTTAGTTACCAAATCAATTTTTGTAAATATTAAAATTATTTTTAAATGATAATAATTAAAAATAGTTAATAATTTATTTAATAGAAAACTACTAAGAAAAGGATTAACAAGAGAACTAACAATTAATACTTGATCAACATTAGCAATGCTTGGTCGATATAGTTCATTAAATCGAGGTAAAATTGATTCAACCAAAGGATTTTTATCATCTTTAAAATTAACTTTAACATAATCACCAACTAAAATTTTTGCTGTTTGAAATTTTAAATTTCCTTTGATTAAACAAGAAAAAATTTGATTTTCAATTCTTACTTCAACAAAGTTATTTGCAACTCCAATAACTATTCCTTGTTTAAAATTCATAGTGTCCTCCAATTAATATAAAATTAATATGCTTATAATAACACCAATAAGTAATAATATAATTAAAATTAAAAATAATAAAAATTCTTTTTTTAAATAAAATGGTTTTTTTAATTTTTGTAAATTTAAGTAATTTTTCTTAAATAACATATTATTTTTATTTTCCGTTTTTAAACAACAATCTAAATCATTACTCAATTCACTAATTGTCCGATAGCGATCATTAATATTCTTAGCAGTTGCCTTCAAAATAATATTTTCTAAACTTTGTGGAATATTCTTATTAATTTCATGAATTAATGGCATTGGTTCTTTAATATGTTTAGCGGCTAATATTTGTGGATTTTTATGAAAAAAAGGTGGTTTACCAACTAATAATTCATATAATATAATACCCAAAGCATAAATATCACTTTGAATTGTTGGTTTTTGAAATCTTACTACTTCTGGAGCAATATATTTCATTGTTCCTACAACTTGATTAGCGTGTTTTTTAACTTCATAATCATCAATAACAGCAATACCAAAGTCTAAAACTTTAATTGCTCCACTACTAGTTAAAATAATATTTTCAGGTTTTAAATCACGATGAATAATATTGACTGAATGACACGCATTAACCCCTTTTAAGATTTCTTTCATAATAACTATAACTTCATTAACTGATAAAACCGAATAATTACTTAAATATTCTTTTAATGTTTTACCTTCTAATAATTCAAAAACTAAGCATCAATCTTTCTTATCAATAAAAACATCATATACCAAAATAACATTGGGATGTCTAACTCTAGATACTGCTCTAATTTCTTGCAAAAATCGTTCTTTTATTAAGTCATCTAGCGGTGAAATTGGATTAATTACTTTTAAAGCAACTTGCCGATTTAAATATTTATCTTGTGCTTCATAAACTTTAGCCATACCACCCGAACCAATAATTTTTAAAATATGATAACGATTATTCAATAATTTATTTATTTCCATTAGTTTCACCATTACTTTTAAATTTATTTTTTAAAAATTACTAACTTATTTATAATTTATATTTTACACAAAAATATCAAAAGACTAAAATTTTATTTCCATTAATAATGCAGTAACATTATCAGTTGAAACATTAAGTAATGCTTGCTTAATTAATAATTTAACTTTATTATTAATATTTCCATTTTTTTCTAAAATATTAACTATTTCATATTCTTCTAAAAAATCATGAACACCATCACTAGTTAAAAGAAAATATGATGGAATTATTAATGGTAAATGAAAAATATCGGTTTTTAATGGCTTACGTGGACCAAGAGCACTAGTCAATGCCTTTCAATAAGTGTGATTTAAATCAACACTTGATTCTTTAGTTGTATTTTTTTGTAAATATAAATTTAAAATATTATGGTCAACTGTTAACTGTTTTAATCCTTGTTCACTATATTGATAAATATGTGAATCACCAATATTTACTAAATAAGCTTTGTTATTAGTAATTAAAATTATTACCATAGTTGTTCCCATATCAAGCGCTTGTTCATTACTTAAACTAAAATTATTCATTTCAATTTGAATAATTTCTATCTTTTCTTGTAATCATGCATGAATTTGTTTATCATGTTTTAATTTAGTAAAATCTGTTGTTTGAAAAAATTTTTTTAACATACTAACAGCCATATTACTGGCCACTTCACCACATTTATGACCACCCAATCCATCACAAACAACACCAATAACTTGTCCAGTGTTATTTGTTAAATATAAAACGGCATCTTGATTATTTGTACGATAATTACCAACATCTGTTTTATAACTAGCATTTATTTTCATAAACTGTCCCCCTATATTCCTTTTTTTAATTTACAAATATAAAATCCATCAGTATTGTTATTAAAACCAAAAAATTGTTTTTCTGCAATGATTGTCATATCTGGGTGATTTTTAACAAAATTCTCAATTTGATTTTGATTTTCTTTAATATTGAAAGTACAAGTAACATACACAACTATCGCTTCAGGTTTTAAAAGTTGATAAGCCTTATTTAATAATTTTGCTTGAACAGTAATTAACTGATTAATTTCTTCTTTACTTCAATTGATAAGTTTAACTTCTGGTTTTCTTTTAATTAAACCTCAAGCAGTACTAGGAGCATCAATTAAAATTTTGTCAAATTTATTATTAAAATCTAATATTGTAGAATCACCATATTTAAGTTCAGTATTTGTTACGCCTAATTTTTTCAAATAAGTAGCACCAATTTTTAATCGTTCTTCATTTATATCACAAGCAACTATCTTACCGTGATTAGACATTAAAGCTGCCATATGGGCTGTTTTACTAGCAATTCCTGCACACATATCTAATACTTCATCATATGGTTGTGGATCTAAAATATGACTAACTAGCATACTTGCTTGATCTTGTTTAATAATTTCACCATTTTTATATAATTTTGTGTTAAAAATTGACTTTGAACTAATAATACCATCAGATACTATCTCGCTTAAACAAAAGTTAAAAGATTTATAATTTTCATTGTTTAACACTTTATTAACAGTAGTTTTTAATGTATTAACTCTAAAACTAATTAATGGCATTCTTAAGTTATCTTTTATCAATTGATTTGCAATATTAATACTAAATTGTGATTTTATTAAAGAGTATAATCAACTAGGATAACTATATTTAATTAATTTAATATTTTGTTTACTTTCTTTTTGTAAGTTAAATTCTGATCTAAATTCAGTAAAACATAAATCTAATACTTTAGAAATAATAAATGTTAGTTTATTATCAATGGTGCTTACTTTTTTTAAAGTATTTTCAATGAAGATTTCTTTATTAGTAATTTCTAAAAAATAGATTTCATATAAAACTATTCATAATAAAATAGTTATGTGAAAAGGAATAGTAATTACTGATTTCAAAACATTTCATATTTGATTTAATATATAATCTAAATAAATTTGATTTTTTAAGGTTCCTAGTACTATCTTTTCAATTGCTTCTTTTTCTGATAATGTTAGATTTTTATCTCGCATCATTTGTGCTAATAAAACATTACAATGACCTTTTTCTAGGATTACTTGTACTAGAATTTTATAAACATCATTTTGAATTATCATTATTTAACCCCACAGAATTTTTAATTATACATATATTATAACTTAAATTATATTTTTAATTTTGATAAGTATTTTACTACTATAAATATTAAAAAATGCATCATTACAATGCATTTTTAGTAATAAATTATTATTTTTAATAAAAAATAAACTATTAAAAGTCACTCTTTATATTTACTTTACCTTTTCATTTTTTACAATCTTCATCATATTTATACATATTATTAATTTTAATACCAAGAATAATTCCTGATCATATTGCACAAGGTGTATTAGCACAAATTATAACTAAATCTTTCATTAAAATTGTTGATTCAGATCCACCATGATATGATAAATGAATAATGCCCCATAATACTCATAAACTGTTAGCTGTTGTATAAAGAATAAATGTAAGTAAAGAAATACCATCTGTTTTTTTAGTTTTTATTGTTTTTAAAGACTGTGGACAAAATGCTATAACAGCAATAAGTGCTCCAATAATCCCTATTATAGTAGTAATTCATCATTCAGTATTTGCCATTATTTTTATTCCTCCAAAGTTTTAGCATTTTCGCCCAACGTTTTCATATTTTTTACTTTAACATAAATAATACAATTAGTTGCAGTCATTGTTACTGTAGACGGTATTATTAAGGTAGAACCTCAAATTGCAATTTCAAGAGTATCAGCACCTTCTGGTCACATTACTGGTAATGTTACTGAAAGTATTCCAAATATCAAGAAAAAAAGATTAGCAATATTATAAATAATATAAGTTGATAAGATTATATGTTTAGTTTCCTTAGTTTTTATTGTTTTTATTGCTTGTGGAATAAATGTTATAATAGACAATATTCCGGCTAAATAACCTATAATTCCAATAAAAGTTTGCATTTTCATCCTCCATTAAATTTTAAAAATTGGAATGGCAACACTTTTTAGGACTATTTTTTGGTAGACACTTGTTCTTGATATTTGATAGGAGTTAAGTAGTTTAAAGTGCTGTGGATTCTTATGTTGTTGTATCAATTGATATAATCAAATAATTCTAATTTTAATTGGATTAATGATGTAAAATTTTTATCATTAATAAATTCTGTTTTGAAAGTTTTAAAAGTTGCTTCAGCAACAGCATTATCATAAGGACAACCTTTTTTGCTTAAAGATCGAGTAATATTGAATGCTAATAAAAGATTATTAATAATTTTATTGTTAAATTCATTACCTCGATCACTATGAAATATTTGGATATCTTTTAAACAGCGATTTGATTGCATAAATGCTTGATATACTAGTAATGCATCTTTTTTAACCAACACTATGTCCAATAATTTCTCGGTTAAATAGGTCTATTAATAGGCAAATATAGTTTCATTTACCATTAACTTGAACGTAAGTTAAATCACTAACAATAACTTCATTTTTAACCCTATTATTAAAGTTTCTTTAACAAGATTGGTTATTTGACTATTATTGACTTTATTATGATGATTTTTGAATGATAATTTAGTGTATTTTGATATTAAATTATGCTTATTCATAATTTCTTTAATTTTTCTGCGTGATAAATAAATTTCTTGGTTTTCTAAAATTTTTTTTAATCTTCTAGTACCATAAACTTCTTTATTTTCTTTAAAAGCACTAATAACAGCTTCATCATACATATTATTTTTGATTTTATTTTCTTTTTTCTTTAAGTTAAAATAATATGTTGATTTAGATATTTTCAAAAAACGACACATTGTGCGAATTTTATATTTAACTTTATTTTTAGCAATAATTTCTACTTTCTGCCTATTATTAGTGCTGCTTGCTTTAAAATATCATTTTCCATTCTTAATTGTTTTAATTCTTTTCTTAATTTAATTAATTCATTTTCTTCAACAGAACGATTATCTTTAGTTTTAAAACTACCTGAATTAGTAAATTGCTTAATTCAATTATAAGTAGCTGCTCTTGTAACATTGTACTCTTTAGCAAGACAAGACACTGACTTACCGCTTTGATATAAAGCTACTATTTGTTTTTTAAATTCATCTGAATATGAGTTAATATTGGCCATAATTATACTTCCTTTCTTTTCACTAATTTGTTCACTTGTCTACGTAATTAGTGTCCAATAAAGTGTAACCCATCCAAATATCTTAGTAGTTTTTTTAAAACTACTAATATACTTATTTCTTGTTTTATTAAAAACAACATTATTTTACTTTTAATCATTTAAAATAGAAAGTGTTTAGTTAATATTTTTTCAAATAAATCTAAAAAAATGAAAAATAATTTATAATAAAAAAATAAAAAACCACTAAAATAGTAAAAATTTATTTAAAATAAAATAATAAATTTAAAAAATATTAGTTAAAAATTAAATAAAATTTTAATTTTAATTTTACAATAAATATAAAATTATGAAATAAATTCGCCTTTTTATAAAAAAGTGAATTTTTTATTGTATATTCATTTTTTCAATTATAGACTTAAATTAAGATTTACTTAGAATTCAAAAATAAACAATAAATAATAATTTTTCAATTAAAACTATATTCTATAAAAAAATAATTTGTTATCAATTTATATTATTAACAATATTTTTAATATTGTCATAAATTTAACTTATCATTTTATTTTTTATAAATTTACAAACTAATTTAATGTTCTTACACCATTTCATATTTTTTTAAAATCCTAAATATTATAAATATAATCTATGTTGTAAGTAAATCTTAAATTATGGGAATATATAAAAAAGTATTGGAGTTAAAAATGAAAAAAAATAATTTTATTTATGCGAGATATGATAAAGAAGATAACTGTTTAGGTGTTTATGACACTATGGAAGAAGCAATATTAAAAATTTACCACATTGATAAAACTAATAAAAAACGCTATTATCAAGCCTATAATAATATTTATCGTTCTTATCAAAAATATAAAAATAATTTTGGAAATGTTGTTTGTTATGAAGGTTTTTGATTTAAAATACCACTAAATGAAAATGGCTATTAAAATTAAAAAAATAAAATAGTTATACTATGAAATGGTTAAGGATACTTAATAAAAATATTTTTTAATTTTATAGTTAAAACTCAATAAATTAAAAAACCATTACTTTGATTTATAAATATTTATTTTATTAAATTTTTTCAATTATTTCTTTAGTTTAAAACTTTAATTATTAATAAGAATTTAAATCATAATATTTAATATTTTATTATTTATAAGTTGAAAAAATCTGAATGTTAGTAAACTAAATTAACCTTTACTAACATTCTTTTTTAGATTTAAAATTTTTTATATATTTTCTAAAAAACAGAATACTTAATCATTTTTTATAAAACTACTTTTTTATTAGACTTCTTTTACTCATTGATTAGGTACTACTGAAAAACCAATAGTATTATTACCAGTATGTGTTTTTAAAATATTACATAATGGTTCAACTTTATATTTGGTAAATCCTCTATTTTTTACTTTTTTAATTGCTTCATCAATAATATCTTTTCTACATCAACCATCAATAATATATATTGTTTCTTTAGTAACGTCTTTAATTTTAGTAATAATATCTAACATTTCTTCCATAGCTTTACTTAAGGTTCTAACTCTACCAATATTATCAATTGTTTCTTTACATCTTAAAATTGGTTTAAAACGTAAAAAATTACCAATTCTTGCTTTACTCATTGGTAATCTACCACCACGAGCCAAAAATTTTAAATCATTAGGAGCAATATAAGATTCATAAGTCTTACGAAATTTATTTAAAATTCCTAAAATTTCAGGAATTTTTTTTCCATTTTTAACAAGAGTAAAAGCAATTAAAACCATAAATTTTAAAGGTATTGAAGCAGCACCTGTTTCTAAAATATGAACTTTATTTTTATATTTTTCTTCTTTTTGTAAAACTTGTGAACTTGCATATTGTCCTGAAGCATTATTAGCAATTGGTAAAAATAAAATTTGATCATATTTACTTAAAGCATTATCTCAATATTGTTCAAGTTTACCACGACTAGTTTGACTAGTTTTTAAAATACAGTGTTCATCAATCATCTTTTTACGAATTGTTTCGCTATCAATATCAATGTTATTATCATCATAAGCATTTTCTCCTTCAATAATATTTAAAGGAATAATTATTATTTCAGGATATTTTTTCATATCTTCAACGGTAAAACCAGTAGCTGAATCACTTACAATTCCAATTTTCATTTTGTTTGCTCCTAACCTTTTATACTAATAAATTATAGTAAAATTATAACAAATTTATTTTACTATATATCGTTTTAATTTGAAAAAAATATAAAGTGACTATAAACTTATTAGTAGTAAAAATAAAAATGGTCTTAATTATTGAGTAATTAAGACCATTTTTTAATTACTTTTAAGTTAAATAAATAATACGATCAGCAATAATTTCTGTATAGTAAAAATCATTAGCTTTATTAGCAAATGTTTGAATTCTACCTTTAATACCAATAATTGCATTCTTTTTTAATAGTGTTTTTAATTCCTCTGTATTAGCTATTCAAGTTTTAATAGTGATAAAATCAATTTCAAATTGATTTTGACGATTTTTAAAAGGTCTTTCAACAGCCATTATAAACTTGGTTCATTTTGTTGGAATTTGTTCTCTGGTTGGTATTATTTCTGGTTCATTCATTAATTTACCTACTAATACAACATTATTTATCATTTTAACACCCCCTCTTATTTGATAATTATAAATTTAGTTCATAAATAAAATATCAAATTATTTTATTTATGAATAAAAGAAAAAATAAATTAATTCAACAAACTTAAATATTAAAATAAGACTAAATAAAATAATTTATTAATTAACACAAAAAGAACATTGTCAACTGCTCTTTTTGTAAAATATAATTGTGTTAATATAGTTTTTGGATGGGTTACACTTTATTGGACACTAATTACGTAGACAAGTGAACAAATTAGTGAAAAGAAAGGAAGTGGATGGGTTACACTTTATTGGACACTAATTACGTAGACAAGTCAACAAATTAGTGAAAAGAAAGGAAGTATAATTATGGCCAATATTAACTCATATTCAGATGAATTTAAAAAACAAATAGTAGCTTTATATCAAAGCGGTAAGTCAGTGTCTTGTCTTGCTAAAGAGTACAATGTTACAAGAGCAGCTACTTATAATTGAATTAAGCAATTTACTAATTCAGGTAGTTTTAAAACTAAAGATAATCGTTCTGTTGAAGAAAATGAATTAATTAAATTAAGAAAAGAATTAAAACAATTAAGAATGGAAAATGATATTTTAAAGCAAGCAGCACTAATAATAGGCAGAAAGTAGAAATTATTGCTAAAAATAAAGTTAAATATAAAATTCGCACAATGTGTCGTTTTTTGAAAATATCTAAATCAACATATTATTTTAACTTAAAGAAAAAAGAAAATAAAATCAAAAATAATATGTATGATGAAGCTGTTATTAGTGCTTTTAAAGAAAATAAAGAAGTTTATGGTACTAGAAGATTAAAAAAAATTTTAGAAAACCAAGAAATTTATTTATCACGCAGAAAAATTAAAGAAATTATGAATAAGCATAATTTAATATCAAAATACACTAAATTATCATTCAAAAATCATCATAATAAAGTCAATAATAGTCAAATAACCAATCTTGTTAATAGAAACTTTAATAATAGGGTTAAAAATGAAGTTATTGTTAGTGATTTAACTTACGTTCAAGTTAATGGTAAATGAAACTATATTTGCCTATTAATAGACCTATTTAACCGAGAAATTATTGGACATAGTGTTGGAGTTAAAAAAGATGCATTACTAGTATATCAAGCATTTATGCAATCAAATCGCTGTTTAAAAGATATCCAAATATTTCATAGTGATCGAGGTAATGAATTTAACAATAAAATTATTAATAATCTTTTATTAGCATTCAATATTACTCGATCTTTAAGCAAAAAAGGTTGTCCTTATGATAATGCTGTTGCTGAAGCAACTTTTAAAACTTTCAAAACTAAATTTATTAATAATAAAAATTTTACATCATTAATCCAATTAAAATTAGAATTATTTGATTATATCAATTGATACAACAACATAAGAATCCACAGCACTTTAAACTACGTCTCATAATTTAACTTACTTTCTTGTTGTCTCATTGCTTTATTTAAAGCAATATCTAATATACAATTTGGACAATAATAATTTTTAGTATATAAGTTTTGTAAAACTCTTTTGGGACAAACAACTTGGTCACAAAGTTTACATATATAAATTGCTAAATGAAATGCTTGTTCACATGAACAATTATCATTTTTAGCCATAATTTAAACTTAACTCCTAACATATTAATAATTATTTAAAATTACCCTTTTAATAAATAACTATTTTCAATTAGAAAGTTTTTTAATATTACCGCTTAAATCAAGTTCAAGTGAATAAAAATTACCAACTTTTAAATCAACAGTAGATAAACAATTATTAAAATCACTAGCAAATTCTGGATTATATCATTTATCACGTGTTTGACCAGTTGGCACACTTGTTTGTTTATTTATTTCTACAAACTTCAAAACATCAAACTTCAATGTTTGACCTTTATTATTTTTATCGGGAATAATACGCCCTTTTTCAATATTAACTAACTGTACTTTAAACATAAAAAAATACTTAACCTCCGTAATTCATTAAATTAAAAATTTAATAAGTTAAGCATAGTAGGGTAAACCTATACTTACAAAAATATTATAACATAAAAAATAAAAATACAATAAAAAAAACGAACACTAGTAAGAATTACGGTAATTACTAGTATTCATTAACCATTATATATATATATATATATATATACAAGTAAAATTATAGAAAAATTAAGGTTTTTTTCTAATGTAAAACTTTTTTCTTAAAATCTATTTTTTCAACTTTATTCCCAAAAACTTTCTCTGTCCAAGTCAAAACATCTTTATCTCTTTGAATTAAATAACCGATTTCACTAGTCCGTAAATATTCTTTATACGATAAAGCACTTAAATATACATATCGTTCATAATCTTCATACTCTTTAAAATAATCATTAACAACAGTACTTTCAATAATCCCACCAATCATAACAGTATCACCATTACTATCTTTTTGAGTTTTAAAATAAAATACATTTGTTGCATTAAAACTTGCTTTAATTATATCTTGAATTGTAATTTTTTTAATACCACGAACTACAATAGGATTTTTACAATTACGACTAAAAGAATATGCTTTTATGCCTACATCTGTTTGATTTATAGATTTAACATCATCTATTGCTTTTGTAACATATTTTCCTAAATATTTAATAACAAATTCATTTGTACCTTTTTTAACTACCTTTAAATCATTAAAACCATGAGTTCATCATTCTGCTAACATACTTTTGTGTATCTTTCTATTAAAAATTATATGAAAATGAATAGCACCACGTGACTGATATTCATAAACATAAAAATATTTTAATTCTCCTAAATGTTCAAAACGTTTAGGGTCATTTCATCATCTCTTTAATTTAAGAAAAAATAAACGAATATCTTTTTTTGCTTTTTTAATATCTTGCATATTATCTTTATAAGTTAAAGTAACAAAACTTAACATTTTACTATCATAAAAATTATGTAATGCTTTTTGTATCAAATTAGTTTTAGTACGAAAAGTATTATTTCTTAATTTCTGTTTATTACCAACATAACATTTACCTTTTTTATTTCCAATATTATTTAAAAAAGAAATAGGTAAAACTACATTTTTAACATAACAAGCATAAAAAATCTTTTTAACATAAAAATCTTGCTGAATATCCATATATAAAACTCCATAATTCTAGTTTTAAAAACTAATTTTATATATTTTAATAACAAACAAATCTTAACATAAAAAATTATAAAAGCAAACATAAACAAAAACGATACTTAATCAAGTATTATTTTATAATAAAAACTATATAAATCAACTAATTAGCATAAAGTATTACAAATATTACTATTTATATATATAAAAATATATTTTCATCATTCATTAAATAAAGGTCATATATGACCTTTATTTAATTATTTATGTTCAGTTTCGTTTTTATTTTAAAATTCTGATTTTGCAACTGGTTTGTTTTTATTTTCTTTAAAACAATTTTGTATAACGAAAAATGAATTTTGTTCAAATTTTCCTATGTTTGGCCTTGTGTTTTTCTTTTGATTTAATTTTACAAAATTATCAATATATAAACCTAATTCTATTTTATTCATTTTCTGTTTTTAATTTTCTTTTAACTTATTAAACATTTGTTTTTACTCCTATTTCTTTTTGAATAACTGCTGATTTAATAGTTTGTTTATAGATAGATTTTGGTTGAAATTTCGGTGAGTAATGTTCATTCATTTGTAAAGTCTGACCAGTTTTAGGATTTCTAACAGTTCTTGCATTCTTTTTAACAATCATGAATTTTCCAAGATTTGAAATATCAACAAATTCACCAATTGAATTTTTAGCAATAATTATTTCTGAAAGTTTATCAACACAGTTTTCAATATCTTTTTGATTCAAATTAATTTCATTACTTATTGCTTTTACTAATTCTTTTTTATTCATAACTATCCCTCCAAAAATTTTAATTTTTAATTATTTTTATCTTATTCTTCTTCTTTTTTAAGAATCTCACGGTTAGGATTTTGTTCAGCTATTATTTGTTTATAAATTGTATCACGATATTTTACACAACCATCAATAACATTTTCTAAAGGATTTTGAGCAATACGTACTTCAAAGATATCTCCTTCATATTTTTGACGAACTGGTTTTATACCAGATTTATTAGATTTAACTTCAATGAAGTATTCTTTAGATAATTCTTCTTTAATAAATTCATCTATTTTTTTAATATAAGCTCCACCACCACAAATTGTGATTCCCTTACCTTTTTTCTTTAAGTCACTAACACTTCCAGAAGCTTTGTCTCCGACAGTTCTTAACACTGTTCTAATTGCAGGAATAACATGTTCTCTAAATTGAACTTGCATAACACTTTCACGAATTTCTTCGGGTGTAATTTCAATAGTTTTAGAAATTGACATTGTTTCTCCGGGTTGAGATTCCAATCTAGGTAATGAAATACCCGAAATAGTATACGGTTTTTCATTTTGATATTTCATAAGTGAACCAATGTTTTTGAGAACATCTTCAGCTTCTTTTGTTCCAATTTTTATAGCATGTTTTTTAGCAATGTATTCTTGAATTTTTTGTGTTAAAAAATCTCCAGCACAATGTGTTGTATATGAATATAAAATTGAATCATTATTAATTACAGCAATATCAGTACTTCCTCCACCAATATCAATACACATAATTGCTGTTCCAAAAATATCTTGTCCCGAACCTAGCGCTGCCATTTTAACTTCTTCTTGTACAAATCCACGCAGTGCTCCTAATTGATGAACAATATTTTCTAAAGCTTCTCTTTGTATTGTATTGATTTCACTTGGTGTAGCCATTAATACAATCAAGTCACGTTTTTTATCTATTTTTTCTAGTGCTTTAAAATTTTTTATCGAATTATTATCTTTTTGTTTTATATTTGTAATTTCAAGTCTGAAATCTTGAAAAATTTTAACAAGAATACGCTGTAAAGCATCGGGATCAGCAATATTACCGCCACGAACTGGACGTTTAATAATAACATTTTCATTAGTTTTATCCATCAATGCTTTTGCTTCTTCACCATAAATAATTATATTCTTTTCATAATCTTCAGCTAAATATGTTGGTGCATCATACCTAAGACCAGTATTAATATATCTAGCTTTAAAATTTTCAGTCCCAATATCTAAAGCTAATCACTGATAATCATTTATAGATTTAAGCTTATTACTTTTCTTAATTTCTTTTATTTTTTTAAACATTTTTATTCTCCTTTTCTTTTAACTAATTTGTTCACTTGTCTACGTAATTAGTGTCCAATAAAGTGTAACCCATCCAATATTTTAAATCCTATTTTTTCTTATTATAATTTTACATGATTTAAAAATTTATTTGGGAGATTGTCAAAAATCCGGAATAAATTAATTTATATCGTCTTATTATAAATTTAGACAAGAAATAATTTGGATTTTTATGAAATTGTATTTAAATAATATAATTTTTTTAAATTTATTGCAACTAAAATACTTATAATTAAGTTTGTTAAATGCTAAACTTGTAAAGTAAAATTAAGGAGATTTTAAAAATGAAACTTAAAAAATTACAGTTAATAACTGTATTGTTATTTATTTTAACTATTTTAATTATGATTATTGGACTATTATTACTTAGTTTATTTCATGGAAAAGAAGTAGTAACTGTTAAAAATAATTATTTATTTAAAAATTCAGAAACTTTAACATTTGAATATAATGGTTTTACTTTATGAAGTAAATATAGTTGATATTACATATTAACCAATAATAATATTTCTTTTAAAAATTTTGGAAGTTGTTATATTATTGATAATTATTATAATTATCCTTTATTATGGTTAAAAATTGCAGTTATTTTTTCTACAATTGTAGTTCCAATTTTTGTGTCTATAATTTTGTCATTAACATTCTTAATTATTGGTTTAAAAAGAAAAATAAAAAATAATAATTTTTGAGATGCTATTGCAAATTGTGAAATAATCAGTAATTACTACATTCATTAAATTATGTTTCTAAATTTATCTTAGAACCTGTTTGGAATCTTTTAAACATAATTAAAATAAAAAAGGGAATAATTATTTCTAACCTGACAGTTAATTAACATTTTATTTTCTTTGTCATTTTTTTGTTAAAAAGATTTTATCATTTGACAACTTATCGATTAAAAATTTATTTTTCAACTATAAAATAACATTTATGATATTAATTTAATCAAAAATAAGTTAAAAAAGATCCTAAACAGGTTCTTAGAACCTGTTTGGAATCTTTTAAACATAATTAAACTAAAAAAGAGAATAATTATTTCTAACCTGACAGTTAATTAACATTTTATTTTCTTTGTCATTTTTTTGTTAAAAAGATTTTATCATTTGACAACTTATCGATTAAAAATTTATTTTTCAACTATAAAATAACATTTATGATATTAATTTAATCAAAAATAAGTTAAAAAAGATCCTAAACAGGTTCTTATTACATTTAAAAATAACCATTTTAATGTCAAGTTATAGGGACTACGTCCCTCGCCACTACGTGGCTCACCCAAATTATAGTCCCAGTAGGTTCACTGGGACTATAATCATTTTTATTTATCTTTATTTTTAAGTTTATCTTTCTTCTTTAAAATATTATCCAATTTATCTAAACCAGCAGATTTAATATCACTATAAGTCATATCAATGCTACTTGCCTCTTTAAGGTATTTCTTAGGTGACAATTCACTTTTAAGTTCATGTACATAATGTAAAGCCCTAGAATTGTACCTCTTTAACCAATGTCTAGGAAAAAATAAAGTCATAGTCATTGCTTCACCATTATAACTTGGAGGCATAATGCCTCTTTTAATCATTTTCTTTGTTCTACGACGTGAAAACACTACTTTATTATAATCCTCAATATTCGTATATAAATTAATATTAAACACAACAAAAAATAAAAAAACACGCATTCTTTTGACTTGAACAACATACTCTACTTTTTCTCTTGCTTGTACTGGTATTCTATTAGGATGTTGTTCAATCAAATACATTGTACCATTAAACATATGACCTATTAACTTACAAAATTGTCCTAAACTTTCTTGTTGATTTTTAAACTGCATTCCTAAATCATTAGAATTTATCTTTAATGCTAATTCATCTAAAATTATTAAATCTTGTTCTTCAAAAGCATAATTACTTGCTAACTGATTAAAAGTAAAAACATCATTATAATTAACCAAATAAGAATAACCTTTTTTTAATTTAATAGGAAAAGGACTAACTACTCGTTTTTTATGAGAACAAGCAAGAGCAGATTTACCAGTACGTGGTGGTGCTGAAATAATATAACTACCAACTCGTTTTAAAATTTTAACATTACGAATATTTATACAAATTGGATAAATAATCATAATCAAACCTATAACTAATAACACATAACCATATCAAGGCATAATAAACTCCTAACCTATAATTAAACTAATTGCTCTAACAAATAATCACAAAGGTATAATATTTTCTATTCCACTAACAATATCAACATTTAAATCAGTACTAATAGTATCTGAAAAAATATGACGTAATAAACTATCTGTTGTAAAAAGAAATTGTCTTAATGGCTCCACCGGTAAAACTTTACCAACAACACCATAAAGTACTCATCTAAAAGCATTACGTAAATGACCAAAAACATCATATCAACTAACACGCTCATACTCAGGGTTAAAAGGACTATTTGGCGGTACTGGTGTTACTTTCTCACTTGAAAAAATATTAATTTGACCAAAATTTAATTGTGGTGACATATAAGAATATGAATCACCGTGAACGTCAAAAAATACTCTTAAATGTTTTAAATTTGGTACACGAATAGGCAAAGTAACAAAATTATATAAATCTTGTTAATAAATATCATTATCCACTTTACCTTTAAAAACATACTTTGTATTACCAACATAATCTAAAAAACTAAAAGTAAAATTAGCAGTAAAAGTTTTAAAACGTTCATATTCAAAATAAAACATAAATCCTTGAATATAAAAACTCAAAGGTTTATCAATTTCAAAATTTAACTGTGTTTGAAAATTTATAACTCTCCTATCGTTATTAACAAAATTCAAATGATTAGTATTCTTTTCTGAAACATAATTATGATTAAACATAATACGTGAAAATTCATCCAATTGTTTTCTATTAAAAGTATAAACGCCAGACCCCATATTTATCTGTTGTTTTGGAACACCAACTGTATCACTATAATAAGAACATATATAAGTACCCTGATTACCAATATATTCACCACTAACTAATTTTAAATCCGGTTGGTCAATGTCAAAATAAGCAGAATTTCATGGTATTGTTGCTCAATCATTAAAATCATTATACTTAACGTGTTTAATCATTTCTTTTTTAATATCATAATTAACAACATTAGGGTCATTTGAAACAATTAAACTAGTGGGTGCTTGAACAGAAGTATTTACAACAAAAAATAATTTTGCAAACTTAAATCACATAATTATTTACCAAATAAACATTTTAAAATTCACCATGAACCATAAAACAAAACAAATCCAATAAAAAACTGTGTACCATAAACTACTAAATTTCATAAAATAGTAGTAAAATCGGTAATGTTTAGTAATCTGTGTAACTTACAAAAATAACTATGTTTAATTAATTCTATAATAAACCTAGAAAGAGTGAATTACAGATGGCTAAAAAGCAAAATATTAATAATAATGATCCAATATCAAAAGCAGTAGATTTATTATTAGAACCTGTTTGGAATGTTTTAAACATAATTAAACTAAAAAAGGGAATAATTATTTCTAACCTGACAGTTAATTAACATTTTATTTTCTTTGTCATTTTTTTGTTAAAAAGATTTTATCATTTGACAACTTATCGATTAAAAATTTATTTTTCAACTATAAAATAACATTTATGATATTAATTTAATCAAAAATAAGTTAAAAAAGATCCTAAACAGGTTCTTAGAAAATACTGAAGATTTAACAACAGTTTTTAAAGAGGGAGGTTTGTATAAAGAATTAACAAAAAGATTAGTAGAAAAAATGTTGAATTCTGAGATGCAAAATTATTTAGGATATGATAAGAATCAACATAGTAATAGTGACAATGCTCGTAATGGTATAAGTTCAAAAAAATTAATAACTCAACAAGGTAAAATTGAGATTGATGTACCACGAGATCGCAATAGTAATTTTAATCCTGTAATAATTGCAAAAAGACAAAGAAGATTTGATGGTTTTGATCAACAAGTTCTTTCTTTATATGCAAAAGGTATGACATTATCAGATATTAGAATGCAATTACAAGAGTTATATCATGGTGCTGATATTAGTGAAAGTGTTATTAGTCAAATTACTGATGATGTTATTGATGATGTAAAAGCATGACAAAATCGACCATTAGATAGTATTTATCCGATTGTTTATTTTGATTGCATAGTAGTTAAAATACGACAAGATAAACGCATTATTAACAAATCTGTGTATATAGCTTTAGGAGTTGATTTAGAAGGTAAAAAAGATGTTTTAGGCTTATGAATTAGTGAAAATGGAGGTTCTAAATTTTGATTAGCCAATTTCACAGAAATGAAAAATCGAGGCTTAAATGATATTCTTATTGCTTGTAGTGATAATTTAACAGGAATGTCAGAAGCAATACAATCAGTTTATCCTAAAACAGAACATCAATTATGTATCGTTCATCAAATTAGAAATAGTTTGAAATATGTCTCATATAAGCATAGAAAATCTCTAGTTGCAGATTTAAAACCAATTTATACTGCATGTAGTGAAGAACAAGCAATGCAGGCTTTAGAAACATTTGAAAATAAGTGAAATAAACAATATCCTCAAATTGCTAAATCTTGATATAAAAATTGAGAAAATTTGATAGTTTTTATTAGTTATCCAACAGAAATTAAAAGAGTAATTTATACCACAAATGCTATTGAATCTGTTAATAGTCAATTACGAAAAGTTATCAGAAATAAAAAAGTTTTTCCTAATGATATGGAAGAATTGAAAATATTTTATTTAGCAATTGAAAATATAACAAAAAAATGAACAATGCCCATTCAAAATTGAAATACAGCAATTGCTCATTTTATGATAAAATTTGAAGATAGAATTAATCTTAACTAGTACTTTGTAAAACAAAGATACACAGATTTCTAAAAAGCCTCAATATTTTTAATATATTTTAAAATTTCACTACCTTTAATACTTTCAATATCTTTTGTAATTGATTTTTTACCTAATTTATAATTAAAATCTTCAATTATTTTTAATGTTATTTTTTTATTATTTTTATCAAAAGTAGTATCTTTAATTGGAAATCATGTTTCATATTCACCAATTTCTAATAACATACCTTTAGTTGTTTCTCTAACTTTATTTTTAATATCTAAATTAACATTAATCATTACGAATCCTTTCTACGTATAAGCCTTATCACCTACAGTGATAAAAGGCTTATTACTACTAACTAATTATCTAATCTACTACGTAAGGCTTATGCTACTGTAAGTAGCAAAGCCTTGGAGGGTAGGGGTTCTAGGGGAAGGGAACCAAAATTTCTGAAATTTTCAAAGAGTAACACAAAAATTACTATTGGTTAATTCCAACACAATAGCCTAAATAATTTTTTATTTAGTTATGTAATAATTAATTACTTTAATAAAGTGCTGGTTTAATAAAATAATTAATTATAATTGTTCAACAATTAAAAATGAGAGTTTTATCTCTCATTTATATTTTTATTAAATCGTATCCAAGTTTGCAATGCGCCCTAAATAAAACCAATTCACAATCAATATAAAAATAAAATAAAATTATTAAAGATTGAAATTGAAATTTTTAATAATTTTATTTTTTATTATTTAATTCAAAGTTTATGTTTAGATTAACTACTAAAATTTATTTTCTTCTTATTTTATAGTATGATTTACCTATAAACTTAATTTTTTATTATAAAGGAGAAATAATAATGAATGTACTAAAAACATATGAGATTTGAAAAAAGCAAAACTTACCGCAACACTTAAAAAAACAATTAACTACAATGTCTAAAAGTGAAATTGAAGATGCTTTTACTACAACTTTAGAATTTGGTACAGCTGGCATGCGTGGTATTACTGGAGTTGGTACCGGCAGAATTAATGAAATTATTATTATGAAGGCAACTGTCGCATTTATTCAATATTTAAAATCTGCCTTTTCTGAAAAAGACTTACTTCGTGGTGTTATTATTGCTCATGATAATCGTCACTTTTCAGCAGAATTTACAATGTTAACAGCAAAAACTTTAGCTAAACATAAAATTCCTGTTTTTTTATTTAAAAATAATGATTTAAGACCAACACCAGTACTTTCATATAGTATTAGAAAAGTTAATGCTCTTGCTGGAATTGTTATTACAGCCAGTCATAATCCTCCTGAATATAATGGTTATAAAATTTATGATCAATATGGCTGTCAATTTCTTCCTAATGTTACCAATATAATTAGCAATAAAATGGAACAATTGCCTGATGATTTTCAATTAACATTCGATTATGATACTAACCTAATTAAAGAAGTGCCTTCAACAGTAGAAGATAATTATCGTGACGATATTAAAAATTTACAGTTTTATCAACAAGTTAAAAATCGTAACTTTAAAATTGTATTTTCTAATCTACACGGTACTAGTCGTGAATGAGTTAAACCAATTTTAGAACAATGCGGTTATGAAATTATTTTAGTAACAGAGCAAGCTAACTATGATCCTGATTTTAAAGGTGTAGTGTCGCCCAATCCCGAAGTAAAACCAACATTTGATTTAGCAATTAAACATGCTAAAAAACATGATGCACCATTAATTATTTTAAATGATCCTGATGCTGATCGCATTGGTATTGCTGTAAAACATAATAATGATTATGTATTATTAACAGGTAATGAAACAGCACCAATTTTATTAGAATATTTATTAAGCCATTATCAACTTAATAAAACAATGCCAAAAAATCCTGTTATGTACAATACATTTGTTACTTCAAATTTATCTGATATGATTGCTAAATCATATGGATGTCAAGTTATTAAAACGTTAACTGGTTTTAAATGAATTGGTACAGAAATGCTAAAAGAAAAAGCACGTAACATTAACTTTGTTTTTGGTTTTGAAGAAGCATATGGTTATGTTATTAAAGATATTACTCGTGACAAAGATGGTATTCAATCAGCAATAGTAGCAGCAGAAGCGGCTTGATATTATCAAAAGTCACAAAAAACATTAGTTGATGTTTTAGAAAATATTTATCAAAAATTTGGATATTATTACTGTTATACTGTTAATCTTATTTTAAAAGGCAAAACAGGACAAAATACTATTAATAATATGTTAGAAACATTAAGAACTAGTAAAATACCAACACTTAATAATATTAAAACAATTAAAGTTGAAGATTATCAAACTGGTTTACATGGAATGCCATCGCAAAATTTACTAAAATTTTACTTCAGTGATGGTTCATGATTTGCTGTTAGACCTAGTGGAACTGAGCCAAAAATTAAATTCTATTTTGTTTGTGTTGATAAAACCATTAATGATGCACAATTAAAAATGAGAAAAATGTATGAAGAATTAGCTATCAAATATCTAAATATCAAAGATATAAAATGATAGAAAGGAACTAAAAAATGACTGTAATTAAAGATATTAAACCTAATAATGTTTTAAGTTTAGTAGTAATTATTAATCGAGTAATTCAAGGTGTTGCTTCTAACAATACTAATTATTTAAACTTACAATTACAAGATAAAACTGGGACAATTTCAGCAAGAATTTGAGACGTAAGCAAAGAAACTATTGAACAATTAACAATAGGACAAGTAATTAAAATTGAAGCAAATAGCATTAATTATAATAATGAAATACAACTAAAAATTAATAATTGAACTATTATTACTAATCCTAGTGAATATTATGATTTATTACTTACACAAGCACCAATTAATATTATTGAAGCATGAACTGAAATTAGTCAAACAATAAAGGAATTTAAAAATCCAATTTTAAAAAAAGTATTAATCCAATGTTTTAATAAAAAAAATATTGATGATTATAAGAAGTGACCAGCAGCAGTTAAAATGCATCATGCTGTTCAAAGCGGTTTATTATGACACTCAGTAACAATGTTAAGAATGGCAAAACAAGTAGTAGCACTTTATAATGATCGTAATATTAATAGTGAACTATTATATGCAGGAATCATTATGCATGATTATGGAAAAATGGTTGAATTAAATAATAATCCTATTAGTTCATATACACTATCAGGTAAAATGATTGGTCATATTTCATTAGGCGCAATGCAAGTTACACTCGCTTGTAAAGAATTAAATATTAACTTAGAAGAAGAAATCGTAGTTTTATTACAGCATCTAATATTAGCTAGTCATGGTAAATATGAATATGGTTCACCTGTCTTACCAAAAACAATAGAAGCTGAAATTTTACATCATTTAGATAACTTAGATGCAAAGATCTATGCAATTGATGAAGCATTGGTTAATATTAATGTTGGTGAATCAACTGCTCGTATTGCAAGTATTGAAAATAGAATGTTCTATAAACATCAAAATTTAAAAGAAAAAAATAAAAAAGTTTAAATAATAAAAACTCTCTTTTAATTAAAAGAGAGTTTATTTTTTATCATAAATTTTAATAAATTAATTTATATTTATTTTTATAGGATAAAAATAACCAGTTTCTGTATTACCATAAAAAATCAATACATTTGCTTCTTTATCTGATTCTTTATCTTTAAATCAATCATTAGGTACTGGCTTTTCATTTTTATCATAAATTTCATTTTCATTTCTAAGCTTATTAAAATCAATTTTTTCTTTATACATACCTTTTAATAAAACTTTAACAGCTAATTCTGAATCTTTTTGTAATTTTTTTAATTTATTTATAACATCTGTTACTGCTTCTTGTTTATTCATTGTTGCTTTAGTTGAAGTTGCTGGTGCTCATGAAGCGAATGGCAAAGTTGTCTTTGCAAAATAATTTTGCATATCAATATCTGAAATAATTGTTTGTTTAGTTATATCAATCATTGTTGAACCTTGATAATTTGGATCATTTGAATTACTACTTATTTTGACAACTATTTTAGATACTTTTTCAAGTTCTTGTTTATTGTTTGTTATTTCTTCATTATTTTCGTTATAAAATTGAAGTTGATAACCAGCAGCTAATGGTATTGACTTAAATTCATCAAAACTATTTATATTACTAATTAATTCTTTATAACTTTTACTTGGATTAGCAATAATGTCTAAACCAGTTAATTGAGTAATAGTACTTAAATCAGTTTTATCAGATTGTTCTTTTATATTTATTTTAATTGGCGCTTGTTGAACCTTGATAATTCAAATCATTACTATTGCTAGTAATAACTATATATAAATCACCAACTTTTTGTAATTTAGTAGTTATATCATTTTTAGCTTCTTTATCACTAAAATATTTAATTACAGGGTTACCTAACTTTGGATTTAAGTTTTTAACTTCTATTGTATTATTTATTAATGTATCTAATTTTTTATTACTTTTATTAACATCTACAGTAATATTTGTTGTTAGTTTAGTAATTTTATCTTTTAATTCTGTTTTTTGTGTTGTGTTATTATCACAAGCAACAACTGATAATGGTATTGGTGTTGATATTGTTAAGATCGATAATAATTTTACTAAGTTTTTCATTTTTTACCTCGCTTAAAAATAATAAGTTAATTTAAAAACCAATAAAGATTTTGAATTAATAATATATGAAAACCAAATATTTTACAATATAACTTTAATATGCAAAAATACTTGTAAATTAAGTTATTTTTTTAAAAAATTTCTTTTCTTTTTTATATATTTTAAAATTATTTTTTAATTAAAAATTATAATTATCTATTACTAGTAAAGAAAATGTTATTAAGTAACGTTTTTCTTTTATTGTTGTCAATATCGAATGAAAATTTCCTAAAAATATTTATCAAAAAATTAAATTATTTTGGAAAGTTACACTGTTAAATAAACACAAATTCCAAATAACCTTTAAAATTTTAATTCCTGTTTTTAATATAGGATTTTTTTGTATAATTTAATTAAACTTAATATAAGTTTTTAACTCATTGCTTTAATTTCAAAGTAAATGAGTTTTTATTTTGAAAGGATGAAAAAATGAATAAAAATTTACAAGAAGAATATGAATGAATTAATAAAGAATTGATAAAAATAATCATTGATAAAAATCAATTTACTCCAGAAATTATTAGTAATAGAGTTAATTTAGCTCAAACTACTATTGTTGATATTAATGAAAATTTAAAAAAACAAAAGATTAGCAAATTTAAAAAAATTAGTTATTTAATATTAAAAATATTTACTTTTGGAAAAATTGATAAAAATAAAATAATTAAAGAAAAAAATGATTTTTTGAGGCTTTTTAGAAATCTGTGTATCTTTGTTTTACAAAGTACTAGTTAAGATTAATTCTATCTTCAAATTTTATCATAAAATGAGCAATTGCTGTATTTCAATTTTGAATGGGCATTGTTCATTTTTTTGTTATATTTTCAATTGCTAAATAAAATATTTTCAATTTTTCCATATCATTAGGAAAAACTTTTTTATTTCTGATAACTTTTCGTAATTGACTATTAACAGATTCAATAGCATTTGTGGTATAAATTACTCTTTTAATTTCTGTTGGATAACTAATAAAAACTATCAAATTTTCTCAATTTTTATATCAAGATTTAGCAATTTGAGGATATTGTTTATTTCACTTATTTTCAAATGTTTGGATGGGTTACACTTTATTGGACACTAATTACGTAGACAAGTGAACAAATTAGTGAAAAGAAAGGAAGTATAATTATGGCCAATATTAACTCATATTCAGATGAATTTAAAAAACAAATAGTAGCTTTATATCAAAGCGGTAAGTCAGTGTCTTGTCTTGCTAAAGAGTACAATGTTACAAGAGCAGCTACTTATAATTGAATTAAGCAATTTACTAATTCAGGTAGTTTTAAAACTAAAGATAATCGTTCTGTTGAAGAAAATGAATTAATTAAATTAAGAAAAGAATTAAAACAATTAAGAATGGAAAATGATATTTTAAAGCAAGCAGCACTAATAATAGGCAGAAAGTAGAAATTATTGCTAAAAATAAAGTTAAATATAAAATTCGCACAATGTGTCGTTTTTTGAAAATATCTAAATCAACATATTATTTTAACTTAAAGAAAAAAGAAAATAAAATCAAAAATAATATGTATGATGAAGCTGTTATTAGTGCTTTTAAAGAAAATAAAGAAGTTTATGGTACTAGAAGATTAAAAAAAATTTTAGAAAACCAAGAAATTTATTTATCACGCAGAAAAATTAAAGAAATTATGAATAAGCATAATTTAATATCAAAATACACTAAATTATCATTCAAAAATCATCATAATAAAGTCAATAATAGTCAAATAACCAATCTTGTTAATAGAAACTTTAATAATAGGGTTAAAAATGAAGTTATTGTTAGTGATTTAACTTACGTTCAAGTTAATGGTAAATGAAACTATATTTGCCTATTAATAGACCTATTTAACCGCGAAATTATTGGACATAGTGTTGGAGTTAAAAAAGATGCATTACTAGTATATCAAGCATTTATGCAATCAAATCGATGTTTAAAAGATATCCAAATATTTCATAGTGATCGAGGTAATGAATTTAACAATAAAATTATTAATAATCTTTTATTAGCATTCAATATTACTCGATCTTTAAGCAAAAAAGGTTTTCCTTATGATAATGCTGTTGCTGAAGCAACTTTTAAAACTTTCAAAACTGAATTTATTAATGATAAAAATTTTACATCATTAATCCAATTAAAATTAGAATTATTTGATTATATCAATTGATACAACAACATAAGAATCCACAGCACTTTAAACTACTTAACTCCTATCAAATATCAAGAACAAGTGTCTACCAAAAAATAGTCCTAAAAAGTGTTGCCATTCCAACAATCAATACGAATCACTTGTTTTACCATTAATTTCTCACTTAGAAGAACAAGGTGTTGTTTTTCACTATGAAACAATAGTAAAAAATATTATAATTTCAGAAAATGAAAATAAAGAAAAAAATTGCAAAAAAAATCATTTTTCAAAAAAAGAATAAAGAACAACAAATAATATTAAAAGAAAACGATTTCGTTTTTGTAACTAATGGCAGTATTACTGAAAGTACAACATATGGTGATCATAATACTCCAGCACCAATTAGTGAACAACTCCAATTAGGTGGAAGTTGAGAATTATGAGAAAATTTGGCAAAGCAAAGTAAAGATTTTGGAAAACCAGAAAAATTTTATGCAAATTTACCAAAAGAAAATTGATTTATCTCAGCAACATTAACAACTCTAGATAAAAAAATAGCACCTTATATTGAAAAAATCAGCAAAAGAGATCCGTATGCTAAAAAAGTTGTAACTGGTGGAATTGTTACTGCTATCAATTCAAGTTGAATTTTAAGTTATACCTTAAATCGTCAACCACACTTTAAAAGCCAATCAGATGATCAATTAGTTGTTTGAATCTATGGATTACTTTCAAATAAAGAAGGAGATTATATTAAAAAAAGTATTACTGAATGTTCTGGCATGGAAAAAGCTCAAGTATATAGGGGCTTTGCCCCTAGTTGCTTCGCAACTCACCCCAGCGGGGCTAAACCCCGCGGCCAACCAACCAAGGTTCTGGTTGGCTTCGACCAATAATATAGGTTTATTCTATTTTAAAATTTTTCTTATTTTTATTAGAATGCTTATTTCTATAATAACAAGTACGACATACAGTATTTTCAGTTTCTTTCTTTTCAGTTTGTAATATATTATCCAACTTATCTAATCCTACTGCTCTAATATCATCAACAGTAAAATCTAATGCTTGTGATTGTTCATAGTCTTTAACAGTACTTAATTCACTCTTTAACGAATGAATATAATTTAAAGCACGACTATTATATCTTTGTAAATAAGACCTAGGAAATCATAAACTAAAAGTCATAGTTTCACCACTATAACTAGGTGGTAATCCACCACGTTTAATTATTCGCTTTGTTTGTCTTTTAGATAATACAACTTTATTATAATCATCAACATTAGTATAAATATTTAGTTTAAACTTAACTAAAAATAACAAAATACGCATTCTTTTAACTTGCACAATATATTCAACTTTTTCACGTGCTTGTTTTGGTATTCTATCAGGATGTTGTTCAATCATATACATAATTCCATTAAAATTATGACCTATTAATTTACAAAACATTCCTAAACTTTCTTGTGTTTCTTTAAATTCGGGTGACAAATCATTACTATTAATTTTTAAACCTAATTCATCAAAAACAAGCATATCATTCTCTTTAAAAGCATAATTACTATTTAATTGATTAAATTTAAAAACATCATCATAAGAACAACGATAACTATACTCATTACGTACTTTAATAGGAATAGGACTTACTACCCTACCCTTATGTTTTTGTGCTAAACAACAAGCAAGAGCAGATTTACCAGTACGTGGTGGTGCTGAAATTATATAACTACCTACACGTTGTAATATCTTTATATTTTTTCTTGTTATCAAAAACGGATAAAGTATTATTAATAATAAAATTCCTAAAAGTAAATAACCATATCAAGGCATTATTTAACCACCTTACTTTTATTTTTAAACTTATTTTTAAACTTATTTTTAATTCAAAAACAAAACTCTACAAAATATGAACTTAAAATAAAGGGAAAAATAAAATCAAAAAAGAGAATTAAAAATTTTGAACCAAAACTAGCATTTTCAAAAAATAACTTTAATTTGTCTACATCAAAATCAAAAAATAACGCAGTAAGCGATGATATTAAAAAACAAAAAATAACTCCACTACAAATTTCAAATAAATCTTTCTTTTTCATAATAAACTCCTAACCAACTAAAAATCCTACTGCTTTTAAAAATACTCATAAAGTTAAAACTTGTTCTAAACCACTAGTAAAATCAACATTTAAAACAGAACTAATAGTATCATCAAAAATACGTCTCAATAATCCGTCAAGTTTAGCAAAAAATTCTCTTAAAGGTTCAACGGGTAAAACTTTACCAACAACACCATAAAGTACTCATCTAAAAGCATTACGCAATTGACCAAAAAAATCATATCAAATAACTCGTTCATAATTAGGGTTAAAAGGACTATTTGGGGGTACTGGATTAATATCTTTGGAAGAAAAAATATTCATCTGACCAAATTTAAGTGACATTGACTTTTGTGGATTTCCAATAGTAGAAAGAATATCAAAATCAACAGTTAAATATTTTAAATTTGGAACACGAACTGGCATAGTAATAAAATTATAAATATTTCTTGAACAAAACTGACTATCAATTTCTCCTTTAAAATCATATTCTGTATTACCATCATAATCCAAAAAAGAAAATCTAAATGTTGAACCAAAATAAAGAAAATTTAAAAAATCAAAATAAAACATAAAACCTTGTATATAAAAACTCAAAGGTTTAGAAATTACAAATTTTAATTGAAAACTAAATTTTTTTTGAATTGCAACATTACTACCAAATTCAAAAAAATTACTTTGATTAGACTGTACCAAATCATAATACGTGAAAAAGCATTCAACTGCTCAGCATTTAAAAATAAATGACCATCAAAATCAACATGTTTTTTTGAAACACCAGTAACATCACTAACGTAATTTAAAAAATATTTATAATTTGGATTATAAAAATCATAAAAATAACCACTAACTAATTTTAAATCCGGTTGGTCAACATCAAAATAAGCAGAATTTCATGGTATTGTTGCTCAATCATTAAAATCATTATATTTTAAATGTTTAATCATATCTTTTGTAATATCATAATTAACAATATTAGGGTCATTTGAAGCAATTAAACTAGTGGGTGCTTGAACAGAAGTATTTACAACAAAAAATAATTTAGCAAACTTAAATCACATAATTATTTACCAAATAAACATTTTAAAATTCACCATGAACCATAAAACAAAACAAATCCAATAAAAAATTGAGTTCCATAAACTACTAAGTTTCATAAAATAGTAGTAAAATCATCAACTGGACTACCTATAAACATAGTTCAATAATCAACAATACATTGATGTATTTTATTATAAATTTCTAAAACACTCATAACTAACACCTACCCAAATAATGACCTAAAAATAAATTTAATACTACGATAAATAAAATTAAAAAACACACCTAACACCAACCAAAAAGTCAAATTAAACAAAATATAAACTTCATTAGTAATATTTGATTGATTTAAAAATATTTGAATATCTTTACTAGAAAATATAAAAATAAAATGCAATATACTAAAAACAAAATCAGACATAATTATTTACCTACATTTATTCCACTAAAATCTTGTGTTTGTTTATGACCCTTGGCAATTGTTTTACCAACTAAAACAGAAGACTTAGCAATTTTTTTAACACCATAACCTAAACCTAATGTTGGTAACATTAATTCGGGTAAAATAACCCTAAATGCAAATCTAAGCAAAATCAAAATATCATCAAAGTACCCAAATTAAAACCTAAATCACCAAGTGGAAAACTAAAAAACTTCATAAAAATTGAAGCAAATAATTGCATAACAGTTGTAATAAAAGGTATAAACATAATTTCACATCCTAATGTCTTGTAAATCTAAATAATCCCAAAATTAAATAAAATACAAAACTAACATTTATTAAAGCAAGAATAGGCAAAGGTAAAGTGTATAAACTATCATAAAAAAACGACTTAATAAAAAGGGTCACAGTATGTAATCCAGCAAAAGAACTTAAATACTGCATATAAATAGTTTGTAACAAAGCATTAACAACTGGCAAAATTTTACCTAATAAAGGTAAAACAAAAACCAAAGGTAATGTTTAATAATCTGTGTAACTTACAAAAATAACTATGTTTAATTAATTCTATAATAAACCTAGAAAGAGTGAATTACAGATGGCTAAAAAGCAAAATATTAATAATAATGATCCAATATCAAAAGCAGTAGATTTATTATTAGAAAATACTGAAGATTTAACAACAGTTTTTAAAGAGGGAGGTTTGTATAAAGAATTAACAAAAAGATTAGTAGAAAAAATGTTGAATTCTGAGATGCAAAATTATTTAGGATATGATAAGAATCAACATAGTAATAGTGACAATGCTCGTAATGGTATAAGTTCAAAAAAATTAATAACTCAACAAGGTAAAATTGAGATTGATGTACCACGAGATCGCAATAGTAATTTTAATCCTTTAATAATTGCAAAAAGACAAAGAAGATTTGATGGTTTTGATCAACAAGTTCTTTCTTTATATGCAAAAGGTATGACATTATCAGATATTAGAATGCAATTACAAGAGTTATATCATGGTGCTGATATTAGTGAAAGTGTTATTAGTCAAATTACTGATGATGTTATTGATGATGTAAAAGCATGGCAAAATCGACCATTAGATAGTATTTATCCGATTGTTTATTTTGATTGCATAGTAGTTAAAATACGACAAGATAAACGCATTATTAACAAATCTGTCTATACAGCTTTAGGAGTTGATTTAGAAGGTAAAAAAGATGTTTTAGGCTTATGAATTAGTGAAAATGAAGGTTCTAAATTTTGATTAGCCAATTTCACAGAAATGAAAAATCGAGGCTTAAATGATATTCTTATTGCTTGTAGTGATAATTTAACAGGAATGTCAGAAGCAATACAATCAGTTTATCCTAAAACAGAACATCAATTATGCATCGTTCATCAAATTAGAAATAGTTTGAAATATGTCTCATATAAGCATAGAAAATCTCTAGTTGCAGATTTAAAACCAATTTATACTGCATGTAGTGAAGAACAAGCAATGCAGGCTTTAGAAACATTTGAAAATAAGTGAAATAAACAATATCCTCAAATTGCTAAATCTTGATATAAAAATTGAGAAAATTTGATAGTTTTTATTAGTTTCAAAATTGAAATACAGCAATTGCTCATTTTATGATAAAATTTGAAGATAGAATTAATCTTAACTAGTACTTTGTAAAACAAAGATACACAGATTTCTAAAAAGCCTCTTCGGATTTATTAATAAATTATTTAAAGTTGCATTATTAATTTTATTAACATCTATATTTATTTCACTATTTGATTTTCTTATATATAATTCTTTTACTTTTTTAATATTTCCAAAAAGTTCTTTTGATATTTTTATAAAAAAATCATTTTTTTCTTTAATTATTTTATTTTTATCAATTTTTCCAAAAGTAAATATTTTTAATATTAAATAACTAATTTTTTTAAATTTGCTAATCTTTTGTTTTTTTAAATTTTCATTAATATCAACAATAGTAGTTTGAGCTAAATTAACTCTATTACTAATAATTTCTGGAGTAAATTGATTTTTATCAATGATTATTTTTATCAATTCTTTATTAATTCATTCATATTCTTCTTGTAAATTTTTATTCATTTTTTCATCCTTTCAAAATAAAAACTCATTTACTTTGAAATTAAAGCAATGAGTTAAAAACTTATATTAAGTTTAATTAAATTATACAAAAAAAATCCTATATTAAAAACAGGAATTAAAATTTTAAAGGTTATTTGGAATTTGTGTTTATTTAATAGTGTAACTTTCCAAAATAATTTAATTTTTTGATAAATATTTTTAGGAAATTTTCATTCGATATTGACACAAAAAAAGCAAAATTTGTCATTATTTAGTAAAAATTTCCTATTAGTTATCGAGTAATAATTTCCCAAAAGTGAAGTTATTTATATAACTTATAATTAATAATAATTCGATTTAAAACAGCCCTTTTTAGGGCTGTTTATTTTTTAATTTTAGTGATTTTATTTTAAAACCCTTATAATTTTTATTTTCAAAGCTATTAATTTCAACTTCATCAAACTTTTTTATTTTTAACTTTTCTAAATTTTTGTTATAAATTTCCATTTTTAAATTTGATATTTTTTTTAATTCTTCTTTTATTGAATTAAATTTAATTTCAAAATAATTTACTTTTTGAGAAATAATTCTATGTTCATTTTCATATTTTCTTATTTCATTTCTTATTTTTAATTCATTTTTATTGTTAATATCTTGATTTGTTAAACAAGATATTTTTTTATTTATTTCTTTTTCTTTTCTTTTTTCATTATCTAGCTTTTTCTCCAAACTTCTAAATTCATTACTTAACTTAGAAATTTGATTTTGACTTTCTTGTAATTGTTTATCCATATATTAAAAATCCTTTCAAAATTAGAAACCTAATTGTTTAAAAATAAAACAATTAGGTTTCTAAAACTATTTTTAATTCATATTTATTATATTCATTAAAAATTGGTTTGTAAATAAAAAAGTTCCTATATGAAAACAAGGAACTAAATTTTAGGGGTTATTTAGAATTTGTGTTTATTTAACAGTGTAACTTTCCAAAATAATTTAATTTTTGATAAATATTTTTGGGAAATTTTCACTCGATATTGACACAAAAAAAGCAAAAACATAAAGTTAAATGGTTGGTAAAACTTTACATCTTTGCTATTAACCATTATATATATATATATACAAGTTATATTATTAAAATAATTCAATTAAATTACCATTTACTACAAACAAAAAAATAAAAACACAAAATTAATGTTAATCATATTAATGAAATAAAAGAATAAATAATTATCTTTTTTATTCTTTCTTCTTTTAAAAATTTTATTTCAATATGATTAACACAAAAATAACCATTATCTTTAAATAATCAAAATAACATAGATAAAGGAGCAACTAAAAGAATAAAAAATCACTTTAAAAAGAAACTAGAATTTGGTTTCTCAACCTTATTACCAACTTCAACAATTTCTTTTTTTAATTCATTTGTTTTATAATATAATTTTCATTTTTCTAATTTTTCAGAAAAAATCACATTTTCTTTTGATAATTTTAATAAAATTTCATAACAAATAATACAGTCATTATCTAACTTTGCAACATGTAAATCCAATTTTTCTTTAATATCCAAATCTTTTTTGATTACATCATATAAAATAAAATATCTATATTAACTTACCATTTTAAGTATAAAATAAAGAAAAATATTAAAAAAAATTAGTAATATTGTTGTAATATTGTTACAAGTAACATTCATTTCTTTAAAAATAAAGAAATTGCTAACAAATTTAATATTTTAATAATCTTTAAATTTAAAATCAATTAATAATTTCTCATTCTAATGTTTAAAAATTCATAAAATTAATATTATTAATTTTAACTTCAAGATTAAATATAATGTTATAATATTTCTATGTATTATTAAATTATACAAAAGAAAGAGGAATTAACTTATTATGAGTACAATTATTAAAAATGAAGAAAATGAATCAAATGTTCAACAATTTCAAGTTGGTGACATTATTACCGTAACTCCAACTGGAATAAAGGAATTTGGAGTTTTTTGTAAGTGTCCAAATGGATTTTCTGGTTTAATTCACATTAGTCGTATTACCCCTAAATTTGTTAAAAATGTTAGTGATTATTTTACAATTGGTACATCAGTTAAAGCAGAAATAACAGGTATTGATCATACTAAACAACAATTAAGTTTAAGTACAAAAGAACAAGGATTAGTTGCAAAGAATAATTCTTCAATTGAAGAAAATGGTAAAGGATTTGCACCAATAAGAGAAACTGTTGATAATTGATTTAAAAAAGAAGAAAATAATTAAAATACTATTTTTCTTCCAAATAATAAAAAATATTGCTATTTAATGGCAATATTTTTTATTATTTTCTTGCAATCTAAAATTTTTACAACTATATTTTTATTATAAATATTAAATAGTATTATTACGAATTAATATTTTAATTTTAAATACTATAAGGAGGTTATAGAATAGTGATAAAAACTAATTTAAAGTTTACTAATTTAGATATGAAAGAATTATCAACTTTATATCAAGAAAAAGTAACGGTGATTAACGCTGAACTGGAAAGTAATGCTAAAAATGAAGATGGTTGATTAGGATGAATTGATTTTCCATTTGCATACCAAAAAGACATTACTTTTCAAGAGTCTTGAAAACGAATGAAAACTCTAGCATTGAAACTACAAAAAGAAATACAAGTTTTAGTAGTAATTGGTATTGGTGGATCATACTTAGGTGCTAGAGCAGGAATTGATATGGTGCAAGGTTTATTTAATAATACGGCTCCTGTTAAAGTAATTTATATGGGTAATACCATGAGTTCAACTTATGTTCACCAAGTTTTATCATATTTAAAAGATAAAGAATTTGCCATTAATGTTATTTCTAAATCAGGAACTACTACTGAACCAGCAATTGCCTTTCGTTTGTTAAAAGAACTATTAATTAAACAAAAGAAAAATAAGAATATTGTTAATAACAGAATTATCGCTACTACTGATAAAACAAGAGGAGTACTCCATGATTTGGCAAAAGAAGAAGGATATGAAAGCTTTGTTATTCCCGATAATATCGGTGGTAGATACTCTGTTTTAACTCCTGTTGGTATTTTTCCGATGATGGTAGCAGGAATTAACTGTGAAGAAATTATTGCTGGTGCGCAATTAGCAGCAAAAGAATGTAAAAGTGATAAAATTGATGTTAATGATGCCTATTTATATGCAGTTTCTCGCTATCATTTACATAAAACTAATAATAAAGCAGTTGAAATTTTAGTAAGCTATGAATTACAAATGCAAATGTTATGTGAATGATGAAAACAATTATTTGGTGAGTCAGAAGGTAAGGATGGCAAAGGATTATTACCAGCTAGTGTTGTTTTTTCAACTGATTTACATTCAATGGGCCAATTTATTCAAGAAGGTTCAAAAATGTTTTTTGAAACAGTAATAAAAATCAAAAAACCTAATAAAGATATCAAAATTCCACTTGATAAAGAAAACAATGATCAATTAAACTATTTAACAAAACATTCTTTACATGAAATTAATAATATTGCCTTACAAGGAACTATTGAAGCTCATAGTGATGAAATAGTAGGAAAAACACCAAATATTTTATTAGAATGGGATACAATGGATGGCAAAATGTTTGGTTATGCTAGTTATTTCTTTATGAAGGCTTGTGCTGTTAGTGCAAAATTATTAGGTGTTGACCCATTTAACCAACCTGGTGTTGAAGTATACAAAAAGAAAATGTTTACATTATTAGGTAAAAAATAATTTCCTAATAATAAATTTAATAAAACATTAAAATATAGTTATATAAAAACCATTCTTTTCAGAATGGTTTTTATATAACTTACTTAGTTGTTCTTCACTTATTAATTTACAAGGGAGCGTACCGAAGATGTCGGTAACTAAAAAGTTTTAAAAATAGCTCCTTTCTTTTTTTACCCTTGAATTAAAAATAAATGACAAAAGACGAGAATAAAAATCTTGTCTTTTTTTTGTAATTGTAAAATTTTAAAATTTTTAAGAACCGTCTTTAACGCTATTATCAACACGTGTTAGGGAACTAAAAAAGTGAACTACAACACAGTTGTTAAAAATAGTAGCTAGCCATGTGGACTTGCATGGATAAATAATAAGTGGAGTGATACCTAATAAAATATACTAACCAGTAATGGTAATTTTGGGGTGGGAGCGAATTGGAAACTAGTATATATAGACCCGAAGTGGGGACGAACTATTATTATTCTTAATTTAACCAACCTTGCCACTCTCCAGTGAGCAAGTGTTGGTTTTATTTTTTATTTTTTTTGAAAAATTTTTTTGGGCGAGAAAATAAATTTCAAACTTGTAAAAAAAATTGAGCAGTGCCGGTTCAATTAAAATATTAATTTGCTAAACGCAAATTAAATAAATATTGAATCGAATGCCTCGATGTTTTTTAAAATTTCACAATTTATTTTTGAGCCCAGAATTGATGGAATGAATAAAACGAATAGTAGTATTATTAATAATCTAAAAATCAAATTATATGTCTATGTCCTTTATGCTAGGAAGCAACAGGACATATTTAGGAAAGGATTATTATGCAAATAGAATTTAAAAAAGAACAAATTGTTAAAGATAAACCACAATCTATTCTTATTGATTATGTTGAATATAGATTATCACTGCCAAAATGAATGATTAAAAATAATTCTTTTATTGTTGACAACAGTTACACGTATTGAGTTTTTAATTTAGAAAATATTAAAAGAGAATTAAGTGGTAATGAATTAATAAAATTATTAGAACCATATATTAAAGACCAAAAAATAATTGTTAATAAACCAATTGCTCCAAAAGAATATTATCTTAATGATATAAAACTTGAACCATTAACTGGAATGGCAACACTTTTTAGGACTATTTTTTGGTAGACACTTGTTCTTGATATTTGATAGGAGTTAAGTAGTTTAAAGTGCTGTGGATTCTTATGTTGTTGTATCAATTGATATAATCAAATAATTCTAATTTTAATTGGATTAATGATGTAAAATTTTTATCATTAATAAATTCAGTTTTGAAAGTTTTAAAAGTTGCTTCAGCAACAGCATTATCATAAGGACAACCTTTTTTGCTTAAAGATCGAGTAATATTGAATGCTAATAAAAGATTATTAATAATTTTATTGTTAAATTCATTACCTCGATCACTATGAAATATTTGGATATCTTTTAAACAGCGATTTGATTGCATAAATGCTTGATATACTAGTAATGCATCTTTTTTAACTCCAACACTATGTCCAATAATTTCTCGGTTAAATAGGTCTATTAATAGGCAAATATAGTTTCATTTACCATTAACTTGAACGTAAGTTAAATCACTAACAATAACTTCATTTTTAACCCTATTATTAAAGTTTCTATTAACAAGATTGGTTATTTGACTATTATTGACTTTATTATGATGATTTTTGAATGATAATTTAGTGTATTTTGATATTAAATTATGCTTATTCATAATTTCTTTAATTTTTCTGCGTGACAAATAAATTTCTTGGTTTTCTAAAATTTTTTTTAATCTTCTAGTACCATAAACTTCTTTATTTTCTTTAAAAGCACTAATAACAGATTCATCATACATATTATTTTTGATTTTATTTTCTTTTTTCTTTAAGTTAAAATAATATGTTGATTTAGATATTTTCAAAAAACGACACATTGTACGAATTTTATATTTAACTTTATTTTAGCAATAATTTCTACTTTCTGCCTATTATTAGTGCTGCTTGCTTTAAAATATCATTTTCCATTCTTAATTGTTTTAATTCTTTTCTTAATTTAATTAATTCATTTTCTTCAACAGAACGATTATCTTTAGTTTTAAAACTACCTGAATTAGTAAATTGCTTAATTCAATTATAAGTAGCTGCTCTTGTAACATTGTACTCTTTAGCAAGACAAGACACTGACTTACCGCTTTGATATAAAGCTACTATTTGTTTTTTAAATTCATCTGAATATGAGTTAATATTGGCCATAATTATACTTCCTTTCTTTTCACTAATTTGTTCACTTGTCTACGTAATTAGTGTCCAATAAAGTGTAACCCATCCAAAGAAATTACAAAAAGAAATTATACATATATCACATAGAAAAACTAAAACAAAAACTAAACATTATAAAAAAGCATTTTTTAAGGAATGATAAAATATGATTAATAAACTTTGAACTGGTGTCAGTCTAGAAAATTATAATAACTGATATCCATTAACTGGAAAAATTACAGAAACACCACAGCAATATATACAAACATGACCAAATGTTAATGATTGATTTAAAACTTTTGCTATTCATGCTCAAAATGATATTAATGCTTATCTTGGTTTTATTTTATCTAAATTTCCTTTTGATAGTTTTAAAGATGAATTAATTAAAGAAACATTAAGATATATGGTTTTTGTAACCGCTGAACATTGAGTATTTAATCGTACACCAATTGAATTTAATGTTGATGCTACTATTCAGTTTAATAATGGTAGTCAATTTAGTGCAAATAGTATTCCTACAATTAATGTTTGAGATTTAGCACCAAGTAGAATGAAAATATTGGCAAGACTAACAGAATTAAAACAAATATTATCAAATTATAATGATGATGAAATAGATGTTGAAAAAATTGATTTAAAAGCATTTTATACCAGAAATCAAGTTGATGAATTAATTAATGAACAAAAAGAATTTACATTATCAAAACAAATTAAATTATATGATGATTTAGTTGATGATAATGAAAATGAAATATATAGAGGTCCTGTTAGAACCTGTTTAGGATCTTTTTTAACTTATTTTTGATTAAATTAATATCATAAATGTTATTTTATAGTTGAAAAATAAATTTTTAATCGATAAGTTGTCAAATGATAAAATCTTTTTAACAAAAAAATGACAAAGAAAATAAAATGTTAATTAACTGTCAGGTTAGAAATAATTATTCCCTTTTTTAGTTTAATTATGTTTAAAAGATTCCAAACAGGTTCTTAGTAAATTTGTTAATAAAGGTTATGTTGCAACTGATTATGATAAAGAAACTGAAACAATGATTTTAGATTGACCTGATGAAATTGGTACATTACCACCCGAAGCATTACAAAATAATCCACAAATTGGTGATTATACGCATGCACCAACTTGTGATTTTTCTGCTAAACAACAAAAACGAATTACTACTAATGAAAATGAAATTACCAAATTAAATACTGAATTAATTAAAGCAAATGAAAATATTAATGATGTTAAAAATAATTGATTTAATATTGAAACTAGTCCTTTATGAAAAAAAGTTGAAAATAATAATATAGAAATATTTAAATGATATTTTATTAAAATCAGTTATCAATATTCAACAGAAAATAACTTTATGAAATTTTATAAAGTAATTAAAATTTATTTAAATAATGTTTTTAATGAATTTGAATTGCTAAATGTTGATTCCATGACGTATAGTGAACAAATCCAAAATAAAAGAATTTTAAATACCGGAACGATTTACTATAACAATAAAAAGAAAGAATTTAGTGGTGGCGGTAATTCTTATCCTGAACGTGGAAAAATTAATTTAATTGGTAGTATAGAAGAAATATATCAATATCAAGGAATAGATACACCAACTGAATTTATAGCAGAAGAAGATACTGAACGTGATTATTATACAAAACAAGAAACTAATAATTTATTAGAACCTGTTTAGGATCTTTTTTAACTTATTTTTGATTAAATTAATATCATAAATGTTATTTTATAGTTGAAAAATAAATTTTTAATCAATAAGTTGTCAAATGATAAAATCTTTTTAACAAAAAAATGACAAAGAAAATAAAATGTTAATTAACTGTCAGGTTAGAAATAATTATTCCCTTTTTTAGTTTAATTATGTTTAAAAGATTCCAAACAGGTTCTTAGAACCTGTTTAGGATCTTTTTTAACTTATTTTTGATTAAATTAATATCATAAATGTTATTTTATAGTTGAAAAATAAATTTTTAATGGATAAGTTGTCAAATGATAAAATCTTTTTAACAAAAAAATGACAAAGAAAATAAAATGTTAATTAACTGTCAGGTTAGAAATAATTATTCCCTTTTTTAGTTTAATTATGTTTAAAAGATTCCAAACAGGTTCTTAGATAAAAAACAAGATAAATTAATTGCTGGTGAAAATATTAAGATTGATGAAAAAAATAATACTATTAGTGCTACTGGCGGTAGTGGTGAATCATTATGATTAATAGACCCTAATTCGCCTAATATTATTCAACCTAAAGAAAAAAGAATTATTACTTCAAATAATACTAGAATTGTTTATATAGCAGACCCTACACAACCACAAGATGATGTTAATTTAAGAACATTAAATAAAAATATCCCAGATTTAACTGATTATTATAAAAAAGAAGAAGTAGATAAAGAATTAGAAGATAAAATAGATAAAACACAATTTCAATATGCTTTTGTTCTCAATACTTTTGGTACTGAAATTGCTAATTTAGAAACTAGTGATAAAACTATTGCTGGTGCTATTAATGAATTAATTAAAAAAATAAAAGATTTAAAAATTGGTAAATGAAAAGAAGTTGGTATTAAACAAGATAATAAAACTATTAATTATAATTTTATTAAAAATAAAAGATATCGTATTTATTATAATTTTGAATTAACTGATAGTAACATAAATAATTTTTCATGAATATGTAAAGAATTTATACATAATGGGAATAATAATCAAGTTTTAGAAAATTTTTTATATAGTGATAATTCAAATACATTTTTACAATTAAATATAAATTCTATATTTATGAATACAATTCCAATTTCAAAAAAAGTTGGTCAATTGTTAAAATTAGAAGAAGAAATTACAGAAAATACTTATGAAATTACTTCAAATACATTAAATATTACAAAAAGTGAAAAAATAGATATAACTAAACCTTTAAAAATTAATTCAAAAACTTTAAATATTAAAGAATTAGCAGAAAATACTTTTGATATTGAATTAAAAAATACACCAACACCAAGTATTCCACAATGAAAAGATGTAGCCTTTAATATTAGTACTACTGGTATAAAAAATCAAGAAATTAGATATGATTGTAAAGAAAATAAATTATATCGTATATGATTTAATTTAAATCCAAGACAACAAAAAATAATATTACCAGATATTTATACATTTACTGAATTTGTTTATTCGTTAGGTTCTGGTATTCCACAAACCGTAACAGTATATAGTACTTATATAAAAGATGGTGGAAGATTACAATTATTATGTTCAAGACATGAAAATCTTGATGTTTTTAAATGAGAAGACATGAATATTAGTGGTGGTAATTTATGAAAATTACAAGAATTGCAGGAATAATATTATGTTTTTTAAAATAATAAAAAGGACGGTTGTCAAAGTTACGAAATAATTTATTATCATATTAGTAACTTATTTCCAAAATTACCATTTAAAAATGATGATAGACAAATTAAATTTTCTTTTACCCTTAAATTTAAATTTATATTCGACGTATTTTAAAAAATATAGATTTTATAAGATAAAATAAAAATTATTCTCAAAGGAAAAAGACAAGAAATAATCTTGTCTTTTTTTGTAATTGTAAAATTTTAAAATTTTTATTATTAACACTCTTTAAATATCTACTACACGCAGTGACCAAGTAGGAGAAAGTTAATAATTAATAACCCTCTTTAACGCTATTATCAACACGTGTTAGGGAACTAAAAAAGTGAACTACAACACAGTTGTTAAAAATAGCAGTTAGAGCATGTGGACTTGCATGGATAAATAATAAGTGGAGTGATACCTAATAAAATATACTAACCAGTAATGGTAATTCTTGGGGTGGGAGCGAATTGGAAACTAGTATATATAGACCTGTTGTAGGGACCTATTGTATTAATTCTATTCTTTATTTAACCAACCTTGCCACTCCCCAGTGAGCAAGTGTTGGTTTTATTTTTTATTTTTTTTGAAAAAATTTTTGGGCGAGAAAATAAATTTCAAACTTGTAAAAAAAATTGAGCGGTGCCGGTTCAATTAAAATATTAATTTGCTAAACACAAATTAAATAAATATTGAATCGAATGCCTCAATGTTTTTTAAAATTTCACAATTTATTTTTGAGCCCAGAACTTCTGGAATGAATAAAACAAATAGTAGTTATGTTCTTTATGCTAGAAGCAACAGAACATATTAATAATGAAAGTAAGGTAATTCAATAATGATTAATGAACATGATTGAATATGATTTTGTGATATTTATGGTTGTAAAAATAATAATAGTAAACAAGAAATATATGTTTGTTCAATTAAAAAAGATACAAAATTAGGATTATGTAAAACTCACTTAAATAATTATAAAAATATAACAATTGATTATGTTATTGATAAAAAACAAGAAAATGTAGATAAATAAAATGAAAAAGTATTTTTGTTGAACATGTAAACAACATAAATTTGATTATTTATTCTTTAATACTAATGATATAAAAACAAGAAAATATTTTTTAAGAGATAAAAATAGTAAAGCGATTTGTTATGACTGTATTTTAAATATTAGGTTAAGTAGGAGGTATAAATATGGATAAAGAATATTTAACTAAAAGAGGAACGATTTGCATACCAGACAGTGATGATATTGAATTTAAAATAGGACTAATTAAACTGATTGATGATTTAAAAAAAGATAATTTAGTTTGTGGTCATAAAGAATTTATTGAAGAATGTAAATATTGTTGATGTAATTGTGATTTAGAAATTATTAAAACAGTTATTAAAGGTTAACTTAATTAATGCAATATGACTTAATTATCGGAATTGACCCCGCTGGAATTGGTAATAATGGAATTGTTATATATTCACATGAAACTAATAATATTATTTTTAATGAAACATTTAATACATTAACTGTTTTATGAACTAAAAATATGTATAAAGAAAAATTTCAATTAATTAAAGAAAAATTTATTGATAAAAAAATATTAGTTATTGTAGAAAATTTCTTTTTAAATTCAAAACAATTATTAACTAATCCATTAGCAACCCCTAAAATTATTGGTGCATTAATGGTATTAGTACAAGATGTTATGAATTGAGATTATCTAGAAAACCAACCAAAAAATAAAAATAAAATAACAAATTATAAAGGAAATATAAAATTAACAAAACATGAACAAGATGCTTATAAGCATATTCAATATTATTTAAAAAATCATAAAAAAATATTAATTTTTGATAATTATTTAAGGAAATTATAAACATGAAAGAAAAAGCAAATTATGTCAAATTAACAGTAAAACTAAGTAATACTATTGAAGCAAAATATTACGAAAAAGGTAATAAAGAATTATATTATAGTGTTAGAGGTCAATGAAATGGATTAAACTATGTTACTTTAATTTTTAATAACCCAAAATTTTATAAACGATGTATTTTATTAAACAAAAATGATGAAATTTTAGTAACTGGTCAAATTTTTAATACTTTAAATATTCCTAAAAATCGTGCATTTTGTTCAATTAATGTTAAATGATTTAAAAAATGAAAAGAGTAAAAAAATGATATTATGAAAAATTTTATTAATAGTACCAATATTAATAACAAGTATAACACTAATAATAATTTTAATATTTATTATTAAAGAATTAAAAAATGAATATAAAGTATTGAAAATATTAAATGAAATTGCTAATCAAATTGAAAATAAGGAAATAAAATAATGAAATGTTTTCTTTGTATGGATGGAGAAATATATTCCCCAAAAACCTTATATAAAATAAAAAAACTGAAAAATTTAATTTATAAAGATAGAGATATTGATAGTGAAGATTTTAAAAAAAGATATGAATATCTTTTAAAAAAATTAGGTGACATTGATAAACAAATAATTTTAATAAATTTATTAATACATCAAGAAAAAAATATAGAAAGGAAAGTAAATAATGAATAAAGAAAATATACCATGTTGTTTTAGTGAAGTTAATGAAGTTGGTAAACATATAACTAATTGTACTAATTTACCAACAAAATTAGATAAAGATAATGTACAAGTAAGATATTTTTGTGAAGAACATATGATTAAAGTTGAAAATATAAGAAGAAAAATTGCTCAAAAATATATTAATGAATATAAAGAAAAATTAATTAATTTTCTTAAAGAACAAATACAAGATGAATTAGATAAAGGTGATGATGGAATACCATATATTGATGCTTTTGAGTTAATTAAAGATTTAGAAAATGGAGACATTTGATAATGAATAAATTAAAATTAAATTCTTTTGAGAAGTGAATAGAAACAAATACCAAATTATATTGAGATGAAAAAGAAGAAACATTTAAAACTAATGATAATAAAAATTAAAAAGAATAATAAATGTGGTTATGGTAGAGTTTATGCCCATAAATGTAATAACTTATGTAAGCAAAAACAAAATAAAAGAGTTAGAAAAGAAAGGTTAAATTATGAATAAAGAAAAAATAATTAATTATCTTGACAATGAATTTATGGAATTACTTAAAGATGATATTAGTGATGAAATTAAAATTAATATTAGTAATTGGAAAATGAAATTAATAATGAAATTACAAGAAAAAATAGAAAATGGAGAATTTGACTAATGATAATATTACCTACTTTGTTTGAAAATAAAGATGAAATTGAAATATTATCACCATTTCCCAAAGCAATTCATACAAGTAATGATATTAGAGCAATTATTTTAAGACAATATCCAAATATTAAATCAAAACACATAATTGTTTCTGACCCCGAAAGTAATGTTGCATTAATAGTTGGTGATAATGATGTTTATCAAGGTTGAATTAAAGTAACAGTTAAAAAATTAGAAATTAAAGGAGAATAAAATGCCAAACGAAAATACACAATCAAATTATACTTTAACCAAATTAATTAGAACTGGAATAAGTCCTATTTGTGCAATGATTGGTACAAGTGCTTATTATGGTCAAGTAATTTCAAATCCAGTATTAGGTTCAATTAATAGTTTATTATTTGGTAAAAAATTAGGTTTAGATATTTGAAATTTAAATCAAAGACCAAATACTAAAACAAAATTAATTAATAGTTCTAAAAAAATATTACTAGGTTTAGGAACAATCGGTTTAGCAAATTATAGTAAATGAACAGAAAATAATATTAATCCTATTATTCCAACAACACCAACTCCAATAACTACTACAACTACAACTGAGGGTCCACCATGATTATTATTAGATAAACAAGATAATCAGTCATTAATGGATTGAGATACATATATTAGTTTAAATGCTTATGGTATTTCAAATCTTATTAGTGGATTAACTGAGTTAATACCTAATAAATTTGAAACAATAAGAAAAATTTGTAATATGGCAACTGGTGGATGTTTGATTAGTACTGGTGTTGCTATGGGTATAAATAATAATTTTAATAATGCTTATGCAGTACCTACCATTATTGCTGGGGCATCTGAAATTATTCATAATTTATTACCTATGGAAACAAATCATCATGTTGAAGAAATGCAAGAAACAACATTTAATAATGAAACTACAAGATTAATTAATGATAATAGATTTTCAATTAATAGTGAAACAACCAGTCAATACGGTAGTGATAATATGAGCGAAGTACCATTAAATACTGATAATGCTTCATTAAATTGAGATTACAATCACATGAGTTTATAAAGGGGGTGAAAAGCAATGAATAAAGAAAAAATAATTGAATATTATAATCAAGAAATACAATCATATAAAGAAAGAATGGAACAATTAAATAAAGAAATATCTGTATTAGTAAAAATTATAAGTAATTCACAATCAATGATTGAAAGAATTAATGGTGGTCAATTTGATGAATAATTAAAAAATAAATAATTGAAAGGAAAATATTGAGATGAAAGAATTTTTACATGAATTAATAATTATTGGAACAAGTGTTGGAACATTAATTTGCAGAGAAATTATTGTTTTATTAAAAAGATTTATTACAACTCCAAAACATGTTAGAGCAAATAACAAAATTATAAAACATCAAAAAAAATTAGCAAAATTAAACGAAAAAATTAATAAAGGAGAAAAATAATATGACAAAAATTGAATTTAATGAAAAATATAGAAAAAATAATATCAAAATTGATAGAGATTTTGATTTAGATATAGGAAATTGTTTTAAATTTTCTGATATTGATATATTAGAAAATGCTGTTAATGATTATAAAAAAATAATAAGTGAAATGCCACAATTAGTTAAAGATTGATTATTGGGATAAGATTAGGAGAATGTTAAATGTTAGAAAATGAAAATAATGTTCAACAAACAACTGAACCTTTAACTGAAAATAATGTTCAACAAACAACTGAACCTTTAACTGAAAATAATGCTTCTTCACAAGAAATAGAAAATAAAGTTAATGAAGCAGAAAATAAGTTAAATAAACTTAATCAAGAAATTAAAGAAAAAGAAATTATTAATATATTTAAAAAATATCAAGTTAAAACTGAATTTTATGATTATTTAAAATTTAAAACAAGTAATATAGAAAATTCAAAAATTGAAGAAACTATTAAAAAAATGATTAAAGAACAACCAGTATTTAAAGAAACAATTAATACAGGTGGCAAACCACAAACAATAATAACAAATCAACCAAATTCAATAAAAAGTACATTATTGGATTATAAAAATAAAAATAAATTATAAGAACCTGTTTGGAATCTTTTAAACATAATTAAACTAAAAAAGGGAATAATTATTTCTAACCTGACAGTTAATTAACATTTTATTTTCTTTGTCATTTTTTTGTTAAAAAGATTTTATCATTTGACAACTTATCGATTAAAAATTTATTTTTCAACTATAAAATAACATTTATGATATTAATTTAATCAAAAATAAGTTAAAAAAGATCCTAAACAGGTTCTAAGGAAGGAAAATAAAAAATGGCAGTACCATTCAAACAAAATTTAGATAATACCGAAAAATTAGTAGAAGCACCAGAATTTATAGAATTTTTTAAACAATCAAATAGTCCGTGGGCAAGTTTTTTTCCTATCGAAATGGTTAATTCAACAAGAATTGAATTTATAGTTAAAAAACCAAAAGACCCAAAAGTTAAAGTTCTTCAATGAAATGATAAAAGTAAAAGAATAGATGTTGGATATGCTGATACAGATAAAATTATTAAAGAAATTACAGAAGAAGCCGTTGCTGGCGAAACAATTGCAGCAAAAGATTTATTAGCAGAAAATGGTCAAAATTTATTACAAAGTATGCAATATGAAGTTGCTAATGATTTAGCAGATTATTTAGCTAATAACAATACTAATGTAATTGCAAAATATGCAATTAAATTTATGATTGAAAAATCAACAGAACCAAAAGCACAAGCAATTAAATATGTAGAAGCAATGTTGGGGGCATGAAATACATTATTTCAATATAGAAATATTGCAAATTGTAGATTCTTTATTACTAATTCTCTTTATGATAGTATAGTTTATTTGGCAGATAATAAAGGTTTAATTACTGATAATGAAATTGCACAACAATTAAGATTAAATGGTAATGATTTATATATTAAAGGTGTTTTATGTCAAATTGTAATGGATGACTATATGACTTTTAAAAATGATAAAAATGATGATGAAATTATGTCATTTGTTTTAGCAACACCAAAAGCAATGAAAAGATATATGTTGCAAGATACAATTATTTATGTTCAAGAAGTGGCAGATGGTAAAGTTGGAAGAATGCATTTAGTTGGTGGAGAAGTTACAGGTCAAGCCATACATATAAGCACATTCAATATTATTTAAGGAATTATAAAAATGAAAGAGAAAGCCAATTATGTCAAATTAACAGTAAAACTTAGTAACACTATTGAAACAAAATATTACGAAAAAGGTAATAAAGGATTATATTATAGTGTTCGTGGTCAATGAAATGGATTAAACTATGTTACTTTAATTTTTAACAACCCAAAACTTTATAATCGATGTATTTTATTAAACAAAAAAGATGAAATTATAGTAACTGGTGAAATCTTTAATACTTTAAATATTCCTAAAAATCGTGCATTTTGTTCAATTAACGTTAAATGATTTAAAAAATGAAAAGAGTAAAAATGAATAAATGTAAATATTGTAATAAAAGAATTTGATTAACTAATTATTGATGTATGAATTGTTTAGAAATATTAATTATGAATTTAAATAAAAATAAGGAGAATAAATAATGGGATATTGAACAAAGTATAAATGTGTTTTTTGTGGAGAAATAATGATTGGTGATGAAGAAAATATTGAACATGTAAGAGAACATAGAAAGGGTATTAGATAATGAAAAAAGAAAATAGAGTTAATAAAAGTGTATTACGTAAATATATAACAGATTTAATGTTTAAGTATAAAGATAAAGCAGATTCAATATTAGTTTTACATGAAATATTTTTATGATTAAATGAAAGTTGAGTTGATAATAATGAATAAACCCTTTGATAGTATTATATGTTCACTGGAAATACATAAAGATATACAAAAAAGAACAATTAATGAATATAAAGAAAAATTAATTATTTTTCTTAAAGAACAAATACAAGATGAATTAGATAAAGGTGATGATGGAATACTATATATTGATGCTTTTGAGTTAATTAAAGATTTAGAAAATGGAGACATTTGATAATGAATAAATTAAAATTAAATTCTTTTGAGAAGTGAATAGAAACAAATACCAAATTATATTGAGATGAAAAAGAAGAAACATTTAAAACTAATGATAATAAAAATTAAAAAGAATAATAAATGTGGTTATGGTAGAGTTTATGCCCATAAATGTAATAACTTATGTAAGCAAAAACAAAATAAAAGAGTTAGAAAAGAAAGGTTAAATTATGAATAAAGAAAAAATAATTAATTATCTTGACAATGAATTTATGGAATTACTTAAAGATGATATTAGTGATGAAATTAAAATTAATATTAGTAATTGGAAAATGAAATTAATAATGAAATTACAAGAAAAAATAGAAAATGGAGATTTTGATAATGAATAAAGAAAAATTAATTAAATATTTAAATAAATATTATAAAAATATGGAAACTGATTATGGTTATCATTTTATGGAATTTAAAAATGAACAAGATAAATATACACATTACGGGATATTATTAGCAATTAATACTATAAAAGAAAAAATTGAAAATGGAGACTTTGATAATGAATAAAGAAAAAATAATTGAAAATATGAAAAAAAGAATAGATTTTATTACTGAAAAAATAGAAGACTCAAAAAGTAAATTTGAAATAAATAAACTTTTTAATAGACTTTATGAATTAGAAAAGTGATATGAAGCTATTATAAATGGAGATTTTGATAATGACTAAATTAACAGATTTATTTGGTCAAGATAAAATAGAAATATTTTCACCAAATCCCAAAGATTTAACAGATAGTAATGATATAAAAGCAATTATTTTATGAAAATATCCTAATGTTATTGCTGAATATTTAGTTGTTTCTCAACCACATGCAAATACTGCTATTTTAGTTGGTGACAACATTCATTATACAGGTTGAGTAGAAATATTTATTAAACCAAAAGAAGGAGTAAATGAAAATGCCAAATGACACCAATGTACAATCAAATAATTATACTTTATTGAAATTAATAAGAACTGGAATAAGTCCATTATCAGCAATGATTGGTACAAGTTCTTACTATGGACAGTATTTAAAATATCCAATATTAGGTAGCATTAATGCTTTATTATTTTCTAAAAAATTAGGAATTGATATATGAAATTTAAATCAAATGCCAAGTACTAAAAAGAAAATATTAAATTCAAGTAAAAAAATATTATTAGGTTTAGGAACTATTGGTTTAGTTAATTATGCTAAATTTACAAAAATTAATCCTAATCCTGAACCAGCACCTTGATTAACAACTACTACCACAGAAACACCACCATGACCATTATTATTAACTAATGATAATAAACAACAATTAATGGATTGAGATACATATATTAGTTTAAATACTTATGGTATATCAAATCTAATTGGTGGATTAAGCGAATTAATACCTAATAGATTTGAAGTAATAAGAAAGATATGTAATATGGCAACTGGTGGATGTTTGATTAGTAGTGGTGTAGCAATGGGTATTAATAATGATTTTAATAATGCTTATGCAGTGCCAACAATAGTTGCTGGTGCAAGTGAAATTATTCATAATTTATTACCTATGGAAACTACAAATCATAATCAAGAAATGCAAGAAACATCATTTACAAATGAAACAAGAAGATTAATTAATAGTGATGTTATTAGTAATCATAGTGGAAGTAGTGATGTTTTATATGAAAGACCAACTACATATGATAGTTTATAAAGGAGATGATAACTAATGAATAAAGAAAAAATGATTGAATATTATAACAATGAAATTCAAACATATAAAGAAAGAATGGAACAATTAAATAAAGAAATATCTTTATTGGTAATTATTATAAGTAATTCACAGTCAATGATTGAAAGAATTAATAGTGGTCAATTTGATGAATAATTAAAAATAAATAATTGAAAGGAAAGAATTGAAAATGAAAGAATTTTTACATGAATTAATTATTATTGGAACAAGTGTAGGAACATTAATTTGCAGAGAATTAATTGTTTGATTTAAAAGATTTATTACAACTCCAAAACATATTAGAAGAAATAATAAAGTAATGAAACATCAAAAAAAATTAGCAAAACTTAATAAAAAAATTAATGGTAAAGAAAATAAATAATAAAGGTGTGATTTAAATGTTAGAAAATGAAACTAATATTGAACAAAATACGGAACCTTTAACTGAAGATAATAATTTACAACAAGAAACTAAAATTGTTGAATTAGAAAATAAGTTAAATCAACTTAATCAAGAAATTAAAGAAAAAGAAATGATTAATATATTTAAAAAATATCAAGTTAAAACTGAATTTTATGATTTTTTAAAATTTAAAACTAATAATTTAGAAAATTCAAAAATTGAAGAAACTATTAAAAAAATGATTAAAGAACAACCAGTATTTAAGGAAACAATTAATACGGGTGGTAAACAAGAAACAATATTAACAAATCAACCAAGTTCAATAAAAAGTACTTTATTGGATTATAAAAAGAAAAATAACTTATAACGGAAAGGAATATAAAAAATGGCAATTAATATTCAAAAAAATTTAGATAATACACAAAAATTAGTAGAAGCACCGGAATTTATTGAGTTTTTTAAACAATCAAATAGTCCATGAACAAACTTTTTTCCTATTGAAATAGTAAATTCTACAAAAATTGAATTTATTATTAAAGTTCCAAAAGACCCATCAATTAAAGTAATTGCTTGAAATGATAAAAGTCAAAGAGTAGATGTTACTTATGCACAAACTGATACTATTTCCAAAATAATAGAAAAATTATATGTTGCTGGTGAAACTATCGCAGCTGTTGATTTAAATGCTGAAAATGGACAAAATTTATTAGAAAGTATGCAATATGAAGTGGCTAATGATTTAGCAGATAAACTAGCAACTGATGATACACAAGTAATTAGTGAAAATGCAACCAAAATAGTAATTAATGACATATCACCAATTGGACATATACAAGCAATGTTAACTGCTTGAAATACTTTATTTCAATTAAGAAATAGTGCAAATTGTCGTTTCTTTATTAATAATAATCTTTATGATACTATTGTTTACTTAGCAAATAATAAAGGCTTAATTACTGATAATCAAATTTCTCAACAATTAAGATTAAATGGAAATGATTTATATATAAAAGGTGTTTTATGTCAAATTGTAATGGATGATTATATGACTTTCTGGAATGGCAACACTTTTTAGGACTATTTTTTGGTAGACACTTGTTCTTGATATTTGATAGGAGTTAAGTAGTTTAAAGTGCTGTGGATTCTTATGTTGTTGTATCAATTGATATAATCAAATAATTCTAATTTTAATTGGATTAATGATGTAAAATTTTTATCATTAATAAATTCAGTTTTGAAAGTTTTAAAAGTTGCTTCAGCAACAGCATTATCATAAGGACAACCTTTTTTGCTTAAAGATCGAGTAATATTGAATGCTAATAAAAGATTATTAATAATTTTATTGTTAAATTCATTACCTCGATCACTATGAAATATTTGGATATCTTTTAAACAGCGATTTGATTGCATAAATGCTTGATATACTAGTAATGAATCTTTTTTAACTCCAACACTATGTCCAATAATTTCGCGGTTAAATAGGTCTATTAATAGGCAAATATAGTTTCATTTACCATTAACTTGAACGTAAGTTAAATCACTAACAATAACTTCATTTTTAACCCTATTATTAAAGTTTCTATTAACAAGATTGGTTATTTGACTATTATTGACTTTATTATGATGATTTTTGAATGATAATTTAGTGTATTTTGATATTAAATTATGCTTATTCATAATTTCTTTAATTTTTCTGCGTGATAAATAAATTTCTTGGTTTTCTAAAATTTTTTTTAATCTTCTAGTACCATAAACTTCTTTATTTTCTTTAAAAGCACTAATAACAGCTTCATCATACATATTATTTTTGATTTTATTTTCTTTTTTCTTTAAGTTAAAATAATATGTTGATTTAGATATTTTCAAAAAACGACACATTGTGCGAATTTTATATTTAACTTTATTTTTAGCAATAATTTCTACTTTCTGCCTATTATTAGTGCTGCTTGCTTTAAAATATCATTTTCCATTCTTAATTGTTTTAATTCTTTTCTTAATTTAATTAATTCATTTTCTTCAACAGAACGATTATCTTTAGTTTTAAAACTACCTGAATTAGTAAATTGCTTAATTCAATTATAAGTAGCTGCTCTTGTAACATTGTACTCTTTAGCAAGACAAGACACTGACTTACCGCTTTGATATAAAGCTACTATTTGTTTTTTAAATTCATCTGAATATGAGTTAATATTGGCCATAATTATACTTCCTTTCTTTTCACTAATTTGTTCACTTGTCTACGTAATTAGTGTCCAATAAAGTGTAACCCATCCATTCACTGATAGTACAAAGAAAAAACAAATTATGCCATTTGTTTTAGCAACACCAAGAGCAATGAAAAGATACATGTTGCAACAAACAATAGTATATGTACAAGAAATTGCCGATGGCAAACTTGGTAGAGCATATAAAGTTGGTGGTGAAGTATTAGGTCAATCAATACCTTATATTTCTAAAAAAGAAGAAACATCACGTTGAATGTTATGTGGAATTATTAATAAAACTGATTTAAGTAGTAAAGTAACAACTTTAACAACTAATATTACTGCTGATACTACTAAAAATAATCAATTTTTAGATAAAAAAATTTTAAATACTAATGAAATTAAAACTTTAAATCCTAATCTAACAAATCCAAAAATTAAGTATTTTGGTGAACAACAAGCTACAACTGACATAACTAATGAAAAACAAAAAGCAGGAGATTTATATGTAATAATTACTGCTGATATTAATGATGCATATTATCAAAGTTCAACAAATCCAATTAAAATAACTATTAAATAAGGATAATTATTATGCCAATTGGTACAACTAGTACAGCAATACTTTTAAACATAAATAAACCAAAACATACTAGAACAAGTCAACAACAAGAACATAAAAGTTTTTGATGAGAAATTTTAGAAATGATTGGTGTACAAGTAATTGCAGTAGCACTTGCTCCTTTTACTGGTGGATTAAGTGAAAGTTTTGCACTTGGATTAGGTGCAAGTGATTTAGTTGCTATTATTAGTGCTGTTGGTGTAGAATTTTTAACTGATTTTACTATAAATCAAGTTTATGATTATTTAAAAGGAAATGTAACACCATTAAATACTTTTTTTAATATATTACCAGCATTTGCTGGACTTAATAGAATTAGTCGTGGTTATCGTACAAGTAAATTTATTAGTTTAGCAGAAAAAACTAAAACATTAGAACAAATTGGTATTAAAAAAGCAAAAAATTTACAAGAAATCATTAGTCAAGTAAGTGAAAAACAATTTTTAACAGATAAAATTATTGGTAATAAACGTTATTTATTTAATTACAACCATGTTCCAAATCGCGAAACAATAATACAAAATTTAGTATTTGTTGCTGAAAGACAATATAAAAATAATTTTGCAAAGTTAGAAACACAAGAATTAAAAGATTATTTATTATTACAAAATGAATTAATAAAGTTAAGTCCACAGTTAACTCCAAAATTTAAAATTAAAGATATTGATAAAGCCAATAACTTTTTAAAAAAATATAATACTGATTTAAAAGAAGTATTAAAAATGAATCAACATGATTGATTAAATTTAGTTCATACAATACATGCAGAAAATAGATATGGAAAATCTTTAATTTTAGATTTACAAAAAATTCGTGCTAATGCTATTAAATTTAATTTTAAAAATAGTACTATTCATAAACTTGTTTTAAAAGTTAATAAAACTTTTAAATATTTTGATATTAAATTTTATTTTAAAAAAGGTTTAAATAAATTTTGAAAAGAAACACCATATTTTGAAAAAATACGTGAAAGTATATATAAATTGCAAGAAAAGTTTGAAAAATTAGAAAAACAAGCATTCGAGAAAATTAATAAATTAAAAGAAAAAGCAACTGATGTATTTACAAGCGCAGAAAAGAAAGCAATTAAACATGCACAATTAATTCCATTAAATTCACCGGTATTTATGGCTTGTAAAATTCAACCATTATCATTAGACAAATGTGCAATTACTATTTATCATCGTAATCCTAAATATAAACCAATTGTAGTTATTGACAGTATTATAAAAGTAGAAACTTTTGTTACTCAAATACATCCATTTCATTGATATAGATGATATAGTGGTTGATATATTGGTTATGGGGTTACTCAAAATAAATGATTAAAAACTATTGCTTTTGCACCCCCAGTAGTTCAACAAATAATTAAAGATAGTTTTAAAGTATATAGACAAATATTTAGAACAATAAGAACTTATCATAAAGTAGTTAATATTATTAATAACCCTATTGAAAATATTAATAAATCATTTAAAAGAGTTGGTTTAAAATTTTCAGTAAATACTATATTTGGAACTGGATTATTAAGGCATTTAGAAAAATTTGCATATAAGCAAGTTGTAAAAAAAGGAAAGAAAAAATTACAAAAAGAAATTTTGCATATATCCCATAGAAAAACAAAATCAAAAACTAAACGTTATAAAAAAGCATTTTTTAAGGAATGATAAAATATGATTAATAAACTTTGAACTGGTGTCAGTTTAGAAAATTATAATAATTGATATCCATTAACTGGAAAAATTACAGAAACTCCACAACAATATATAAATACATGACTAAATGTTAATGATTGATTTAAAACTTTTGCTATTCGTGCACAAAATGATATTAATGCTTATCTTGGTTTTATTTTATCTAAATTTCCTTTTGATAGTTTCAAAGATGAATTAATTAAAGAAACATTAAGAGATATGGTATATGTAACCGTTGAACATTGAGTATTTAATCGTACACCAATTGAGTTTAATGTCGATGCTACTATTCAATTTAATAATGGTAGTCAATTTAGTGCAAGTAGTATTCCTACAATTAATGTATGAGATTTAGCACCAAGTAGAATGAAAATATGGGCAAGACTAACAGAATTAAAACAAATATTATCAAATTATAATGATGATGAAATAGATGTTGAAAAAATTGATTTAAAAGCATTTTATACTAGAAATCAAGTTGATGAATTAATTAAAGAACAAAAAGAATTTACATTATCAAAACAAGTAAAATTATATGATGATTTAGTTGATGATAATGAAAAGGAAATATATAGAGGTCCTGTTAGTAAATTTGTTAATAAAGGTTATGTTGCAACTGATTATGATAAAGAAACTGAAACAATGATTTTAGATTGACCTGATGAAATTGGTACATTACCACCCGAAGCATTACAAAATAATCCACAAATTGGTGATTTTACTCATGCACCAACTTGTGATTTTTCGGCTAAACAACAAAAACGAATTACTACTAATGAAAATAATATTAAATTATTAGAAACTAAAGTTGATAATAATATCAAATCAATAGAAAATAAAATTGAGATTAATAAACAAAATATTGATGATATTAAAAATAACTGATTTAATATTGAAACTAGTCCATTATGAAAAGAGATATCTAATGAACTTTCAACTGATAATTTAAATAAAGAAATATTAGTAATATGAGGTTATATTTATGAGAGTGATATGTATAAATATAAATATACTAGAAAATCTATATTTAAATTAAATGAAGAATATGCAATAAAATCATATACTCTATTAGATACTTTTTATTCAGATAAAACTAATAATATTAGATTATATTTAACTTGCAGTAATTATAAAATTCGCGCTACTGCTACACCCGGGACATATTATTCAGGATTTATTTCTAAAATATATCAATATCAAGGAACTGGAACACCAACTGAATTTATAACAGAAGAAAGTACTGAACGTGATTATTATACAAAATTAGAAACTAATAATTTATTAAATAAAAAACAAAATAAATTAATTGCTGGTGAAAATATTAAGATTGATGAAAAAACTAATACTATTAGTGCTACTGGTGGTAAAGCAGATTTATCTGATTATTATAAAAAAGAAGAAGTAGATAAAAAAATAGAAGATACAAAATCACAATTTCCAATTGCTTTTCAAATAAATGCTGTTAGTAAAGAAATTCCTAATTTAGAAACTAAAGATAAAACTATTGCTGGTACTATTAATGAATTAAATAAAAAACAACCAGCACCTAGTCCAATTCCACCAAGTGGTTCAAATTGAAAAGAAGTAGGAACAAAAGTTAATATAAATCATATTAAATATACTTTTAAATCAAATACTAAATATAAAATTTATTATAATTTTGAAAGCCAAACAAGTAGTAAAAAATTTGCTTTTATGTGTAAAGAATTTTTATATGGTGAGTTAAATACTGATATTCAATCTTTGTATTGAGATAAAGTTAATGATAGAATAATAATTTCTTTACAAATGCAAAATGATACAATTGCTATCGTTAGTGACCCTACAAGATTTGGCCAACTTTTAAAATTAGAAGAATTACAGGAATAATATTATGTTTTTTAAAATAATAAAAATTATTTTAGGTTTAATAGGAGTAATTCTATCATCAGCAACAGCGGGTTTAATTATATTTATCATTGTAAAAATAATATTAAAAATTAATCAAATATTTTAAAAAAGGTGGTGAATATTATGTTAGGTAAATTTTTAAGAAGAGATAAAAGTACTAATAATGAAGAAAAAACTAAATTAACTTTTTTAAAAGGTAAAAGTACACATGCTTCTATTTTAAGTTATTTTGGTTTTAATGATTTTAATCATGAAACTTATTTTACTGATTTTGTAGCAGAAAATAATGCTAATTTATATAATGCTCCATTAGATATTAATAATGAAACCATTAAACAATATTTAATTAATCAAGAATTTTATAGAAAAAATTGAAATTCTATTTTTAAGTTAAGTAAATTAGGAATTAGTGGTTATTTAATTTTTATTGCTACTGATGATTTATATTTTCAAGTAGTTGATATACAACAAAGAGTTTATGATATTACTGGTAAATTAATTCAATGTACTATTTTTTATGATAGTTATGAACAAAATGCACAAATTGTAAGATTATTTGAAGTTTATACATTAAATAATGAACAAGTAACTATTAATCGTGCAATTTATAGTGTTAATGATAGTAAAAAACAATTTCCACTAGATTTTAAATCATTCATTAATAACCCTAATTTAGCACAAGAACAAACACTAAATATTAACTATATACCAATAGCAATTATGAGAAATAAAGCAAATGAATTAGCAGATTGTAATAAAGTAATGGATAAAATTAAAGCATTAGATGTTATTTATGAACAAATTGTTTTAGATACCATTTTAAATTCACCTAAATTTATATTTAGTCAAACTTATGGTAATGTTCAATCTTTAATGGAAGATGCAGTAAGAACTTTGGTTACTAAAAACTATATATTTAAAAGTGGTGGAGATAATAATGAACAAAACGAAAATATCAATATGACAAGTAGTAATTTTAAAGGTAAAAATTTAACTGATATATACGACTGAAATGTTAATGAAATATTTAAACGTTGTGGTATTCATATACCAAGTCAAAAGAAGTCAGCACAACAATCAGTTCCCGAAAGTACAGCTGTAAATATTTCAACTATTAATTATATTGAACAAAAATTATGACAATTTAATATTGATATTCTTAAATTTATTCAAATATTAGTACGTTTAGATAAAGATTTATTAAATAGTAAAACATTTAATATTAATGATGAACAAGAAATTAATAATTTAACAGTTAAACTACAATTATTTAATCCCGAAAATAACCAATTAATAGGAGAGAACAATGGAAAACAACAACAAACCACAAACGAAGTTTCCACAGAAACAAACTAAACTTAATCAAGCAGAAGTAGAAAATGATTATTTAATTGATAATATTCCTTATGATTTTACAAATATGATGGGTGCTACTAGTGACCCAAATATTAATAGAGCATATGATGAATTTAAAAAAAGAACAATTTATATTTATGAAATTGAACGTTTATTTAAAAATAATGAAAATAATAGTTTAAAATTTTCAGCAAACACTATTAAAATAGGTTTTATTGATATTGAAAAAGTATTAAAACTACTGCTGTTGAAACATCAGACTTTACTATGCAATTAAATCAAAGAGCAAGTACTAACATTAATGATAATACTATTGAATATAGTATGACTGATATTAAAAATTTAATATTTCAAGAAATAAATTTATTAAATCAATTTAAATTATATGCAGTTTCAATTAATGAACCTTTAAGTGAAAATAATATTGATAATTTATATATCATTAATAATTATTCTCAACCTTATCAAAATCCAAAAACAAGAAGTACTAAAAGCATTACTATTATTAAAATTAAGGATTTTAAAACAAGAGATGGTTATCCAATTATTATTAAATTACAAAAACCATTAGATAAAGATACCAAAGTAACTGGTTTAAAAATTAAAGCCCCTAGAAGCATGATTTTCGGCAATATAAAGGTACTTGGTGAAGTTGACAATATGGAAGTATACCCAAAGTTATTTGTTAAAAATAAGATAGCATTTCCGCTATTATCAATGCCTATTGAAACTCAACCAAAAGTTAGAATATTACAACAATGATTTAGTGAACAAATATTACCTTGAAATTTAGTAAAACAATTTATAGGACAAGAAAAATCAGTTTTAGATTTAATTGCTATTGGTGGTGGAACTGAAACAAGAAAAGAAATTATTAATAATGCAAAAATAACATATGCAAAAATTGGTAAATATGATGGACCAGCACCAGTACCTAAAAAATTAGCTGATTTTGAAATGAAAAAGAATGAACAATATATATTATATAGTCATAGAGAACCAACCCCACCATATCCTAGTAAATATATTGCTATTGAATTATCACAGAACTTTAATGATATTGAAATTGAAATAAATGATAAACCACCAATTGATAGTTTACAAAAGTTATTATTAGATATGCTAACTTATACATATACTTATAATAGAAATTTTGATGGTGCAAGTTTAGACCCAACAAAAAAACCAAATGAATTAGATAAATTGAGAGCAAAATTTGAGGGTCAAAAACCCGAAGAAGTAATTAGTAATTTATTTAAACAATGAAAATTAGATTATCCAAATTATGTAAATTTACCACAAGTACAAATACTTAAAAAAATAATTATTATGTTATCAAATAATATTTATTCTAATATGTCAATCAACAAAGGTTTAAATGATGATGATAAAATTTTATTACCATATTATTTTGAATTAAAATCAAATCCTATTCATAGAAATTCTGATGAAATTTGAGAGTTTAAGGATGCAAAAGTAATTTTAAAATCAGTATATTTTGACTTTACAGATATGAATAGCATTAAACTAAAAAATAACGACATTAGTCAAAATGAATTATTTAAACTAGATGATAATCAATTTAACTGATTATCTATTACAAATGAATTAGAAAGTAATAATATACCATCATTAATTCCTGCTGACTGAACATTAGGTAATGGTGAATATGGCAAATACTTTACAAGAGTAATTATTAATAAAAATAAAATTGAAAATGCTTTAAATTTATATGGTTCAAATAAATCTCAATTATTTTCTAAATTAGAATTTTATAAAGAAATTTAAAAAATTGATAATATTAGTGAATTTGAATTACAAATTGAAAATCCGATTAATAACTTAAATCGAATTGAAATTAGTGGCATATTTGGTACTGGAAATTATGATTTAGTTTTAATAACTGATAAACAAGAAATAAATTTAAATAATATTAATTTATTTGATAAATATAACGAAAATATTTCATATATTAATTTAGAAATTTAATTATCAAAATATCCTTTTGGATAAATTCCATCTCATTTTTTATCATTATCATTAGCTGGTTTAATTGCAAAATATAAATCTATTTTATAATGGTCGCTTCTTTGACTTTCTCAAATAGAAGCCCCCCCCAGTGAGCATTATAATCATGGTCTAAAAAATAAGTCAAATCATTAGTTTTATGATGTGTTATTGAAGCGATTATTAAACCAGTTACTCCGCTTATAGCACCAGTTAGTGCTAATGCTAATGTTATTTTACTTAAATTTGTTTTTATTCATGTTTTCATATTAAATTACTCCTTTTTTCCTTGATTTTACTTATAAATTGTACTATTTTTCATTATTTTTACAAGTATGATTTTAAATGCAAAATAACGCCTAAATTAAAGGCGTTTATTTTGTGATACCTATACTATTAATTATATTGAAATTGTTTATTATATAGCAAATGTGAAGATACTTTTTTTCACACTAGCATTATTTTTACCCCTAATTACATTTTTATATGGATACAAGGCATAAAATAATGCATCATAAGGGTCTTGATACATATTTCTGTCGGGAATGTTAGTTTTCGTCTCATCATAACGTAATTCTTCTAAACATTGAGTAGTTTTTGGTAAATCATCTTTATTAGCATAAAAGTTTCCATAACTCATAATATTTCTCATTCAAACTACTCTATTAGTTAATCCTGCTTCTTGATTTAAATTTGAAGCATGTTTAATTGCAGTTTGTATTATTAAAATAGTATTATGTTCATCTATTAATTTTTGATTTAATCAATCTATTGCTGTTCTTGCTTTATCATCATAAAAATAAATTGCTTGTTCAAAATTTTCAAAATTATCCATTAACCCTAAAATTTCATTAACATAAGCATTAATTTTTTCATTTTCATTAATAAAATCATTCGGTGTAACTACTAATTCACAAATAATATAAGCATCATAATAACCAGTATTATTATATTCTTTAAAAGCAACTACCATAAATACAGTATGGTCTTTTGGTCCCGTAGCTCAATCAATACCAACACTATAAAAATCAAATTTATACATATCTTTTTCTTGATTATAAAATTGTTTTAAATCATATGATTGTCAATATTTTACTACTTTTTGAAATGGAAAAATTGTTGCATCACTATCTAAAAATTCAAAACCATAAAAAACAGTATTATATTCATCTGGATTACTTTTTTTCATTTCTAATAAAGTTTTTTGTTGAATTTCAGGTAATTTATTTCAAAATGGTTGAATAGTAAATCTTAAAACAAATAAACCCAAACCACTAAATATGTCTTTATTTTCATAATAAACTTTGCCAATTTTTTTAAGATTTTTCGTTATTTCATCATTTAATGGTAAAAAGGGTGTACAGTATTTTAAATAAAACGGATGATACTTATCATAAGGATTACATGTAAAAGTAATAAAGAAACTTTTATAAAAATAGCGAGTAGTCTTTTTTCCAAAATTAGGACTATATATATTTTTATCAATAAAAGTTCAACTTCATTCTTTAATAGGTTCTTTTGATACTTTAATACGATTACTTCTAAACATAGAGTTTTGTAAACGTTCATATCAATATGTTAATTGTTTTTCAGTTAATGTTTCCTTTTCTTCTGCCATAATAATTTCATCTGTTCTTGAACCTAAAAAAACTTGAACCACCGGCTTCTTTTCCAAAAATCTTATTACCATTAGCATAACCAATAAAGTCAATTTGTTGATTACTAGGAAAAATAATACACCCACCGTCCTTAGTAATTTTTCATTTAATACCATGTGGATTATTAGGTAATAAATTAATATTATATGTATCTAATAAAACTTGACAAACATTCATTAAAGCACCAATTGTAGTTTCACTATGAGTATTTTCATATCGTCTTACTTCTTGAACACTACTATCACTAAAATTACAACATATAAATAAATCAAATGCTAAGCAGTTTCAAGTTTTTCTTGTTCCACGTGCTGTTGGTATAAAACGATAAAAACAATTAGTAGTAAAATATTCTGCTCATTCATCACCAACAAATTGTTTAAAAATATCTCAACTAAAACCATAATTATTATCACTAAAATTAAGATTATATTTTTTATTTAGTTGTGCATAACTAGTAATAAAATCCATATTTACTCCTTATTAACATATATAAGTTAAAATTAAATTATTTAAAAGAAAGGAACATTAAAAATGTTAAAATTACCATTCCCTAATCTTTTTGATTGAGACAAACACGATTTTAATCAAGATGAATTAAGTTTAAAACAAACAGAAGAATTATTTGCAAAAATAGATGAACAACTATGAAATGAATGTAATAAATCTGAATATAAATCATATAGATTTAGACAAAGAAAATTAAAAGCAAAAAAAGGTTTATTAACTTATAAACGACGTATTTGTATATATTATAACCCAAAAACACAAAAAAAGGAATTTGTTTCACTGCTAGATAATTATCTTGGTGTTAAAAAATATAGTAAACTTGCACCAAATGTTATTAAACAAATTATAAAATATTTTGCTGATGGTAAAAAATATCGTGATATTTGTGATACTTTTATTGAGGATTTAATAAGTACTAGTATAGTTTGTAGAACCTATCAAAAATTTCAATTACCAAAAGCTAATATTCCTAAAATACCATTGCAACCAAATCAATATTTATATATAAATATTGATGATGGACATAGAAAATTTAAGTTTAATGAAAAACACAATACTAAAAATTGTAAAAAATGTTCTATGAGATTATTAGTATTTTGTACTGGTAAAAAGAAAAATGGAAAATTAATTAATAAAAGAGCTGTATGTAAAATAAGAGTATCAAAAACAGAAATTGGTGCAGAAAAAACAGCTAAATTAATTCAAACATATGGTAATTTATATTTTGAAAACTTTGACCAAGCAAATTTAATAGTTTGTGGAGATAGTGCAAAATGAATTAAAAAAACTGCTACAATTTTAAATGCTAAATTTATTTTAGATAAATTCCATGCTTTTCATGTTTTATTTCTTGGTATAATGGCTGGAAGAAGAAAAAATAAAATTGCTAAATTACATTATGAAAATGCAATAAATTTATTTGCCAAAGGTCAATATTATGAATTAATTGATTTTTTACAATCATTAACTTTGCAATATAAAAAATTAAAAGTTGATTATTTTATTAATGCAAAAGATGGTGTATTAAATCAAGCATTAGTTGAAAATATTGGTTGCTTTACTGAAACTAATATTAAACAAATTTTAAAGCATATGATTGGTGATAGAACTTATAATATTGATATGTATACAAAAATGGTTAATTTTAAATGCTATCAAATAAATACTGCCATCCAGTTATTATAAATTAAAATTAAAGATTTTAAAAAAACTAAAAATAAAATAAAACTTATTAAAGTAACTATTAATAAGAATTTTTGAATTATAAAAGTAAGTATTATTGTTGACTAATATTTTACAAGTGTTAAAATTACAATACAATTGCATATTGAAGTCTAAATTATTCTCGTCTAACTTTATAATTTTAAGACAAATTTGAATATTATTGACAACATCGGTATGCTCCCTAAATATATTTGCTATTAATTGAGAATATAATAATCATAATTTAGTAGTTGCTGGTGATGGTGCATTATGAATTAGAGCAATGGCTAGTTGATTGGGTTGTTATTATATTTTAGATAAATATCATGCTTATAGTTATTTATGAAAATCTTTTGTTAATGTTCGTGGTAAACATCAAAAGAAAGCACTTGATTGAACAAAATATTTAGATGTAACAACTACTTTTTCAAATGGTAGTTATAATCAATTAATTACTATTTTAGAAAATAATCATAATAAAGTTACTAAAAAAACTTATAATTATTTTAAAAATAATGAACAAGGAATTATTAATCAAAATGCTGATTGAAATATTGGTTGTAGTGCGGAAAGTGATGTATATCATTTTTTAAAATCTTTAACTAATGGAGCAAAAATATATAATTATCAAATATTAAATAATATGTTAATAGCAAAAGCCAATTATTTAAATAGTAGAAGTTATCTTAATAGTACTTAATAAGTTAAAACTTAATATTTTTTATTTCTAATTTTAAGATTAGAATTTTTGTGTTATTTAAATGTAATTTTGAAATTATATATTTTAATATTTTTAAAATATATGTTATAATTAAATTAAAAAATAATAGAATTTGCAGTTATATTGTTAATGTTACTCATAATTCTAAGGGTTAATCTCATACGTCCGACAACCGCCCGAAGAAAATTTACAAAAAAAAGCAAAAGATGCAGAAAATGAAAAATATGATGCATCATATTTACATAAAAAAAATAATGCTAATAATTGTATACTTTCATAAACGTTTTCTTTAATCTTTATTTTCTGTTACGTCAATAATAACTTCACTATTATCATCAAGAATTTCTTTAGTTATAAATTGACCAACGCTTTCAGCACCAGTTTTATCAGCAACCGTTTTTAAACGACTTAATTGTTTTTCCAACGGAACTAATGTTTTATTAATGCCAACATAAAGATCGTGATTTTCTACTAAACACTGTAAAAAATTATTATTTAATAACTGAATATGAACGGAAATATTATATGTATGATTACTATTTCTTTCAATACCAACTTTAGCAATCATATCTTTTTTAATATATTTAGAATACTTTTCTTGTAAATAATTAAAATTTTTATCAACAGCATTTTTAATTTCATAAGTAATATTAATATTTTTTCCATGGACAATAACTTGCATGATTAATTGCTCCTATCTTTTAATTATTATATACATTTTCCCATAAACAAATAAATTTTAAAAGATAATAGTGTAATTAAATTTAAATTATTAACAACTAAGCAAAATACCAATTATATTTATAATATGCTTAATATCATCTTCAGTTAAATTAATGATTAATACTCTATTTTTTATCTTTTCATGATTTTTGTTTTAAAAAATTTTGTTTTCCATTAAAAGTAATAGCTGTTTTTCAACGTGGATAATTATTACCTTTAGTAATAGCATTAGTATTATTCATTGGTTGTAAATTACTAATATCAGAAGTACCTCCATGAAATAAAGGTCGTTGATGTATAATAGTTCAATTATAACTTTTAGGATCATCATTAAGTTTAACATTACTAATAAAGTTATTTTTAAACATTAGCGCACCCGCATAGTCTTTTCGATATAACTGTGGATTATAATCATCAATAATTTCTCCTTTATTTCATACTTCTTCAATTTGTTGTGGTGTTCAAGTTACTTCACTATTAACAACATTACTACTGTTATTACTACTGTTATTAGTTTGAACAGGATTTGGATTACTAGTTACTTGATTATCAAGTAATTTTGATTGTGGAAGTGCACCTCCACCAGTATTATTAATAACTATATTTATACCTTGTGTTGATTTATCATGTTCATTAAAAAATCGATCTGTAAATGATGGTCCAATAGTTTGTTCACCAAAAAGAGAATTTTGTTCAACACTTGCGGGTATTTCTGTTGCTGATAAAGCATTATTATTTGTCAATGATAATACTTTTTTTGATTTATTTCTTAAATTAGCCATTATTAATCATAAAGAAAAAAGTACTAAAAAGAAACTACTAATTAATGCAAAGCCTCAAGGTAAAATAAAAAATAAAACATTAATAATTTTTTTGTCCATAACATAACTATAAATTTTTTTATAACCATAACTTATTAATAATCCCGAACTAATAAGTAAGACAAGCGAAATTACTACTACTATTAATGCTCATACTAAAGTTATTACTCCATATTTATTTAAAAAAATAAATGGAATTGTAATAAACACTAGAGTAATAACCGAAAAAATTAAAGTAAAAATTGTTAAAATCTGAAAAGTAAGAGTAAATGTAATGCCTTTACTATTAATTACTTCAGTTAAAATTACTAAAATCTCATTAACATTAGTACGATAAAGTATAAGTCATAATACTCAACTTATAATCAAAGTTATTGCCATTAATCCCGAACTAACAATAATTCCTCAACGATTATGAGAATTAATATTTCTATAATTCTCTGCTGACACTTCCATACTAAAACCTCACAACTCTAAAATCTCATATATTAAATTCTATCATAAATGATGATTAACATGTTTAACGACAATTATGAAATATAAATGAAAATATAACCTTTATAAAAATATTTCTTGAAAATTAAAATTTAGATTTAACTTAATAAAAATGTATCATAATATTTTTAATAAACTTTAAATTTGCAATTTTCTTGCGAATAATTTTTTGTTAAAGATTGTTGATTTTGTGATTCTGATTTATTAATTTTTTCAATATTTAATCTTTCATCTAATGATTCATCTTCAAAAAATTTCCTTCTACTCTCTTTTTTTGCTAATCTATTTTTTTCTAAAATATCAAATAAACTTTCTACTTTTAATGTACCATTTAATTGAGGTTGTACTAATGTTTTATCTGTTTCTAACGTGGTAGTCATTTCTAATTTTGCAAGGTCTAACTGCTTAGTTAAAATATCTTGTTGTACCCTACTTCTTTCTAGACTTAATTGTTCAAGCTCTTTTTCCCTAATCAAATTTTCTGCTTCTATCTTACTTTTTTCTAATTCTATTTTTTTTATATTCTATTTGTTTAGTTAAAATAATTAATTCTTTTTCATTTATTTCTAACTTTAATTGTTCAAGTTCTTCTTGCTTAATTAAATTTTCTGCTTCTAATCTTTCTTTTTGTATTTCTGATCTTATTTTACTAATTTCTAATTCCTTATTTAATTTTTTATTTAATTCTTGAAAAAATTTTTTGACATTTTTTCTTCTTTTTCTTTCTGCTCAAATTGAAAGTGTATTACCAATTATTACACTTCCAGAAAAAATAGATATTGGTACTAACCCAACACCACTTACAAACAAGCCAGTAATAGCAGCAGTACTTATAACAGCTTGAATACCAGTTTTTCAATAAAATTTTTTATTTTCTTTATATAGAGTTTTTTTACAATAACAACAGTTTCATTATTACAATCATTTAAATTTTGCAATTCTGTTTTCATATCTTTTATCCTTTTCAATTGTTTATTTACATTTTTATATATATATATATGTACTTATTTTTTTATGAATTGATAATGAACAACTATTACTCGTTTCTACATTTACTACTTTTGCTAAATTAAATTCTTGAGGGATCGGTGATGAAGTAATATTTAAACTAGTTATGTTATTAAGTTTTGCTAATTCTTCTCTTGCTTTAACTAATTCAAATTCAACTTTAGTTCTTTCTAATTGTTTTTTAAGAATTTTTGCTCCTACTGTTTCTAATTGTAATTCTTCTAATTTTCTCTGAAGAATACTTGATTTTTCATTATTCTCATCTTCTAATTCTACTTTCTCTTGTTTATTTTGTTTAATCGTAGCTTTAATAACTGCACCCATCATAGCAGCAGATGTACCTGCACTAGCTGTTATTCCTAAATCAGAACATTGAAAGCCATCAATTCCACCAACCGCTAATGTTACTACTGTAGCAGTACCGGCAGTTATTATAGGTAAATTTTTTACAAAATTTTTTTTAAATTTCTTTCGAAAACTTTTTTTCTTGATAGTGAAGGTTTAACAACTAAAGATACACAGATTTCTAAAAAGCCTCAAATTTGAAGATAGAATTAATCTTAACTAGTACTTTGTAAAACAAAGATACACAGATTTCTAAAAAACCTCCCTCTTTAAAAACTGTTGTTAAATCTTCAGTATTTTCTAATAATAAATCTACTGCTTTTGATATTGGATCATTATTATTAATATTTTGCTTTTTAGCCATCTGTAATTCACTCTTTCTAGGTTTATTATAGAATTAATTAAACATAGTTATTTTTGTAAGTTACACAGATTACTAAACATTACCGATTTATATTCTAAAATTAATGTAAGAACAATTTAAAAAATAAATAATTTTATTTCTTTATTATTAGAAAGAAATAAAAAACCTATTTGTTCAAGATTAACTTAATTCATTTTTAAATTCATAAATATGAATATCAGTTTTATCAACAACAAAACCAATAACATACGAAATACCACAAAGAAAATCAATAATTCTTCTTCGATCATTTTCAACAGTTGTTGTTAAATTAACTTTAATTGGTTTTTGTAAAATCATAGCATTAGCAACTGATTCAATTTCTTGATAATTTTTAGGAGCAAATTCTTGTATTTGTTCTTGAAAACTGGTTTTATAATTACTATTTTCATCATTGTCTTTATATTTTTTACTTCTTCATCCCATAATTAATTAAACTCCCTTTCGTCTTCGTAAAAATGATGGTAAATCATCATCTGCTTCCATTGCTGCTTCTTGGACTAAATTTTGTTGTTCTTCTTCTTTTTTCTTTGTTTGTTCTTTAATTTCTTCACTTAAATATTGAGTCTTATTGGTAATAAATTCATGATTATCAACTTTTGAACTATAAACAAAATTATTAGCATTAGCACCTTCTTCATCAAAACCAGTGGCAATAACTGTTACAATCATTTCATCATTTAAATTTTCATTAACAGCAACACCAAAAATGATATTAACATCATTACCCGCAGCATCACGAACTAAATCAACAGCAATATTAGCATCAGTTAATGTCATTGTTGTTCCACCAGTAACATTAACAATAGCATTTTTAGCACCCTTAATTGTCACATCATCAAGTAAAGGAGAAGAAATAGCTTTTGTTGCGGCTTGTTTAGCTTTATGTTCACCCTTTGACATTCCAATACCAAATAAAGCATTACCTTTATTTTCAATAATAGTACGAACATCAGCAAAATCTAAATTTATTAAAGCAGGAACAGCAATTAAGTCAGTAATAGTCTGTACACCTTGACGTAAAATATTATCTGCTTCTTTAAACGAATCTTTAAGAGGGATATTACCAATTACTTGTAATAATTTATCATTAGAAATAATAATAATTGCATCAACTTGTTTCTTTAAATTTTCAATTCCAAATATAGCATGAGCATTACGATTACGTCCTTCAAATTTAAATGGTTTAGTAACAATAGCAATTGTTAAAGCACCACATTCTTTAGCAATTCTTGCAACAATTGATGCAGCACCAGTACCAGTACCACCACCCATACCAGCAGCAATAAAAACCATATCTGCACCATCTAAAGCACGTTTAATTTCTGCTTCACTTTCAATTGCGGCTTGTTTACCAATTTCGGGATTAGCTCCTGCTCCAAGTCCCTTTGATAACTCTTTGCCCAAAATAATTTTATTTTCAGCTGGTGATGCATTAACTACTTGTGCATCAGTATTAGCAACATAAAAATCAACACCTTGTACCTCTGCTTCAATCATTCTATTAACAGCATTATTACCAGCACCACCAATACCAATTACCCGAATTGATGCTATTGGTTTAAATTGTGAATTATTATGTTCCATTTTATTTTCCTCCTGAGTAATCAAATTGTCTTCTTCTATTTACTACCATCATTATACTGATAATTTGGTTGAAAGGGGGAATTATAATGCTTATTATCATGATTATTAGAATGCGTATAATGATTTAATTTTGATACAATTTCTGGTTTATGTATTGATGAAATATAATTATTACTAAAAACATTTACTAAATGTTGGTAGTGAGTATTACCGATTAAAGTAGTTCACTGATAACTATATGCACCAGGAGTTTGACTGAGCATATATTTTACTTCTTTTAGTTTGCTATTATTTTTAAAATAGTTGGCAAAACCACATAAACCAATAGTAATTCCCGTAAAAATAATTTCCATATCTGAACTATTATTATCACTAACTTCATCAAGAAAATATTCAATACAAGAAATAATTTCATTAATTTGTCTTTTAACTGTTGCTTGTAAATCAGTTTTTGTTAAACGAACAATAGATTTTGTTTGATCATCAACATACTTATCAACAACAACATCGCATAAATAATTACTACTTATATTAATAATTTTTTGTAAATATCTTTCAGCTTTATCATAACCACAATGCATTTGCTTCATTAATGATTGAATTATTTGATTTCAACCAATTTTAATATTAGTTGTTGCAAATAATACTGAATTACTAAAAACACTAATCTTAGTACTATTAATATTTCAATCAACTAAAACTGTATTACGATTAAAATCAGTATTTTTAATATTACATACTAATGCAAATTGATCTAAAGTAACAGTTAACAATTCTGTTTCGGCATTAGTTAATACTTCGAGGTGAGAATTATATAAACTTTTAGGTAATGAATAAACTAAAGCATCAACATGCATAACTTGTCCTTTTTTTGCAATTGGTAATGAACAATTACCAATTGCATGATCAACTTTAAAATTGTATGGTTTAGTTAAACAAATAATTTCACTATTATCAATAGTAATGTTTTTAGCCATTTCAATCACTTTACTACAATCTTCATCAGTGATAATGTGATTAGCATCTTTAAAATCAAGTGATGCTTGTGATTGATAAATTTTTAAATTATTTGAAGGTAAAGTTAAGGCAATACGTTGTACTTTTATATTTAAAGTATTATTAATTTTATTAATAATTTGTCTTAATAACTTACCTGTAGCAATTGAATTAATAATTACACCATTTTCAGAAAACTGTTCAGTATCAACAGTTTCTTTATATAAAACCTGAATTTGATTATTAACATAATTATTAACCATAACTTTTAAACTAAAATCTTCAATTTGACATACAACATATAGTTCTTGAAAATTCATATTGCTCACCTCCAAACATTTTTATGAATCAATATAAGTAATAACTCTTAGTTTTGCACTTCGTGCTCTTGGATTTTTATTTATTTCATCAGGCTTTGGTGTAATTGGTTTTTTAATTATTAACTGATATTTTGTTTTTCAATTATTGTGAACTGGTAATTTAGCATATAATTGTGCTTGTGGATCAATTAAAACTTCATTAAAAGTTTGTTTAACAATACGATCTTCTAAAGAATGAAAACTAATAACAACAATTCTACCATTAGATTTTAATAATTTCAAAGATTGTTTTAAAGAAGATTTTAATGTTTCTAACTCATTGTTAACAGCAATTCTTAATGCTTGAAAAGTCTTTTTAGCAGGATGATGATGCTTATTTAATACTCTTACTGGTAATGATTTTTTAATAATCGTAACCAATTGTAAAGTGGTATCAATTGGTTGAAAAGTTCTTGTTTTAATAATATTTTTAGCAATACTACTAGCAAATACTTCTTCACCATAATTTTTAATAATTGTTTTTAATTGCTCATAATTATAATTATTAACAATATCTCACGCATTTAATTTTTGACTTTGATCCATACGCATATCTAACTTAGCATCTTTCATATAACTAAATCCTCTAATATCTTCATCAACTTGTGGTGATGATATACCTAAATCATATAATATACCATCAACTTTAGTAATATTTCTTTTTAAAAGCTCAGATTGAATATTTGCAAAATTACTTTTAATTATTTCATATTTATCTTTAAAATCTTTTAAAATAATTTTACTATTATCAATGGCCATTTGATCTTGATCAAAAGCATATAGTTTGCCAGAGGTAAGTTTTGATAGTATAACTTTACTATGACCTGCTCGTCCTAATGTACAATCGACATAAATACCATCAGGTTTAATATTTAAGAAATCAATTGCTTCTGTTAACATTACAGAAATGTGTCTTGCATTGATATTATTCATAATTTTTATATCTCATCTAGAGCTGCTGCCGCCGACTCAAATTTATCCTTGGTATCTTGATTAAAACTATTTCAATTAGTTTCTGATCAAATCTCAATTTTATTGGATAGTCCAATCATAATTACTTTTTGTTTAATATCAGCTAGTGTCAATAATGAATGTGGAATATTAATGCGACCTTTACTATCAATAGTTAATTCTTCTGAATTAGCAAATACTTGTCTTGCTAAAATTCTGGCTTCTTTCTGACCTTCGGATTGTGATAAGATTTTATCTTGTCATTTAATAAATTCAATTTCGTTACGAATAACTAAACAGCCTTCAAAACCTTTAGAAACAATAACAATCTCATTGTTATGAAAATAACTTCTAAACTTAGAAGGAATTATCATTCGTTTCTTTTCATCTAATGTTGACAATGATTGTCCTAGTAGCATAATATCACCCACACTTTCCCACTATTACCCATATTATATAACCTTTGGCATATAATTGCAATTGATTACTTTAAATGTATGACTAGTCAGTAAAATAAAAGAACATATAATAATAAAAATAAAAACTCATTTACTTTAAAAAAATAAAGAAATGAGTTAAAACTTTTTAAATTTACCGTTTGTCAATATTATATGCTTTTATAAAAAACAAATATAATATTTTAAATATTTTATTATAATTACTTACTTAGAAATTAAATACTTTTGATCAAATTAAATAGTGTTATTAATAAAAAATTTTTTAAATTTAGGTAATTTATTAGAATTAGAAATTGCTGAACCAACAGCAAAATGAGTGTGATCTAGTACATTGGATACATCTCAATTTGAAAGATCTTGATCAAATAATACTGAGCCAGCAAACATACCAGTCATAATTCTTAGAACCTGTTTGGAATCTTTTAAACATAATTAAACTAAAAAAGGGAATAATTATTTCTAACCTGACAGTTAATTAACATTTTATTTTCTTTGTCATTTTTTTGTTAAAAAGATTTTATCATTTGACAACTTATCAATTAAAAATTTATTTTTCAACTATAAAATAACATTTATGATATTAATTTAATCAAAAATAAGTTAAAAAAGATCCTAAACAGGTTCTTAGAACCTGTTTGGAATCTTTTAAACATAATTAAACTAAAAAAGGGAATAATTATTTCTAACCTGACAGTTAATTAACATTTTATTTTCTTTGTCATTTTTTTGTTAAAAAGATTTTATCATTTGACAACTTATCGATTAAAAATTTATTTTTCAACTATAAAATAACATTTATGATATTAATTTAATCAAAAATAAGTTAAAAAAGATCCTAAACAGGTTCTTAGAATGCTTTTTAAGATAATGCAATAACAAATATTTATACTCCCACAAAACACTACTTTTAGCACAACATTAACAAATCAAACAATAAAAACCACTAGCAACAACAAAGATGCTAGTAGTTTTTTATTATTAAATTTTAAAAATCTATTTAAATAAATTTAACAAAAAACTATTACTAATTAGCAACAAAAACTGAATTAACAGAGTTTAATGAAGATGAATCATTATCAATATTTGTTTCATTACATCTTGTCTTAAATTCTTCATCATTAATTAATAAAGTACCATTTTCTTCATTATCCAATATGCTCTGATTTTCATTATTAGTCTCAAAATCAATAGGATTTCAAAATTTATTTATTAATCAATTAGTAGTTCCAGAAACTCCATCAAGTGTAGCAAAAATTGGAGCAATAATTTTTGAATCAAGACCAGGTGTTCAAAATAATGATCCTCCTCCAATAATTGCAGCAAAAGGACATAATAAATTAAAACCATCTTCAATTGACTTTAATATTTTATTAGTTGCTGAATCTTTATTAGTAAAATAAATACGTGTAAGTGTTGTTGTTCCAGCCAAAACACCAGAAATAGCAGATATTTCAAAACTAATAAATGGTAGTAAATTAGGAATTGTTAAATCTCAATTACTTGCTTTAGTAAATATTGTTTTAATAAAATTAACATCTAATGTTGTAACTATATATGAGGTATTTATTAATATTTTTCAAACTTCTATTAATGTTGCTACTTTTTTACTATCTGGTAAAAATGTAAATGCTGTCCCAAAAACACCCCTATTTAAAGCATTTGCTAAATTTAATCATTGTGAAACTTGACGAGCATTATGTAATAATTTAGTAGTTGCACCAGCACTACCAGCACCAATAGCATTTAAAACAATAGTAATAATTTTTTTATACTGTTCTTGATTATTTATCATTTAATTACTCTTCTTTCTAAGTTAAAATTTCTCTAATTAAACAGCAAAAAAACCTGTTTAGGTAATAATACTAAACAGGCTTAATGATTTAAGCATATATTTCTTGTCTGTTCATATACATTATAAAATCAAAACATTTAAAAAACAATATTCAAAATAAAGAAAATAAAAATTATCTTAAGTAATGTAAATAATAATCTTTACTTAGATTATCAATAAAAAAGGTAATGTTTAGTAATCTGTGTAACTTACAAAAATAACTATGTTTAATTAATTCTATAATAAACCTAGAAAGAGTGAATTACAGATGGCTAAAAAGCAAAATATTAATAATAATGATCCAATATCAAAAGCAGTAGATTTATTATTAGAAAATACTGAAGATTTAACAACAGTTTTTAAAGAGGGAGGTTTGTATAAAGAATTAACAAAAAGATTAGTAGAAAAAATGTTGAATTCTGAGATGCAAAATTATTTAGGATATGATAAGAATCAACATAGTAATAGTGACAATGCTCGTAATGGTATAAGTTCAAAAAAATTAATAACTCAACAAGGTAAAATTGAGATTGATGTACCACGAGATCGCAATAGTAATTTTAATCCTGTAATAATTGCAAAAAGACAAAGAAGATTTGATGGTTTTGATCAACAAGTTCTTTCTTTATATGCAAAAGGTATGACATTATCAGATATTAGAATGCAATTACAAGAGTTATATCATGGTGCTGATATTAGTGAAAGTGTTATTAGTCACAAATTACTGATGATGTTATTGATGATGTAAAAGTATGGCAAAATCGACCATTAGATAGTATTTATCCGATTGTTTATTTTGATTGCATAGTAGTTAAAATACGACAAGATAAACGCATTATTAACAAATCTGTGTATATAGCTTTAGGAGTTGATTTAGAAGGTAAAAAAGATATTTTAGGCTTATGAATTAGTGAAAATGAAGGTTCTAAATTTTGATTAGCCAATTTCACAGAAATGAAAAATCGAGGCTTAAATGATATTCTTATTGCTTGTAGTGATAATTTAACAGGAATGTCAGAAGCAATACAATCAGTTTATCCTAAAACAGAACATCAATTATGCATCGTTCATCAAATTAGAAATAGTTTGAAATATGTCTCATATAAGCATAGAAAATCTCTAGTTGCAGATTTAAAACCAATTTATACTGCATGTAATGAAGAACAAGCAATGCAGGCTTTAGAAACATTTGAAAATAAGTGAAATAAACAATATCCTCAAATTGCTAAATCTTGATATAAAAATTGAGAAAATTTAATAGTTTTTATTAGTTATCCAACAGAAATTAAAAGAGTAATTTATACCACAAATGCTATTGAATCTGTTAATAGTCAATTACGAAAAGTTATCAGAAATAAAAAAGTTTTTCCTAATGATATGGAAGAATTGAAAATATTTTATTTAGCAATTGAAAATATAACAAAAAAATGAACAATGCCCATTCAAAATTGAAATACAGCAATTGCTCATTTTATGATAAAATTTGAAGATAGAATTAATCTTAACTAGTACTTTGTAAAACAAAGATACACAGATTTCTAAAAAGCCTCATTATTTTTTATTGTTTCTTCTTGAAACATTTATTTTATTTATTAAATTTTGGTCATTTACTAAGATCTGATGCAATTCCTGACTCAATAGCAAAATTATCATGGTTTTTTACTTTTTCAACTTTTCATTTTGAAATATTTTGATTGAAGGAAGTTGCATATGCAAACATATCACTCATATTTGTAACATTAGATACATCTCAATTTGAAATATTACCATTAAATTTTCAAGTTCTACTAAACATACCACTCATATCTGTGACATTAGATACATTTCATTCTGACAAATCCTGATTAAATGATGATGAACCTTCAAATGATCCAGAAGCACTAAACATATTATTCATAGTTGTCACCTTAGACACATTTCAATTAGTAATATTACCATTAAATTCTCAAGTTTTACTAAACATAGCATACATATCTGTTACATTAGATACATCTCATTTTGACAAATCCTGATTAAATGATGATGAACCTTCAAATGATCCAGAAGCACTAAACATATTATTCATAGTTGTCACCTTAGACACATTTCAATTAGTAATATTACCATTAAATTCTCAAGTTTTACTAAACATAGCATACATATCTGTTACATTAGATACATCTCATTTTGACAAATCCTGATTAAATGTGGCTGCATAATAAAACATTTGTTTCATAGTTGTCACCTTCGACACATTTCAATTAGCAATATTACCATTAAATACTAATGTGTCACTAAACAGACTGCTCATATTTGTTACATTAAGCTGACAAATCCTGATTAAATGATTTCGCACGAGTAAACATATAACTCAAAGATGTTATTTCTGATGGTAACTGATCTGGTACTTTTTGAATTGTTTTTGGCACTCTAGCAACTTGAATTTCACCTTGTCGATTCTTATAAAAACCAATTTGAACAACCTCTTTACTTTCTATCTCTGACAAATCTTCTATATTAGTTTTTATTTTTTCTCCATTTTTATTTTTGTAAATTGTATCTTGTTGTGTTTTACTTTGAATGTAATTAGTTGTAATATTAGTTTTTTCTTCAATTGTATTTAAAATATTGATTAAATTTCCTGTAGTTGTTGCAAGTGTTAAAACACTTAATGTTGTTAATAATGATTTCATAATTAGTCCCCTTTATTTTCCCCAATAACTTTTTCTTAAATCTATAAGTTATCTATATTTTAAATTGTTTAAAGAGAAATGCAATAACTGACTTGTATATTAATATACTTTTTAAATTAAAATATCTAATTATTGAAGGAAATTATTAAAAATTATTGACTAATATGAAATAATTTTATTTTAAAGATTTTACTTGTAAGAAAATTAGCATTTTTAAATGTAATATCATAACTTTTATTATCTAAATTATTTTTAATTTTATAACTTAAAACTGCACTAACACTACCATCATCATGTTTAAATGTATTCATTGCAATATCACTTAAAGTAAAATAACTATTATTGTTAATATCAAAATATTTACTATACATATCTTTATATAAATTTTCTTGGTCCTTTAACATATTATCAAGAATACCACCATTATGATGTGTTTTATCAACTATTATATTTAGTAAAGAATTTAAACTGTTAGTAGGAGTATTTAATCAATTAGAAAAGTTTGCAAGAACACTATCTTGTTTAAAATTAGTTTCATCACCAAATTGAACACCTAATAATTGTAATATTTCTTTAGTTTTACTAATATTATCTGTTGTTGGGTGATTAATAATATATTTAAGATTATTTAAAGCATTAATAAAATCTTTACTACCGAAAGTTAAATCTAAATATTTTACTAAATCTTTTAAATCAATTAATGGATTTGTTGTTAAATATTTGTTAGTAAACTCAAATATTTTATTAATTGTGTCATTAATTGGAACATTTTTAATTGCTGATTCTAAACTATTAACAACTTGTTGAGGAATATCACTAATAGTTGAAATAAAAGAAAATTTCTTTTGAATCTCAGGTAATGTTCAATATGAATCAGTTCATGCAAAGGTAGCTTTCGCAATAATGTCTTCACCAAAAGGTCCGGTCATTAAATTGGTAACTAATTTAAGCATATTATCTTTTGAAGATATTAATTCTTGAAAAATAGTTAATACTTTTTTTAGTTGAACTGTATTATTTTTAAGTGGTGTTTTATCATCTCAAGTAATACTATCAATACCAAGAGTTGGATTAGTTAATTTTAATACTTCACTTTTAACCATTGGTATTATTGTTTTTATTAAATAAGGTCATGCCACTGGATTTGTTAAAATCTTATTAAGAGTTTCACTAAATGTAGCATTAAAATTATCAGAATTAAAACCGATAGGTCCAGCACCTCATAAAGCATATTTAATATTATCGCTAATCATTTCCCCAATATATTTTCCTGATATTGACTTAAACATATAATTAAAATTAACACCAGCTATATATTCATAAAATTGATTTCAATTTCAATTTTTTGCTTCATCTTTAACATAGTATCACTTTTCATGACTTGGAATATTTCAAGCTTGAGCAAATGTCGCTTTCTTTGACATATAATCTTGCATTTTTTCAAAAGTAGTATTACCACTAAAATTATCTTCTTGATCTCAATCTGCTAATAATTCATCAATAGTATTAGTTATAATTGGAATATAATTAGTATAAGATAAGTAATCATTAATATTTGGTATTAAATTTTTAATATTTTTTAACATTCCATCAATCATATTAACAGTATCATCATTAGATAAAATAGAATTATTTAAATAATTTTTAAGCATTGGCAATATGTCATGATAACTACTATAGTTATTAATATTATTAGTGATAGCATCAACTTTAGATTGATTAATACCATTACGTTGAAATAAAGATTGAATAGTATTAATACTATTACCATCTAAGTTACTAGTTCAATCATTAATAAAATCATTTCCAGTATTCTTACCTGTAAGATTATCAATTTGAATAGAAGGGGTTTGATTATACATATCATTTAATAAATTATTAGTATTAAAACCTTTATTTTTAGCAATTAATAACGATTTACCAACAATAGAGGTTTCATTAGCATACTTAGTTGCTGTTTTAGTATCAACATTGTTGTTGGCAAAATTATTAATACTAATATTGTTTGTATCAATTGTGAATGCTAAAAGCGACATGCTAGAACTTAATAAAAGGCTGGTAGTAAAAAATAAATTTAATTTTCGTCTCATATTTTACACTCCATTTATAATGATTTTCTTATTATTATAAACTATTACAAAATAATGTACAGTAAATTTTATTTTTAAAAAAAATATCTACTAATAAGTTAAATTAGTAGATATTTAATACATTTTAATTATGAATTTAATTAGATATTCCGTTTTTGTTAAGTTAGGACTAATAACTAGTAAAGGAATATTTATAAATTTATGAGAAAGTATGTTTATTATATTTTTTTGTTGTAGAAACATTAGTTTTTGGTGTAGAAGCATTAGTTTGTGTTTTATTAAAAACATGTGTTGGTTTAACTGAATGATTATTCTCTTGAGTAAAATGAGAATTTTTTTGTGTTGATGTAATTTATTATTACATTTATTAAACAAATGTTTAATCAAATGTAAGGGATTTACCATAGAGTGATGATGGTGACATAAAATATCAACAATATTAGTTAATAAATAATTAACATTTTTATTAGCTTCCAAATTATGTTGGATAGGTTTTTCCAAAATGCTATAAAAAGTAGGAATAATATTATTATAATTAGCGATATCTCTTTCCTGTAAATATGTTAACATTTCCAATACTTTTTTATTATTTACTAAATCATTATTACTTTTAAATTTAAACTTTCTATTCTTGATAATGCTACTATGATAAGAATTTGGATCACATAAACGATATTTTATTTTCCTTGATGATTTTATTTTCTTTTTTCTTAATTTCAGAAAAAATATTATTATAAAACCAATTAAAAAAATAATACTCATGATAATAATTAAAATAACTATTAACTTCATATGTTACTCCCACATTTTATTTTTAATTAATAAGTATTAATTTAACATTTTATTTTATAAAATAAAATACTTTTTATTAAAAATAATAACGTTTAGCAGAACCTATCTTTCTTTCAACTAAGCTAAATAAGATAAAGATAAAAATAAATCTTAAAATTTCAATACCAAGTAAAATAAATAATATAATTACTGAATGATTATTAAAATTAAGAATATTATTATCATATTCATCAGGTCTTGGTAGGTTAGGACTAAAATAAAGTACTACTAAAGTTAAAGCAAAAGATAAAGTAGCAATAATCGCATTTAAGGGTACTATTACTAGACCAGCACTTACTTTTTTGATAGTATCTACTTTTAAATTTTTACTTTTATTACACAATTTAAAAAGATAGTAGTAAATAAAATAAAAAGAAACAATAAATAAAATATTAGCAATATTATCAAAGAAAATTTGAATTGGCGGATGATCACTATCTGCTAATAAATGTAATCAAGGTTCAATAATACCAATTGCTAATGTATAATATAAACCAATAATTGGTAAAGCAAAAGCAATAATTAATGAATCAAAAATTCTTAATGGTAAAATTACTCCCATAAACTGAATAGGTATTTCAATTAATGAAGAAGCAACAGCTAATCCCAATAAAATTCCTGTCAAAGTAATATTAAAAATTTGTTGTTTTGAATTAATCTTTATTTTTTTCTTTGTTTTTATATCTACTTTTTCTTTTTCTTGGTCAACACTTTTAACTATCATTATAACTTCTCCTTTTTAAAATAGTTATTTAATTAATTAAATACTTATTTATAAAAATTATAAATTACTTTTAATTAAAAAACAAGACATTTATTAAATTTTTATAAAAACTATTAATACTACTCTAATTTAGAAAATTAATTAACAATAAAAATATCATAATAATAATTTGATAGATAATTTTTATTAAAATAAAATGGGCGGTTGTCAAATTTACGAAATAATTAATTATCATAGTAGTAACTTATTTCCAAAATTACCATTTAAAAATGATGATAGACAAATTAAATTCTCTTTTACCATTAAATTTATATTCGACGTATTTTAAAAAATATAGATTTTATAAGATAAAATAAAAATTATTATCAAAGGAAAAAGACAAGAAATAATCTTGTCTTTTTTTGTAATTGTAAAATTTTAAAATTTTTAATAAACGTCTTTAACGCTATTATCAACACGTGTTAGGGAACTAAAAAAGTGAACTACAACACAGTTGTTAAAAATAGTAGCTAGCCATGTGGACTTGCATGGATAAATAAAAAGTGGAGTGATACCTAATAAAATATACTAACCAGTAATGGTAATTCTTGGGGTGGGAGCGAATTGGAAACTAGTATATATAGACCCGAAGTGGGGACGAACTATTATTATTCTTAATTTAACCAACCTTGCCACTCTCCAGTGAGCAAGTGTTGGTTTTATTTTTTATTTTTTTTGAAAAATTTTTTTGGGCGATAAAATAAATTTCAAACTTATAAAAAAAATTGAGCGGTGCCGGTTCAATTAAAATATTAATTTACTAAACGCAAATTAAATAAATATTGAATCGAATGCCTCGATGTTTTTTAAAATTTCACAATTTATTTTTGAGCCCAGAATTACAGGAATAAATAAAACGAATAGTAGTATTATTAATAATCTAAAAATCAAATTATATGTTCTTTATGCTAGAAGCAACAGAACATATTAGGAAAGGATTATTATGCAAATAGAATTTAAAAAAGAACAAATAATTAAAAAACAAAATTCTATTATGATTGATTATGGTGAATATAAATTATCTATTCCAAATTGAATGATTAAAAATAATAGTTTTACTGTTGATAATAATTATACATATTGAGTGTTTAATTTAGAAAATATTAAAAAAGAAATGAATGGTCAAGAACTATTAGAATTATTAAAACCATATCTTTCTGAACAAAAAATAACTGTTAATAAACAAGAAGCACCAAAAGAATATTATATTAATGATATAAAACTTGAACCATTAATATTTTATGAACAACATAATAGTTGATTTATTGGTGAAATAACTGATAACAAAACTAAAATTACTAATCCTTGTTTTAAATACAATATTACATGACAACAAGATAATAAAAGTTTTAAAATAAATAATCCATATAACCATAATGATTTGCCAATTAATTATATTGTTACTTCTTAGAACCTGTTTAGGATCTTTTTTAACTTATTTTTGATTAAATTAATATCATAAATGTTATTTTATAGTTGAAAAATAAATTTTTAATCGATAAGTTGTCAAATGATAAAATCTTTTTAACAAAAAAATGACAAAGAAAATAAAATGTTAATTAACTGTCAGGTTAGAAATAATTATTCCCTTTTTTAGTTTAATTATGTTTAAAAGATTCCAAACAGGTTCTTATAAACATGTTTCAACTCATAATGAAAAAGTATTTTTAACATAATGCAATATAACTTAATCATTGGAATTGACCCTGCTGGAATTGGTAATAATGGAATTGTTATATATTCAAATGAAAGTAATAATATTATCTTTAACGAAACATTTAAAACAAAAACTATTTTAGAAAGTAAAAATTTGTATAAAGAATACTTTTTAATGGTTAAACATCATTGTGATAATAAGAAAATA